>NZ_JAAEDU010000001.1:0-1466044 GCF_013344985.1 Gilliamella sp. ESL0254
TGATTATATTGATATACATTGCGTATTACTTTTTCTCTATTTTGCCTATTATTATTACCTATCGCTTTAGAAAATATACAATAAGTGATTATCAATATAATAAAAAGTTGAAATGGCAAAGGCGCATCATGTTGGTTTTTAATTATGTTGCTGCAGCTGTTCAAATTATAATTGCATGTGAACTCGAACGTATCGTTCGTTCTAATCAAGATTATGGTCCTCTTTTATTATCAGCATGTATATTTTTAATTATTTATAATTTTTTTACAATATCCTGGTTAGAAAGCCCAAAAGAGTATTTAAAAAAGAAAAAATGGAAATAATAATGAATTTAGTGAAGTTAGCTTTCCACCATTAACAACTAGAGAAATAACACAGATGATTATATTGATATACATTGCGTATTACTTTTTCTCTATTTTGCCTATTATTATTACCTATCGCTTTAGAAAATATACAATAAGTGATTATCAATATAATAAAAAGTTGAAATGGCAAAGGCGCATTATGTTGGTTTTCAATTATATTGCTCTGGGTATCCAAATTATAATTGTAAGTGAACTTAAAATTATAGTACGTTCTAATCAAGATTATGGTCCTCTTTTATTATCAGCATTTATATTTCTAATTGTTTATAGTCTTTTTCCAATATCCTGGTTAGAAAGCCCAAAAGAGTATTTAAAAAAGAAAAAATGGAAATAATAATGAATTTAGTGAAGTTAGCTTTCCACCATTAACAACTGTCGCATTACCTTCCAAACAAATTGTAGAAATTCCTCGCGTTGTTTACAGTAATTTGAGAAACGACTGTAATGAATATACATAAAAAACAAAATTAACGCCTTATCACAGACAAGAGATATGGCGCTTATATCATAAAGAAAAAATAACGGTCACCAATTTGGCTAAACGCTATAACAAAACCTATCCGGGTGAAATGCTACACGTTGATACTAAAGGGTTATCTTTACTTAAAAATGAAACAAAACAGCAAACTAGAGAATATTTACCCATTAATATCTATTTTATTTTTATTGTTTTTATACATAAACGTAGTGCAATCCTGAAACTTTTTAACAAAAATTCTACTGTCTTTGTTTGTTAGATAAATGTTTGTTTAGATAAACTGCGTGATAACCAGCGTATCAATCAAAAATCGACAAAAATCACCTGCAACGACAATTTGATGTAGGTGATAAAGAACAAATTGTTGTTGCGGATTTAACCTAATGACAAAGGGTAGCGGAAGCGACATTTAAAACAATTAAGACGAAATTTGTAAAAAAAGCCAACGTTTTAACTCAATGGCTGAGTTAAAACTCGCTTTTTCGGCTTATTCCTATTGGTATAATCATAAACGATTACATTTTTTGTTAGGATATTTGCCTCCTGTTAAATTTAAAAAACACTTATCCCTTAATTTTTTGTTTGAAAATGTGTTGCCATTCTAATCAAAAAAACTTTTCTTATACCTAAAAATATCCTACTATTCTTCCTTATTTTGTTCCTTACCATAAGAATGATATATGTTTAAATCTGCTGTCTTAAATATTTCAGAACCCGTTAATCAACAAATTTACCGTAAATTAAGAAAAGCGATTATTACTTGTCAAGTATTGCCTGGTGTTTTACTGTCAGAAAAAGAGATTTCTAGTCAATTTAGTGTTTCAAGGCAACCGGTTAGAGAAGCGTTCATTAAATTAGCCGAAGCGGGACTAGTGCAAATTCTTCCTCAACGAGGAACATTTGTCACAAAAATATCGATTAAAAAAGTGATGGATGGGCAATTTATTCGCGATGCAGTTGAATGTGCAATTATAAAACAAGCTGCGATAAAAATTAAAGATTCTGATATTTTACTATTACAAAAAAATCTTAATGAACAAAAAGAAGCGAATAAACAAAAGAATATTCATTATTTTCTTGAAAAAGATGATGAATTTCATCAAATTTTAATGAATGTGATAGACTGCCAAATGGCTTGGGAAAGTGTCGAGAACATTAAAGCAATGATGGATAGAGTCAGATTTCTTTCATTAGAACAGATTTCTCCGCCAGAGGATCTTGTTAAACAACACGAAAAAATTCTGATAGCTTTAAAAAATCATGATCCTGAGCTTGCTGCTATAGCTCAACATGAACATTTATCGGCTATTTTAGAGACAATAAAAATAGTGTCTAAGCAGAAAAATGAATGGTTTGTTGATTAGTATTTATTAAAGCTATGGATTGTTCTTTTTGTTGTAAATAAATATGTCGTTTATCTTTTTTATAACTTGATTTATTCGAACGATTATTTATTTTTACGCAAATAACCTAAAGCGCCAGCAATCTTTATTGTCCATATTCCATTTTTAAACATTAAAGGAAACGTTGCTCGACTGCTTGCATTAGGTCCTGGGTTTTGTTGCACTATTTCGATTTCGGTATCAGTTACTTTACTGATAATAGCTACATGCCCATAGCTAGACCAATTAAGGACAACAATATCATCCACCTGCGGTTTAGTAGGTGAGCCATTGTGGAATTGTAATAAATTGCGTTGTCGATTAATTTTGCCATCAGCAACTAATGGATCAAAGAAATCTTTTGCATGCCCATAGCTATTAGGCATTTTGTGATTAAAGCGTTGATAATAATAGCGTTTAATAAATTCAACACATTGATATTTCAAACCTAAGTTATAGCCGTCTTTAGCAATATTTCTTCCACTTACATTATTGATGCTACCGTTATAATAGACTTTCACACCATTAAATTCGTCAACGACTTTACCAATTTGGGGGTTATTAATTTCAACATTGGCAAAAGCACACGAATAAAGTATATAGTAGCTTAATATTGATAATAGCAAAAATAAGAACAGACTTTTTTTATAGTTTAATAGCATTTTTTATTTCCATTGTTTTTATAATCTATTATTAATTCTAATTGTTATTTTATTAAAAAAACAAAATAAAAAAAATCTAAATAATAACAACTTAATAGTAATATTATTACGTTATTTTATATTAAACGTACTAGTGTAGTAATTATGAGTACAATAACATCTATTTTTGTATAAGTTAGTGACTTATGATCATGAATGATTATTTTCTGCTGACAATTTGTATAATCCTATTCATCATTACGATAACTATGTTTGAGTTAATAATAGCGGAGGGATTGTAGGATGATTAAGAAAGTTAAAATAAATGTGAAAGGACGAGTGCAAGGTGTTGGATTTCGTTTTTTTACATATCAGCAAGCGCAACAGCTTGGTTTGGTTGGATATGTCCGGAACTTAGATAACGGCGAGGTTGAAATTATTGCTCAAGGTAATAGTTTACAAATAGCAAAATTAACACAATGGATTGAAAATGGCGGACCTGCTTCGTCACGTATTTCGCATGTAAAAATTTATGAATTATTGCCACAAAACGATTTAACTTCTTTTAATGTTCGATATTAATTTAACGAAAAATAAAGTAAAATATATAAAATTTTGAACATTCGAAATAATAATTTCTTATTAACGTGATTAACGTATGTTATGAATAAAAAAAATCTGATCTGCCTTTTACTTCTTATTGCTGTTATCGGTGTTTATTACAATTATCAAAAAGGAGATGGGGTTGCAAGCCAATCTACCCAAGATATATCAGATAAACCGATTTATCAAAGTGATGAGATGTTGACAGATATTTACGACTTATCAGGTGAACTTGTGTATAAAATTGAGTCGAGTCATGTTAGGCATTATGATGATTCAGATAATACTGAATTTGATTTGCCTAATTTCACCATTTATGATCAACAGAATGTAGCTACATGGCATATTAAAGCAAAGAAAGCGACGTTAACGAGTAATAAATTTTTGTACCTTTATCATGATGTACAGTTAGATAATTTGACTCAAGAAGCTCAATTAAAACAAGTAAAAACAGATAATGCAGTAGTAGATTTAACTTCACAGTTAGTTACATCAAAAGATCCAGTCATCATTAATGGGGTGGGGTTTTATTCAACCGGTATTGGTTTAGCAGGGGATTTGCGTGCCAAAACGGCTAACATACTTGAAAATGTAAAAACATATTATAACACTGAGGCAAAATAAAACATGAGTTCGCTAAAAAAAATTGTTTGTTCATTCATTTTATTACTACCTATCTCTTTAAGTAGTTTTGCAAATGAGCCGACTACGCAATCAGAAAGTCCAAAGATATTTGCCGATAATAAACCCATTGCAATTGATGCTGATAATCAACAAATTGATATTGAAAATAATACTATTACATTTATTGGCAATGTGGTCATTGTTCAAGAAGGATTAACCATAAAAGCGGATAAAGTGGTTATCACTGAAATGCAAGATACAGAAAAACAAAAAATTACAGCTTATGGTAATCCAGTGAATTACAAACAAATTTTACCAAAAAACAATAAGGTTGTCACAGGACACTCTTCACAAGTGATTTACAATGTCAAACAAAATAATATTGTTTTACAAGGTAATGCAGAATTATTTCAGCAAGATAATCATATTATTAGTGATCAGATTACTTACGACGTCAAAAAACAGCAAATATTTGCACAGCCGGGTAAAAATGGGCGAGTAAAAAGCACTATCATCCCAAACCAAGTTAAAGAGATGAGCAAATAAAATGTCAATTTTAAAAGCGGAAAATCTAGCTAAAGTATACAAAAAACGACGTGTTGTTGAAGATGTCAGTTTAACCGTTAATTCAGGCGAAATCGTTGGATTATTGGGGCCTAATGGTGCAGGTAAAACCACCACTTTTTATATGGTGGTTGGTATTGTGACCTTAAATGCGGGTAAAATTTATCTTGATGATCATGATATTAGCATTTTACCTTTACACGAGCGAGCACAAAAAGGCATCGGCTACTTACCGCAAGAGGCTTCTATTTTCAGAAAATTGTCTGTAATTGATAACATTATGGCAATTTTAGAAACGCGCAAAGATATTGATAAAAATGAAAAAATTGACCGTGCCGAAGAATTACTTGAAGAGTTCCATATTACGCATATTCGTGACAGTATAGGGCAATCTTTATCAGGTGGTGAAAGACGACGAGTTGAAATTGCTCGCGCATTAGCGGCTAATCCTAAATTTATTTTGCTTGATGAGCCTTTTGCTGGTGTCGATCCGATTTCGGTTATTGATATCAAAGGTATCATTAAACATCTACGTGATCGGGGCTTAGGTGTATTAATAACAGATCATAATGTGCGTGAAACGTTAGATGTTTGTGAGCGTGCTTATATTGTTAATAAAGGTCATTTAATTGCTGAAGGTTCGCCTAATGATATTTTAAGTAACGAATATGTAAAACGCGTTTACTTAGGAAACGAGTTCAGGCTATGATAAAACCTAGTTTACAACTGAAAGTATCTCAACAATTATCTATGACGCCACAATTACAATTGGCGATTCGATTACTACAGTTGTCAACTTTAGAGCTCCAACAAGAGATTCAAACTGCTTTAGAAAATAATCCATTGCTTGAAGTTGCTGATCAATATGACGAAATTAACGTTGACCAAAGCGATGAAATTGAACATATTGATACGCGTGAAGCTTTAGATAGCCGAGAGATCCCCGACGATATTCCATTAGATGCATCGTTAGATGATATCTATACCGCAGGAACCCCATCAGGAACGAATTCAGATTACCGTCATGATGAGTTACCGATTTACCAAGGTGAAACTCACGAAACACTACATGATTATTTAGAATGGCAGCTTGAACTCACTCCATTTAGTGATACTGATAGGGCAATAGCCATTTCGATTATTGAAGCTATTGATGATCGGGGCTATTTAACGGTTACCACAGAAGAAATACTCGAAGGGCTGGGTAATGATGAAATTGAACTGAACGAAGTTGAAACTGTTTTAAAGCGTATTTGGCATTTTGATCCAATAGGCGTTGGTGCCAGATCGTTACAAGAGTGTTTGTCTATCCAAATTCAATATTTAACCTATCCACTACTAGTTAAACCAATTATTGACAACTACTTAGATTTATTAGCGAATCGAGATTATAGAACATTAAAAAAAGTATTAAATGCTAGCGATGAGCAGTTAAAAGAAGCCGTCAATTTTATTCAACATCTACAGCCATACCCAGGTGATTCAATCAATACTACATCGCCAGATTATGTGATCCCTGATGTTTTAGTAAAAAAAGTGAATGGAAACTGGATGGTCGATTTGAATAATGACACTATGCCACGCTTACGCATTAATCAGCAATATGCTGCAATGGAAAAGATAGCAAATGAAAGTGATAGCCAGTATATCCGATCACATATGCAAAATGCGAATTGGTTTATTAAAAGTATTGAAAATCGTAATGAAACATTACTTAAAGTAAGTCAATTTATTGTTGAACATCAGCAAGCATTTTTTGAACACGGCACTGAATACATGAAACCAATGATTTTGTCTGATGTTGCAATGGCAATAGACATGCACGAATCAACGATTTCACGTGTGACAACACAGAAATATTTACAATGCCCTACAGGAATATTTGAGTTAAAATTCTTTTTTTCTAGCCATGTAAACACGGAATCAGGTGGTGAAGCCTCATCGACGGCTATTCGTGCTTTAATTAAAAAATATATATTAGCAGAAGATAGTAAAAAACCGTTAAGTGATAGTAAATTGGCCGCAATGCTTGAAGAGCAAGGTATAATTATTGCTCGTCGAACCGTAGCAAAGTACCGTGAAGCCTTATCAATTCCTTCATCAAGCCAACGTAAACAGCTTTAAATTTAAAGCTGTTTACGGCAACGGATTATTTTAAATGACTTTTTCAGTTTCAATAATCATCATATCCGTAGTAAAAGAACCATCAGCTTGAAGTTCAAAATAACTTTTTGTATCGTCAGCTGCCGTTTCTTGGTAAATTCGTATTGCCTCAATTAACGGTTCAGGGGTACGCATTCGTTTAACCCATGTATCAAAAGAGAGAGTTAAACGATGGCGGGCTATATTGTTAATGACGAAACCTGCTTCAGTTAAAAAGGTTAACCACTCACCGGGGGTATAGTCGCGAACGTGTGATGTATCACGCAAAGCTTCAACAGTTTGTAGCCAAATATCTAGTACAGGATGACCAGGTGAAACAACATCCATAATAATTAATTTACCACCAGCTTTGGTTATGCGATGAAGCTGTCGAATACTTTTGCCCACATCATGCCAGTGATGTGCTGAGTAACGGCTGACAACAATATCAAATTGATTATCAGCAAAAGGTGGATATTCAGCATAACCTTGCTTAACGGTTATATTTTGTAAACCGCGCTCTTTCGCTGTTTGCGCTACAACCGATAACATTTCATTTGAAAGATCATAGGCTGTAACATGTTTAACATATTTTGCTGCAATAAAACTGACATGACCTGCGCCACATCCCATATCAAGTAGACTTGCTTCGGAATGAGGTATAAGTAGGTTAGATAAATATTCAAGATCAGGCCCTTGAGCATGTACTTTACTGGTTAAATAAGCATTGGCTTGTTCGCCAAACTGCTGTTTAACATTGTCATGATGTGTTGCCATTGTTAATTCTCATTATTGGGCGCAAATAAGCGCCCAAAAGTTAAAGTTAAGCTAAAAATGAAGGGATTTTTTGTTCAAAGTCGCTAATTGCTTCTTCATGTTGTAAGGTCAAGCCAATATTATCTAACCCATTTAACAAGCAATGACGTTTAAAAGCATCGATTTTAAATGTATATTGCTTGTCGCCAGCAATAACAACTTCATTGACTAAATCAATGGTAAACTCAATGCCTTCATTGGCTTCAACAATTTTAAATAGCTCATCGACATCTTCTTCGGATAAATTAACCAATAATAACTGATTGTTAAATGAGTTATTGTAAAAGATATCGGCAAAGCTTGAACCAATAATAGTCTTAAAGCCATAATCAGCTAATGCCCAAGGGGCATGTTCACGAGAAGAACCGCATCCAAAATTTTCACGTGCTAATAAAATGCTGGCACCTTTATAGCGGGGTTTATTCAAGACAAATTCAGGATTAGGCTGCTCGCCAGCATCATCTAAAAAGCGCCATTCATGAAAGGCATGTTTACCAAATCCAGTACGTGTTACTTTCTGTAAAAACTGTTTTGGAATGATTGCATCTGTATCAACATTAGCCGCATCCAAAGGAACAACTAATCCGGTATGTTTTGTAAATTTAGCCATGACAAGTCTCCTTAAAACGGTTTGCGAATATCAGTAAAATGACCAGTAATAGCCGCTGCAGCAGCCATAGCAGGGCTGACTAAATGGGTTCTGGCATCCCGCCCTTGGCGGCCTTCAAAATTACGATTACTGGTTGATGCGCAGCGATCCCCAGGTGCTAATTTATCGTCATTCATTGCAAGGCACATTGAACAGCCCGGTAACCGCCATTCAAAACCAGCGTCGAGAAAAATTTTATCTAATCCTTCGGCTTCGGCTTGTTCTTTAACAGGACCTGAGCCAGGCACGACTAATGCTTGTACACCTTCTGCCACTTTACGACCCTTAGCAATTTGCGCTGCTGCGCGTAAATCTTCAATTCGCGAATTTGTACATGAGCCAATAAATACTTTATTGATTTTAATATCTGTCATTTTGGTGCCAGCGGTTAATCCCATATAAGTTAATGCGCGTTCAGCGGAATGCTTCTCGATAGGATCTGTAAAACCATCAGGATTGGGTACTGTTGCATCAATGGATGTGACTTGACCCGGATTTGTTCCCCAAGTGACTTGAGGTGCAATATCTTTACCTTCAAGTGTGACTACGGTATCAAACTGCGCACCGTCATCGGTTTTTAGGGTTTTCCAATAGGCAACAGCTTTTTCAAAATCTTCACCCTTTGGCGAAAATTGACGACCTTTTAAGTACTCAAAAGTCACTTCATCTGGCGCAATAATACCAGCTTTAGCCCCCATCTCGATTGCCATATTGCATAATGTCATACGTCCTTCCATTGATAATGACTTAATGGCATCACCACAAAATTCAACCACATGCCCAGTACCACCAGCACTGGTGGTTTTACCAATAATCGCTAATATAATATCTTTGGCAGTGATTCCTTCAGCTACTTGACCTTTGACCTCGATTTTCATGGTTTTAGCTCGACCTTGTTTTAAGGTTTGAGTGGCTAGCACATGCTCAACTTCAGATGTGCCAATCCCAAATGCGAGTGCGCCAAATGCGCCATGAGTTGCGGTATGTGAATCACCACACACAATAGTCATACCGGGTAAAGTCATACCTTGTTCAGGACCGACCACATGGACAATACCACGTAATGGGCTTTGTAAATCATATAACGAAACACCAAACTCCTTGGCGTTTTTTGCCAGTTCAGTTAATTGAATGCGAGCCATTTCGCTGCAAGCATTTAAATCATTACTTTTGGTTGAAGTATTATGATCCATGGTCGCAAAAGTTTTATGAGGCTGACGCACTTTACGATTCATTGCTCGCAAACCATCAAATGCTTGTGGAGAGGTGACTTCATGCACTAAATGACGATCAATATATAAAATAGGTGTTTCGTTTGGTGCTTCATAAACGACATGTGCATCATATAATTTTTGATACAGTGTTTTTGACATTGCATATTCCTTATTATTTTTACAACAAGTACTAACGAATTAGTTTATCGCATTATTTTATTTACGGTTGTAATCAAACCATGCGGTTAAATCAACTTACAAATAATATCACCCATTTCATCGGTCGATACAGGCTGTTCTTTTTGGGCTAGATCAATAGTACGATAGCCTTGCTCTAATGCTTTATTTACGGCTGTTTCAATAGCTGAGGCAATATCATCTCTTTTTAAGCTATAACGGACTAGCAATGCTAAAGATAGAATTTGTGCTGCTGGATTGGCAATGTTTTTACCAGCAATATCTGGCGCACTACCACCTGCAGGTTCGTATAATCCAAAACCTTGTTCGTTAAGGCTGGCAGAAGGTAACATACCCATAGAGCCCGTTATCATAGCGCATTCATCAGACAAGATATCACCAAATAAATTTGAACATAAAATTACGTCAAACTGTGAAGGATCTTTAACTAATTGCATAGTAGCATTATCGATATACATATGTTCAAGAGCAACATCTGGATAGTTTTTAGCAACTTCACTCACCACTTCACGCCATAAAATTGAGGTTTGTAATACATTAGCTTTATCAATTGATGTCACTTTCTTACGGCGTAAACGCGCGGCTTCAAAGCCCATTTTGGCGATGCGTTCGATTTCAAAACGGTGATACACTTCAGTATCAAAAGCCTTTTCTTGCGCACCACTTCCTTCTCGTCCTTTTGGTAGACCAAAATAGATACCGCCAGTTAATTCGCGCATACATAAAATATCAAAACCACGCTCGGCAATATCGGCGCGTAGTGGGCAAAGATCTTCTAATCCTTGATATAAGCGAGCAGGGCGCATATTAGCAAATAATTTGAAATGTTTGCGTAGTGGCAATAACGCACCGCGTTCAGGTTGTTGGTCGGGTGGTAAGTTAGTCCATTTTGGTCCGCCCACTGAACCAAATAAAATGGCATCCGCTTTTTCACAACCCTCAAGGGTTTCATTAGGTAATGGACAACCGTGAATATCAATTGCTGCACCACCGACATCATATTCGCTAGTAGTAATAGAAAGTTGATATTTTTGGCGGATAACATCCAATACTTTATAGGCTTGTTTCATCACTTCAGGGCCAATGCCATCGCCGGGCAGTACTGCAATATGGTAGTTTTGTGACATTTTTTATTCCTTTATAATCTCATTTAATCTTCTTATTTTGCTGTTAAACGAGCAAAACAAATAATTTTTTAATCTTGGTGTAATTTTTGTTTTTCTTGGGCAACTTGATTTGCTCTATACACATTATTTAATACATTAATTAAAGCTAACGCCGATGAGTGAACAATATCGGTTGCAAGCCCAACACCATGGAACTTACGCCCCTTATATTCGGCAACAATATCCACTTGCCCTAACGCGTTTTCACCTTGTCCTTTAGAAGCTAATTGGTATTTGACAATCGAAATCGGTTCGCCAGTAATCCGATTTATGGCTTGGTAAACCGCATCGACCGGACCATTACCTGTTGCTGCATCGGAATACTTTTTATCGCCAATTAATAAACTGACTGAAGCAGTTGAAACCACTGTTGAACCCGACTGAACATTAAAATAATCCAAAACATAATGCTCTTTTTCGTCTTTCAATTGGTTGATGAAGATTAATGCTTCTAAATCATAATCAAACACTTGGCCTTTTTTATCAGCTAGTTCTAAAAACGCCTCATAGACTTGATCTAAGTTATAATCTTTATCGTGATACCCTAGCTCTTCTAAACGATGTTTTACCGCGGCGCGTCCAGAGCGAGAGGTTAAATTTAATTGAATTTGATTTAAGCCGATTGATTCAGGGGTCATAATCTCGTAAGTTTCACGATTTTTTAAAACCCCATCTTGATGAATTCCTGACGAGTGAGCAAAAGCATTACTACCAATAATTGCTTTATTGCCCGGAATTGGCATGTTAGTAATTTGGCTGACAATTTGGCTGGTACGATAAATCTCTTGATGATTGATATTGGTATGAACATTTAAAATATTTTGGCGAACTTTGATTGCCATAATCACTTCTTCAAGAGCGGTATTACCTGCACGTTCGCCTAAACCATTCATCGCCCCTTCAATTTGCCGAGCGCCTTCTTGAACCGCGCTAATCGAGTTAGCCACCGACATGCCCAAGTCATCATGGCAATGCACAGAGATAACCGCTTGATCAATGTTCGGGACACGTTCAAATAAGGTATGAATAATGCCACCAAATTGATAAGGGACAGTATAACCGACAGTATCCGGAATATTGATCGTTCTTGCCCCGGCTTTAATTGCTGCTTCAACGATCCGACATAAGTTATCAATTGGGGTACGACCTGCATCTTCACAAGAAAACTCCACATCATTAGTATAATTACGTGCACGTTTGATACAGTGCACAGCCCGTTCAATGACATCATCAAATGTCATTTTTAATTTATCTTTAACATGTAAGGTTGATGTTGCCATAAAAGTATGAATTCGAAATTGATCGGCAACTTTTAATGCCTCGGCTGCAACATCAATATCTTTATCAACACAACGAGATAAGGCACAAACACGGCTATCTTTAATTGTTTTTGCAATCGTTTGTACCGATTCAAAATCACCGGGTGATGATACAGGAAAGCCAACTTCCATCACATCGACTCGCATTCGCTCAAGTGCAAGCGCTATTTGTAACTTTTCTTTAACACTTAAACTTGCTTGCAATGCCTGTTCGCCATCACGTAACGTTGTATCAAAAATAATAACTTGATCACTCATTGTTTTTCCTTTTTATATATTTTAGCGCTATCACGGTATTTCAAGTTAAGAAAACAAAAAACCCGCACTTTAGCGCGGGTTCTTGTAATTTGTTGAGTCTTTATTTAACTACTTCTTTTACTCCACACACAAGCTATCCGCGCAAGTTGATGCGAGGAGGAGGCTGAGGTCGAGTGATAAATAGTTAACAAACATAAAAATCTCTATTTTGATTGTAATTAATACAGACTAAAACTGATGATATTTTTACCAAATGATATTAGTGGTGTCAATGATTATTTGCAGCCAATCTTAATATATTCTATTTTTATTAAAACAAAGTACCTAATACTAAATTAAGTATTGCTTCACTATTTGACAAATCTATTAAAATAATAAGTTGAGACATAATGAAACCGAATTATAATAATGAAAAGAATAACTCACGAGGGTATAACAATGAACATAGTTGATATTTCTCAAAAACGCTATACAACCAAACATTATGATCCAACCAAAAAAATTCCTGCCGACAAGATTGAACAATTATTAACTGTTTTAAGAAATAGCCCATCATCAGTTAACTCACAACCATGGCATTTTTATGTTATTGATAGTGATGCGTCAAAAAATAAAATTTTACCCGCTATACTTGAATTTAATCAACCAAGAGTGACTGGTGCTTCGCACACTATTGTCTTTTGTATTAAAACGCCAATAGATGAAGCCCATTTAGTCAACTTGCTTAATCAAGAAGAGAAAGACGGTCGATACCCTTCAGCCGATCTTAAACAAGCACAAGATCAAGGTCGTCGGCACTTTGTAAAGCTTAATAGCACAACCATTGAATCGCAACAATGTTGGGAAAGTAAACAAGCTTACCTCGCATTAGGGCAACTGCTTTTTGCAGCAGCGGCAATAGGTATTGATTCAACGGCTATTGAAGGATATGACGCCCAAAAAATGGACGAGATTTTAGAGCTCAAAAGCAAAGGGCTTAAAAGTGTTATTGTAGCCACATTAGGCTATCGAGCCGAAAATGACGGCAACGCTCATCGACCAAAATCACGCTTATCGAAAGAGCAACTTTTTACGTTTTTATAAACAAAAATAACGTTTCCAAATTATCCCACCTAGTAAAAGGTGGGATACCTTAAAATGGCTTTACATCATTTTTGATAATAATTTTGATATTGCTTGAGTTTATCTTCTAGTACTTGTTGTTGTTCTGGAGTAAAGTCTTCGTTAAAACAGAGATAACAAGCATATTTTTGAATATAGAACAAATAGCCTTTGTTGAATTTTTCAATTTTATAAAATTGAGAATATTTTATATTAAACGTTAATATTATATTCTTAGGTATGAATTCAATGCGATCTTCATAAAAAATACAACTCATATTTTGAAATGAATCATCTAATGTTTTAACACTATTTTTTGCGAATTCTTTTGTACTATTTTTAGAACAAATAACTGACAAAAATGAGAGTAAAAACAGCAAGCCAGATACAAGAAAGTTTTTTGAAAAAAATAAAACACTACCAAGAAAAAAGAAACACGCTACTATCATAAAAAATAAGGATGTTTTACGAAATACATAACGAGCCAAAGTATAAATTCGGTGATAGTCCAGTACGTAATTTTTAATTACTGCTATTTGTGTTTCTTGATTTTTAGAAAAGTAAGGCTCTAAATAACGTTTAACCATAATTAGATCATCAGGTTTAAACAGATCGTAGCTTACAAATTCAAAATGTGTTTTATTGATAAAAAAAACAAAACCGTTTTGTGCTTGATGTACCTGAAATAAATCTGAGTAATAAAAAGTACTGAATTCATTTTTATCTTTATTTTGTTTTACCCATTTTTCATTATCGAAAGTGATGGCAAAATTTCGCATATTATTGGCAATTGAGTTGTTTAATTTTTGCGTAAATTCTTCATCTAAAGAACCAAGATATGCATAATAAGAATCTTGTATATATTGATGATTGATATGATACTCAACGACTATTTCTTGCATAATAAATACAATCTAATTTAAGGTATTGTTGATTATATATGCACATGGGGTGAATTTGAACGGTTTTATATAAATCTACCGTTAACACCATTTAACCAAATTACTCACATTATTACAAATAACCCTAGACCCAATCTCCAGAATCGCTACAATATACGCCATTAGTCATATAGCAAATGCCTTTTGCTATTTTTAACCCAATAAACGGATGATGTTTTATGGCGCAATATGTTTATACCATGAATCGCGTTGGGAAGATTGTTCCTCCTAAACGCTATATTTTAAAAGATATTTCTTTAAGCTTCTTTCCGGGTGCCAAAATTGGTGTGCTTGGTTTAAATGGAGCGGGTAAATCCACTTTACTGCGAATTATGGCAGGGGTTGATACCGAAATTGAAGGTGAAGCACGCCCACAGCCAGGCATTAAAATTGGTTATTTACCACAAGAGCCGAAATTAGATCCTAAACAAACCGTACGCGAAGCTGTTGAACAAGCGGTTGGTGATGCTAAACAAGCATTGGCTCGATTAGATGAAGTATATGCCGCTTATGCTGATCCTGATGCCGATTTTGACAAATTAGCCAAAGAACAAGCTGAACTAGAAGCCATTATTCAAGCACAAGATGCGCATAATTTAGATAACCAATTAGAACGAGCTGCTGATGCACTGCGTTTACCTGATTGGGATGCGAAAATTGAAAACTTATCCGGTGGTGAACGCCGTCGTGTGGCTATTTGTCAGTTATTGCTGGAAAAACCTGATATGTTATTAATTGACGAACCAACCAACCACTTAGATGCCGAATCGGTTGCATGGTTAGAACGATTTTTACATGACTACGAAGGTACCGTTGTTGCGGTAACCCACGATCGCTACTTTTTAGATAACGTAGCTGGTTGGATTTTAGAACTTGACCGTGGTGAAGGCATTCCTTGGGAAGGGAACTACTCATCTTGGCTTGAACAAAAAGATCAGCGTTTAGCGCAAGAAGCTTCGACCGAATCAGCACGTCGTAAATCGATTGAAAAAGAACTTGAGTGGGTACGGCAAAATCCAAAAGGACGCCAAGCAAAAAGCAAAGCCCGTTTAGCCCGTTTTGAAGAACTCAACAGCAACGATTACCAAAAACGTAACGAAACTAATGAACTATTTATTCCGCCTGGGCAACGTTTGGGTGATAAAGTGATTGAGGTCAATAACCTAACTAAATCGTATGGCGATCGTGTGTTGATTGATAACCTCTCTTTTAGCATTCCTAAAGGGGCAATTGTTGGCATTATTGGTCCAAATGGGGCTGGTAAATCCACGCTATTTAGAATGCTATCGGGAAAAGAGCAACCCGATTCAGGTACCATTACTTTAGGTGAAACCGTGCAGTTAGCTTCGGTTGATCAGTTCCGCGATAACATGGATGATAAAAAAACCGTTTGGGATGAGATCTCAAATGGTCAAGATATTATGCGTATTGGTAATTTTGAAATTCCAAGCCGTGCTTATGTTGGTCGTTTTAACTTTAAAGGTGTTGATCAGCAAAAACGTGTAGGTGAACTTTCAGGCGGTGAACGTGGACGCGTGCATTTAGCCAAATTATTGCAAGTAGGCGGTAATGTTCTGTTACTTGACGAACCGACCAATGACTTAGATGTCGAAACGCTACGTGCACTGGAAAATGCATTATTAGAGTTTCCGGGCTGTGCCTTAGTGATTTCACATGACCGTTGGTTTTTAGATCGCATTGCCACCCATATTTTGGATTATCAAGATGAAGGCCATGTTGAATTTTTTGAAGGTAACTTTACCGAGTACGAAGAGTGGAAAAAACGCACACTAGGTGCTGAGGCATTAGAGCCAAAACGCGCTAAATATAAACGAATCACCAAATAGATTTAACCTACATTCCATTCCGCTGAAATGATGCCAGCGGAATGGTTTATCTTCTTGATATCAATCTTAAACTATTTTTTACACGGTAGTGACTTAAACTAGCGCCTTAGATACTTTAATAATTTTGGCAAAGGTATCAGTTAACAAACGCGGTATAGCGTTTATACCACGTGATTTTGCATCATCACAAATGGCAATAGCAAGATCAGGTTTTGAACTTTTATGAATCGCTTTTTGAATAATTTGATGTACAGGCAGATCAATATGCTGTGTTGTATTATAAGCGGCGAGTTTATAAACATGACTAAAACCATGTTTAAATAAAAAGTTTTCAATATCTCGGGCTGGTAAAACGGTTAAGTAATCATCGGGATTTTTATCGTCACCACATAGCGATTTTACGGTATCGGCATATTTCTTACCAGCCATATCTCCATCGGTTATCACATACCAATGAATGCCCATTTTATTAGCATATTTAATCAACGGTTTTAAACCACATTGCGCAAACTCAATTAACTGAACGCCTTCAGAACTTAAATGGTAACCGCTCTGTTCAGCCAATTCACGCAGTAGCCAAACTTCGGTTTCTCCTTCGACTAACAGCCAACAACGGGCAAATAGTGCACTGGCACGGCGGTAAAAAATATGGAACAAAATGCGCCGGCTATCATCAATCCCAAAAGATTGGGGCGTGATATATTTGGGCACAATTTTATCGGGTAGACGAATCAATCGGTACAGACACTCTAATGGAAATAACGAAACCAAATCACTTGAATTAGACGTAATGATTTTTTGTGTTGGCAGATGCTTCAACAATCGAAAGCCGACCGACAAAATAATCGGATGTAACTGACTTTCTGGCTCTTCTAAAATCAAAATAGGCACAGCGTGTTGTGAAAGCGTATTATGGCCTTTGGCATTAATGATCGACCCCAAAATCCCTAACAGTGCGGTTCGCAAATAGTCGTTATCAAGATCATCTAACACATTATTAATTCGCTCAAGCGAATTCCAATCTTCACTACGTGGTGAGCCTTTTTGGGCAACATGCTTATAATGGTAACGGTGCTCTTGATCGGCAAAATAATACTCTAAAAGCGCTCTAGCAGCTTGCAAACCGCGGTGTAACTCATCTTGTGTCAATTGTGTCGAATACGCTTTTAATTGCTCACAAAGTTGCAAAGTATAGTATTCTGATAAGGGCTGATTGGTAATGGGTAAATTCTGCAGACTAATCGAGCTTTTTAGTGCCATAACAGGGTTAAGCATAATTAAATGGGCAATTAACGCCTTGTGATCAGCAAAAGCGAAAGTTCTTTGTTGCAAATCTACCAAAGAGTGTTGGGTTATAATCTTATCGGCTTGTTTATTGGCGGTAATGAGGTAAGTGATTCGACGCAGTTTATCTTGATCAACAGTATAAGCAACGGGCAATAGTTGTTGATAGATGGGATTGTTAAGTTCATTAAAATAAGACTCACAATAGGTTATTTTAATCACAATTTTATTGCCATAGACATCGTATTTATCGTGATAAAAATCAGAATCCACAAATTGATAAAACTGATTATCAAGTGACAGCAATTGCAAAGCGCTAATCAAACTCGACCGACCCCAACGGTTTTCACCCATTAGCACGCTAGCGCTTGGATTTAAGGTTAAAGATAGCGATTTGATACCTTTAAATCCTGAAATATCCATTTGCTCAATAAACATGGTACCTCCTTATGCTTTAAAGATGATACTTTTCTGTCCTTTTACGAATTCGTTCAACTTTTTGATGCGTACTAGCAATTAACTTAGCTTCATTACGCAAAATCGTTTTTAAAGGTTGATTAAAATAGACTTTCAAAAATCGCCAAATATCGCGATTGGTTAGCCCAATATTCATGGCTGAAAAATAAAGCCCAATTAAATCCTTATCACGCCAACGCACAGGAACCGTTTTACGAACCTGAGCACGGTG
This sequence comes from Gilliamella sp. ESL0254, assembly GCF_013344985.1. Taxonomy (NCBI): domain Bacteria; kingdom Pseudomonadati; phylum Pseudomonadota; class Gammaproteobacteria; order Orbales; family Orbaceae; genus Gilliamella; species Gilliamella sp. ESL0254. The sequence continues at coordinate 18,284 of NZ_JAAEDU010000001.1, forward strand.
TAAATCAATCACCGATAATTTTATTTGCTGATGATTTTCAAAAAGTGGGATATCAAGCAAAAAGTGACACAAATAACAATCACGATGATTAACCCCAGCGGCGTGCATTTGGGCGACCATTTTTGCCAAATAAATAACTAAACAACGCTTTATATGATAGCTAGGTGGGTTAGTTAACCATGATTTAGTAAAATCTTCTAAACTCACAGTCGGGTTAAGATCTCTTGTCACAATAAACGAATGACGAGTCAGTGGATTTAATCCCTTACGACCAAATGCGCGCCCATCCATCGTATTAACGCCAACTTGCTCCAAACGCTCAATCGCATCCCACTCTTGCTTAGCATCTAAAACAGGTAAACGTAGCGAAATAAGATTCTTCACAATCTCTTTTATTGTTGAACCGCGGTGAATTTTAATAAAATAAGATTCGCCATCGAGCTCAAAATTCAACGTCTTACGTTGCTTAACCGCGCGATAAACTTTACCCGAGATTAACTCAACTTCCGCAAACGGATCTTTATCTTTCCACAAAGCATCAAAAGGGGATTTTAACTTCAACTCATTCATAATGATCACAACCTAAAATAATATCTGCGGCACGCTGAGCTAAATGATATAAATCAGCCGTCTGGCCATAGTGTACCGCATTGTTATGCCATGTTAGTAATTGATCGTGATTGGTTATGGCATTTTGCACCGCGTGATTGAGATCTTCTTGTATAAAAGGCTCGGCAAGGATCCCCCCAGCGTTGGCATCGTGTATATGATAAGCATACCCTGAAATGCCCGATACAATAACCGGCACACCAGCGGCCAATCCTTCAACCAAAACCATACCGGCAGCTTCTTGCCTTGCAGGGTGTAATAGCAAATTTGCTGCAAATAAAAAGTCAGGGATATCATTACGTCCTGCAAAAAAACGAACTTGATGCCCAATGCCCAGTTTTGCAGCTAGTTTTTGATAAGCATCGGGTTTGTCTTGCCCTACCACTAAAAAAGTGACTTTTTGCTTTAATTCATCAGGTAAAGCGGCAATGGCAGTTAACGAACGATCCACCCCTTTACGTTTAAAATCCGATCCAATTTGCACAACCACAAAATGATCTTCATCAATTTGATTGGCTTGCCTAAATTGCTTACCTTTAGCCAGCGACTCATGATTGTATTGGCGATCTTGCGCAATACCGGGTGGCAATAGGTAAAAGCGTGACGGATCAGTATGGTAATAGTGCTCAAAATCACTAATCTGCTGTTTAGTTAACACCATAATCTTGGTTTGGCTATGTTGATTAAATACCGCATCTTCAAAAGCCAAATAATGCTTACAGCGTTTAGACAATTTATAAAAAAAGCCCTTATGCGATACTTTTTCAGCAAAGCAGGTATCCCCTGCAAAATAGACATCAAGACCGGGCATTTTATTAAAGCCAACCACACAATCAACCGGATTCGCTTGTAAGTGTGCCTTCACCCAATGGTAATAAGATTGGTTACGGCTATGGTTAGACCAACCTTTTTGGGGAACCAAAACTACATCAAAGCCTGTAGGCTTATCGCCTTGCCACGCCATTACATAAATCCGCACATGGTGACCACGAGCTTGACAAGCCTTAGCAATTTGCAAAAAATCGCGTTGCAAACCACCAAAAGGGAAATATTTATAAATACAAAACGCCAGTTGCATGCAGATTGCCTCAAGTTAGAAAGGGCTATTATATACTTGTTGATAAGCAAGGTGCAAAAATAGCGACAACGGTTACAATATGCACAAAAAGCGGTCAGTAAAGGTATTGATTTTATTTAAGTTTTTTTAATGAGCAAAAAGTGCAATCTAACAAATCTAGCTTGAAGTCAGCCCACTAACTCCGTAAAATACCCAAAACGCTTACTCTGGTCTATTATGCAACTTCATCTTGTAGTTAACACCTTTGGCTCTGATCTCCAACGTCGATACGGCGAAAAGATCTACAAACTCACCCTACACGGAGGGTTTAGCTGTCCTAATCGTGATGGCACTATCGGAATGGGGGGGTGTACTTTTTGTAATGTGGCATCGATCATTGATGAATCAATACAAGTTAAATCAATTGCCGATCAACTTGTATCGCAAGCTCATCAAATGAAAAAATCCAAACGCTATCTTGCATACTTTCAAGCCTACACCAGTACTTATGCTGAAGTTGCAATCCTAAAAAATATGTACGAACAGGCGTTAAATAGTGCCGATATTGTCGGACTTTGTGTGGGGACTCGTCCTGATTGCGTACCGAATGAAGCACTTGATTTACTGGCAGGTTATCAATCTCAAGGTTTTGAAGTATGGTTAGAACTGGGCTTACAAACGGCTCACGATAAAACTTTGCACGACATAAATCGTGGACATACTTTTAACGATTATCATCAAACCGTACAAAAAGCTCGTAATCTTGGTATAAAAGTGTGCACGCACTTAATTATTGGCTTACCCAAAGAAACCAAACAAGATAATTTAATCACGCTTGAACGGGTATTAAATAGTGGCGTTGACGGCTTAAAATTGCACCCTTTGCATATTGTTGATGGCAGTATTATGGCAAAAGCATGGCGAGCTGGTCGTATCAATATTTTATCATTGGATGAATATGTTGATATTGCAGGCGACATCATCAGACAAACCCCTGCAAACATCGTTTATCACCGCATATCCGCCAACGCTAGAAAGCCAACCTTGCTAGCGCCAGATTGGTGCGAAAACCACTGGCAATCAATGAATGCCGTTGATCATAATTTGCGTCAATATGGTGTTCAAGGCAGTGCCATTGGGGATGAGTATTGTTTTAAGGAGTAGCAGGAATGTTTTTGTGGAAAAAAACAATGCAATTACATCCAAAAAGTGGTCAGGAAAGATATTGATTTTATTAAAGTTTTTATTTGATGTTTTTTATTCAAAAAACATCACCAAAACCATTTCCCAAAGCCCGCCAACATAAGCTGACTCATCCTTTAACAAAACTTTACAAATTTTTAACAAAAAAGGTAGCGCATTATTGTTCAAGCGGTTATAATTTAATCGCCTTCAAAGCAAGGGAGTGCTCATCATTAGAGCAGTCAGTTATAAAAAATCGAAATAAAACAAAAATTTACTTGACAGGATGATCGAAATGCGTTACCATTTATGGCATCTGGCATCTGGCATCTGGCCTGCCAAACCTACGCCCTAAAACTTTTTAATTTTCACGGTAGTCGAAATCAGACTCAATTCTTATTTTCATCAGCGAGGTCATTTCGCGTATCGAAATCGGAGACGTTATCGGCAGGGTTATCGCCGAGGTCAAGGCGTTTACCTCTTCTATTTAAATTTTCAGGTTTACCAAGTTTACCAAGTTTACCAAGCTTATCAGGTTTACTCAGTTTACTTAGATTATTTAGATTCTCTAAATCGGCGTTGTTCTTCGCGTTGTTGTTCTTGTTGTCGTATTCACAGTGTTCTGCGGCATTAACGGCTTATACATCAAAATATATCGTGGGTAGTGCGCCATATTTAACATTCGACAATGGTCGAACAAAAGCCACATCAACGGATAAATTGTTGTCAATTCGGTTGCAGGATGGTCAGGTAATCACGCCATCTAGTAATACATCAAGTGCAACAAATCCAATCAGGTTGCCGTACGTTGGGAGTAATTTAAGTCATATAGAAATGATAGTCCCATCATCAACTAATTCAGTGAGTTTAAGTGATTTGGTCACAAGGTATAATTATTGGCGAGATGATGATGGGGATGAACCGGCTGTAAATGGTGTATCGGGGAGTATATCGGTATCGTTTACAGATAAAAATGGCAATACTGTTAGTCGTAACGATGCATTAGATAAATGTAAGGCTCCTTATAGGGTAAGATTAAGTAGTACAGGGGGATATTTACAGACCCAGTACGGTGTTCCTAATAGGACCAGTTTTAGTGGAGCTACGGTGGATTATTATATTAATCCGTATGGTGTTACAGGTCCTGTTGTTTGTTACTTTGTGAGTCACGCAAGGCCGAGTTTGTACTATGGTGGTACTAATGGTACTGGTCCTGATGGTTTCTCTGACGATTCCCATTACGCCGGCCCATCTAACATATGGTCTCCTGCAAAGGGGTTTTTAGCTCAGTCTAACGATTCTGCATCTTATGACCGAAATTTTCCTACAACGGGTGCTGATGGGTTGTATTTTTATTTGGATATAGATGGAGCTAATGCACGTCAGTTTACATGGTCTGTTGTCACGAATGGTGATATAACAGCTACAGTCAATAGTAGGGGTAAGGTAATATTAAGAGGTCCTAGGGCAAGTGGAACTCAAATAAACTCAAGTAGACCTAGTAGACTTACCGTACCCTCTTTGCCACAGAGATTTGAGTTAGTCGGTAGGGATAGTCGTGGTAATGAGGTGAGGTATGGATTTGTGTTAAAGCAGTGGTTCGTTAATCGGGGTAGTAAACTCGATACTCAGTCCAACCAATCCACTTGGTGTAGTAGTTTGGGGTATCGTCTTGCTAGTGTAAGTGATTTAACTAATGCAGTCAAAGCAGATCCTTCTATTTCTGGCGCCTTGCCTCATTCATCTGTTAATGATTACATGCGTTACATAGGTGCAGGATTTTTCACGGAGTGGGGCTATATGCCCGGCTACAGTGGTGCAGGCTTCGGCCGCTACCACTGGGTGAGCGACGTGTCTCGCACTAGCTTCTTCACTGTCTGCTCGTACCACGGCGACGTCAACAGTCCTACCGGCGGCACCTCTTCTGCTGTTTGTACCGCACCTTAGTTTTTAGCGTTTATTCCTTAATCCTTGGGCCGCGGGGGCGGTTATGGTGCCTGAGAGGACAATCTAACAAAGAATAACGCCCCCGCGTCAGTTGGGGCACTTCCCTTAGGGTTGCGCTGTTGCGGCGAAGCCACAATCGCGCCGCCCCCGCCGCCAACTCTGAAAGCGTGGCTGGCGATGGCTCAAGGGTAAAATAAATAAGAATAACCAAGCAGTTGGTGGTAATGATAAGTGTTTGCTGTGTACTTTAATATAGTGGTGTTAATGCAACTGATGGCATCTATTCAATGCTAGGCATAGTATGCCTAACAGTAAAATGAGCACTACTAACATAGCACTTATTCATTACCCAAGACTTTCAACCTAAAATTGTCAGCAAGCTTGCTGATAAAAAGGACGAAAGTAAGGGGATATTGTTAAATCAGCGATATACGCATCTTAGGTTGCAACTTCCCAACTGGAGTGCGAAAGGTTTTTGATTTTGCTTATATCAAAAAACATCAACTGACTTGGCCCTCAAAACAAAGTTAAAAAATAACCATACGGCAATCTATAAAAATAACATAGCAAAAATCCGTCAGAAAAGGTATTGATTTTATTTAAGTTTTTATTTTGCTGTTTTTAAGCTAAATCAATCACTTACACAATCCAAGCAAGGCGCCGGCAACTAACAAATCAACAAAACCACGAATAGCGCCCTAATAACAGCAATTTAACCGCTCCAAACCCTTTTTTTAACGACAATTTAAAATCAAATAAAATCAATTTGTTAAAAATGGTTTCAAAGATGAAATTGTTGTTTATTACACCAAGTACAAACGTTACTCTACCGTCTATATTGCCAACTGATAGCCTTGGTGTTGGTTATGGGGCAGTGCTACTTAATTCAATGTCTTTTAACTTATATGGATACGGTAAATATTTTTTACCTTGTTATTTTATTGATGGTAAATTTTCAGTGGCAAATGACTCCCACCCGTCAGGCGAAATATTATAAGCATGAAATCTCAGCACTTCATCAAGCCCCAATTTTGTGTCATTCACTTCTATTAGTTGTATAAGCTGTTTACCCTCAATGGCTTGTAAATCTAGTGTTATTGGCATAATTTTCTCCAGACATAAAAAAGCTCACATTTGCGAGCTTTAGGTTTAAATTTAGTTATATTTTATCTTGACTAAATTTAAATAAGCCCTTTCGGGCTTTATTTTATTAGTGATGAGAATGCTTATTTTATTCGGGTACAAATCACTTCTGTTTTGGTTCTAAGATCAATAATATTATTATTATTGTTACTATTAATTTTATTTATTTCAGCCAAAATTGTGAAATTAAAGGTGTCGCTATTAACAATTTTTGTTGTTGTTTTTGTGTTAATCTTGGCGTTTTCTGTAACTTCACTTTTATTAGTGTCCATTTTATTTGGGTCAATCAAGATTTTTGTTCCATCCTCATTTATTTGATAAAGTTCATTATCTAACATTTTAAATGTCATTGTTTTTTCTGACGACGACACTGAATCATCAAAATCTTCATTAGCGTCACTGTTTTCCTTTTCATACTCATTACCGACACAATGCCAATTACCTAAAAGATACTCTTTTGTAATTTTATCTTCTCCACAGCCTAATAAAGCAAGACTAACTAAACTTATTATAAATATTCTTTTCATATCATCTCCTTAATTTTTTGATAATAGTATGAAATTTGTTAGCCAAGTGCAATAAAAAAACCGCCAGAAAGGTATTTAATTTAAATAAAATCAATTTTATAACTATAAAAACATAATATCTTCCAAAAACGATGGTTATGTCGTTTGTCCTATTCCGGCGTCAGAATGTGCCGACAACAGTGCGAGGTTAGCACGCCAAACAGGGATGTTTGGCGAGTTTGTGCTGCGTCGGGAACGACAAATTTGTCTGGAACAAATTTGAACATCTGAGCACAGCGAAGATGGCCTCGTAGAGGCGAGTATCAGGATGATACGAGTAGTGCCGCAGGCCACATTCTGCAGCCAAAGCGCGGGTTGTTAGGGAATTCGCTTTAAATTCCCTAACTCGGACGTAGTCACGATAACTATTTTGTTCACCCAAGCTCAAAACGTCCGAAACCACTGCACTCAATTTATTCTATTCGCTAAAACAAAAAAGTCCTGATTTTCCGCTAAAAATCGGTCAGAAAAGGTATTGATTTTATTAAAGTTTTTCTGGCTGTTTTTTTAATAAAAACTGCCTTATAAAAACACAACATCCCATCCTTCAATATAAATATTTTTTATAACCTCAAAAAAAGATTGAAATCGTTTGGTTGTTAAGTAACCATATGAGCGTAATACCCATTTTTGCTAACGATAAAGCAAAACCAGACAAACTACATAATTGATGATAAGGATCCAACATGTTTAGTAACAAGATGGCTATTGCCGAGTACGATAAAGAACTGTGGGATGCGATAAAAGGTGAAGAACAGCGTCAAGAAGATCACCTTGAATTGATCGCATCAGAAAACTATACCAGCCCACGCGTAATGCAAGCGCAAGGTTCGCAATTAACCAACAAATATGCCGAGGGTTATCCCGGTAAGCGTTATTATGGTGGTTGTGAGTATGTTGATGTGGTCGAGCAGTTGGCAATTGATCGCGCTAAAACTTTATTTGGTGCTGATTATGCCAATGTACAACCTCATTCAGGTTCGCAGGCGAATTTTGCGGTTTATATGGCGCTTTTAAATACAGGCGATACTGTTTTGGGCATGAATTTGTCTGAAGGTGGGCATTTGACGCATGGTTCGCCAGTTAGCTTTTCTGGCAAGCTTTATCATATTGTGGATTATGGCGTTGATGATTCAGGACGTATTGATTATGACAAGTTAGCTAAAACAGCCCAAGAGTCTAAACCGAAAATGATTATTGGTGGTTTTTCGGCTTATTCTGGTGTGGTGGATTGGAAGCGTATGCGCGAAATCGCCGATAGTGTGGGTGCTTATTTATTTGTGGATATGGCACATGTGGCTGGTTTGGTGGCCGCAGGTGTTTATCCAAATCCTGTTCCTTATGCTCACGTTGTGACTACAACCACCCATAAAACCCTTGGTGGCCCACGTGGGGGCTTGATTTTAGCTAAAGGTGGCAGTGAAGAATTATATAAAAAGTTAAATTCGGCTGTCTTTCCTGGGGCGCAAGGTGGGCCTTTAATGCATGTGATTGCCGCTAAAGCGGTGGCATTAAAAGAGGCAATGGAACCCGCTTATAAAGAATATCAACAGCAAGTGGTGAAAAATGCCAAAACGATGGTTGAAGTGATTATGCAGCGTGGTTATAAAGTGGTTTCTGGTGAAACACACAATCATCTGTTTTTAATTGATTTAGTCGATAAAAATATCACAGGTAAAGAAGCCGATGCGGCTTTGGGTAGTGCCAATATTACGGTTAATAAAAATAGCGTACCGAAAGATCCACAAAGCCCGTTTGTGACATCAGGCGTGCGGATTGGTACGCCGGCTATTACTCGCCGAGGCTTTAAAGAAGCCGAATCGCGAGATTTGGCTAATTGGATTTGTGATGTTTTAGATAATATCGATGACGAGCAAACTATTCAAGCTGTGAAAGAAAAGGTGCTTGCAATTTGCCGTCGTTTGCCGGTTTATCAGCATTAATGGTCGTTTCATTTCGCCGACTAGTGTCGGCGAAATGGTTTGTTGCTTTTATTTGCCAATATTGGCATTTGTGTCAGTTTTATTTTGGGTTTGTTCTTGTTTGTGCTGCTTGATATAGTGGTCAAGGTAACCTTCATGCCATAACCAACCTCCTGTCGTTCCAATACCAAGTAAAATAGCTAACCAAAAAATGATAGCCAATTTGTGGTGGCGTTGTTTCATTGGATCTCGTAAGTTGCGTTTTGCATTGGCTGGAAGTTCTGCTTTACTGGTGAGTAAGCTACCTAGCATTAAGTTTATTTTAACTTGTCCGTTAATTGCCCAACCTGATGCTTCTAGCAGTGGGCCAAGGGTTCTTCGACGCAATTTTAACCATGCCAAAATAACAGAAGGGCCAGAAATAATTAGGAATAATCCAATAAAAACCAAAGGCAATTGCCACCAAGCTAGCGCAAAAATAGCTTGGAATAGTGTGGCTAATGCCGTGCCGATTGCGCCAATGGCTAGGCCAATTGCGGCAAAAATACCTACGCTTTTGCCAATATCAAATTTATTGGCTGGGTTTTGCAATGCTTGTTCACTTGATTTTGCAACATCGGCATCTTTGCTGCTTGCCCATTTGTTTATCTGTTCGGTAATTACGCGCCCCATTCGTTGATAAGGTGCCCAGATTGCTTGTTGTATGCTGATAGGTTTGGTAATGATTTTGACGACATTGGCATCCCAGTCGTTGCCGTCGTTATCAATAAATACGCCATTGCGACCTTCAATCAGTAAATCGCCTTTCCCCGCTGTCATAGCGGCGGCAATGAGTTGCTTTTGCCCGTGTCTAGTACATTCACAATAGAGTAAGCAGAGTTCAGAGTAGTTTGCCATGGTGGCGTGTTTGGCAATATTATCAACTGCAACGCAAAGAGTTGCACAGCGTCCATCAATGTAGAGTTTTCCAAGCTGAAAGGCCGCTCGGGTTTTTAACGAAAAGAAGTCAGCAAAAGACACAAAGTTGACCAGTAAGCGGTAAAGGTGTTTGTGGAATAAGACTAGCTTTTCTAATACAAGGACGTCGGATGAGGATATCGGGGTTTTATTGTCTTGTTCAACCATTTGTGTAAATTCGTTCAGCAGTTCACTGTTGGCTAAGTGGGCGATAGTGTTGCTTGGGATATCTTCTATGCTGGCAGATGGCGCGATTTCAACTTTTATTTTTGTTATTTCGGGTTTAGTGCTTATTAATGTGGTGTAAGTTTTTAAGCTGTGTTGGATGTTTTGCCATTCTTGCTCGGTTAGTAAGTCAGGATTGGCTAATGCTGGGGCGATGAGCGTTTTGAGTCGGTTAACTTTGGCTTTCCATAGTGGATTAAGCCCATTGACTAAGTCAAGTGCGTTGGTTGTGTCGATTTTTGATAGCGGTAATTGTGCTAAGGCGTCATCAGAAAGTAGTCCATTTTGGGTCGGGACGATGTACTTTTCGTCAACATTGAGGGCTGTTTGCGCTTGTGGAGCGTATTGTGCCAGTTCAACGCGTAAAAAATAATCGTCAATTTTGGGTTTGAGTTGTTGGATTAACTTCCAAGTCTCGGCACTATTTTCACCAAATGGAGTTGGGGTCTTACTTATTTGAGTTTGCCATTGTAGCCATGTTTTTAGGTTGTCGACAAAGGTGGTGGCTATATTTAGGTCAATGCCATCTTGTCCGCTCATGTCTTTCTGTGCGCCGGTGGTGTTGATGGCGGTTTGGATGAATGTTTGCATGTCGGGCGATAATTCGCTTGATACAGGGAAGATTAAGTCACCGTTGTAAAGTTTACTAGCGTTGATTTTGATTGATTGTTGAACGTCATCTTGCGTTAAGTAATTTACGTTGTTTTTATTTAAGCTAGCTAAGATGCTGTGAGCGGTGATAGATAGCTTTTTTCCCTGTGGGGTCGAGGTGTTTATTTGTGATAGTGACAGTGTTTCACTTGAGTTTAAAATGCTGTCAAATGAGGTGATTTTGTCTTGTGTCCAGCTAATGGCATCGAGAATGTCAGGTATGCGAATTCGTCCATCTTTGTCTGAGTCGAGTAGCTCTAAGGTTCGCTCATCAAAATCTAGCCCTGTGGTTGGGCAACTTAAAGCTACCCATAATTTAGGGTCTAAATCAGGTAGATTAATAATATCATTGGCATTTTTAAATACCACTTGATCTAATCCACCTACGCGCTGAAATGTCCACATGTGACTCATAGTTATCTCCACATCAAAATCTAAATAATATTTTTACATTAATATAAACAGTATTTGTTTTTTTTGATAGAACAGAACAGTGATTTCTAATATTTGTGAGGCCTATTAACGTATCTTTGGTATTTGGTTTAGTTGCCTTGAGCAACTTTATGATAGAATAGCGACTTATTATTTAATACCCAAATAAAAACCAATAATATGTCATTAATTAATCTTACCAATGCTTATCTTTCATTTAGTGATGCACCACTACTTGATCATATTGATATGTCTATTGAACCAAATGAGCGTGTTTGTCTTGTTGGACGTAATGGCGCGGGCAAATCAACGTTACTTAAAGTGTTAAATAAAGAAGTGCCATTAGATGAAGGGCAAATTATTTATGAAAATAATGTGATTGTTTCACGCTTGCAGCAAGATCCTCCTCGTGATGTGCAAGGCAATGTGTTTGATTTTGTAGCAGAAGGATTACACGAACAAGCCCAGTTATTACGAGATTACTATGATTTAGCTCATCGTGTTGAACACGATCCTTGCGAAAGTAACTTGGCTAAATTAGCGAAAATGCAAGAGCAGTTAGATCATCAAAATGGTTGGCAATTAGATAGTCGTATTCGTAATGTTATTTCGTCGTTATCACTTGATGGTGATGCATTGTTATCTTCGCTATCAGGTGGCTGGCTTCGTAAAGCTGCATTAGCCAAAGCATTAGTTTGTCAACCATCGGTTTTATTGCTTGATGAACCAACAAACCATTTAGATATTCAAACCATAAAATGGTTGGAAGAGTTTTTGAAAAGCTTTAATGGCAGTATTGTGTTTATTTCTCATGACCGTTCATTTATTCGTCAAATGGCAACGCGTATTATTGATTTAGATCGGGGTAAAATTGCCTCTTGGAGCGGTAACTACGATAACTATTTACTTGGTAAAGAAGAAGCCTTGCGCGTTGAAGAGTTGCAAAATGCGGAATTTGATAAAAAATTAGCTCAAGAAGAGGTTTGGATTCGCCAAGGTATTAAAGCTCGCCGTACACGTAATGAAGGGCGAGTACGTGCATTAAAAGCAATGCGCCAAGAGTATAGCGAGCGTCGCCAAGTGATGGGCAGTGCCAAAATGCAAATTGAGGAGGCGTTACGTTCAGGAAAAATTGTTTTTGAGCTTGAAAATGTGACCTATCAGATTGAAGATAAGTTGCTAGTTAATGATTTTACTGTGCAAGTATTACGTGGCGATAAAATAGCTCTAATTGGTCCTAATGGTATTGGCAAAACGACGTTGTTAAAACTAATGTTAGGTAATTTAGCGCCAACATCAGGTAGCGTACATTGTGGTACAAAGCTTGAAGTCGCTTATTTTGATCAATATCGATTAGAGCTTGATCCTGAAAAAACCGTGATGGATAATTTAGCTGAAGGTAAACAAGAGGTGATGGTTAATGGACGATCGCGTCATGTTCTTGGTTATCTGCAAGATTTTTTATTCCCTCCAAAACGCGCCCGAACACCTGTTCGTGCATTATCAGGTGGGGAGCGTAATCGTTTATTGCTGGCTAAACTATTTTTAAAACCTAGTAATTTATTAATACTTGATGAACCGACCAATGATCTTGATATTGAAACGCTGGAGTTGCTAGAAGAGTTGGTTAATGATTATCAGGGAACAGTTTTGCTAGTTAGCCATGATCGGCAGTTTGTTGATAACGTCGTTACCCAATGTTGGTTTTTTGAAGAAAAAGGGCATATTGGCGTTTATGCGGGTGGTTATGCTGATGCTCTGCAACAACAGCAACAGGCGCAACCGGTTAAGGTAGCGGCAGTTAATGATGTTAAACAGCCTAAAAAAGCATTAAGCACGGCGAATAACAAAAGCAATGATCAAGCCACTAAAAAGAAAGTTAAGCTGAGTTATAATGAGCAACGAGAGTTAACACAATTACCAAGCAAAATAGAGCAATTAGAATTAGCTATTGCTGATTTACAAGCACAGATTGGTCAAAGTGACTTTTTTAATCAACCCCACGAAGTTACGGGACCAATCTTACAATCTTTGACCGATAAAGAAGCTGAATTAGAATCTGCTTTTGAACGCTGGGAACAGTTAGAGTCTTTAAGTAAATCATAATGTAAGGGTGTTATTTTCAGCATTATTTATTGGGGTATATAATAAATAATGCTGTTTCTGAGCGTTAAGATTTTTATAAAATGGTTTTATTATTCCACAACTTTCTAGAACAAAGGCAGAAAAATAATAAGGCAATGATGACAAAAATTGCGCCAACAAAACCAATATCTTCCTTTGATAGTAAAATTAATACTTTACTGCCTATAAAAGCGCCTCCGCCTATTCCAATATTGTAAATACCTGAATAGACCGATGTTGCAATATCGGTTGCATCGGGCGCTGCATCAATCACTTTGCTTTGCATGACCATGCCAATAATGGTAATCGAAAGCCCCCAAATCAAACATTGAATGATTGCGGTATAAAGCGTGAATGAACAGACATAAAGCGATAATAAACAAATGATCAATGACAACATAGGCATCACTAATATGGCGGTTGGATTTTTTTCGGCATATCTTGCAAAAATAACACTGCCAATCATGCCTGAAAAACCGACTACTAACAATAAAGCGACGATAACATTTTGACTAAATCCGCCAACATCTTTCATAAATGGCGTGATATAAGTATAAGCAGTAAAGTGGCCAGCAATAATAATGGCTATTAATAGATAAATGTTAAGCAGTATTGGCCGTTTTAATACCGTTGGAATATCTTTGATAGAGATAATATCCATGCTTGGTACAGTAGGTAATAAACGGAGCAGTAATATCATCACGCAAAAAGCGATACTAGCAATACATAAAAAAGTCACGCGCCAGCCAACGAGTTGCCCTATGATGGTACCAATTGGGATCCCTAGGATGGTTGCCATCGATACGCCAATAACAATAAAGCCCATTGCTTTAGCTTTTTTACCATTAGGCGCTAATCGAACTGCAAGAGGTGTTGTAATTGCCCAAAATACCGCATGTGCACAAGCAATGCCAATCCTTGCTGCCATCAGACTGTAAAAATTCCACGCAAATCCGGCTAAAATATGGCTACCAATAAATAAGCAAAATAGAAAAATTAGTAATTTTCTTCGCTCCATTTTTGACGTTAATACTGTGAGTGGCAATGATAATAACGAAACAGACCATGCATAAATGGTGAGTAATAATCCAGCATGAGCAACATCCATTGAAAAACTTTCAGCAATATTAGGTAATAGTCCAACAGGTACAAATTCCGTTGTATTAAAAATAAATGCCGCAAATGCAAGGCAAAGAATTGATGACCAAATACGAGATCGGTTAATACTATTATTCATGATTAAGATTATGGAGGAGGTATGTTTTTATTGGATTATAACTGAATAATTTTGTCTATTAAATAGCTGCTATAAATAAATCTTAAAGTAAATCATCGCCACCACTGTTGGTAGAGGGTGGCGATGTATTATTGCTTTGATTTATGCTAATGCTTTAGCCGCCGCTAGGGCTTTGTCATAATCGGGCTCCGAAGATGTTTCTTTAACATATTCGACATAAGCAATTTTGTCATTTTTATCAATGACAAATACGGCGCGGGAAAGTAAGCGTAGCTCTTCAATAACAGTGCCATATTTTAAGCCAAAATCCAGATCTTTATGGTCAGAAGTGACTTTGACAGCATCAATGCCTTCAGCCGCACAATAGCGATTTAATGCAAAAGGTAAATCAACACTAATTGAAAATATCACGGTATCTTTTAGTTTTGCTGCTTCTACATTGAAACGGTGAACTTGGGCGCTACATACGGAAGTATCAATGGATGGTACCGAATTAATAATCCTGATTTTACCTTTAAAATCGGATAATTTAATGGGTTTCATTGCTAAATCTTGCACGATAAAATCGGGTGCTATGTCACCAACGTTGATTTTGGGACCTAACAAAGTAATAGGGGCTCCACGCATAGTAACTTCATTGACTCTTTTTTGCATAACTGTTTCCTTTGGGGATAATAATTGTGTTGTAATAAATTTCAGTGTTGATAGGATAACGACGTTCAATGCATTAAAGATTTTGCACCTATTGGCGTTGATTTAATATAGACCTAAACAGGCTACTGAGCAATAGCGCTATTATGCTTTTAGTGATGAATTAGCCAATTTCAACTATTGTTAATAATGTTGTTTTTTTTATGTAATTAAATTATTTCTATTTTGTATATTTATTAGACAATGGTATATAATGCCAGTCCCTTTCTTTACTCTTATATCAACACTATGAATCAATTACTTATTACTGTTTGTTTACTGACTTTTAGTAATGTTTTTATGACTTTTGCGTGGTATGGGCATTTGCGGTTTTTACATAACCAAGTTTGGCTGGTGGCGGTGTTTGCTAGTTGGGGAATTGCGTTATTTGAATATTTATTGCAAGTGCCTGCTAATCGTATTGGTTTTCAGGTTGCTAGCGCAGGCCAATTAAAGATTATTCAGGAAGTAATTAGTTTGTCTGTTTTTATCCCTTTTTCAATTTATATTTTAAAAGAGCCGTTTAAGACAGACTATATTTGGGCTGGTTTGTGTCTTTTAGGTGCGGTATTTTTTATGTTTCGCGATAAGATTTTTGCTTAAATTCATTCTAAAACCGTGATAAATATTGAGCATATTCGTCACGGTAATGATTTAAATTAGCCTTTCAAATATTCCACTGTAAATATAATTGTGATGACTATCACATTAAAAATACTCAA
Source organism: Gilliamella sp. ESL0254 (assembly GCF_013344985.1). Classification (NCBI taxonomy): domain Bacteria; kingdom Pseudomonadati; phylum Pseudomonadota; class Gammaproteobacteria; order Orbales; family Orbaceae; genus Gilliamella; species Gilliamella sp. ESL0254. The sequence continues at coordinate 33,748 of NZ_JAAEDU010000001.1, forward strand.
TCTTTATTAATATGTTGCTGTATTTTATTGTTGAACAGCTATTGATATCTTGCTGACCGTGTTGTTGTTTCATACAAAATTATTAATTAGTTAGATGTTATTTAAGCGTTTTTTGTTTCGATAACATGTTTTGATAGTTATCCCTTATTTGTATAAGGAGAAGTATATGCAAAAAAAAATTTTTTGTTCGTTATTTGTTGCTTCTTTAATATGTTCAAATGTTTTTGCTTCTGGGGGAAAAGATGTAACAACAGATCCTAATGATTTTTTCCTTAAAGAAGAACAAGCACCTAATAGCTTACTGCTTTTGCCACCGCCTCCTACTTTTGATAGCATTGATTTTTTACGCGATAAAGCAATGTACGATTGGGGTAAGTCTGTTCGTAATACAGAACGTGGAAAACAGGCTTACTTAGATGCTGATTCAAGTAAAGATAATATAACTAAGCAATTTTCACCATCTTTTGGGTTTGAAATTTCTGATAAGAAAACGCCAGAAATTTATAAATTAGTTACTACAATGAAAGAAGATGCAGGGGATTTGGCAACGCGCTCAGCTAAAAATCATTATAATCGTATTCGACCATTTTCATTTTTCCATGAACCAACTTGTCGCCCAGATGATGAAAAAACGCTATCGACCAATGGATCCTATCCCTCTGGTCATACAACAATGGGGTTTGCTATTTCACTTGTGTTAGCAGAGATAAATCCAGCGCGTCAAAATGAAATTTTAAAACGAGGTTATGAGATTGGCGAAAGCCGCGTTATTTGTGGCTATCATTGGCAAAGTGATGTTGATGCTGCTAAGGTGATGGCAGCTGCGGTAGTTGCTCAATTACATACGAATGCCGATTTTAATCAACAACTAACGAAGGCAAAAGCCGAGTTCCGCCATTTAAAATAAGGGTGATAATGGGGCAGTTATTGCGTGGCTGATCGTGGCGATGTTATGCCAAATTAACTATAAAATATCAATAGCATTGGCTGTTGTTTTCGACAGCCAAGCTGATTTTTTGTTATAGCGCCTTAAAAGAAATATCCGGTAAAATTGTTTCGCCTTGCCAATATAGCTCACTGGCAATGCGCCCAGCAATTTGGCAATAGAGTTGGGTAAATTCGCTATCAGGGTGGCTAATAACAGTAGGTTGCCCTGTATCGAGATCTTGGCGTAATATTTTATGAAGTGGTATTTGTCCAAGCAATTTTGTTTGATATTGCTCAGCTAGACGCTGTGCTCCACCTTCGCCAAAAATAGCTTCGTGATGACCACAATTTTCGCAAATGTGGTAACTCATGTTTTCAATAATGCCTAGCGTTGGGATGTTGACTTTATTAAACATGGTCATGCCTTTTTTGGCATCAATCAATGCAATGTCTTGTGGTGTACTGACAATAATTGCGGCCGTTACTGGAATACTTTGCGCTAGGGTTAATTGGATATCCCCAGTTCCTGGAGGCATATCAATAACCAAATAATCAAGTTCAGGCCATAATGTATCTTGTAATATTTGTAGTAATGCCTTGCTTGCCATTGGTCCACGCCATACCATGGCGCTATCTGGATCAACTAAATAACCAATAGAGTTACTGGCTAATCCGTGTGCCATAATTGGGGTCATGTGTTTATTGTCAGGTGTTAACGGTTGCTGTTTTTCTGTGCCTAACATGGTGGGAATTGAAGGCCCATAAATATCCGCATCTAAAATGCCTACTTTGGCGCCTTGTTTTTGTAAGGCTAGTGCAAGATTAACAGCTGTTGATGATTTGCCCACGCCACCTTTGCCTGAACTTATGGCGATAATATTTTTTACATTGTTAATGGCATGTTGGTCATTGGCGCGTTTTAATGTAGCAATTTTATAGTCAATGTGCCAGTTAACGTCATTAATGCCGTTAAGCTTTAGTAATTTTGGGGTGGCTATTTTTTTTAACTCATCAAAAGCGTTTTTCCAAGCAAAGGGCATGGTTAAATTAATGTATAAATGCTGATTAACTATTTCGCATTTTGTTACTGCGTTAAGTTCAAGTAAATTTTTTTGTAAGGTTGAATGAGTAAAACTCTCAAGAATCTTTTTTACTTCAATGTTCATTGCTGTTATCTCTTTATGCATTGATATTTATACTGGGTTCATTTTTAATACTCCCTCTTAAAGAGGGTGGAAAAATTATAATAATTTACATTCTTTAAAAAGGATTATTTGCCATTTGCAAAGTGAATAGAGTGTAGAAATTTTATCAAATTATGGCATAAATCTAGCGATAATCCCACGATTGATGTACTATTTCTGCCATTATGTAATAAAAGGTAATAAATCAACATGACAACTCAACGCAAAATATTGGTGACTTGCGCACTGCCTTATGCCAATGGTGCAATTCACTTAGGTCATATGCTTGAACATATTCAAGCTGATGTATGGGTGCGTTATCAACGTATGCGTGGTAATGAGATCTATTTTATTTGTGCCGACGATGCACATGGCACGCCAATTATGCTTAAAGCGCAACAACTTGGCATTACGCCTGAACAGATGATTAGTGAAGTGAAAACTGAGCATCAGCGTGATTTTGCGGGATTTAATATTAGTTATGATAATTACCATTCAACTCATAGCTCAGAAAATCGTGAAATATCAGCGCAAATTTATAAGCGTTTAAAAGCCAATGGTTATATTAAAACCAAAGTCATTTCACAGCTATTTGATCCTGAAAAACAGATGTTTTTACCAGATCGCTTTGTAAAAGGTACTTGTCCACGTTGTAAAGCCCCAGATCAATATGGCGATAACTGTGAAGTGTGTAGTGCAACTTACAATCCGATTGATTTAATTAATCCTAAATCTGTGGTTTCAGGGGCAACACCAATTTTAAAAGAGTCAGAACATTTCTTTTTCGATCTGCCGGCTTTTTCAACTATGTTACAAGAGTGGATTCGTTCAGGGACACTACAAGACCAAGTCGCTAATAAAATGCAAGAGTGGTTCGAATCAGGCTTACAGCCGTGGGATATTAGCCGTGATGCTCCTTATTTTGGTTTTGAAATCCCTGATGCGCCAGGTAAATATTTTTATGTCTGGTTAGATGCACCAATTGGTTATATGGGCTCTTTTTTAAACTACTGCAATACACAAAATAAACCAATTTTTGATGAGTTTTGGAATAAAGATTCAAGCACTGAGCTTTATCACTTTATTGGTAAAGATATTGTTTACTTTCATAGTTTATTTTGGCCGGCAATGCTAGAGGGTAGCGAACATCGCAAACCATCGAATATTTTTGTGCATGGCTATGTGACTGTTGACGGCGCAAAAATGTCTAAGTCGCGAGGTACTTTTATTCAAGCAAGTACCTATCTAAAACACTTAGATCCTGATTGCTTACGCTATTATTATGCCGCTAAGCTGTCACCACATATTGATGATATTGATTTAAATTTAGAAGACTTTGTTCAACGTGTAAATAGCGATTTAGTTAATAAAGTTGTTAATATTGCTTCACGTTCGGCTGGATTTATTTATAAACGCTTTGACGGCAAATTATCGGATAATGTAGCTGAACCTGCACTTTATGCGTATTTTGTTGAAAAATCTCAAATCATTGCTGATTATTTTGAGCAACGTGAATCAGGTAAGGCGATTCGTGAAATTATGGCACTTGCTGACGAAGCTAACCGCTATATTGACGAAAAAGCGCCATGGGTGGTTGCTAAACAAGAAGGGCAAGATCAAATATTGCAAGATATTTGCTCAATGGGTATTCACCTATTCCGTATTTTAATGACCTATTTAAAACCAATAGTGCCTTCATTAGCTGAGCGAACAGAAGTATTTTTAAATAGCAAATTAGAATGGAATACTATTGCTAATGCGTTAACTGGTCATAAGATTAATCAGTTTAAAGCCCTATTTAATCGTATTGATATGGATAAAATTACAGCCATGATTGAAGAAACAAAAGAGCAAGCTGCCCTAGCAACACCAGCTAAAACAAATGTTGCTGAACCTATTGCTGATACGATTAATTTTGACGATTTTGCCAAAGTTGATATGCGTGTTGCTTTAATTAAACATGCCTGTTTTGTTGAAGGATCCGATAAGTTACTCCAGTTGACGCTTGATATTGGTGATGAAACCCGTAATGTGTTTTCAGGCATCAAGCAGTTTTATCCTGATCCAGAAGTACTAATTGGGCGTTTAACCATTATGATTGCCAATTTAGCGCCTCGTAAAATGCGATTTGGTGTTTCAGAAGGTATGGTGCTTTGTGCCAGTGGTAAAGATGATGGTGACGGCGTGTACTTGTTATCGCCAGATAGTGGTGCTAAACCGGGAATGCGCATTTCGTAATTTTTATTCTCATCATGTAAAAAATGCATCTTAACAAGTTAATGTGCTTGTTAAGATGTTTCAGGAAATTATGCGTTTTATTATAAAATTTTCTGATTTGATAAATAATTGTAGCGTTAGTTTTTTGGGGACTGTTTTTTTTATTATAAATGTTTAGCTAATCAACTATCATGCAACTATTTTTGAGCTTGCTTTTCTACTCTAAAAAATTCCATTGCACTTTGATAGGGCTCAATGCGTGTCCAAAAATAGAGACCAGTATTTAAATCAAGACATTTTATTTTTATATCTGTTCAGGTTGAAGACGATACAACAACTATTTGTTATACTTTTCTTTTACGTTAAAACTAAGTTAATTTCATTATTAAGCAATAATTTTTGATTTATCGGGTAATTAATAGAAATCCCAGCTAACACAACTGGAGGATTTGTGTTCTAGCCATTAATTAGTTTTATAATCTATTTTTAATATGGGTATTTTATTATTTTGCTTATCAATTGATGGCTTTATTAAGTTTATTATTGATAGGCTTTTATTAATATTTTAGTAAGCATTTTTTAGGATAAACATGATCAAACCGATATCTAATATTACATTAAAACCGCTACCTAAAGGTAAAAGAGGTAAAATTATTTCGCTTGTTGAAGTTGATGGTGTTTGCTATGCTGAAAAACTAGAAGGCCGCTTTTTAGAAATGGCTTTTAGCTATGATGACTGTTATGTTTTAATTTTTGTGACACAAGATGGCGGTCCTTGGGAAGAGGTTTTATTCATCTATCTACTTGATTCAAAAAACTACAATATCGTTGATCGTGCCAGAATTGGCGGTGGCGCATATGCTTGGCTTAGTGCTTGTGGTCTTGGTAATATTAAAATTTTATCTGACCATATGGTAAGTTTTGAATTTATGTCGTTTGAGGGTACTGATGGTTGGTTACTTAAGCTTTTTAAAAAACCTATAAAAACCTTTCCGTTTACACTTAGAAACCTATTTCATATCTGGCGCCCAATTTCATTTAAACGCCATTTTTTGATCGAAGTAAATAAAACTTCACTTTAAATCAATATGCTATGTTTTTCTTTTTATTTTGAAATTTGGCAATCAAAATAACGACTGCCAAAGTTTAATTTTGTTAAAAATCATATTTTGCTGTTTGATTTAACATTGCATGTAAATTCGTTATTGCATTATTTTTGATTTTCTAACGGATTTCCTGAATAAGGAAATATGCTGTCTTTTAGTGAAAAAGAGAAATCTTTTGTATTAATCTCACCAATAACTTTGTTGCTATCGTATAAAGCCAGTAAAAAATCGGCCATTTGCTTTGCTGTATGGTACTTGGTAAAACTTTCATCATAATTATATTTACTGACATTATTTGCTTTTTCACCAAATTCTGTTTTTGTCGCGGCCGGAGCTAACACCTTTGCGGTTAATTGGGCGTTAGCTTGCTTTAATTCTTGTGCTAGCCCTTCGGTAAAGGCATTGACATAGAATTTTGTTGCGCAATAGGTTACCGCATTAGGAACGAGTGTATATCCACCACGGGAGGAGATGTTTATTAGTTGTGTCCCAGATTCATTTTGATATTTACGTACATACAGTGTTGAAAAAATTGTTAGGACTTCAATATTTAAATGAAGCATTGATTCGATTTTTCCTAAATCTTGATCGCTAACACTGCCGTAATGACCAAAACCGGCATTATTAATCCATGTTTCAATAAAATAGTTGTCTAAATCATTAAAAAGGGAATAAGCGTTGGTTGGTTGTGATAAATCACAAAGTTTTATAATTACTTCTAATTCTGGGGAAATTTTTGCAATTTCTTGTTGTAAAAGTGCCAAATTTTCTTGTCTTCTTGCAATAACAATAAGGTTTTTATTTCGTTTTGCAAAAGCAATAGCTGTTGCATAACCTATGCCTGAACTTGCGCCGGTTATGACGGTATATTTTTTATGTGTATTGGTCATTTTTATTTCCTCTAATATTTCAAATATCTGTATTTAATTAAAACCATTCAAATTATTAAATATATGATAAATATAACTTTATTCTACTGGAAGGTGGACTCATTTTGGTCTTTTATATTTTTTTATTGGTTATTTGTTTGCCATGAATTATGTGGTACTTCAACTTCTTTAGAGGCTTGAGCTAAAGCATCATTCAATCGTTGACGGCTTAAAGGTATGCAATATGCAGGCTTTGCACGTTCAAACCGCCAACTGTTTGATAAAGCGCCTACATCAACATAATCATAGCCAATACTTTCTAGAAGAGTGAAAACAATTTGTTTGGCAGCTAAGTCATCTCCAGCTATAGGAATTGCTCTTCTATCTGATTTATCATTAGGCTTTGCATCTTTAATAACATCTTTTGCGAGAATTGCATTAAAAACTTTAACTACTCTAGATTTATCAAGATGTTTAGCGACTAACTCGCTGGTTGTTGTTTCATGATTATCTAATTGTCCTAAATGACCATCGCGGGCAGGATAATAGTTAGTGGCATCAAGTACTATTTTTCCGCTGAGTAGCTCTGCTGGTAATTGTGTATAATTGATAAAAGGAATAGCAACGAGAATTATATCACCAAATTTAATGGCTTCTTCTTGGCTCCCAATTTGGCAGTTTAAGCGTGTGGCTACGCTAAATAACGTCTTTTTATCTCTAGAATTACTTAACATAACTTGATAACCTGCGCGCATAAATAATGTTGTGTAGGCTTGACTTACAAATCCTGCCCCTATAATGCCGATTTTTTTCATATATTTACTCTGTTTTTATTTGTTTACTTGATTTGCGTTATAATATTTATAAAATAAAAGATAGTAAATGGCTTTAAAATTGTTTTATTAACAACTGGAGATTGGTAATATGGATCTTTTTAGAAGTATGAAGGCTTTTGTATTGACTGTGAAGACAGGTTCATTTGCATCGGCATCTATCTCATTAAATACCTCTCCGCAAATGGTTGCGAAATATATTCTTTTTTTAGAAACTCAATTAGGGTTAAAGTTACTTAATCGAACAACACGTTCACAAAATCTTACCGAATTTGGTAAGCAGTATTATGAGCGCTGTGTGAGTATTTTAGGTGAAGTTGAAGCCACTTCTATGCTTGCGCAACAGTTTTTAGATAAACCTAGTGGTACGCTTAGAATTAGTGCACCATTTACTTTTGGTAATTTTACTTTAGTGCCATTAATTAGTAGTTTTATGAAGTGTTATCCCCAAATTAGTGTCGATATACAGTTAAGTGATCGTTATGTCGATTTAATTAAGGACGGTTTTGATATTGCTTTTCGGATTGGTGATTTGAGTGATTCAGGGCTTATTGCTCGTAAACTTAATCCTCATCAACTTATTTTTGCTGCCTCACCAGATTATTTAGCGCAATATGGTGTTCCATTAATACCTGATGATTTGAAAAAGCATCAATGCTTGATTTACCAATATGTGAATCAGAATAAAAAAGATCATGTTTGGCCGTTTATGATTAATGGTGAAATAGTTAATATTCCTATATCAGGGACATTTCAAAGTAATCAGACTTCAGCGTTAGTGATAGCTGCGATTGAAGGATTAGGTATCACAATGTTGCCAGAATCTATGTTACAAGAGCCAATTAAGCAGAAAAAATTATTTCCCATATTACAAAAATTTTTACCACCTGCCAAGCCGCTTAATATGCTTTATACTGCTGATCGTCAGCAACCACCAAAATTAAAAGCATTTATTGAATTTGTGTTGAATGCAATATCGTAATAGGTGTGTTTTTTATACATAATAAAAAAGGCGATTTGCTCGCCTTTTTTAACAGTTGTCATAAAAGAACCAATAGTTATTTTATCGTTACTAAAGTGCTCACTTCTTTTCCTAACATATTGTTTAAATAAACTAAATCGTTGGCAGTTAAGGTTCCTACTGCATATTTTAATTGGAGTAAGCTAGTTAGATAATTATATTTTGCATCTGATAAATTTCGTTTAGAACTGTAAAGCTGAGTTGTTGCATTTAATACGTCAACGATTGTTCTTGTTCCAACTTGATAACCAGAATTAGTTGCTTCTAATGAGCTTTGTGCTGAAACAACTGCTTGTTGATAAGCTTTGATTGCGCTAATCGATGATGAAATATTGTTGTAGGATGAACGTACTTGGTTAATCACGCCACGATTAGTACTTTCTAGTTTTTCACTGAAACTTACGTAATTTTGTTGTGCTTGTTCAACTTTCGATACCGTTGCACCACCAGAAAAGATTGGTAGGTTTACACTGACACCAACATAGTTATTTCCTGAATACGATTTACCACTATGAGCACCAGCCGCTACGTTATTACCATATCTATCAGTTTTATTTAAATTAGTTGATGCATCTAAATTGGCTGTAGGTAAATGACCTGCTTGTGAGAGTTTGATCTGTTCACGTGCAATGTCTTGGTTCAATTTCATTGTTAATAAATTTAGATTAGATGATTCAGATTGTCTTAATAATGTGCTGATTTGTTCTGGGGACTCTGTTTTAAAGGTATTGGTGTTAACACTGGCTAAATTAGAATAAAAACGACCGCTTACTTGGCGTAAATCCTCGATTGCGTTGTTTAGTTCATTTAATGCGTTAACTTGTTGGGCAACAGTTAGGTCATAATTTGCTTGTGCATTTTGTACGTCAGTAATGGCGACTAAACCGACTTGGTGTTGTTGACGAGTCTGCTCTAACTGACGGCCAATCGCGTTTTTCTGTGCATCAATAAAACTCAATGCATCTAGCGCTTTTAGCACATTAAAATAAGCGACAGAAGTATTTAAGATTAATGTTTGACCTTGGTATTGATAAGCAATATCGGCAATACTTGCTTGTTTTTTAGTAATATCTAAGGCCTTCCAATTTGAAAAATTAAAAATGCTTTGCGATACGGCTACTTGATATAAGTTTCCGCTTTTAGATTTTACTCCACTTGTATCACGTCGGCCATGAGTTACACCATAAGAAGCACTTAAACCAACTTGCGGTAGCAAACTTGCTCGAGAACCTGAAATTGCCGCGTATGCTTTATTTTTCTCAGCTAATGAACTGCGTAGATCTGGATTGGTTTCTTTTGCTTGTTCATAGACTTGAATCAAATTTTCAGCAAATACAGATTGGCTTAATGCTAAGCCAATTAAAAAGGTTAAAGTTTTTTTCATTAATCTTCTCTTTAAAAATCATTAAAATATAGTAGTATTTTTAATGGCGTAATTTTAACAGATTATTAGTATATAGTAAGCATAGTTTGTATGCCATTCGCACTTTTTATTCAAATTAAGTTTAACATTGGGATCTTATATGAAAATAAAACATAATCCGGTACATTTTGACAAAAATGATGTGTTTAATCTAACTAAACGAATTTTGTATAAAGGTTTTTTTTCTTTATTTGAATATCGTTTTCAATATCGCAAATTTGATGGTTCAATGAGCGAGGTTGTTAGTCGTGAAATTTTGGAACGAGGGCATGCGGTAGTGCTTTTAGCATATGATGCAAAACGTGATGAAGTTGTGCTAATTGAACAAATCCGGATTGCTGCTATTGAAACCCAAGAGAGTCCGTGGATGTTAGAACTCATTGCAGGCATGATGGATCATGAAAATGAATCATTTGAAGAAGTGGCAAAACGTGAGGCAATGGAAGAGGCTGGAGTTGTTATTGGTCGATGTAAACCTATCATCAGTTATTTAGCATCACCTGGTGGTTTAACTGAACAATTGCATATTTTGGTGGGCGAAGTCGATTCATCAACCGCCAAAGGTATTCATGGGCTTGCTGAAGAAAACGAAGATATTAAAGTTCATGTTGTCAGTCGTAATCAAGCTTATCAATGGGTCAAAGACGGATTAATTAACAATGCTGCATCAATTATTGCACTGCAATGGTTAGAACTTAATCACCAGTTATTAAAAAAAGAGTGGGAATAACTTTTTTAGTGTTCATATTTAATTATTTCTTTCATAAAAGTGTGATCTAATTTACACTTTTGTATAACGCTAAGATTTAAAATAAAAATTGTATTCCCTGTCACAATGTCTATTTTATTGCTGACATTATTAACCATGATTATAGATTGATAAATAATTGGGGTGAATTTTGAGGTCATTGTTAAAACTTCCAATTCGTAACAAAAATTACGGTAAAATATTGCATATAACTGATACTCATCTTTTTTCTGAGGACGATGGTTCATTGCTTGGTATTAATTCCAATGCAAGTTTTCAAGCTGTTATAAATGAAATTGGAAGTAGTAATAAGACGTTTGATTTGATTGTGGCAACGGGTGACTTTGTGCAAGATAGTTCTAAAAAGGCTTATGCTCGTTTTGCTGAGCAAATCAACAAGTTTAATACACCTTGTGTGTGGTTGGCTGGCAACCATGATAATTATGAGGGGATGCAAGATGTGTTTGCAGATTATCAACTGGCCGATAATAAAATAGTGCAGTTAGGAGATAACTGGCTGATTGTTTTATTAAATAGCCAAGTTATTGGTCAAGCATATGGTTTTTTACCTGAATCTGAACTTGAATTTTTACATAATGCTTTAACCGATCATTCTGATCGAAATACATTAGTTTTTTTACACCACCATCCAATTAATTCTGGATGTCATTGGTTAGATCACCATATTTTAAAAAATAGTGATCAATTAGAGCAAATTATTCAAAAACATTCTAATGTAAAAGGGATAGGTTGGGGACACATTCATCAAAAACAAGATTATGTTTGGCATCATTGTCATGCATTTTCAACCCCTTCAACATGTTTTCAGTTTAAGCCTGAATGTTATGATTTTCAAGTATCAACTGAAGATGCGCCTGGTTGGCGAGAAATTACGCTTAATACTGATGGTTCTATCGAGAGCGAGGTTTATCGTTTAGCTGATAATCAGTTTTTACCCGATGTTTCTCAAAATGGTTATTAGCAAGCCGTAATATATTCGTTTGTAATCATAGTGAACTTAAAACTTGTTCAATAATTATAGTAAAGGTGCAAAAAAGTAAAACAGTCGTTCAACTATGCGTTGCCATATTGGACGTTGATTCCATTCGTCAGTTTTTATGCTATCTGAATTAGATAAATATTTTTGTAAGAGCACTGATAGCGATTTAGCAAATTCTACGTCATCAATCACAGTTGTAATTTCAAAATTAAGCCATAAGCTGCGCATATCTAAATTAACAGTACCAACAAGACTTAACTGGTTATCGATTAGGACGCTTTTGGTGTGTAATAAGTTATCATTGAATTGATAAAGTTTTACGCCACCGTTTAATAATTCGGAAAAAAATGCTCGACTTGCCCATTTAACCATTAGTGAGTCATTATTTTTTGGAACGATAATGATGACTTCTACCCCCCTTTGAGCTGCGGTGCAGACAGCATGTAGAATATCATCACTTGGTACTAAATAAGGTGTCGTAAAAATAATTTGTTCTTGTGCTGAATAAATTGCCGTTAATAACACTTGGTGGATCATGTTTTCCATATAACCCGGTCCAGATGCTATTAGTTGCATTATGTGTTTTTTATCTTCTGGTGGTTCGGCAAAATCAGTAATTTTTGGTAGTGTTAAATGTTTGCCTGTTTCTAGTTCCCAATCACTAGCATATATGGCGCTCATAAGCGTCGTTACCGGTCCATTCATTCTGACCATGATATCAACCCATTCACCGACATGTTTATTTTGTTTGAAAAAACGAGGATCAACAATATTCATGCTGCCTGTATAAGAGATGTAGTTGTCGATAATGGCAACTTTTCGGTGTTGTCGTAAGTCCAATCGCCTAAACATGAATCGAAGTAAGTTTACTTGTAACGCTTCGACAATAATTATACCAGCATCACGCATTCTTTTACTTGCATTCGTTTTAATAAAATGTCGGCTACCGGCAGAGTCAACCATTAATCGACAAGTTACTCCTCGCTGTGTTGCTTGAATGAGTGCCTGCTCGACTTCGTCAGCCCGACCACCTTCATTCCAGATATAAAATACCATTTCAATATTAGACGTTGCTTTATTGATATCTTCAATTAAGCGGTCAAAAATTTCGTTAGTTTCGCTTAGTAGTTCAATGTGATTGCCGTTAATTCCATCAAGGCCTGTTTGGTGTTTGCAAAGTTGAAAAATCGGCTTGCTAACTAGGCTAACGTTACTGGTGAAAATATCAGAAAATTCACTTAGACGGTTAATAAATTTTGAAATAGTCGGGCGCATTTTTTGTGCCCGTTTAACTCGTTGTTGACCTAAGTGCGCTTCGCCCAAGGCAAAATAAAGGAATACTCCGATAAGTGGTAAGATATAAATGACTAACATCCATGCAATAACATAAGTGGTAGGTCTTCGTTTAAAGACAATCCGTAATGTTGTTGCAACAATGATCAACCAGTAAGTAAGAAAGATCAAAGTGCTGATTAATGCATGAAATGAGGTAAATTGCATACTTAATTAGCCATTAGTTAGATTTAATTTAGTTATTGGGTCTTGAGTGCAATCATAATTCTGAAATGCTTCAGGTAATGGTTTGGGGTTATTATGTTTATCAACTGAAACATAAGTGAATACGGCATCTGTTATACAAAAGCGCTGTGTCGTATCAGATGTATCAATGACTTTTTTAATCCACACTTCAATGCCAATAGTGATAGATGTTTTTCCTGTTTTGATGCAATGCGCATAGCAACAAACAACATCCCCGACCATTGCGGGTTTGTAGAATGTAATGCTGCTAGCATTTACTGTTACAACTCGATTTCTCGCGATCTCTTTTGATAAAATACCGCCTGCAAGATCCATTTGCGACATGATCCACCCACCAAAAATATGTCCGTGAGGATTGGTATCAGCCGGCATTGCAAGCGTTCTAAGTACTAATTGACCTTTGGGGGTTGTATTTTGTGTCATGCTAAAATACTCCGTTTGTTCTAACTTATTGTTTATCATCTATATCTTTATTCATGTTTTTATAGATATAGATACCTGATATTAACGATAATAGTAACGATGCACCAGGTAAAATAAATACTTTAAATATCCAAAAGAAATCATCAGTTGTGTAGTAGGTTGCAGCTAAACTAATAGCGCCACACAATATAAAAAAGAAGATCCATAATAAATTTAGTTTATTCCAAATAGCAGTATCGAGTTGTATTTCTTTGCCTAGCATTTTTTGAAGTAGATTTTTTTTAAAAATAAATTGGCTAACTAATAAGGCTGTAGCAAATAAAAAATTAATAATAGTGACTTTCCATTTGATTATATTCGGATCACGCAAATAAAGTGTAAATCCACTAAAGATCATCACCATTATATAAGAAATCAACTCTACTTTATCTACTTTTCTATATAGAATAAGAATGAGAAGAAAGCATACTGTTGCTGCGATCATTAGTGCTTGAACGCCAACAAAGACATCATACATGGTTAGAAAAACAAAAAAGAATACAAGCGGAATAAAGTTTAAAAGTTGTTTCATTAAATTATTAACCTAGCAAAAAGATGAGTGGATATATTCTAAATGAGTAAAAAGCCTATTGGAATAGGCTTATTTTTTGTGATGAAGCTCAGGATGTTTTTTACAATTACCTGCTTGGCAATGTCCATAAAGATATAAACTATGAAAAGTTAATGTCATGCCATATTGTTCAGCAATTTCTTTTTGTCTGGCGTTAATGATATCATCACGAAACTCGAATACTTCACCACAATCTAAGCAAATTAGGTGATTGTGGTGTTGCTGAGTTGCGAGTTCAAAAACAGCTTTCCCACCCTCAAAGTTGTGGCGAGTAACAATTCCTGCATCGTCAAATTGATTCAAAACACGATAAACGGTTGCAAGTCCGATTTCTTCTCCCATATCCAGTAGTTTTTTATAAAGGTCTTCTACTGTGATATGTTGGCATGAAGGATCTCGTAATAATTCTAAAATTTTCAATCGTGGTAACGTAACCTTTAAACCAGCGCTTTTTAGCGCTGCATTATTATCATTATCATGATTTGTCATATTACTTCCCATTAAGTTATTAATATTTTCCCATTATAGGAACTATATATGGTAAATAAAAGAAATCGTTTTAATAGATTAAATTTTCATTTCAGTTTTGACTTGATTGACCCAATTATTAATACGTTCTTCAGTTAATTCAGGTTGACGATCTTCATCAATTGCTAAACCAATGAAATGTGTGTCATCAACTAAACTTTTTGACGCTTCAAAGCTATAACCTTCGGTTGACCAGTGTCCAACAATTTTTGCACCTTTAGGCTCGATAATATCGCGAAGTGTTCCCATGGCATCACAAAAATATTCGGCATAGTCTTCTTGATCACCACAACCAAAAATAGCCACAGTTTTACCGTTAAAATCAATTTTTTCTAAATTAGGAAAAAAGTCATCCCAGTCTGCTTGTGATTCTCCGTAGTACCAAGTTGGAATGCCAAAAAATAGATAATTGTATTGTTCGATGTTTTCTTTAGTGGCTTTTGCAATGTCAAAAAGCTCGGCGTTGTCACTACCTAAAATGAGTTGGATTTGCTTAGCTACATTTTCTGTGTTGCCAGTGTCACTACCAAAAAAAATACCAACTTGTTTCATATTTGTACCTTTATTATTTCGATATTAAAATATTCTAGAAGTATATCATTGTCACTTACTATCAGCAATCATCCTAACTAACCCCAAACATAAGTTATTATTTGCTATACAATTTATTTATCTTGCATTAGAATTATCACCTGTTTTTATATTAATTTAGGCTGTGGAATTTCTTTATGAACTTGCATGAATATCAATCTAAATATCTTTTTAAACAATATAATTTGCCCATACCTGAGGGGTATGTTTGTAATTCAATTAATGAAGTACAAGATACGTTATCTGAATTATCTTCACAGGCAGATTCAGGCCTTTGGGTTGCTAAATGTCAGGTTCATGCAGGAGGACGAGGTAAAGCCGGCGGCGTTATTTGCACGCAAAGCTATAATGAAATAAAGCAATTTGCTGAAAAATGGTTGGGGCAGTATCTTGTTACTTATCAAACAACTGATAAAGGTCAGTTAGTTAATAAAATTCTAATTGAAAAAGCGTCTAATATTCATAAGGAACTTTATTTAGGGGCGGTGGTTGATCGTAGTTCTAAACGTGTTGTGATCATGGCTTCAACTGAAGGCGGCGTTGATATAGAAAGTGTTGCCGAAAAATCACCACACTTAATCCATAAAACTTCACTCGATCCTTTAACAGGACCTTGTGCTTTCCAAGGTCGTGAGCTTGCATTTAAGTTAGGATTAACAGGCAAATTAGTGAATCAGTTTACAAAGCTATTTGTTAATTTTGCAAAACTATTTTTAGAAAACGATGTTTCATTAGCCGAGGTTAATCCATTAGTTATTACCGATTCAGATGAACTCATTTGTTTAGATGCAAAAGTTGTTTTAGATGATAACGCGCTATTTAGGCACCCAAACTTAACCATTTTAAGAGATACAACTCAAGAAGATGAACGTGAATCAATAGCTGCAAAACAAGGTATTAGCTATGTATCATTGGATGGCAATATTGGCTGTATGGTTAATGGTGCAGGTCTTGCAATGGCAACTATGGACATTATTAAATTACATGGAGGTGAACCTGCAAACTTTTTGGATGTAGGTGGTGGCACAACGAAAGAGCGCGTCGCTGAAGCATTTAAGTTGATATTATCTGACACAAATGTGAAAGCAATTTTGGTTAATATTTTTGGTGGTATTGTTCGTTGTGATTTAATTGCTGACGGGGTTATTAGTGCAATTAAAGAAATAGGTCTTAATGTTCCTGTTGTTGTTCGTCTTGAAGGTAATAATGCTAAGCTTGCGCAAGAAATTTTGGCTAAAAGCAAATTAAATGTTATTACTGCAGAAAGTTTAATCGATGCGGCTCAAAAAATTGTTGCTGTTGTCTAATGAAGAGGCGTGTGGAGAAGGGTTATTATGTCAATTTTAATCAATAAAGAAACCAAAGTCATTTGCCAAGGATTTACGGGTGGTCAAGGTACTTTACACTCACAACAAGCGCTAGCTTATGGTACTAAATTAGTTGGCGGTGTGACACCTGGTAAAGGGGGAACAGTCCATTTAGGTTTACCTGTTTTTAATACTGTTAAAGAAGCGGTTGAAGCAACCGGTGCAACAGCAAGTGTTATTTATGTACCAGCAGCATTTGGTAAAGATTCTATTTTGGAAGCGATTGATGCAGGTATTAAATTAATTGTCTGTATTACTGAGGGTATTCCAACTTTAGATATGTTAGTTGTTAAAGAAAAATTAAGGCTAAATGATGTCGTAATGATTGGACCAAACTGTCCGGGTATTATTGTCCCAGATGAATGTAAAATAGGTATTATGCCGGGTCATATTCATCGATCAGGTAAGGTGGGAATCGTTTCTCGATCTGGAACACTAACTTATGAAGCAGTTAAACAAACAACGGATATTGGCTTAGGACAATCAGTGTGTGTTGGCATCGGCGGTGATCCTATTCCAGGTAGCGATTTTATCTCTATTTTAGCCTTACTTGAGCAAGATCCTAAAACCGAAGTTATTGTGATGATTGGCGAGATTGGTGGTAGTGCTGAAGAAGAAGCTGCAGAATATATTAAAAAACACGTAACTAAACCTGTAATTGCATATATTGCTGGTGTTTCTGCACCATCAGGAAAACGTATGGGGCATGCAGGTGCGATTATTTCAGGTAATAAAGGTACAGCAGTAGAAAAATCTAAAGCATTGCAATCTGCGGGCATTACGGTTGTAAAAAGTCTTACGGATATTGGGGATGCTGTAAAAAAACAAATTAAGATATAGTTTTTTTGATATATATCAATTTTATTCTGTCATTATCGGTGTATAATAGCCGTCAATAACATAAAAATTTGTGAGTATTTAAGGATTAGGGAGCGCTTATGTTAGATATAGTAGAACTTTCACGCCTCCAGTTTGCACTTACTGCAATGTACCATTTTATTTTTGTTCCATTAACGTTGGGTTTAGCGTTTATGCTAGCAATTATGGAAACGGTATACGTTGTTAGTGGTAAGCAAGTCTGGAAAGATATGACAAAGTTTTGGGGCAAACTGTTCGGTATTAACTTTGCAGTAGGTGTCGCAACTGGCTTAACCATGGAATTTCAATTTGGTACTAACTGGTCTTATTATTCACATTATGTGGGTGATATTTTTGGTGCGCCGTTAGCCATCGAAGGTTTAATGGCATTCTTCTTAGAATCAACTATGGTAGGTTTATTCTTTTTTGGTTGGGATAGATTAAGCCGTGGTAAGCATTTAATTGTGACTTGGTGTGTTGCATTTGGTTCTAACCTTTCGGCACTTTGGATCTTAGTTGCTAATGGTTGGATGCAATTCCCTGTGGGATCTGAATTTAACCCAGTTAATTCACGTATGGAAATGGCGAGCTTTTTTGAGCTGATTACTAACACTGTTGCTCAATATAAATTTGTTCATACCGTTGCTGCAGGTTATTTGACAGGTGCTATTTTTATTTTAAGTATTAGTTCTTACTATTTGCTGAAGAAACGTGATGTTGCCTTTGCAAAACGCTCTTTTGCTGTGGCCGCGACATTTGGATTTATTATGTCGATTGCTGTTGCTCTAATGGGGGATGAAGCTGGGCATGAAATGACAACTGTCCAACCAGCAAAACTTGCTGCCATTGAAGCTGAATGGGAAACTCAACCGGCACCAGCGTCATTCAATGTTATTGCCTTTCCATCACAAAAAAATAAAGAAAATTTATTTGCAATAGAAATTCCTTATGCAATGGGCATAATGACCACTCGTTCATTGGACACGCAAGTAACTGGATTAAGAGATATATTAGCGAATAATGAAACGAGAATTCGTAAAGGTATTTTGGCTTATACAAATTTAGAAAAAATTCAACAAGGTAATCAAGATCCTGACGTCCTTAAAGCATTTGAGGATAATAAATCTGATTTAGGTTATGGTTATCTGGTTAAACGTTTTACCGATCGTGATAATTTAACGATTCCTCAAGCGACAGAAGAGCATATTAAAGCTGCTACTGAAGACTCAATTCCTACAGTATGGCCACTATTTTGGGCTTTCAGAGTGATGGTAGGCCTTGGTGTGTTAATGATTTTGGGCACAGGTTTTGCTTTATGGACTACTTATAAAAATAAAATTGGTGAGAAACGTTGGTTACATCGTTTGTTGGTTTTGTTTTTACCATTCCCTTGGCTTGCATGTGAATCTGGTTGGTTTGTTGCCGAGTATGGGCGTCAACCTTGGGCAATTCAGGATATTTTACCGACAGGAGTAGCAAATTCATCATTAACTGCAGGTGAAGTGCTATTCACTATGGTACTTATTTGTGGCCTTTATACATTGTTCTTAGTTGCTGAATTATTCTTAATGTTTAAGTTTGCTCGTTTAGGACCTAGTTCTTTAGGTACGGGCAACTATCATTATGAAAAAACACAACCGGTAACAGAATAGGGCATAGGGAGTATACACAATGATTGATTATGAAATTGTACGCGTCATCTGGTGGGTACTAATTAGTGTTGTTTTAATCGGTTTCGTTGTCACCGATGGTTTTGATATGGGCGTGGGTATTTTATTACCTTTTATCGGTAAAACAGATACAGAACGTCGAATTATGATTAATGCAATTGCTCCTCATTGGGATGGTAACCAAGTTTGGTTGATCACTGCTGGTGCAGGAGTCTTTGCTGCGTGGCCTATGGCATATGCGGCGTCATTTTCAGGCTTTTATATTGCTATGATTTTAGTGCTTTGTGCACTGTTTTTTAGACCAATTGGTTTTGATTATCGTAGTAAATTAGAAAATTCAAAATGGCGTAATTTATGGGATGCTGGCATTTTTGCTGGTAGTTTTGTGCCTGCATTGGTTTTTGGGGTCGCTTTTGGTAACTTATTAGAAGGTGTTCCTTTTAGATTTGATAACTCTTATCGTGTGTTTTATGATGGTAACTTCTTTGGTTTGCTTAATCCTTTTGCATTGTTGACTGGTGTTGTTAGCTTAATGTTATTTGTAGCTCATGGTGGAGCATGGTTACAGCTGAAAACATCAGGTGAACTGTATTTAAGAGCTAGAAAGGCTACACAAATTGCCAGTTTAGTCATGTTAATTGCATTTGTGTTAGCAGGTGTTTGGGTGGTATTTGGTATTCATGGCTATGAAGTAACTAGCGTGATTGATTATAATGCGTCATCTCATCCGCTAAGCAAAACCGTATCTACTAATACGTCATGGTTAACTAACTATATGAATTGTCCTATTTTATGGATAGTACCTGCTTTAGGTGTTTTGTTACCGCTATTGACTATTCTTTTTTCTAGTTTAAATAAAAATGCATTAGTGTTTGTTTCATCAGTATTAACAATTGCATGTGTTTTATTTACCTACGGTATTGCAACTTTCCCATTCATTATGCCTTCAAGCATTATGCCAAATGCAAGTTTGACAATATGGGATGCATCATCAAGTCAATTAACACTTAATATTATGTTTGTTGTTGTTCTTATCTTTTTGCCTATAGTTCTTTTGTATACTATTTGGTCATATATCAAAATGTTTGGGCGATTGGATAAAAATCATATCGAAAATAATAAACACTCACTTTATTAAGGAAAACTTATGTATTACGTTTTATGGTTTATAGGACTTATGGCTGCATGTATGCTATCCGCTGTAGTTGGCTTATGGATTGAACGCGATAGTAGCGAAAAAGAATCTAATAACAAATAATACTAATTAAAAAATAATAAAAAGGTGGCAAATCGTCACCTTTTTAATTGTTAAATAGAGTTGTAAAGAATAAAATGTAAATGATAATTTTTTTCATTTGTGTTTTTTATATCATAATGCAGTGAATTTTATATTCAGATATAATAGCACTAAATTTAATTAGTATAATTCGGGTATGAGACAATTCAATTGGAATGCAAGAGTTTATTATGAAGATACGGATGCTGGTGGTGTTGTTTACCATGCTAGGTATCTTGCTTTTTATGAACGAGCAAGGACAGAAATTTTAAGGCAGCTTGGTATTAGCCAACAAACATTATTACAAGAAGGTATTGCTTTTGTTGTAAAAAAGATGGATATTAGCTACCAATTTCCAGCTCGTTTAGATGATATGCTAACTATCAGTTCTGAGGTTGAACAAGTTCGTAAAGCGTCTATTATTTTTAAGCAAACTATTTTTAATCAAAATAAACAAATTATTAGTACGGCAAGTGTTCTTATCGCTTGTGTTGATATTATTAAAATGAAGCCATGCGGGCTTCCCAAGTTATTAGTTTTGGAGTTTATATAAGTGGAAAATCTGAATATTATTGCTCTGTTTTTGCAGGCTGGCTTGTTAGTACAAAGCGTTATGTTGTTGCTACTTGCTTTTTCCGTTATGTCGTGGGCTATTATATTTCAACGAACTATGATTTTAGGTAAAGCTAAAAAACAGATTGAGCAATTTGATAATAGTTTTTGGGCTGCCGACGATTTAAATGTTTTGTTTGATAAAGCAAAATTTCATAAAGAAGAAATTGGCGGTACAGAGCATATTTTTTATTCAGGTTTTAAAGAGTTTTCACGGCTATATCAAATTAACCCAAATATGGCTGAATCGGCTTTAGATGGTGCATCGCGCTCTATGCGCTTAGCAATGAATCGTGAGCTAGATATTCTAGAATTACATATTCCTTTTTTAGGGACGGTAGGTTCTATAAGTCCATATATCGGTTTGTTCGGTACTGTTTGGGGAATTATGCATGCATTTATTTCGTTAGGTGCTGTTAAACAAGCAACGTTACAAATGGTCGCACCAGGGATTGCTGAGGCGTTAATCGCAACTGCAATTGGTTTATTTGCTGCTATTCCTGCGGTACTTGCATATAATCGCTTGTCATTGGGGGTAAGCCGAATAGAACAAAGTTACCTTAACTTTATTGATGAATTTTCTGCAATTCTACAACGTCAAGCTGTTGCTGTTAGGAAGTAATTATGAGCAGAAATAGGCGTTCACGTTATTCAACTAAATCTGAAATCAATATAGTCCCTCTACTGGATGTACTATTAGTATTAGTGCTTATTTTTATGGCAACAGCGCCAATTATTAGCCAAAGTGTTGAAGTTGACCTGCCAGAGGCGTCGGAGTCAAAAACGGTTTCGTCTTCAGAAAATAAACCAATTATTATTGAAGTATCTGGTGTGGGGATATATGCACTAATTATTGATCAGGATCGTCAATCTAACTTACCACAAGAGCAGATTGTCGCAGAAGTGAAGCAACAAATGTCACTTAATGACAAAGCTGTTTTTTTAGTCGGTGGGGCTAAAAATGTGCCCTATGAAGAAATTATAAAAGCCTTGAATTTACTACAATCTGCGGGCGTTAAGTCTGTAGGATTAATGACTCAACCAATTTAAATAAAATAATATAGCAAGATGTCAGCAATGTCTTATAAGCCAAATTCAAAATTAAGTATAGCAATTATAATATCCATTATATTACATGTGATTTTAATCATCATTTTGGGGTATCGGGCTCTGCATGATAATGATGCTAACTATGGTAGCGTTAATGGGAATTCTATAGACGCTATTATGGTTGATCCTTCCGTGATGACCGAACAGTATCAAAGACAACTAAAAACGCAAGTTAGTCAAAAACAAGCTGAACAACAAAGACAGCAACAAATAGATAATCAGGCTCGTGAGTTACAAGAGCAACAGCTAGCTCAGCAACAGAGGCTTAAAGAGTTAGAAAGAGAGCGCCTAAGAGTAGAAGAACTACAAAAGAAAGAAGCAGAAGCTGCGGAGGCTGCAAGGGTTGCAAGACAAAAAGAAGAAGCTGATCGCAAAGCGAAAGAGCAGTTAGAAGAACAGCAAAGGCAAGCGGAAAAACAGCGTTTAGAGCAACAGCAAGTTGAGTTAGCAAAACAAAAAGCAGAGCAAGAAGCTAAATTAAAAGCAGAACGAGAATTATTAGAAAAACAGCGTGAAGAAAATCAGCGAAAACAAGAAGAATTAGCGAAACAAAAAGCCGAACATGAAGCTAAAGCAAAAGCTGAACAAGAACTTCTTGAAAAGCAACGAGCTGAAAATGAACGTAAACAAGCAGAACTAGCTAAGCAAAAGGAAGAACAAGCAAAAAAGCAAGCCGCTGAAAAAGCCGCTGCAGAAAAGGCTGCGGCGGATAAAGCTGCAGCTGAAAAAGCTGCAGCCGAAAAAGCAAAAAAAGCAGCACAAGCAAAAAAAGATAAAGAGCTTGATAATTTGTTAGGTGGGCTAACATCAGGCACACCCAGTCCATCAGGTGGTGCAGCCAGCCGTAAAGGTGTTTCAGATGGAGAACTCGATAAATATAAATCTTTAGTTCAAAATGCTATCAGCAATAAATTTATTAATCCTAATAAGTTATATAGTGGTCGAAATTGTATATTAGAAATTCAAATAGCGCCGGATGGCTTATTACTTAGCGTTAGTGCAAAAGGTGGTGATGACGCATTATGTCGAGAGGCACTTGCAGCGACTAAGCAAGCAGTAATTCCAAAGCCTGCAAGTTCGTTTTACAATCAAGTAAAAACGATGACAATTGACTTTCAACCGAAATGATTTTTATACGTAAATACGATGTTTTCTAAAAAATTTTTACAATAAATTACCTATATCTGTAAATGTAAATGTTGAAATTACATTAATCATCCCAATATATCCTCTATTCATTCTGAATCAAGTTTTTAAGTAAAAGAAGGAGCAGAACATGACAACAATTGTCAGTGTCCGTCGTGAGGGGCAAGTCGTTATCGGTGGTGATGGCCAAGTCACGT
The DNA here is from genome assembly GCF_013344985.1 of Gilliamella sp. ESL0254. NCBI lineage: Bacteria > Pseudomonadati > Pseudomonadota > Gammaproteobacteria > Orbales > Orbaceae > Gilliamella > Gilliamella sp. ESL0254. The sequence goes on from NZ_JAAEDU010000001.1 coordinate 57,003, forward strand.
TAGGCGAACGTATTATTATGAAAGGTAATGCTCGTAAAGTTCGTCGTTTATATAATAACAAAGTGATTGCAGGTTTTGCCGGTGGTACTGCTGATGCTTTTACTCTATTTGAGCTATTTGAGCGAAAATTAGAAATGCACCAAGGACATTTAACCAAAGCTGCTGTTGAACTAGCTAAAGATTGGCGAACTGATAGAATGCTACGTAAACTAGAAGCGTTACTTGCTGTTGCTGACGAAAGTGCATCACTGATTATTACAGGGACTGGTGATGTTATTCAACCAGAAGATGATTTAATTGCTATTGGTTCTGGTGGTCCTTATGCGCAAGCAGCGGCTCGGGCTTTATTAGATAATACCTCACTTTCTGCACATGATATTGTGCAAAAATCATTATCGATTGCTGGTGATATTTGTGTTTATACTAATAATTTCCAAACAATCGAAGAACTTAATTATTAATCTGATTTAAGAGAAATTTAACTATGTCTGAAATGACTCCTCGTGAGATTGTAAGCGAATTAAACCAACACATCATAGGACAAGATAAAGCTAAACGTTCTGTAGCTATAGCATTGCGTAATCGCTGGCGTCGGATGCAGCTAGATGAAACATTGCGTCATGAAGTTACGCCTAAAAATATACTGATGATTGGTCCAACTGGTGTGGGTAAAACTGAAATAGCAAGACGCTTAGCAAAATTGGCTCGTGCGCCATTTATTAAAGTAGAAGCGACTAAATTTACTGAAGTTGGTTATGTGGGAAAAGAAGTAGATTCAATTATTCGTGACTTAACCGACTCAGCGGTAAAAATGATCCGTCAGGAAGCAATGGAGCGAAATCGTAATCGAGCGGAAGAACTTGCTGAAGATCGTATTTTAGATGTGCTTGTGCCACCAGCTAAAGATGGTTGGGGACAAGTTGAAGATAATCATAATTCAACAGCAAGGCAAGCTTTTCGTAAAAAATTGCGTGAAGGTTCTCTTGACGATAAAGAGATAGAAATTGAGTTAGCTGGTGTGAATATCGGTGTTGAAATTATGGCTCCTCCAGGTATGGAAGAGATGACAAACCAATTACAATCAATGTTTCAAAATTTAGGTGGACAAAAAACTAAACCACGTAAAATGAAGATTAAAGATGCGTTTAAACAGCTTATCGAAGAAGAGGCTGCTAAATTGGTTAATCCTGATGAACTTAAGCATGAAGCGATTGAAGCGGTTGAGCAAAACGGAATTGTTTTTATTGATGAGATAGATAAAGTCTGTAAACGAGGTAACTCTTCAGGTCCAGATGTTTCACGTGAGGGTGTACAACGAGATCTTTTACCATTGGTTGAAGGTTGTACTGTGTCGACTAAACACGGGGCTGTTAAAACAGATCACATCTTGTTTATTGCATCAGGTGCTTTTCAAACTGCCAATCCATCTGATTTAATTCCTGAATTGCAAGGTAGATTGCCAATTAGAGTGGAATTACAGGCACTGACTAGCGAAGATTTTGAACGTATTTTAACTGAACCGAACGCTTCACTTACTGTGCAGTATAAAGCGCTAATGGCAACGGAAGGCGTTAATATAGATTTTACTCCTGATGGTATTCGTAAGATTGCAGAATCAGCATGGCAAGTGAATGAGCAAAATGAAAATATTGGTGCTCGTAGATTGCATACTGTATTAGAGCGTTTGATGGAAGAAGTTTCATTTGAGGCTAGTGAACTTGATGGACAAACTGTCACAATTGATGCGAAATATGTTGGCGATCATTTAGATAAACTTGTTGCAGATGAAGATTTAAGTAAGTTTATTTTATAAATAGCTTAGATATTAGGTATATAAAGGTGAGTTTTTCTCATCTTAAATTGCTATAAACCCCGAGATAATTCGGGGTTTATTTTTTTATTTGGATTTTACAATTTTGGGACAAGATAACCTAAAAAAGAAATAAAAATAGCTTTATTATTGTTTTTTTATATTTTGAGTAGGGTTACTACAAGTCAACTAACGAAAATCCAATACTATCGATATCTACTTAGTTATTAGCAAATGACAAACGGGAGCTATCTAGCATCAAACCCATATAAGGATGGAAGATGAGCAGATCACAAGGATATGTGTGTATCTGTATTGTACCTATTCAATGTTGCATAATAAATAATTTTTCTATAAATAAAAAATTAAATAAAATCAATACCTTTTCTGACTGATTTTGGTTGGGAATAAAACCGTTTTTTATTAGCTATAGGTAATTATTGAGTTTGATTCGGCAGGGGTTAGAGCTTTTGAGCTTTTTGGGAACAGTTTAGTTTTTGTGTATTAAAAATACCTAAAAGCAATTTACTAACATAGTGTTGAGCTTGTTTGCTAGATTTTATGTTAAAAAAACTTATTAAGGCTATAAAAACAGAGTTACTAGTTCACAAATAAATTTAAAATTAATGGATTTGTAATTTTACGGACAAAATGCTTTTGATTGTTTTTTTATTTAATAGTTGAGTTGAATCAAAAACTCGCTAAAAGCGAGCTTTTGATTAGTAAGCAATTTGAGTTTTTTATTATTACTTTTTGAGCAATCCATCTAATATATCAATGGCTTTGGATTTAGATTTTGAGTGATCTTTAGCATCACGATTTTCTAATTTATCACGAAGTTTGTCTAATCGCTCTTGTAATTTATCGCTTAGTATATCTGTGATTAATTTACCCATATCTATTTGGTAACGAAGATTAGCAAATTGCCCATAAATACGTAATGGTATTGTCAACTTTTGCAGTTTTCCAATTGTTTCGCTTTTGCCGTTCCAACCGCCAAACATTTTTAAATTCAAATTAATATCCAAATCTCGATTTAATATTCCAACCCTTCCTGAGCCATTAATGACATCAAGTGTCTCAGAACTCGCACTTAGTGTAGAAAATTCTAAGTTACCTTGTTTCAAGTAGGCATTGGTAGAAATTTTATGAAATTGCGTATATTTTTCTTGATTTTCAGGTGTTATGACATCTTTTGAATATTGTGCTGCTGCATTTTGGATAATACTTTGAATATTCATATTTTTGAGTTTTGCATTGGTCACAACAATATCTAGATTTCCTTGTAAGTTGGCTAACAGTTTGGAACCCGATAAACTGTTACTTTCTAAATCTCCAGTAGCGTTAAATAAACCATCTAGATCATTTTCGGTATTTATTTGATTAAAAAATGTGTTTAAATTAATATTTGTTATCTTAGAATTAAGCTTGATTAGCGTATTTTTTTGTTTACCATTTGCTACACCAGTTGCATCTATATGACCGTTAGCAAAATCTAAACTAATATTTTTAAATATTGCAATACCGTCATTATTAGTAATATCAACGTCAATGTTGTTTAATATTATTTTGTTGGCATTGAACTGTTTGATATTTAACTTAGCTTTAGCATTAAAAGTATTTAGAAAGCTTAATTCATTAGTGGTTTTTGTGATATTTGATACCACGGGTGATGTTTGTTGGTTAGCTATCTTTTCATTCGATTTTTCATCTATTTCCAAAATCGAAGAGAGATCGATTTTATCCGAATTTAACTGCAAATCGATATACGGTTTATTAGATAAATCGGCATTGATAGTACCAGTAACATGATTTTCATTAATTGAAAAAGATAAATTTTGGCTGTTTAATAACATTGGAGTCTGTTGGTAGTTAAATACACCATTAATACTACCTTTTAACTCTTTTGCTGAATTAGTAATGCCTTTATAGGTAAAATCTAACTTTTTTAAGTCGATTGTAGTTTGTTCTGGAAATTGATTTAAATCAACAGAAGCGTTAGCTATATAATATATATCTTGCTGATTTTTATCTATATTTCCTTTTAGATTGATGGAGATGTTTTTATCTTTGTTTTGTTCTATTACTAAATTAATATTTCTAAAGTTAATAAGATCATCATTATGTTGCAATACTACAGTGCTATCAGCAATTTCAAATTTATTTAGGTTAAATTCCCAATTAGATGAACTTTTTTGATCTTTTAAATCAGTAGGCCCATTAGTGATAGTATTCGAGGGTTTTTCAACTTTGTTTTTTGCAATATTACCTTTACTTTCATCGGTAATGTTGATGATTGCTGATTTTATAAATACATTTTTAACTGATAATTTTTTTGAAAAAAGAGGCAGTAATTCAACATCTAATCTCATATTATCTGCAGTTAAAATGGGTTTTTGGGAGCCATTATCGGATAGTTTTACTGAGTCAGTTAAAATACTTACTTGTGGCCATATGTGCCAGCGCAAATTACCATCGATAGATAATTCATAACCTGTTTTATCTTTTACCGTATTAGAAATAAATCCACGAAAATTGTTAGGATCGACAAAAACAATAAGAGAAACAATACTAATTGTGATAACTAAAATTAAAATAAGTAAAGTAACCAATATTTTTTTGATCATATTAATATTCCTTTTTTAAGGTTATAAACCGTTTAGTCTTTATCAATACGACTGGCGACAGCACCATGTTGGTCTTTATATTTAGCATCTTGTCTTCGGTTATATGGTCTTGAAGCTGGTCCTGTTAGTGTTTCAAAACTGAGTGCGCCGATGGTCATTCCTGGTCTAAGTGCTAATGGAATTTTTCCTGAATTGTAAAATTCTAATACAATTTGTCCTTGCCAACCAGGGTCGATTCGATGGGCTGTAACGTGAACCATAAGTCCTAACCTAGCAAGCGATGAACGTCCATCTAACCAACCAACCAAATCGTCAGGAATAGTGACTGATTCTAATGTTACCGCTAATGCTAATTCACCTGGATGTAAGTAAAAGGCATCACCTTCGGGTAATACCATTTCTTCACTCATCACACGTTCTAGTACTGCAGATACTTCTTCTTTAGGTCCACTTAAATCTATATAAGGTGTAGTATGTTCTCGAAAAGTTCGAAATTGGTTACCTAATCTAACATCAACGGTTGCACCATTAATACAGCTAGCTGCCGGTTGTGGAGTTATTTTTAATTTACCATTTTGTAAGTACGCTTCAATATCTCGGTCGCATAATCTCATGGGTGATCCTTAATTCAACTCGTATTGTGTTATTTTAACAGGTTCTTCTAATGGCGTCGATGCTAGTCGTTTAAGGTTTGATCACCCATGCACGGCCATAGTGGTTATAATACCCAGCTAATTTACCCGCTTTATCCCCAATACCTAAATAAAGGTCAAAATGGTGTCCTTTAATTGCGCCACCTACATCAAGTGCAACCATTAAACGAGTCTCTCTTCTACCGCGATATTGTCCATCGTTATCAAGGAGGGGTACATCAACTAATACCACCGAACCAATTGGTATTAGTGATTTATCAGAGGCGATAGATGCATTAGCAACTAAAGGTACTGCAGCAGCCCCTTTTACTTCAGCATTGTGTTGTGGTTTAAAAAAAATAAATGAGCGGTTTTGAATTAATAGTTCTTTCAGTTTTTTTTCACTTTTATTTTTAGCCCAATCTTTGATAGCTTGTATCGACATTTTTTCTTTTTCGATTTCACCTTGTTCTACTAGTAATCTTCCAATGCTTGAATAGCCATGACCATTTTTACCACCATAGCAGAAGAAGACTAAAGGGGAACCATCTTCGAAATCAATATAGGCACTGCCTTGCACTTCCATGATGAAGTTATCCATTAAAGAGTTACTATAAGCGATTTCAAGCCCTTTCCCTGACAATGCTCCATTATAAATTTGTTCACGGCTTGGCAATCTTCCTTTTATTGTTTTGGGGGGCATTTTATAAATTGGGTATTTGAATTCTGCAGTAGGGGTATGTCTTGCTTTAATCACAGGAGTGTAATAACCCGTTAAATGTACGTTACCATAGCCGTCTTGCCCAGCCATTTCATAGCTATTTAATCCGACTTTTTTAAATTCACTGGTGCTTAATGAGCGGTTAATCCAAGCATCGATAGCTTTATATATATGCTCATTTTTTTGATATAAAGATGGTGATATTTCTTTAATTTTTGAAACTTGGATAATATAGTCAGAAATGTTAATAGGGGCGGACAGTTGTGGATGGCTGATATTGAGAGGTAATGGTAATTTTCCATCTCTATATTCCTTTCCTTCATTTTTGTTGCTTTGACAACCGCTCAATAGTGATAACATAATAAAAAAGCATAAAGCATAAAAACGATAGTAATGGTTGTTTTCTTTCATCTTAGTCATTAATTATAATAAGTTCTCAAACATAGAATGCTATGCTACAAGATTCTATTATAAGAAACTACAGATAATTATTACGAATCTATAAAAAGTTTTCATAAAGATTCAGCTTGCGATTTTATTTTATAGACTTTATAGTCCTATACTCTTAGAAAATCGAGAAATTGTGAAAAAAAGGAAATAATAGCGATGAGCATTACATCCTCAAAGCATGATCTAAAACGTAACCTTTCTAACCGTCATATTCAATTAATTGCAATTAGTGGTGCAATTGGTACTGGCTTATTTATGGGCTCAGGAAAGACAATTAGCCTTGCTGGACCTTCTATTATTTTTGTGTATATGATTATTGGTTTTATCCTTTTTTTTGTTATGCGTGCGATGGGTGAAATCCTTCTTTCTAATTTGAAGTACAAGTCTTTTAGTGATTTTGCCAATGACCTTTTAGGTCCTTGGGCTGGATTTTTTACTGGTTGGACTTATTGGTTTTGCTGGGTGGTTACAGGAATTGCGGATGTTATTGCAATTGCTGGATATGCGCAACATTGGTTTCCTGAATTGCAATCTTGGATACCAATGTTATTGACTGTTGTCTTGCTATTAACTTTAAATTTATTAACCGTAAAAATGTTTGGTGAGACAGAGTTTTGGTTTTCAATGATTAAGATTGTTGCAATTTTAGCACTGATTGGTATTGGGCTAATACTTATTATAACCGCTTTCCATTCCGAACAAACAGATACTACAGCAGCATTTTCGAATCTATGGGAGTACGGAGGATTTTTTCCTCATGGTACTATGGGCTTTTTTGCTGGATTTCAAATTGCTATTTTTGCTTTTGTGGGAATTGAATTAGTTGGCACAACTGCAGCGGAAACAGTCGATCCGAACAAAAATTTGCCTCGTGCTATTAACTCTGTGCCAGCACGTATTATCTTTTTCTATGTTTTTGCTTTAATCATTATTATGAGTGTCACACCTTGGACGTTAATTTCCCCAAATAAAAGCCCGTTCGTTGAATTATTTACTTTAATTGGTTTACCAGCGGCTGCAAGTATTATTAATTTCGTAGTACTTACATCAGCTGCATCTTCCGCTAATAGCGGTATTTACTCAACAAGCAGAATGCTATTTGGACTTGCTAAAAAACAAGATGCGCCAGAGCCTTTTGGAAAATTATCAAGTCGTTCAGTGCCGGCTAATGGTTTAGTATTTTCGTGTGCTTGTTTATTTGGTGGTGTAGTTTTGATTTACTTAGTGCCTAATGTTATGGAAGCTTTTACTATAGTAACTACAATTTCGGCTATTTTATTTATGTTTATTTGGTCGATGATTCTTATTTCTTATATTGCTTATCGTTGTAAAAAAGTAAACTTGCATGAACAATCCCAATTTAAAATGCCTGGTGGTATTTTGATGTGTGTTGTCTGTTTAGTGTTTTTTGCTTTCGTGATTGTGTTACTTACTTTCGAGGCAGATACCCGCCAAGCATTACTGGCAACACCTATTTGGTTTGTTATTTTAGGTGTGAGCTATTTTATTCGCTCGTTAAAACGATAATAAATCTAAACTTAAAATGGCAGGGACCCTGCCAATATTGTTATTGCTATTATTGAGCTTTATTCTTTTCTGGCCATATAATACTGGCAATAATACCCAAAGCTAGTATGCCTAAAACGATATAAAGACTTGTGCTTGGATAGATATCAATACCATATCCAAATAAATGGTTGCTTGCATTTAAAGCTAATTTTCCGGCAATAAAAAAGAGTAAGCAGATAACCGCTTTACCAAGGTGAACTAAATACTGTTTCATGGCTTGTAAAATAAAGTACATAGTTCTAAGACCTAAAATAGCAAAGATCATAGCACTATAGACGATTAATGGTTCTTGGCTGACAGCGATTACTGCAGGAACTGAATCAAAGGCAAACATAACATCACTTAGTTCGATTACAATAATACATAAAAACAATGGTGTAGCATAAAAATTACTTTTAGGTATTGTATCAAATAAATTTTTGTTTTCAGGTTTTGTAAGCTCTGTATCAAGTTGTTTTTGAGATAATAAAAAGTGGTGGCCGACAATTTTGGGATAAGATGGAAAAATACGTTTGGCTATACGAAACGCAAAGTGATTTGAGTAATCTTTGATATCTTGGTCATTGTCTTGATTTTTCAACATCATAATTCCTGTGCAAGCAACTAAGATTGAAAATACAAATTCCATCCAAGGACCCAAATATAACAAACCTGTACCAATTACGACAAATATGGCGCGAAATATAATAGCACCAATAACTCCCCAATAAAGTAAGCGATGACGATAGTTATTTGGTACTGCAAACCACGAAAAAATAGCCATAATCACAAACAAATTATCAACTGATAATGCTTTTTCAAGGACATAACCTGTAATAAATAAGCTGGCTATAGCACTGCCATGATGAAGGTACAAATATAGTGCAAACACCAATGCAATGATTATCCAAAATAGTGACCAAACAATGGCATTGCTTAAACTAATTTGTTTATCGTTATGGTGAGCATATAAATCAATAATAATTGCGGCCAAGGCTAGCCCACTAAATACTAATATAGTTTCTATTGGAAAGCCTAATGAATCTTGAATCATAATTATATTACCTAATATTAATAGCTATATGGAGTGAATTTTGTGTTTTGGTTATATTGAATTATTCAATAAATAATAATTATAAAAGCGGTTGAGTATATATTGCTAGCTAAATCAAAAAAAGTTATATTTGCAACTTACATTTAACTGTTTTTAGTTAATACAATTTTGAGCTAAAATTCATGACAAAATTTAAAATAATTATTTTATTTCTTCTTCCTTTTTTTACAGGATTCTTGTATGCACTCTCGGTAGAGCCCTATATATCTTCTTTGCCTAAGGGAAGCGATTTATCTATTTTGGTTCAATCTGTAGAAAGTAAACCTAAGACTTTAGCAAAATATAAAAGTGATCAGTTCAAACAGCCTGCAAGTACTCAAAAGGTGATAACAGCCTTAGCCGCAGAGCTTGAATTAGGGCGTGATTTCCGATTTATAACTCGTATGCAAACCAATGGTTCAATAAGTAATAAACAGTTAAATGGTGATCTTATTATTCAATTAAGCGGAGATCCAACATTTACCCGAGAAAAATTAAAAAATATGATTATTGAACTGCGTAAAAAAGGTATTGAAAAAATTGCAGGAAATGTGATTTTAGATACTTCAATATTTACCAGTCATGATAAAGCTGAGGGGTGGTCGTGGAATAATTTAACAGCTTGTTACAGTGCTCCGCCATCGGCAGCGATTATTGATGATAATTGTTTCTATGCATCAGTGATACCAGGTAAAATCGGGGGTCAAGCTACGATATCTACGTCGTCTAACATTCCTGTCCAGGTGACGGGAAATGTGAAAACCATAGCTAAAAATAGTAAAGATATTAATGATAAGTATTGTGAGTTAGATGTTACCTATTCAGATAAAAATCGTTACCATCTGTCGGGATGCATTGCTGCAAGCTCAGATAAAACAGCGTTAAAATTTGCGGTAATTAATGGGGTGGAGTATTTTTCTACTATTTTAAAAAATGAGCTTAAACAGCAAAAAATAACGTATACAGGTTCACTTTTAGAACATAATCAAAGAGCTAATACTCAGTTGACTTTATTAGCATCTAGCCAATCAGAACTGCTTTCTGAGCTGTTAACGGTAATGCTTAAAAAATCAAATAATTTATATGCAGATGCCATTTTTAGAACGTTAGGTGCTCATTATTATAACGTTCAAGGTACATGGCGTAATGGTGGTGATGCTGTTAAGCAAATTTTACTCAAAAAAGCAGGTATTAATCTTGAGAACTTAGTTATTGTTGATGGTTCTGGGTTATCTAGATTAAACTTGGTAAGTGCTGATAAATTAATGGAAATTTTGCAATACATTGCTGCCCATAATACGCAATTAAGGATTATTGAAATGTTACCAATTGCTGGGGTTGATGGTACGTTGCAAAATCGTAAGAGTTTTAATCAAGCGCCTTTTAAAGAGACAATACGAGCTAAAACTGGTTATATTCAAGGATGCTATAATTTAGCTGGATTTATCCAAAAATCTGATGGTAAATATGTGGCTTTCGTGCAGTTACTATCAGGTTATCACGCCGATAGTCAAAGCGAACCCCAAAACAGTGCCATTATGCGTTTTGAATCGGAGTTTTATAAAAATTTTATTAACTAATAATTCCGTAAGAAGGACACATAAGTTTTATCTAAAATGAATATGTGTCCTAAAAATTATTTACTAGTAAAGCATAAAATTAGATATTAGCTGCTAAGAATCCGCCGCTTTGATGTTTCCAAAGTTGTGCATATAATCCATTTTTCATAAGTAACTCTTGGTGTGTTCCTTGCTCAATGATTTTTCCTTGATCTAGTACGACTAATCTATCCATTGCTGCAATGGTTGATAGCCGGTGAGCAATGGCAATGACGGTTTTACCTTCCATTAAAGAGTATAAGCTTTCTTGGATTGCTTGTTCAATTTCAGAATCCAGCGCACTTGTTGCTTCATCTAATAATAAAATAGGAGCATTTTTTAGGATAACGCGAGCAATTGCAATACGTTGTCTTTGCCCGCCAGATAATTTTATGCCTCGCTCACCAACAAATGCGTCATACCCAGTTCTACCTTTTGCATCAATTAGTGTTTGAATAAAGTTATCAGCATGTGCTTTTTGGGCGGCTTCAATCATTTGCTCGTCGGTTGCGTAATTGTTACCATAGAGTAAGTTTTCTCGCACTGTTCGATGCAATAATGAGGTATCTTGTGTCACCATACCAATTTGAGCTCGTAGGCTTTCTTGGCTAACAGTCGTAATATCTTGTCCATCAATAACAATTTTGCCACTTTGTAAATCGTAAAAGCGAAGTAATAAATTGATAAGTGTTGATTTACCTGCTCCTGAACGACCAACTAATCCTATTTTTTCACCAGATTTAATTGTTAAATCTAAATTTTCAATGACTGAATGACTCTGTTTTTTATCATAGGAAAAATAAATGTGTTTAAATTCAATTTTTCCTTGAGTAACATTAAGTGATGTTGCATTGGGTTGATCAACAACTGTTTTAGTTGCTGAAAAAGTATTAATACCATCTTTAACAACCCCAATATTTTCAAATAGGGCAGCCATTTCCCACATGATCCAGTGTGAAAAACCATTTAAACGAAGTGCAACAGCCGTTGTTGTCGCAATTGCACCAACACCAATGAACTGATTTATCCATAACCACAATGCAACGCCTGTTGTGCTTAGTACTAACAAAATAGACAATAAATGATTAACAATTTCAAAACTACTGACTAGGCGCATCTGTTTGTTTACAGTAACTAAAAACTCATCCATTGATTCTTGCGCATATTTTGCCTCATTGCCTGCATGAGAAAATAGTTTTACGGTCATAATGTTGGTATAGGCATCAGTCACTCGTCCTGTCATCGTAGAGCGAGCATTAGCCTGCATACTAGCGACTTTACTTAATCGGGGAATAAAATAATACATAGTAATGCCATAAATCAGACACCAACACATAAATGGCATTAATAACCAAATATCTAATTGGCCGATGATTGTTGCCATAGTAATAAACGAGATTAGGACATAGATGAAAATATCCGCTACTAAGAAACACGTATCGCGAACCGCTAGTGCTGTTTGCATGACTTTTGCTGATATTCTTCCAGCAAATTCATCTTGAAAAAAGCGCATACTTTGGTTAAGTACTAACCTATGTAGATTCCAGCGCATTCGCATTGGAAAATTTCCTGCTAGGCACTGATGTTTAATAATAGTTTGTAGTCCAATAATAATTGTACTGGATAGGATGATTAAGGTTAATAGTATTAATGTTGTTTTTTCTTGTTGCCAAAATTTGCTAGGTTCAACAATCGCAAGCCAATCAATAACTTTACCGAGGGCTGCGTATAAAAAGGCTTCAAAAGCTCCACCTAACGCGCTAAAAATAATTAATAGTAGTAAAAATAAACGAGTTCCTTCAGTTGATTGCCATATGAAACTAAAAAAATTTTTAGCCATAGGACGAGGTTCATCTGTCGGATAAGATGACACCAATTTTTCAAAAAATCGATACATGTTAGGCCTAATTAATAATAAGATTATTTATTGATAATATTATAAATAATATAGAAAAAAGGGGGTAATGCAAATAACTATAAATTAATTTTGCACTAATATGCTCCATGAAATTTAACAAACATAAATTAACTATCTAGCTGTTATTATTTAAGTTATAAACATCAAAGAAATTAGTAGGGAATAAAATGTTTAATATTCCCTCGTTTTTTATTATATCTCGAAAGTTAATATATAGCGATTAAAGACATTAATAAATATCTTTAATGATAAGTACAACACGTCCAACAATATGATATTTATGAAAGTCTGCTTTTGGTACTTCAATTGTAGGGTGTTGGCTATTGTTACAAATTAACAGCCACCCATCGAGAGTTAAACGTACTTTTCTTAAGAAAGTAATATCTTCATATTCAATTAAATAGATTGCTCCATCAACGATATCACTCACTTCAGTGTTAAGGATTAGACCGTTATTATTTTTTATTTCTGGTGACATTAAATCACCTTTGGCCCAATATATAATTAATTTTTTAGCATCTAAACCACGGTGTTTAACCCAACCTTCAATAATAGGATAATTCATTACCGGAGGGGTTTCTCTAACAAAACGTTCTTTTTGTGCCTCTTCTTTTGTTGGTAGCTGTTTTTTATAAACAGGAATACGATAAATATTTTCATTGTAAACATCTTCATCATTTTTGGAGTCTACAAATTCTAGTCTATGTCCCGTAGCAAGCCAATTAAAAGAAACATTACATTTTTCAGCAATAACTTCTAAGCGCGTCAGTGATGGGTATGTTTTTCCCGATAAATAATCTCGGATTACTGTTTCTGACATATCACATTTTTTAGCGAAAGCAGAAACAGATAAACCTTGCATTGAGCTATGTAATCTATCTTTGAAAGTTTTAACATTATTATTTTTAATTGCATTCATCTTTGACTCATTATTTCTTGCACAAGTTGATTGATTATAGTGTATTTTTAAATAATTTTGTACACATCCATAATATAGAAAATTAATGAACTCCTTTTTATTTTTTTGTTTCTGTGAATTGTTTAAAAAAACATAATTTGATTTTTTTCTGTTTTTGTTGCGTGCTTTTTCATTTTAATTTGTTTATTTTAATGTTTATATTTATTTTTTCAAGTTAATGTTGATATTGATCAAATGTTGTATTTTTCATTTATTTATTTGTTTTTGTTTGATTTGTATGTTTTTTTGTTATGCTGTGGCTAAATAAATAAAAAAATAAAAACGTTGACTAATGAGAAAAAAAACGGATAATAAGAAGGGTAAGGATTTTTCATTGTTTTCTTTCCTTATATTCCTTATATTTCATGTTGGCCTGTATAGTTTTATACAGGTCTTTTTTTTGTTCTTGAACTATTCATGAAATCCCATCATAAAAATAGTATAATAATATGCTATAAAATCTGTTTTAAGGCCTATCCTAAATAGAGACTTGTATTTATTGAGAGGAGTTTATTATGTCTTTTAGTATTCCACATCTTTTAGTGTTTCTTGCTGTAGTTATTTTATTATTTGGTACCAAAAAATTACGTAATTTAGGTTCAGATCTTGGTTCAGCATTGAAAGGCTTTAAAAAAGCGATGAATGATGACGAAGTGGAATCAAAAAATGATGATAAGTTAGATAATAAATAGATGTAATTATTGGTATGAATATTCAATTTGATGTGGCAATTGTAGGTGGAGGGTTAGTGGGGTTAGCGACAGCCTGCGCACTTAGTCAATATGCACTAAACATAGCAATTATAGATGCTAAAATCCATCAGCATGGATCATTGCCACATGGTGAAATAGGTATTAGAGCTTCAGCTATTAATGGCGCAAGTCAACGGTATTTTTCGCAAATCGGTATATGGGATGATCTGTGCGCTAGTCGACGTGTACAAGAGTTTAACGAAATAGGTGTATGGGAAAAATATGGTCAAGCTCATTTGTCTGCTCATGCTAAAGATTATGGTTATTCAAATCTTGGATATATAATCGAAAATAATGTTATTTCTCATTATCTTTACCAATATGCTAAAAAGTGTTCCAATATTCATTTTTATAATTTTGAAGCAATTGATTGTACATTTAATGACGATTTTGCCTTTTTGACACTTGCAGATAAAACTGTTTTACAATCTAAATTAATGATTGGTGCTGATGGTGCTCATTCTTGGGTACGTAGATGCAAAAATATTCCTGTTTTTGAACGAGATTATCTTCATCATGCTGTTATTACAACTGTTGAAACTGAGTATCCACATCAATCTTGTGCTAGACAAGTGTTTTATCCTAATGGGATTATCGCTTTTCTTCCGCTTTGGGATGCCAATAAAAGTTGCTTAGTTTGGTCGACTAAACCTGATAATGCGGCAAATTTAACCTCGCTTTGTGAATCTGAATTTTCAAATCAATTATTAGCGTTAACGGGCGATAAAGTAGGCAAATGCCAATTAATTAATCCGCGCATGGTATTTCCATTAAAAGCGCGTTTTGCAAAACAATTTATTAAACATCGCTTAGTTCTGATTGGTGATGCTGCACACACTATTCATCCTTTAGCTGGACAAGGCGTGAATTTAGGGTTTCAAGACTCCGCTTTATTAGTTTCGACAATTAAACAATTAATTGACACACAAAAAGATATTGGACTTGTAAATAATTTAAAGTCATTTGAGTTTAACCGTCGTAAAGATACGTTAGTGATGCTCACAGCCATGAGAACAATTCAAGATATGTTTAATGGAGATAATGTGCTGAAAAAGACATTAAGAACCATTGGCATGAATGCTATTAATCACAGTTCACTATTAAAAAAACAATTGATCAAATACGCTATGCATATTTGATTTAGGTCAACATTTAGTTAATGTGATTTTTGTCAAAAAGTTTCAGGTAGCAATGCGTTTTAGTATAAAAAAGCCAGCATATGATGCCTAATATTGCTAAAGACGTGCTTGCTATGATTATCGCTATCCATCCGTAATGACTAAATAAATAGGTCGAACCCACAGATCCTAGCATTCCGCCAATAAAATAGCATACCATATAACCTGTATTCATTCGGCTGCGTGCTTCGGGTCTGATTTGATAAATAGCATTCATATTCGACACATGGGTAACTTGTACGGCTAAATCTAACAAAATTACGCCGAAAATTAAGGCGAAAATTGAAAATTGCGCTAACGATAGGGGTAACCAAGCTAACAGCAATAAACATAATCCAATAGTGGTTGCAATAAAACCTTTGCCTTTGTCTGATAATTTTCCCACTATTGGTGATCCCATTGCACCAGCCGCACCAGCAAGTCCAAATAAGCCAATAATAAAATCAGAATAGTGGTATGGTGCATTAGTTAGTAAGAAAGCAAGAGGTGTCCATAATAGTGAAAATAGTGCAAACGATATAATGGCTAATAGTGAACGAATTCTAAGTGTTGGCTCTTGTTTATATAATAAAGCAATCGACCATAACAGCTTAAAATAATTAATGTTAATATCGCAACGGTAACTGGGTAGCGAAGCCCAGAGTAATAGCGTCACAATGGCCATAATACCTGTTGCAATCCAATACACATCATGCCAATCGGCAATGGTTGAAATGGCACCCGCAAAAGTTCGACCTAATAAAATACCTAGTAACATACCACTCATTAATGTGCCTACAATTTTACCACGATGTTCTGGTCTTGATAATGTAGCTGCAAAAGGAATTAAGACTTGTGCTACCGTTGAAAATAACCCTGTCATAGCTGTGCCTATTATAAGCATCCATATATTTTGAGATAAAGCGCTTACCATAAGTCCACAAGTGGATAATATCATTAAAATAATAATCAATCTTTTACGCTCTAGTTTATCACCAAGTGGTGTGATAAAAAGTAAGCCCACAGCATAACTAAATTGGGCAACCATAATGATTGATCCTGCATTTTCTACTTTTATATGCAGATTATTTGTAATTGAATGTAATAGCGGCTGAGCATAATAATTGCTAGCTATAGTAATACCAATAGCAAAAGCCATTAAAAAGACTAAGTAGCCAGATAAGCTTTGATGTTGTTTGTTTTGCATAACTTAATAGAGTAAAAAATAATGAGTAATTATATACTAAAAATAATGTAGATTCTGATAAAGAGGAGTTAATAAGTCGTTTGTTTTAATAAGTTATAAACAGGTGTTGCTAACCCTATTTTGGCATTGTCAGAGTTAAGATTATACCAATAGCCACAAGATTCATCCCAACATTTTGTATAATTAGTGATAACACAATGGATAGGAATAATATCTAAGTGAAAATGGCTAAAGGTGTGGCGAAAAGCAATAAGTTGCTTTGGTTTTGTTGTTTCAATGCCTTGTTCTTTTAACCAGTCAGTTAATGCTTGCTTACTTGAAAACTGAGGTAAACAATATAGTCCTCCCCAAATACCCGATGGTGGTCTTTTTTCTAGCCAAATAGCTTGATGATATTCAAGCATTAAAAAATAGGCTGTTTTTTCAGGAATAGTCTTTTTAGGTTTTGGGGCTGGATATTGTTGCCAAGTTTCATTTTTATAGGCAAGGCAATGATTATGTAAAGGACATAAAGTGCACTTAGGTTTAGTGCGAGTACAAACCATTGCCCCAATATCCATCATAGCTTGATTAAATTTTGCAACCTCTTTTTGAGGGGTAACTTGCTCACTCAATTGCCAAAGCTTATTTTCGACAGTTTTAATACCCGGCCAGCCTTTAACTGCAAAATATCGGGTTAAAACACGTTTTACATTGCCATCTAAAATTGGATAATGCTGATTTTGTGAAAGTGATAAAATTGCTCCTGCAGTTGAACGCCCAACACCGGGTAGGGCGATGACGTCGTCAAATTGTGTAGGGAACACGCCATTAAACTGTTCGGCAATCATTTGTGCTGCTTTATGTAAATTGCGCGCTCTTGCATAATAGCCAAGCCCTGTCCAAAGATGCAACACATCATCAATTGGTGATGTTGCTAGGTCAGTTACCTTGGGAAATTGTTCAATAAAACGGTTAAAGTAAGGGATTACCGTTGCAACTTGAGTTTGTTGCAACATCACTTCTGATAACCAAACATGATAAGCGCTTTTTTCAATTTGCCAAGGTAGCGATTTTCTACCGTACTGTTCATACCAATTAAGTACAGCTTGCGAAAACTGTTGCATAGTCATAGTTATTTACATTACAGCAACAATGGAATCACTTGGATAGCATCCGAGCACCTTGGTATATAACGTCATTGATGCTAGTTCTTTGAGTGCTGTTTGCATTTCATAAGAATGAATATTGCCTTGCAAATCAATATAAAACATTTCTTCCCATGGTGTACCATGAATTGGACGCGACTCAAGTTTAGTCATGACGATATTATGATTACGTAATACTAATAGGGCATCAACTAAAGCACCTGCTTGTTGACCTGTCTTCATTAAAATTGTGGTTTTAGCTGGAATTTGATCTGAAACCTCAATAGGCTGACGAGCCAGCACAATAAAACGCGTAATGTTTTCTTTTTGATTAGCAAAGTTGTGTTCAAGGACTTGCAGTCCATATAATTCACCGCCATCTTTATTACCCATTGCTGCAACATTAGGTTGATTCAATTTTGCAACAGTTTCCATTGCTGACGATGTACTGTCGCAGTATACAATCTTCCAATGCGGATAGCTTTCTAAAAAGTTACTGCATTGTTGGAATGGTTGTGGATGGCTATAAATGGTATCAATTTGTTCAATTTTTGAATTTAGCCCGGCAAGAATACAATGATCAATAGGTAAAGAAAGCTCACCAATAATGTGTAAGTTGGTTTTTTGCAGTAAATCATAAACTTCATTAATTGAGCCCGAGCTAGAATTTTCTATTGGTAAAATTCCATAATCTACAGCACCATTTTCGACTTGTTCAAAAATGTCTTTAAAGGTTGAACAGCTGAATTCAATCATTTCATCTAAATGAGCGCTTGCATAATGGCGTGCTGCAGAATGAGAATAAGATCCTTTTGGTCCTAAAAAAGCAACTTTGGCAGTGACAATAGTGCCGTGATTAAGTTTTTCTTGTAAGATTTTTTGTTGTAATAGTACAGAATCTTCGATAATTAATTGATATAAGCGTTTAATGAAAAGATCATCAAGATGATATTTTTTGCCTTGATTGATTAAGGCTTTTATAAGTAAACGTTCACGCTCAATATCACGTACTGGAATGTTTACTTCAATTTTAGTATGAATTACTTGCGTTGAGAGTTTGCGACGTTCAGCAATAAGTTCTAACAACGTTTTATCTAGTTCATTAATCTTATCTCGTAAAGGTAATAAAGGGTTTGCGCTCATTTTCATTAGATATTAAAAAAAAGATAGTTTGTATTATAACAAGCAAAAAAATAAAGGCACCATTAAAGTGCCTTTTTATTAAATTGAAAAAATAAATTAATTAAATTTCTTCTTCTAATACTGCATCTTTTATGCTGTTAGCGGCACGGCGAGCTTCGCCTTTATGTTGCAACTTATTAAGTTGTTTTTCAAGTTTATCAATAAGATCATTAATTGCAGCATACATATCAATATGTTTGGCAGATGCAACTAATGGCGTTCCTTTAGTGGCAATTGTTGCATCAATAATAAATCCGTCAGGTTCTTTGGATAAAATAAAATGAGGATTGATTAGATGTGCTCTCCATTTATCTAACTTCGAAAACTTATCTTGTAGATAACTACGAATTGCAGGGGTAATCTCCATTTGTTTACTGGTAATACTTAACGCCATAGTTGACCTCCGCTTTTTTTATCAATAACTCTAACCTTTTTAAAGGTTGCTATCACTACATTGGCAAATTATTTTATTCTCGTCAATAAGATATTCGTTATTAATTACATTTTTGTGAATTTAATTTAAAAATAGATTCTATTAATTAGCTATTGCATAACAGTGGGGCTGAAACTGATTTTACTATATACTGTGTCAATGAGTATTTAGTTTATTCTGCGTTATAAGATATTTTCAATGAATGAGGATAATGTGAGTTATTTAGATAATGTAAAGATTGTTTTGGTTGAAACATCTCATACAGGTAATATGGGATCTGCTGCAAGAGCAATGAAAACCATGGGATTAACGAATCTTTGTTTAGTTAATCCAGTCATCAAGCCTGATTCTCAATCGATTTCGTTAGCGGCAGGTGCGAGTGATATTATTAAAAATGCACAAATTTTTTCGTCGCTTGAACAAGCCATTGCCGATTGTACTTTAGTGATTGGCACTAGTGCCCGCTCCCGTAGTTTGCAATGGCCACACTTAACTCCAAAAACATGTGGAGATAAGATTATTCAAGAAGCAACTAAGAGCTATGCCCAAGTCGCTTTGGTGTTTGGGCGTGAACGTGTCGGTTTAACGAATGAAGAATTGCAAAAGTGCCATTATCATGTTGGCATTCCTGCTAATCCTGATTATAGTTCTTTAAATCTTGCCATGTCGGTGCAAGTTTTGTGTTATGAAATTCGTATGTCAATGTTAAACCTTGAAAATAACATATCAGAGCTAAAAAATGGGAATATGTCAGAAACTGTATTTCCTATTGATGCCGATATAGAGCGTTTTTACCAGCATTTAGAACAGACTTTATTACACACAGGCTTTATTAAGGCCAACCATCCAGGGCAAATTATGGGGCGTTTACGTCGATTATTTACACGTGCACGTATTGAACAACAGGAGCTGAATATTTTGCGAGGTATTTTAACTTCGATTGATAAAACGTTACGATAATCACAAATAATAACACCCACGGGGTTGTGGGTGTTATTTTTCAATCGACAATGTTTAATGCGCTATTTATTCATCAAACTTTTTATTTTGATAATATTAACTTTTTTTCCGCCATGTTGTACCATTTGCGCCATCTTCAAGCACAATATTCATTGCATTTAATTTGTCGCGAGCTTCGTCGGCCAGTGCCCAATTTTTGCTTACTCTTGCTTCGTTTCGTTGTTTAATTAATGCCTCAACTAATGCAATGTCAACATCATCTTGCTTATCGCCTTGTAAAAATTTTACAGGATCTTGCTCTAATAGTCCAAGTACTGCCGATAAATAGCGTAATTCAGCAGCTAATTCATTAGCAAGTGACATATTATTGTCTGCTTTGGCTTTATTTATTTCACGAGCCAAATCAAAAAGA
Organism: Gilliamella sp. ESL0254; assembly: GCF_013344985.1. Lineage (NCBI taxonomy): Bacteria > Pseudomonadati > Pseudomonadota > Gammaproteobacteria > Orbales > Orbaceae > Gilliamella > Gilliamella sp. ESL0254. Next base: position 77,588 of record NZ_JAAEDU010000001.1, read on the forward strand.
GTTGAATAAGCTTCCGGTGTATTAAAGTCATCATCCATTGCATCACAAAATTGGCGATAATAATCGCTGTCAGGTGTCATGTGTGGATGAGCGGGATCAGTGTCTCGTAGTGCTGTATAGAGTCTTTCTAGTGCCATTCTAGCTTGCTTTAAATTTTCTTCACTATAATTGAGTTGGCTCCGATAATGACCTGATAGTAAAAAGTAACGCACTGTTTCGGCATCATAATGTTTTAATACATCGCGAATTGTGAAAAAATTATTGAGTGATTTTGACATTTTTTCTTGGTCTATCATAACCATGCCGGAATGCATCCAATAATTGACGTATTGACCATCATGCGCACAGGTTGATTGGGCAATTTCGTTTTCATGATGTGGGAACATTAAATCTGAGCCACCACCGTGAATATCAAAGTGATTACCTAACTGATAACTATTCATCGCCGAACATTCAATGTGCCAACCTGGGCGACCTTTACCCCATGGCGAATCCCAACTTGGTTCATTCGGTTTTGACATTTTCCATAACACAAAATCCATTGGATTACGTTTAACATCAACCACATCAACACGAGCGCCAGCTTGCAGCTGTTCTAAATTTTGTCGCGATAAAATACCATAATTAGGATCACTGTCTACTGAAAACATCACATCGCCGTTATCGGCAATATAAGCATGATTTTTAGCGATTAATTTTTCAACTAATTGGATGATTTGTGGCATATGATGAGTAGCACGTGGCTCTATATCAGGACGTTTTATATTCAGAGCATCAAAATCTGCATACATTTCTTGTAGCATTCTATCGGTAAGTTGATCGCAACTTTCGCCGTTTTCGAGTGCACGTTTGATGATTTTGTCATCCACATCAGTAATGTTACGCACATAAGTTAAATCATAACCTAAAAAACGTAAATAACGTGTAACAACATCGAATGCAACAAAAGTACGCCCGTGACCAATATGGCAAAGATCGTAAATTGTCACACCACAAACATATAGTCCAACTTTATTTGGGATAATAGATTGAAAGATTTCCTTTTCTCTGGTTAATGTGTTGAATATTTTTAACATTATAATCTACAAGTTGAAATTGATGGGTTTAAGCAAATAATATAACAAAATTCTGGATATGACGAAATTACTTATTACGAAATTTGAACTAAAAGGATGCTATATCTAAACATATAAAACTTAAGAGTTAGGTAAATTGGCGGGAAAACCGCCAATTTACCAGAAAATAAATTATTTTTTTATGAGGCGATAGATATAAATGAGTATAATCGAACCAAGTACTGAAATTAACAAACTAGGGAAATTAAAGCCTGTCACACTGCCCCAACCGAAGAAGGTGCTAATATAGCCACCAACTAAGGCCCCTGCAATGCCTAATAAAATAGTTTTAATTACACCTACACTTCCTAGTGGCATAAAAAACTTAGCAATCCAACCGGCAATTAAACCAAGAATTATCCAACTTAGAATACCCATAGTAATTTCCTCTTATTATTGAAATTAGTTTTAGTTTACTTCAATTAATTAAAAAATCTAACAGAAGTTAATGTTTAATGTAATAGTTTTAATCGATTAATTAAGAGTAATAAATGATATTCAAAATATATTAATAACTAATGTTGCTAAAGAAAATAGAGATGTAATCTAAAAACTCACCATATGAACAAAATATTTTTAATTTATTGATTTTATTAAATTTTATTCTTCATAATGAAATTTAATAATGTTTTGCTATGTTTTCGTGCTTTTAACATATATTAGAGTAAAGATAAGTTAATTATTAGAATTAAGTATAAGGGAGATTAAATCTCCCCTGTAAAATTATTGTTCAAAAATCGCGTTATGTAGAATTTTAATAATTGATTCTGCGTCATTGCTTTTTGCTAATAGGCAAAGATTGTGAGTACTTGCCCCATAACAGCAAAGTCTAATAATAAAATCATCTAATACACCAAACACCTCTTTCGCTATACCTTGTGTTGAAGTTAGGTTATTTCCAATAATAGCAATTAGTGCTAAATCTTCTTCAACTGTGACATGACACACTGTTGATAGCTCATCAAATAAGGCTTTCGTTAATAAACTGTTACCGTTGGTGTTAGTGCCTGTGGTATCGATAGTTAATGCGATACTTACTTCTGATGTTGTGACTAAATCAACCGAAATATTATGTTTGGCTAATATCGTAAACACATTAGCTAGAAAACCTTGTGCATGTAGCATATTTAAACTTGTAAGTGTTAATAATGTTTGCTTGCGACGTAATGCTAATGCTCTAAATACTGGTAATTTAGATGTAATGCTATTAGTGTTGTAAACAATAGTTCCTCCTTTCTGTGGTGCCTTACTGGAACCAACAAAAACAGGGATATTGCTACGTACTGCTGGTACAAGTGTAGCTGGGTGCAGTACTTTCGCTCCAAACGTAGCCATTTCGGTTGCTTCAGCAAAAGATATTTCATCAATGCGTTTAGCCTCTGGCGTAATACGAGGATCGTTAGTATAAATTCCTGCAACATCAGTCCAAATATCAATTTGAGTTGCATTCAATGCTTCACCTAATAAAGCTGCTGTATAATCGCTTCCTCCACGGCCTAATGTAGTAGTTTTTCCAGAACTTTCACTACCGATAAATCCTTGTGTTACAACGATGCTATGACTGTTTAGTGATTTTAAATGTGCACAGCAAAGCTGTTTAATATCTTCAATTTTAGGAGTGGCTTTACCAAATTTATCATCGGTGCGCATAACTTTACGGACGTCAAACCATATGGCATTTTTTTGTTTTTCTTTCAATATTTCGACAAACAGTTTTGAAGACATAATTTCACCGTGACTAACGAGCTCGTCTGTTAATGCTGGTGATGTAGCTAAACTTGCGGCTTCAGACAAAGAGGCTATATTAGCAATGATTTTGTCAATTTCAGTTCGTAGTTCGGGATTTTCAGGTAATTGTTCTAAGATGTTGTATTGGATCGATTGAATTTTGGCAATATGTTGAGATCGAACTTCGGCATCACGACCTTCTGCTAAGGCGACTAATAAATTTGTCACGCCAGCAGAGGCCGATAGTACCACAACTTTTACGTTAGGGTTAGTTATTACAATATTGGCACTGTTTACCATTGAAGAGTAATCGGCGACACTAGTACCACCAAATTTAGCAATTACGAATGATGTTTCCATGGATTCCTCATATTAAAAATTTTTATTTTTAACAGAGTTAGAGCGGGTGTGTTCTATTTACAATTAAAAAAGTACAAACCATGAAGTGCTCCACCTGTTAAGGTGACAACCCAAGGGATTCAGCCCTTGCAGTCGATTTGATTGCTTCTGGATAGGCAATCAAACCTCGGCATTACATCCCCTCAATCATTTATTAATGGTTCCAGTCCCTAAAATGATTTACCTGAGTAATGCGCCTCTTCGTTTTGCAACTTCTGTAACGAAGTCAGCGTTATATAAGATTAACGATTTTATTAATTGTGTCAATAGGTTAAATGTCAAAAATTATTAGCTATAATGCGGAGAAATTGCAACCACTATAATTCTCGTTCAAACAATTCGATAATGGTTTGATATAATTTTTTTACTGTACACTCTTTAGTTGGTGTACTAAAAATTGTGTCGTCACCCGCAATGGAACCTAAAATACCTTCTGATTTACCAATTGAGTCGAGTAACCGAGCAATGAGTTGGGCTGCACCTGGGCTGGTGCGTATCACCACCATTGAACTATTGAAATCAATATCAATCACTAAATTTTTCAATGGGCTACTTGTAGTTGGTACGCTGATTTCAGCAGGTAAACAATAGACCATTTCGGATTTTGCATTGCGAGTTCTCACTGCGCCAAATTTGGTTAGCATGCGCGAAACTTTTGATTGATTGATATTATCAAAACCTTGTTCTTGTAGCGCTTGTACGATTTCTACTTGCGAACTAAACTTCTCTTGAAGAAGCATCTCTTTAAATGTTTTAGTGAGATTAGCTTGTTTCATAATGTTCCTTGACTTTTGCTTTGTTACTGTTTTTTCTAATACATGAAGTTACAACACGTATAATAAAGTTTTCTTGTTATTTAAACAAAAATAACTTCAATTATTTTAAATGCATCAGTAGCAATTATTGTATATAATTATGCATTAAATTTGCATAAAACTAAAGTTTTGATTTAATTGCATCTTTAGGGCGAAAAGACTTTATGACTTGTTCATGGGTTTCAATGTAAGGACCTTCTAATAGTTGTATACAATAGGGGATACTAGCAAAAATGCCACTAACAATGGCATTACCTTGGTTATCTTTAACTCCCTCAAGGGTTTCTTTTATTGATTTTGGTCGGCCAGGTAGGTTTATGATTAAACACTTTTTGCGAATAACAGCAACTTGCCTTGATAAAATTGCGGTTGGTACAAAATGCAAACTGATTTGACGCATCTGTTCTCCATATCCCGGCATCACCCGATCGGAGATCGCAACTGTTGCATCAGGTGTTACGTCTCTAATTGCAGGACCAGTGCCTCCGGTGGTTAAAATTAAGTGGCAATGTAGATTATCAACTAACTCACATAATGTTTGTTCAATGACAGCTTGCTCATCAGGAATAATACGATTTTCGGTTATAAAAGGCGTTTTCAATGCGGTTTGTAACCATGAAACTAATGATGGAATGCCTTCATCTTGGTAAACGCCACTTGAAGCTCTATCTGATACTGAAACTAACCCAATCTTAAACATGCTACTTATTCCTTCAACGATAAAGGCACACAGCTCGAAAATTAAAACTACACTGTTTGTGCCTAACCAATAATAATATGCGCTATGATCTTACAATGATAATTTATTCGCATTGATATAAATAAAACTAAAAAGACCTGTACATTGATTGATTTTATTGTCAATTGATTTAACATGATATCATATTATTTAAATAGCAATTGATTCACTTAGGATATATTTATGCCATCAATTCCTGCACTTGAGCTAATATCACTCAAAAAAATTTATAAAAATGGTATAGAAGCATTAAAAGGTATCGATTTAACTGTACAAGCTGGTGATTTTTATGCCTTGTTGGGACCTAATGGTGCAGGGAAGTCAACAACCATAGGCATTATTAGCTCATTAGTCACCAAAACAGCGGGACAAGTTAAAATTTTTGGTTATGATTTAGATACAGATGTTGTCAATGCTAAAAGACAATTAGGGCTTGTCCCGCAAGAATTTAATTTTAATCAATTTGAAGAAGTGCTACAAATAGTTACTAATCAAGGTGGTTATTATGGATTGCCCCGAAAACTTGCATTAGAGCGTGCTGAAAAGTATTTGCGAATTTTAGATTTATGGGACAAACGCCACAGTCGAGCTAGCATGTTGTCCGGTGGCATGAAAAGGCGATTAATGATAGCCAGAGCGCTTGTGCATGAGCCTAAATTATTGATTCTTGATGAACCAACCGCAGGTGTTGATATTGAATTACGCCGTTCTATGTGGGATTTTTTACGTGAAATCAATCGGCAAGGTATCACAATTATTCTAACCACCCATTATTTAGAAGAAGCGGAAATGCTATGTCGAAATATCGGTATTATTCAGAGAGGTCAATTGATTGCGAACTCCTCAATGCGTGATCTATTGGCGAAAAGCCAATCTGAAACAATTGTTATTGATTATGTCCCCTTATCTGAGCCAATTAAATTACAAGGCTACAATTATTCTGATGTGGAGTCCGGCGTGTTAGAAGTGCAAGTAGATAAGCAACATGGATTAAACCAATTATTTGAGCAATTAAATAAACAAAATATTAAAGTGATCAGCGTACGAAATAAAGCAAATCGGTTAGAAGAGTTATTTGTTGATCTATTGCACAATGATACCCAACAAAAAGGTGATATTTGATGAATAATTTATATTGGATTGCCTTAAAAAGTATTTGGCGTAAAGAAGTGACAAGATTTTTAAGAATTTGGGTTCAAACGTTAATTCCGCCCGTTATTACCATGTCTCTTTATTTTATTATCTTTGGTAATTTAATTGGCTCTCGTGTTGGTGAAATGGGTGGATTTAGCTATATGGCATTTATTGTGCCGGGATTAATTATGATGTCAGTTATTACCAATTCTTATACCAATGTTTGTTCGTCCTTTTTTAGCGCTAAATTTCAACGTAACATTGAAGAGTTATTGGTCGCACCTGTACCAACGCATATTCTTATTTTGGGATATGTTGGTGGTGGCGTGATGCGTGGTATTTTAACTGGTATTTTAGTGACTATTGTGTCACTATTTTTTGTTCGTTATGAAGTTCATTCTTGGTTATTTGTTGTTTGTACATTGCTATTTACTTCAATTCTGTTTTCATTAGCTGGCTTATTAAATGCGGTATTTGCCAAGTCATTTGATGATATAAGCATTATTCCAACATTTGTATTAACACCATTAACTTATCTTGGTGGTGTTTTTTATTCCATTACTATGCTGCCAGACTTTTGGCAGTGGATTTCAAAAATTAATCCAATCGTTTATATGATTAACGGTTTTCGTTATGGATTTTTGGGTGTGACAGACGTGCCGTTATGGATCACATTTTCAATGCTGATTTTGTTTGTTACCGGACTATATGTAGTTGCATGGCGACTTATTGAAAGTGGACGAGGATTGAGAAGTTAATAAGGATAGACGACTAGTAGTTTTACCGCCGATATTATATCGGCGGAATAATAATAGTTATTGAGCACCAGCAACGGCTTCTTTTGCCATTTCCGTAATTTTAGCAAAATCCCCTTTTGCAATTGCATCGGTTGGAATAAACCAAGTACCACCGACGCAAAGTACATTATCCAGTGCAAGGTAATCGCGATAGTTTTTAGGGTTTACTCCCCCAGTTGGACAGAACTTCATATATCCACAAGGGCCAGCAAAAGCTTTTAATGCTGCAACGCCACCATTGATTTCAGCGGGGAAGAATTTTAGTGCCGTTAGACCATATTCTTGTGCTGTTAATAGTTCAGAAATAGTTGCAATACCCGGGATAACAGGAATAGGACCATCAACTGCAGCTTTTAAAATAGCGTCAGTAATACCAGGAGTGATGACAAATTCAACGCCAGCTTCAGTGACTTGTTTTAATTGTTCAACAGTTGTCACTGTTCCTGCACCAACCACAGCTTCAGGAACTTCTTTGATGATTTTCTTTATAGCATCAATTGCGCAAGCTGTTCGTAACGTCACTTCCAGTACTTTTACTCCACCAGCAATGAGCGCTTTGGCTAGCGGTACAGCATCTTCAATACGTTCAATTACAATAACGGGAACAACAGGTCCCATGGTTAAAATCTCTTCAGCGCTTTTTTGCCAATTTTTCATTTATATCTACCCATACCTTATTGATACTTAAATATAGCAATAATCCCTAATAGATAGGGATTATTTTGTTACTCATAAATGCCTAATTTCTTTTCTAAATAATGAATGTTGGTACCACCTTTTTGGAAGCCTTCATCATTCATGATTTCAATATGAAGATCAATGTTAGTTTTTATTCCATCAATTACTAGTTCTGCTAAGGCATTTTTCATCCGTGCAATGGCAACTTCGCGTGTTTCACCATAAGCAATTAATTTTCCAATCATTGAGTCATAGTAAGGCGGGACAGTATAACCTGCATAAATATGTGACTCCCAACGAATACCAAAGCCACCTGGCGCATGAAAACGGGTAATTTTTCCTGGTGATGGCATAAAGGTCTTGGGATCTTCAGCATTAATTCGGCATTCAATCGCGTGGCCTTTGATTTCAATATCGCTTTGTTTAATTGAAAGTGGTTTGCCAGCGGCGATCAAAATTTGTTCTCTTATTAAATCAACACCGGTTATCATTTCGGTAACCGGATGCTCTACTTGAATACGGGTGTTCATTTCAATAAAATAAAACTCACCATTTTCAAATAAGAATTCAAATGTACCTGCACCACGATAGCCAATCTCAATACATGCATTAACACAACGCTCACCAATAAATTTACGCATTTTAGGTGTGATGCCAAGTGCTGGTGCTTCTTCTACAACTTTTTGATGGCGTCTTTGCATTGAGCAATCTCGTTCACCTAAATAAACAGCATGTCCCTGACCATCAGAAAGCACTTGAATTTCGATATGACGTGGATTTTCTAGAAATTTTTCCATGTAAACCATATCATTATTGAAAGCAGTTTTGGCTTCTAATTTGGTCATTTTGATGGATTGTTCAAGATCCTTTTCTTCCCGAACAATACGCATACCGCGACCACCTCCGCCACCAGAAGCTTTAATAATTACAGGATAGCCAATTTGTTTAGCAATTTGTTTATTAGTTTCAATATCACTACCAAGTGGCCCATCTGAACCCGGTACACAAGGCACACCAGCTTTTTTCATGGCATGAATTGCTGATACTTTATCACCCATTAGACGAATAGTGTCAGGTTTTGGACCAATAAAAATAAAGCCTGAACGCTCAACTTGTTCAGCAAAATCTGCATTTTCAGATAAGAATCCATATCCCGGGTGAATAGCAGCAGCACCAGTTACTTCAGCAGCTGAAATTAATGCAGGTACATTAAGGTAACTTTTTGCTGAAGCTGCTGAGCCAATACAAACAGTTTCATCTGCTAGCAATACATGTTTTAAATCTTTATCTGCCGTAGAATGAACTGCAACAGTTTTAATCCCAAGTTCTTTACATGCTCGTAATATACGTAGAGCTATTTCTCCACGATTCGCAATAAGAATTTTATCAAGCATATTCTATCTCTTAATCGTATAGTCAATAATAAATTCAGGTTATTCAATAATGAATAGAGGCTGATCAAATTCAACTGGTTGACCATTTTCAACCAAGATAGCTTTTATTGTACCAGCCTTTTCTGACTCAATTTGGTTCATCATTTTCATCGCTTCAACGATGCAAAGTACATCACCAACATTTACGGTTTGACCAACTTCAACAAAAGCTTTTGATTCTGGGCTTGGTGTGCGATAAAAAGTTCCAACCATTGGAGATTTTATTGTTGCACCATCATTTGCAACAGTATCTGTTACAACTTCTGTTTGAACTGTTGGAGCCACAACGACAGGTGCCGGTTGAGGAATTTGAATGTTTTGTACTGGCGCGGAATAGTTTGTAGTAGGAACTGAGCGACTAATTCTAACTGATTCTTCGCCTTCAGAAATTTCAAGTTCAGAAATACCTGACTCTTCAACTAATTCAATTAATTTTTTAATTTTGCGTATATCCATGAATTACACCGTGTTTATTTGATATAAGTAACAATGATTTTAATGCATCCTTATCATCGACAAAAGCTATCTTGTAGTTGATAATAAGGTAGTAACTCAATATTTACGCGGAAGAATACACTGTAAAACAGAATTTGTCATTATATATCTCCTTTACAAACACTTGTTATACTATTTTCTAGGTATTATTTTATAATTGCGATACAATAGTAAGCGTAAATTACTATTGGGGTTGGCTATGGTTTAAAAGGGGTAAATAATATTTTATTTAGCTTAACTACTAAAGTTAAAATATATATTTTTTGATTCCATGGTTTGTTTTTAAAAACTAAAATATACTTAAGCAAGATTAATTCTAGGAAGAGTTTTTATTATGTTCAAAAAAGTTCGTGGCTTGTTTTCAAATGATTTATCGATCGATTTAGGTACAGCAAACACACTTATTTATGTAAAAGGACAAGGTATTGTATTAAACGAACCTTCAGTTGTAGCGATTCGTCAAGATCATCGCACAGGCACACCGAAAAGTGTTGCTGCTGTCGGACATGCTGCGAAACTGATGTTAGGGAGAACGCCAGGTAATATTGCAGCTATTAGACCAATGAAGGATGGTGTTATTGCCGACTTTTCTGTCACAGAAAAGATGTTACAGTATTTTATTCGTCAAGTTCATAGTCATAGCTTTTTAAGGCCAAGCCCGCGTGTACTTGTTTGTGTTCCTGTCGGTGCTACACAAGTTGAACGCCGTGCTATTCGTGAATCAGCATTAGGAGCAGGTGCTCGTGAAGTATATTTAATTGAAGAGCCAATGGCCGCTGCTATAGGTGCTGATTTACCTGTCTCTGCACCAACAGGCTCAATGGTTGTTGATATAGGTGGTGGAACTACGGAAGTGGCTGTTATTTCATTAAATGGTGTTGTTTATTCTGCATCTGCCCGTATTGGTGGTGACCGATTTGATGAAGCGATTATTAACTATGTTCGTCGTAATTATGGCGCATTAATTGGTGAAGCAACAGCCGAAAAAATTAAACATTTTATTGGTAGTGCGTATCCTGGTGATGAAGTTCTTGAAATCGAAGTTCGTGGACGCAACCTTGCTGAAGGTGTGCCTCGTAGTTTTACTCTAAATTCTAATGAAATTTTAGAAGCGCTACAAGAACCTTTAAGTGGTATAGTCAGTGCAGTTAAAGTTGCGTTAGAGCAATGTCCTCCAGAACTTGCTTCTGATATTTCAGAGCACGGTATGGTTTTAACTGGCGGTGGAGCTTTATTACGTAATATTGATAAATTATTATCGGCTGAAACTGGTATTCATGTTGTAGTAGCTGAAGATCCATTAACATGTGTTGCACGAGGCGGTGGAAAAGCGTTAGATATGGTTGACATGCATGGTGGCGATCTATTTAGTGAAGAGTAATTGCTATCTTAATCGTTGCTGAATTTCATGTTAATGAAACGATTAGTAAGTAAACATCTCATATTTTTATCCGCCGACATTGTCGGCGGAGTCGTATCTTAAAATAATTAGATCTTGAGCATAAAACAGGTAAGTACTGGACAATGAAATTACTCTTTTCTAAACGTTCTCCCCTCAGTGTACAATTATTTACTTTTTTAGCATTAGCTTTGGTACTAATTGTATTAGATGTCAATTATCGCCCATTTAAAGAAATTCGCTATTATTTAGATACTATCATTTCGCCTCTTTATCATGTGTCGAATGCTCCAAAGTCATCATTTGATTCTCTTTACGAGATGGCAAAAACACGAGAAATCTTGATCAGTGAAAAAGAAAAATTGCATGCAGAATTGTTGCAACAAAAAAATGATTTATTGTTGCTTGAACATTTAAAACATGAAAATACAAGGCTTCGTGAATTACTTGGTTCTCCATTAAGACCTGATGAGCATAAAATGGCTGCACAAGTATTACTTGCAGATACAGATCCTTATGTTTATCAATTTGTTATAAATAAAGGTAAACAAGATGGTGTTTATGTAGGCCAGCCAGTAGTTGATGAAAAAGGAATAGTCGGACAAATTTATGAAACTGCTCAATCAACTAGTCGCGCTATTTTAGTATGTGATTATCAGCATGCAATACCAGTACAAGTACTAAGAAACGATATTGGTATGATTGCTGTGGGTAACGGATGTAGTAATGATTTAACATTAGAATTTTTGCCTAATAATGTTGATATAAAAGTAGGGGATGTTTTAGTCACTTCAGGACTTGATGGTCGTTTCCCAGAAGGTTATCCGGTAGCAATAGTAAGTTCAGTAAAGCTTGATATTACTGATTCAACTCCAATTATCTCGGCTACACCAACAGCAGATTTAAAACGCTTACGCTATTTATTGTTATTATGGGGAAATCAAGGGGTAAAACATGAGGGGTCGTAATCGAATATTGATTATTTGGATAACGCTATTAATTGGCTTATGTTTGCAAATTATTCCATGGTCACCGTCATATAGCATGTTTAAACCGCATCTGCTGATTCTTATTTTTGCTTATTGGTTAATTGCTCTTCCTCACCGAATTGGAATTGGTACTGCTTTTATATTTGGAGTTGTAATAGATCTGTGTTCCGGTTCAATCTTGGGGATACATGCTTTTATTTATTCATGTATTGCTTATTTACTTGTTTTTAAATTCCAATTGATACGTAATTTAGCTTTATGGCAACAGTCGTTTATTATTTTTGGCATTTCGGTGTGCTACAATTTACTCGTGTTTTTATTTCAAGTTAGTATTTATCATACTATAACAATATCGCCATTGATTTTACTATCAAGCTGTATTGATGGCTTATTATGGGTTGTTATCTATCTATTTTTGCGGTTAATAAGACGAAGCTTTGCCATCAATTAAAAGGGAATTTTATGTCTGTTGAATTATTAATGAATGTAACGCCATCTGAAACGAGAGTTGCTTATATTGAAGATGGCGTATTACAAGAAATCCATGTTGATCGTGAATCTAGAAGAGGTATTGTTGGAAATATCTACAAAGGCAAAGTGATCCGTATTTTACCTGGTATGCAGGCTGCCTTTGTAGACATTGGGCTTGAGAAAGCGGCTTTTCTGCATGCATCAGACATTATGCCTCATACTGAGTGTGTATCTGATACTGAACAAGAACAATTTCAAGTAAAAGATATCTCTGAACTTGTTCGTCAAGGACAGGACTTAATGGTGCAAGTGGTGAAAGATCCACTCGGAACCAAAGGAGCTAGACTGACAACCGACATTACTTTGCCATCGCGTTATTTAGTATTAATGCCTGGACCAAATTCTGCACATGTGGCAACTTCGCAACGCATAGAAAGTGAACAAGAACGGGAAAGATTAAAAAATATTGTTCAGCAATATGTGACAGACGAAGGCGGTTTTATTGTTAGAACGGCAGCCGAAGGTGCGAACGCTCATGAGTTAGAGCAAGATGCCAATTTTTTAAAACGACTTTGGACTAAAATTCAACAGCGTATGGCTCGTCCGGTAAGTAAAAATTTAGTGTATGGTGAATTGGCATTGTCACAGCGTGTATTACGTGATTTTGTGGGCGATCCAATTGAACGAATTTTGGTAGACTCAAAATTAACTTATGATTTATTGGTTGAGTTTACGCAAGAATTTATGCCCGAAGTGACGAGTAAATTATCACATTATCGGGGTAATATTCCGATATTCGATCTTTATGATACCGAAAACGAGATTCAAAGAGCATTAGATCGTAAAGTCAAATTGAAATCTGGCGGATATTTGATTATTGATCAAACCGAAGCTATGACAACAATTGATATTAACACTGGTGCATTTGTTGGTCATCGTAATTTAGAGGAAACTATTTTTAATACCAATATTGAGGCCACAATAGCAATTGCTCGACAATTGCGATTGCGTAATTTGGGCGGCATTATTATTATTGATTTTATTGATATGCAAGAGGATTTGCATCGTGAGCGAGTATTACAATCGCTCCAAGATTTTTTATCTAAAGATAGAGCTAGAACTACCGTTAATCTATTTTCTACCTTAGGCTTAGTAGAAATGACACGCAAACGAACACGCGAAAGTATCGGGCATATTTTGTGCGAGGAATGTCCCGCATGTAAAGGCCGTGGTATGGTCAAATCAGTAGAAACAGTTTGCAACGAAATTTTACGCGAAATAGTTCGTGTTTATAAAGCACACCACTCAGAGTATTTTTTGGTTTATGCATCGGCTTCTGTGGCTAATGCTCTAACTAATGATGAGTCTCACGCTTTAGCTGAAGTCGAGGTGTTTGTGGGTAAGCGTGTTGAAGTAAAGATTGAACCACTTTATATTCAAGAACAATACGATGTGGTATTAATGTAATAATTACATGTTTGATTATAAAATATTGAAAGCAAAAAAAATATTATGATCAAATATTTATAAATGATCATCAAAAAAACTTGTATCCACAATTAAAATTTAAGGAATTTATGACACTAACTCAAGTGAGTGAACGATTGCTCAATCCAAATAATCTAAGCCAACAAGATCTTTTGTATTTACTTGATATGCTAAGTTCAAGGCAAATTGATTTTGGTGATTTGTATTTTTTATCTGGCTATTATGAAAGCTGGTTAATTGAAGACGGCATTATAAAAAATGCTTCATTCCATCGAGATCAAGGTGTTGGAGTTAGAGCTATTGTTGGTGAAAAAACGGGATTTGCTTATACTGATCAGCTTTCATTAGCTCGTTTAGAACAAAGTGTATTAGCGGCAAGTTCAATCACTACACTACAAACATCCATCGCGGTGACTCCATTTAGAACTACTCAAACAGTGTCAATATATCCATCAATCAATCCGATTAATTCGTTTTCTCAAGAGCAAAAAATTTCGCTATTGCAACATGTTGATCAATTAGCTCGCTCAATTGATCCTAGAGTTATTGAAGTATCTGCTAGTTTAACTGGAAGTTATGAAGATATTTTAATCGCGGCAACAGACGGTACATTATGTGCCGATATTCGCCCTTTAGTTCGTTTATCTGTTTCTGTCTTAGTTGAAAAAGAAGGCAAGCGTGAACGTGGCAGTAGTGGCGGTGGTGGGAGATTTGGGTATGAATATTTCCTGACAATCAATCCTAAAACATCAGACAGTTATGCTGATAGTTACACGCGAGAAGCCGTACGCCAAGCGCTTGTGTCCCTTTCAGCAAAAGCCGCACCTGCTGGAACGATGCCTGTTATTTTAGGTGCTGGTTGGCCTGGTGTATTGTTACATGAAGCTGTAGGGCATGGATTAGAAGGTGATTTTAACCGTAAAAATAGTTCAGTTTTTTCCAAAAAAATTGGTGAAAAGGTTACCTCAGAATTTTGTACCATTGTCGATGATGGTACCATCGAAAATCGCCGAGGATCACTCTCTATAGATGACGAAGGTACACCAAGCCAAAAGACAGTCCTTATAGAAAATGGTATCCTAAAAGGATATATGTTTGATAAACTCAACGCAAAATTGATGAATACGCATTCAACGGGCAATGGGCGTCGTGAAGGGTATGCTTGCCTACCTATGCCAAGAATGACAAACACCTATATGCTGGCGGGAAATTCTTCCTTTGACGATATCATTAGTAGCGTTGATTATGGGCTTTATGCACCTAATTTTGCTGGTGGGCAAGTTGATATCACTTCCGGTAAGTTTGTTTTTTCAGCCTCAGAGGCTTATTTGATTGAAAAGGGTAAAATAACAACGCCGGTAAAAGGTGCAACACTAATTGGTTCAGGTATTGAAACCATGCAACAAGTATCTATGGTGGGCAATGATCTAGAACTAGATTCAGGTGTTGGCGTTTGCGGTAAAGCAGGTCAAAGTGTTCCTGTTGGCGTTGGGCAACCTACTTTGAAAGTGAATAATTTGACCGTTGGCGGTACTATTAACCACTAATAACGATACATCAATAGGATTTCAAAATAGATGGAAACAATCATTACACTTTATCATGCATTTATTAATTTGGATATTGCAACGCTCTCAAATCCTAATGTACTATGGACTCTATATGGCATGTTGTTTGTTATTATCCTTTTAGAAAATGGCGTCTTACCCGCAGCTTTTTTACCTGGAGACAGCCTATTATTCTTAACAGGTGTATTAATTAGTCAAAATGTATTTCATTTTGGTTTAATTAATCTTATTTTGATTGCTGGTGCAGCTTTAGGAACTTGGTTAGGTTATGCACAAGGTTTGTGGCTTGGTAATACTAAGCTTGTACAAGGTTGGATGGCACACATACCGGAAAAGTACCATCATAAATCAGAACTATTATTCCATAAGTATGGATTACAAGCGTTATTTATTGGGCGATTTATTGCTTTTGTACGTACATTATTACCAATGATGGCAGGGTTATCGGGACTACATAGTCGAAAATTCCATATCTATAATCTAATCAGCGCGACATTATGGATCTTTTTGATTGTGACATTAGGTTATTTATTTGGATTATCGCCAATTTTTAAAGAATACGAAAAACAGATCATGTCTATTCTGATGCTAATACCAGTTTTTTTATTAGTATTAGGATTGATATTTTCAATTTATCTTGCTGTTAAACGCTCATTAAGTAATAAAAAGCAATCTAAAGCTATATCAAAAAATAATAAAAAGAATAATAAGTAGAAAGTGAAATTAACCGATAAGCCGGGTTCTGTCGTGGACAATCATTCCTCTAGGCTAATACTCACGTATTAGCTCAAGCAGTCTACCCGGATTCAACGCGGGCCACGTCAATGAATCCCTATTTGACCTTGCTCCGAGTGGAGTTTACCGTGCCACAACTGTTACCAGTTGTGCGGTGCGCTCTTACCGCACCCTTTCACCCTTACCTGATCTTATATAATAAGCCATTGGCGGTATACTCTCTGTTGCACTAGTCGTGAATGTTTGCTCTCGCAAAACATCCCCCAGGCGTTACCTGGCACTCTGCCCTATGGAGCCCGGACTTTCCTCCCCTTCGTTTATCTCCTCTAATAAAGAATAACAAAGCAGCGATTGTCTGGTTAATTTCGTTGACAAGTATAACTTAAAGCACAATTTTGTCCAGAACTGTATGAGCATTAGAGAATAGATGAATGATGTTTAAACGTTTTTAAGGTAAATAGAATTAGATAATAAAGATTAGACATAAAATGAAAAGCACATCTTGATGATGTGCTATAAAATAATATTACTTTAATTTGATTACCATTTTTTTTGTTTTTGATTTTCGTCATAATTAAACCAAGTTACAACGCCTTTAGAAATAATAATATCTAGCTTTCCTTCAAGGATATTGTATTGTGTTTCACCAATTAACATATGACTGGTTGAGCTTTTTTTAGTGTATTGGTATGTCCACTGTGTTTCGTTATTATTAAGGATTTTTTTAGTTGTAGGTTCTCCAAATATAGATAAGATTTGAGATTCAGTGGATGAACCTTCAACAATTTTGCTTACTTTTTCGTTATTAAGAGGAGAGCCTTGTTCAATAAAATTTTTTTGTGCACATGCCGATAGGGCGAGTATAGAGCTTAGAATTACAAGAAATTTTTTTATATTTTTCATGGTATAGTTGCCTATTAGGTTATCAAAAATGTGAGTTGATAATATCATATGTTTGATAACGTTCAATATGCAGTAACTAAGATGCGATTAAAAAGATAATTTGGCTAATTGTTATGTCTTTCTTTTTTTGATACAGCATTTATATTTCATAATAGTCACCAGGTTTTATTTCTATTTTTTAATTCCTCTTAGTTTATAACCATAAGTATCTATGCTATGCTTTTCTAATAGTAAGAGCAGTAAGTTCAATATTTGATTGTATATTCTAATATAGAGTGTTTTTATAATAGTATTTAGGATGTTATAACAATTATTAATGAACGAAAAAAAGATAGTTAGTGTTATTATATAAGCTGCGATATACTTTAACGCTAGTAAAATTTAGTTGCTATGGGATAACCAATGGAAAATCAGTTTCAATTAACAAATAGTAAAGAGATTATTGCTTATTTAGCTCAACAATTCCCGAATTGTTTTACCCTTGAGGGTGAAGCAAAACCATTAAAGATTGGGATCTTTCAAGATATTATTTCGCGTCTAGACGGTTGTCAAATATTAAGTAAAACTAAACTTCGTATTGCATTACGTTCTTACACAATGAGTTGGCGTTACTTACATAGTATAAAAGAGGGTGCTAATCGTATTGATTTAGATGGCAACCCTAATGAAGTTATTAACCAAGAACAAATGGATCATGCTCAACAGCAATTAAAGGAGAGCAAAGAAAAGGCTAAAGAACGTTTTAAAGAACAAGCAAAAGAAAAACGTAAAACTACTCAACAGCCTTCGAAAAAAGTTAAACCTTTAAATAACGGTGATTTTGTTAAAGTTTTAGTAGGTAATAAACCTATAAAAGTACAAATTATCAATATTGAAAAAGATCATATTAAAGTAAAAATTGGTGCAGGTATGGAATTAACGGTTAAACCTGAATATATTATCAATAAATAGAGAATTTGAATGAATAAATTACTGAAAGGTATTATTACATTTAGCCTTGTTTTGTGTATTTTTTATCAAAACGCTCAGGCAAAAACACAAGATAAAGAACAGATACCTCTTTTAAAGCAAGATGAGATCCACCAAGTTGTTGCTAGGCGTGTGACAAATTTTTTTACTCAGTCACATTATCGTAATTTTGCTTTAGATGGTGCTTTTTCTTCGAAGATTTTTGATCGCTATTTCAAATTATTAGATAGCAATAAATCTTTATTTATTCAAAGTGATGTTGATAGCTTTCGAAATAGACAAGAATCTTTAGGTCAGGAATTAATTGATGGTAATCTAAAAACGGCTTATGACATCTATAATCTCTTTTTGCAAAAACGTTATAACCGTTATCAATACGCCCTTGAAGTTTTACAAAAACCAATGGATTTTTCTACTAACGATGAAGTTGATTTTAATCGTGAAGAAATTGCGTGGCCTACTTCTGAAACTGAACTAAATGTCTATTGGGATAAACGAGTTAAATATGACGAGTTGAATTTATCTTTATCTGGAAAAAATGAAAAAGAGATCCGTGAAATATTAACTAAACGTTATAATCGTGTTTTAAAAACAGTAATGCAATCAAATAACGAAGATGCCTTTCAAGTATTTATGAATGCATTTGCAAGAGAGATTGACCCCCACACCAGCTACTTAGCGCCACGTAAAAAACGAGATTTTGATTCTGAAATGAGTTTATCCTTTGAAGGTATTGGTGCAACATTAAGTCAGCAAGATGATTATACAGTGATTATGTCTTTTGTAACCGGTGGGCCTGCAGAAAAAAGTAAGCAACTTTCCGTAGGGGATAAAATTATTGGGGTAGGCCAAAGCAATTCTGCAATTGAAGACGTTATTGGTTGGCGTCTAGATGACATTGTCGATAAAATTCGTGGGCCGAAAGGCACTGTCGTGAAATTAGAAATTTTACCAGCGGGTAATAACAGTAAAGCAAAAGTTATCGAACTTACTCGTGATAAAATTCATTTTGAAGATCGTGAAGCAAAATTAAAAATTATTGATAATGAACGCGGTAAAGTAGGCGTTATTGAAATACCGAGTTTCTATATGGGATTAACCGAAAAAGTTGATTCACTCTTATCGAAAGCAAATAAAGAAAATTTGCAAGGGCTGGTTATTGATTTACGAGATAATGGTGGTGGTTCATTAGCCGAAGTTATTTCTTTAACTGGTTTATTTATTGATAGTGGACCGGTTGTTCAGGTGCGTGATAATTTACAAAAAGTCATCACTTATGATGACAAGAATAAAGGTATAGAGTACACAGGTCCGCTTGTTGTAATGGTTAATCGTTATAGCGCATCAGCATCAGAAATATTTTCTGCTGCCATGCAAGACTATGGGCGTGCATTAATTGTTGGTGAAACGACTTATGGGAAAGGAACTGTACAAACATCTCGTAACATTTCTTATCCGGTTGATGCAAGATTGCATCCAAATTGGCCTGAATTTGGTGGCGCTCAGTACACTATTCAGAAGTTTTATCGTATCAATGGTGGTAGTACTCAATTAAAAGGTGTTGAACCAGACATTGAAATGAATAATGTTAAATATGTCGATGAAACAGGTGAACGATTCTTAGACAATGCCTTGCCTTGGGATAAAATTGCTTCGGCTGATTATTTGAGTCTTTTCAATATTAAGCCATTGCTACCTGATTTGGAATCACAACATTTGGCTAGAATTTCAAAAAATACTGAATTTATTTATATTGATGAAGATATTAAAACTTTTAATGACAAAAAAGATCATCAATATGTTGTTTCATTGAATAAGCAAAAAAGAGAAGCAGAACAAAAAACTAATGATGAACGTAGTTTAAAAAGAATGAATGAGCGTTTAAATAAAGCAGGTTTACCGTCGATCACTAAATTAGATGATTTACCTAAAGATTATAAGCAACCCGATGCTTATTTGGATGAGTCTATAGAGATACTTCTTGATTTTGCGCCTAAATATCCAAAAATTAGAGGTAGTAACTCTATTAATGGAGTTATTTCGCTCGATTTGCCAATCGAAAAAGCTAATTAATAAAAAATAATTGGAGATAATGAAATGTGTTCAAATTTAAAATATGCATTGATTACAACTGCCGGGGTATTAGCTGTTTTGGTAACATTTGGTATCATCGTTTGTATGAATTAAAAAAGCTTGATTAATTATCTTGTGATCATTATAGTATGCAGCCTGCTTGAAAAGGCAGGTGCTAATAATTAGGTGAGGTGTCCGAGTGGTTGAAGGAGCACGCCTGGAAAGTGTGTATACGGCAACGTATCAAGGGTTCGAATCCCTTCCTCACCGCCATAAATAGTTAGTCATTAAAGGGTAGAACATTAGGTTCAACGTTGCTGTTAGAAGCATACTGTCAAGATTACTCTAGCAAAACCTATTGAAGGCAGTTGCCTAAAATGACAAATAACACCTTCCTCTCCTAAAGCATTTGGAGTCATTATGGAAAACTTACGCACAGTTCAGGACTTTATACGTTGGACAGCATCGCAACTTAATCTATCAGATGTTTTTTTAGGACATGGTACAGATAATCCTATTGATGAATCTAAACAACTCATTTTAGCAACATTAGGTCTATCTTTGTTTATTCCTACGGAATTTTATTCGGCAAATCTGACTAATGATGAAAAAAATCAACTTTTTGATGTTATTCAAAAACGAATTAAAGATCGTGTACCAACCCCTTATTTAACTAATCAAGCTTGGTTTTGTGGCCATTCTTTTTATGTCGATGAACGTGTATTAATTCCTCGTTCTCCTATTGGTGAACTCATCAATAATCATTTTGAACAGATAATATTTACTGAGCCTAAAAATATTTTAGATTTGTGCACAGGCAGTGGTTGTATTGGTATTGCTTGTGCTTATGAGTTTGCTGATGCTCAGGTTGATATCACCGATATTTCATTAGAAGCATTAGATATTGCGCAAACAAATATTGAAATGCACGAAATGGATTTTCAAGTTACCCCTATTTTGTCAGATCTATTTAATGATGTGCCTGTAAAACAATATGATCTAATTGTCACAAATCCGCCTTACGTTGATAGTGAAGATATGAGTGATTTGCCAGATGAGTTTTTATATGAACCGAAATTAGCGTTAGAGGCGGGCTTTGATGGTTTAGATTTGGTAAAAACAATTTTACGAGATGCGATAGATTATTTAACTCCAGAGGGTGTATTAGTCTGTGAAGTCGGCAATAGCTGGATTAGCTTACAGCAACAATATCCAGATGTCCCATTTAATTGGATCGAATTTAAGCATGGTGGTCTGGGCGTGTTTGCGATCACTCGTGAAGAGTTAGTTCAATATCATGACTGTTTTAAATAAGCTGCTTTCAATAATTGGAATAAATTTATTATGGCTGGAAACTCAATCGGAAAATTATTTAAAGTGACCACATTTGGTGAGTCACACGGCATAGCATTAGGATGTGTTGTCGATGGCGTTCCTCCTGGACTTGCATTAACTGAATCAGATATGCAACATGATCTTGACCGCCGTCGACCGGGTTCATCTCGCTATACTACTCAGCGCCGAGAAGCCGACCAAGTTAAAATTTTATCTGGCGTATTTGAGGGTGTAACAACAGGTACAAGTATTGGATTACTTATTGAAAACACTGACCAACGTTCTCAAGATTATAGCAAAATTAAAGATATCTTTAGACCAAGCCATGCAGATTATACTTATCAAAATAAATATGGCATACGTGATTATCGTGGTGGAGGTCGTTCTTCTGCTCGTGAAACTGCCATGCGCGTTGCTGCTGGCGCGATTGCCAAAAAATATCTGCAAGAAAAACTTGGCATAACCATTCGTGGTTATTTGGCTCAGATGGGCGATGTAAAATGTGAATTAAAAGACTGGCAACAAGTTGAACAAAATCCATTTTTTTGTGCTGATGAAAGTAAATTAGAGGCGCTTGATCAGTTGCTCAGAACACTGAAAAAAGAGGGTGACTCAATTGGCGCTAAAGTTTGCATTGTTGCCGAAAATGTTCCAGTAGGACTTGGTGAACCTGTATTTGACAAATTAGATGCTGAACTTGCACATGCGTTAATGAGTATTAATGCGGTGAAAGGTGTTGAAATTGGTGATGGTTATGCAGTTGTTAATAAACGAGGTAGTGAAAATCGAGATGAAATAACTAAGCAAGGTTTTTTATCTAACCATGCTGGTGGTATTTTAGGGGGGATTAGCTCAGGACAAACGATATTAGCCAGTATCGCTTTAAAGCCAACCCCAAGTATTGAAATTGCAGGGCAATCAATCGATATTCATGGGGAAACCGTTGAAGTATCAACTCATGGTCGACATGATCCATGTGTAGGAATACGCGCCGTGCCCATCGCTGAAGCGATGGTTGCTATAGTGCTCATGGATCATTATCTTCGCTATCGCGCTCAATGTAATGATGTCAATACGCTATGAGTTATGAATTACTTATCTTACTGTTTATTATTGCTACTTTAGCAGGTTTTATTGATTCAATTGCTGGTGGCGGTGGTTTATTAACCGTTCCGGCTTTACTTGCTGTTGGACTGCCGCCAGCCAGTGCCTTGGCAACCAATAAATTACAAAGCTGTGGTGGTTCATTTTCAGCTAGTTTATATTTTATTCGTCAGCATATGGTGGATTTAAAACAGCAAAAATGGGCAATCATGTTTGCTTTTATCGGATCGGCAGTTGGAACGTTGTCGGTTATGCATGTCCAAGCTGATTTTTTAAAGCTATTACTACCTATTCTAACCATTGGCGTGGGACTTTATTTTTTGCTTTCTCCAACCATTGGTGAAAACGATCGTAAAAGTCGCTTTTCATTTATCCAATTTGCACTAATACCAGCTTTGGCAATTGGTTTTTATGATGGATTTTTTGGGCCTGGCGCGGGTTCATTTTATGCGTTAGCCTATATCACACTAGCTGGCTTTAATTTAACTAAAGCCACAGCACATACCAAAGTGTTAAACTTCACTTCAAATTTAGCCGGTTTACTGTTTTTTATTATTGGTGGCGAAGTGATATGGTCAATTGGACTTGTCATGCTAGTTGGTCAATTTATAGGTGCAAGACTTGGCGCTAAGATGGTCATTGCTAAAGGTCGCAAATTAATCAGACCAATGCTAATTACTGTTTCAACGCTTATGAGTATAAAATTAATTTACGAAAACTTCTTTTAATTGCTCACCATTTTAATCATTAATATTTGTTTTTCATCACTATTTTATAGCGCAACAAAATCGTTGTTAAAAACTTTCAGGAAAGCATGTGTTTGAGTATAAAAACGATAACAATTATTTACTTCACTTAAATATGATTTAGTATATATTTGTGTTAAGCAAGATAGTTTGTGTTAAGACATTAACTGATATTATGAAACTCCAACAACTACGATATATTTTAGAAATTGCACGTTCAGGCTCAATTAATGAGGCAGCTAAAAATTTGTATATTACACAACCGAGTTTATCTACGGCGGTAAAGGATTTAGAAGCTGAATTTGGTATTGAGATTTTTGTACGTACCTCCAAAGGCGTTTCACTTTCGACCGATGGTGTTGAGTTTTTAGGTTATGCTAAACAAGTTTTAGATCAGGCTGAGTTATTGCAACAGCACTATTCAAAAAAAGCACCATCTAAGCAGCTATGTAGTATATCTACCCAACATTATGCTTTTGCGGTCAATGCCTTTGTTAATCTAATTAAAAAAAATCATACAGATGAATACGAGTTTACACTCAGAGAAACAAGAACATACGATATTATTACCGATGTTGCTAATTTACGCAGTGAAGTTGGCATCTTATATTTGACTGATTTTAACCAAAAGGTAATTTTGCGATTACTGAAAGAACATCGATTGACCTTTAATCCACTTTTTGAAGCGCATCCTCATGTATTTATTAGTACTCATCATCCATTAGCGGAAATGAAGTCATTAACGTTAGATGATTTAGATGATTATCCTTATCTTTCTTTCGAGCAGGGTGAATATAACTCATTTTATTTTTCCGAAGAGATTTTAAGTACGGTTTATCATAAAAAAAGTATTCATGTTAGTGATAGGGCAACGTTATTTAATCTATTGCATGGACTTAATGGTTATACGATTAGCACAGGGGTTTTAAGTACCGATTTAAATGGTTCTGATATTTTATCAATCCCCTTAGATGTAGAAGAAAAAATTCTAATCGGTTGGATCACATCCCAAAAAGCTCAATTAAGTCTATCAGCTCAAAATTATATTGAAGAACTAAAAAAACTTATTCAAGAAGAATATGGTTTTGAACTCAAGTAGAACTTGCCGTTAACTAAACAAATCAAATTGCTATTTTAATAAATTTTAGTATAATTGGAAAATTCATATTTTATAGTATGAATACTGAGGGATGTCTGAATTAGAGATCGGTCATTCCATATTTAATGTTAATTTTAAGAGGTTTATTATGTCTCTAACTGTAGAAACTAAAGCGAAAATCGTTGCTGAATATGGTCGTGGTACTAACGATACCGGTTCAACTGAAGTTCAAGTTGCTCTTTTAACTGCGCGTATTAATGATTTACAAGGTCATTTTTCTGAGCATAAAAAAGATCACCATAGTCGCCGTGGTTTGTTACGCATGGTGTCTAGCCGTCGTAAATTATTAGATTACTTACGTCGTAAAGATATCGAACGTTATAACCAACTGATTAAAAAACTAGGTTTGCGTCGCTAATTATCATCTACTTGAAAAGAGGCTTAGGCCTCTTTTTCGTTGTGAAAAATTTGCACTCTGATATAATACAGAGCTCAAAAAAATTAATATTTTATGTAAGTCAACAAAGTAAAGATTGTATCTCATGTTTCGCGCGACTAATGAGAGCTCTATAGTTTATAGATTTGTCATTAGTCGTGACAGTGAAATAATCTTTTTGTTGAATATATCCCCACATTGTTGAAGAGAGTATCAATAAGCGTAGTGTAGAACTGCGTCCTGTCGAAATATCAAACTTCAACATAACAAATAACAAGAGGACATTATTTTGTTTAATCCGACATATCAAAAATTTCAATATGGTCGTCATACTGTGACTTTAGAGACCGGTATTATGGCTCGTCAAGCAACTGCAGCTGTTATGGTTAATATGGATGATACTGCTGTATTTGTTACAGTTGTTGCTAATAAAAAAGTAAAAGAAGGTCAAGATTTTTTTCCGTTAACAGTTAATTACCAAGAACGTACTTATGCTGCAGGGCGTATTCCTGGAGGATTTTTTAAACGCGAAGGCCGTCCAAGTGAAGGCGAAACCCTAATTGCACGTTTAATTGACCGCCCACTTCGTCCATTATTCCCAGAAGGATTTGTTAATGAAATCCAAATTATTGCAACTGTTGTTTCAGTAAATCCTGATGTGAGCCCCGACTTAGTTGCTATGATCGGTGCTTCTGCTGCGCTTTGCTTATCTGGTGTACCATTCCACGGCCCTATTGGCGCTGCACGTGTCGGCTTTATTAATGATGAATTTGTCTTAAATCCATCAGTAAAAGAGCTTGCAACAAGTCGTTTAGATTTAGTTGTTGCAGGAACTAAAAGTGCAGTATTGATGGTTGAATCTGAAGCTGATCTACTGACTGAAGATCAAATGTTAGCCGCAGTGGTATTTGGTCATGAACAACAACAAGTTGTTATTGATAATATCAATGAATTTGTAGAAAAAGCCAATTGTGAAAAATGGGATTGGGTAGCCCCAGCTAAAAACGAAGCGCTATATAATACTATTACTGAACTCGCTAAAGATCGCCTAGGAGAGGCTTACCGTATCACTGAAAAACAAACGCGCTATGCTCAAATTGATCTAATTAAAGAAGAAGTATTAGCAGCACTAAAAGAACAGAATGAAGAATTAGATGAAAACGAAGTTATCAATATCATCGTCGATTTAGAGAGCCAAATTGTTCGTAAGCGTGTTATTGCGGGCGAACCTCGTATAGATGGTCGCGAAAAAGATATGATTCGTGCGCTTGATATCCGTACAGGTGTTTTACCACGAACACATGGTAGTGCTTTGTTTACTCGTGGAGAAACCCAAGCATTAGTTACTGCAACTTTAGGAACAGAGCGTGATGCTCAGATTATTGATGAATTAACGGGTGAATATACTGAACGTTTCTTACTTCATTACAACTTTCCACCCTATTCTGTTGGTGAAACAGGCATGGTTGGGTCACCAAAACGTCGTGAAATTGGTCACGGTCGTTTGGCTAAACGTGGTGTTGCGGCAGTAATGCCAAGTCGTGAAGAATTTCCATACACTGTCCGAGTAGTATCAGAAATTACTGAGTCAAATGGCTCATCTTCAATGGCTTCTGTCTGTGGTGCTTCGCTGGCACTAATGGATGCTGGAGTACCAATTAAGTCATCCGTTGCTGGTATTGCAATGGGGTTGGTAAAAGAAGGCGACCAGTTTGTAGTATTGTCAGATATTCTTGGTGATGAAGACCACCTTGGTGATATGGACTTTAAAGTAGCGGGTACGCGCGAAGGTGTTAGCGCATTACAAATGGATATCAAAATTGAAGGTATCACTAAAGAAATTATGCAAGTGGCACTTAACCAAGCGAAAGGTGCACGTTTACACATTTTAGGTGTAATGGAACAAGCAATTAATAAACCTCGTCAAGAAATATCAGAATTTGCACCACGTATTTATACAATGAACGTAAATCCTGACAAAATCCGCGATATTATCGGTAAAGGTGGCGCAACAATTCGAGCCTTAACCGAAGAAACCGGAACAACCATTGAAATTACTGATGATGGTACAGTTAAGATTGCTGCTTCAGATGGTAATAAAGCGAAAGATGCTATGGCGCGTATTACTAACTTAGTTGCTGATGTCGAAATTGGTAAAATTTATACAGGAAAAGTAACTCGAATCGTTGATTTTGGTGCCTTTGTATCTGTTATTGGCGGGAAAGAAGGACTTGTCCATGTTTCTCAAATTGCTGATCATCGAGTAGAAAAAGTGGCTGATTATTTAAAAGTAGGTCAAGAAGTGAGTGTTAAAGTACTTGAAATTGATCGCCAAGGCAGAATCCGTTTGAGTATGAAAGATGCTGTTGAGCAGACAGTAGATGTCGCTCCAACAGCAGAATAAAAGTATTATTCACTAGGGGGATAAAAGTGGGATTATTCAACCTGAGAACTGTATACTGCTCTTTGCTAGCCGTTATTCTTTTGTCGGGTTGTTCTAACTCCCAGCCTTTGCTGGCTGTTCCTGAGCAAGTTTCATATGATGACGAATTAAAAATTGCTCAGATCAGCCAACAGTTATCACGAAAAGATCTTGATACTGTAACGCGAATGCAACTTATCTTTGAGCGTGGTATTGTTTACGATTCATTAGGTTTTAAAGCCTTTGCACAAAGTGATTTTTCTTATTTGTTAAATTTTAATCCAGAAATTCCAGATGTTTATAATTTTTTGGGAACTTATGCTCTCAGAGAAGGTAATTTTGATGAAGCTTTAACATCGTTTAATACGACCTTAGAGCTTGATCCTACTTATGCTTATGCTTACTTAAATCGTGCAATTACATTATATCGCACAGGGCATTATCAAGCTGCAGAGCGTGATGCACTACAGTTTTATCAATATGATGTGAACGAACCCATCAGAATTTTATGGCTTTATCTGATTGAAAAAGAAAATGATAATAAAGCTGCCCAAAATGAGCTACAAAAACGTTATGATTTGATTAATGATAAAACGGTTTATAGTGGTAATATTATTGCATTTTATCTAGGTAAAATAAACGAGTCTAGATTAATGCAGAACCTTCAACAGGGTGTTGAAAATAATCGGCAGTTAGCCGAGCGCCTTTGTGAAGCCTACTTTTACTTAGGTAAGTATTATCAAAGTAAAGGTGACAATGAGCGTGCCAAAATGTTATTTAAATATGCTTTAGCTAATAATATTTATAACTATGTTGAACATCAACAGGCACTCTATGAAATAAAGTTACTTGAAGAAAAAGAAAAGTAACAAGGGTCATGCCAGTTTTAAAAGTGAAAATATTGTTATAGCGTAGTTCTGATTTGCCAATAATATATTCTCAATATTTGATAATGTAGTTAGCTTTATCTTAGTTATATCAATTATCTTAAAATTTATGTTGTTTTATATCGGATAATTGTTGGGATAATATTGGCAGTTAGTTATTGGGGTGAGTTGTAAATTTTCAATTTAGTGAGCTGGCATAAATTTATATTTGCTTTCTTTATTTGGTTTAGCAAAAACAAGATATATTAAAATTGGTGTTAGTTAATAATCATCAATCTTTTTGTTAACTAAATAAGCAAGTTTATATATTCAAAATTTATAAGCGAGTTTACATGACAACAGAAGTTTCTTTTATTGATCTTGGTTTATCCGAGGATATTCTTAACGCATTAAATGATCTTGGTTTTAGCAAGCCATCACCAATCCAATCAGAGTGTATTCCTTTATTATTAAAGGGTAACGATGTATTGGGAATGGCACAAACGGGTAGCGGTAAAACTGCTGCTTTTTCAATCCCTTTTTTAATGAATATTGATGCAAACTTAAAAGCGCCACAACTTTTAGTTCTAGCACCAACGCGTGAATTGGCTATGCAAGTTGCAGATGCTTGTTCTGAATATTCAAAATATATGAAAGGGATAAAAGTACTAGCTTTATATGGCGGTCAGCGTTATGACGTGCAATTACGTGCTTTAAAACAAGGACCACAAATTGTTGTTGGTACACCAGGGCGTTTGCTTGATCACTTAAATCGTAAAACATTGGATCTTTCCAATTTGAAAGGTTTAGTGCTTGATGAAGCTGACGAAATGTTAAGAATGGGCTTTATTGATGATGTTGAAAGCATCATGGCAACCATTCCTGAAAATCACCAAACAGCGTTATTTTCGGCAACGATGCCAGCACCGATTCGTCGTATTACTAAACGATTTATGCACAATCCGAAAGAAGTTCAAATTAAAGGTACTAATCAAACGGCGCCTGATATTGACCAAAGTTATTGGCTTGTTCGCGGTATGCGTAAAAACGAAGCAATTGTTCGCTTTTTAGAAGCAGAAGATTTTGATGCTGCCATTATTTTTGTTAGAACAAAATCGGCTACTTTAGATGTGGCAGAAGTACTTGAAAAACATGGTTATAGTTGTGCTGCATTAAATGGCGATATGACACAACAATTGCGTGAACAGACATTAGATCGTTTACGTAATGGTCGTTTAGATATTTTAATTGCAACAGATGTTGCGGCTCGTGGTTTAGATGTTGAACGTATTAGCTTAGTGATTAACTATGACATTACATTGGATTCTGAATCTTATGTTCACCGTATTGGGCGTACAGGGCGAGCAGGACGTGCTGGTCGTGCTATTTTATTTGTTGATAGTCGTGAACGTCGTTTGCTTAAAAATATTGAGCAAACCATTAAAAAACCAATTCCAGAAGTTGGATTACCATCAAAAGAATTACTTGAAAAACGCCGTTTAGCTAAGTTTACTCAGCAAGTTCAGAAACAATTAGAAAGTAGTGATTTAGAACAATATCAAACCTTATTATCACAAATACAGGCTGATAGTGGTACTGATCTGGAAACATTAGCAACAGCATTATTAAAATTAGCTCAAGGCGAACGTCCACTCATTCTTCCACCTGATCCGGTATTTAAACCATCACGAGATACCCGTGATTTTGATGGTCGTGGAGGAGAACGTCGTTTACGCGGGGATAACCGTGAAACGCCAAAACGTCGTGAACGTCGTGATGTAGGCGACATGGATATGTATCGTATCGAAATTGGTAAAGAAAATGGTGTAGAAGTTCGTCATATCGTTGGCGCTATTGCAAATGAAGCAGATATTAGTAGTCGTTATATTGGTAATATTAAGCTTTATGAGACTTACTCTACTGTTGAATTGCCAAAAGGGATGCCAAAAGACATATTAAAACACTTTGAAAAAGTAAGAGTGCTTAATCAGCCAATGAAAATGAGTCTTGTTAGCGGAGCGGCCTCTGATGCTAAGCGAGGGCGTAAAAGCAACAAATTTGATGCATCAGATAAAGGGGGCGCTAAAAAACGCGGTCGCCCTTCAGCACCTAAATTTTAGTTTGACTAACCTTTGCCCAAGTGGCAAAGGTTTTTTTATTCATTTCATACGTATTATTACAGTTCCTTGCACTAGCGTCATATAATCAATGCTAATCAAATATTGGTTTTATTTAACTTGTAGTTATTCAAAAATAAAGGATTTTAATTGCATCACTTTAACTGCAATAAAAAAGCGTTAGCATTTTGCCCTAAGTTATGATTAAGAGTATACTGTTAGCAATATTAACAGGTAAATTGAGGTATAGCATGACAGATTCTTTAAACAAATGTAAAGCAAACGAAACTGCAGCGTGTTGTTGTGTGGATGTTGGCACAATCATTGACAACGAAGATTGTAGCGCAGAGTATGAACATATTTTTGTAACAGAATCGGAAGCTCAGGCAAAATTAGTTTTATTGACTCAGGCAGCCGAAGATGTTGCAACTGAACCATGTGAAATCACAAGCCGGATTGAAAAGGTGAACAATGGTTTTAAATTAACTGCTAACTTCACTTTTTGTTGCGGTGCTGAATGCATGATTTTCCAATTAAAATTACGCTAATTAAACATTTATGAAAGTTTGCATTATGAGACACGGTGAAGCCGGATTTTCAGCTTCATCGGATTCAAGCCGCACGTTAACGAATTATGGTATTGAGCAGTCAAATCAAGCGGGAATATGGCTTAAACAGCAAAACTACCAATTTGATTGTGGTTTAGTGAGTCCTTACCTACGAGCTCAACAAACATTAACCGAATTATCATCACATGTTAGTGTTGCAAGTATTGAAACTCATTCGTTTTTAGTGCCTGGCGGTAGCCCATCTCATGTTGCCGATATATTAACGGTGTTATTAAATGATGGTGTTGAAAATGTGATTGTGGTATCACATTTGCCTTTAGTAGGCTATTTAGTTAATGAACTGTGTCCTCATGTTTCTCCTCCTATGTTTCCTACTGCTGCAATTGCTTGTATTAGTTTATCGCCCAACTCTGCAGGGAAATTTGAATGGTTTCATCAAGCAGAGTAAAAAAACTTAATCTTTTTGATTTACCTTTAACTGGTCGAACTTTGATTGAAGCGTCAGCTGGAACAGGTAAAACTTATTCGCTTGCCTTCATTTACTTAAGGTTATTGCTTGGTATTGGCCAAAATAGTCATCCAATACCTTTAGAAGTAAATGAAATTCTAGTCGTTACCTTTACTAAAGCGGCAACTCAAGAATTACGCTCGCGGATAAGACAAAATATTCAAGAATTGCGAATTGGGTTGCTAAAAGGACAACATCAAGATCCTATTTATCAACAATTAATTGATTTAATTGTTAATCGCGAGTTGGCTGTACAACAACTTACTGTAGCTCAACAATCAATGGATGATGCAGCAATTTATACTATACATAGTTTTTGTCAGCGAATACTCACTAGTCATGCTTTCGAATCTGGCGTTTTATTTGAACAAACGCTTATTTCTGATGAGAATCAACTAAAATTGCGAGTGGTACAAGATTTTTGGCGGCACTATTTTACGCCACTTGATAAACCACTTGCTCATTTAGTACTTAATACATGGCAAGATCCAACCTCATTATTGAAAGATATTAACCCATATTTAGGTCTAAGTCTTAACGATAATACCAAGGTAAACTCAGATATCAGTGTAACAATTGAGGAATTTTACCAACAAAATTATCAAAAGATTGAAGATATTAAACAGTCTTGGTTAGCATCGACTGATGAATTAGTTGATATCATCATCCAATCAGGAGTCAGTAAACAATCTTATAGCAGTCGATATTTGCCCAATTGGATAAATAAAGTATCTAAATGGGCTAGTAATCCAACGCTAACGTTTGAATTACCAAGCGAGCTTGAAAAATTTAAGCAATCAGTTTTAATTGAAAAAACGAAAGAAGGAAAGGTTGCTCCATGTCATTTTGTTTTTGAACAAATTGACAACCTATATCAACAGCCATTGAATTTACGCAGCCAAATCTTAATAGATATTGTTAGCGTGATTCAAAAAGGGATCTATAATGAAAAAATCAAACAAGGAAAAATGAGCTTTGATGATCTTATTTGGCAACTTAACCGAGCATTACAAGCAAAATCAGGCGAACGATTAGCGAAAAGTATAGCTTCAAAATACCGTGTAGCCTTGATTGATGAATTTCAAGATACCGATCCTGCACAGTATCAAATTTTTAACCGTATTTATGGCAACCCACACTCTGAACAAGGTTTGCTGTTTATTGGTGATCCAAAACAAGCAATTTATAGCTTTCGAGGCGCTGATATATTCACTTATTTAAAAGCCAAGCAATCAACGGGAGAAAATTATTTTACTATGGATGTAAACCATCGTTCATCTGCTTCGATGGTTAAAGCTGTTAACCAATTATTTGCTAATAATGATAATCCATTTATATTTAAAGATATTCCTTTCTTACCTATGGATGCGGCAAAACGAAATCAGCAAAAATCTTTACAAATTAATAACCAAGAAGTTGCTGCATTAGCTGCTTATTTATTGCCTGATGATATTGTAACAAATGATAGTTATCAAGAACTCATAGCTAGCTGTTGTGCTAACCAAATTGTGACTTTATTATCTAACTCCTCACTATTAATTGATAACGAAAAAGAACAACGTCCTGTAACTACTGCTGATATTGCGATCTTAGTACGCACAGGGCGAGAAGCTAGCATTATTCAGCAAAAATTGGCCAATTGTGGCGTTAAAAGTGTTTATTTATCAAACCATAGTAGTGTCTTTTCTTCAATTGAAGCAAAAGAGGTATTGAACCTATTACAAGCAGTCTTGATGCCTGAAAATGAAACAAAACTAAGATTAGCATTAATGACCTCGCTCTTGGGGCAAACGATGACTGAGCTTGAGCAAATCAGCGATGATCAAGATAAATGGGAGAACTTAGTCGAAGAATTCAAACAATATCAAGCAATTTGGCAATACTATGGTGTATTAGTGATGTTACGCAGAATGATGAAAAAACGTCATTTAGCTGAAAATATCTTAGCTCGCCAAGACGGTGAGAGAACATTAACTAACTTAATGCATTTAGGTGAATTACTCCAAGACGCTTCTTATGAGTTAGATAGTCCCCATGCCTTAATTCGTTGGTTGACGAAACAAATAGTTAGTCCAGATCCGAATCTGGAAAATCATCAGCAACGGCTTGAAAGTGACGAAAATCTTGTCAAAATAATTACCATTCATAAATCCAAAGGGTTGGAATTCCCAATTGTTTGGTTGCCGTTTATTTCGATGTATCGTGTGTCTGACAGCCAATTTTATCACGATAAAGACAATGACTATCAACCAACTTATGCATGGTTATTAACTAACGAAATTAAGCAACAAATAGAAGATGAACGCCTTGCTGAAGATTTGCGGCTATTATATGTTGCAATGACGCGTTCGGTTTATCATTGTAGTATTGGGCTTGCCTCTTTGAAAAAAAACAGATCGGCTATTAATCATTTATTAAAAGGCGATTTAAGAACAATTGCCAATATGGCTCATCTAGTTGATGTCCAATTGCCGATAGAGAACAAACAATATTTTCCCTCAATTTTACCAAATCAATTATTATCGGCTAACGCATTTACACGTAAGATATCAAACAGTTGGCGAGTCACAAGTTATACAGAATTGCAAAAAAATAATCATATTGTATTGGCTTATAATTCCGATATTATTAACGATTGGGATGAATCTACACTCGAATCTGACAACGTTGAACCAAAAGATTTACCATACGATATTCATCATTTTCCTAAAGGTGCATATGTCGGTACATTGATGCATAGCATGATGGAAAATATCATGTCAGATAACTTTGATGAACTCTCTGAGAAAATGATAAAAAAACTCAATTTAGATTTAGTATGGAGTGGTGTAATAAAAAATTGGATGCAACAAATACTTTCGACTCAATTGCATGAGCCGAATTTAATATTATCACAAGTGCTAAAAGGGAAGTGCATTAACGAATTACAATTTTACCTCCCGATACGAAAAACTGTTACTAGTCAGCAATTGGATAGCTTATGTAAACAATATGATTCTTTATCAAAATTATGCCCTGAGTTAGATTTTGACTCCGTACAAGGCATGTTAAAAGGATTTATTGATTTAGTCTTTGAATTTGAAGGTAAATATTATATAGTTGATTATAAATCAAATTGGCTAGGTGAGAGTGTTGACTCTTATACCCCAAAAGCACTAGAAAAAGTAATGTGCGAGCACCGCTATGACTTGCAATATCAACTTTATTGTTTAGCATTACATCGTTTTTTAAAAAGTCGTTTATTAAATTATCAATACCAAACGCATTTTGGAGGTGTCTATTATCTCTTTTTGCGAGGTATGCCCGAACATGGCATTTTCTACCATCTACCTGAACAAGCATTTATTGAAGATCTTGATAAGCTATTTGATGGTGAAATGTCGTATAAAAAACACGATTAAATAACTAAAAATGAGCAATCAATAATAGATTGCCTGTTTTTATTCCTTGAATTTTCTAAGTAATTGTATAAGCATTTACACTTTTAATAAATCATGAAATGTTGAATTGTTTTTTTACAATTACCAATATTCGATTTCTCTTGTTGTTATTACAGTTCCAGTTCCTTGTGAACCTTGATTTTTTCTAAATGTGATGGCTTTAGTCCAATCACCATAATTGTTATACTCACCAAAAGTCGTTTCCGAACTAACAATTTTTTTATCTGGCAAAATTGAATACATTTCTAATTTTATTATTTGTTTTTTTAAGTTATATGAATAATTAAACTGGGTATAGATTTTTAATTTGTCATTTTTAAAAATTTGTCTTTCCAACTTTATGAGTTGAAAATCTTGCCAATGCATTTTAGTTTCAGTTTTTAGTTTACCAACTTCTGTAACAGAAAGAATAATTTTGCCATCTTTAAAAGTATTTATTTGATTGTATTTAAAGTCATTCTCGAAAATAGTACCATCGTTGACTCCCGATAATTTAATAAAATCATAATTATTATTATCTAATATGAAGTCCCCACCAGTGATATTAATTCGATATAAATGATTATAATGATTAAATTTTTTATGTTTATAATCGAATTCAAAACCAGTTTCAAGATTATTTGAATTAGCATATTTGGCATGGCTTGATAATATATTTCCTGATTTTGTATATTGATAAGTTTCAATACTTTCTAATTCACCATTAGCTTCTGTTTTAAGCACTTGCTTTTTTATATAACGAGAGTATGGAGCTATCATGGGTTCTTCATTCAAAGCTTTAAATTGTTTTGTTGTTGAATGGCAACTGCAAAGGAAAATAGATAAAATTAAATAACAATATGTAATAAAGTGTTTCATTTCTATACCTTGGTAATATTAATCGTATAAGTAATCACGCGTATTAACTAAAATCTGTATTGCTTTAGTTGAGTCAGGACCTTTTGGCAAAATTGAAATAGTGCTACTTGTAATAAACGAATGATATGCGTCATGTTTTTAGAGTCAAAATTATCACTATTTTTAATATTGCTTAAGTATCCCTGATGATTACATTTTTCGACCCATTGTCAGTAGGTTTTATAGTCTCACAGTAATGTGATGAAAAACCATCGCAATTAAAACTTCAAGAAGCGACAAAGGGCGTATTAATGGTAACCGATATTAAACATATATCGGTTGATATTATGCCATGATAACCACAGGTTCCCACTACATCATAAAACAGAGCTTATAAATCCCGTCCATGGAGAACATTCACTAATCCATATTAATGTCGTTCAAAATTATATTGGGCTGGTCAATTATTTAATAGATAACTCTGTTATTCATCAATAATATAGCAAAAATCCAATATCGTTTCACGCTTTACTTCAATGGGATTATGGATCTTTTTGTTTAGTCCTTGTGCTTTTTATTTGTAAAATGCATAGTCAGCAAAAGTCTACTTGGTTTGTTTAGATAAAAACAAATATAAAACATTCATCGTAAGGATAGTGTGAAATAAGACCTCAATATACTACGAATATTGTAGCCGATTTCGCTTTAGGGTTTAAAACGATTTATTATAAAATGACTATGCGAATTGCTGTTTATTTATGATATCATGTGCCTATTTATGGGTGATTGTTGGAAATATAATGAAAAAACAAAATATTATTGCGCTACTTTCGTTTTTGTCCATGGCTTTTGATACTTATGCTATAGACAAATATGTGACTGATAATGTCGATATTTATTTACGTCGTGGCCCGGGTTCGCAATATGCGTATTCTAATGCTGTTAAAGCTGGAGAAAAAGTTATTGAACTTGAAAAAAGCGCAGATGGTAAGTACACCCGCATTCAACTTAATAGTGGTAATACAGCTTGGATTGAAACAGCTAAACTAAGTGAGCAACCGAGCTATAAAGAGCGTTTTCCATCACTAGAAGCAAAACTTGCAGAATATCAAGACAAAGTTGATAATGCCGAAACAAATCAACAAAAATTGGTGAGCGACTATATCGAAAAGCTACAATTGGCTGAAAAATCAATAGAAACACTACAAAATAAGAATGCAGCCTTAGAACAGCAAGTCAAAGAGCAGGGCTCACAGATTGAATCGATGTTAAATCAAGTGGATGATAAACGTCGTGATCTTATTACCACTTGGTTTACCTATGGTGGACTTGTTGCTGGTGGTGGACTTATTTTAGGGTTAGTATTGCCAAGTATAATACCTAGACGTCGCAAAAAAGATCGTTGGATGCGATAGATGAGTAAAATCTATCTGGTAGGCGGAAGTGTACGTGATCGATTGTTGCATCTGCCGGTTGCCGACCATGATTGGGTTGTTGTTGGTGCTAGGCCAGACGAGCTTTTGACTTTAGGGTATCAACAAGTTGGTAAAGACTTCCCCGTATTTTTACATCCTACTACAAAAGAAGAATACGCATTGGCTCGTACTGAGCGCAAATCAGGTAAAGGTTATACTGGGTTTATTTGCGATTTTAGTGAAGAAATCACATTAGAACAGGATCTGATTCGTCGAGACCTAACGATTAACGCCATTGCCATGGATGAAAACGGCAATATCATCGATCCTTACCATGGTGTTGATGATATCAAAAAAAAGATTTTGCGCCATGTCTCGCCTGCTTTTCGTGAAGATCCGCTACGCATTTTACGCGTGGCACGCTTTGCTGCTCGTTTTTATCAACTTGGTTTTACAATAGCACCACAAACCCTAGATTTAATGAAACAAATGGTATTTGCTGGCGAAATAAGTTACTTAACAGCCGAACGCATATGGAAGGAAACCGAAAAGGCGTTATCAGCAGCAAACCCTCAAGTTTACTTTCAAGTGTTGGAACAATGCGGAGCATTTACATTACTCTTTCCTTCATTAGACTTATCAAACAATATTATTGATGCATTAAAACAATCCGCTTTATTAACCGACGATTTGACTATCCGTTTTGCGGTATTGTGTGCGCAGCTACCTAACAAGTCAGTGGTTGAAGCCTTATGTAAAAAAATCAAAGCACCTAACAACTACACTAAAATTGCCGTTATGGTTCAGCAATATCGTCACGATCTTGAATGTGTGCAAACGCTGACTGCGGAGCAAATTGTTTCTTTACTCAATAATATAGATGTTTGGCGTAATCCGTTACATCTTGACCAACTAATTATTGCAAGCCAAGCGTTTGCTAAAACAACCTCATTTTCACAGGCAAATTACCTAAAAGAAGCTTATAACATTGCTAGCCATGTCAACGTGCAACACATTCTTGCTGAAGGTTATACTGGAAAACAAATTCATATTGAGCTACAAAAAAGGAGAATTGAAGCGTTATTAAACTGGATTTGATTGCATCTTAATCAGTTGTCGTTTTTTTTCAAAATATCTAAAAAAAATAGTTGACGATTTGACGTAACACAAGCATAATGCGCCTCGCAGTGTTGGTTATGACGTTGCGAATGAATGGCTACGTAGCTCAGTTGGTTAGAGCACATCACTCATAATGATGGGGTCACAGGTTCGAATCCCGTCGTAGCCACCATTAAGATTAGGTAGTACTTTTACCGGAAGTATCCAGTGCGGGTGTGGCGAAATTGGTAGACGCACCAGATTTAGGTTCTGGCGCCGCAAGGTGTGTGAGTTCAAGTCTCTCCACCCGCACCATTTAATCTTAATGACTATCCTTTATTGGGGTATAGCCAAGCGGTAAGGCAGCGGGTTTTGATCCCGCCACGCCCAGGTTCGAATCCTGGTACCCCAGCCATTCCAACTGCTCAAATTTTTGATATCTGATTATTTAGTCTATCTTTGTGATTACAATTTACTTTTTCGATTATTCTTAACGGGTATGGCGGAATTGGTAGACGCGCTAGATTCAGATTCTAGTTCCGAAAGGTGTGCGAGTTCAAATCTCACTACCCGTACCAGATATCACATCTCCTTCATTGGGGTATAGCCAAGCGGTAAGGCAGCGGGTTTTGATCCCGCCATGCCCAGGTTCGAATCCTGGTACCCCAGCCATATCTACACTCATAGATAGCCTTCTTAACGGTTGCTGTCTGTCTAAATACAATTTCTAATTAAACTAAAATACTGATTTGTTACTGTTGAATAGAATTTGAGGAATGCTTTTTGCTTGCTTAATTGATTATAACTGTTTTATTTTAATTTAAAATAAAAAAATTAATAAAATCAATACCTTTTCTGACTGATTTTTAAACTAAAGCCCACGCGGGCAAACGGATTGTCGCGTGGGATGATTTTTTATAAAGACGAGTCTATTGATGCTTTATTTATATAGATTGACAAAAATAGTTTGTGCAGTGCCTGCTGAGTTTGCTGACACTTCTTTCACATAATAAAAGTGTGCACCATTAGCAATAGCATGTTTTTGTGCGGCTTCGCTGATTTCGGACGTATTGTTAAAGCTTCCATGGAAGCTAATAGTATTGTATGGTGTCATACGTTTAAATGCATCGCTACTGATTTCGTAGGCATCTTGACCTTGTATTGCGGTTGTGACGATATAATCCCTTACAGGTGCATCTTTTTTGTATAAGGCAACGTCAATATCTTGTGCTTGATTTTGACTATCAGCCGATGAAATAGAATCGATATAAAATGCATAGGCATTTTTTTCAGCGGCTAATTTACTTGCAGCTTCAGTAATTGCAGAGGTGTTATTGTAATTGCCTTTCAATTTAACAACTTCAAATGGTAAATAGTAAAGCGCTTTTGAACGGCCATAGGAAACAACACCATTATAAGTAGTTACATTTTGTTCCACGGTGATTGGTGCATTAGAGCTATAAATGTTGGCATAAACAATAGCGCGATCTGACGAAGTTCCATTAGCAGGGCTTTCCATTGCTGTAATATAGTAATATTTAGCACCTGCTTCATCGGCAGCGCGCGAAATATCATTAGCAGCATTATTAGCTTGTAAATAACTTCCTGTCACTGAGATTTCTTTTAATGGGACTAAGTGGCGACTTTCTTTTGCAGTTAGTGGTTGAGCTGCGTAAAGATTGGCAACAGGCAAAGATAATAATACCGCTAAAGCAATAGAGGTTTTGGTAAAACGTTTCATGATTGAATCCTTCATTTTGAATTATTAAAATAGAAAATCACTGTTTAACGCTTATTTAATTAATAGATTTATAATGGTATTGCTTCGATAGTTTTCGAACTTGTGGAGCTCCTGAATGTTTTGTCCTTGTCTACTTGTTAAAAGCGTTAAGACATATCGTTGTTTTGGTAGGAATAAAAGTAAAACAACTAACTACCTTTATAAGACGTTCAGCAATAATCCTCAAGCTCTTTTAACAAAATAGTCAAGGCCTAGCACAAATTGCTTAAAATAAATTATTTAAAAAGATGTTAATTTTGTGCTGACTAGTCTATTTGTAATTGTTTCATATTTTGTTGATAGCATTATTTACAAATGGTTTCGATGAAACGCTTAAGGATTTGTGCGGTTAATCCCCAAATAACCCAATTATGATACTGATAAAAATAGACGGTATGCTCAGATCTTTTTTGCCAATGTGGTGAACGATTAGCAATGATATCAAAAGGAAAATCATCAGCAGGTTTATGCCCTACCAACATTGTTGCATGCTCTGGTGGATGATGAATAAACCACTCAACAGGGACGGTAAAAATCTGTTCAACCTCGTCATGGTTTAGTTGTAAATTATCTATTGAGTTTATTGTGCCTACAAATGGATAAATAATTATGCCTAATGTGGCAATAAATTTGGGTAATTGTCCTAAAATTTTTATTTGATCAAAGGTTATACCTAATTCCTCAACTGTTTCACGTTTGGCTGTGTATTCGGGATTG
Source organism: Gilliamella sp. ESL0254 (assembly GCF_013344985.1). Taxonomy (NCBI): domain Bacteria; kingdom Pseudomonadati; phylum Pseudomonadota; class Gammaproteobacteria; order Orbales; family Orbaceae; genus Gilliamella; species Gilliamella sp. ESL0254. The sequence continues at coordinate 118,005 of NZ_JAAEDU010000001.1, forward strand.
ATATCAGTCAATTCAACACGCCCACCAGGAAAGCAAATATCCCCCGGTTGCCATCTTAATTTTTTCGATCTAACTTGAAATAAGATATGCAATTGATGATCAATATCCACGATAGGTAATAACACCGCAGCTTTGTTATCATCAAATTTAGTTTTTTCTTGTTTTTTAATCTGTTTAGCTATATTTTCAATTGTGATCATAATAATTAACTTTACTCAGTGTTTAAATTTTAGCCCTATTTACCTTGCATCAATAACATGCTAGATTTACTAAATGCGTTAATTTAATACGCGTGTTTTACCTAATTGAAGCCATGCAATATTATATCAATAACATAAAAAAAGAACTTGAAGATCTTGCTGATTTAAAACGAGAGCGAGCTCTATGTGGCATGCCTGATGAGTTTCAACAGGTATTTTTGTTACTTCCTGCTCTTTTCCATTATCATACTCCTGAGTTACCAGGATATATGGAGGGTAACATACCTTCAGGCATTGCTTGTTACCAATTATCCGATGATGTGAATAAACTACTTAAAAGTAAATTCAATTTTATTGCAACCAAAAATAAAACACTCACTTCTACTCTCCCAACAATATCTGCTTTATATTCAATGGGTAGCACCTGTTCTATTGGGCAATCAATTCAATCAGATCTTGATATTTGGATATGTATTGAAAACAGCTTAACAGAGCAACAAAAAGAAGCCTTACAGAAAAAATGTCGTTTAATCGAAAAATGGGCAGCCAATTTGCAAGTCAAATTAACGTTATTTGTGGTTGATGCTGATCGTTTTATCAATAAGCATCATGAATGTCTAATGGGCGAAAATTGCGGATCTGCACAGCATATATTGTTACTTGAGGAGTTTTATCGTTCAGCCAATTTATTAGCGGGTAAATTTTTATTGTGGTTTGCGGTACCTTACAATTTCACTGTAAATAACGTCACTTATCCAACTTATGAAGAGTGCGTTAACGCAATGGTTGATCTTAAGTTAATTGAACGAGAACAATGGATTGATTTTGGCCCGCTAACCGGCTTATCGGCTGAAGAGTATTTTGGCGCAAGTTTATGGCAACTTTATAAAAGTATTGATTCACCCTTTAAAGCGGTACTTAAAACCCTATTATTAGAAGCGTATTCATGGATTTACCCACAAAATAAGCCCGTTGCTTATCAAATGAGAGAACTCATTCAAAATGGTAAAATACATAAAGGAATGTATCTTGATTCATACTACATGTTATTAGACAGAATTAGTAACTATCTTATTGAAATTAACGATTTCCAGCGCCTTGAATTAATTCGCAACTGTTTTTACTTAAAAGTAAATGAAAAACTATCCATTCCAATGCAGTCACCGTCATGGCGTCGTACTATTTTGACTAATTTAGTAAATGATTGGGGATGGAATGAGCAACAAATTACAAAATTAGATGCCTGTCAAACTTGGAAAATAGGACAAGTACGAGAAATACATGAAATCTTGTTACACACCATGATGACAGGCTATCGAAATTTACTCAATTTTGGTCGTCGTAATAATTTAGACTCATTGATTAGTCCTCAAGATCTGGCGATCTTAACGCGCAAGCTCTATGCCGCTTTTGAAGTATTGCCGGGTAAGATCACCACTTTAAAGCTTAATATATCAGATAATTTGCAAGAAGACGCATTAACGTTTATTCATGTGGCTGAAGATCGCATCAATCGAGCGGGATGGTATGTTTATAATCAAAAACCCATGATGCAATCAATCATTGGTCATCAATATTTGGAATACAGCAAATACCTAGTGAAATTGGTGGGGTGGTGTTATTTCAACGGGTTAATTGCGGATTCAACTCACTTTTATTATCGTGATGGTCAAAATCGAAATGACTCAAAAATTAATAAATTAATCGCGGATCTAAAAAAATACTTTCCTATTGACGTGCCTGCAGCAACTGAAGAGCAGTTATATGGTCCTTGTGAAATCCGTCACTTAGCTATTATTTTAAATATAGAAGATGATCCTACAGTTAATATTGACTCAGACGATGGGGTAACTAATAGCGTACTTAATTACGGCAAAGACGAGCTAAGTTTGGTGGGATCAATTGATCTTCTTTATCGCAATTCGTGGAATGAAATTCGCGTACTCCATTTTAGTGGTGAATTATCCATGCTTGAAGCCATTAAGGCATTATTAAATCGCATGCACAAAGATGCAGACTTGCCCAATTCGATCGAAATTTTTTGTTATAGTGAATATTTAAGCGGTGAAATCAAACAGCAAATGAAAAAGCTCATGGATGAATGTATTGATCTACGTTTAACTACGACTCAAAATAACTCAACGCAAGTCAAACCATTAAGAATAGGCGGATCTTCTTGGTACCTATTTTTTGAACGGTTAGGTGTTTCCAGTCATCAATTTGAAAATGCGATCGATTTTTATGGTGCGGTATCCAATAACAAAGTGCAAGGCAGACCACTGAACATTTTAGACGAAACCAATGAGCTACCGATAGAAATAGACAGCGTTGCTTATAGCGGGATCATTCAATTCTTTTTTGAAGATACCGATACAGGTTTTGATCTTTATATTCTAAACGAACACAACCAAGTGGAAATTTACCGTAATTGTAACGGATCAAAAGATAACATGGTTAAAGATATTAACGAATTTTATGCCCTATCAGACGATCGTTTTACTTTTACGACTAGTAGCTCAGTTAATTTTAATCTACCTCAATTTTATCAAATCACTTATAATGACTGTGGTGAACGAGATATAATCCCACTCAATTAAACGATCTAAAAATGATCTTATTTAGACAGGGTTATGTCTAAAAGTTTCAGAAAACGATCCGTTTTAGTATAAAAAGAATAAAAATTTACAATTAATAAGTAAAATAATTAAATTTCTATTAAAATAATGGGAACTTTTTTTCAATTTAAGCATCTAACTGTTAGTGTGCACAAATATGGGCCGATAGACAGTTATTAACATAATAAGGAATGGCCTTTAATGGGGGAGCAAGTAACAGACCAAGTATTAGTTGATCGCGTTCTTAACGGCGATAAAAACGCATTTAATTTACTTGTGGTTCGTTATCAAAATAAATTAGCTCATTTGGTTTCTCGTTATGTATTAGCGTCTGAAGTTCCCGATGTTGTACAAGAGACTTTTATTAAGGCGTACCGGTCGTTAAGTCTTTTTAAAGGTGAAAGTGTTTTTTACACATGGTTGTATCGAATTGCGGTTAATACGGCAAAAAATTTTTTAATTTCTCAAGGGCGAAGGCCGCCGTCATCAGATATTGATGCTAGCGAAGCTGAAAGTTACGAAGGTGCGGATTCATTAAGGGATTTTGATAACCCCGAAAATCTAGCCCTTTCAGAAGAAGTAAAAAAAACCGTATTTGCAGCGATTGAAGCGCTACCTGATGACTTAAAAACAGCAATTACTTTGCGTGAAATTGACGGTTTAAGTTACGAAGAAATCGCTGAAATTATGAATACACCTGTTGGAACAGTGCGATCGCGGATCTTTAGAGCACGTGATGCAATAGATGAAAAAATAAAACCATTACTCAGTTAATGGCTATAAACTAATAAAGAGTAGTCATACATTTAAGGTATTTACTATGCAATTTACTACGCAAACAGAACAGAAAGAGCAACTTTCATTACTTATGGATGGTGAGTTCGCAAACGATCATATTATTGATGAAGTATCACAAAATGAAAGTTTGCAATCATGCTGGCACCGCTACCATATTGTAAGAGACACAATGCGAGGTGAGTTGCATAGTAGTGTATTGACGTTAGATATTTCTAATCAAATCGCTCAAGCTATTGCAAGCGAAGATTTATACAATCAACTTCCTGATCAGCCTAATACCAGCACAACCACATTACCAAAAGCTGAAAATCTAATTTGGATTCACGTTAAAGACTTTTTTGCTAAAGCAAGCCAAGTTGGACTTGCTGCGTGTGTAACGCTTGGTATTATTGCTGGTGTACAATATCAACAAAGCCAAACTGATAATACCAATGGAAGCCCTACATTAAACACCATTCCAGTGGGGGTTAATGTTGCGCCTGTAGGTGGGATTCATCAACAAAATGATCAACAACTACTTGAAAAGCGACAATACGACAAAATCAGATTGCTTGTACAAGATTATGAATTACAAAAAAGACTAAACGCTCATTAATTCAAAATGAAATTACCCCATTATAATTTCTTGCTACATTGTGTAAAACAGAGTGAAAACATTATTTTTGCTCTGTTTTTTGCATTTTTTTCAGCGTCGATTTATGCAGATGACACAAACGATGCCTTAGCGCTATTAAACAAAATGAATCATGCAGCGCAAACGCAAGATTACCGCATTCACTTCTTATCCCAAGATAAAGATCAGTATGCAACCACATTTGAATATAGTCATTTAGGGGCAACAAGCAAAGAGGCTGTTAACGCATGTCTACGTTATCTTGAAGGTCCAGATAAAGAGATCATCCTGCATAAAGGCATAACTAGTTATTTTCAACCAGACAGCCCATCGTTTTCGATTACAAGTTCCCGTATTATCGAGGTTTTCCCTGATGTTATTTATAATAATTTTAATGATCTAAAAGATATTTACGACTTTATTATATTAGGAAAAGCAAGAACCGCGAATCGCAGTGCACAACTGGTCAAAATTGTTGCGAAAGAAAAAGATCGTTATAGCTATGTGATTTGGATTGATGATGAAACTTATTTACCAATTAGGGTTGATCTATTAGATCAAAATAACGATATCATTAGCCAACTAAAAGTCATTCAGCTTGATGACAAATTTGATAAAAAACAGATTATTAGTTATATAAACGGCCGAACTTACCCCATTTTACTATCGATCGAAAAACAAAATAATTTGCTCGACCAATGGCGACTAGCTTGGTTACCACAAGGCTTTAAAGAAATAGCTGCCTATAATTTGAATTTTTATAGCTCTGATATTGCCACCAAGTTGTATTCAGATGGTGTATTTTCGTTTACAGTCAACATCTCGTCAGAACAAGCGAAGCAATCAAACCAAATCATTCAACAAGGCGGACAAACTATTTATTCAACTAACTTAGGTCACAAAAATATTATCGTCATTGGTAATTTACCGCGTACCACGGTTGAACGTATTGCACAAAATATCATCCAGAAATAAGCGCAAACTTCTCGATATCGCTATGCTTAGTTGCGATAAATGTGTAAAATGTTCCTCTTTCTGACTATATAATTATTTGCAATGCTGGTAATAACCAAAAGGCGTTTTAGGTAGTTGATTAGATAGTTAACCGTTAATAACCGAAATACTAATTATAATTTATTAATATGAATAAAAATATCCGCAATTTTTCAATTATTGCCCATATTGACCATGGTAAATCAACGCTTTCAGACCGCATAATTCAGATTTGTGGTGGACTGTCAGATCGCGAAATGGAAGCCCAAGTGCTCGACTCAATGGATCTCGAGCGTGAGCGAGGGATCACCATTAAAGCACAAAGTGTCACGCTTGATTATCATGCTAAAAATGGCGAAACCTATCAGCTCAATTTTATCGACACGCCAGGCCATGTTGATTTTTCGTACGAAGTATCGCGCTCGCTTGCTGCTTGTGAAGGCGCATTATTAGTTGTGGATGCGGGGCAAGGTGTTGAAGCGCAAACGCTAGCAAACTGCTATACCGCGTTAGATATGGATCTTGAAGTTGTTCCTGTCCTTAACAAAATTGACTTACCGGCTGCTGAACCAGAGCGCGTTGCAGCTGAAATCGAAGACATTGTTGGCATTGATGCAAGCAATGCTGTTCGCTGTTCGGCTAAAACTGGTGTTGGTGTTATTGATGTACTTGAACAATTAGTTAGCGACATTCCGCCACCAGAAGGGGACTCAACAGCACCATTACAAGCACTGATTATTGATTCGTGGTTTGATAATTACTTGGGTGTAGTTTCATTAATTCGCATAAAAAATGGCGAATTAAACAAAGGTGATAAGATCAAAGTTATGAGCACAGGCATGACTTATAACGTTGATCGACTTGGCATATTCACCCCTAAACAAGTTGACAAACAATGCTTGCATTGCGGCGAAGTGGGCTGGGTGGTTTGTGCTATCAAAGATATATTAGGCGCCCCAGTAGGTGATACCTTAACTTTAGCAAAAGCACCTGCGCAAACTCCATTACCGGGTTTTAAAAAGGTTAAACCGCAGGTTTATGCTGGGTTATTCCCAACCAGCTCCGACGATTATGAAGCTTTTCGTGATGCGCTTGGCAAATTAAGCCTAAACGATGCATCGCTATTTTACGAACCGGAAAATTCTGGCGCTTTAGGATTTGGATTCCGTTGTGGCTTCCTTGGTTTACTACACATGGAAATCATCCAAGAACGTTTAGAGCGTGAATACAATCTTGATCTTATTACTACTGCGCCAACAGTTGTTTATGAAGTGCTAACCACATCGAACGAAACAATTTATGTTGATAGCCCAGCAAAATTACCTGCAGTGAATAACATTCAGGAATTACGCGAACCGATTGCCGAATGTAACATATTAGTTCCGCAAACTTATTTAGGTAACGTCATCACACTATGCGTTGAAAAACGAGGCGTGCAAACCAACATGGTTTATCATGGTAATCAAGTTGCTTTAACGTACGAAATTCCAATGACTGAAGTTGTATTAGACTTTTTTGATAAACTCAAATCGACTTCGCGTGGGTATGCCTCATTAGATTATAGTTTTAAACGATTCCAAGCGGCCGATATGGTAAGATTGGATGTATTAATCAACGGTGAGCGAGTGGATGCATTAGCCCTAATCACCCATAAAGATAATGCACCCTATCGAGGACGAGAATTAGTCGAAAAAATGAAAGATCTTATTCCTCGTCAACTATTTGATATCGCTATTCAGGCAGCTATCGGCAATCATGTTATTGCACGATCAACAGTCAAACAGCTACGTAAAAACGTGTTGGCTAAATGTTATGGTGGTGACGTAAGTCGTAAAAAGAAACTTTTACAGAAGCAAAAAGAAGGTAAAAAACGCATGAAACAAGTGGGTAATGTCGAATTACCACAAGAAGCGTTTTTAGCGATTTTGCATGTAGGAAAAGATTAACTAACTAAAACGAATTGGTAAGAAGATTCATTTAAAGAGGAAAAAAAATGGCTGGAATATTTGCCATCATACTAGCAACAGCAACTTTTATCACTGGTATCTTTTGGTTTTTAGAAAAATTTAAATGGAAACCTGCAAGACAGCGAAAAGTTGAAGAAATTCGCACCCAAAGCAATGGTGAAATAGATGGAAAGATACTTGCCGAAGTTGGAAAACCCAAAGGTTGGGTGGAAAACTTCGCATCATTTTTTCCTGTTTTATTTGTTGTATTTTTTATCCGCTCATTTTTATATGAGCCGTTTCAAATCCCATCAGGATCAATGATACAAACATTACTAATTGGCGATTTTATTGCGGTTGAAAAATATGCTTATGGCTTGCGTGATCCTATTACTAACACCGTCATCATCCCAACAGGGCACCCTAAACGTGGTGATGTGGCCGTATTTAAACACCCCGATATTCCCCAAATGGATCTAATTAAGCGTGTTGTTGGTTTGCCGGGTGATAAAATCGTCTATCTGGTTAAAGAAAAGAAAATTGTAATTTACCCAGCGTGCCAAACAGCAGACACCAATTGCAAAGGTCAGCAATCACAGCCACTTGACTTGCATTACAGCGAACCAAAAGAAAGTAATTGGAAACAAGTTAACGAACAATTTAAAAATTTTCCAAGCTTTTATACCTTACAAGAATATGCTGATAAAGGCATTACCGACTCTGCTCGTGTTATAACATTTAATATGTATGTTCAACAAGAAACACTAGGTGACAAGACGCACGACATATTGACTACGCCTGATGCACTAGAAAATACAAATTATTACCGCCAAAATGGTCAACCTATAGCGACTTGGGTTGTGCCACAAGGTCATTACTTTATGATGGGCGACAACCGCGATAACAGTGGTGACAGTCGATACTTTGGTTTTGTACCTGAAGGTAACTTTGTTGGTAAAGCAACTGCTATTTGGATGAGCTTTGAAAAACAGCCCGACCAATGGCCTACTGGAATTCGCTTTAGTCGTATTGGTGGTATACATTAATAACTATAATTATGAAAAAATTTAGTCAAATTCAACAATCAATCGGCTATCAGTTTCAAGATATCTCCCTACTTGAATTAGCACTTACTCATCGAAGTGCTAATAAACTGCATAACGAACGTTTAGAGTTTTTAGGGGACTCTATTTTAAGTGTTGTCATTGCTGACGAACTCTATCACCGTTTTGTTCAACAAGACGAAGGTGACCTAAGCCAAATGCGCGCAACACTAGTTTGCGGGCAAACACTTGCCGAAATCGGTAAAGATTTTAAATTGGGTGATCACCTTATTTTAGGACAAGGTGAGCTAAAAAGCGGTGGGTTTCGCCGTGAATCGATTATTTCAGATGCCGTTGAAGCCATTATCGGTGCCATTTACTTAGATAGCAACATCGACACAATTCGCCCGCTAATCTTAGCGTGGTACCAAAGTCGCTTAAACCAAATTCAACCCGGCATTAAACAAAAAGATGCTAAAACAAGATTACAAGAGCATTTACAAGGAACTCATCGTCCCCGCCCATGTTATTTAATTCTTGAAGTAACGGGCGATAACCACGAGCAAGAATTCTTAATTCAATGCAAAATCGACAACGATAACCACGAGTATTTAGGTCGTGGTTTAAGTCGCCGAAAAGCAGAACAAGCAGCTGCACAAGAAGCTCTCAACCAATTAGGTATAAAATGACAGAAACAATACAACATTGTGGATTTGTCGCCATTGTTGGGCGACCAAATGTAGGTAAATCAACGCTATTAAACCAATTACTTGGTCAAAAAATCTCGATCACATCACGTAAAGCACAAACCACAAGGCACCGTATTGTCGGTATTGACACACAGAATAACGACCAAATTATCTACATCGACACCCCTGGACTTCATATAGAAGAAAAAAGAGCCATTAACCGTTTAATGAATCGAGCAGCAAGCAGCTCAATTGGCGATGTGGAGCTAGTGATTTTTGTGGTGGAAGGCACTCATTGGACTGACGATGACGAAATGGTCGCTAACAAACTCAAAGACTGCAAAAGTCCAGTTCTGCTAGTGATTAATAAGATTGACAACGTCACCGACAAAACACAATTATTACCGCATATTCAAACTATTAGCCAAAAAGTTAACTTTCTTGATGTTGTACCAATTAGCGCTGAAAAAGGAGAGGGTGTTGATATTATTAAAGATATCGTCAAAAAACACTTACCCGAGGGCGAACACCATTTTCCTGAAGATTACATTACTGATCGCTCGCAACGCTTTATGGCGTCGGAAATCATTCGCGAAAAACTTATGCGTTTTTTAGGTGATGAATTACCTTATTCCGTGACTGTTGAAATTGAACAATTTAAAGTAGACGAACGCAATGGAATGTATCGCATTAACGGATTAATCTTAGTTGAACGCGATGGGCAAAAGAAAATGGTTATCGGCAATAAAGGCGAAAAAATCAAAAAAATAGGCATCGAAGCCCGCAAAGATATGCAGTCATTTTTTGACAACAAAGTCCATCTAGAGCTTTGGGTCAAAGTCAAAGCAGGTTGGGCTGATGATGAGCGAGCATTGCGCAGCTTAGGCTATAGTGACGATTAATCACCATAATTAGCATACAAACAAAAATCAGGTATCAACAACCACCTGATTTTTATCAATATTGCCACAAGGTTAGCATTATCTTGTAACTACTTCTTATTATCATTTTCTTCTTTACTTAGGTATTCTGATTCGCGAACTTTATCGACAATGATACCATGATTAATCATATACCTTACCGCCTTGCCACTTATCGTCAAATCAAAAAGATTATAATCAAAAGACGGAAGCTTAATTTTAGCCTCTTTTAACGACGTATAACCTGAGTTTGAAACAGCAAACTGATAATAATCGTTTCTTAAACTGTAAAAATCCATCTTCATACCAACATAGATCTTCTTACTCTTATTCTTCGCGTCTTTATTAAAATCGTCTGTACTTACGCCATCTATATTAGTCAGGTTTTGTTGATAGATATCATCCTGATTAAACTCATTACTGTATTTATAATTAAAGGTATTAAATTTAGCTAAATCAATTAAATACACATCATGTTTCATCGGCATAAACACAGAATAATAAGGATCCTTCTTAGAGGATTTACCTAAAGATCGACGAATGACATCGGTCATAATATCGTTTTGACGCAAGTCAGCCATTTCCCGATCATCAAGTGAATTATGCTGATTACTATAAGAAGACGACAAAATGAGATTTGATTTAGCTTGGCTTAATGAAGTATAAGCCACATTCGAAAGTGCAACAGTGTAGACATAATTGCTTGAATTATAGCTTAACAACTTCATTCCCACATAAAGGTCTTGATATCTACCAATCTTATCAGTATTGAAGTTATCAATATCAGAATCATCTATTTTAATGATCTTCTCTTGATACAGATCATAAATAAAATCGTTAGAATCATCGTTACCATTTCTTCCGACATTCGCTAAATTAAACAAATAGATATCCCCAACTTTAGGCGTAAAAAGGAGATGATCGCCTTTATTTCGGTAGGATCTTTCTTGTGCAAAGCAATAGGTTAATGGAACAAAAGCAAGAATGAAAATAAAGAGTAGCAATATAATCCTAGCACAGCTTTTCGGATTTCCATCCATTGACGTAAACCGACTACCTCGGCATATCCATGTTATCAACATAATTCCTATCATTGTATTAATAAACAGCAATATAATAACATCAATTTAACAACAAATCGACAACCTCCCCGCCAAACAAACTTCTCAAATTTAATCAAAAATCGGTCAGGAAAGGTATTGATTTTATTAAAGTTTTTATTTATTGGTTTTTAGCCAAAAACCACCAGCAAAAGTCGTCCCCAGTAGCCCGCCAACGTAGGCTGACTCATCCTTTAACAAAACTTTACAAATTTTTAACAAAAAAGGTAGCGCATTATTGGTCAAGCGGTTATAATTTAATCGCTTTCAAAGCAAGGGAGTGCTCATTATTAGAGCAGTCAGTTATAAAAAATCGAAATAAAACAAAAATTTACTTGACAGGATGATCGAAATGCGTTACCATTTATGGCATCTGGCATCTGGCATCTGGCATGCCAAACCTACGCCCTAAAACTTTTTAATTTTCACCGTAGTCGAAATCAGACTCAATTCTTATTTTCATCAGCGAGGTCATTTCGCGTAGCGAAATCGGAGACGTTATCGGCAGGGTTATCGCCGAGGTCAAGGCGTTTACCTCTTCTATTTAAATTTTCAGGTTTACCAAGCTTATCAGGCTTATCAGGTTTACTCAGTTTACTTAGATTATTTAGATTCTCTAAATCGGCGTTGTTCTTCGTGGTATTGTTGTTGTCGTATTCACAGAGTTCTGTGGCATTAACGGCTTATACATCAAAATATATCGAGGGTAGTGCGCCATATTTAACATTTGACAATGGTCGAACAAAAGCCACATCAACGGATAAATTGTTGTCTATTCGGTTGCAGGATGGTCGGGTAATCACGCCATCTAGTAATACATCAAGTGCAACAAATCCAATCAGTTTGCCGTACGTTGGGAGTAATTTAAGTCATATAGAAATGATAGTCCCGTCATCAACTAATTCAGTGAGTATAAGTGATTTAATCACTAGGTATAATTATTGGCGTGATGATGATGGGGATGGACAGGGTGGTAATGGAGTTACCGCATCGGGGAATATATCGGTATCGTTTAGGGATAAGGATGGTAATACTGTTAGTCGTAACGAAGCATTAAGTATATGTAAAGCTCCTTATAGGGTAACTTTAAGTAGTACAGGGGGATATTTACAGACCCAGTACGGTGTTCCTAGTAGAACTAGTTTTAGTGGAGCTACGGTGGATTATTATATTAATCCGTATGGTGGTCCTAGTGTTTGTCACGCAAGGCCTAATTTGTTGTTGGGTGGTACTACTGGCATCAATTCTAATGATGATCCTCGCCTTGCCGGCCCATCTAGCATATGGTCTTCTACAAAGGGTTTTTTAACTCAGTCTAACGATTCTTCATCTTACGACCAAAACTTTCCAACTACAGGTTCAGATGGATTGTATTTTGATTTGGACATAGGTGGAATCGACGCAAGTCAGTTAAGTTGGACAGTTAACACAGTTGGTAGTATAAGGGCAGAGGTGAGTTGGACAAGGCCGCGTACAGATTCACACCAAGACCCATGGACTGGAGATTTCATACCACACGACTTTTGGATTAGAGATAAATCTAGTTATGTAACACGGGTAACGTTAAGGGGGCCTAGGGCAAGTAGTCCTCAGATAAGTTCAAGTAATCCTAGGCGTTTTACTCCGTCGCTATCTTTGCCACAGAGATTTGAGTTGGTCGGTAGGGATAGTCATGGTAATGAGGTGAGGTATGGGTTTGTCTTAAAACAGTGGTTCGTCCATCGGGGTAATATACTGGATATTCAGTCTAACCAATCCTCTTGGTGTAGTCGTTTGGGTTATCGTTTGTCAAAAGTAAAGGATTTAACCAATGCCGTCAGAACAGATAGTCCTTCTATTTCTGGCGCCTTGCCTCATTCATCTGTTAATAATTATATGCGTCATATAGGTGCTGGGTTTTTCACGGAGTGGGGCAACATGGGCCTCTACGCTGATGCGGGCTTCGTCGGCAACTTCTACTGGACAAGCGACGCTACAGGTAGCAATGGCTTCGATGTCTACTCGTACAGCGGCGGCGTCATCAGCGGCAGCGTTTCCGGCAGTGATTCTGCTGTTTGCACCACACCTTAGTTTTTAGCGTTTATTCCTTAATCCTTGGGCCGCGGGGGCGGTTATGGTGCCTGAGAGGACAATCTAACAAAGAATAGAGCCCCCGCACCAGTTGGGGCACTTCCCTTAGGGTTGCGCTGTTGCGGCGAAGCCACAATCGCGCCGCCCCCCGCCGGCGACGCTGAAAGTGTCGATGGCGGGTGGCTCAGGGGTAAAATCAAATAAATAAAGAGAAGTCATGTAATGGAAATAGAACAAAAATTAGCATTAAGTGAAAATCCGATACATTTTTTGAGAGAGGGACTTTTTTTAAAGACCTACAACCAATCGTTTTATGTGATGACTCAATTATTAGGGTTCAACATAAAACCGATAATCAAACACATAAAAAAACTCGACCAAATTATTGTGTGTGGCGGGTTTCCTGCAAATATTATTAATAAACGTTATCCTAAAGCGGTACCGACTGTTTACGGCTATGAATTATTAGATGATTACGATTTAAGTGGCTACCAAGCTTGGTACCAACAGCAGTGTCAATTATACCAAAATAGAAAAAACCAAGAAAAACAATCACAGCAAACCGCTAACAATCCTAGCTCAACCCCTTTACCGCAATCTTTAATTCAAACCCAATCATCGATTTTAACTGACTCAGAGCCAATAGCAGAAACAGCACTCAGCAACATAAATAAACCCTTAACATTACAACATTTACTATTTTTATCGTCATGGCAACCTAACAAATATCCGCCCATGATTGATAGTGCGTTTATTCAAGAGTTAAAAAACTACTTCAGTCAATAACAGAGCACACTGTGCCCGATGGGGCTATTGCTTAGTGTTGTGTTTTTGCTAAAAAACACCAAATAAAAACTTCAATAAAATCAATACCTTTTCTGACAAATTTTTAGCGGAAAATCAAGCCTTTTTGGTTTTGGTGAATAGAATAAATTGGGTGCGGTGGTTTCGGACGTTTTGACCTTAGGTGAACAAAATAGCCACAGTGACCACGTCCGAGCAAAGGGAATTAAAGCGAATTCCCTTTGCAATCCCACGCTTTGGCTACAGAATGTGGCCTACGGCTGCCCTCCGCCGTCGCTCGGTCTTAACGCACCGTTTGTGGACGCGCTCCAAGCGCACCACAAACTCGCCAAACATCCCTGTTTGGCGTGCTAACCTCGCTCTGTTGTCGGCACATTCTGACGCCGGAACAAGACAAACAACATAATCTTAGGTGCTTTTTGATGAGTTACTTTTGTGTTAAAAAGCAATGTAATTGTATCCAAAAAATGGTCAGGAAAGGTATTGATTTTATTGAAGTTTTTATTTTTGTATTTTCAAGGAAAATCAACCGCTTACACAACCTAAGCAAAGCGCCGACATACAACAAATCAACAAAACCACGAATAGCACCCTAATAACAGCAAATTAACCGCTCCAAACCCTTTTTTTAACGACAATTTAAAATTAAATAAAATCAATAAATTATAAAACACCTCAAAAAAAGGGTTTTCAAAACCAAAATTGTTGTTTATCTTTATACAGCAAGATTTATCAAATCTTAAGTTCTACCTTAACGCCGTGTAGGCGGTTTAGAAAACAAAAAACGCCGCAGCATAGTTATCAGTTGCCCTTAACGCCGTGTAGGCGGTTTAGAAATGTCGGTGTTTGAAAAAAGGTATATTCGGGAACCTTAACGCCGTGTAGACGTTTAATTTAAATAAAATCAACTATATAATTATAAAAACATAATATCTTCCAAAAAAGATGGTTATGTTGTTTGTTTTATTCCGGCGTCAGAATGTGCCGACAACAGAGTGAGGTTAGCACGCCAAACAAGGATGTTTGGCGAGTTTGTGGTGCGTCTGGAACGCGTCCACAAACGGTGCGTTAAAACCGAGCGACGGCGGAGGGCAGCCGCAGGGCACATTCTGCAGCCAAAGCGTGGGTTGTCAGGGAATTCGCTTTAATTCCCTGACTCGGACGTGGTCACTATAGCTATTTTATTCACTAAAGGTCAAAACGTCCGAAACCTGCGCACCTAATTTATTCTATTCACCAAAACAAAAAAAAGGCCTGATTTTCCGCCCAAAAATCAGTCAGAAAAGGTATTGATTTTATTAAGGTTTTTTCTGATTATTTTTTAACAAAAAACGCCTAATAAAAACACAACAATTTTTCCAAAAAAAAATGGTTATGTTATTTGTCTTATTCCGGCGTCAGAATGTGCCGACAACAGAGCGAGGTTAGCACGCCAAACAAGGATGTTTGGCGAGGCTATGCTTCGCCGGGAGCGAATCATAGCCGGTGCGTCAAGACCGAGCGACGGCGGAGGGCAGCCGCAGGCCACATTCTGCAGCCAAAGCGTGGGTTGTCAGGGAATTCGCTTTAATTCCCTGACTCGGACGTGGTCACTATAGCTATTTTATTCACTAAAGGTCAAAACGTCCGAAACCTGCGCACCTAATTTATTCTATTCACCAAAACAAAAAAGGCCTGATTTTCCGCCCAAAAATCGTTCAGGAAAGGTATTGATTTTATTAAGGTTTTTTCTAGCTGTTTTTTAACAAAAAACACCTTATTCATGCATAATTTATTCCTTCAGATAATATCATTTCATTTAAAATTAATTGTTATTATCCCACCAATATTTTGCCGTGGCGCCGCCATCGATTAATATGTCACTGCCCGTTATGTAGGCGCCTTTGTCTGACATGATGAACTCGGCAAGATTGGCAATTTCGTCAGGTGTGCCGCCCCGACCTACTGGGAGTTGTTTTAGCATATTGCGATAAAAATCTTTTCGGTCGCCATTAAGTTCGTCGTTTGCTAAAGGGGTGTGGATTATGCCTGCGCTAATGCAGTTTATTCTGGCGCCACGATATCCCCATTTGACCGCTTCCACTTGTACTTTTATGGCGTTGCCGCGTTTGGCTAGTTGATAGGCTTTTAAGGTGTCGTTGACGTTTTTTATAAATGGTAAATCAAGCAAGGCTTCGGTCGGGGTTAAGGCTAGGGCTTTAGTTTGTTCTTGTGTTAGAGGTGCTAGGCGGTGTGAAGATTGTGATCCAATGACTAACGCTGAACTGCCTTTTGCCATGACAGGACTAAAAGCGTCCAATAATAGGGCGTTGCCGTATAAGTCAACGTTGAAGATTTGTGCGGCAGATGCTTGCGATGGCGATACCCCAGCAGTGTTGACTAAGCCCATTATTTTGCCTAGTTTTGTGGCTGTTTCGACTAATTTGTTGACCGATTGTGGGTTTGATACATCGCAAGCGGTGGTGTGTACATTAAATCCAGCATTGTGCAGTTGTTGGGCTTGCTTTTCGGCGTGTTCTGGGTTTAGGTCGGCTAATAGGAGTTGTTTGCCTATCGCTATGCGTCTGACAATCGCAATACCTATAGCACCGGATCCACTTAATACAATCACTTCTTTTGTCATGCTCCTCTCCTATTTTGCCTGTTGCTTAATCTTTGGCTATGATTTGTTGATAGTTTAGCGAGGGCTTTTATTGAGATAAATGGGGAGGTGTTTTATAGTGTAGTGAATTAAATTCACTAATAGGGGCTGATTGTGTATAACCTAAATGAGTTAAATTACTTTATTATTGTGGCACAGACTTCTAGCTTTGTTAAAGCAGGGCAATTATTGGGGATTACTTCATCAGCGCTAAGTCATAGTATGCGAAATTTAGAAACTCGCTTAAACCTGCGCCTATTTAATCGTACCACGCGTAATGTGTCACTCACCGAGGCCGGAGAACAGTTATTCCGGAAAATTTCACCGTTATTTGATTCGATCCATCAAGAGGTTGATGCGTTAAACCATTTTATTAATACACCTTCAGGAACGATCCGAATTAATGCTCCAAGTATTGCTGTTGAGCAGATTATATACCCTAAATTACGCGATTTTTTGCCTCGTTATCCACAAATTAAAGTTGAAATTCAAGCTGATAATAGTTGGGCGGATATTGTTAAGCAGGGGTTTGATATGGGATGCCGTTTAGGGAGTGATATTGCTAAAGAGATGATCGCCGTTAAGATATCGCCTCCTTTAAAAATGGCTTTAGTGGCTACCCCCAATTATTTACAAGCGAAGGCTGCACCAACATGTATTAAAGATTTGGACAAGCATCGTTTAATTGGTATGCGAATATCTTCAGAGCATGGTACAGAATTACCATGGGAATTTTTGGAAGCAGGCAAAATAGTTAAATACCATCCACATTCGCAATTTATAATTAACAATCATTTGCGTAAGCAAGCAGCCTTAGATGGTTTGGGTATTACTTGGCTTGCTCGTTCTGGTATTGAGCAGGAATTGGCTTCGGGCCAATTGGTTGAGTTATTAGCCGAGTTTGCCATTACATATGATTCTTTTTATCTTTACTACCCAAGCCGCAAAGGGCATTCGAATGTCTTTAAGTTGATTGTCGATGCGTTAAAGTGTTAGTCTTCTATGATAACGTTTAAACGTAAGTTACGTTCTTTTATGCTCACTTTTGGTGCAAACTAGTCTGTTAAGCGTTGTTTATTCATTTTTATGCCTCAATGTTAGGCAATTATAACTATTTTTAATTAGTATTTTTGCTTAAAAACAGTGATGATAGCGCCTTTTGTTAATGAACAACATGTACTATGGCATGATGCTTGCATTATTTTTAAGCAAGCGTCATTAAAACTAACATAGTTGAAAGTCGCTAATAGGCAGTTGTATTAATAACTGTAGGAACAAATTAAGAGGAGACATGCATATGCAAAATCATAACAGTAGTACCGTTGCTTTTGTTAAAGATCGGCGTGCTTCATTAATCAGTGCCATTTTTTTAATGGCGACATCAGCCATTGGCCCAGGGTTTATTACTCAAACGGCCACGTTTACCGTTACGCTTGGCACTGCTTTTGGTTTTGGTATTTTAGCATCTATTATTATCGATTTTGTTGTTCAGCAAAATATTTGGCGAGTAGTGGCATTAACCAAAATGAATTCGTCAGATATTGCTAATGCAACGATTCCATTTAGCGGTTATTTGCTAGCGGTGCTGATTATCTTTGGTGGATTAGTATTTAATATTGGTAATATTGCTGGTGCTGGGTTAGGTTTAAATGCATTGGTTGGGCTTGATCCTAAATGGGGTGGGGCAATTAGTGCGCTTTTAGCGGTTTATATCTTTTCGTCACGTAAAGCGAGTAATTTTATTGATCGATTGATGATTGGTTTTGGTTTATTAATGATTATTTTGACATTATTTGTGGTGTTTGCATCACATCCGCCAGTTGGTCAAGCGTTAAAAGAGACAGTTTTACCTAGTGATGTTAATTTTGCCTCGATTACTACTATTGTTGGGGGAACGGTTGGGGGGTATATTTCTTATGCTGGTGCTCACCGTTTACTTGATAAAGGCATGGTTGGTGTTGAGCATATTGATTATGTTTCAGGTGCGGCAACCAAAGGGATTATTGTTGTGGGCTTGATGCGCTATATTTTGTTTTTAGCCATTTTAGGTGTAGTGGCAAGTGGTGTGACAATTGATATTTCAAGTTATGCTGCTAACCCTGCATCGCAAGCTTTTCAGGCTGCTTTAGGCAAGTTTGGATTACGTCTTTTTGGTTTAATTTTATGGGCGGCAGCCATTACCAGTGTTATTGGAGCGGCTTATACTTCGATGACTTTTATTACACCTTTTAAACGAACAATTACAGACAAACAACGCCAATTTGCCACTATTATTTTTATTGTTGTTTCGCTTGTGGTCTATTTAGCTATGGGGACAGCACCAGCATCATTACTCGTTTTTGCCGGTGGCTTTAATGGTTTAGTGTTACCGCTTGGTTTGACTATTTTTGTGTATATTGGTTGGCGAAGAGCTGATCTTATGTCTGGATATCATTATCCAAGATGGTTATTGCTGTCAGGTGTAGTTGTATGTGCAATTACTTGGTATATGGGCATAATGTCGGTCGCTACTATTTTTAACTATTTAAAATAGAGGACAATATGACAATCACTAAATGTATTGATTTAAACAGTGACCTTGGCGAGAGCTTTGGTCAATGGCAGATGGGAAATGATGAGGCAATGCTAAAAGTTGTTAGCAGTGCCAATATTGCTTGCGGATTTCATGCCGGATCGCCAGCGGGTATTTTAAAGACATTAAAAGCGGCCAAAGCTAATCATGTCGAAGTCGGTGCTCATGTCGGTTATCCTGATTTAGTTGGTTTTGGCCGTCGTAATATGGATATAGCCGCCGATGAATTAACCGCAGATGTGATTTATCAAATTGGTGCACTAAAAGGGTTAGCCGCTTCAATTGGTGCTAAGGTGAGTTATGTTAAGCCTCATGGCGCATTATATAACACAATTGCGCATGATAAGCGTCAGGCAATGGCAGTGATTGATGCACTTTGTTCGGTTGATTCAACACTGATTTTAGTTGCGCTTGCGGGCTCAAAACTCATTGAGTGGGCCAAAGAAAACGGCTTGCGTGTGGTTGCCGAGGCTTTTGCTGATAGGGCATATCATGCCGATGGTACGTTAGTGTCTCGTAAAGAAGCGGGGGCTGTGTTGCACGATCCCGAGTTTGTTGCTGACCGTATGTTGCAATTGGTTAATGAGGGTGGTGTAACTGCTATCGAGGGGCAGTTTGTGCGTATTGATGCCGGTTCGATTTGTGTTCATGGTGATAGTGCCGGCGCTTTGGCTATGGCGCAAAAAGTCCGAGAAAAATTACAGCAAAATGGCATCAATATAGCTCCGTTTGCTAAGGCTAATAATCGCTAGGTTAGTTAAATATTTGTAAAAATAAATTCAATTAACAACAAAAATTGAAATATGATTAGACAATACGTTGTTAAGTGGCTATAAATTTGGTCGCTAATATAACAAAACAATATAAAATAAGTGTTTTTAGTAATTGGATATTGACCATATATCGAGGTGTTTAATGCGATTTTTACCCGTTAATGTCGATGCGCTTATTGTAGAATTAAATAGCCTTGAGCAAACCATGGCTCTCACTGATGTGCTTCAAGGTGTTTTTGCTGATTGGCATATCGAAGAGATAATCCCCGCAGCGCGAACCGTATTGATCCGTTACAACCCCATTACGACTAATGCCAATACGCTTGCTAAGCATATTGCTCAACTAGATATTTCGGCAAGCGTGATGCAGTCTGGTGAGTTGGTGACAATACCGGTGCGTTATAATGGCGAAGATTTATCCCAAGTGGCAGACTACCTTGGTATAACCGTTGCCGAGGTGATTGCAAGGCACACCAATAACGAGTATCAAGTGGCGTTTTGTGGTTTTGCTCCGGGCTTTGCTTATATGGTATCTAAAACAGCTCAGCTTAATGTGCCACGCCGACAATCGCCCCGCGTTCGTATTCCTGCTGGATCGGTTGCTTTAGCTGGTGAGTTTAGTAGTGTTTACCCACAGGCTAGCCCTGGTGGTTGGCAGCTGATTGGTATCACTGATACGGCTGTTTGGGACATTTATCGTGATGAGCCAGCGCTGTTCAAACCCGGTACTCGGGTTCATTTTGTGGATGCGAGCCAATCGCAGACTACTTATTATTTACCCAAATCGAAAAAACCGGATGATTTTGCTTGCCAACAACAAGATATAACAGTATTAGCAACAGGGCTGCAAACGCTGTTCCAAGACAATGGTCGAGTAGGGCAAGCTACATTAGGTATTTCTGAATCAGGTGCTATGGATAAAAGCGCATTACATAGTGCTAACCGTGTGGTAGGAAACCCCATTAATGAACCTGCGTTAGAGATTACACAAGGTGGTTTTAGTGCTCAAATAAACAGCTCCATGTTGGTTGCAGTGACGGGGGCTTTATGTGAGATCACAATAACCACCGCTAAAAACGAAACCTATACCGCACCGATGTATCAGCCGATTCAATTAGAATTAGGTGATATTATCCGTTTAGGTAATGTAAAATGTGGCGTTCGTAGTTATTTTGCGGTGCGCGGTGGTTTTCAAGTGGCGCCTATTTTGACTAGTTGTTCTTTTGATACCCTTGCACAAGTTGGGCCATTGCCACTAAAAGCGGGTCAAACACTGGCAGTTAAGCAAGCAAAAGTGTTAAACCCTGTTTCATTAACTGAAATACCCGTTATCAATTACCCAACTAGTGGTGATGTTGTGGTATTAGATATCGTGCTTGGACCGCGCACCGATTGGTTTACTCAGCAAGCTGTTGAGCTTCTTGTTTCACAGCTATGGCAGGTGACGCCGGCTTCCAATCGTATTGGCTTGCGCTTGTCTGGCGAACGGTCATTAAGCCGTGAGAAACAACAGGAATTACCGAGCGAAGGGACTTGCATTGGAGCTATCCAAATTCCCGCTAATGGGCAGCCAGTGTTATTTTTAAATGATCATCCTTTAACTGGTGGCTATCCTGTTATTGGTGCTGTGTGCAAGTATCATTTAGATTTGGCCGGTCAAATTCCAGTCAATGCCAAAATAAAATTTAATCCTATAGGGATGTTTAAAGAATTTGAAGGGAGTGATGTTGATCATGTCTGACAATAATCAAAACATAACGCATAAAGTCTTGATTGCTAACCGTGGCGAAATTGCCGTACGTATTATACGTGCTTGCCGTGATATGGGTTTTTTATCTATTGCAATTTATGCTGATGCTGATATTGATGCACTTCATGTACAAATGGCTGATGAAGCTTATGGGCTAGCCGGTAATATACCATGTGAAACCTATTTAGATATTGATAAAATTATTGCAATAGCTAAAAAATCAGGAGCAACTATGGTGCATCCTGGCTATGGTTTTTTATCTGAACGCGTTGAATTTGCAAAAGCTGTACAAGATGCAGGCTTAATTTGGGTTGGACCCAACCCTGAAACGATCGAAATATTAGGCGACAAAGTTAAAGCCAGACAGCTTGCATTACAAGTGGGTGCGCCTTTAGTGGTTGGTACCAAAGATCCTGTAAAAGACGCCAAAGAGGCGTTAGAATTTGCTCAAACCTATGGCTTGCCCATTGCCATTAAAGCCGCATTTGGTGGTGGTGGACGTGGTTTAAAAGTTGCTTGGCAAATGGATGAAGTTGAAGAACTTTATCATTCAGCAGTGCGCGAAGCTACAGCGGCTTTTGGGCGTGGCGAGTGTTTTTTAGAACAATTTTTGCATAATCCTCGACATGTCGAAGCGCAAGTGATTGCTGATAAATTAGGTCATATTGTTGTGGTCGGTACGCGTGACTGTTCATTACAACGTCGTAATCAAAAATTAATTGAAGAATCTCCAGCTCCTTTTATCAGCGAGCAGTTAAACCAGCAAATTACGCAAGCATCAATTGCGATTTGTGCTAAAGCGAACTATGTTGGTGTGGGGACAGTTGAGTTTTTACTCAGCCAAGATGGCAAGTTGTCTTTTCTAGAAGTCAATACGCGATTACAAGTTGAACACCCAGTGACAGAAGAAACAACCGGCATCGATCTTGTTGCTGAACAACTGCGTATCGCTCAAGGTTTACCGCTTAGTATTGATAAAACACCGACCCCTCGATCACATGCTATTGAGTTTCGTATCAATGCCGAAGATGCCGCTAACGGTTTTTTACCTGCAGCTGGTACCATTACACGTTTTGATGCGCCATCAGGCCCAGGCGTACGTCTAGACAGTGGGGTGGTAACGGGCTCAACCATCCCTGCAACGTTTGATTCGCTGATGGCAAAATTGATTGTTGTTGGCAATAATCGTGAGCACGCCATAGCAAGGGCTCGCCGTGCGTTGGCTGAATTTGCCATTGAGGGAGTTGCAAGTGTTTTACCATTTGATCGCGCGGTTATTGAACATCCTGATTTTTGTGATGATTTTAACGTGCATACCCGTTGGATTGAAACAGAATTTACTGCAACAATAAAGCCAGCCAAAAGGCAAATACCACAAAAAGAAGTGACCTTAACACACACTTTTATCGAAATTGACGGTAAGCGTTGTAAGCTGGGTTTACCTACACAGCTCTTGGCTGGATTTTCCTTGAAAAAGGATGATAGTTTAGATGCATCTTCCTGCGTGAAAGAAACATTATCTGATTTGATTGTCCTATCGCCTGTTTCTGGTAACCTTTTTAAATGGGTAGTTAATGACCATCAAAGCGTAAATGAAGGGGATGTTATTGCGATTATGGAAGCCATGAAAATGGAAGTTCAAGTCATTGCACACCGAGGTGGCACGTTAAAAAGAACTATCCAAGAAGGCGATTATATTAATGCTGGGGATGCAATAGCTGAAATTAGTTAGCGCTTGTAGGGCAAAATAAAACGAGGGTGAAATTCCCTCGTTTGCATTGTTCAAATTTTATCTGTGTTATTAAAATATATACTTTATTTAAAAGTGACAGAAATTTGGGAGATCTACTTAAATTGCATGCTAAATGGTAAGATTTAGCTGATATTGTTTTTTTAAAGTCAATTAAGAATGATGACAATATTTTGAATGTAAAAACGAATAATTAAATTTAATCATCATACTAAGTAATATATAAAAAAAGCTTATTATTATGATTTTTTGTATAAATTTACTATTTAAATATGTTAAGGTTCTAAATTTGTCTTTAATAAACAGGAAAGTAGTATGACACAATCATCTAATCCTTTGATTCGTTTTTATTTTAAACTAGGATTGATACCACAGATTTTGTTGGGTTTAATTTTGGGCATTACTCTTGCTGCTGTATCTAAAGATACGGCGCTGAATATGTCATTGTTGGGTGGATTATTTATTAATGCCTTAGAATCAGTTGCCCCTATTCTTGTGCTTATCTTAGTAGTTTCCTCGATATCTAATCACCAACATGGTAAACAAGCCAATATGCGGCCGTTAATTTCTCTTTATTTTGTTGGTATGATGTTAGCTGCATTATTGGCAACCATTGTCAGTTTTTCGTTTCCGTCACAAATTTCATTTGGTGATACGCTAAATAATCTTGAACTTACTCCACCAAGTGATATTACCGCAGTATTAAAAACCTTACTTGGAAAGATGATTGACAATCCTGTCAATGCACTAATAAATGCGAATTATATTGGTCTTATTGTTTGGGGTGTTGGTATTGGTCTGGCACTAAGGCACGCTAGTGAAAGCACTAAAACAATGATGAATGATCTGTCTTATGCTATCTCATTTATTGTCAGAATTATTATCCGATTTGCGCCTTTGGGTGTATTTGGACTTGTCGCTTCAACATTAGCCGAAACAGGTTTTGATGAGTTGAAAAAATATGCTCATTTATTAATTGTATTAGTTTCTTGCATGGCGATTGTTGCATTGGTTATCAATCCATTACTAGCTTATCTAGTTATGCGAAAGAATCCATATCCACTAGTATTCACTGCTTTAAAAGAAAGTGCGATTCCTGCTTTTTTTACACGTAGCTCAGCTGCAAATATTCCTGTCAATATGGGAATCTGTAAGAAATATAACATGGATGAAGATACCTATACCGTTGCTGTGCCATTAGGCGCTGCAATTAATATGTCGGGCGCTGCTGTTACTATAACGGTTTTAACTTTAGCCACGGTGAATTCAATGCCGGCTAGTGCTGGTATACATGTTGATATCTATTCTGCAGTATTACTTTGTGTTGTAACTTCAGTATGTGCTTGTGGGGCATCGGGAATTGCGGGGGGATCTTTACTGCTTATTCCTGTCGCGTGTAGTATGTTTGGTATTCCTAACGAAATTTCAGCTAAAGTGATTTGCATTGGAATTGCTATCGGCGTGATTCAAGATTCGGTTGAAACTGCATTAAATTCGTCAAGTGATGTGGTTTTTATTGGCGCAGTTTCATCGGCAGCACAAAATAGAAAAATGAATATCAACGCATATTAAGTATTGAGTTCTATTTGCATTCATCTACATAACCAACTACATAATGATATGCAGATGGTTATTTAACTAAAATTCATGCATTGCAAACGGTGTAATATTTACACCGTTGTTATTTATACCACTATTTATTGTCATTGATAATGACTAAAATGTTAGCAATGAAACGATGTTTATCTATTTTTAATTGATTACTTGATTATAGCCGTCAATTACACTTTTAAGTTCCCCATTCAAAGAATCAACTTCTCTTTCTACAGTATTGGTCTGTAAATTTTTTAAAACTACTTTCATTTGATTAATCAATCCAGGTAAACGATCAACAAAACGGTCATAATACATATCGTTTAAACCTTGTTGTTTAATCAATTTATTTTTGCCTTTATTCGTCATTAATTCATTGGCTATGGATTCTATTTGTTGAATTTTTTGTTCAAGGGCTGATTTATCGAGATTTTTAAACTGGTTGTCTTCGTTAAAACTTTCATTGATTAAATCGATAACATCTTCAGATAAATCCATGATTTCCATGCAATTGTAGTTAAGTGTTAACCCTTTGTTTTTTATTTCTGATTTTTGAAATGCATGGATTTCTTGGTATAATTTACCATAAGCCGCTAAAGCCACACTTTTTGCTTCAATATATTGGTTATAAAGCGTGTTCAAATTATTTAACAGTTCAGGTAATTTGGCAAAGTCATCCAATTTGTACTCATTATTTAAATAATATTTAGCTATCTGGTCATAAGCTAATCCTATTTCAACGTATTTATCACTTAATGCTTTGCCTGCGGCATCAAGTTCGGGTAACTCTGGTTTAAATGCTAATAACTCAGTAATCAATTGTTTATATTCATCAAGCTCCTTTGGTTCTGGGTGAGAGCCGATAAAAAGTTTCGTTGGATTTTTTTTCACTCGATTGACATCAATTTTACCGTTTTTATCACTGAGACCTCTTAAAAAATCCTTAACTCTGCTATCAAGATGATAAAGAGAAGAAGTCATCTTGCCACGCCCATTCCCTCTTAATTCATCTGCAGCTTGGGAGACATTAGCATTAAAAACCTCTAGCCATATATTACCTTTACGTGCTTTCAGTGCAAATTGCCGTGAAACATCTTCAGTCTTTTTAGAATCAGAAGGTTTAGCCTCTGAAGTTGCTGTGGGTTGTTGCGTTTTGTTTTCGGTTGGTTTGTCATCACAGCCAATCATCAAAAATCCAGCAATCAATACGGTTAAAAATTTTTTTTTCATTGTTTATTTCCTTAATTTTGCATTATAAATTCATTGCGTTAATACTTTATTATCTTTTAATGATTATTTCTAATAAAATATAAAGTTCAAACGATGAATTGCTATGTTTATGCTCAATTTTTATAATAATTCTGGCATTGATTGATACGATGGTTATTACATGTTTTAACAAATAGATACGAGATACGGTGAAGTATTAATTAACCACGAAACGGTATAGAATCCTGAATATTTTTTACAAAAATTTAGCTTGCTGTCTTAATTTATCTTCAATCTGGCTTTCTTTGCTATAGACCATAGGCTATCGAAGTCTTTATCGTAGTGTTTTCACCTCTAAAGCTTGCTAGCATTAGGGTTAATCCTACTTTTCGAAAGCACTACCAGTTTGATCGTTGTCATATGTAACATATCACGTTGCTTTTTCTTGAATGACTACTTATTATTGGAAACTTGTATTTAAGGCAATTGCTCACTTTACTTGAGTACCTTAAGCTATAAGGAAACATTATGTCATTCAATGCCATTATTCTAGAAAAAGAAGAAGCGACGGGGGTTACCTGTTCACTAAAAAATGTTAATAAACAACAATTATTGACACAGCAAGGTGATACATTGATCCAAGTTGCGTATTCAAGTATTAACTATAAAGATGCATTAGCTATCACCAACAAAAGTCCAGTTGTAAGGCAATGGCCAATGGTGCCAGGGATTGATGGTGTTGGTACGGTAATTGAATGTGCTAGTGGCCGTTATCAAAAAGGCGATAGGGTGATTTTAAATGGGTGGGGGTGTGGCGAAACTCATTGGGGCTGTTTGGCTCAATATGCTTATTTACAATCTGACTGGCTGATTCCGCTACCTGACAATCTCACCGCTTATCAATCAATGATCATTGGCACAGCCGGTTATACTGCAGCTTTATGCATCCTGCGTATTGTTGATTTTGGTGTAAAACCACAAGATGGCATGGTATTGGTAACGGGAGCAAGTGGTGGAGTGGGCTCGATTGCCATCACTTTACTAACTAAATTAGGTTATCAAGTTACGGCATCGACCAGTAAAATGGATGAAGCACATTATTTACAAAAACTGGGGGCGGTTAATGTTATTGATAGCCAAACCTTAAAAGAAACGGGTAAACCATTACAAAAAGAAATGTGGTCAGCTGTTGTTGATGCAGTTGGTTCGCACACTTTAGCAAATGCTTGTGCACAGACCCAATATGGCGGCATTGTTGTATGCCTTGGGCTTGCCCAAGGCATGGACTTTCCCGCAACTGTTGCGCCATTTATTTTACGTGGCATAACTTTGGCTGGGGTGGATAGTGTTATGGCAAGTTATGATAAACGCGTAACAGCATGGAATTTATTAGCGCAGCATCTAGATGAAGACATCTTATCTTATGTCGGCAGAACAATCACATTAAACGAGTGTGCTAAAGTGGCAGATCAAATGATTGCAGGAAAAGTAAAAGGACGCTTTGTTGTTGATGTAAACAAACAACAAAGCTAAACTTGACTAAACAGCGTCATTTTGACTAGCATGAACGGTAATTGTTATATTTCATATAAACATGCACAAAAAACTGTCGGAAAGGCAATTGGTTTTAGTTAATTTTTTTAGGTGTTTTTAACCAGACAATACTCCCCAAAACAAATCACTTAATAAATTAATAAAAAAACGGGTGCTTTAGCGTTCAACTGCTATAATTTCGATGCTTTTTAGTAAAAAGTATCATCATTTGATGAGCAAAGAATCATAAACAATCGAAATAAAACAAAAATTACCTGATTGGTTAATCATTATGCGTTATCGTAGTTGGTATCTGACTTGCCAAGCCTATGCCTTAAATCTACTCCATTTACAGCGTAGTCAAAACAGATTCAATTCTCATTTTTATCATCGAAATCACCGAGATTATCGGTAAGATTTTCGCCAAGAAGCAATTCGCTATTGGTTTTTGCTCAACTATTATTGCTGTATTTGCACAGTTCGCAGGCATTATCGGTGCAGACACCACCTGTTATTCACGGTTCTTTTCCCTATTTGACGTCTGATAGTAGAATAACCAAGGGTGACGGCAATTGATGACTTATTAAGTATTAAGTTATCGAACGGTATCAAAATCACGCCATTAACTAACACATCAACGGTTATCAATCCCATCGTATTACCAGTGGTGGAGCAAAGTCTTAGTGATATAGATATGATGCTGCCACCGTTAGTGAGTTCAGTTAGTTTAAGTGACTTAGTGAACATTTATCATTATTGGGGGAATGATAAATTTGCAACTAGCATCACAGCAAAAGGGAATTTATTGGTTATGTTTACCGACAAAGATGGTAATGCAGTAAGTCGTAGTGATGTTTTAGATATCTGTAAAGCTCCTTATAAAATATTGTTAAATAGTGGCATTAGTCGTTTAGCGATACAGTACGGTATGCTAAATAGTCGTGTTTTTACAAGCGATTCGGTAACCTATTACATCAATCCAAAGGCACAACCTAAAGTTTGTTATTTAAAGGTAGGGAACACGGCTCTTGATACAGGCTCTTACGCCGGAGTTACTAACATTTGGAATCCTAATAAAGGGTTGTTAGTTCAATCTACAGATCCATCCTCTTATGGTTTTAACTTTCCAACGACGGGTGCTGATGGATTGTATTTTGATTTAGATATAGGAGGCGTGAATGGAAGTCAATTGGTTTGGGCTCCTGTATCTCATGGTGGAATAACTGCTATCATGACGCCGTCACCTGATAATGAAGGTATGACACGGGTAACGTTAGCGGGGCCTAGAGCAAGTAGTACGCAAATAAAGACATTGAACCCTAAGTTCACTTAGCCTGCCATCTTTACCGCAAACTTCTTCGTTTTTATGTAATGTTATATAATTTTGGCAAAAATAATTATAAAAATAACTTCTTAATACTTTTTAGGAAGTAAATTATTGGGATATAGGATTTAGTATATGAATATTTTAAATGTAAAGAATTTGTTAATTATCAGTATAGGCATACTATTAACAATTTTTCTTTGCTTATTTGTAAAAAATTCTGAAAATGAAAAGGTCAATAGCTTAATAACAGATATTGATAGTTTGATAGACAAAAAAAACAGTCAACAAGTTAATTTAAGATATAAATTATTTTTCAATTATCTAAAGCAACAAGAAACTGACTATTCAATTAAAGATAATCACATTTATATTAGTGATAATTTATACATAGATGATGATGAAGCCAAATTTATCTTACCAGATAATTTATCGATAGAAGGTGATTTATATTTAAATAATAACTATATAAGGCAATTACCCAATAATTTATCTGTTGAGGGTGATTTAATTTTATATAAAACCAAAATAAACCAATTACCTGAAGATTTACATGCAGGTTCAATTAGTTTACCTGTAGAGCAGATTAATAATATAGCTTATCGTCAAGAAGTGGGTATTGATGATATTACATTATTTGCTGTATTTATTGACAATGAAATAAAAATATCAGTACCAGCATGGCGATTTTTAGGTGATCTTAACTCATTTGACGCAAAAATTGATGAAGAATACTCACAAACCACTGAAGATGAATATCAGTCAGAAATAGAAAAATATAAACAGGCAGCCAAAGAATGTGTCAATGACTTGATTGAGATGAGAAAAAATCAAGCCAATTTATTAATTGTTCAAGAGCAATACAAAGATTTTTTTAAATTCTTAGATTATGAAAAGATCGAATATTCATTTAAGAATAATAATATTATTATTGATGGCTGGTTTAAAATTAAGGATAGCTCTATTCAATTACCTGATAATTTATCCATAAAAGGTAACTTAAACTGTGATGGGATTAAAGTAACCCAACTACCTCAACTTCCCTATAATTTATCGGTTGATGGTGAGTTTGAAATTCTTTCTTGCGGCATTTTAACGGAGTTACCTAATCGTTTATTTGTTAACTATTTAAATTTAGGGGATAGCTTTATAACTCAATTACCTGATGATTTATATGTGAATTATCTATTTTTGAGAGACAGCTTTATATCTCAATTACCTAATAACCTTTCTGTTGGTCAGCATTTAGACTTAAGAGGCACACCAATAACTCAATTACCAGATAATTTAAAGGTAGGGAAATCGCTCATTTTAGATGTAAGAAGAATTCGTAATATTGCTTATCGTGAATATATTGGCGAAGATCAAATTACATTATTTTCTGTATTTGTTAATGGAGAAATACAAATATCGGTACCTAGCTGGGAATTTTTAGGGAACCTTAAATCATTTGAAAGAAAAATAGATGCAAACTATCAAGGTGTGACTGCTCAGCAATACAAACAAGCCGCAAAAGAGTGTGTTGACGAATTAATCGAGATGAGAAAAAACAATGTAGTAAATAACAACCAAATAACTACTAGTGACGTTGAAAATCCAAAAGCAAAAAACACGATAAAAGAGGCGGTTACGCTATCTTCTACACCAGCTAAAAGTAGACAAGAAGATGAAGCGTTTTTAAATAAACTACATAGATATCCATTGTTAGACACAGATCGATTTATTTATATTCATTATAGCGACAGCGATGTATGGATAGATTTTCGGGGCACTACAATAACCAAAATTCCTAATAGGCTATTTATAAAAGGAAGTATGGATCTAAGTGAGACCATGTTAACTAGACTTCCTAATAAATTATATGTAAAAGGTCTTTTAGATATTAGTGACACGGTGATAAGTGAATTACCTGATGGAATATATGTAAACAGGTTAAATGCTAGCAATACCCGCATTACTAAATTGCCAGATAACTTCTATGTCTATGATGATTTGTACTTCAACAATACACCAATAACTGAACTACCAAGTAATTTATTACTTAAGGGTGATATGGATTTATCTGATACGCCTATCACCAAACTGCCTGACAATTTATCAGTAGGTAGAAATTTGAAATTAAATAACACCAATATAACCACATTACCCGAGAATTTATCAGTGGGTAAAGGTTTGGATTTGGATGTTCAAAAGATAACTAATATTGTTTATCGTGAACATGTTGGTGAAGATGACATTAAGCTGTTTTCTGTATTTAATAATGGAGAAATACAGATATCGGTACCTAGCTGGAAATTTTTAGGCAACCTTAAATCATTTGAATCAAAAATAGATAAAAAATTTTCTGAGGTAGTAGCAAAACAATACAAACAAGTCGCACAAGACTGTATTGATGAATTAGCTAAGCGCAGAAATATTAATCGATCCATATAAAAGGATTTGCAATATGAAAATATTAAATAAAATTAATATAAAAACTTTTGTTACTGGATTGATGTTAAGTTTGTTTTCCTGTTTGGTTATTGCAAATGTTGAAAATGAAACGAGAACCAATCCTATTGAACTTCTGTATGAAAAACATGGAGCGTTTTTTGATTATTTAGATTATAAAAAAATTGATTACTCAATTAAGGGTAATTCTATATTTGTTTACGATTCTTTAAATTTGGACAATGAATATATTTTTTCATTACCCGATAATTTATTTATTAGTGGTAAATTAGATATCAACCCATGTTTTATCAAATTTCTACCAAATAACTTATCTGTAAGCGGCGATTTGAATTTATGCAATAACCTTAAAAGTGATATAGTGTCGGCAACTAATTTATCTGTTGGTGGTAATTTAGATTTGAGTTTTGGTAAAGTAAATGAATTGCCTGACAATCTATTTGTTGGCGGAGATTTAGATTTAAGACGTAATAATCTGTATGAAATACCCGATAACTTGTCTGTGAAAGGAGATTTGGATTTATCTGAGAATCCGCTTAATTATTTACCTGACAATTTTTATGTAGGTGGAAATCTTCATTTATTTGCCAACAATCTAGAAAAATTACCTAATAATTTAATGGTTGGTGGTCATTTGGATGTATCGTCTGGCATAGAAGAAATCCCAAATGATTTATTTTTGAATGGCGAACTATATTTATTGGGTTCAAGCGTAAATAAATTACCAGAAGGCCTTTCAGTTAAAAAAAATTTGGTTTTATCTCGTCGTATAACTGAATTGCCAGAACATTTATCAGTTGGTGGTGATTTAAATTTGAGTTTTGGTAAAGTAAATAAATTACCTGATAATTTATTTATTGGTGGAACTTTGAAATTGACTAGTTCAAGTACCATTGAATTACCCAATAATTTTGCTTTAGATGGCAATTTATATTTGGATGATAGCAACATTACTCAATTACCTGATAATTTATCATTGAAAGGGAATTTAACCTTATACAAAGGAAAATTAACTAAGTTATCTGATAATTTAACGGTGGGTGGTTATATTTATTTAAGAAGTACTCAAATTGCCGCGTTGCCTGCTAATTTATCTGTAGCAGGTGATTTGTATTTATATGAAACCCAAATAACCGAGCTACCCAATAATCTATCATTAAATAGCGGGCTTTATTTATATAAATCACCTGTAACTAAATTACCCGATAACCTATCTGTAGCAGGTGATTTATCTTTGCATGAAACCAAAATTACGGAGATTCCTAACGATTTGTCAGTAGGTGGAAAATTAGATTTAGATGTAAAAAGCATCAACAATATTGTCTATCGAGAATCTGTTGGAGCGCATAAGATTACCTTATTTTCGGTATTTGTTAATGGTGAAATACAAATATCCATACCTGAATGGGATTTTTTAGGTAATTTTGAATTATTTGAAGCAAGAATAGATAAAAAACTTTCTGAGGCAGAGACACAAGAATACAAAAAAGCAGCAAAACAATGTGTTGATGAGTTGATAAAAATACGAGATAACAAAGAACTCTAAATATTTATTTCATAAATATAAGAATGTGGTATTTAAATATATTTGCCTGAATAGATACTGCGAAGTGTTAATTAATCACGAAACGGTATAGAATCCTGAATATTTTTTACAAAAATTTAGCTTGCTGTCTTAATTTATCTTCAATCTGGCTTTGTTTTTTGTTAGCTGGTTATAAATGATCGGAAGACTGACCATACATATTTAGCCAATCGATAACGGTGATTTTTTTATGATATAGACGCCATAATCGCTTATCTGGGATACGGCGTTAGGTATATGCATTACTGTCATTGCTGAAATTACTATCAACAATGCGAGCAATTCCGACTCGTTAGATCACATCAGCGGATTCTTAAATGAAATTAGCTTGTATTATTTTATAAATCGGACTACATTCGTTGGAGTGCTATTTTTACCATTACCATTTTAAATTTTCAGTCATCTAAGATTAATTTATGAGGGAATGTGATATGCCATATAAAACACGTGAAGATTTACCTGATTCAGTACGCCATGTCTTGCCTGAACATGCACAAGATATTTTTAAAGAAGCATTTAATAGTGCAATTAAGGAATATCAAGATCCGCATAAACGGCGTGATAACAGTGCACCAGAAACGATTGCTTTTAAAGTAGCTTGGGCTGCTGTCGAAAAGGTTTATCACAAAGGTGAAGATGGTAAATGGGTAGCTAAATAGATATTTAAATGGTTTAAGTTGAGCAACACAGCTTAACATTTTGAAAAATTTATTTTTTGTATATTTATTAAGGATCTATATTATGTTTATTTATACACTTACTTATGTAAAACCCATTACTGAAGTAGAAAAATATTTGTCACAGCATATTGATTATCTTGAGGACTATTACCGATCGGGACATTTTATTGCATCAGGTCCAAAAGTCCCTCGTACAGGTGGTGTGATTATTTGTCGTGCTGAGAATAAAGAGCAAGCGCTAGCAATATTACAAAAAGATCCGTTTTATATTCATCACATTGCTCAATATGAGATTATCGAGTTTGTGCCATCAAAATATACTGATGGGTTTGAAGAATTTATTTAAAAGTTAACTTCAAATATTTAAAGTTTATTATTCATTTTTGTGATATTTATCACATTTCGGTAAATATCACAAAAAGCTGCACATTTCACTAATCACCTGTCCTCTACAGATATACTTATATTTTTCCTGATCAATAAGGAAAAAGTTGGTTAGTAATTCTATTTTTTCCCTTTTATACTAAATTTGAATTATCAATAAATACAGGTGCTTAATTATGAAAAATAGAGGTTTACCAAAAGATTTTTTGTGGGGTGGTGCTGTTGCTGCTCATCAATTAGAAGGTGCTTGGCAAGTTGGTGGAAAAGGAATAAGTGTCGCTGATGTGATGACTGTTGGTTCACCAAAAAGTTATCGTAAAATTACTGAAGGTGTTATTGAAGGTGAATATTATCCTAATCATGAAGCTATTGATTTTTATCATCATTATAAAGGTGATATTAAGTTATTTGCTGAAATGGGTTTTAAATGTTTTCGTACTTCTATTGCTTGGACTCGTATCTTTCCAAAAGGTGATGAACTTGCACCAAATGAAGATGGGTTAAAATTTTATGATGATCTTTTTGATGAATGCTTAAAATACAATATTGAGCCAGTTGTTACACTTTCTCATTTTGAATTACCTTATTACCTTGTTACTGAGTATGGAGGATTCCGTAACCGTAAATTAATTAATTTTTTTGTCCGTTTTGCCGAGGTATGTTTTGAACGTTATAAGAATAAAGTCAAATATTGGATGACTTTTAACGAAATCAATAATCAAGCTAACTTTAATGAAGATTTTGCACCGTTTACTAACTCAGGTATTTTCTATAAACAAAGCGACGATCGCGAGCAGATTATGTATCAAGCTGCACATTATGAATTAGTTGCTAGTGCTAAAGCGGTACAAATTGGTCATGCTATTAATCCTGATTTTAAAATAGGCTGTATGTTGGCGATGATCCCTATCTATCCAGAGACTTGTAAACCAGGTGATATTCTAATGGCACAAAAGGCGATGGAGCGTAAATATTTTTTTGGTGATGTTCATGTCCATGGAGAGTATCCAAACCATATTAAAAATTATTGGCAACGTAAAGATTTTAAACTTGATATCACCAATCAAGATCTTGAGTTCTTGAAAAATGGAACAGTTGATTACATTGGCTTTAGCTATTACATGTCTAATGCAATTAGGAAAAAAGAAGATAATGAAAGCTATGAATATAACGAAAAAACCGATCTGATCGGCAATCAATATGTTAAAAAATCAGATTGGGGTTGGCAAATCGATCCTGAGGGACTTCGTTATACACTTAATTGGTTAACTGATATGTATCGTTTACCGCTTTTCATAGTTGAAAATGGTTTTGGCGCCTACGATAAAGTCGAAGCTGATGGTAGCGTGCACGATGCTTACCGTATTGATTATCTGCGTGAACATATTAAACAAATGAAACTTGCTGTTGAAGAAGATGGTGTTGATTTGATGGGATACACTCCTTGGGGATGTATTGATCTTGTTTCAGCAGGGACAGGTGAAATGGAAAAACGTTATGGATTTATCTATGTTGATAAAGATAACAAAGGTAACGGTTCACTAAAACGTAGCCGCAAAGCCTCATTCGCATGGTTTAAAAGAGTGATTGAGTCTAATGGCGAAGTCTTATAAAGCATAACTATTTTTAGGGGAATTTATGAAAAAAGCATTAATCATTTGTGCGGCAGGTATGTCATCATCACTAATGGCTAAAAAAGTAACAGAATATTTTGCTAGCAAAGATAAAACAATTTTGGTTGATGCAGTCTCGGCAACCGAAGGCGGAAATATGATTCAAAATAGTGATTTTTCACTTTTTTTAATTAGTCCACAAACGATGATGATGTTTGATAAATTGAAAAGTTTGGGTGATGAAGTGGGTAAACCTGTTGTAAGTATTCCTTTTCAGGCCTATATACCCATTCAATCGGGCATTGAACAATTAGCCAAGTTAATTGAGAATAACATCCAATAATTTCAATGAATTTTTGCTTTAGATATAGGTTTGGCGTCTGCCAAATGGTAGCGCCTTATTATCTGGCAGGGGCTGTGGCGTGATTACCTAACGAGTGAAAACCGTCACTATATTATTAACAATATGGTTTTAGTTGGCACAGGTTTGGATAATTGTGATTAAAAACAAACAACGTGACCTTATTAGTTTATTGGTTCATGCTAAAAATTTATTCAAAAGTAGTGCATGGTTAGCAACTGAGCTATCATTATCAGATCGCACTGTTCGCACTTACCTTAATGATTTAAAACCATTGGTTGAAAGTCATGGTGGCACTATCGTTAGTAAACAAGGTTATGGCTACCAACTACAAATTAAAGATAGAACCGCTTTCAATTTATTTCTAATTGAACATCATCTATTAGATCGCAATGAAGAACAAGCGAATTGTCGAGAAGCAAGTCAAAGAAAACATCATATTCTTAATCTGTTATTGTTAGAATGTCAAAAAATTGATATAGAGGCATTATCAGAGCGATTATTTATTAGTTCTTCCCAACTCAATAAAGATATTTTAGAAATTAAGCATCAACTTAAACCGTATGGTCTGACAGTCAAAAAAAGTCAATCCTTGTTTTATGTTGAGGGCGAGGAAAAAGCAAAACGACATTTCATTTTGAGTTATTTTTTCCATGATGGATCGATTAATCTTTTGCAGCACCTAACGCATTTAAATAACTTTAGTGATGTCATTAGTTTTGATTCGTTAACCATTATTATTTTAGATGAATGCCGTGAGGCAAAAATACAATTATCCGATGTGATGATGCAAAATATCGTGTTACATCTGTCATTAAGCATTAAACGCTTACAGTCAGGGCTTTCTATTCAAAATCTTGATATGTCACAATTGACAAAAAACACTTTAGAATATCAAGTCGCTAAAAAGATTATCAATAGAATTGAAAAGGTAACAGGTTTTTGTTTTCCAAAAGAAGAACAAATGTATTTAACTTTACATTTAATGAGTAAATCAAATTTTTGCCAAAATGATTTTGATGCTGAGTTGTATTCGTCTTTGACTCATTTACTCATCAAAATAGAACAAGAGACAGGATATTTATTTTTAAATGATGAGCAATTGAAAAACGGCATTATTCAACACTTAAAACCAATGATTGTTCGCTTAAAGCAACATATTAAACTGAAAAATCCATTACTTAATGAAATTAAAGCCAATTCTCCAGAATTGTTTAAGTTAGTTAAAAATTACCTTAGCCAGCTTCCTGAGCTTAAAACATTTACTATTCATGATGATGAATGGGGCTATTTAACTTTGCACTTTTTAGCTTCGATTGAAAAACTGAAAAATGAACAAAAAGCCAAAGTATTAATTATTTGTGCAACAGGTCTTGGTAGTGCTCAACTACTAAAAAATCGCGTTGAATGTGAATTTAATGAAAGAATCAAAATTGTTGCCACGCAAGGGTATTATGAAATTGAGCCGAAGATATTAGACAAGATTGATTTTATTATCTCGTCAGTGGATCTTTCATCAAAAGTATTTAAAGTTCCAGTTTTTCATGTTTCAGTATTTTTTACCGAAGATGATGTACAAAAAATTCGCCGTCATCTTTCGTCACCTAATATGCTTATTTCGACACATAAAGAGCCAATATTAACCTCAAGCTGTTTAGATCATGTTATTGATGCTTTGCAAATGGTAGATGATTTATCCGCTGATTATTTTTACCGATGTGACCAGCCGCAAAGTAAAGAACAAGTTTTAAATTGTTTACTTGATCTTTTAGCGCTAAATGAAACTAGCGATTATAAACAACAGATGATAAAGCAAATGGAAAACCGTATGCGATTAGGCGATATTTTCTTTAGCCCAACCATTGTGGTGCCACATCCAGCAATGCCAGTGGGAAAATTGCCTAAAATTGGCATTGCATTAATCCCTGATGGCGTATTTTGGGATGATAATTACCCTCAAATCCGCTTTATCTTTATGATTTCACCCTCGATTTATCAAAATCCGACTCTTGCGATGATGACAAAAGCGATTGTTAACTTGATTGATGATTTAGAAATGCAATCAAAACTATTGAAAACAGATAATTTTCACCAATTTAAACAACTTTTTATCCAACTTATTGAAAAAGGGGTATAGCAATGAATCAGGAAATGAGCTCAGAGGATATTCAACTTATTGCTTTTAATATTATTTTATATAGTGGTAATGCTAAAACTAAAATTCACGATGCTTTTAAGGCGATGAGACAAGCCGATTTTAGTGCCGCCAATCAATTGCTTGAAGAAGCAAATAAAGAGATCTTACAAGCACACCATTCACAAACACAATTACTGCAAAATTATGCAAATGGCACCAAAATCACGATGGAAATTATTATGGTGCATGCACAAGATCACTTAATGACAACCATGAGTTTTCGAGAAATGGCGATTGAAATGTTACACCTATATGAAAAACATCATGAGCTAGAAACAACATTAAAGGGCTAAATAAGGAGTGGCATAATGACACAAAAGCTAACAATGCATAAAAAAATCAGCCTAACCAATCTCTATTTTAATCGATTTTTAGCGATTCGCTATACCGTCGCATTTTTTTTATTTTTAAATCTTTATTGGGCAACCTTTTTAATGGGGTCATTGTCGATGGTAGCGATTTTACCGCTTGCTCTTTTTGTTTTAGGCATACTCTCCACATGGGAACAAATTAAACTTTATCGACATCACTGCAATAAATTGCCTTATGCGCGGCTATTTTATCGTGCCTTAGCGATAGTTTTTGTGACACTAATGATTACGCTCTATACCCCTTTGTATCACTTTTTCTTTCCATTTTTAAAACAGACACCAGATGCTTTACATGTATTAATGGTGTTACTGACGGTAAACCTAATTATTATCACCTTAATGCTTAGCAAGTTAAATAAAATTCAACATAATCAGGATTTGCATTTCAAAAGAATCCAAGCTTACGAAGAATTTATTAATTAGATGAGGAAAACAAAATGAATACGGGATTTGTTATTTTACAGAAATACCTGATGACGCCCATGGCGAAAATATCACAATTTAAAATTGTTCGAGCTGTAATGGCGGCGGGAATGGCGTCAGTACCTTTTTCTATTGTTGGTTCCATGTTTTTAGTATTCAACACGTTGCCAATGACATTTACGGGATTAGAAGGCTTTTTTGAAAATACTTTTTTTAGAGTGAGTGATCTCTATATGATTGCTAATACGGCAACAATCGGTATTTTAGCCCTTTATTTTAACTTTGTTGTTGGTTATGAACTGACTAAGATTGAAGCGGAAGAAACCGGTCTTAAAGTTAATGCTCTTAATGGGGCAATGTTATCCGTTTTTGCCTTTTTCATGACCTTGCCTGAACTGATTATGCAAAATGGTGTGATAACCTTACTCAATGATCAAAGTAATTTAGTCTTTAATGGTCTACGTTTAAAACCCTTTGTCTTTAGGTTGGGGACATCTGGTATATTTATTGCAATAGTTATGGCTATTGTGGCGACTCATCTTTATTTTTTATGCGTCAGGCGTAACTGGGTTGTGAAAATGCCAGAAACAGTTCCACTTGGTGTTTCACGTTCCTTTACTGCACTGATCCCAACTTTTGTGATTGCTTTTTTTGTGATCGTTCTTAATGGTATTTTGATCTATTTTGGTACTGATATTTTTAATATCATTGCTGTACCATTTGCCTTTGTAACCAATCTCACCAAAAGTTGGTTGGGTATTATGGTTATCCTATTTTTAATCCATGCATTATGGGTGGTTGGGATTCATGGTGCGAGTATTATTGGGGCATTTATTACCCCGATTATGTTAACTAATATGACTGAAAATACGGCGGGAGCACATATTCCTTTTGCAGGTGAATTTAATAATTCACTTGTGATTTTAGGGGGATCAGGTTCTACCTTATTAATGACATTCTTTATTGCATTTTTTGCTAAGTCTAGCCAACTAAAAATCTTAGGGCGAGCATCTGTAGTGCCAGCAATATTTAATATTAACGAACCGGTTATTTTTGGTATGCCGATTGTATATAATCCTTATTTAGCACTGCCTTTTTTCTTAGCGCCTATGGCTTGTGGAACATTAGGTTATTTGGCTATTAATACCGGTTTTATTCACCCTATCATCGCATTAATTCCATGGCCATCGCCAATGGGATTAGGGGCATTTATTAGCACTGGCGGTGATTTTAAAGCGGCTATTGTTGCCATATTTTCAGCTATTTTAGCTTTGCTAATTTATATTCCTTTTGTCAAATTATATGACAATAAATTGTATAAAGATGAGCAAGGTAAATCAGAAAGTCAAATTCAAACAGCTTAGTTTTTTATGTTTTAGATAAGAGCGTATACCTTTAATTAAATGGGGTACGCTCTTTTTCATTTATAATCATAAAGATCAATTGCGCCTATTTTCTATAAGGATCAAGCAATCATTTCGACTAAATTTACTACCTTTTTATACTTAAACGTAGTGTTTCCTGAAACTTTTTTACAAAAATCAGCTTTATTTAAACGGATTATGTTTTTTAAGGCTAATTATGTTAAGAAAATACATCATCCTTGACACCTCTTAATAACATTTTCCAGCAAAGTTTAATTATTTGTTACCTATGTTCAACAAAGAAGATAGATAGGCTACTCTATGTAGATGAGTTTTATTATCATCGATTGCATTGCATATTAAATTATCAGCCTCTATTGAGTAAAGCTAACTGATCATCTTATTTTTGGTCTTAGCAATTATTGATACTCCATGCAGATGACACGTTAGGGTAAACCATTGCATTGTGGCTATCTGATCAATATTTGCTCAACATTTTTATTTTCTATGCTATATTGATGATTCCCCTTAACCGATTGTTACATGATTTATTAATGTGATTCATGTATTTTGCTGTTAAGTGGGTACGATAAATAATACTTTAATTAGGAGGTGCAAAATGTTTTATCTTAAACGTAAGTTGATAAAGTATTGCTACTTTATTGTATTTTTACTGATAAGCCAACAAGTACTTGCTGTTGAAAACGTAACACAAAAATTAGAAGCTGGCGCAGTTGCTTCGCCCGATTCTTATGGTGCCATTGCTGCACAAGAAATTTTAAAAAAAGGTGGAAATGCAGCTGATGCTGCGGTGGCTACCGCATTTGCTCTTGCTGTTACTTATCCTGAAGCGGGTAACATTGGTGGGGGTGGTTTTATGACCCTTTGGATGGACGGTAAGCCTTATTTTATTGATTATCGTGAAGTTGCACCAAGCAAAGCTGATAAAGATATGTATCTTGATGATCATAAAAATGTGATCCCTAATTTAAGTTTATATTCTTACAAAGCATCGGGAGTACCGGGAACCGTTGCCGGTATGTGGGCGGTGCATCAACGTTTTGGTAAATTATCTTGGAAAGAGGTAATGGCACCAGCTATTCGATTTGCTAATGAAGGGTTTACCGTAGATAAACAGTTAGTTAAACGTTATCAAGAAGCAGCCGAGCTTGCACCTGCTAATGGTCACTTTAAGCAATACTTTGGTGCTATGCAAGCTGAAAAGGTGTTTAAACAGCCCGAACTTGGTAAAGTATTAGAGCGTATTGCAAACCAAGGTAGTGACGGATTTTATAAAGGCGAAACGGCTAAATTAATCGCACAACAGATGGAAAAAAATGACGGTTTAATTACTGAAAACGATTTGGCAAATTATCAGGCTAAATGGCGAGCTCCGTTAGTTGCTAACTGGCAAGATATGCAAATTGTTACCGCTCCTCCGCCAAGTTCAGGTGGCGTTGGTTTAATTCAACTTTTATTAATGAAACAAGATCTCGCGAATGATTTCAAAGATGTAAAAGTGAATTCACCACAATATATTCACTTATTAGCAGAAATAGAAAAACGTGTTTTTGCCGATCGAGCCGAATATATGGGAGATCCTGATTTTATCTCTGTACCTGTCACTGAATTGATTGATACTAATTATTTAGCGCAGAGAGCGAAACAAGTTAATCCAAAAGCTATTTCTATTACTGAACAAGTTAAACCTGGTTTAGACAATAATCGCGAAAAATTACAGACAACGCATTTTTCTATTGTGGATAAATGGGGCAATGCGGCATCTAATACATATACGCTCAATGGCTGGTTTGGTTCGGCGGTTGTAATAGAAGGTACAGGTATTATACTCAATAATGAAATGGATGATTTTAGTAGTAAACCTGGTGTTGCTAATCAGTTTGGTGTTGTGAGCAAAGATGCTAATGCAATCGAGCCAAATAAACGCCCTTTATCTTCTATGACACCAAGTATATTTATTAAAAATAATGATGTTGCAATGGTTATTGGTACACCGGGCGGTTCAAGGATTTTTACTTCAATTTTCCAAGTGGTGACGAATGTCTTTGATAATCATATGTCATTAAAAGCCGCAGTAGATGCTCCGCGTTATCATCATCAATTATTACCAACTA
Source organism: Gilliamella sp. ESL0254 (assembly GCF_013344985.1). Taxonomy (NCBI): domain Bacteria; kingdom Pseudomonadati; phylum Pseudomonadota; class Gammaproteobacteria; order Orbales; family Orbaceae; genus Gilliamella; species Gilliamella sp. ESL0254. The sequence continues at coordinate 160,505 of NZ_JAAEDU010000001.1, forward strand.
ATCTTATCTTTATTGAGCGTTTTCAAAATAGAGTACCAGAAGATTTAAAAGATCAACTCAAACAAATGGGTTATCAGTTTAAGCAGCAAGATTTTAGCGGTGATATTCAAGCTATAAAAATCACGAATAATAAACCCGAAGCTGTATCAGATATTCGAGGTCGAGGTAAATCAATTATTGTAAAATAAATAATAAAAACCCGTTACTTGAACGGGTTTTTTGGTATTTATTGTTGGATAATTATTCAGGAATAATATCAACAATAAGTTTAGCAAATGCTTCGCTGTGTACTTGGAAGAACACTTCATGTTCACCAGTAGTACGCAGTACACCATTTGGTAAGCGAACTTCGCTTTTTGATACTTGAATACCACGAGCTTTAACAGCATCAGCGATATCACGAGTACCGATTGAACCAAATAATTTGCCTTCATCACCGGCTTTAGAAGTGATAGTGACTTTACCAAGTGCATTGATTTGAGCAACACGCTCTTCAGCTGCTTTCAATGTTTCTGCAAGCTTAGCTTCTAATTCAGCACGACGAGCTTCAAAGAATTCGATATTCTTTTTAGTTGCTGATACAGCTTTACCTTGTGGAATTAAAAAGTTACGTGCGTAACCTGCTTTAACATTAACTTGATCACCTAAGCTGCCTAAATTAGCAACTTTATCGAGTAGAATAATTTGCATTATATGTTCCCTCTGTTGCTAATTACTGATGATTATCAGTATATGGTAATAATGCCAAGTAACGAGCGCGTTTGATTGCGCGAGCTAATTGACGTTGATATTTTGCGCTAGTACCAGTGATACGGCTTGGTACGATTTTACCACTTTCAGTGATATAGCTTTTTAATAAAGAAACATCTTTATAATCAATTTCTTTAACGCCTTCTGCAGTAAAACGGCAGAATTTGCGACGACGGAAATAACGTGCCATTTGGCTATTCTCCTAATAGTTTAACTTGGTCAGCATGTAAAACAAGTTGGCTTGTTTTATTGCGTTTAGTGTGGGTGCTTATAAATCCACTAACTGAAACTTTGCTGCCTTTTTTTATGTAACTTAACTCATGATGTCCACTGGCTATGACGGGCATGATGCACCATGCTTGCCTTGTGAGTTCTGCTTCAACTTGCTCAGAAACATGTTCTAAATAAAATTGGCAGTGTGATATCCCACTTGGACTGACTTTCCTTATCGGTGTTTTAATAACAATACCCGATAACACTAAACGATTATTCTTCGGAATCATCGTCCATGTTTGTTTCGTTAAAATCTTCTTCCGAGCTACGACGCTCATCTTTAGCTTTTAACATAGGTGAAGTTTCAGTTACAGCGTGTTTGGTGCGCATAATTAAACTGCGAATTACTGCATCATTGAAACGGAAGTTATCTTCAAGCTCATTAACAGCTTCTTGAGTTGCTTCAACATTCATTAACACATAGTGTGCTTTGTGCAGTTTTTCGATAGGATAGGCTAATTGGCGACGACCCCAATCTTCTAATCGATGGATTTTGCCACCATCAGTGGTTAACGTACCAGTATAACGTTCAATCATACCAGGTACTTGTTCACTTTGATCTGGGTGAACCATAAATACTATTTCGTAATGACGCATTATCGCTCCCTACGGATTAATCAGCTTTCTGTCGGGGCAACCGCAACCCATTGAAAGCAAGGAACATGAAAAATAGGCGGTTGAAATCGACGGGGCATTATATATCAAGTTATTCTGTTTGACAAATGAATATACCAAGATATTTTTTGTAGATTGGTGTTGTATTTTGTTAGGGAAGCGTCTGTTTTTATGTGCATTTTTTATAAAGTTTCTTTACAGGGGAGGTGTCAAAAATCAAAATAAAAACTTTAATAAAATCAATACCTTTCCTGACTGTTTTTGATGGTTATAAAAATGCGTTGTAAAATGTAACGATTTCTATACATTTTTGTTGATAAAATATGATATGCTTGGGCATATATAAATTGGCATTGGTTGATGTCTGTATAACTATATTAAAAGGAGAGGTTTGATGGCTCAGGAAACTATTTTTAGTAAAATCATTCGACAAGAAATTCCAGCGGATATCGTTTTTCAGGATGATAAAGTAACGGCATTTCGTGATATCTCTCCCCAAGCACCGACTCATGTGTTGATTATTCCAAATAAACTGATTCCAACCGTTAATGATATTCAAGATGAAGACGAAGTCGTTCTTGGGCATATGATGGTGGTTGCGGCTAAAATTGCCAAGCAAGAGGGTATTGATGAAAGCGGTTATCGTTTAATTATGAATTGTAATAAAGATGCTGGGCAAGAGGTTTTCCACCTGCATATGCATTTGTTAGGCGGTAAACATTTAGGTCGATTAATAGGTTAATCATTGTATGAAACAGATCAAACGTATTTTTGTTGTTGGTTTATTGGCTTTTTTGTTGGCCGGTTGTCATCTTATTGGCTTTTCTCAAAAAAAAGAGGCGAAACCTCCGGTTGAGGTTAATCAGCCTGATGATACTGGTGTGATTGAAACTCCACCACAAATTGTTCGACAAACGGATTGGCAGTCGATATTGTCGCCATTTATTCGTAAATTAGTGAGTTCTTCGTCTTTAAATTCTGATAATAGACTCATTTTAATTAGCGATATTCAAAATCGTAGTGGCGATTATCTTGTAAGTAATAAGATCAACGAGGCGCTGTATCAATTAATGCGTCAACAAAATACCTTCACAGTGGTAGATCAACAAGCTGTAAGCCAAGCCAAACAAACGCTGGGAATTTTGGCAGATGATAAACTGGTGTCACGCAGTAAGATGATTGGTTTGGCTAAATCAATCAATGCAAATTATGTCCTTTTTACAACAGTTTATAGAGTGCCAAGCGAAAGTAGTGACGCAGATCTTGCTATGGAGTTGCTTTCAACACAAAGTGGCGAGATTTTAACTAGAGTGGCCGCTAAAGATTTGCCGAAGCCGTCTGATAGCAATGCGCAACCAAATCAAGTTGATGGGGATAATCGATAATGGGACCATTGCTGATTGATGTTGAAGGTCTAACACTAACCCAAGACGATAAGAAGCTATTGCAAAATCCGTTGGTGGCTGGGGTGATTTTGTTTAGCCGTAATTATCAAGATCAAGCCCAATTGTTGGCATTGATAAACGAGATTCGTGCTGCTTCTTCACAGCGTTTATTAATCTCGGTTGATCATGAAGGTGGGCGTGTTCAGCGCTTTAGAGATGGGTTTACGGCGATTCCTCCTGCACAATCGTTTGCGGCGCTTAATGATCTTGAGCAAGCAAAATCGTTGGCGTTTGATGCTGGTTGGGTTCTTGCTATGGAGCTGATCGCGTTTGATATCGATCTGAGTTATGCTCCTGTTTTAGATTTAGGTCATGATTGCCTTGCTATCGGTACGCGTTCGTTTCATCAGGATATCAATATTGCTTATCAGGTCGCTTCTGCCATGATTGATGGTATGCATGCAGCAGGGATGAAGACAACAGGAAAGCATTTTCCTGGGCATGGCCATGTGATTGCCGATTCGCATAAAGAAACCCCTGTTGATCATCGTGAAAAATCGTTGATTGAGCACGATATGCAGATTTTTACTAGGCTTATTGCTAATCATAAACTCGATGCGATTATGCCAGCTCATGTAATTTACCCCGCTTTTAATGATAAACCCGCAAGCGGTTCGCCGTTTTGGCTGAAGACCGTACTCCGCAATCAGTTGCATTTTAATGGTGTGGTTTTTTCTGATGATTTATCGATGGAAGGCGCTTCGGTCATGGGCAATCACGCTGAACGTGCTCAAGCAGCTTTAGCAGCTGGCTGTGATCTACTTTTAGCTTGTAATAATAGGACGGGGACTATGGCTATTTTAGAGCAATTAACCGCGCTAAATAAGGTTAATCCGCTAACATCAGAGAAAGTAAAATGTCTATTAACCAATACTAAAATCACCTATGCCGAATTAACGAAAAGCCCTGAGTGGCAAAGCCGTTGTGTTAATTTACAAAGACTGAATGAGAAGTGGGCAGACTATGCAAATAGCCATCATTGAAATTGACCATAATCAACACCTGATTGCATATAACGATTCAGCTAAGAAGCTTTTGGGTCATCAGTCGTTGGTGTTAAATCAATATTTTGATTATCGAGCTGTTTTCAATTTTGATAATACAGTCAGTATCGATAAACAAGATGATACGATTATTGTTTTAGATTCGCAGCATTTTTTGTTGCAGAAGGTGATGGCATCATCCAAAACAATATTTATTTTACAATCCATTGATTATCTGAAAAAACGCTTGTCTAGAATCAATGTGGTGAGTTGTCATGCTTTTGATATTTTTGCTACCCAAAGTGGGGTTATGCAGAAACTAATTGCGCAAGCTAAAGTGTTTTCTATGCAACGCGAGCCGTTGTTGATTTCAGGTGAAACAGGTACTGGTAAAGATTTATTAGCTAATGCTTGTCATCAATATAGCCCGCGTGGTGATCAGACGTTTTTAGCCTTAAACTGTGCAGCCATGCCCGACGAAGTAGTTGAAAGTGAGTTATATGGTCATGCAGCAGGGGCGTACCCTGGAGCAATTGAGAGCAAAAAAGGCTTTTTTGAGCAAGCTAATGGTGGTTCAGTGTTGCTCGATGGCATTGATGAGATGTCTTTTCAAATGCAAACTAAGTTATTGCGTTTTATCAATGATGGCTATTTTCGTCGTGTTGGTGATGATAATGAGGTTTATGTAGATGTTAGAATCATTTGCGCAACTAAAGTCGATTTAGCTGATTTGGTTGAGCAAGGTAAATTTAGAAAAGATCTTTATTATAGACTGAATGTATTGTCACTTAATTTACCTTCTTTACAAGAGCGCAAAGATGATATTGCACTACTTACTCATATTTTTGTCAATGAATTTGCCAATAAACAAAACATCACCCCACCAACAGTTGATGATAATGCCATTGATTATTTAACTGGTTATTCATGGCCGGGTAATGTACGGCAACTTAAAAATATCCTTTATTCTGCATTGGCACAATTGAAAGAGCCTAAGTTAACCGTTAAAGATATCATGTTACCAACCTCAACCCCATCGCAATTGTCTTGGGTCGATAATATTGAAAATAAAACTTTAGATCAAATGACCAAACAATTTGAGAAAGAGATTTTATCAAAATTATATGACCAATATCCAAGCTCAAGAAAGCTTGCTAAAAGACTTGGTGTATCGCATACGGCGATTGCGAATAAGTTGCGGGAATATGGGATAGGGCGGTAGGTTTGTTTAGTCACGCTAAAAAAATTTTAATCACAGGTGGTGCTGGATTTGTTGGTTCTGCTGTTATTCGGTATATTATTGAATACACTCAACATCATGTTATTAATGTAGATAAATTAACTTATGCAGCAAATTTGCAATCGCTTGCGATGGTTTCTAACAGTGAACGGTATGTTTTTGAACAAATTGATATTTGTAATCAACAAGAATTGGAACGCGTTTTTCAACAATATCAACCCGATGCTGTGATTCATTTGGCCGCTGAAAGTCATGTGGATACTTCAATAATGAATCCAGCTGTTTTTATCGAAAATAATATTATTGGTACTTTTACACTTTTAGAAGTCTCTCGATATTATTGGTGCAATTTATCAGAGGAACGTAAACATAATTTTCGGTTTATTCATGTTTCAACTGATGAAGTTTATGGTGATTTAGGATGTACAAAACAGCGCTTCACAGAAGCGACTCCTTATTCACCAAGTAGCCCATATTCGGCGTCTAAGGCATCAAGTGACCATTTAGTTGCGGCGTGGCATCGCACTTATAATCTACCAACAATTATAACCCATAGTACTAACAATTATGGACCTTTTCAGCATGCTGAAAAATTAATTCCGTCAGTAATCTCAAAGGGATTAGCTGGTAAACCAATTTCTATTTATGGCAGTGGCTTGCAGATTCGTGATTGGATATATGTCGAGGATAATGCTAAAGCTTTATATACTATTTTAGTAAATGGTAAAATTGGAGAAATTTATAATATTGGAGCTAATAATGAATATACTAATTTAGATGTAGTGCAAATTATTTGTTCAATATTAGATAAACTTATTCCAAAACACCCGCATGGAATTAAACAATATCAAAATTTAATTCAATTTATGACCGATCGACCTGGTCACGACTTTCGATATGCTATCGATTCATCTAAAATACAAACTCAATTAGGCTGGAAGCCACAGGAAAGATTTGAAAGTGGTTTGAGAAAAACAATTTTATGGTATTTAAATAATATAGGAATTCAAGGATAATTTATGTTGCCTAAAGTATCAATTGTCGTGCCAGTCTATAACGTAGAAAAGTATTTACGGCAGTGTTTGGACAGTGTTATAAATCAGACATTAACAAATATAGAAATCATTTGTGTAAATGATGGTTCTACTGATAATTCTCTTACTATTTTACAAGAGTATGCTGATAAAGATTCAAGAATTCGAGTCATAGACAAACCTAATAGTGGCTATGGTCATTCAATGAATATAGGTTTTCAACTATGTACTGGTGAATATATAGGTATAGTTGAGTCTGATGATTTTGCTAAATCCGAAATGTTTGAAATATTATATAAAATAGCAATTGAAAATGATTTAGATATTGCAAGATGCCACTTTTTTACATTTACACAAAAAGATAGTTCAATTAAAAAAATAGATTCATATCAAATGGAAACTAATGTCTTAATTAATCCACAAAATGATTTATCGCCATTTTTACAATGGCCGTCAGTATGGGCTAATATTTATAAGCGAACATTTATTCAGGAAAATAATCTAAAATTTTTAGAAACACCCGGCGCATCATATCAAGATACAGCATTTAGTTTTAAAGTCTATGCCTGCGCAACACGAATGATGCTTATTGACGCTCCATTAATTTATTATCGAATACATGATCAGTCGTCAATAAAGAGTAAAGATAAGGTGTTTTGTATTTGTGATGAATTTAATGAAATAATGGCATTTTGCAAAAATAAAATGTTATATGAAAAACTTAAATATCTAATTTGCTATCTTCAATATAAAAGCTATAAATGGAATTATAATAGATTAGAAATGCCTCATCGATATTTGTTCCTACTACATTGGTCAAAAGAGATACGAAAAAATAGCGAAATTTATTCAAGAAATAATCCTTTTTTTATTTTTAAAGATCTTAAAAAAATTGTGGTTATTAAATTGTTACCATTATTATATAGATATAGGAATGAGTTGTGAAACAAGAATAACAGTTTTATTCAAAATAAAATGTCTTTAATTATAAATGGATGTCTAAGATAGGTTTCAATAAAAGGGATGTTATGTATTCACTTAATACTAAATATATAGATCGGTTAGATCATTTACGTTTTTTTGCTGCAATTTTGCTGATTTTCCATCATTTCCGTGGAAATGTTAATTGGAATGGTCATTTACAATTGGAGTCGATTATACCGTTATGGTTACAAAATGGCTCAACGGGTGTATCTTTTTTTCTTGTCTTAACCGGTTTTTTATTTTGTCAAATAAGTAATGGTGGACAGGAAAATTTAAAATATTGGGGGTTTATTTATAATCGTGTTTTAAGAATTTTTCCTTTAATGATCTTTTTGGTGTTTATTATAATTTGTTGTAGTAGGCAAACATCAACTCCTATGGATATATTAAGAATAATTACTTTACAGCTCAACACGGGAAATTCATTGACAGGTTGGGGACATGATTTTTACCCAAGTGGTCCAATTTGGACTATAGCTGTGGAATTTCAATTTTATCTTTTTTTCCCTTTTCTCTCATTATTTTTAAATCGTTATGGAATTAAATATTTAGTGGCATTAGTGATTTTGATGATAGCTACAAGATTTAATATTGCTATATTAAAAGGTGGAGACATATATTACAACGTCTATCATAGTATTATTGGTCGATTAGACCAATTTATTATTGGCATGATATTAGGATATTATTATCAAAAAGGTATTTTTCGTTTTCTAGAAAAATGGAAATATCAGTTATGTTTTTTATCTACTACTATACTTATATTCACTTATCTTTTTAAATTTAAAAAGCTTAATGTGATATATACATCTCTATCTTTTACTATTGAAGCGGTTCTTTGGGGAATAATTACTTTATGCTATATTTATATTCGATTACCTAAGATAAATAAGTTAAATACTATTTTATCTTATTTAGGTATGTGTAGCTTTTCGATGTATTTATTGCACCTGCCTATTGGAATTATGTTAAATAAATTAATTGGGTGGCAAGTACCTCAAGATGTTTTTACATCTTTATCTCAATCTATAATTATATGTATTTTAACAATTTTAGTTTCACTTTTTACTTTTAATTTGATTGAAAAACCATTTATGAAAATGAGAATAAAATATACAAAAGAATAATATCTTATTATTTATTAAGGAATAGTTATGGGATTTAGAAGTTGGTTTTTTTCTAAAATTTATGCCGATAATAAAAAAGTTAAACATGAAGTTTTAGATATAAATTGTAAGTTAGATGGGTTAAATCACCAAATATCTTCTCACACTAAATATTTTCATAATTTTGGACAAGATAAAGAGTACGAGGAACTCTTGCAGCGAATGGTTTTTTTAGAAGAAAAATTAGAGCTAATATATAGACTAACTGAAAAAAATACTAATCTAAATATCGATATTCGTAATTTAAGCCAAACAATTAATCTTATTTCAACCAATAGAACAATTAATAAAAAACAAAAGATTACTTGTTTGTTTTTAGTGCATAATATTGAGTCATGGGATAGTGTTTTTTCTATTTATCAAGAGATGCTTTGTCATAATCAATTCAATGTTATTGTTGCATCAATAAATAGGAGATATCCAGGTAGCAAAATATTTAAAGATGAAGAATATGTACATAATATTTTATCACAATTAAATGTGCCTCATTTGAGATTCAATAATAATAATTCATATGAGGATTTAAATATTATTAAAACATTGGCTCCTAATGTGATTTTTAGGCAATCACAATGGGATTATGATATTCCTCCAGCTTTTAGCACAGATAATTTAAGATTTGCAAAACTATGCTTGGTTCCGTATGAAATTATGAATTTTGTTCAGTTAGGATTCAATCATTTATCTAGTCATTACCATAGTTCTTGTTGGAAGCTTTTTGTCGCAAATCAGCAAACCAAAATAGAGCAAGAACAACATGATAAACTTAATGGAATTAATGTCTTTGTAACAGGTCATCCTAAAGTAAAAGCGTTAAAAAACGCCAAACCCAAATGGCCGATTGTTTCAAATTCTAATGATAAAAAATTTAGAATCTTGTGGGCTTCTCATCATAGCATAGATAAAAATTGGAGCAATTTTGGTGTTTTTTTAGATATATATAATGATATGTTAAATTGGGCAAAAGAAGATGATTCAATCGAGTTCGTATTTAGTCCTCATCCAGCATTAGTGACTGTTTTGGAGGCAATAACAGACGAAACTCTTAAACGTAGCGTGCAAGAATTTTTTGTAGAATGGAATAAGCTAGATAATACCTATTTTTACAGGGAAGGTCCTTATGGTCCACTATTTCAAGCTTCAGATATTTTAATCATGGATGGTATAAGTTGGCTATTAGAATATCAATTGATGAAAAAGCCATTAATTTTTATTGAACGTGAAGATCATTCTGCATTTACGGTGAATGGTGAGCTAATTGCAAATGGAACAAATAGAGTGTCTACATTTGAACAGGCAAAAGCGTTAGCATATCGATTTAAAAATGGCGAGCCAGATCCAAATCGAAAGAATCAAGATATTGTTGTTGAGCAGTTATTGTCAATTGATAATGCTGCAGAAAATATTGTGGATTCAATATTGGAAGATATGACATTTTAAATTGAAAATGTTTAACTAGCTTAATTGATTTTATTTAAAATAGAAGTTTTTGTTGTTTATTCCTGCAAAGAAAATAAAATGGAATTAATAACAATGGATTTCTATTTTTAGTACAGTTGGAAAGCTAAGAAAATTTCTTACCAATTGAATCTAAAAAAACGATAGTAAAGTGTGTAACAAAACCAAATTACATAGTTTTTGCGTTTTATAATCAAAAATTTTTTTTTATCTTTTTTATTGAGCTTTCCTTTTTGGAAAAGTTGTTCTTTTTTTATGAAATTGGATTCAACTAAGTAATCGTTAATTGCTTTATATTTCCATTTTTTTATACAGTCAATCATATAAGAAATTTCACGTTGAAAAATGAATTCTGAAGCTAACTGAATTATTTCTTTTTTGTCATTTTTATCATAATTATTGCTTAGATAAAGCAAAATTTGTTCACGTCCTTTAATATCAGAAAGCCATTTATTTTTAGACCATTCAGAAGACATTACGGAATCAGATCTTTGAATGTAATTAAACAAATGTTCTTTTACGCAGTAGAAACTACAGTTATTAAGGAGTTGAACCGTAAATAATAGGTCTTCAGAGATAGTACGGGCAACTTCAAAATATATATGTTTTTCTAATAAAATACTTTTACGAATTAACATACCTGAAAAATGGAAATATCCATTTTGTTGAAAATATAAATCCAAAATATTTCCTTCCTTAAATAAACAAGGCATAACCGTAAGCTTACCTGAAGTACTAACTCTGTTATATCCACAATAAACTACATCGGCATTTTTTTGAATTTGTTTGGATAACATTTTCTCTAAAAAATAAGAAGAATACATATCATCACTATCAAGAAATGATACAAACTCTCCACTTGATAGCTCAATACCTTTATTTCTAGCAGCAGATACGCCCTTATTTTTTTGATTGTATAAAATGACATGGTTATTTTTTCTTTTATATTCTTCTAAAATCTCCAATGAATTATCAGTTGAACCATCATTTATCAAAATAATTTCATAATGGTTATAAGATTGAGCTTTTAATGAATGTAGGGTATTTAATATAAACTCACTGGAATTATAAACAGGAATAATGATTGATATTAATGGGTTATTTTTATTCATTTATGTGCTCACGGTTTGAGATGTGTTAAGATCTAATAATTTCATTGCTAAATATTTGCATATTTTTAATAAAAATATACTATATTATACAATTAAATATTTAAGGAATCTAAATGAAATATGATTATCTAATTGTTGGCAGTGGTCTATTTGGCTCTATATGTGCTTATGAATTAAAAAAAAGAGGGTATAAAATACTTCTAATAGAAAAAAGAGACCACTTAGCTGGAAATATATATACCGAAGATAATGAAGGCATTCAAGTCCATAAATATGGAGCTCATATTTTCCATACTAATAATAAAGCTGTATGGGATTACATTAATCGTTTTGCAGAATTTAATCGTTTTACTAATTCACCCATAGCAAATTATAAGAATAAACTATTTAATTTGCCATTCAATATGAATACTTTTTATCAATTATGGGGCGTGAAAACACCTAAAGAGGCTAAGGCAAAAATTGAAGAGCAAAAAAAGTTATATCATATTGAAAACCCAAAAAATCTTGAAGAACAAGCCATATCGCTAATTGGAAAAGATATTTATGAGATATTAATCAAAGGATATACCGAAAAACAATGGGGAAGAAAAGCCACTGAACTTCCTCCATTTATAATTAATAGATTACCAGTTCGATTTACTTTTGATAATAATTACTTCAATGATAAATATCAAGGAATTCCAATTGGAGGATATACTCAAATCATTGAAAAAATGCTTGAAGGTATTGATGTAGAATTAAATACTGACTTTTTTGAGAATAAGGAAAAGAATCTTGAGTTAGCGAATAAGATTATTTACACGGGTTCGATCGATAAATTCTATGATTATCAATACGGCGCTCTAGAATATCGATCGTTACATTTTGAAAACGAAACAATTAACGAATCAAATTATCAAGGAAATGCTGTAATTAATTATACTGAATACGAAATTCCTTATACTCGCATTATCGAACATAAACATTTTGATTATGTTGAAACTGATCACACAATTATAACTAAAGAATATCCTCGCGATTGGAAGATTGGCGATGAAGCATACTATCCAATCAACGACGATAAAAATGCGACATTATTTAAGAAATATAAAGAGCTTGCCGATCAAGAAAAATTAATTCATTTTGGTGGCAGATTAGCTGAATATAAATATTATGATATGCATAATGTTATAGAAAATGCTTTAAATTTCATCAATTCGATCAAATAAGATTTCACTTATATTAAGAGAACTTTTAAATGAATATAAAAATTGCTGTATGTCATCACAAAGATGGACTTTATTTTAAAAATGCTTATATTATGCCAATTCATGTAGGCAGGGCGGTTAGTTCAGTAAATTTACCTTTTTGTATAGGTGATGATACTGGAGACAATATTTCAGATAAAAATAAAAGTTGGTGCGAGTTAACAGCACTTTATTGGATGTGGAAAAATTTAGATGCAGATTATTATGGACTGATGCATTATAGACGATATTTATCTTTTACTAGATCTGATGGTTATGAAATTTTTCATGATTTTAATGATAAAATAATCAATAATGATTTATCTGAAGCTAATATTGAAAATGAATGTAAAAATTATGAAATAATTACTAGTCCAGTATGGAATGTTCATCCTGCTGGGTTGCCCGATCATATAATGTCTGGTTATGATTTTTATTGCATGGATCATTATCAAAAAGATCTAGACATAGTCATAGAAATAATAAAAAAAGATCATCCAGATTTTTATTTACCTTTCTTGGAGACTATCTATTCTAAACAAACTTTCTTCTTTAATATTTCAATCATGAAGAAAGAATATTTTAAAGAATATTGTAGTTTTATATTTGATATTTTAAAAAAAGCTGAGCAGAAGATTGATATATCCAGTTATAACACTTATCAAAAACGTGTATTAGGATTTTTAGCGGAACGATTGACCAACGCTTATGTTACGTATGCTAAAAGAAAATATAAAAATATTAGAATATCTACTAAAGGAATTCTTGCTTTAGCTGAGGTATTACCTGTATCAGAAATAAAGTTACCAGCCTGTTCAACTGATTTAATACTAAAAGAGACAATACATATATGTCTTTCCTTTGATGACAATTATTCCCCTCATGCAGATGTAACAATAACATCATTATTAAATAATACTAATCCAAATCAATCGATCCACTTTCATATATTGTGTGATGACAAACTATCCAATGAGAATAGATTATTAATTAGTAGTGACAGGGGGGATAATGTAAAATTTTCATTTTATGATATTGATACAAGTCTTTTTTCATCTCTACCTTTAAATAGAAATTATATTTCAGTTAATACATATTATCGTTTAGTTATTCATAATCTTTTGAAGCATATTGATAAAGTAATTTATATTGATTCTGATACTGTTGTTTACGGTAATATTGCAGAGTTATGGCAGGAAGATATTGAGGATTATACTATAGGAGCATGTTTGGATGAAGGCGGGTTGTTGCAATCTCGCCGACTTTTATTAGGTGATACTCATAATTATTTTAATGCTGGCATTGCGGTGTTTAATATAAAAAAAATTAATGAAACTTATTCTGATGTTTTTAAAAATTATATGGAAAACTACTATATATATAATGAACGTATTGTGTTACAAGATCAAGATATACTAAATTTAACGTTTAAAGATAATAGTAAAATTATACCACTAAGATGGAATGTAAATTCGCGTATATTTACTTTTAACGAGCTTGATAGAAAATATAACAAACAGGATGAGTTAAATGCAATACATCATTGTGGAATTATTCATTATTCAGACTCTAAGAAACCTTGGAAGAAGAGCTGTAATCATCCGTTAAAAGGCTTATATTGGTCTATAAGGAAAGAAAGTAACCGTTTTCCATTGTCACGTAAAGAAGAAAAAATAGAAGTTATCCATAATGCTAAATTTAAAAAAGGTATAAAGAGCAAGATAAGAAAATTAATTGAGAAATTTAAAAAGTAAAAACTCGAAGTTAAAGTTACTATTGTTTAATGTGACATTATTATAATAAAAACCTCATTATATATGCATGTATATATAAGGTTTATTTATAATAACTAACTTATTTTCATATTTAGCTCTTTTTTATTTTATTGGAACTATCCCCCAAAAATGATCCTAGTCACCTCCCCCTAGGGGGGAGTCAACCTTAGATAAGTAGATAGGCGAATTGCATCAAATAAAACTAGCCCTAGAGGTTTAACGGTTTAGCAATAGCGAATTTCTATCAAACAATACGGAAAAGTTTCACAAGGTATTAAGCAAGAACACTTTCATTTAACATAAAGTAGTAAAATAAGCAGTGTAATTTTATATAAAATTATGGAACTAATAACGAGGATTTTTTATTTTTCTTAAACAATATTTAAGATAGCAAATTAAACCAGATAATAATTTTTTCTGGTGTAATCTATGTTTTGCACAATACCTCCATTGTGTTGCTGTAATGGCTGATAGCAAAGATGTTGATTTCCATGGAGATGCTGATTTTGCATCAAGAAAATATTGCGAGCATTTATAATCTCTAGCCCATTTGTGCCACGGTTTGGTTGGTCCAATGTAATGAATTAGTATTGTTTCATCTAAAATAGGCGAGTAGCCATTAACGCTTGATTTATATTTTAATTCGTAATTAATACTGACTTGTTGGTTATATTTTCTATCAAGGTACTTAACCTTTTCGAGTAATATAATATTTAATACATCTTGATCTAAATGTGTAAAGTTTTCTGATAGATTTGAATCGGAAAGTAACTCCAATGCTTTGCTATTTACACTAAATTCTTTCCATTTTTTTAGATCAATTAGTAAAAAACCTGCATTGAAGTAGCCTGATGATAATTTATGTTCGTTCAGTCGGGTTGCACATTTATTCCACCATATTGGATCTTTTTCTGTCACTACATAGGCAATATTATCATCAAACTTTAATGTAACTAATTCTTGCAATGAGCCTTTACAGGTAATATCGGCATCCAGATAAAGAATTTTATCCATTTTTTCATAGAAATAATCAGCTACTATAAATCTAAAGTAGGTTGCAATTGTCCAATTTTTAGTAGTTGGCAAGTGTGATAAACTATTATCATCCACTAAATAAATTGTTATATTTGTATTATATTTATCGGCGAGTTGCTCTAATTTTAGTTCAAGATCATCGTTAATGTAATTTGTAAATATATGGAAACTAAAATCTAAATTAGGATTAGCTAGTAAAATAGAAGTAATAGAAACAGCGCAACCTAAAAAAAAATTTTTATCAATGCCATATGCAATATTTAATTGATTCGCGTCATGACTGAGTCCAAATCTTATTCTTTTTTTTATAATATTATTTGCATTGAAATACATTGCTTACTTCCTATTGCAGCATCCTTTAATAAAATTAATTATTCATTATTTATTTGTGTTTTATACAGTAAAGAATAAAACTTTGTTTTGACCTTGTTTGTATTATATAGATAAAACAAATTTTTTCTAGTTGAAAAAGAATTGTAATAAAATTTTAAGTTAATAGATTATGTATAGTATAATCCTCATTCTGATTAACTTTGTTACTTTGTTATGCCTAATAAATATAGCTCATTGAATACCATTAAGCAATTGTGGCCTTTTATTTATCCACATAAAAAAGCGTTAATTGTTGCAATTATCGCACTTTTGTTAAATGCTGCAACTGATGCAACTCTCATCTCACTAACAAAACCCCTACTAGATAATGGGTTAATGGATAAAAATTATGAGTTATTAATTCTTTTTTCAATTGGCATTATTGTGTTAATTGCGTTACGAGGGTTATCAAACTATTGCTCTACTTATTGTCTTTCTTGGTTATCAGGTAAAGTGGTCACTAAATTTAGACAGATGATTTTCAATCACTTAGTCAAAAGTCCTATTAGTTTTCTCGATAAAAATCCCATTGGAGAACTTGTTACGGTAATAACATACAATACACAACTATTATCAAAAGCATCATCAGATGCACTGATTATTTTGGTAAGAGAAATCGCTTATGCTATCGGTTTATGTGTTGTTATGTTTTATGGTAATTGGAAGTTGGCTTTAGTGTTAATTATTGTTGTACCGTTAGTTATTTTTATAGCTCAATTTATTGCAAAGAAGTTTCGGAATACACTTGTTTCTATGCAAAAAGGAATAGGTAATATTACAACTGCAGCAGATGAAATGTTGAAGGGGCATAAAGAAATTTTAATTTTTAATGCTCAAAAATATGAAAAAAATAATTTTTATTCAATCAATAAACTTTTTAGGAAAAGTATCTTAAAAATCGTACTTGTTTCGGGGTTATCAACACCTATAATTCAATTGGTTGCTACATTGGCTTTAGGATTAATTTTATTTCTTGTTGCAAGCCAAGCATTGGAGATCACACCGGGTTCTTTTACTGTGGTTTTTTCTGCTATGGTTGCAGTAATGCGTCCTTTAAGAGAGTTAACTAGTGTTCATCTTGAATTACAAAAAGGTTCTGTAGCTTGTGAATCATTATTTGGGCTTTTAAATTTACCACTTGAAGAAGACAACGGAACAATTGAGTTGAATAAAGCAAAAGGTGAAATTGAGTTTTTTCAGGTCACTTATACTTATCCAACAAGAACAACACCATCTTTAAATAACATTAGCTTTAAAATTAAAAAAGGCGAAACAGTAGCTTTAGTGGGGCGTTCTGGCGCAGGAAAATCAACAATAGCAAGCCTGATACCTAGGTTTTATGATGTACAAAAAGGAAAAATACTGTTAGATGGTGTTGATATCAAAGATTATACGCTTGCCTCATTGCGGAAGCAAATTGGTTATGTTTCACAAAAAGTCCATTTATTTAATGGAACTATAGCGGATAACATAACTTATGGTGCTAAAAATCAGTACACTCGAGAAGATATTATTAATGCAGCTAAACAAGCTAATGCAATGGAGTTTATCGAAAAATTAGAAAATGGCTTGGATACAGAAATTGGTGATAATGGTGTTTTATTATCAGGTGGACAACGACAAAGAATTGCTATTGCAAGAGTTCTTTTACGTGATAACCCCATTTTAATTCTTGATGAAGCTACCTCTGCGTTGGATAATGAATCTGAACGGTTTGTCCAACAAGCTATAGAGCATTTACAAAAAAATCGAACTTCTATTGTTATCGCTCATAGGTTGTCAACAATTGAAAAAGCTGATCGAATATTAGTTATTGATGATGGCTTGATAATTGAAGATGGCTCTCATAGCTCATTATTACTTCAAAATGGTATTTATGCCAAGATGTATCAAATGCAATTTAATTCTTAAACAAATAAATATTATGAAAAAAAATAATAATCAATCAATTAATCACGATATTGATCGAGACTCATCTACATGGAAGACTTTTTCTAAGTTATGGCCTTATATTGCTAAACACAAATTGATTCTGTTTCTTTCAGTCATATTGCTTGTTTTTAGTGCATTTGCTGATACTTCGCTTATTGCGTTGTTACAGCCTTTACTTGATAAAGGTTTTGTTGAAAATGATCAGCATTTTTTAATGATGGCGCCTTTTTATATTTTTGGACTAGTATTACTCCGTGGTCTCGCAAATTATGGATATTCTTTCTTTTTATCTTTGATTTCTACAGAAATCGTACTTAATATTCGTCAGCGCCTTTTTAGTCATTTTGTCGATGCTCCGGTAAGTTACTATGACCAAAACTCTACAGGAAGATTATTGTCTCGCATTACCTATGATACCGATCAAGTCGCTTCATCATCATCTGATGCTTTGATAACGATAGTACGTGAATCAGCTTTTATTTGCGGGTTATTTTATACAATGTTCAGCAATAGCTGGCAGTTATCTTTATCGTTGATTATTATTACGCCAATTGTTATTGGATTAATCTCTTTTATTTCTATAAAATTTAGAAGATTAGCCAAAAATATGCAAAATTCAATGGGTAATGTCACCATGTCTGTTGAACAAATGCTAAAAGGCCATCGAGAAATTATTCTTTTTGGCGCCCAAGATGAAGAGTCAAAAAACTTTGATAAAGTAAATAACAAATTTCGTCGTGATGGTATGAGATTAGTGTCTATTTCTGCATTATCAACACCTATTGTTCAACTTATCATTTCGTTTGCTATCGCTTTTGTCTTGTTAATGGCGAGTAACCCTGATTTGAATATTAGTCCTGGACAGTTTACGGTCGTTTTTTCTTCTTTAGTTGCATTAATGCAACCAATAAAAAGTTTAACTAGTGTTAATGCCGAGTTTCAGAAAGGGATGGCGGCCTGTCAAACTTTGTTTGCTATTTTTGAACAGCCAACCGAAAAAGATAATGGAAAAATCAATATTGAGAGAGTTAGAGGCAATATTGAATTTAAACATGTCAGTTTTACTTATGAAAATAGACAAGAGCCGGCATTGAAAGATATTAGCTTTTTGGTAGAGCCATGTAAAACAGTAGCGTTAGTTGGGCGTTCGGGATCAGGAAAAACAACTATCGCGAGTTTGCTTACGCGTTTTTATGATATAAGTGAAGGTGAAATTTTAATTGATAATAATAATATTCAAGATTTAACTTTATATAGTTTGCGTAATCAAATTGGGTTAGTTTCACAAAATGTACATTTGTTTAATGATACTGTTGCAAATAATATCGCTTACGGGAAAGTAGGTGAATATTCTCGAGATGAAATAGAAGAAGCCGCTAAAAAAGCGTATGCATATGATTTTATTATAGAGCTTGAAAATGGATTTGATACAATAGTGGGTGAAAGTGGTGTGTTATTATCTGGCGGTCAACGACAACGTATTGCAATAGCAAGAGCTTTATTACGAGATACGCCGATACTAGTACTTGATGAAGCCACTTCAGCCTTAGATACTGAATCAGAACAAGCAATCCAAAAAGCTTTAGATGTTCTACAAACAGGACGGACATCAATAGTTATTGCTCATCGATTATCAACAATTGAAAATGCGGATAAAATACTTGTCATTGATAGTGGCAAGATTATTGAGCAAGGTAATCATCAAGAATTGTTATCAATGAATGGATTATATGCAAAGTTATATCAAGGAAATTTTACAAATTAATATGATGAAGAGTTTTTAAAATTTAGATATAAATATATTTTGCATGATAGGATATTAAAAGACATATGATTAATAAAGTACTAGAATGTATTAAATACTTGAATAGGCAGAGAAATTTAAAGGTAAAACCGTTTAAATTGGCTATTAAATTAGCTTTATTAAATCGAAAAAAAAAGGTAAGGTCTGAATTTTTTCTAGAAAAGTATCGTTCTGTAGCAATTCTTATGAATGATCAAGGAATTGGCGATGCAATAGTAACTTCCTACTTAATTAATACTCTTCGAGAAAATGGCTTTCAGGTTTATGTCGTAGTAGAAAAAAGGATAGCCTTTCTTTTTGATAAATTTATTTCTGTAGATGGGGTTTTATTCTACGATAGGAATAAAAACATAAAACAGATAAAAGAACAATTACAGAGTATAAGGATTGATGTCGCAATTGATCTGGTTGATAAAGGCCAAAATAGTGTAAGGCGAGCTCAAATAATTCAAGCTATCAATCCGTTACATACAATTGGTTTTAATCAAGATAAATATAAATTGTATGATACATCAATTTATTATCACGAATACAAATCTCATATTTCAAAGAGAAGTCAGAAAATACTTGAATTTATGCGTATTCAGCCCACGCCTATAAGGTACTTTGTTAATATTCCAACCGAAGCCGAGCTTTCGGCTAAAGATTTTATAAGTTCGTTGCTTGCTTCGAATAAAAATATCATTATTTTTAATCCTTATGGTTCAAATGAGGCTAGAAGCTTTTCTAATTCTCAAATTGATACAACTTTATCCTTTTTATCACAATATGATAATTGTATAACAATTGTCGTGGGCGAACCTAATAAAATATCTCATATTAAAGCTAAAAAAAATATTATTATCAATCCATTACCTACTTTTTTTGAAAGTGTTGCTTTAGTGAAGTTTTCAAATTTGGTGATTTCTGTTGACACTTCAATTGTGCATATTGCTTCTATTTATAATAAAAAAATGCTTTGTGTTTATAATAATCGGATTATTGATAATAAGTTTATTAATAATTATGTGTGGGGACCAAATTATGCCAATGCAATACAAATGTTTACAAATGATCATTTAGGTACTGGACTTGGTGATCCGATAGCCAATCTTGATATTGGTATTATGCTCGAACAATTAAAATTAGAAATAGAAAAATTATAAAAATTTATCAAAAGAATAGGAATAACTTTGATGGATTTAAAGCAAAAATTGCGACAGTTAAATTGGCAACGTAATTTTATTACTAAAAAAATTAAATATATTTTATATATGAAATTTTTGTTTATTTTTACTCTTTTTTTAAAAAGAAAAAAACTTTATTTAATGCCAATACGATAAAGAAAGTACTTGTTATTAGAAATGATTGTATTGGTGATATGATAGTTACAACGCCATTTATCCGGTATTTGGCTGATAATGGATATGAAGTTTATATTTCTTCTCGAAAAAGTAGCTTAGAAATTTTAGATAACAATCCATATATAACTGGGCGTTTTTTGTATAATGATAAAAATTTTGGTGAGTTAGTTAACTCGCTAAAAACTGTCAGAAAACATAAATTTGACTTGGCAATTGATGCAAGATTTCACAGACGGTTAGATTTAAAACATTTGTTTTTTTGTTGTTTTGTTAAAAGTACACATTTGCTTAGTTACAATAAAAGCAATATAAAATCATTCAATATTTCTTTACCTTATTATCAGCCGGCAGATCATGTTACAAATCAACTTAAATATTATTTAACATACCTTAGTATCAAATACGGTTCTTTTAATTACGAAATTTTTATTGATTCTGTTAAAGAAAAAAATGTAGACATATTTATTACTAATAATATTAAACCTCAGAATAAATTTGTGGTAATAAATCCCTATGGTAGTTCAAAATATCGTTGCTTATCTGAGCACCAGATTAAAATGTTGTGTGATCTGTTAAAAAATTGTCATCAGAAATATAAAATAATATTAATTGGTCAAGGTGAAAAATTTGATAAATTATTTATACCAGACTGTATTAAATTTCAATCTCCTGCAATTTCTTATGTCATTCCCTTAATAAAAAAAGCAGATTTGGTTATTAGTGTTGATACATCAATAGTACATATTGCTTCAGCTTTCTCAACTAAATGTATTTCAATTTATATGGAACCACCACCCCCTGAATCAAATAGTTTGAAATCTGTTTATAGTCGAGAATTGAGTAATTATAAATACTTACAACAAGATTTATTTTTAGATAAAAAGTATATAAAAAAATACAGTCCGAATCTTAATTTGCAAGTAAATAGTCATATTTGGTCACCCAACGATATAAATGGAAAACAAATTGTTTTTTATGTTAATAGTGTGGAAAAGATTGACCCAGATACTTTAATAGAGTCAATTAATAAATATATCTAAGCGAGTTAGATCTAATTTTTTAATTTATAGCCTAAATAAAGTAAATAATATTTTAAGCCAGTGATGAATTTTTTCTCTTTGATGCTGTTTTTGGCATAAATACGATAATCATTAACGCGCATTTTGGGTTTATAACTTTTAAGTGGACTATTGGTCCAAGGAGTAAAATGTTTATAAAAACAATAGATATTTTGCGCAAGTCCTATATGTTCTTGATACCACATTTTTCTGGCACCCGTAAAATGGATGATATAGGGTAAAGATTTTTTATCATAAAAAAATGTTTCTTTTTGTTTATCATCCATCCAAGTAAATAAATAATTCCAATTAGGATCGATAAATAAGACTTGATGCTGTAAAACTATATTTAGTGCATCTTGGTCTGGGTAGATTAAATCTTTTTGTTCTAACGATAATAAGATGTTATTTATTTTAGTTTCTGTATCAAATTGCATCCAGTTATTAACATTAATATATAAAAAACCAGAGTTAAAATAATTTTCAGACGTTAACTTGAGTCTTTCTTTATTTTTTAACATATTTTGTTTATCTAACGAGTCAGGTGTTACAGCACAAATAACTGAATCTATATTTGTGTTTAAAATCGGCGATATGTCAGTAAAGCACAGTACATCTGCATCTAAATAAATAAATTTATCAACAATGCCATGCAATAGTCTAGGAACTGACAATCGAAGGTACATTGAGCGATTAATATGTTTTATTTTGTTATTGTGTGTATCTGAATACTTGTTTAATTCATTGACAGGAATTGAATAGAGCGTGATTGATGAACTAATATGTTGTAATTTTTCTTTTTCTTCTGTAGTTACATCATATAAAAAAACATGAAAATGAATATTATTATGCATATTATTAAGCATGATAGAGGTAATTGAAACACCTACATGTTCAAGATAATTCGAGTCTGTACAATATGCAATATTAATACTCTTATCCATTTCCAATACTCTTTAAAAACTTAACGTTGTTATTTAGTCATTACTGACATTATATGTCAATATAAAATTTATTATTACTTCATTGTTTAATTTAACGTATGTTACAATATTGTAAATTTTTAATCTTGGTTTTAAGACAGCATAAGATGAAAGAAAACCTTTTTATTAGTAAAATTACAACATTATTTAATAATACCATAGAATCTTCACAGACCACACATATCGCATTTTGCTTCGATGATAATTATGCAATGCCTGCTGGTATTGCTATGTCTTCTGTTGTTTTGAATAATCCAGATAAAAATTTGGTGTTTCACTTATTTGCTAATAACGTATCGAATGAAAAAATCATAAGATTTAATCAATTAAGTAAAGAAAATGTGACTATAATTTGTTATGAAATTAGTGATGATTTTTCCATTAACCCTGATACTTTAGTTTTACATGTTTCAGCGTCAACGTGTTTGCGGTTTGTTGTTCCACAAATTTTAAATAAAATTACTTCGAGGGTTTTATATTTGGATTGTGATGTCTTATGCACCCGTAATCTTAATGAATTAATCAACACTGATTTAACTGATAAATATTCTGCTGTCGTCCCTGATGTGGATAAAACGCAAGAAAAACAATGTGCAGCTTGCGATATTCCATATGGCGAATATTTTAATGCAGGAATGATTTATATTAATACGGATATGTGGGTGCAAAATAACCTTACTGAAAAAGCATTTTCAATGATTAATAGTGGCAAAGTATACAAATTTGCTGATCAAGATGTGTTAAATATTTTAATGCAGGGTAAAACCGTATTTTTACCTCAATGTTTCAATAAATTAACGTCACTTACAGTAGGTGGTGAAGAGGACAATCTTATTGATAAAGATAATGTGATTATTCATTATGTCACCGGAAATAAGCCTTGGTATCAACTATATTTAACGCCACTCTATCAAAGTTATATTGCTTCCTCTCCTTGGGCTAAGGATAAATTATTACTCGCTAATGAGAATGCACCATCAACGACAAGACGATACGCTAAGCTTCTTGCAAGCCAACATAAATATTTTTCTGCTTGTAAGTATTTTTTACTGTATTTAAAGCATAAAACTTTCAAAAAGCATTAAGGATTAGCTGTGTGATTAATGTTGATAAATTTATTAATAAACGAAATGAATTATTATTATGTGATTTTTTAAATAATACCCCTGTATTACATATTTTATTATGTTTTGACAATAATTATGCACTATCGGCAGGAGTGGACATTATTTCTGTTATTGCAAATAACAAAAATCGGCAAATTCATTTTCATCTTTTTACGCATAATATTTCAGAAGTAAATAGAAAAAAATTTGTCGCCATTAAATTTGATAATATCGCTATAACCGAATATGTCATTAATGAGCAGTTCAAAATAGACCAAAAAAATACTGAACAGTTTCCTATTTCGGCTTGTGTTCGATTAATTGCTCCAATAATTTTAAGAGATGTTGCTGAAAGGTTGCTTTATATTGATAGTGATACACTTTGTCTCCAAAACTTAGCATTTATTTCTGATATTAATTTAGATTCAGCGGTTATAGCAGCTGTTGCTGATGTTTCTTATATGCAAGCGTCTCAATGTTCTAAATATAACGTAAAGTTTGGCACTTATTTTAATTCTGGTGTTATGTTAATTAATATTCCACTTTGGTGTCAGGAGGATATTACTTCTAAAACACTAACTCTATTGAATAGTGGTGAAAAATATCAATACCCAGATCAAGACGTATTAAATATTGCAATAGGTGAAAAAAGGATTCTATTAGCAAAGAAATATAATAATTTATTGGCGTTATCAATAAATGGCAATGAAGATTCAAATGTCCCAGATGATACTGTATTGATTCATTATATTACTAAAAACAAACCTTGGCACCAACCTTATCGTTCAACATTATTTGATTTTTATTTACAACAATCACCATGGAAAAATGACGAGCTGCCTTTATATAGTTGTAAAAAAACCTCCTCAATACGAGCTTATTCTCGATTAATGTTTAAGCAAAAAAAATATTTATCAGGACTTAAGCATTATTTTATTTATTTGAAAACCAAATTGACAAAATAAAATTTGTTATTGGTTCTTTATTTTTTGAAATCTAGGGCGTTATTTATTTTGATGAGTAACGTTCACAATTAAAGATGGCTTTGGTGACTCAAGGATGCCTATATATCTTTTTCGCGCGGTTACTGGTATAGTACAGCAGTTTTTATATTATTAATTGTTTCATTCTGTGACAATAAATTCATCTCATTATTGGAAATAAGTTGTGATGTTTTCATAATGTTGTATTTTCCCTAGAATATATTTTCTTCATTTTATTGTTGTATTGAACTTATCTTTTTTATTAGGTGTATTTTAAGTGATTGATGATTTTGCTGAGAATGGTTTGCTTGCTAAGGCTATTGACGGTTTTGTAGCAAGAGAACCACAACGAAACATGGCAAGTAAAGTCTCTGAATCAATAAAAAAACAGCGTTCTCTTGTGGTTGAGGCGGGAACAGGGACTGGCAAGACCTTTGCTTATTTAGTTCCTGCATTACGTAGCGATAAAAAAGTAATACTTTCAACTGGCTCTAAAAATTTACAAGAACAGTTATTCAGTAAAGACTTACCAATAATCAAAAAAGCATTAAATTACACAGGAAAAATAGCCTTGCTTAAAGGTCGAGCTAATTATCTTTGTTTAGAACGCCTGTATCATCAATATGCAGCAGCAGGAGATCTTGATAAAGATTTACGTGTTGATTTAGTTCGTGTAAAAAATTGGTCAATTAAAACTAAAGATGGAGACATTAGTAAATGCACTACTGTCACGGAAGAAAACCTAATTTGGCCAATATTAACAAGCACAAATGATAATTGTTTAGGCAGTGACTGTGAGCACTATAGTGATTGTTATGTTGTCAAAGCGCGTAAACGAGCCTTAAATGCGGATGTTGTTGTGGTTAATCACCACTTATTTTTAGCTGATGTTGTAGTAAAAGATACGGGCTTTGGAGAACTGATTCCTAAAGCAGATGTCATGATTTTCGACGAGGCTCATCAACTACCAGATCTTGCTTGCCACTATTTTGGTGAGCAGCTAACTAGTCGGCAACTTTTTGACCTAGCTAAAGAAATTAACCTAGTTTATCGTACTGAAGTTAAAGATATGTCTCAGCTACAGCAATGTGCGGATAAACTACAAAAATGTACGCAAGACTTACGAATTGTTATTAACCAACAACCACCAAAAGGTAACTTACGTTTTTTATTTAACCAAGAAGCAGTTAAAAAAGAGATTTCTTATCTTGTCGATGCATTAGATTTTTGTCACGAAGTTTTGTTATTGACGGTTGGACGTTCGACAACGTTAGATAACTGTTTTGAACGAATTAATCAATATAATACGCTATTAAAACGCTTGCAGGAGACAAATGTAACTGGTTTTAGTTATTGGTATGAAAGTAGCCATAACTATTTTGTTTTTGCGCTAACGCCATTGTCTGTTGCCGATAAATTTACTGAACTATTAACACAGCGAAAAGGCAGTTGGATTTTTACATCAGCAACGTTATCGGTTGATAATCAATTAGATTATTTTACTAAACGCTTAGGGCTGACAAATGCCGATTCACTAATATTAGAAAGCCCATTTGATTATATTAACCAGACGATTTTGTGTGTTCCACGTTATATTCCATCGCCAAATGAGCAAGGCAATGCCGAAAAATTAGCCAATATTTTGTTGCCTGTTATTGAAGCTAATAATGGCCGTTGTTTCTTTTTGTGTACCTCATATGCAATGATGAATGCACTCGCTAAACAGTTTCGAGAATTAACCAAATTACCAGTATTAGTACAAGGTGAAACCAGTAAAGTTAAATTGCTTGAACAGTTTATTCATACGGGCAATGCGCTACTTATTGCTACGAGCAGCTTTTGGGAAGGGATCGATGTTAGAGGCGATACCTTATCATGTGTTATTATAGATAAATTACCGTTTACTTCGCCTGATGATCCGTTAATTAAAGCCCGTATGGAAGATTGTCAAATGCAGGGCGGGGACGCATTTAATGATGTACAATTACCAGAGGCGGTAATCACCTTAAAACAAGGTGTCGGGCGACTAATTCGCCATCACAATGACCGTGGAGCGGTTATCATCTGTGATAATCGTTTAGTAATGCGACCTTATGGTGCAACATTTATTAATAGCTTACCACCTTCACCAAGAACACGGGACATAAATAAAGTTATAAACTTTTTAATAACTAAAAGCTAAATGATAATAGATAAAATATTTTGGAAAAAAAATGAGTACTATTTTAGCCATTGATACCTCAACAGAAGCTTGTTCGGTTGCTTTGCTTTACCGTAACGAAATCACTCACGATTTTATTGTATCAGCTCGTGATCATACTAAACAAATATTACCGATGGTTGATAGACTTCTTAAACAATCAGACTGTTCACTTACGCAAGTTGATGCAATCGCTTTTGGCCAAGGCCCAGGTAGTTTTACTGGCGTTAGAATTGGTATTGGCGTGGCTCAAGGTTTAGCGTTAGGTATTGATAAACCCATGATAGGTGTATCAACACTGATGACTTTGGCTCAAGGTGTTTATCGAACAACGCAAGCAACAAACGTAATTGCCGCAATTGATGCTAGAATGAACGAAGTTTATTTAGGTCAATACCATTACGTTAACGAGCAATGGCAAGCGGTTATTGCTGAGTGTGTTATTAAGCCTGAAAAAGTAATCGAAAAAGTGAAGCATATTAGTCAAAATGATTATTGTGCTGGTACGGGGTGGCAAACTTATCCTGATATGATTAACGATATAAAACAAAGCGATATCTTGTTACCTCATGCACAAGATCTTGTTGTTCTTGCTAAGAATCAATGGCAAAAGAATGAGCTAGTGAATGTTGAAGATGTAGAGCCAACTTATTTACGTAACGAAGTGACTTGGAAAAAGTTGCCAGGACGATAATGGCAATAATATAAAACAAAAAGCCACTTATATGTATGTGGCTTTTTTTTGCTTAAAATGAGGGGGTGCTTTATTTATAAAGCCCTAAATGCTCTTTCGCATAGGCTTCAAAATCAGTGCAGCCACCGATTGGTTTTTCATCAATAAAAATTTGCGGCACAGTTTCAACAGGTTTACCTACACTTTTAGAAAGATCTTCTTTGGTAATGCCTTCAACATTAATATCGACATAGCGATAAGAAAAATCATCACGCTCTTGAGAAAGTTTTTCAGCTAATTCTTTAGCTCGAACACAATAAGGACAACCTTGACGTCCAAAAATTACAGTATACATTTGTCACCTCGAATAAGTTGTTTTACATATATTATTACTATACGTTACTTTTAATTTAAAAAAAGTGGTTAAATATAGTTAATTAAATAGATTATATCTATTGATAATAGGCTTGAAAAGTCAATCAGGGTTTTATGCTTAAAATTGCGGAAAAGACGGTTTTGTCCCTATAAAAATCGTTCAGAAAAGGTATTGATTTTATTGAAGTTTTTTAGTTCTATTTTTTTGAGGGATTTATACCTTTCAATTGCTGTTTTTTTTGTAAAATATCAACTAGATAACATATGTTGACTTTGATTTGTGTGTTTCTCAACTACAGCATATATTCAAGTTTATTATATTTATTTCCTGATAGACGTTATAATCTGCATGAATTAACTTGCTGGATATGAATATGTTGAAAAAATTGTTATTGATTGTTTTATTATTACCTATCACCGTATTTGCTGCGAAAAAAGAGTGTGGAGTTAAACCCAGTTATGATATTACGATTAGCAAAGAAAGTGTGCATATTTTTAATAAAAAAAATGATTTAACTATTACACCAAATGGTAATGTGATTTTAAATAAGCAATCAGTAACACTTAATCCGCCATTACAAAAAAAACTGGCAAAATTTCAACAAGATTTACGCCAACAGTTACCGCAATTAGAACAACAATCGTTAAATCTTTTATTAGATGTGAAAATGACCTTTGAACAGGCAATAAAAAATCAATTGAGCGACGATACCGAGCTAAAAAGTGAATTAAACAAATTATATAAACGTTTAGTTAAGTTGCTACATGCTTCGATTTTTACAGAAAATGGCAATACACGATTTTCTTACCAAAATTTCAATAATCTAAAAAAAGATGGTGAAGATATCGGTCAGCGTATTTTTTATAATGTTGTTGGTGGAAGTATTTTGCATTTCGATTTTTTTAAAAATTTAGGGGCGATCAAACAAATCTCCAAAAATGAATGGAAAGCTCAAAAACCTAAACTAAAAGCTTTTGATACTCATATTTGTTCTGTGATTACCGATATTGATGCGCAATACAAAGAAATATTAACTCAACTTAATCAATCTATTCATAAGTAAATAGACATTAATAAAAACTTTTGCGAAAATGATGCCCTTACTATGGTAGCTAAACGGAAGCTTATGACTGCACATATCATTGATGGAAAAGCATTAGCACAAAAAATACGAACTGACATTGCTAATAAAGTTAACACACGTATTGAAAAAGGCCTATCTGTTCCTGGGCTTGCCGTAATTCAAGTGGGTTCAGATCCTGCATCAAAAATCTATGTCAAAAATAAGCAAAAAGCTTGTGATGATGTTGGTTTTATTTCATTTGCGTATGACTTCCCAACGTCGACCACTGATGAGTTATTGGCATTAATTGATGAACTTAATCAACGATCAGATGTGCATGGTATTTTAGTGCAACTTCCTTTACCTGATAATATTGACAAAACCAAGGTTCTTGAACGTATCAATCCAAGTAAAGATGTTGATGGTTTTCACCCTTACAATATTGGTCACTTATTACAACGCGATCCGATTTTACGACCATGTACTCCTTATGGAGTGGTCAAAATGCTGCAATCCACGGGTATAAATCTATCAGGCTTAAATGCAACAGTGGTAGGGGCTTCAAGCATTGTAGGTCGTCCAATGGCATTAGAATTATTGTTATTAGGTTGTACAACAACCATTACTCATAGCCGTACTGTTGATTTAGCTAAACATGTGAGTAATGCGGATATTGTTGTTGCAGGAGTTGGCATTCCTAATTATGTTAAGGGTGAGTGGATAAAACCAGGCGCAATTGTTATTGATGTTGGTATCAATCGTCTGCCAGATGGTAAATTAGCTGGCGATGTGGATTTTGAGGCTGCCGTTAAACGGGCTGGTTGGATAACGCCTGTACCTGGTGGTGTTGGTCCAATGACTGTTGCTATGTTAATGAGTAACACCCTTGAAGCATGTGAAAAATTTAGTAAGTAAGTCAAATTGATTAAAGCTTACTTTTGCTCGAAATATGTATATTAAATAAAAAAAGGAATCTGTTATGATTATATTTCACACTAATTTAGGTGATATTAAAATCAAAACTTTTGACGATAAGGCGCCAGAAACCGTTAAAAATTTTGTTGAATATTGCAAAGACGGTTTTTACAACAACACAATCTTCCATCGTGTTATTAATAATTTCATGATTCAAGGTGGCGGGTTTGAACCCGGTATGAAACAGAAAAAAACAAAATCACCAATAAAAAATGAAGCAGATAACGGACTAAAAAATGATCGTGGCACTTTAGCGATGGCACGAACATCTGATCCACACTCTGCGACTGCACAATTTTTTATCAACGTAGTGGATAATGATTATCTTAACTTCCGCTCTGCTGATGTTAATGGTTATGGCTATTGTGTTTTTGCACAAGTCGTCGAAGGGCTAGACGTTGTTGATAAAATCAAAGTCGTTAAAACAGGGCGTAGCGGTATGCATTCAGATGTTCCTGTGGAAGATGTCATTATTACGAGTGTTACGGTTGAATAATCCTGTTCGTTATTTTATCGCTGATATTCATCTAGCCGATAATGAGCCTGATGGTTATATGGGTATAACCGCAGGCTTTTTGTCTTTTTTACATACTCTCCCCGATAATTGTGAACTTTACATTTTAGGTGATTTGTTTGACTATTGGGTAGGGGATGATGTGAGAACAAACTTACATTGCCAAGTTGCGCAGGCATTACAAGCTCTATCACAACGTAATATCAAAAAATATTTTGTGCATGGCAACCGCGATTTTTTGTTAGGGAAAAAGTACGCTAAGCAGAGCGATATGATTTTATTGCCCGAAATTAACTGCTTGCCCAATCAAGAAAAAAATATTGTTTTTTTACATGGCGATTTATTATGTATTGACGATCTTCAATATCAAAAATTTCGAAAAGCTATGCATAATAGATGGTTACAAAAACTGTTTTTATTACTTCCGCGCTTTGTTCGGCTTAAAATTGCAGCTAAGTTGAGGCAAAAAAGTAGTCTGCATAATCAGACTAAATCTGAATTTATTATGGATGTAAATCAACAAGCGGTAGTGGAAGTGATGATAGAACACAATGCAGATATTATGGTGCATGGTCATACTCACAAACCTGCAACACACCATTTTCAAATTGAAGGCAACCGTGCAACTCGTATAGTGCTGGGGGCATGGCATGATGGCGTGACATATATCAAACAAGAACAAAATAGTAATACTTTAGCTCTTTATAACCATTCTTTTAAATAATCACTTTGTAAAACATGCTCGACTTTACCAAACTCAATCAGCTTGCCTTGATCTAAAATTGCTACATTATTGGCTATCTTTTTAACTTCATTAATATTATGTGTTACATAAATAATCGGTATATTTAACTCATTGGCTAACTTATCGATATATGTTAATAGCTCTTTTTTTCTGGGCATATCAAGGGCGGAAAGCGGCTCGTCCATCAATAGTAATAAAGGATTGGTTAATAGTGCTCGACCGATTGCCACCCGCTGTTTTTCGCCACCAGATAGCATTGCTGGATAGCGATTTAATAATGAGTGGATATTAAGTACATTCACGATTTCGTCAAATTTTGAAGAATTGAAGTTGTTAGCACCATAAGTTAGATTTTTAATCACTTTATAATGAGGGAAAAGTAATGCATCTTGAAAAACGGTACCAATCTGACGTTTTTCAGGATCGATAAAAAGGTTCTTATCACAATCAACCAGTGATGT
Source organism: Gilliamella sp. ESL0254 (assembly GCF_013344985.1). Taxonomy (NCBI): domain Bacteria; kingdom Pseudomonadati; phylum Pseudomonadota; class Gammaproteobacteria; order Orbales; family Orbaceae; genus Gilliamella; species Gilliamella sp. ESL0254. The sequence continues at coordinate 192,192 of NZ_JAAEDU010000001.1, forward strand.
GTTATTGAGTTTGATATAACCTTGGTCGGGTTTAATTAATCCATTAATAAGGTTGATTAGCGTTGATTTCCCCGATCCTGAAACGCCTAAAATAGCGGTAATGCCTTGGCAATCTATATCATGATTGAATCGGAAAGAAAATGAAGCCAATTGTTTGCTAACCTGTATTTTTAACATAGTGATTATCCTGCTAGCTTCCTCTTATGCCATCGATTTAACAATTCTGATAAAAAAAGTGAAATGATCGACAGTACAATTGAAATGATACACAGTCGTAAGGCACTGTGTTCACCATCGGGGATTTGTAGCATCGTGTACATTGCGAGTGGTAAGGTCCGAGTTTCACCTTGAATATTTGATACAAATGTAATTGTTGCACCGAATTCTCCTAAACAACGAGCAAAGCTTAGCACGATTCCCATTAAAATACCCGGAAAGGCTAAAGGTAAAGTGATAGTTAGAAATACTCGCCATTTATGGGCACCAAGAGTGCGAGCCACATGTTCAAGTCGTATATCAATCGATTCAATGGCTAAGCGAATAGAACGTACCATGAGTGGAAATGCAACCACTGCTGAAGCTAAAGCTGCACCTTGCCAATTAAAACTAAAACTGATATTTAAATTTTGAGTTAACCACTCACCAATCACACCTCGTCGACCCATGGTTATTAACAATACATAACCTAATACTACCGGTGGCAAAACAAGAGGAAGATGCACAATGCTATCAAATAACGGTTTACCCCAAAATTGACAGCGAGCCAATATCCAAGCGGTTAAAATACCTATTGGTAAACTAAAGCCAATGGCTGCAGTGGCTATTTTTAAACTAAGTAGTAAAGTTTGCCATTCAAATTCGGTTAATAACATATTTGTATCAAATCACTCACTTGTTAAGTTACTTTGTTATAAATCCATATTTTTCAAAAATGGCTTTAGCTTGTGGTGAGTTTAAATATTGATAAAAGTCACTTGCTTTTAAGTTTAATAACGTGATTGGGTATTCAATAGACCTAAATGTATCTGCAGGGAAAGCCCCTACAATTTTCACTTTATCGCTTACTTTGGCATCGGTGCTGTAGACAATGCCAAGGGCGGCTTCGTTACGCTCAACTAACATCAGAGCGTCCCTCACATTGCTCGCAGGGGCAAATTGTGGTGATAATTTGTCAAATACGCCTAAATTAGTGAGTGATTCTTTTGCATAAAGCCCCGCGGGAACGTGATCTGGATCACCAATGGCAATTCTTTCGTCTTTAGGTAAAATCGCTTGCCAATTGGTATTGTTATTGATTAAAACGTTATCTAATGGTGAACTTTTTGGGGCAATAAGAACTAATGCATTTTTTAATAGGTCTTGTTTATTTTTCGCTATATTATGCTCAATAAGGTAAGTCATCCATTTTTGATCAGCTGACATAAAAATATCGGCAGGTGCACCTTGTTCAATTTGTTTTGCTAATACTGATGATGAAGCAAAAGAAAACACAATATCCACGTCTTTATGTTCAGCTTTATAAGCGGTAGCGACATCTTGCATTGCATTTGTCAATGAGGCAGCGGCAAATACAGTTATTTTTTCAGCAGCTGATGCAGAAAAGGTCATCGCCATCAGTACTATAGCCCCAAGAATTCCAATCAATTTTTTCATTTTTTCCTCACAATAAAAGTAGGTTAATTTGGGTTATCAATATTGTTAAAATACTCGGTTGTAATGGAACATTTCCATTAACCACTTAATCGCTATATAAAAAAAAACATATCGATATTAGCAAAATTTATTCATAAAGTACAATTAAATAAATGTCATCAAACAATCAATGATGTTTTTAACTTGTTTTGAATGAATATAAAAAAGCGTCTACAATAAACGCTCTTATCTCCTCCAAATTGATTAGTTGGTTCTTCATGGTGTTAAATTATGTTTTCTCCTGAAATTTTATTGACATTGAATATTCAGCAACAGTTATTTACTGATCCACGGCGTATTGCATTGTTAAAAGCAATTGAACAAACTGGATCATTAAGTCAGGCTGCCAAGCAAATTGGCGTTAGTTATAAAACAGCGTGGGATGCTATCAATGAAATTAACAAATTAGCACCTAATCCTTTTTTAATTACCGCAATTGGTGGCAAAAATGGTGGGGGCACAAAGCTCAGTCCTTATGCTGTTAGATTCATTCAACTTTATGATCTATTAACTCAGTTGCAACAAAATGCATTTAACATACTGAGTGATGACAAAGTCCCATTAGATGATATTTTAAAAGCCACTGCAAGATTGTCATTGCAGACTAGTGCCCGAAATCAATTATATGGCACAGTTAAGCAGATTCACACAAGTGATGTTGCTGGTTTTATTACTGTACTGCTCAGTGATAACCAAACTGAGTTAACAGCGTACATTACTCAGCCAAGTATTGGACGGTTAAAGTTGAGTACTGATAAAACAGTCTTGTTGTTAATTAAAGCCCCGTTGATTGAATGGGTAAATACAAAAGAGAATGCGAATGAGAATCTCTTGTCGGTTACAGTTGAAAAGATCACAACAGATGAAAAATGGAGTGAAATTGCTTTTTCATTATCTTCTGGCATTGTGCTTTACGCTAGCAAATTAGCTAAAGAAGTTGAGCAAGCTGCTCTAACTGTAGGTAAACAAACTAAGTTATGTATTAATCCACAACATATTATTGTTGCAACATTAGTTTAGCAATATGAGGTTATCATGCTACAAATAGAAAACGCACAGTTTAAAATTAGTGATTACCAAGTTTTTATCATTGAATCGTTGGCAATCAAGCAAGGGGGGCATGTCGCTTTTGTGGGGCGTAATGGTAGTGGTAAATCTATACTAGTTAAAGCGTTGGCAGGTGAGCAAACATTATTATCAGGTAACGTTATCAATCAATTTAAATCTATAGCTCATATATCGTTTGAACAACTACAAAAACTGATTGATGATGAATGGAAGCGTAATAATACAGATATGCTAAGCGAAAGTGAAAATGATACTGGATTAACCACTGAGCAAATTATTCAAGAAAATAATTTTAATCAAGTGCTTTGTCAACAATTAGCAACACAATTGGGAATTAAACACCTATTAACCAAACGCTTTAAATATTTATCAACCGGTGAAACTCGCAAAGCCTTAATCTGCCGAGTTTTGATGCAGCAGCCTGATTTTCTGATATTAGATGAGCCTTTTGATGGTTTAGACGTGGCATCTCGTGCAAATTTAGCACAAATACTTGCGGACCTTGCTAAGCAGGGTATCACTATTGTCCTTGTTTTAAATCGATTTAATGAAATTCCTGATTTTATCGAAAATGTTGGTATATTAGCTGATTGCCAACTATTGAAAATTGATACGAAGAGTACAATATTAAACGATGCAACAGTTAAGCAATTAGCAGATTTGGAAAATATACCCAATATGCCATTACCAGAAGCTGATGAATCACCAACACGATTAGCAGATCAATTAGATCGAGTCACATTAAATAATTGCTATGTTTATTATGATGATAAAGCAATAATTAATGGATTAACATGGCAAGTAAAGGCCAAACAAAATTGGCACATTGTTGGTCCTAATGGTGCAGGGAAATCAACATTATTAAGTTTAATTACTGGTGATCACCCGCAAGGGTATAGCAATGACCTTACTTTATTTGGTCGTAAACGTGGCTCAGGTGAAACGATTTGGGATATTAAACGCCATATTGGTTATGTCAGTAGTAGTTTACATTTGGATTACCGCGTTAGTTCTAGCGTTAAAACAGTGTTATTGTCTGGCTATTTTGATTCGATTGGTATCTATCAAACTACCAGTGATAGACAAGCTAAATTAGCTGATGAATGGTTAAAGTTGTTAGGTTTACAAGCGCAAGCGGGCAAACCTTTTCAATCACTCTCTTGGGGGCAACAACGATTAGTTTTGATAGCTAGAGCTTTAGTCAAACATCCGACACTGCTTATTTTAGATGAACCATTGCAAGGGCTAGACCATCTTAATCGAGAATTAGTCAAACGCTGGATAGATCGTTTAATTAGTGAGGGACATACTCAGTTACTCTTTGTGTCTCATCACGCAGAAGATGCGCCTAAATGCATCACTCATCGATTAACTTTTGTTCGTGACTTTGATGATAGCTATCAATATCAATTTGAACAGCTAAACAAGTAGATTAATTAAATCTATTAAAAGAAGTTTAAAAATAGGAAAAACCATCCAAAATAAAAGTTTTTTTTGGACAAAAATTGTCTTGATAATTGAAAAAAGCCTATAGAGGCTATACTTATGAAGTTATCCCCGTTACCTGTGGATAACTCTGTGAGTAGTTTATTAAAAAAAGCGCTAACCTCAGTCAAGAACAGGATTTTTCTTGATTTGATTGTAAGTTAATCATTAAATTGTTTTTTGTTTTTTATCAATATGTTATCGTAAATCAAGTCATGAATTTGTTGTCTTTTTTATTTATAAAAAAGTCAATTGAATGAAAAATAGAAGATTTTAAAAGGTCAAGTCCTTTTGGGGATAATTTTTATTAATAGGTAAAATATTGGTTGTGATGTAATGAAAAAATTTAAATTATGTTCCGAATTTAAGCCTGCCGGTGATCAGCCTGAAGCAATAAGAAAAATTAATCAAAATATTGTAGATGGGATAGCACATCAAACATTGTTGGGCGTAACGGGTTCAGGTAAGACGTTTACTATGGCCAATGTCATTGCTACGCATAACCGCCCAACAATCATTTTAGCGCCCAATAAAACATTGGCAGCTCAGTTGTATGGCGAAATGAAGGCCTTTTTTCCTGAAAATGCGGTTGAGTATTTCGTATCTTATTACGATTACTATCAACCTGAATCCTACGTGCCTTCAACTGATACATTTATTGAAAAAGATGCCTCAATTAATGAGCATATAGAACAGATGCGTCTTTCAGCGACGAAATCGCTCCTCGAACGACGCGATGTTGTGATCGTAGCATCGGTATCGGCAATTTATGGTTTAGGTGCGCCAGAAACTTATATGTCAATGATATTACACTTAACAAAGGGCACCATAACCGATCAGCGCTCAATTTTAACTCGTTTGGCCGAATTACAATACACTCGTAACGAAATAGGTTTTAGCCGTGGTACGTTTCGCGTTCGAGGGGATGTCATCGATATTTTTCCTGCGGACTCAGATGAACTTGCTGTGCGCGTAGAGCTATTTGATGACGAAGTCGATCGTATTGTTATGTTTGATCCTCTGACAGGTAATAGTATCAATGAAGTATCACGGATCACTATCTATCCAAAAACACACTATGTAACGCCAAGAAATATTATGGAAAATGCCATTGCGCAAATTAAACAAGAGCTTAAAGAACGTCAAAAAGTATTGTTAGATAACAATCGTCTACTGGAAGAACAACGTTTAACTCAGCGAACACTCTTTGATATTGAAATGATGACCGAACTGGGTTATTGCTCTGGCATCGAAAATTACTCACGCTTTTTAGCCCAACGTAATCCGGGCGATCCGCCAGCAACGTTATTTGATTACTTGCCTCCAGACGGATTATTATTTATTGATGAATCGCATGTTGCTATTCCACAGATAGGCGCAATGTATAATGGCGATCGTTCGCGAAAACTTAATTTGGTTGAATACGGCTTTCGTTTACCATCAGCACTAGATAACAGGCCTTTAAAGTTTGCAGAATTCGAAAATATTATGCCACAAACCATTTATGTATCAGCAACACCAGCCAAATACGAAATTGAGAAATCAGGTAACGAAATTATTGAACAAGTGGTTAGACCTACCGGACTATTAGATCCTATTATCGAAGTTCGCCCTGTTACAACTCAGGTGGATGATCTATTATCCGAAATCAAAATTCGAATTAACAACGAAGAACGTGTTTTGGTAACTACACTAACTAAACGTATGGCAGAAAATTTAACCGATTATTTGTCGGAACATAATATCAATGTCAAATATTTGCATTCAGATATTAATACGGTTGAAAGAATGGAAATTATCCGAGATTTGCGTTTAGGTAAAGTCGATGTGTTAGTTGGGATTAACTTACTTCGAGAAGGGTTAGATATACCGGAAGTATCGCTAATCGCAATATTAGACGCTGACCGTGAAGGGTTTTTACGTTCAGAAAGCTCGCTAATTCAAACCGTTGGGCGTGCCGCTCGAAACGAGCATGGTAAAGCTATATTATATGCAGATAAAATTACGCCGGCTATGCAAAAAACGATTGATGAGACTGCTCGCCGTCGTCAAAAACAAGAAGACTTTAATGTAGCACATGGCATCACGCCTAAATCAGTACGCAAAGAAATTAAAGATGTATTAGAGGCAGGTTTAAGTACCAAGAAATCAACAGCCAAAGTTCAAGCGTTTGAACCAGGTAAATCGTATCAGTATGTTTCTGTTAAAGATGTACAGGCAAAAGTGAAAGAACTTGAAGCAATGATGTATGAAGCGGCTCAAAATCTTGAATTTGAAAAAGCCGGCGTACTGCGTGATGAAATAAAAAAATTGCGTGCGGATTTTATTAAAGTGTCTTAATGACTCATCTAACAAGGAAAATATGATGACAATAACTCGAATTGATCCCGATGATCGCTGGTCTGAAGCTGTGATTCATAATAATGTGATTTATTACACAAGTGTTCCTACAGAACTTGAAAATGACGCTTATATACAAACCCAAAGTGCATTAGCAGAAATTGATAAACTATTAGCTCGAGCTAACAGCGATAAATTACATATATTGGATGCGACATTATTTTTAGTGAATAAAAGTGACTTTGCTGCAATAAATAAAGCATGGGACGAATGGGTAGCTAAGGGTAGTGCGCCTGTTCGTTGTACTGTGCAAGCTGGACTAATGAAAAAAGAATATCTGATCGAAATTAAAATCGTGGCAGCAGTAAAAAGCTGATGCTTCAATTACCGCCGATACTCTTTACTATTCGGCGGCATTATTTTGATTATGTTTTCCTTCTAACGAATATCAGGAATCTGTATTGTTAATTGATATCTCCCATGACTATCCCCATCAACTAAAATTTAGTGTATACTTTGCGTACATCTTATTTTAATTATTCAAACGTTTGTTATGCACACTCAACCTAAAATTGCCATTGTCATGGGCTCCAAAAGTGATTGGAGCACTATGCTGCATGCCGCCGATATCCTTGATGCATTGACTATTCCTTACCATGTTGAAATCGTTTCAGCACACCGTACACCCGATAAGTTATTTCGTTTTGCTGAAGATGCTAAACAAAAAGGCTATGATGTGATCATCGCTGGCGCTGGCGGTGCAGCTCATTTACCCGGTATGTTAGCCGCTAAAACGCTTGTTCCTGTATTAGGTGTCCCGGTACAAAGTGCCGCATTAAATGGTGTTGATAGTCTTTATTCTATTGTTCAAATGCCTAAGGGCATTCCTGTTGGCACTTTAGCTATAGGTAAATCTGGTGCGGCTAATGCAGCATTACTTGCTGCGCAAATTCTTGCTTTACACGATCAAGATATTTATCAACGCTTATCAACATGGCGATTAACTCAAACTGATGAAGTGTTAAATCACCCAGATCCAAGAGTGGATGCATAATATGAAAACTCAATCTGTTTGTGTATTAGGTAATGGTCAACTAGGGCGAATGCTTAAACAAGCAGGAGAACCGTTAGGTATTAAAGTTTATCCTGTTGGATTAGATGCAGATCCTGCTACTATTCCATATCAACAGTCAGTGATCACAGCCGAAATTGAACGATGGTCAGATACCCCTTTTACGCAAATTTTAGCTAAGCATCCTCATTTTATTAATCGAGATGTTTTTCCGCTTATTGCTGACCGTTTAACTCAAAAACAGCTGTTTGATGAACTTGGATTACCCACAGCTAAATGGTTTACGCTTAATCATTCTCAAGATTGGCCAACTTTATTTACTGATCTGGGGGATCTATTAATTGTTAAACGTCGAACAGGTGGTTATGACGGACGAGGACAATGGCGTATAGCTGTTAGTCATCCAATCACCGTCCCAGATGATATTTATCAAAACGCGATTGTTGAGCAGGCTATTCCATTTGAAAAAGAGATGTCATTAGTGGGGGCGCGTAATGCAAAAGGTGAAACGGTATTTTACCCGCTTACCAATAATTTACACCAAGATGGTATTTTAAAAATGAGCGTTGTGCTACCAAACCAAGTCCCTTTATTGCAAACACAAGCCGAAAAAATGCTATCTGCCATTATGCATAAATTGAATTATATTGGCGTAATGGCAATGGAATGCTTCATTGTTGATGGTAAATTACTAATTAATGAACTTGCTCCACGGGTACATAATAGTGGTCATTGGACACAAAATGGTGCTTCGATAAGCCAATTTGAATTGCATCTTCGTGCCATATTAGATTTACCACTCCCTAAGCCAAATGTTTTTGCACCATCAATTATGGTTAACTTAATTGGTACAGAATTAAATCTTAATTGGCTATCTATCGACTTGGTACATATGCATTGGTACGAAAAAGAAGTCAGAGCAGGGCGTAAAGTAGGGCATTTAAACTTAACTCATAGCCAGTCTAGTCAATTATTAAAAGCGTTAGAAAATCTAATGCCACTATTGCCTAATGATTATCAAAAAAGTATTGAATGGGCAAAGCAAAAATTATAACGATTTAGCAATCTAAACTGATTAAGACGATGAAATTAGAGATAGACCATGATCAACTTTAATCAAAAAATCAATTATCAACGTTATGCTAGCAAACAGCGTGAATCACTATCTGATGAATACTCGATAGTACGTTGTTTTGAAAGTGATCGTGGTCGCATCATTAATTCAGCAGCTATTCGTCGCCTACAACAAAAAACGCAAGTCTTTCCATTAGAACGGAATTCAGTGGTTAGAACGCGGCTTACTCACTCTATGGAAGTGCAACAAGTTGGTCGTTACATTGTCAAAGAAATTATCAATCGCCTTGGCAAAGTAGGAAAATTAAAAAAATATGGACTTGATAACTGCATAATGGCGATCGAAAGTCTAGTTGAAATGGCCTGTTTAATGCACGATATTGGTAATCCTCCATTTGGTCACTTTGGTGAGGCCGCTATCAATAAATGGTTTACACAGCGCTTAGGTCTTGGTAAATCAACAGATTATCCAGCGCTAGAAATCCATGATAACGATGATGACAAAATAAAAGAAATTAAAACCAAAATTCGCCAAGATCTATCAAATTTTGAAGGTAACGCGCAAGCAATTCGTTTAGTTCACTCCATATTACGTCTCAATTTAACTTATTCACAAATTGCCTCGATTCTTAAATATTCTAAACCAGCTTATTGGTCAAATCAGGTGCCCGCTGAATTTTCTTACTTAATGAAAAAACCAGGCTATTATTTATCAGAAGAACCGTTTATTGAGGAACTTTACAAACAGCTTGATATAAAACCATTTCATCGTTATCCATTAACTTACATTATGGAAGCGGCCGATGATATCTCATATTGTATTGCCGATCTTGAAGATGCTGTTGAAAAGAAAATCCTAACAGTAAAACAGCTTTATACTTGTCTGGCAGAAGCATGGGGTCCAATTAAAAAAGGTGATTTGTTTGATACAGTGGTTAAACGCCCTTATGAAAACCTAACACAGAATGAATTTGATGCAATTGGTATCGATCAGTTTTTTATGTATCTGCGAGTCAACACCATAGGTAGATTGGTACCACATGCAGCCGAGCGCGTTATTGAAAATATTGAAGCCATTTATTGTGGCTCGTTTAATCATGCTTTACTTGAAGATAATGGTGCAGAATATAAATTACTTAATATTTTTAAAACAGTTGGTTTTAAACATGTGTTTAATCATGAATCGGTCGAAAATATCGAACTTCAAGGGTACCGAATTATTAGCGGATTGCTTGATATTTATAGTCCACTGCTTGATATGCCTACCGATGATTTTTTAAAATTGGTTGAGGACAAACACCACAAGCATTATCCTATTGAAACGCGCTTATATCACAAATTATCTTCAAAACATTGCGCTGCTTATGAGCAGGCAATTAGCAAACTCAAGTTATATGAAGCAAACTTTGCTTGCATGGAATTTTATTACCGATGTCGCTTACTGCAAGATTATATTAGCGGTATGACTGACCACTTTGCTTATGATGAATATCGTAAACTAATGGTGACATTCTAATTTGCATGACTCCTAATTGAGTATAATTGCTTAGCACTAATAATACACATTGGCACCATATTAGTGCATAGCTAAATGGCAATATATCAAAGCAGACTTTTATTGTTTATCTCTTTAATCAATTAAATTCAATCACTAAGTTTGAATTTTTATAACTGCTCACTTTCATTTCTCTTATCAATTCCGCTTAAATTATGTGAAGTTATCTATTTTTGGCATGATCTTTGCAAGAATCGTATTGTATCTCATATTTATTAGGAGCAATTGATGAAATTAGTTACTGTAGTAATAAAACCTTTCAAATTAGAAGAAGTTCGAGAAGCCTTATCCAATATAGGCATTACAGGATTAACCGTTACCGAAGTCAAAGGATTTGGACGACAAAAAGGTCATGCTGAGCTATATCGTGGCGCCGAATATAATGTCAATTTTCTACCTAAAGTTAAAATTGACTTAGCTATTAGCGACGATCAACTTGACGAAGTCATTAGTACTGTGTCTAAAGCAGCACATACGGGCAAAATTGGTGATGGCAAAATTTTTGTTACCTCACTTGATCATGTGGTACGTATACGTACAGGCGAAACCGATGAATCGGCACTGTAATTTATTGTTAAGGATATAATTATGTTGAAAAAATTTATTTTCTCTTTAGCTTTTTTATTTTCAAGTACTGCTTTTGCTGATGAAGCCGGCATAGTTGATAAAGCTGATAATGGATTTATGATGATCTGTACTGCCTTAGTACTTTTTATGTCTGTTCCTGGTATTGCTTTGTTTTATGGCGGTTTATTACGTTCCAAAAACGTGTTATCAATGTTATCTCAAATCCTTGTAACTTTTTCACTTATTGCCGTGTTATGGATTACTTATGGTTACTCACTCTCTTTTGGTGAAGGAAATTGGTTTTATGGTAACTTTAACAATCTTTTATTAACAGGCATTGGTATTACGGATGTGTCAGGATCAATTTATGAACTCATCTGGGTCGCATTTCAAGGATCATTTGCTTGTATTACCTGCTGTTTAATTCCAGGTGCTTTCGCAGAAAGAATTCGCTTTTCAGCTGTATTAATTTTTATGGTGTTATGGTTTACATTTTCATATATTCCTATGGCTCATATGGTATGGGGGGGCGGAATTTTAGGTGATGAAGGTGCGCTCGATTTTGCCGGTGGTACTGTAGTACATATTAACGCAGCGATTGCTGGAATTGTTGGTGCTTATTTAATTAAAAATCGTCTTGGTTATAATCGTGAACCACTAAAACCATTTAACTTGCCTTATGTCTATCTTGGTGCTGCGATTCTTTATATTGGTTGGTTTGGTTTTAACGCAGGCTCATCAACACATGCTGATGAAATCGCAGGTTTAGCCTTTATTAACACAGTTGCTGCAACTGCAGCTGCGGTTTTAGCATGGACATTAGCCGAATGGTTTTTACGAGGTAAGCCATCATGCCTTGGTTCTGCATCAGGTGTGATAGCGGGATTAGTTGGCGTAACACCTGCTGCCGGCCTTGTTGGTGTTGGCGGTGCGATGTTAATTGGTTTTATTTGTGGATTTGCAGGGGTGTGGGGAGTATCAACACTCAAAAGAATGCTAAAAGTTGATGATACGTGTGACGTATTTGGTGTGCATGGCGTATGTGGTATTGTTGGTTGTATATTGACAGGTATTTTTGCATCAGAGTCTCTTGGGGGAGTTGGCTATACAGAAGGTACCACAATGGTAAGTCAAGTAGGGATCCAATTGATGAGTGTTATTACCTGTGTAATTTGGACTGCTGTGGTGGCTTATATTGCTTATAAAATTGCAGATATTTGTGTTGGCTTAAGGGTGTCAGAAGAGCACGAAAGGGAGGGGCTTGACATCAATAGCCATGGCGAAAGCGCTTTTAATAGTTAATTATCAAGTAAAAACATAATTAATTAATCAGTTACAAATAATAAGCCATTTAAATAAAATAATTTACAGGATTTTAATCCTGTAAATTATCGTTTTGATTCATTATTGCTAAAAACAGCTTTTTTTAGTTTTTCCAAAGTATAATGTTATTATTTAAGACAACGGTATTACCAGAACAATATTAACGAAATTACAAAACGATACATGTGTGTGCTATTTAATATTTTGGTGAGGATGACTGATTATTTTTTATTTTAAACGTTTATATGCGGAAAAATGCCGGGTTATTAACACTTGATAATCAAAATACCCTTCTAAAAACATCATAAGATGTTTTACCGAAAATCGCTTAAGCTTTGGTTTTCTATCTTTTGATATCTTCTAATATTTGCTGATTATGCCACATTTCTATTAAAGTGAGTATCACACTTTTTCGGTTTTCCCATTAGTATGTGGGCTATGTGGTCTAGTGAATTTCTAGTTTACCCGATTGGTTGTTATCTGCTTTAACAAATAGATATTTGCCTGTGTCTTGATATTCACGTCTGTTATCTGAATAAATACTCTTTAGTTCGGTTTTTATGTATATTTATTACAGTAGTTTCTCAAATTACTACAAACAACGCGAGTAATTCCTATATAAAGTATTTAAAAATGTTTGTTATTTTATTTTAAATTTTATTTAAAAAATTTTTATATAAAAAGGTAGATAAATTTTTTTTTAACGTTATACTGCCGTGGATTCGTATAATTAAAACTTAATTGGTTAAAAAACGAATATAAAAACGATTTATCAGGAAAAAACTTGAAATATAGGATATTATGCAGTACAACTTTTTTTATCAAATTTGGCAATATTATGTTTTAAATGTTTCTAAATACCTATCAGGCATTATTTATACCGCCCACTTATTTAATAAACATACACAAAATTGTCGTAAATACTTTTTAATAAATGTTAACAAGTGGCTATGTTTTGAACTAAAGCCGCGATTACAATTATATAAATGCTCAAAATCTTACTTATTTATCTTGACCATGCCATTGTTATTGTCATATCCATTAAATACACAAGCGTTATCGGCTACTACAACAAATATAATTCAAGGTTCAGCACCGTATTTAACATTTGATGGAGGTAAAACTAAGGCTACCACGACGGAAGAGCTATTAAGTATCACTTTATCAGATGGCACCACTATCACGCCAGCAACAAATACTTCAACCGCGACCGATCCCATAGCCTTACCTAATGAAGGCGAGACCTTGGCTAATGTTGGCATGTTTATACCAACATCAACAGACTCAATAGAATTAAAGGAACTAATTAATGGCTCCTATAACTTCTGGAGTGATGATGATGGTGATGGACAGGGAGAAAATGGTTTAACCGCTACAGGTAGCTTAAGTATTAGCTTCACAGATAGGCATAACCAAAGAGTTAGTCGCAATCATGTCTTAGATATTTGCGGAGCACCTTATAAAGTGGTGTTAAGCAATACCAATGGTATGTTAATGACACAGTACGGTGTACCTAATAGCAGCACTTTCGGCGCGGGTTCTGTCAGTTACTTCATTACTCCAATCTTAACGCCTAAAGTCTGTTATATTAAGGCGGGGGATCTAAGGTTAGACGTAAATCAATTCGCTGGTCCAGAAGGTATGTGGAATCCAAGTAAAGGCTTTACCTCATCTGGTGAATTCCCTACTACTGGTAGTAATGGTTTATTCTTTGATTTATATATAGAGGGTAGTGGTCCACTAACTTGGCCAACTGTCAATAATGCAGGTATAACTGTCAACATGAAGTCCAATGCGACAGGCAGCAGTGTGCGAATTACACTAACCGGTCCAACGGCGAATGGAAATCGAAACTCAATTAGCAAACCAAACTTACCTCAGACATTCGAATTAGTTGGTTACGATCGCAGTGGTAAATCAGTGATCAAATATGGATTTGTATTACAAAAGTGGTTTATCAATCGTGGAGACAGATTTTCTTTACTCTCTTCACATGAAAACTGGTGTAAGAAATTAGGTTATAGGCTTATACAGGTTAAAGATGTCACCAACGCAAATTGTACTGGCCTGCACAGCAGTTGTCAAAGCGCTAAACCATCATCGGTTGGAAACCATTACCATCGTCGAATTGGTGGAGGGCTGCTTAGCGAGTGGGGTTACGCGATGGAATACATGGATTTAGTTGGTCTACCCTCAGATAATGCGTACTGGACAAGCGATGTAGTTGCAGGTAGCCAGCTTGTTGTCACCGCGGTTGGAGGTCAGGTTAAAACTAGAAAAACTAACGAAACTGCGTACGGAATGTGTGTCTATCCTTAAATTTTAGTGTTTAATCCTTAAACCTCAGAAAGATCATATATATTTAAATTAAATAGACAAAGACAGGTTGCCCCAGCATGAGAGGGCAACCGAGTTGGCAACATTGGTAGGTAATGTGCTTTTCATGCAAAAATACTACCATTGCCCCCTTGGAGGGTCATCATGAAAGGCCAACTATTGTTGATAACTATAATATCTCCTTAAGCTCTATTGATATCTAGCATCCAAGTATAGATTCCAAATTCAATTAATACTGTGATGTTTGTCATTACTTTTGAGATATAAATTTTTGTTGTTGTTCAATTTAATCATCCCAAAGCATAATGGCATTATCTTCAGTTAAGATTAAAGGTGGAGCAAAAAGGTACTCTTTTACTTTAGTCGGTAAAAATTGCATATCATTAAAATTAAATTGTAATTCAGGATAAACATTAGCGATTTCTTTTATCCGAGTATTTAGTAATTCCTTTATTTTATTTGACTCTTTAGCAATGGCGAGGTCATCTTTGAGCATGCCAATTTGTTTTTTATGATGTTCTGATTCAAATATTTCGTGAAAAACAAAAGAAAACTCACCTTTATTGACCCTATTGCCATCGTGATACTCTCTATATTCAGAATGATGTAATTTAAGTTCCTTAACACGCAAAGCAATAATCTCATCAATATGATCAGTATAATAATTTAATGTTGGATCTAAATAAGCTAGTGTTCTATGCTCAGGTATTGAATCATTACTATGTACTAAGGTAAATAAAGGTTTTTTATATGTCTTCATTCTGTAACTTCCTTTTTAATTAGGATAAAAAGGTAACAAGATCATTCAATAACGAAAATCGATTGTTACTTTTTATGTAAAATATTTCAGGTTAACATAATGCTTAAATATAAAAATAAACAAAATTTCAAATATTTAATGATCTTTACTATTAGATATTTAAATTAATGAATTTAAATTTAAAAGCACAAAAGCTTAACAAATAAAACACCATTAGAAACTGCTACTATCGGGAAAACGGTTAGACTGAAACAAATAGTCTTATTTACTTGTAAGCCTTATTTAAAGGCTAATTACGAAGTGTGATCAATACGACAAAACACTTATACTAGAATAAAATATCTCAATAAACGAATGGCTGGATATTTAAAGCAGTCAATGAATACCATTTAACAAAAGCCACTCCCTTATAAGACAAATTTTATTTTGGAGAGTTCAATAATTTTGCTAGATTTAACCTTTTGGTTCAAGATATATTTTTAAAATGTTACCAACAAATACGCCATAGCGGTGAAAAATCTACCATAATAAATTTTAACCTATTTGACTATTAAAGCTATTAAACGCAAGATGGCTAATCAAATTCCTTATTTTGATTAAACGAGCAATATTAGTAAGCTTGATAATCAGGTTATAGATATAGTGATGATTGACTCGATTTTCAATACCTTTCGGTATTTTTATTTTATTATTTTGTAATTTGCTCATATTAGCAAATTAACAGGCAGGATTTTTGCCCTGCCCAATAACCTAAAATCAGTCGTATTTTTTGATATGCATTAAGTTCGGCAAAGCAATTGCCAATAGAATAATACCGACCCCAATCCATTGATTAAAATGGACCGATTCTTGCAAATAAAAATATGAACAAGTCACTGCGACAGGTAGTTCTGCTGCTGATAATATAGCACTTAATGAAATTCCGATTCTAGGGATCCCCACTGAAAATAAAAAAGGAGGCAGTACAGTTCCAAGTAACGCTAATAAAAATCCTAATTGGTATAGCTTATCGCTAATATCAAGTTTGAAGAAAAACAAAGGTGGAAAAATTAAAAACGTAATAATACATGCGCCAGTAATCATCAACGCACTTTTTTCGAGTTTAGGTAGCTCATTACCAATATTGCTGCTAGTGCTGATAAACAGCGAATACATCAGCGCTGCTAAAAAACCAAAAAAACAACCTGTCAAATTTAAGTTAATATCTTGATTAAATACACCTGCGGCTAAGCTACTACCCAAAATAATTACAATAACGGCTACTAGCTGAATTATGCTAGGTTTGTTTTTAAAAATAACAAAATCAATAATGACGCTAATCCACAAATATTGCATTAATAAAATAATGGCAATTGACGCTGGCACTAGTTGTACACATTGGTAATAACAGATGCCTACCAAGCCAGGAAAAAGACCAACGGCACAAACTTTCCATTTTTTTGTTGATTGCATTTTTTTTGCGCTCGTTGTTGCTGATGATGTATTAGTTGGTGTTGAATGTTTGGGTTTGTGTATTGTTTTAACGATAAAGTGAATACTCCACAGCATTAACATTCCCAAAAAACATTGGATACCCGTCACTTCACCTAAGGAATAGCCGGCTTTATACGCAGTTTTCACAATAGAGGAGAGCACGCCAAAACTACATGCTCCTAAAAAAACCAGAAAACCACCCAAAAATTTATATTGCATATTTAAATCTCATCAAACTAAAAAATATTGTAAAAAACAAAAAACAAAAAACAATAAAAACCCTCAGGGGCGATTGTTTTTCAATCTCCCCAGCGGATTTTTAATAAATTAAATGAAAAAATGAATTAAAATAACATGATAAATAATATTTTAAAATTCATTAATCTGAATAGATAAATGGTTAGATATCAGATTGGTTTTTAGTATGTTCATAATTAAATGAATAATAAAAAACAACACCAATTACGAGCGCATAAGATGCAAAAATTAACCAAATTGTTTGCCAATCTTTAGTCCCCTCGTGTGTACACATATTAACCACAACACCACTTAAAATCGAACCAAAATAAGCGCCAATACCATTGGACATTGTCATAAACAGCCCTTGAGCACTAGCACGAATATCAGCGTTGACCTCTTTTTCAATAAAAATAGATCCTGAAATATTAAAGAAGTCAAATGCGCACCCATAGACAATCATTGAAAGCATTAATAGCACAAATCCAAAAGGTGTTGGATCGCCAAATGCAAACAAACCAAATCTAAGTGTCCAAGCAATTAAGCTTATCATTATGACTTTTTTGATGCCAAATTTTTTGAGAAAAAATGGGATAGTCAAGATAAAAGCGACTTCAGCCATTTGCGAAACAGATAATAAGATAGCAGGGTATTGCACAATCAAACTATCTTTAAACTCTGGAATTTTAGCAAAATCATGTAAGAAAGTGCTACCGAAAGTATTGGTAATTTGTAATATTGCACCAAGTAACATAGCAAAAAGAAAAAATACCGCCATGACCGGTTTTTTGAATAACACAAAAGCATCTAGCCCTAAATAAGAAATCCAAGTCTGTTTTTGACTTTTAGATACAGCAATATTGGGTAATGTTGCACTATAAATCACAAGTAAAACCGAAGCAGCGCAGGCAACATAAAGCTGAGCATTGCTCAACTCGAATTTGCATAAACTAACAGTCCACATAGCGATGATAAAGCCTACTGTACCAAATACTCGTATTTTAGGAAAAACAGCGACAGTATCTAAGTTTGCCTTATCTAAACAGTGATAACTAATTGAGTTAGATAAGGAAATAGTTGGCATAAATGCTAACGCATTACCTAACATCACCCAAAATAAAATGGCTGGATCAGTGACCGATGCGGCATAAAAAAGCGCAATAGCACAAACAGAATGGCAAAATAGATAAAGGTATTTAGCTTGTAAAAATTTATCGGCAATGATGCCAATAATAAATGGTGTAATTAATGCGGCTAAACCTTTAGTACTAAAAATCATCGATACTTCAATACCTGAAAAGTGTAATGCATTAAATAGATAAGCACCAAAAGTAGTTAGCCAACTTCCCCAAATAAAATATTGGAAAAACATCATTATTTTTAATCTATTTTTTATGTTCATTGTTTATTCCTAAAATAAAGTGAACTTTTTATAGAAAATCAAATATAAAAGTATCACTTAAAAGCGTTCAATCGTTTTTGTTATGAGTTGTAAAAAGGTTGTTTTAACGCGTTCAGCTGTTTCAATGACTTCTTCGTGCCCTAATGGTTGATCTAAAATGCCACAAGCCATATTGGTTAAGCACGAAATACCAATAGTTTTAATGCCTGAATGGTGCGCTATAATTGCTTCCGGTACGGTTGACATACCCACTGCATCGGCACCTAACACGCGAATCATTCTAATTTCAGCAGGTGTTTCATAAGTTGGACCTGTCCACCAAGCATAAACACCTTGTTGTAAGTTAATATTAAGTTCTTTAGCTACATCCATTACGGTTGAACGCAATTGCTTGTTATAAAGTTCACTCACATCTAAAAAACGCACACCTAAATCAGGATTATTTGGTCCAATGAGCGGGTTATTAGCAGTAAGATTGATGTGATCAGTAATGAGCATTAAATCACCCGGTTTAAAACTGGTATTGACTGCACCACATGCATTGGTAATGATTAATTTTTCAACGCCAAGCATTTTCATCACACGAACAGGAAAAGTAACTTGATCTAATGAAAATCCTTCATAATAGTGAAAGCGTCCTTTCATTGCCACGACGGTTTTATCACCACATTTGCCAATAACTAATTCATTGGCATGGCCTACAGCTGCTGATTTGGCAAAATGTGGAATTGTGTCATAAGGGATATGAACCGCATCTTCAAGTGTATCGGCAAAAGGCCCTAAGCCTGAACCTAGAATAATCCCAATAGTTGGTTTTTTGTCCGTGTGTTTTTGAATGTAGTTAACGGCTTGTTGAATATCGGAAGTTTGATGCATGATAGTATCCTTTCAAAAAATTAAATGTTACAAAGTAAAACAGGATGAATAAATAAACAGTTTTAACCGATTAATTAGTTCAGTTAGACAATAAACTTATAAAATAATTAAAAAAAGTAATTTCTGCTATGTGATGTATATTATGAAGATTTTCTCTTAATAAAGAAAGATACGAATTGCGATATCTTAAAATCAATTAAATAATGAGTTTTTTTATTTTTATTATTCAATTTATTAAGTTGAAAATTAATTTGACCAATTAATATAGGGTAATCCTAAAATTGCCATTAAGATAGACGATCATCGCCAGAATAGATTACCCCTTTATCGCCTCTAAAAAATCCCAATAAAGTTAAATGGCACTGTTTAGCCAAATCAACGGCCATTGAGGTTGCTGCCGAAACCGCAAACAAAAATTCCACACCACACTTGGCCGTTTTTTGCACCATTTCGTAGCTGGCACGGCTTGATACCAACACCACACCATGTTGATATTTAGGATTATTTGGCAATTGCATAGCTCTAAAACCAAGCAGTTTATCTAATGCGACATGCCGGCCGATATCTTCAAATCCCGCCATAAACTGTCCTTTCAAATCTAGCCACACAGCCGCATGAGTGCAACCCGTTTGTTGACCCACTTGTTGAACTTGCGATAAGGCATTTAAGCTGTCACTAAAATCCGCTAACTTAATTTGATTTATTCGTGGCAAAGTGGGAATGGCTTGGCAAACTTGATCTATCTGTTCAGTGCCACAGATACCACAACCTGTGCGTCCTGTTAAATTACGGCGTTTTTCTTTCAGTTCACTAAAGCGTCGCGACGAAAGTTCAATCTGGACTTCTATGCCTTTGGGAGTATCAATAACATCAATGCCATAAATATCATTCACCGATTGAATAATATTTTCAGTTAACGAAAATCCAATTGCAAAATAGTGCAAATCTTTTGGGGTAGCCATCATCACAACATGCGAAATTCCGTTATAAATTAACGCAACGGGCTTTTCAATAGCTAGTACATCCACTTGAGCATTTTGCAATTCACTGCCTTTAAATTTGCGTACAAGAATGGATTCAATACCGATCGCCATGATTTGTCTCTTATTAATTGGATTATGTTTACTATAAGCACAAACTCAAACATTGATAAACCTAAAAAACGTTAACGCTTTGTAAGATTCTATCAATAAGTGGTGTGTGCTTAGCCCTAAGTATCTAGCATTATGGTAAAATAGCTAACTATAATCAATTAATAATTTACAAACTAAACTTATGTCGTTACATGAAATCACATTGACAATTATGCAATTTATAGAGCATCATCAAGTTTGGACTCTGCCGATTATATTTCTATTATCGTTTGGTGAATCTTTGGCTGTCATATCGCTTTTTGTTCCTGCAACGGCTATTTTGTTAGGGGTAGGAGCTCTAGTTGGCAGTGGTACAATATCGTTTGTACCAGTATTTATTTCTGCGTCTATTGGGGCTGTTTTTGGGGATTTGCTATCTTATTGGTTAGGTAAACACTATCATCAACAAGTGATTGCTTCATGGCCGCTAAATAAACACCCTAAGTTGGTTTATCGAGCCGAGCGATTCTTTGATAATTATGGAACATTAGGAGTGTTTATTGGGCGATTTTTTGGACCATTACGCGCAATAGTGCCATTGATAGCAGGTACAATGCACATGCCCGCCATCAAATTTAATGTAGCCAATATTGCTTCTGCACCTATTTGGGCGTTTGCACTGCTTGCACCCGGTGCTTTTGGCGTGCCATGGTTAGAAACACTATTTGGTTAAAGGGTACCAACGGTATAACTACGGCGCCCACTTTTGCGACCTAAAGCCTCTAAATTAGTTTGTAATGGCGGGAATGGTAGTGTTAAATTATGACAACGATAAGCATCAAGTATCAATTGATGAATTGTACTACGCAGTTGCATTCTGTGTCCCATCTCAGCAGCAAAAACACGTAATTCAAACAACTGAATCCCTTCTTGAATATCAACTAAATACACTTGAGGCTCAGGATCTTTAAGTACATATTCACATTCATCCGAAGCCTGTAGTAAAAGCTTAATTACCAATTCGCTATCGGCATCAATTGTTGCGGGTATAGTTAACACAATACGTGTTATTGAATCCGACAAAGACCAGTTTACTAATTGTTCAGTAATAAAAGCCTTATTTGGCATCACGATTTCTTTACGATCCCAATCAACAATAGTAATTGCTCGAGTATTAATCTTGGTGATATTGCCTGTCAAATCACGAATTGTCACGGTATCGCCAATTCGCACCGGTTTTTCAAATAAAATAATTAAACCTGAAATAAAATTAGCAAAAATTTCTTGCAAACCGAAACCTAACCCTACACCCAGTGCGGCAATTAACCATTGAATTTTTGACCAGTCAATACCAATAAACGAAAACGCAATCATACAACCTATCATCAAAATAATATATTTTGAAACCGTCGAAATCGCATAACCTGTTCCTGGGGTCAAATCTAAATGCTGTAAAATGCCTAACTCCAACAAAGCAGGTAAATTTTTGACGAGTTGCACGGTAATTGTCATCACTAAAATGGCAATACATACTGCACCAAGAGTAATGTATTGTTCTATTTCGGTGCCATTAACAATAGCGCTGGTTCCCCACAACTTAATGTTATTCATGAAAGCAAAAGCTGAATGTAGCTCAGACCATAGTAAAATCATACTAATGAGTGCAATCATCATAATAATCGATCTGACAAGATGTAAGGATTGGGCACTAATGGCATCTAAATCGATAACTGGTTCATCGACACTGTCGTTAAGCGAATTAATATCTTCTTCCTGTGATTTTGCCCGCTGCATACGTTCTAAACGGCGTTGCTTGGTGCGTTCAAATTCAATACGGCGCTTTTGGATCCACATCCAACGCCGAATCATAAAATAAATAACTAACAGCGCAAACCAGATAATAACCGATGCTTCAAGGCGACCTAATAACACTTGTGCCGTTGATAAATAGCCCAAACAAGCAGCAATAATGGCGAGCCATGGTGCACTTAATAAGATAAACCACAAAATATGACTTAATAAATTATCGCCCGAACCTTTTTTATCAATATAAAGAGGCACTCCAGCGCGATGAATGGCGTTAGTCATAAATACTAAAGCAAAACAGAGAAAAATAAACGCTGTACGACCAATTGTGGCGGCAAATTGGCGATTATTATACTCGTCAAAGCTCATCACTATCATCACTAATGGAATCACAAGCCAAATCGAAAGCTGATAATATTTCATTGCTGAGCGCACGCTACGTTCAGACCAACCAAAATGACTAATAAACAGCCCATTAGATGATGCAAAATGCGCTGAAATAATAAACACCCACAAAATAGGCGCCGCCGCATTTACACCATAACCTAATGCATAGGCAACAGGATAATCCCAATTAATTTGCAACGCATAACCAAACACTGCCCACAAAATTGGCACCGGTAACGCCATAATTAATGAACAGATCACTACTTTTAGGGTTAAAGAATAACTATCTTGCGTAACTTTACCCACGCGGTTAGCGGATTTAGTTAAAAAGGTATTATATTTGGTGCGCATTTTAAAATGCGTAAACACAAATAGTAACGACAAAATGATTAAAAATAGCGGTTTGGGCGCGCTAAGTACTTCAATACTCGCATTATAAAGTTGCGAAAGGGTATCGATTGAAAAAATTACATAAATAACATCTTTAGCTAAATCAAGTGGATAACTCAATGAGATAGGATTCACATCTGCTACCCAAAAGAAATACCTATGTGCGGCGTCATTCACTTCATCAATGGCATTTGTTAACTGCTTATTGGCAATTTTTAATTTAGTAAGTTCTAAAATAGTGGTATCACTACCGGATATAAGAGTCTTAAGTAACTCAGTCTGCTCACGAAGCAAACGACGATATTGTGTAGCTTCTTTAAGAGTATTAAGTGGACTGGTTAAAATAGGGTAATCATCTAAAGAAATTAAAATATTATTATAATTAAGTTGTTGGGCTTTTTCTTCAGCAATTTCGGCATCAAGAGCTTGTGATTTAGGCTTTTCGGGTAAGCGCAATAACTGTTGGCGCAGAGTCTCGCCCAGAGCGGTTGAAAAACTTAACCACTCACCTTGCTCATCAAGTGTTGCCAGCGTATTTTGCACGTGTGAAATCTGTGTGGTGATATTGTTTTGCTCATTAACAATACTGGTTAAATGATTCTTTTGTAACTCCATATTTTGCCGGAGTTCATCATTCTTATCGCTCAACTGATGAACGATTTGCGACAGATCATCTTCATTATTAATGATTGGTGTAGATTCTTCGGCGAAAGTCATTGAAGAAAACAACACAGCAACAAAGCAAAAAACACCACGCATCCACATAAAGCTATATCCTATCGGCTAATTTTTGACCCATGCGAGCAATATTACCCACTTTAAGGTGACTATCAAACTCAATTGCATTTGACGCAAATAAAGTAATTACGGTCGAACCTAATTTAAAGCACCCCATATCTTGCCCTTTAGTTAATTTTATCTCATTGTCATAAGTCCAGCGTTTCATGATACCTTCACGTGGAGGGGTGATAATGCCTTCCCATGGTACTTCAATGCTACCAACAATGGTTGCACCAACTAAAATTTGTGCCATTGGCCCCAATTCTGTTTCAAATAAGCAAATCACCCGCTCATTACGCGCAAAAATATTCGGAATGCTTTCAGTTGTTGCTTTATTGACTGAAAATAGCGAACCTGGAACATAAATCATCTCACGCAAAATACCATCGCAAGGCATATGAAAACGGTGATAATTTTTAGGTGATAAGTAAGTTGTGGCATATAAACCATTTTTAAAAAACTTGATCATATCAGGATGACAAGCAAGTAGTGATTCTAAAGAATAAAAATGCCCTTTAGCCTGTAATAACTGAGTATCTTGAATAGTACCAAACTGACTAATCACCCCATCAGCTGGCATCACAACTACACTATCGCCAGCATCTACAGGCCGTGCATCCTCGTTTAATTCACGAGAAAAAAAATCATTAAAGGTTTTAAACGCTTTAACATCGTTAATTTTTGCTTCGCTCAAATCCACTTTATACAGTTTACAAAAGCCCATAATCATCCATGTAGTCACTTTTCCCAACTGCTTTTTTGCCAGCCATCCAAATATGACTGTTAATAGCTGTTTAGGAAGAAGATACTGAATAATTGCTTTTAACTGATTTAACATATATAACTCTCAAAATTACGGTAGAAACGTTGCATTATACCAAGTTTTATATACAAAGTGTAAAACTCATAAAATCAATAATATGTAATATTTATAACTAAATAAATTAAAAAAACACAAAAAATACCAAATCATCAATAATAAATACCGGAATTAAAATACATATTGACCATTTCATATAGCCAAAAAAGCTTGGCATATTGATTTTGTTTTGAGTAGCAATACTTTTGACCATAAAATTAGGAGCATTGCCGATATAGCTAAGTGCACCCATAAAAACTGAACCCATTGATATAGCAAGCAAGGTCTTTTCTAACGCGGTCATCAAAGTATTGGCATCGCCCGAAGCTAGATTGAAAAACACCAAATAAGTTGGCGCATTATCTAAAAAACCCGACAACAATCCAGATAACCAAAAATACATGCTATTAATGGGATCGCCTTGAACTGTGGTAACTAGTGATAGCAAAGGTGCTAAAGCGCCATCGTTACCAGAACGCAAAATGGCTAGCACGGGCACAATGGTGATAAAAATTCCCATAAACAGCTTGGCTACTTCGATAATTGGTTCCCAATTAAATTCGTTACCTGCGCGTACTTGTTTTGGCGTGATTAATATTGAAATGAGGGTAATTATAATAAACATAATATCACGAATTAAATTGGGTAAAGTAATATGCGAACCCAAAATCTCAACGGCAACCGATGAGCGCCAAATGCCTGACATCAGTACACAAGTGATAATTACTAGCAATAAAAGAAAGTTGCTTACACCATAAACCTTAATAGTGCTAGCTTTGGGAGTCGAAGCTAGCGCAAGTGAATTGTCATATTGGATGCGAAAGTAGTGGCAATCAATCTTATAATAAATTGCTAATAACAAAATTGAACTAAGCAAAACTGGCAACAGCATATGCTTAACCGTCCACCCAAAATTAACACCTTTTAAAAAACCAATAAATAAAGGTGGATCACCTAGTGGAGTTAGTCCACCACCAATATTCGCCACTAAAAAGATAAAAAAGACAATTGTATGTACGGCGTAATTTCGATCACGATTAGCTCTAATTATCGGTCGAATCATTAACATAGCAGCGCCAGTTGTACCCATGATTGACGCTAACAAAGTTCCTATTGCCAACAAACCAACGTTTAGCTTAGGCGTACTAAGCACATCGCTCTTAATTAAAATCCCCCCCGAAACAGTAAACAGTGCCAGCAGTAATAAAATAAAAGGGATGTATTCCGCTATTATTGCATGAACGGTAAGATGAATTGTTGTTTGCAAACCAAACAAGCATAAGGCAAACAGCAAAAAAAGCATCGTCCAGCACATTGTTATTTTACCATAATGATGATGCCATAATCGCGGCAAAAATAATGGCAATAACGCAATAGAAAGCAAAATCCCCACAAAAGGGATCCCCCAACAAATTGATAAATCATCACCGCTAAAATCGACAGCAAAAAGATCAAAAGGTACTAATGTTAAAATGATAAAGGAATAGAGGGTTTTCATTAAGGTTGGTATTTTGATTTTAAAGTGACGCAAATTATAACAAAGTGTTTGA
The DNA here is from genome assembly GCF_013344985.1 of Gilliamella sp. ESL0254. NCBI lineage: Bacteria > Pseudomonadati > Pseudomonadota > Gammaproteobacteria > Orbales > Orbaceae > Gilliamella > Gilliamella sp. ESL0254. The sequence goes on from NZ_JAAEDU010000001.1 coordinate 218,298, forward strand.
AGTTTATCGAATTCTAAGATCCTTAGTAAGGATTGGGAATAATATTGTCACGGAATTTAATAATATAAAATCCCCCCCAAAATTATTCCCCAAAAAGCCCCCAACGCAGGTTGACTTAATCTTTAACAAAACTTTACAAATTTTTAACGGAAAAACTAGCGCATTATTAATCAAGCGACTATAATTTAGGAGCTTTCAAAGCAAGGGAAAGCTCGTTAGTTGAGCAGTTAGTTATAAAAAGTGTAAATAAAACAAAAATTTACTTGACAGGATGATCGAAATGCGTTACCATTTATGGCACATGGCACATGGCACATGGCCTGCCAAACCTACGCCCTAAATCTTTTTCAATTTCACCGTAGTCTAAATCAGACACAGTTCTTATTTTTATCACCTAAGTTATTGAGCTCATCGCGCTTGGAGAGGTCGTCGGGGTTAAGTTTTTTACTTAGCTTACTTAACTTTTCTAATTTCTTTATCTTACTTAAGTTACCTAGTTTATTTAGGTTATCTAAATTACCAAGCTTACTAAGATTATTTAGATTACCTAGATTGTCGTTGTTCTTCGCGTTGTTATTGTTGTCATATGCAGAGTGTTCTGTGGCATTAACGGCTTATACATCAAAATATATCGTGGGTAGTGCCCCGTATTTAACGTTTGATGGTGGCCAAACAAGGGCCACATCAACGGATAGTTTGTTGGCTATTAAGTTGCAGGATGGCCAAGTCATCACGCCGTCTACTAATACGTCAAGTGTATCAAATCCAATAACATTACCTTATGTAGGGAATACTCTGGGTCATATAGATATGATAGTCCCATCATCGGTTAGTTCAGTGAGTTTAAGTGATTTAATCACTAGATATAATTATTGGCGTGATGATGACGGGGATGGACAGGGTACAAATGGCGTTACCGCATCGGGGAATATATCGGTATCATTTACGGATAATAATGGTAATACAGTAAGTCGTAGTGATGCATTAGATAAATGTAAGGCTCCTTATAGGGTAACCTTAAGAAGTACAGGGGGATATTTACAAACACGGTACGGGGTTCCTAATAGGACTGATTTTAGCGGTCAGACGGTGACATATTATATCAATCCGTATGACAGTAGTTCTGGTGTTTGTTACTTTGTGAGTCACGCAAGGCCGATTACTTCTTATGGCTCAGGAGATTCCGCCGGCCCAGCTAACATATGGGATTTTCATAAGGGTTTTTTAACTCAGTCTAATGATTCATCCTCTTACGACCAAAATTTTCCTACAACGGGTGCTGATGGGTTGTATTTTGAGTTAGAGATGCCAGAAGGAGTAGATGGACGTCGGTTTACGTGGTCTCCTGTTACTCGTGGTGGAATAACAGCTACAGTCGATAGTTGGGGTAAGGTAACATTAAGCGGTCCTAGGGCTGATGATACTCAGATAAATTCAAATAATCCTAGTCCGCTTACTCCGTTGTCTTTGCCACAGACCTTTGAATTGGTGGGTAGGGATAGTGCAGGTAATGAGATGAGGTATGGATTTGTGTTAAAGCAGTGGTTTGTCAATCGGGGTGATAAACGGGATACACAGTCTAACCAAATATCTTGGTGTAGAAGTTTGGGTTATCGTTTGGCACGGGTTAAGGATTTAACCAATTCAAACTATGGCAATTTAGGCGCCACGCCTAGTTCATCTGTTAATCGTTACATGCGTCACATAGGTGCTGGTTTTTTCGCGGAGTGGGGCCGCATGTCCAGCTACTATGATACGGGCTTATTCGGCGGCACCTACTGGACAAGCGACGTATCAGGTAGCCATGCCTTCACTGTCAACTCGTTCTACGGCAATGTCGACCGCTACAATCTCAGCAGTCTCAGCATTTACACTGTTTGCATCGCACCTTAGCTTTTATATCTTAGTCCTTAATCCTTAGGTCGCGCGGGGGCGGTTATGGTGCAGATAGAGGACAATCTAACAAAGAATAAAGCTCCCGCATAAGTTGGGGCATTTCCCTTAGGGTTGCGCTGTGGCGGCGAAGCCACAATCGGCGCCCCCACCACCCACACTAAAAGCGTGGTTGGCGTGGGGGCAGGGGGAAATAAATAAGAATAACCAAGCAGTTGGTGGTCAGGATAAGTGTTTGTTGTGTACTTTAATACAGTGGTGTTAATTCAACTGATGGCATCTATTAAATGCTAGGCATAATATGCCTACCAGTAAAATGAGCACTACTGGCACAGCACTTATTCATCATCCAAGCTTTTTACCTGAAATTGTCACGCAAGCTTGCTGATAAAAGTAATAAAGTAAGGGGATACGGCTAAATCAGCGACATACGCATCTTAGGTTGCAACTTCCCGACTGGAGTGCGAATGGTTTTTGATTTTAGTTATATCAAAAAACACCAACTGACTTGGCCCTCAAAACAAAGTTAAAAAAAACACACGGTAATCTATAAAAATAACATAGTAAAAATCGGTCAGGAAAGGTATTGATTTTATTGAAGTTTTTATTTTGCTGTTTTTAAGCTAAATCAATCACTTACACAACCTAAGCAAAGCGTCAGCATACAACAAATCAACAAAACCACGAATAAAGCACTTTAATAACAGCCATTTAATTACCAAAAAAAACGGTCAGAAAAGGCACTGATTTTATTAAAGTTTTTCGGTTGTTTTTTAACAAAAACCGCCTTATAAAAACACAATAACCCTTCTCAAAAACGATGGTTATGTTGTTTGTCCTATTCCGGCATCAGGCAGCCGAAGGCCAAATTCTGCAGCCAAGCGCAGGATTGCAAAGGGAATTCACTTTATTTCCCTGACTCGGACGTGGTCGCTGTAGCTATTTTATTCATCAAAAGTCAAAACGTCCGAACCCCCTGCACCTAATCCATAATCATATCCACCAAAATAAAAAAACTTTATTTTACCCCCACCATGACAATTCTGATCAACTTATAGGTTCAGTTTTCGTATATTGCAGTTAAGCCGTTATAATAGCGATTATTTGATTTTGAATAAAATAGGACAACCGTGCAAACCTCATTAAAAAAGCCCCAATTACATTGCCGAAACAAACATCGAAACGGTTATGATTTTGCAAAACTCATCAATAGACTTCCAGAATTGTCTCAATATGTAAAGCCGAATCCATATGGCAATGTATCGATCGATTTTGCCGATCCGCTGGCGGTTAAAATGTTAAATAAAGCGTTGTTATTTAATGATTACCAAATGAATTATTGGGATATTCCAGATGGTTACTTATGTCCGCCCATTCCCGGTCGAGCGGATTATATTCACTATTTAGCCGATTTATTGGCACAAGATAATCAAAATAGCATTCCGACAGGTAAGCAAATTCGCGTTTTAGATATTGGCGTTGGTGCCAATGTGATTTACCCCATTATTGGTTGTGCTGAATATGGTTGGTCGTTTGTGGGAAGCGATATCAATCCAGCGGCTATCAAGGTTACCTCGTTAATAATACAAGCCAATGCGTTACTAAAAAACACCGTGCAGTGTCGATTACAAAAAGATAGTCAAGCCATTTTTAAGCATATTATTAAGCCTAACGAATTTTATGCGTTAACGTTATGTAATCCACCTTTCCATGCTTCGGCACAAGATGCGTTGGCAAGTGCACAAACCAAATTGAAGAAGTTAGGTAAATTAACGCATTCAAACCCAAAAACCATACTTAATTTTGGTGGGCAACATGCTGAGTTATGGTGCAAAGGGGGCGAGGCCGCTTTTATTGCTAATATGATTCGCGAAAGTACTGAATATAAAACCCAATGCCTGTGGTTTACGTCATTAGTGTCGAAAAAAGAGAGTTTATCGTTAATAAACAAAAAGTTGAAACAAGCAAATGTCGTTCAAAGCCATATTATTCCCATGGCACAAGGGCAAAAAATTAGCAGATTTGTCGCGTGGACTTTTTTTGATCAACATGAGCGCCAACAAATTTTGTTAAAAAATGCCCAAAAGGCAGAGCAAGCACAATAAATTAGTCTACTTTTTTGTTATTCAAGTTGGGCAGATTTTGTTGTAAAAAGTAGCTTAAATACGTTTAGTTTATTCTAATAAAATACCGATAGCTTATTGTATTGCTTTTGGTTAAGATGGGTGGTTATTTAATAACCATTATTAACACAACCCAATCTTCAATATGCATAGGAAATACCGATATGAAAAGTAATCAAACAGCTCAACTCATTGAGCAGCTACAAGGTATTGTTGGACATAAATATACTTTAACGAACCTTAACCGTACGTTACCTTATCGTCAAGGTATTCGTTTTGGTGAGGGTGATGCATTGGCCGTTGTCTTACCCGGGACGTTAGTCGAGCAGTGGCAGGTATTAAAAGCGTGTGTTGAAGCGGACGTGATTGTTATCACACAATCAGCCAATACGGGCTTAACAGGGGGATCTACCCCAGATGGTAATGATTATGATCGTCCCATTGTGATTGTCAGTACTCGTCGATTAGATGGTATTAAGGTGATTGAAAATGGTGAGCAGGTTGTTTGTTTGCCGGGTAGTACATTATTTAGATTAGAAAAAGAGTTAAAAAAATATCATCGTGGACCTCATTCGGTCATTGGTTCATCTTGCATTGGCGCTTCTGTGATGGGCGGTGTATGTAATAATTCTGGTGGAGCACTTATTCAGCGTGGGCCTGCGTATACACAAATGGCAGTGTTTGCGCAATTAGACCAGCAAGGGCAGTTGCGCTTAGTGAATCATTTAGGGATTGAACTGGGGGATGATCCAGAAACGATTTTACAGAACCTACAAAATCATACCTATACCGATAAGGATATTAAACGTGATGCTGGTTTAGGGCATGATCATCATTATTGTGATCATGTTCGTGAAATTGATGCTGATACGCCTGCACGATTTAATGCTGATCCCGCTCGTCATTATGAAGCATCAGGTAGTGCAGGGCGCTTGATGGTTTTTGCGGTGCGTCTTGATACTTTTCCACTTGAGCAAAAATCGGCAGTATTTTATATCGGTACCAATGATATTAATGAACTAAATGGTATTCGTCGCCATATTTTAGGGCAGTTTAAAACGTTGCCTGTGTCGGGTGAATATATACATCGTGTGGCGTTTGATATTGCTGCGGTTTATGGAAAACCGACCTTTTTAGCTATTAAGAAGTTAGGTACCGATATGATGCCGCGCATGTTTGTTTTTAAAAATTGGGTTGATCGTGTTACGGCGAAAATTCCATTCTTCCCTAAAAACTTTTCGGATCGGTTTTCTATATTTGCTTGCAAATTTTTACCTAATCATTTACCAAAGTCGTTGCGTGATTATCGTGATCGTTATGAACATCATCTTATTTTAAAGATGGCAGATGATGGGATTGCTGAAGCTGAAGCTTTTTTGAAAGACTATTTTCAAAATAAAAATGGTAATTATTTTTTGTGTAATGAAAAAGAGGCCGAAGCGGCTATGTTACACCGTTTTGCAGCCGCTGGTGCCGCAACGTCTTACCGAAATGTACATAGCAAAACAGTAGAAAACATTGTTGCATTAGATATTGCACTAAGGCGTAATGATACCGATTGGTTTGAAACACTGCCAGAAAACATCGATCAAAACTTTATTTACAAAATGTATTATGGGCATTTTTTCTGTTATGTGTTTCATCAAGATTATATTGCTAAAAAAGGGGTAGATTGCGATAAAGTTAAGGAGGAGATTTTAGCATTGCTTGATCAGCGTGGTGCGCAATATCCAGCCGAGCACAATGTGGGGCATTTGTATCATGCCAATGAGGATTTGAAAAAATTCTATCAAGAGCTTGATCCTACAAACAGTCTTAATCCGGGCATAGGTAAAACATCTAAGAAGAAAAATTGGGCTTAATTTTTTAAATTCTAGATGCTATTAATAATTAAAACCAACCGCTAGAAATCACATCTAGCGGTTTTTTTTAGAATAATATCGCAATAGAACAATTAGTGGTTATTTAAATCACACCAACTTTTTTAATTGATATAAAATTTCTAAGGCTTGTTTTGGTGTTAACGCGTCAGGGTCGATCTGTTTTAACGCTTCTTCAACTTCTGAAGGTTCTGGTTCGTTTATAAAAGAGAGTTGTGATTTATCGATGCTGCTGTTAGCCGATTGTTTTGAGATAACTTCTAACTCTTTTAATTTTTGTTTAGCTCGTTTCAAAATCGTTTTAGGCACGCCAGCAAGCCCTGCCACGGCAATTCCGAAACTTTTGCTAGCGGCACCTTCAGAAACTTCGTGGATAAAAGCGACCGTGTTGTCATGTTCAATGGCATCAAAATGGACGTTATAAACGCCTTGCATATGCTCGGGGAGTTGCGTTAGTTCAAAGTAGTGGGTGGCAAATAGTGTCATTGATTGGATTTCATTGGCAAGATTTTCGGCACAGGCCCAAGCAAGCGAAAGCCCATCGTAAGTTGAGGTTCCTCGACCAATTTCATCCATTAATACTAGGCTCTGTTTTGTTGCATTGTGCATAATGTTGGCCGTTTCGGTCATTTCGACCATAAAAGTGGAACGACCAGACGCCAAATCATCAGAAGCACCAATGCGCGTAAAAATGCGATCAACAGGTCCAATTACTGCTTTTGATGCAGGGACAAAGCTACCAATGTAAGCAAGCAATACAATCAATGCGGCTTGGCGCATGTAGGTACTCTTTCCACCCATATTTGGACCTGTAATAATCAGCATTCGTCTTGTTGGTGAAAGGTGCAGCGAATTGCGAATAAACGGCGTTTGTAGCACTTGTTCAATGACAACATGACGTCCGTCTTGGATCTCAATACCTGCTTGTGTTGACAATGTTGGACGTTGATAATTGAGTGTTAATGCTCGCTCGGCAAGATTAGTTAAAACGTCAAGTTCCGCAATCGCTTCTGCGCTGGTTTGCATATCAGCTAAGTCGGGCATTAATAGATCAAACAGTTGTTCGTAAAGTTGTTTTTCAAGCGTTAATGCTCGACCTTTTGAAGTAAGTACTTTATCTTCGTACTCTTTCAGTTCTGGAATAATATAACGCTCTACATTTTTCAGTGTTTGACGTCTTGTATAATGAATCGGTGCAAGGTGGCTTTGTCCACGACTAATTTGGATGTAATAGCCGTGAACGGCATTAAATCCGACTTTTAATGTATCAATGCCGAGTGTTTCTCGCTCTCTTATTTCAAGTTGTTCAAGGTAATTGGTTGCGCCATCGGCCAGATTACGCAGTTCGTCTAATTCGCTATGATAACCTGTTGCAATCACGCCACCATCACGAATAATCGCCGGTGGCACTTCAACAATTGCGTTATTTAATAATGTTGCAATATGATCAAATTGATTAATGTTGGCACGTAAAGCCTGTAAATAAGGTGAATTAAATTGTCCTAATAAAAGATGTAACTGTGGCAACAAGTTATAAGCATCACGCAAACGCGCAAAATCCCGTGGGCGAGCCGTGTGTAGTGCCAATCTTGCTAAAACACGTTCAAGATCGCCCATTTGTTTTAATAACGGTAATGCGTCATCAATATGATGTTGTAATTCGGCAATGGCATCTTGGCGGTTTTGCAAAATCTTAATATCGCGAATGGGAGAATGCAGCCAGCGCTTAAGCATTCGACTGCCCATAGCGGTTTGCGTTTTATCTAGCACGTCAGCAACAGTATTAGATGTACCGCCCGATAAGTTTTCGGTTATTTCTAAGTTATGGCGTGTTGCGGCATCTAATACCACAAAGTCATATGCTGATTGTTTGATTATTGAACGTATATGGGGTAGTGCGGTGCGCTGGGTATCTTTAACATATTGCAATAAGCAACCGGCCGCACAAAGAGCATAATTGCACGCTTCTACACCAAATCCAACTAAATCGTTAGTGCCAAATTGCAAATTAAGCTGTTGTTTTGCCGTTTCAAGATCAAAGTCCCATTGTGGACGACGGCGCAGACCATGGCGATGTTCAATTAATGGCATGGATTGAAATTCTTCTGGATATAGCAATTCAACAGGATTGGTGCGTTGTAATTCAGCTTGCATTGCTTCGAAACTATCACATTCAAACACATAAAAGCGACCAGAACTAATATCAAGCGTGGCGTAACCATAATGATTTTTATGTTGCCAGATTGAAGCAAGTAAATTATCTTTGCGATCTTCTAACAATGATTCATCACTGACCGTGCCCGGCGTGACAATACGCACAACTTTGCGCTCAACAGGTCCTTTGCTCGTTGCCGGATCGCCAATTTGTTCACAAATAGCCACCGACTCACCTAGCGATATTAACTTGGCTAAATAACTTTCAACCGCATGGTACGGTACACCCGCCATAGGAATCGGTTCACCATTTGACGAGCCACGCTTTGTGAGCGAAATATCTAAAAGCTGCGAGGCACGCTTGGCATCATCATAAAACATCTCATAAAAATCACCCATGCGATAAAAAAGCAAAATATCAGGATTTTCAGCTTTAAGTTTTAAATACTGCTGCATCATTGGGGTGTGGTTGGTAAAATTGTCTTTATTAGTCATGATGGTATTTCTTTTTACATTTAAAATTCATATGGTTATGTTTTTGTTGTTACAGGTTATTTCAAAAAGTATCAAGTTTTATTATTAAATGCATTTGTAATTGTAATAAATTTTTTTTGAAAAAAAATTATTATATTAGATATATTTTACTATTATTTATGATTGTATCATTATATATAATGCAAAGAAACGAGCGCTCCCATATGGGAATAATAATAAGAGGTTTTTAGTTAATATTAAAAATATGAAAAATGATAGCGTTTAACAGATACAAATGAAAATTGAGGATTGATAGTAAAACGAACTACAATAAATTATTTTAAGTCGTTAAAGTCGACTATTATGAAATGTTTTTACGACGATAATGAATTAGAAAAATTTGTAACGCGGAAAAATAAATGATGATGAAAAAATTAATATTTAGTTTATTAGTATCTATTTCTTTCAGTCCTCATGCTGAAATTAAGGTTAAACGAAACACATTAATTACAAATACGTATAATTGGATTTTATATCCGATGTTAATACCTAATAAACAACCAATTACAAAACAAAAAATCATAATGAGTTTATTAGATACTAATACAATAGTTTATACAATGATTGAATCAAATTCAGATGGTTTAATTGAAAAAGTATTGATTAATGATAAGTCACAAAATGTGAATATCGACTATCGTAAAAAAACAATTCACTACTCAGGCATAGATGCGTCGATTGAGTTAGATAGTAATAATTATATTACTGCCATTTTAGATGAAAATAATGAACAACTAGTATCTATTTCATACCAAGGTGATATTTCTTATAATCAATATGGGGAAGTATTAGAAAGCACTACAAAGACTTCTGTTATTACAGATGATAAATCTAAAATAAATAGTTCTCCAAAAACAGACATGAATATCTGGCAATCAGATAGAAAAGTAGAGAACTTCACACCTAGTGATTTTAAATGTGTTTATTTAAAACATAATGAATATGGTGATTGGACAAGTGGTTATTGTATGACTGATGATGGAGTAAAAAGGAGTACATTTATTCGTGAATTAGAATATTAATTAGATGAGTTAATAATATTGCAAATATTAGATAAAACCAGATAGCTTAAGTAACCAAACAGATTATGTGATTAATTACTGTATTGTCATTAATAAAGAAGCAAATCCCATAGATTAAACTTTTCATAAAAATAATATATATATTCTTTATTTAGCCTACTTAGCAAAACTATTTTGTTAAGTACAATGGCCTATTAAAATTGTTTATCTTAGAAGTGTTAATGTTAACCTAAAGGATTAGAGGTTAGTGCTTTATTCTTATTTTTTTCCCGATAAATAATCTGAAATAGATACAAATTTATCGTTATGTAATACTAAGCTTACGATTAAAAAAGCTGATGTAAATCCCGCTAATGCTGTGTCAGTTACTCTTTGCGAATGTCTGGTTCTTCTTTCATATTTTTCTCTTTTTAAAGTTATAGAAATTATTAAAGCGATAATAATACAAGTTATTGCGATAAAAGGAATAAACATCTTTGTATAGAAAGCCAATATAAAATCTTGAATATTGTTATTATATAAAAACGTTGCTTTGGCGATAGCAACTAAGAATATGGCAAATGCTGCAATACAAACGTATAGCGTTATGTCTGGTGGTACATTCAACCAATGCATAGTGGCTAAAAAAATGACGGGTACTAGTACTGATGCTATCACAAATCCAACATCGGTATAGTTAGCAAAAACTGTAATTTCGCGTTTGTTGCTTTTATAAATACCATAGGCAGCAATTATAAGTAGGACAACAATTGAAATAAACCATAATAAGTAGTTAGGTTTAGATGTGTTTTGTTGTGTGATTGCAAAACTTGAAATTGGCAAGATTAATATTAACAATGTAAATATTGTTGCGAAGACTTTTCTCATTTTAAATACACCTTATATCATTAAATATATTTTTATTTTTTAGCTTATAAAAGTTATTTTTAATATTTCTATAAATATGTGTGGATTAGAAAAGGATATTAAAAATCTTCATTTGATTGATTTTGAACGTTTATAAGTTGTTTTTTAGGTAATGTAAAATTTACACCTAAACAGATATTATCATCTTCATCTGACACAACAACGAGTTCGGCTTGTCTTGCTGTATCAGGTATTCGGTGAAGTAATGACATATAATTATTGACTTTTCCAAGAACACCTTGCACAGAATCATTGTCGATAGCAATAATATTTAACGATGTAGAATGAGAAATAGCATCTAGCCAAAAATCCTCAAAAGCTTTCTGAGTGGCATTTTGACCTTTTTCTTTTATGATAGATACAAAGTCAATACTGTTGGAATCATGTGTACCATAAACAATAGAAAAGTTTTTGCCTATCGCAGCCAGTAATGTCCATAGTTTATTACCGTTGGCATCAGAATCTGTTTCAAGGTAAACAGATTCTAAAAGATTATTTTGGTTAAAAATAAGTATCATTGTCCATTGAAAACCGAGAAAGCTTTGGTTGTAACTTATCAGCTGATTTTGATTGTCTGGATCTTGTTCAGTGTTATATTGCTGCATTACTTCATTTTTAGGCATATTGTAATACAGGTTTTTGTATAAAGGTGTTTTGGCCGATGAATAGGGGGTGTTATCGGCACAAACGGTAAGAGTGGTAAAAATTAGCCAACAAAAAACTAATAAATGACGTACGTTATTTTTCATATTATTCCTTTCAGCTTGATATTTAGTCAATTAATAAGATCCTACTTAGGATCTTATTAATAATCATCTAATAAAAATTGTAAATATTCGAGTGATGACTGTTAAACTTATAAATATTAATGATATGATTTTCCATATATTTTTATTATTTTCATTGGTTGTATTATAGACAGCAAATAACGTGGTTATTGACCAAATGATAATCATAATATTGCTACTAAATAGTCCTGAACTTGAACGTATAAACTTATCAACGATTGTAATTACAACGATAGGAAGGAACCAAAACAGCCAAAATGTTTTTGCAAGCCCATATTCACCTTTAATATATTTAATGTGTGAAGAAATGCTTTTATTTTGTTGTTCTTTTATTTTATCTAGTAATGACATGCTATATTTCCTTTTTAATTAGTTAGTTAACAATTTTAACAAAAAAATAGTTTTTATTTTTTTTGTCTAAAAATACAGAATATTTAACAGGAAATGATCCATTACCACCAAAAGAAACGTTTGCTTGGCATAAGTATCTCTTTTGTTCTTTATCTTCGTTAAGCGTTAATTGATCGCTAATGTTAATAAAAGAAAATTGACCACCACCTTGTTTTGTTATTATTTCATTCAATAGTTTTTTTGCATCTTTGCTATCACAGCTAGGTGGCATACCATCCCCACAACCTGTTAAAAAAAAACCTAATATTGAGATATATAGTAATTTCTTCATCGTTTTTTCCTTTTTATGAATGTTAAAAATTTAATTGTAGACTAGTTATTTTTTAAAGTCCATAATTGGATTTAAATTAAATTTAAAATCTATTAATGGAATTTATTGTTAATAACTAGTTTGATTATATTAATAATGATATGTGTCAAGATCTGACATAGAAAAGAATAATTTTTACTATTACGTGATGTATTTGTTTAGTTTATTTTCGCTACTCTTCATCAAACCAATCCCAAAAATCAACGGGTTTAATGACTTCCACCATATCGCCCCACATATATAAATACCAAGACATTTCAAGGGCGCCGCCAGCTTTAAATTTAATGGTTATTGATTTATCTTTATTTTCGATCATAGTTTGAGTTGGGTGGAAGACATAATGTTTAACTTCTTTTGCCACTTCAGGACTAAAACGCCACTCCACATCAAAAGGCTTCTCTTTAAAGACACCGAACATATCTTGACAGTAATCAGTTAAATTAAATGAATCGGGGAGCTTATAACTAAGTTCTAAAATATTAATCTGTTCTATATTATGCAAAATAAAATGATGGATCTGTTGTCCATAATAGTTATCGCTGTGTCTTGCTAAAAGGTAATGATTTCGTTCACTATATAAAATTCCGTAAGGCTCTAAAGTGTTATGGCTATATTTTCCACTATTTTTGTTGTAGTACTTTATTTTTATTTGTTTTTTATTAAGCAAAGCGTTTCGTAATGCATTGAGTATTTCTGCATCTAAATGAAACTGAGGACCAGGACGAAAGGCTAATCCTTCAATTTTCAATAACGCTTCTGTTTCATCTTCAAGGTTTCTTTTACGTTTTTGAGATTGTAATAAATTCTTAATTTTCGTTTCTAAACTAACCAGTGATTTAGCTTGCTCGTGTAAATTATGTTGTTCTAAAAAATTCACACTAGCCTGCAAGGCTGAAAGCTCTTGCGGGGAAAAAGTAAAAAGCGCATTCATCTGTTGAGATGAAATCCGCCATCGCTTGCAGCGCCCATTTGTTGAATACTCTTCCATATTTGGAAAATAATCACGCAATCCAGCACACATACGTTGTGCTGTTCGTAGTGAAACGTTATAACGCCGTTGGATCTCATCTAACGATAATCCTTCAGCACTATTTTGCAATTCGAAAGCAAGATCAAATAAATCCCATGATTTTTCGTACATTTTTATTTCCCTACACATTTATTAAATATGACAAAATCTGTCGTTATTTTATATTAAGATAAACAATAATAATAACAAAGTAGATATTTATGATGATAATCAATCAAAAAGACTTAGCTATAATTAATCAAGCAAAAAAAGTCATGAAAAAATATATACAAGTAGGGAAAAAGATATCCACAATAGATCATGTTAAGGATTATTTTATATTTCATTTAGGATTATACGATTACGAGGCTTTTTGTGTTTTGTATTTAGATAGTCAAAATAGAATTATTGCATTAGAGGAGCTATTTCGTGGCACTATTAATGAGTCAAGCGTTTACCCTCGAGAAATTATAAAGCAGGTATTATATCACCAAGCAACGGCCATCATTTTGGTTCACAATCATCCAAGTGGCGATAAAGAGCCTAGTTTATTGGATATCTCAGTAACCGCTAAAATTAAAAATGCATTAGCGTTTATCGATGTTATCGTATTAGATCATTTGATTGTTGCTAAAGATAACGTTATTTCACTAAAGGAAAATACAAAATATAACTTGATGAATCTGTTTAATTGATATTTAGCTGACTATCTGACGATTAAAACATCAAAAAATCCATTAATGGAATTTATTTGTTTTTTTAATCCTAAAAAGGTATTTAATTATTATTTTAATCTCAGACAATGATAATCATGATTTTTTATATTAGATATTTCCAGCATGGTAAAACTTGCAGCGTCAAATACAGATAAAATAGTCGGTAAACGAATACAACTGCGTCGTAAAGAAATGGATTTGACCGTTGCTCAACTTTCCGAAAAAATTAACTTATCTCCACAACAATTAGCGCGTTATGAAAGAGGTGAAAATAAAATCAACTTCGATCATTTTGTTAAAATTGCAGAACACCTAAAAACACCAATAAGTTGGTTTTTTATTGATTTTGATACCTATCTTAATGGTTCGGTATTAAATAATAAAATAGGTGAACAGCAACAAAGTTATGAAACGAAATATACCGACAAACAACATAATGATCTTGATGTCCGCTTATTGCAACACTGGCGACAATTATCAATCGAACAAAAACGAGCATTTATACTATTTTTAGATACCTTAAAATAAACCTAAATAATATAATGAAACAAAAAAACTAGCGCCTAATTATTCAATAGGCTATAGTCTTGGTGCTTTTATAGTAAGTTTTCATTTGTTGTATGAGTAAGCAATCATAAAAAAGATAAATAAAACATAATCGTAATCGGCAGGCGAAACGTAATGTGCTATAATTTTAAGCACATTAGCACAAGCAAACTTATGTCTTAAATCATTCCAAACACTTAATCAACAAAGGTCAAAACGTCCGAAACCACCGCACTTAATTTATTCTATTCACCAAAGCAAAAAAGGCCTGATTTTCCGCCCAAAAATCGGTCAGGAAAGGTATTGATTTTATTGAAGTTTTTTCTATCTGTTTTTTAACAAAAACCGCCTTATAAAAACACAATAACCCATCCCAAAAACGATGATTATGTTATTTGTCCTATTCCGGCGTCAGAATGTGCCGACAACAGAGCGAGGTCAGCACGCCAAACAGGGATGTTTGCGTCGGGAACGCATCACAAACGGTGCGTTAAGACCGAGCGCCGGCATCGGACAAATTTGTCTGGAACAAATTTGAACATCTGAGCACAGCGAAGATGGCCTCGTAGAGGCGAGTATCAGGATGATACGAGTAGTGCCGCAGGCCACATTCTGCAGCCAAAGCGTGGGTTGTCAGGGAATTCGCTTTAATTCCCTGACTCGGACGTGGTCACTGTAACTATTTTGTTAGCTAAAGGTCAAAACGTCCGAAACCACCGCACTCCATTTATTCTATTCACCAAAACAAAAAAGGCCTGATTTTCTGCCAAAATCGGTCAGAAAAGGTATTGATTTTATTAAAGTTTTTTCTGGCTGTTTTTTTAACAAAAACTGCCTTACAAAAACACAATATCACTCCCCTTGATTTGTCAAAAACAATTGAAGCGATGGATTTTGTGTTTCATTATGAAAACCATAACCCAGTTCGGTCAAATGTTCATCAAATTCACTATTACTATTTTCACTAATTTCAAACGCGGCAAGCACTCGACCATAATCGGTGCCATGGCTACGATAATGGAACATTGAAATATTCCAATTAGTGCCTAATGTTTGTAAAAATTTAAGCAAAGCGCCTTGTGATTCTGGGAATTCAAAGCTGTACACTTGCTCTTGTAGTGGTTTGCATGGTTTGCCGCCAATCATGTAGCGTACATGCAGTTTTGCCATTTCGTCTTCGGTTAGATCGACAACTGGGTAACCTGCAGCAGTAAGCTCTTGCATGATGTCATCTTTTTCGTTGCTTTGTGCTATTTTGATACCGACAAAGATGTAAGCAGACTTTTCGTCATGATAGCGGTAATTAAATTCAGTCACTGAGCGCCCACCAAGAAGTTGGCAGAATTTTAAGAAGCTACCTTTCTTTTCTGGGATTGTGACGGCTAAGAGTGCTTCGCGTTTTTCGCCAAGTTCGCAACGTTCTGATACATAGCGTAAGTTGTGGAAATTTAAGTTCGCTCCCGATAATATGTGAGCAAGGTTTTCGCCACTGATGTTGTGCTGTTCTACGTATTTTTTTAGCCCTGCTAGTGCAACAGCGCCAGATGGTTCGGCGATTGCACGGACGTCGTCAAACAGGTCTTTTACTGCGGCGCAAATTTCGTCGCTATCGACGGTAATAATATCATCAATATATTGTTGGCAAAGTCTGAATGTTTCATCACCAATTCTTTTGACAGCCACGCCTTCGGCAAAGAGTCCGACACGCTCTAAATCAACAGGATGACCTGCATCTAATGCGGCTTTTAAGCAAGCGGAGTCTTTAGGTTCGACTGCAATAACTTTAATTGATGGCATGATTTGTTTAATTAATACTGCAACACCCGCAGCAAGGCCACCCCCGCCCACGGGTACAAAAATACGATCAAGTTTGGCGTTTTGTTGTAATAATTCCATGGCAATACTACCTTGCCCAGCAATTACCAGTGGGTGATCAAACGGTGGAATAAAGATGCGTTTTTGCTCTTTTGCAAGTTCCATGGCTTTGGCTTTGGCTTCGTCAAAATTGGCGCCATAAAGGAGTACTTCGCCACCAAAGCTTTTGACTGCTTCAACTTTGATATCGGCAGTTGTTAGTGGCATGACGATTAAAGAACTGATGCCTAATTTTGTAGCCGAAAAAGCTACTCCTTGCGCATGGTTGCCAGCCGATGCGGCAATAACGCCACATTTGCGTTCTTCTTCACTTAAGCTGGCTATCATGGCTTGTGCACCACGGATTTTGAAACTGTGGACGAGTTGACGGTCTTCGCGCTTGACAAAAATTTGGTTGTTTAATCGTGTTGAAATTTTTTCCATTTTTTCAAGCGGGGTGACTTCGGCCACGTCGTATACGGCGCTACAGAGTGTTGCTTTTAAGTAATCAGCACCAGTAAGCTTGTTATTTTGTTGTTTCACGTTAACCACCTAGTTTGCTTTTATCACGAACGGCACCTTTATCTGCACTTGTTGCTAAACTTGCGTAAGCTTTTAGTGCATAAGAGACATAGCGATCGCGATTATGAGGGGTAAAAGCTTTGTCGCCACGGGCAAGTTCGGCTACTCGGCGGCGTTCAAGTTCGTCTTCTGGGACTTTTAATGATAATTTGCGATTTGGAATGTCAATATCAATAATATCTCCATCACGTACAAGACCAATTACACCACCATTTGCAGCTTCTGGTGAGATATGGCCAATAGATAAGCCTGAAGAGCCACCCGAAAATCTGCCATCGGTAATCAGTGCGCAGGCTTTGCCAAGCCCCATTGATTTTAGGTAGCTTGTTGGGTAGAGCATTTCTTGCATACCAGGGCCGCCTTTTGGACCTTCGTAAATAATGACAACTACATCGCCAGCTACCACTTTGCCTCCTAAGATGGCATCAACAGCATCTTCTTGGCTTTCAAATACTTTGGCAGGTCCTTGGAAAATTAAATTTTCAGCAGCAACGCCTGCGGTTTTAACTATTGCGCCATCTTGTGCAATATTGCCATAGAGCGTTGCAAGCCCGCCGTCTTGACTATAGGCGTGAGCTTTATCGCGAATACAACCATTTACACGGTCATCGTCAAGTGAATCCCAATAGCAATCTTGCGAGAACGCCTTGGTTGTGCGAATGCCAGCAGGCCCACTGCGATACATTTTTTTGACCGCTTCGTTGCTGGTTTGGGTGATATCGTATTGGGCAAAAGTTTCTTGCAACGATAAGCCTAGTACGTTGTGAACGTTACGGTTGAGTAGGCTAGCTTTGTCTAATTCAGACATGATTGAGACAACCCCACCTGCTCGGTGTACATCTTCCATATGGTATTGGGCTGTACTTGGTGCCACTTTGCATAGGTGTGGAACTTTGCGTGATAGTCTGTCGATATCTGACATGGTGAAGTCGATTTCGCCTTCTTGGGCTGTTGCTAGCAGATGTAAAACAGTGTTGGTCGATCCCCCCATGGCGATATCTAATGACATGGCGTTTTCATAAGCGGCTTTGGTTGCGATAGCGCGCGGTAGGTAAGATTCGTCATCATGCTCGTAATAGCGTTTGGTAATTTCAACAATACGTTTTGCCGCTTGTAAAAAGAGTTGTTCACGTTGTTTGTGGGTAGCAACTAATGAGCCATTGCCCGGTAGTGAAAGCCCTAATGCCTCCGTTAAGCAGTTCATGGAATTGGCGGTAAACATGCCTGAGCAAGATCCACAAGTTGGGCAAGCTGATTCTTCAATTGCTTTGCTATCTTCGTCACTAACATTGGGGTTAGCACTTTGGATCATGGCATCGACCAGATCTAATTTAATAATTTGATCGGAAAGTTTGGTTTTACCTGCTTCCATTGGGCCACCAGATACAAATATGGTTGGGATATTTAAACGAAGCGAAGCCATTAACATGCCGGGGGTGATTTTGTCGCAGTTTGAGATGCAGATCATGGCGTCAGCACAATGCGCATTAACCATATATTCAACAGAATCAGCAATAAGTTCACGCGATGGTAATGAGTACAGCATACCACCATGCCCCATGGCGATGCCGTCATCAACGGCGATGGTGTTAAATTCTTTGGCAATACCACCTGATGCTTCAATTTGTTTGGCGACAAGTTGACCAATGTCTTTTAGATGGACATGCCCAGGTACGAATTGGGTAAATGAGTTGACCACCGCAATGATGGGTTTACCAAAGTCTTCATTTTTGACGCCAGTTGCACGCCATAATGCACGAGCTCCAGCCATATTTCGACCTTCGACTGACGTTGCTGAACGATATTTAGGCATTTCTTGCTCCCAAGTTTTTATTATGTAAACGATTTAGTTTTGTCTCGAAAATAAATCGGTATAGTTAATTCGATGTTTAAAACAAATCCCCACTAAGCTAGTTAGTGGGAGTGATTTTTTTATTTAACTGGATCTAACCAACCATATTTATCTTCGGTTTTACCATTAAATAAGCCAAAGAATGTTTGTTGGATTTGTTTGGTGATTGGACCACAGCGACCAATGCCAATTTGAATACGGTCAACACTACGTACTGGTGTGATTTCGGCCGCAGTACCTGTCATAAAGACTTCGTCAGCTAAATAAAGTGATTCACGAGATAGTGTTTGTTCGCGTACTTCAATGCCAATGTCGCGCGCTAGCGTTAATACTGCATCACGTGTGATGCCCGGTAGCGCAGAAGATGAAAGAACTGGCGTGTATAAGATACCGTCTTTAATGATAAATAGGTTTTCGCCAGCACCTTCAGATAGGTGACCATGTACATCTAACGCAATACCTTCTTGGAAACCATTGGCTCGTGCTTCAGAACCAATTAATAATGATGATAAATAGTTACCACCTGCTTTAGCCGCTGCAGGAATGGTGTTGGATGCAACACGGTGCCATGATGAGACCATTGCATCAATACCTTGGTCTAAGGCCTCTTCGCCTAGATAAGCACCCCATGGGAATGCGGCAATCATGACATCGGTTTGATAACCAGCAGGAGGATTTACTCCCATGCCAACATCACCAACAAAAACTAATGGACGGATATAAGCACTTTTTAAATTATTTTTTTTGATAGTTTGGCGAGTCGCTTCCATGATCTCTTCAAGCGAATAAGGTACAGGAAAACGATAAATCTTGGCTGAGTTTAATAATCGTTGAGCATGTTCTTTGTGGCGAAAAATAGCCGGCCCTTTGTGTGTGTCATAACAACGGACACCTTCAAATACCGATGTGCCATAATGTAAGGCGTGTGACATGACGTGTACTTTGGCATCTGCCCATGGAACCATTTCGCCATTAAACCAAATATAATCCGATTTTGCTGTAGAACCCATTTTGTTTTCCTCTTAATTTTTATTTGATAAGCATCTATTTTGCTTTAAGTATTTTTTAACTTGTTATTAAATAATAAGTTGTTTTTAATTTTTTATTATTCAATCGCAATGACATCTTCTAATTTTGCGACTTGATTTTGTAATGTCGAAAGCGTTCTTTCGGTGGTTAATTTTAGTGTCATTATCAATGTGTTGTTTTCGATTGTTTGCATTTGCATTGATTTGATATTCCCACCACGATGACGGATTACGCGTAATATTCGTTCTAGCGTTCCTAAATTATCATGCGCTTTTATAGTCAATTGATATTGCGTTTGTTCATTCATTATTTACTCCTTACCACTTTTATCTAACATGTTTTCATTGGCAGCGCCGGGCGGTACTAGTGGCCATACGTTTTCTAATTCATCTATGCAGACATGTAACAGGTAAGGGCCCGTTGAGTTAAATAGGTTATCAAGCGCCGTGTCAATTTGTGACTTTTTGCTGATGCTTTGCCCCGGTATGTCAAACGCTTTGGCTAACATTAAAAAATCAGGGTTATCAGATAGATTTGTTTCGCTGTATCTTTCGTTAAAAAATAGCTCTTGCCATTGGCGAACCATGCCTAGTCGTTGGTTATCAATTAATACTATTTTTATTGGGAGTTGTTTGCGTTTGATGGTGGTTAATTCTTGAACGTTCATCATAAAAGAACCATCGCCCGATATGCAAATAACGCAGTCATTTGGTCTTGCCATTTGCGCACCAACAGCGGCAGGTAAACCGAATCCCATTGTGCCAAGCCCACTTGATGTAATAAAGTTTTGTGGGTGAGTAAAGCGCATATGCTGGGCTGTCCACATTTGGTGCTGTCCAACATCAGTTGTGATAATGGTGTCGGTCGATTTACGTTCCGATAGTTTTTTTAATAATGCTGGCGCATAGATAGCCTCGCCCGGGTGATCGTAACGGGTTGGATGCAATGCTTTTAATTCATTAATTCTTTGGTGCCATGCGTTTATTGATACGGTTTGGTTTAGAAGCGGTAAGACTTGCTTTATGTCTCCTTGCAATCCTAAATGGGTTTGGCGTAATTTGTTGATTTCGGCTTGGTCGATATCAATGTGTAATACTTTTGCATGTCGTGCAAATTCGTTAAGGTTGCCTGTTACTCTGTCATCAAAGCGTACCCCTAGGGCGATTAATAAATCGCATTCTTGTACCGCTAAATTAGCCGCTTTGGCACCATGCATACCAATTAATCCTAAATAGTAGGGGTTATTAAGGTCAGCCACACCAAGCCCTTTTAGTGTTGATACACTTGGGATGTGAGTTAATGCCATGAAGTCTCTCAGTTCAGCTATTGCACCAGAAAGCCCAACACCACCACCAATGTAAAGTATTGGTTTTTGGGCTTGGGTGATCATTTGTTTGGCTTGGTTTATATAATCAGGCAGGATTGGATATAATTGGGTGTTATCTTGAGTTATTTTTGATAAGGATGGCGATAAATAATGTTGGTAGTCTAAATTCGCAAGCTGTATATCTTTGGGTACATCAATCAATATTGGTCCCGGCCTGCCAGCACTGGCTAAGTTAAATGCCTGCTCTAAGGTGTTGGGTAAGTCTTTGGCATCGTCAATTAAGTAGCTGTGTTTGGTGCAGGCTAGTGATAATCCTAATACGTCCACTTCTTGAAAGGCGTCAGTGCCAATAAGTTTAGTGGGTACTTGGCCTGTTATAGCAACAATTGGTACTGAATCAATTAAGGCATCGGCAAGACCTGTAATGATGTTAGTTGCACCAGGGCCAGATGTGGCAATACAAACGCCGGTTTTTCCGGTTGAGCGGGCATAGCCAATTGCCGCCATAGCCGCACCTTGTTCATGTCGGCATAGTACATGCTCGATGCCGCTATCATAAAGCGCATCGTATAGAGGCATAATTTGTCCGCCGGGATATCCAAAAACGGTGGTAATGCCTTTTTCCTTTAAGGTTTTTACTATCCACTGTGTTCCTAACATTGATACCTCACTTGTTCCTTTTTGCCCATTAATTGTTCATAAAAAAACCCCCGCTTTTTGGGAGCGGGGGTTTTTGAGTTATGTATGAACATATTTTTAATTCAAAAACGCCCCCGCGTTGGAATAATGACCACGCTGACAATAATGTTGATGAGGACGATTTTGAGTGAAAACTTCATAATGTTATTATATGGTTAAATTTTCTGTTATTTTTAAAAATTATTGTTAACAAAATACTCGTTTTAAAAAAAAGTGCAACAGTTTTTTGTCGTTTTTATTATACGGTATAAATAACATATAGAAAAATTTAAAGAAAACATTTGTTTTAGTATAAAAGTTCAAGTTTTGAGGGTTGTTTTGGTGTTTTTACTGATTTAGTATATAAATAGTAAGCATAAGTAATATTCAGAAATATTAAATATCTAAAACGTTAAAAAGAGATATCAGTATGAAAATATTGCAACTAAGTGTTTTTGTTTTTTTTAATCTATTTTTAGTAAGTTGCGATAATGTTAAGAATCCTTCGCAAAATGTGTCTACTACGGACTCGCAAAATAGCGATCTTAATGATGCTCAGAATTCAGTGATTGAACCAATAAAAAAAACGTTACCAATTGATATTGATGAGCTTACTACATTAGTGGATATATCAAGAGATCATGATACGATTAATTATACCTATAGTGTTAAAAACACACCTGAACAAGCGCTATTATTGCCAAGTACTATTGATACTATTCGTAAAAAACTACTCAAAGCGTATTGCAATAATAGTGATGAAATGAAAGAGCTAAAAAAAGATTTTCCTGATGGTGTTAACTATCACTACGATATTAATAATCAAGAAATTATAATAATTGAATTAAAATCAACAGATTGCAATAGTAATTAGCCATTTTTGACATTTACGATCACTAGCTTAGTTAATTTTAATTTGCTACACTAAATCAGGTGAAAAATTATGTAATATACATGGCTTTGATACGACTAATTTCACTGATCTCACCAAGCCCAATCAAAGTCTCCCTTAATGAATTTTAGTCTTGATTTTTAATTTATTTAAAAATTTGGAGGATGTTACTAAGTAACTGAGTTCAGTTCTAAAAACAAGAGTCCCAACCTTAAGTCATATAATTTATTAAATTTATTAATTATTTTTAATATTGATATAAGTACACATAGGAATTTGTGAGTATTAATCGATTTTATTTAAATCATATGGAAGTAGCATGAAAATATAGATTAAATTAGGAGCAAATTATGCGTAAACAAATCTATAACCCACTTACAAAATATCATCATGACAAGTTTCCAAAACAAAAACAAGTTGCACCTGCTTTACAGTGTGAAATGAATCCAATTCCTGATTGTGGTGAAAAGAGTTATCAAGGTCACGGTCGCTTAGAAGGGCGTAAAATGCTAGTTACTGGCGGTGATTCTGGGATTGGGCGTGCAGCGGCGATTGCTTATGCTAAAGAAGGTGCCGATGTGGCAATCAATTATCTTCCTTTTGAGCAAAAAGATGCTGAAGAGGTTGCTAAAATTATTGAAGCCGCGGGGCGTAAAGCCGTTTTAATTCCCGGTGATTTAAGTGATGAGGCTTTTTGTAAAAAATTAGTTGATGAAGCACACCATAAATTAGGCGGATTAGATAATTTGACATTGGTTGCAGGTAAGCAAACTGCAGTTGAAGATATTATGAAGCTTACCACCGAGCAAATTAAAAAAACTTTTGAAGTGAATGTGTTTTCACTTTTCTGGGTCACTAAAGCGGCTTTAGGGTATTTAAAACCGGGTTCAACCATCATTACAACATCCTCTGTTCAGGCTTATCAACCTAGTGGTAATTTATTAGATTATGCTGCAACTAAAACAGCTATTATCGCGTTTACTCGTGGCTTAGCTAAGCAATTAGCGCCAAAGGGCATTCGTGTAAATAGTGTGGCACCAGGTCCAGTTTGGACACCACTACAAATCTGTGGAGGTCAGCCAAGTGATGTTATCCCTGAATTTGGTAAACAAACTCCACTACAAAGAGCTGGACAACCGGTTGAGCTTGCTGGTGTTTATGTGCACTTAGCGTCAGAAGAATCAAGCTATACAACTGGCGAAACCTATGGTGTTACAGGTGGTATGCATATTAACTAATTAATATCTGTTAGCGCAAAATGGCTTGTCTAAGTCATTTCGCTGACAGTGCTAGATTTGATTAATTTATTTTAAATAAACGGACTATGATAACTTGATTCATTGTAGTCACATATAAAATAGAAAACAAAAAGGATAATAAAATGAAACTTTTTAAAGTGATCTCTTTAGCTGTAGTGGGACTTTTTTTAGTTAATTGTGATAATTCAAAATCAACAGCTAATGATATGAAACAAAAAGCGCAACAAACAGGTTCAGAAATTAGCGATAAGGCCAATCAAAAGGGATCAGATGTTAGCGAAAAAGCCAAACAAATGGCTTCGGATCTTAGCGATCAAGCTAAGCAAACAAGCGCTGCCGTTAGTGATAAAGCCAAAGATTTGTATGAGCAAACAAAATCGGAAAGCGAAGAAATTATGAATAAGCTAAAAGATGGCAATTATAGTGTAGCTCAAGATTTGGTGGTTAAAGCAATTAAAACAAAACTACCTGTAGTTGTTGATCAAAACACGACTTTAGTTGATGTGTCAAAAGGTAATAATGTTATTGATTATAAATATACAGTAAAAGATATAACTAAAGATGCGTTACAAACCGAAAGCAATCAAAAAAGTGTACGCACTAATTTGCTTGGGCTTTATTGTAGTAATAATGCCAATATGAATACACAACGGTTAGTATTCCCTGAAGGCGCTAGTCATAGTTACTATATTAATAGCGAAAAAGTCTTGACGTTAGATGTAAAACCAAGTGATTGTGGTGCTAACCAATAATGGTTGATTAATGACAAGAATGTTTAATTTATTTGGTAGTAAAAGGGCTCTATTTGAGCCCTTTTTTATTGGCATGAGTTACATTATGGTTGGGCTTTCTTCTAGTATGTCTGACCAGTTGGTTATTAAATTTGCTAGGATTTTGATGCCTTGTTCTATTTTTTCCTCTGGTACTGTGACAAAAGCAAGTCGCATACAATTAGTTCGAATAGCATTGGCAAAAAAAGTTTCACTGGGTACAAAAGCGACTTTATGTTGAATGGCTTCGCTGAGTAGTTCAGTTGCATTAATATTTTTGGGTAATTCAATCCAAATAAACATGCCACCTTCAGGTTTGTTCCAAGTAACTGTGGTAGGCATGTATTTTTGTAATGCCTTTAGCATTGCTTGGCAACGGTGACCATATAATTTACGGATAGTAGGGATATGGTTATCAAGAAAACCATCTTTTATCACATGGTAAGCAATACGTTGAGTTAGGCTTGGTGTATGTAGATCTGCTGCTTGTTTTAGTTGTACTAATTTGTTGATTAATTTTTCATTGGCTACGATATATCCAAGGCGTAGTCCAGGCGCTAAAATTTTTGAGAAAGATCCCAAATAGATGGTGTTTTCTGGTGCTAGTTTATATAAGCTTGGTAAGCGGTGACCTTGATAATCTAACTCCCCATAAGGATCATCTTCGACCAATGTGAGGTTGTTACGAATTGCCTTTTCTGCTAATTGTTGTCGTCGCTCTAATGATAAACGACGTCCTGTAGGGTTTTGAAAGTTAGGGATAATATACATAAAATTGGCATCGGACGCAGTTTTGTCGTTAAGTTTTTCTGGAATAATGCCTTTTTCATCGCTTTCTAGAGAAATATACTCGGGTTCATATTGAGTAAAAGATTGTAATCCACCTAAATAGGTTGGGGTTTCAACTAGGACTTTACTTCCTTTGTCTATCAATGCTTTACCAATAAGATCTAAAGCTTGTTGAGAACCTGTTACAATTAAAACTTGATTGGGTTTAATGTTGGTGTGATCGCGACGAGATAAATATTCAGCTAACCAGATGCGTAAGGGGGCATAACCTTCGGTTGGACCATATTGCAAAGAGCCACTCATTTCATCCGCAGTAATAATGTGGTTAAAGGCATTTTTTATTTCTTGGATCGGAAAGGTATTTGGCGAAGGTAGGCCTCCAGCAAATGAAATTACATCAGGTTGTTCGGTAATTTTTAAAATCTCACGAATAGCGGAGCTTTTTAATGCTATAGCTCGGTTAGATAGTTTCCACAACATAAATACACACCTTAATTTTTGTTGATAGTTAGTTTTATTAGTTCGTCACTATATCTTGACCAATAATGCTTTTGTTTAAAATGATTTGAATATCGACAATATAATATGGCGTATTTAATTTGTCATTAAAACAAATTAAACAATTTAAGAGTGTTTGAGGTAATTAAAGTGACTCGCATAAAAAAAACAGGGCAATTGCCCTGTTTGTGTGTCATTTTATTCGAGTTCTTTGCCTTTTGTTTCAGGTATTAAAAAGACAAATGCAGCAGCCGATAATAAATAAGCGGCAGACAGTAAAGCTAATGCGTAGCTAATTGAGTAAACGGTGGCTAAATAAGCAATTAGTACTTGTGATACACCGGCAATGCCTCGACCGACATTGAAAATAATATTTTCAGCACTTGAACGGGCATCTGTTGGGTAATGTTCAGCAAGTAGCGCGCCATATCCACCCATCATGCCATTGACAAAGAAGCCAATTACTGATCCAAAGATAATTAATATAAACATGTCGGTTTGATGAAAATAGAACCAAATTGAAACGGCGGATATGAATAAAAAGAAGATATAAGAAGGGCGACGACCAAACTTATCACATAACCAACCAAAAATTAGAATTCCTAATGACATACCTATAGTGGTTGAAATAGTCCAAAACATAGTATTTTTAAATGGCAATTTGAGCTCAGTTGCAATCATATTTGGCATCCAAACCATAAGTCCATAAAAACCGAAGTTTTGTACTGCACAAGCGATGGTTAATCCTATTGTGGTTGCTATGGTTCTTGGGTTTTTAAATAATTTGCCAACGGCTATTTTGTTTTTGTTTTGGTCTTTTAGATTTTGCCAGATTTCTGGTTCTTTTAGACCTTTACGTGTCCAAGCGACAAATAGCGCAGGTAGCACACCCATGGCAAAAGCCCAGCGCCAACCATGAATTTCACCAATAAAATTGACGGTTAATGCGGCTAAAATGATACCGACTTGAAAGCCTAATGCAACGATAGATGTTGCTCTTGAGCGTTTATTTTTAGGCCAGCTTTCAGAAACTAAAGTCATGCCAATCCCAAATTCACCACCTAGGCCAAGTCCGCTTAAAAAGCGAAATATTAAAAAGCACTCGTAATTAGGTGAAATTGCACATAATCCAGTAAAAAGAGAGAATATCAAAATAGTCCATGAAAAGACCCTTACTCGACCATATTTATCGGCAAGTACACCAAATAAAATGCCACCTAATACGGCGCCAAGTAAGGTTACTGAGGTTAAAGTGCCTAAATCTGTTTTTGTTAAGTTGAAGCTGACTGAAATTAGACTAAAACAAACACCTAAAATCATCATATCCATGCCATCTAGTGCGTAACCAACAGTAGATGCAAATAGGGTTCTTTTTTGATATGGAGTTGTGCATTTGCTTTCACTTTCTGCTTGCAGGACTGCGTTTGCTTCGGTTTTCATGTATACCTCTAGTTTTTAAAATTAGATAGTTACTTAAAATTTCCATTTTATGATGTTTAATTTTTGATTAAACGGCAGGTAAATTAAAGCGGGCCAAGTATATCCTTAAAAGTTAAAAAAAGCCAAGCTTAAAGCTCTAAATAGTCGTTTTATCTGCCGATTTTATTATCGGCAGAGATGTTATGTTATTCTTCGGCAAAGTACCAATAGCCTTTGTTTACAAAATCGTGCATGACTTGCAGTGTGTTTTTATCTTGTAACTGCTCGTAATAGAGTGTTTCAGTTTTACAAAGAAGATCAATGACGGGCATTGGTAGATTAATTTGTTCGCCATGGATGTAGCCACAATCGCCCACCTTAAGGATTCGAATACTTGGTACTCGGTTTAGTTCTGCTCCATTTTTTAGTAGCGATTCAAATTCGTTATAATCGTATGGTGGTTCAACTGGTACAATATTTAAATCGTGCATTGGTAGTGTAATGTGTTTACCGAACCAATCGTTAAATAACTCTGGTTTTTTGATTAAATCGATGATTTGATCTTGTAGTTTTGTTAGTTCATAAGGCTGAACTTGGTATGGATCTTTAGGTCGTTTTAAATCTGGATCTTGATAATAAATACCATTTGGCAGATTATCAATGACATAATCGGCAAAGCTACTTAATAGCTCTTGTGAGGTTCGTGTCATAAAACCAACAGAATAACTTAGTGATTCACCAATGGATGTGCCATTATGCGGACAACCTAGTGGAATGTATAAGATGTCGCCAGCGGTGATTTCTTCATCAATGATGGGTTGATATTGTTCAACATGTAATAATGCTTTATGTGCATTAAATTGTTTATAATGTTGGTTGCGATCGCCAACTTGCCAACGCCTGCTACCCATTCCTTGAATAATAAATACATCATAATTATCGATATGGGGACCAACGCCAGCACCTTGTGTTGCGTAAGAAATCATTAGATCATCAAATTGCCATTGTGGCATGCATTTAAAAGGCTCAAGTAGGGTGGCTGCTTGCTCGTGCCAGTGATCAACAGCTTGTACTAGCAAACTCCAATGATCTTCGCCTAAGTTATCATATTGAGTAAATGGTCCAAATCTAGCATCCCAAACCCCATCTTTATTAGAAACAATACGGCTATCGATTTCTTCTTCCATCGCTAGGCCAGCGAGTTCGTCTGGTGTAATAGGATCAATAAAATGCGCAAATGCTTTGCGTAGGATTACCGGTTTTTTTTGCCAATAGTTTGTTAAAAAATCATCCCAATCAATGGCTAATTTATAATTCATTTAATTTTCCTTGAAGATTGAATAATTGACAAAAGTTAGATGTGGTCTTTTGCGCTATCTCTTCTAAAGAGACACCTTTTAAAGCAGATAAATATTGCGCAACTTCACGAACATAAGCGGGTTGGTTTTCTTTGCCTCGGTATGGAACGGGGGCAAGATAAGGTGAGTCGGTTTCGATCAAGATACGATCAAGCGGTACATATTTGGCAACTTCGCGTAGAGCTTCGGCATTTTTAAAGGTGATAATCCCTGAAAATGAGATATAAAAACCGATATCTAATAGTTGTTTTGCTGTTTCGATATCTTCTGTGAAGCAGTGCAACACGCCAGAATGAACATGCTCATTTTTTAAGATTGTTAAGGTATCTTCTTTGGCATTACGTGTATGGACAATGACGGGCTTACTTAGTTTTCGACCTAATCGAATATGCTCTTTAAAATTCTCTTGTTGTTGCTCTAAATTGTCTTGTTGGTAATAATAGTCAAGACCTGTTTCACCTAGTGCTACGACGTTATCTTCTTGGGCTAACTTTTGAAAACGCTCGGCATCGTATATTTCGTCATCAAGATTAAGTGGGTGAATTCCACACGAAAAAGAGCATTGGTTTTGATAAGGTGTAAGCTTATGTTTCATAGATTCATAGCCCGACAGTGTTGTTGCCACGCTTAGGCAATGTTTAACGTCGTTGTTGGTAGCTTCTTGTAATACATCTTTGATAGATTTAGTACTAAGGTCTAAACTATCTAAATGACAGTGAGAGTCAATTAAAAACATAAAAATCTCTTTTTTTATTTATCTGAATGTTGTTCAAAATCACGAACAGGTTTTATTGTCGACCACGAACGGCAAGCAGGGCATAACCAGTAGATTGAGTTAACTGTGAATCCACATTTTTGACATCGGTAATTGGGCACAGTTTTTATCTGTTCGCCAACCATGTTTCTTAAAAGTAAAAGGCTTTCTTTGGCTTTACCTTGTTCTGCATCAGCAACATGATAGTTCATTAGTCGATAAAATCCTTTTAAGTTAGGATGTTTAAGTAATTCACGATACATGAAGTATTGTGCAGAATCTAAACCTTTTTGTTTTTCAATAAGATCAGCAAGCATCAACTCGGCAACATTACCGGTATCTTGATCGACACATAATTGTAAAAATTGCTGAAATGAATGTTGGTTATTTAGTTTTAAATAACACTCTTTTAATAAAGGTAGTGCTTCGCCAACAAAAGCTTTGTCTTGTTGCAATATTTGTTGAAAAGATTGGATAGCTTGCTCTGTTTTATCTTGTACCATAAGAACTCGACCCAACATGAGCGAAGTGCGAGCACATTTAGCATCAGCCATTGCTGATTTTTGTAATAAGCTATTTGCCTTATCAAGATCATCATTAGCAATAGCTTGTGATGCTAGTTCACAATAAAATTGTGCGATATCGGTTTTGTATTTTTCATTGCCAAGTTTGACTAGTCTAGTTGCCATATTGATGGCATTTATCCATTCACTGGTTGATTGGTATATGATGATAAGTTGCTGTAATGCTTGTTGTTGAAAGTCTTCTTCATCAATGAGTTGCAAAAACATCTCTTCGGCACGATCGTAAAGACCTGCAACCATATAATCACGCCCCAGTTGTTGAATAGCTAATAATCGTTGTTCAAATGTTAAAGACGAGCTTTCTAAAAGTGCTTGGTGAATGTGTATCGCTCTATCAAGTTCCCCCCGAGAGCGAAATAGGTTTCCTAATGTTAAATGTGCTTCAAGTGTGCCATCATCTTCTTTTAACAGGTCTAAGAAAAGATCGACAGCTTTGTCTTTTTGGTTAGACAATAGAAAATTTAAACCATCTACATATTCACGAGATAGTCGGTTAGATTCGTTTAGATGTTTTTGTTTTGCATTTCTGTCGCCCATATACCAGCCGTATGCGGCGGCAATGGGAAGTAGCAGAAATAACAGTTCAAACATAGTAATCTAATTCTTAATTGGTTTTAGTTAAGTTTGTTTGTTGATGATTAGTTACGCCTTCATCATATTTTTTTTGTAATTTATTTAGTTTACGTTTTGTTGATGAATGTTGGAATTTAGATTTTAAAAAGAATACGCCTGTTAATACCCAACCAACAATAAAACCGGAACCAAATAAAATGGCTAACAATACCGATAAGCGGATTTCAGTTTTAGCTATTAAATAATTAAAAGTTACTATTTGATCATTAGCTGAACCTATTGCTATCGAGATAGCAAAGATGATAATTATCAATAAAATTGATATAACAAATTTCATAATGTTGACCTTTCTTTTTAGTTAAGCAGTTATCAATGATATTCAAAAATTATTTGTCTACTATATGCCATTTTCTAGCATAAAAATAGCTGATTAATGAAATTATCCAAGCAATTAATATGCTTGTTATTAGATCAATCGGGCTGTGCATTCCTAGGTATAGCCGGCTAATTTCAATTAATATCGACCAAATAATGGTAATTGATACTATCACATAATGCTGTTTAAATTTAAGTAATGTTAAAGCCAAAAATGCCCAAGTCACAGCAAATAAAGTATGTCCAGAAGGAAAAGCAAATCCAGTTTCATTTTGCCAGTGGTTAGATAACCAACTTGGAATTGTGGATGAATTTTTAAATAACTGCTCAATAAGTTCCTTTCTTTCTGATTCTGATTTCGAATAAAATTGTTGGTTACTAATATTAAATTCTTTTGCCATCCAAAGTACATAAGGTCTTGATTCGGCAGTCTGCGATTTTAAAAAACTTTTAATTGTCTGCCCACTTAATATTGCGCTAACAAGAAGTAACCATAATAATATAATTCTTTTTTTCGTTTTACTGGGTAATAATAGACAAAATACTAAGAATAAAATTGTTGATGTAATTATTGCCCAAGGAAAACTTGCTGTTTCAGTTACTACGAATAAATATTTAGATGTATCATTTAATGATGCTGGTTGCCAATGCCAATTTATAGCTATAATAACTAAAGGCACAACTAAGAAAATAGCCAATATGGCTATTGTTTTTTTTATTACTAACCCCATTTATAAACTCAATTAAGTACAAATTGCTTAATATTTTAGCATATAAGATAGATTTATTTTTATAAAATCTTAGCTATGTTTTATTTAAAACGGAGACAATAATGCAATTAAAACGTGTTGCACAAGCGAAACTACCAACCCCATGGGGATGTTTCACTATTGTAGGATTTGAAGAAATTGCAACAAAAAAGGATCATGTAGCATTGATTTTTGGCGATATTTCTGGCGATATACCCATTCTTACAAGAATTCATTCTGAATGTTTAACCGGTGATGCGCTTTTTAGTTTACGCTGTGATTGTGGCTTTCAGTTAGAAGCGGCCTTAAAACAAATAGCAAAAGAAGGTAAGGGAATTTTAATTTATCATCGTCAAGAAGGGCGTAATATTGGTTTATTGAATAAAATTAGAGCTTATGCATTGCAAGATCAAGGTTTAGATACGGTTGAAGCTAATGAACAATTAGGTTTTGCGGCGGATGAGCGCGATTTTACTTTATGTGCAGACATACTGACTTTACTAGGAGTATCACAAATTCGTTTATTAACCAATAACCCAGAAAAAATAAGAGTGCTTGAGCAGTCTGGCATTAAAATTACGCAACGAGAACCATTGGAAGTTGGCGAAAATCCAGATAATGAACACTACTTAGAAACCAAAGCCAATAAAATGGGGCATTTACTTCATTTGCATCACAGTCATTGCAATCATTGATAATTTAAGTAAATAATAACCTAAAATCTCAAAATATATTTTATATTTTGAGATTTTTAAGCGTCTTAATATCTAAAAAATGTTTTTAACTTATTTTGCCATTAATTGGGTCATGTTAAAATCAGTCCTTATCACATCGTAGCACGCCACCATTAGCAATCTGATCTTTTGATATTTCATGCATGATGATTTGAACTGCTTCGGGTTTGCAGTTAAGCGTTTCGACAATGGCATTTGTTACACGTTTTGCCATTTCTCTTTTTTGTTCTATAGTGCGACCTTCTAAAAAATCGATGACAACGTTTGGCATAGATATCTCCTAGTGATTAAGTTTAGCAAGCTGTTCATCCGTTAACGCGATTTCATCGTTATGGCATATGCAAATACCACATTTTATAATTTTTTCGGCGATGGTTTTGGCTTCATCTAATGAATGCATTTTATAAGTGCCACATTGATATTCATTTAATTCTGGGATCTGATTTTGCGATTTAACATTTAATACATCATGCATTGATTTTAACCATGCATCAACTATTAATGTTTCGTCTGGCTTGCCAATTAAGCTCATATAAAAGCCTGTACGACATCCCATCGGTGAAATATCTATTATTTCAACTTTATCACTGTTAAGATGGTCGCGCATAAAGCCTGCAAATAAATGTTCTAATGTATGAATCCCTTTTTCAGGTAGATTATCTTTGTTTGGAATAGTAAATCGTAGATCAAATACAGTAATATTATCACCTTTTGGGGTTGCCATTGTTTTTGCAATTCGTACAAAAGGGGCTTTCATCTTGGTGTGATCAACTTTAAAACTATCTAGTAAAGGCATAACTTCCTCCTTGTTTTTTGATACTTTTTTTAATCAATCGATTAACGAGTACCAGTGGGGTTTATTTTTACTGAGCAAGTAAATTTAGCATTTCTTGTTCATCAATAACTTTGATGCCCAGTTCTTGGGCTTTATTTAGTTTCGAACCGGCGGCCTCTCCAGCAATGACTAGATCGGTATTTTTCGATACACTGCCCGTTACTTTGGCGCCAAATTGTTTTAATTTCTTTTTGGCTTCGTCTCGAGTTAAAACTGATAATGTTCCAGTTAATACTATAGTTTTACCAAAAAACGGCGAGTCAGTATTAAGTGGTTGCATTTGCGGATTAACATCTTGCCAGTGAATACCAATTTCATTACTGGTTAATTGTTCAATGACATTGCGATTATGCGGTTCTTGAAAAAAGTCTATAATGCTTTCTGCAATGACAACGCCAATATCGTTTACCATTTGTAGCTGTTCAAGTGATGTGTTTTCAATTGCTGATAAATTGCCAAGTTGGTTAACTAGGTTTTCGGCAGTCACTTCGCCTACATTTGGTATACCGAGTGCAAATATAAATCGGCTTAATGTGGTATTTTTAGATTGCTCTAATGCATTTAATAAATTATTGGCAGATTTTTCACCGATTTTATCTAAACTACATAGCATTGGTAGATTTAGTTTATACAAATCAGCAGGCGTTTTGACATAGTCTTTATCAACGAGTTGCTCAATGACCTTGTCACCCATTCCTTCTACATTCATTGCTTTTCGTGACACAAAATGTTTTAAAGCTTCTTTACGTTGCGCTGGGCAAATTAGACCTCCGGCACAACGTGATATAGCTTGGCCTTCGTCTCTAACTATTAGTGATCCACAAATAGGGCAGTAAGTTGGGAATATGATCTCTTTTGTGTCTTTAGGTCTCTTATCTAATATAACGGCTACAATTTTAGGAATTACATCACCAGCTCGGCGTATTGTTACATAGTCGCCTTCGCGAACACCTAAACGAGCGATTTCATCAATATTATGTAGTGTTGCGTTACTCACAATAACACCAGCGACTGAAACTGGTTCAAGTCTTGCAACTGGTGTAATTGCACCTGTTCGTCCGACTTGAAAGTCTACTTTGTTTAATTGTGTAATTTGTTCTTGAGCAGGGAACTTAAATGCAGTAGCCCATCTTGGTGCCCGAGCAACAAAACCAAGTTCGTTTTGTTGTTCAATGCTATTAACTTTGATGACCACGCCATCAATATCAAAACCTAGCGACATGCGTTGTTCGCCAATTTTATTAAAGTAGGCTAAAGCAGCTTGTGCACCTAGCTGTTTTTGCACTTTATCGCTAACAGGTAAGCCCCAAGCTTTGAATTGCATTAAACGGTCGTAATGGGTATTAGCCAATGTAGCGCCTTCGACAATACCAACCCCATAGCAAAAGAATGTTAATGGTCGTTTAGCTGTAATTTTTGGATCTAACTGTCTTAATGATCCAGCCGCTGCATTACGTGGGTTGGCAAAGATTTTTTCGTTATGCTTTTGGGCGTCGGCATTAAGTTTTTCGAAGCCTTTATGCGTTATAAATACTTCACCGCGGACTTCTAGCCGAGTTGGAATGTTGTCTCCCCTTAGAGTGAGCGGAATTGTTTTGATGGTTCTTACATTTGCTGTTATATCTTCTCCTGTTGTTCCATCACCTCGGGTTGCAGCCTGTATAAAGTGTCCATTTTCGTAAAGTAGGCTAACAGCAAGTCCATCAAGTTTGAGCTCACAACAATATTCAACTTTCTCAGTATCACTTAAATGAAGACGATCTTTAATTCGTTTGTTAAATGCAATAAAACTAGCTTCATCAAAAACATTATCAAGTGATAACATAGGTATTTTATGTTTGATTGATGCAAATTGTGCTAATGGGACTCCACCAACTCGCTGGGTGGGGGAGTCGGGTGTAATAAGATCTGGGTATTGTTGCTCTAATGTTTGAAGTTGTTTTATTAATTTATCATATTCAGCATCGGGAATTTCTGGCGTATCGAGTACATAATAGCAGTATTCATGATGCCTAATTAGGTTCCGTAGTGAAATCAATTGTTTTGCTATATCTTTAATCGATTCAGATAAATTTGTTGAGTTTTCGGCTTTATTAGATAGTGACATAATAATAGGCTCTTAAATTAAAACGTAGGGTTTGGGGAAATCATTACAATTGCATTAATTTAACTGTGAATAATGCATAGCCAAATTAAGTCATTTAAATAAATACGTTTAATATTTATTTGTAGTCACCAACCTAGATTGGTGACGTTTTGTTAAAGATTTGCTGAAAATATTGTGGCTAAATTTCGTTACAGGCCTTTTTTATTCGATCTTTATAGCTGTCAATCTTTTGTGGCGTTAGCATGTGATGTTCATCATCTAATACCACACCGTTTACATCATCTGCTATGCGTTGCGCTGTCTGTAACATTAATTTAAAGTTTTGTTGGTTGTTGCCTTCTGTCGGTGCAACCATGAAAATAGATACTCCAGGGGTGGTAAACTCATGCATTGTTTCAGGATCCAAATAGCCTGGTGTGACCATATTGGCTAAACTAAATAATATTGGACCATTACCAGCAGGATCTACATGGCGGTGGAAAATTCGCATATCGCCAAACTGAAAACCTGATTGCATAATACTAGCGAGTAATACATCACCTTGTAGTAATTTTCCGTTAAGACCAGTGACATTTAACACGATAATTTCGGTTTTGGATTGTTCTTCGTTAATGTTTAATGTTTTTTGTTTATTGTCATTAGTATTAACTTGTTTTTCTTTTGTAATTTGCGCTGGCTCAAGTTCCTTTTCGTCTTCAAAAAGATCACGATTAATGTTAATAACAGGTTCTTGCACTTTGTCTGCATGAGACTCTTGTTGATCGTCGTTATCAACAAATAAATCTTTTTGTTCAGGTTTATTATCTTGTTTTTCTATCGCTTCATCTATAACTACATTACTTTCAACAGTCTCATTATTTTTTGTTGTTTTAGGTTTGAGTAAAATGACATCATCATCTTCAATTTCAGTCATAGATAAGTTTTGATGTTTTTGAGTTTTTTGTCCAAATTCTCCTTTTTTATTTGAACTAAAAAGCGAAGAACGTTCTTTTCTATTGATCCAAAATCCGTGGATAAGCAATGCAATAATGACCAAGGATGCAACAACAATTAGAACAATACGTAAATTATCCATAATAACCATCTCTGTATTAAATTAAATATAGACTCAAATTATTTAATCATATTTTAAAAAAAAATGATTACGGAGCACTGCAATGTAAATTTTTACTTTAATCTTAGCAATTTTCATTAAAGCAACCGTATCTTATATTCGTAGTATAACATTTTCTTTAAGATACTTTATAGCACAAAAAATTAGTTAGTCTATATTACTTTATTTATAGCAATAATCATAATTATCAATATATTTTTTTAATATGATGACTCACTTAGTTATTTTTTAGAACTCTGTGCTATTAAGAGATAAAGCTACTTACAATCTATACATATTTTTTGTAAAATTACCGATCACTTTTGAATAAGAATTATTATTAAAAAATAAAATAATTATTAAGTTTACTGAGGTCATTTTTATATGAGATTTAACAAGCTATTATTAGCCTTGCCAGTGGCGTGCGTCGGTCTGCTTTTATTAACAAGTTGTGATAATGGTAAATCACAAAACGGTAATAATCAATTACCGAAAGTAACTGTGTTTAAGGTTGAACCGTTAAACTATACTCTAAAAATTAGTTTGCCGGGTAGGGTTGTTGCATCTCAAATTGCTGAAATTAGACCTCAAGTCGGCGGTATTGTTTTAAAGCGTGAGTTTGACGAAAGTTCAAATGTTAAGGCAGGACAGTCACTTTATCAAATCGATCCAGCTATTTATCAAGCTAATTATGATAGTGCTGTTGCTAGTGTTGCTAGTGCCAAAGCAAATGCGAATATTGCACAGCTTACACTAAAACGTTATGCTGGGTTACTAAATACCAAATCAATCAGTCAACAAGATTACGATAAAGCAGCAGCCGATGCTAAACAGGCAGAAGCCGCTGTATTAGTTGCACAAGCTGCTGAGCATACAGCTAAAGTTAATTTAGAGTATACGAAAGTGTATTCACCAATTGATGGATATATAGGTAAATCAAGCGTAACTGAAGGTGCATTAGTCGCAGCTGGTCAGTCAACACCGCTTGCATTAGTTCAACAGCTAGATCCGATTTATGTCGATATGACAGAAGCGGCTACTCGTTATAATAAGTATCTTCAAGATGAAAATGTTATTTATGAGCCAGCAAAAGGAAATAATGTAGAATTATTTTTTAACGATGGTTCAAAATATGCTCTATCAGGTAATATTAAATTTTCAGATATGACTGTAAACGAAACTACAGGTACAGTGACATTACGCTCTCAATTTGCCAACAATGAAAACAAAATTTTACCAGGTATGTTTGTTAAACCGCAAGTGACATTAGGTTATATTAAAAATGCTATACTTGTTCCACAACAAGGTATTACCAGTAATAAACAAGGTCAGTACACTGCAAAAATTTTGAAATCCGACAATACAATTGAATATCGACAAGATATTCAAGTTTATACTGGTATCGGTGGTTATTGGGTTGTGACAAAAGGTATTGATGTTGGTGAACAAGTCATCGTGACAGGCTTACTTAATTTGACGGGTGTTGAAATGGGGAAAACCATGAAAGGTGAAATGGTTGGCGATCCGACAACGCTTACTCAAGGACAGTTAGATAGTATCATCCAAAAAAGCATGAAATAAAACAGGGGTAGATTGAATTATGGCTAAGTTTTTTATTGATAGACCTGTTTTTGCATGGGTGATTGCTATCATGATGATGCTAGGCGGTGCTTTATGTATAAAGCTGTTAGCCGTTGAACAGTATCCTGATATTGCACCACCAGCCGTGACAGTGAGTGCAACCTATCCTGGTGCTGATGCGCAGACTATCGAAAACACTGTTACTCAGTTGATTGAGCAGAATTTAACTGGGTTAGATAATCTCATTTATATGAAATCAACCAGTAGTGCACAAGGTGTTGTTCAAACAACGTTAACCTTTGCGCCTGGGACTAATCCCGATTTTGCTCAGGTGCAAGTGTTAAATAAAGTTGAAAGTATTAAATCCCGTCTGCCTGAAAGTGTGCAAAAAAATGGAGTATCAGTAGCTAAAAACAATACTAACTTTTTAAAAGTTGTTGGTTTTTACTCAACGAACCCAGAAAAAACACAGTCAGATATTGCTGACTTTGTTTATTCTACTGTGCAAGATCAAATTAGAAGAGTGCAAGGTGTTGGTGATACACAGTTATTTGGTTCTGAATATGCAATGCGTATCTGGCTTGATCCAAATAAATTGACTTATTACAATTTATCCATTGAGGAAATTATAACTGCTATCCAAGCGCAAAATGCGCAAGTAACGGCAGGACAATTAGGCGCCTTACCATCAACCGAAGGGCAAGAACTTAATGCAACAATTACCGCGCAATCGCGTTTAAAAACGCCTGAACAATTCCAAAATATTCTTGTTCGAGTTAATACTAATGGTTCTAATATCTTATTAAAAGATATAGCTACAGTTGAAATTGGTGCATCTGATTACAACTTTATTTCTCGTTATAACGGTAATGCATCAGCTGGTCTTGGGATATATTTGGCAACAGGTGCTAACCAATTAGATACATCTGATAAGGTTGATAAAAAATTAGAAGAGTTATCTAAAATCTTCCCTGAAGATATCAAATATGCTTTTCCATATGATACAACTCCATTTGTTAAATTATCAATTAGTAATGTAATTCACACGTTAATTGAAGCAATTGTTTTGGTTGTTATTGTAATGTATGTGTTTTTACAAAACCTACGTTCTACACTTATTCCGACTATTACTGTACCTGTAGTATTGTTAGGTACATTTGCGATTCTTTATATTTGTGGATTTACTATTAATACCTTATCTATGTTTGCGATGGTACTCGCTATTGGATTGTTGGTGGATGATGCCATTGTTGTTATCGAAAACGTTGAGCGGATTATGCATGATGAAGGGTTATCACCTTATGATGCAACTGTTAAGTCGATGGAGCAAATCACTTCAGCATTAATAGGTATTGCGGTTGTATTATCTGCTGTATTTGTGCCGATGGCATTTTATGGTGGGGCAGCAGGTGGAATATATCGTCAGTTCTCGATTACCATCGTAACAGCGATGGGATTATCAGTATTGATGGCTATTATATTGACACCAGCACTTTGTGTGCAGATTTTGAAAGCACCATCTAAAAGTAAAATTAGAAAAACTTCATTGGGAGAAAAATTAGAATCAGTACCACCGTTTACTTGGTGCTCAAAAGGAACTCAGTTTTTCTTTAAATGGTTTAATAATTTTTATGACAAAAGTTTACGCTCTTATGAAAAAGGAGTTATTAAGGTTATTCGTAATCCAATAATTGCTTTTGGTTGCTATGCTTTGATATTTGTTGGATTATTATTTGGATTTAACCGTTTACCTACAGGTTTTTTACCAGACGAAGATCAGGGGGTTCTTTTTGTTATAGTTGAATTACCTCCAGGTTCGACATTAGAACAAACGATGTCAGTATTAAATAAGGCATCTGATTTTTATACCCAAAAAAAGGCAGATTCTGTTGATGAAATTTTTACTGTTGCAGGTTTTAGCCCGGTGGGACGTGGGCAAAATATGGGGATGGGTTTTGTTCGATTAAAAAATTGGGAACAACGTAAACGAACTGATCAAAAAATTGATGCTTTGGTTAAAAGTGGTAGAGAACTTACTTCTAGTACAACTGAAGGACGGGTAATTGTTGCCAATTTACCTGCCGTACCTGCATTAGGTATGGCCAATGGCTTTTCATATGTACTGAAAGATACTGCTGGTTATGGGCATGATGCGTTGGTCGGTGCATTTTTCCAAATGTTGGGGCAAGCTTCTGCTCATCCAGAACTACAACAAGTGAGACCAGGGAGTATGCTTGACATTCCACAGTACAAAATTAATGTTGATTTTGAAGCTGCACAAGCATTGGGTGTTTCGGTCAATTCAGTCAATACGGTATTGTCGACAGCGTTAGGTTCTGCTTATATTGATGACTTTGTTTACAATAATCGAGTTAAAAAAGTGTACCTACAATCTGATGCTCCATATCGTATGTTACCTGACGATTTTGGTTATTGGCATGTTAAAAATAGAAACGGTGAAATGGTACCATATGATGCATTTGCTACAACGACAAAAACTTATGGTTCACCATCACTCGTTCGTTATGACGGTGTATCAGCAATGGAAATAAGTGGTTCGCCAGCTCCTGGAATGAGTTCTGGACAAGCAATGGCTGTAATGGAAGATCTATCAAAAAATTTGCCTAAGGGTTTTACCTTTGATTGGACTTCTATTTCTTATCAAGAACGCCAAACAGGCTCACAAACTACAACGCTTTACTTTATTTCAATTATCGTTGTGTTTTTATCATTAGCGGCATTATACGAAAGTTGGACAGTTCCTATTTCGATTTTATTTATTATTCCACTTGGTATTTTAGGCACAGTTTATGCAACTATGTTTAGAGGTCTTGATAATGATATTTACTTTATCGTAGGGCTATTAACGACAATGGGTCTATCTGCAAAAAATGCTATCTTAATTGTTGAATTTGCTAAAGATGCTATCGAAAAAGAAGGAAAATCATTAATTGATGCAACGCTTGAAGCTTGTCGCTTGCGTCTACGTCCAATATTAATGACATCATTTGCCTTTATTCTTGGTGTATATCCGTTAGCCTCTAGTAGTGGTGCTGGGTCTGCTGGTCAAAATGCAGTAGGTACAGGTGTAATTGGTGGCATGTTAGCCGCAACATTTTTAACCATATTTTATGTTCCACTGTTCTTTTTGTTTGTAACAAAACTATTTACTAAACATAGAAATAAAGTCGTATTATTAACTAACCGTTCGAAAGTGAAGTCTGAATAGTTGGTTTTATATGCATGAGTTAGATTGTATGGCTTGTGCTGAAAATTAAGATATTAAGAAACAAAATGCGCCAATTTAATGGCGCATTTTTATTTATAGATATTTGTTAAAAATTAATATTAAGTTTTTACTTACGAGACTTTATTAGTTGTTGGCTAGTGTGAGCGTGGGTAATTGCTATAGCTAATGCGTCAGCAGCATCAGCTTGAGGGCTAGCTGGTAATTTTAATAGTAATTTGACCATATGTTGCACTTGAGTTTTATCGGCAGCGCCAGTTCCCACGACAGATTGCTTAACTAAGCGAGCGGCATATTCAAACACAGGTAGATTATTATTTACTGCTGCGACGATGGCTGCGCCTCTTGCCTGACCTAACTTTAATGCAGAGTCGGCATTACGTGCCATAAAAACTTGCTCGATTGCAAACATATCAGGTTGAAATTGTAAAATAATTTCACTGACACCAGCATATACACGTTTTAATCGGGTCGGTAAATCATCAATAGCAGTTCGAATACAGCCACTGCCAAGGTAAGTGAGTTGACGTCCCGTTTGTTGGATTACGCCGTAACCAGTCAAACGAGAG
The DNA here is from genome assembly GCF_013344985.1 of Gilliamella sp. ESL0254. Taxonomy (NCBI): domain Bacteria; kingdom Pseudomonadati; phylum Pseudomonadota; class Gammaproteobacteria; order Orbales; family Orbaceae; genus Gilliamella; species Gilliamella sp. ESL0254. The sequence goes on from NZ_JAAEDU010000001.1 coordinate 260,098, forward strand.
CCAGGATCGATGCCAAGAATAATGGCCATTAGAGTGTTGCTGCCACCTCGTCTGAAACTTCACCATTATGATAAACTTCTTGAACATCATCACAATCTTCAAGCATATCAATTAAACGTAATAGCTTTGGTGCAGATTCAATATCAAGATCCACTTTTGTTGATGGAATCATAGATACTTCAGCCGCTTCGGCAACTAAACCTGCTGCATCAAGTGCATCTTTAACTTCACCAAAAGTTTCAGGCGTAGTAAATACATCAATAGCACCATCATCATAAGTCACAACATCATCGGCACCTGCTTCAAGTGCTGCATCCATGACATTATCTTCATCTGTGCCAACAGGGTATGAAATCACCCCTTTTTTAGTGAATAAATATGAAACTGAACCATCAGTACCTAAGTTACCACCTGATTTAGTAAAGGCGTGTCTCACTTCTGATACAGTACGGTTTCGGTTATCACTTAAACATTCAACCATGACAGCTGTACCTGCGGGACCATAGCCTTCATAAATAATTGTTTCCATATTGCTATCATCTTCACCGCCAACGCCACGTGCAACGGCTCGATTCATGGTATCACGAGTCATATTATTCGATAATGCTTTATCCATTGCAGCACGTAGTCGTGGATTTGACGCTGGATCGCCACCACCAAGTTTTGCTGCAGTTACCAACTCACGAATAATTTTGGTAAAGATTTTTCCGCGTTTTGCATCTTGTGCTGCTTTGCGGTGTTTGGTATTGGCCCATTTACTATGACCTGCCATAAAATTCTCCAGATAATAATTTAAAAATCACCATATTTTAGCAAATATTTACCTAAAATTCATCATCAATATACTGATAAGTTTTTACGTTCTGTAAAATTATTATTTAATAACAATGAGTCTATTTTTAATTATATTTAGGAGTTACTCGCGTTGTTTACAGTAATTAGATAAGCTACTGTATTAAATATAAATAAAAAAATTAATATAATCAGCCAAATAGTTAGCATTCAACAGATAAAACGTCTTATGAGTTTTTATAAGGTTATTTTAACTATGAGATGAAAACAACTCGGATTTCTCTACATATTATAAATTTTCAAAAGTGTATGCTTAGCTGAATCATTTCACATTGATCAAGATCACAAGTTTAATTTTTATATATTGCAACCATGACCTATCCGGTAGATGATAAGTATCGAAACGTTTCGATATTGGTTATTATTCAACTATCCAAGGATTATGTTATGTATAAAGGTCAATTGTTTAATTCTGAAATTATTCAGGTCCTATCCAAAATGGGGCATACAGATCAAATTGCGATAGGTGACGCTGGCCTACCCATTGCAAGCGATACTCCACGAATCGATTTAGCAGTGACTTACGGTGTACCATCATTTATTCAAGTTTTCCAAACAGTGTCAAAAGATATGCAGATTGAAAAAGTGATATTAGCTGAAGAAATTATTAAACGAAATTGTGAAATGCATAAGCTAATACTAGAACAAATTAAGAAACTTGAACAGGTCCAAAATAGCAGTATAGAAACTATTTATGTCAGTCATGAAAAACTAAAACTTCAAACTCGTCACTGTAAAGCTGTTATTAGAACTGGTGAATGTTCACCATTTGCTAATGTAATTTTACAGTCTGGTGTTATTTTTTAAACCTCAGTTATAAAGCTAAATAATGAGTGATTTATGAACGATAATCTTTTACAGCTTATAAATATTCACAAATCCTTTCCAGGTGTAAAAGCACTTGCCGGAGTTAATTTAACTGTACGCGCAGGCCAAGTTATGGCTTTGATTGGTGAAAATGGTGCAGGTAAATCAACTTTGATGAAAGTTTTAACTGGGATTTACCAAAAAGATGAGGGAGATATTATTTATTTAGGTAATAAAGTGAACTTTCATGGACCTAAATCTTCACAAGAAGCTGGGATAGGTATAGTTCATCAGGAATTAAATTTAATTCCACAACTCAGTATTGCTGAAAATATATTTTTAGGGCGTGAATTTACCAATAAATTCGGTTGTATAGATTGGAGAAAAACATACGCTCAAGCCGATAAGTTACTCGCCGAACTTCATCTAAATTATGACAGTCGTCGTTTAGTTAGTGACTTATCTATTGGTGAGCAGCAAATGGTTGAAATAGCTAAAGTTCTTAGTTTTAATTCTAAAGTAATTATTATGGATGAACCTACTGATGCGCTTACAGATACTGAAACAGTTTCTCTTTTTGAAGTAATAAAAAAACTTAAAAAACAAAATTGTGGTGTGGTTTATATATCGCATCGATTAAAAGAAATTTTCGAAATTTGTGATGAAGTAACTGTATTACGTGATGGGCAATTTGTTGGCGAAAAAAAGATTGATCAATTAAATGAAGATACGTTAATTGAAATGATGGTTGGTCGAAAGCTTCAAGAACAATATCCAAGAATTAATGTACCTCGAGGTAACATTGCATTAGAAGTTAAAAATTTAAATGGTGTAGGGGTGAATGATATTAGTTTTAGTCTTCATGAAGGTGAAATACTTGGTATTTCAGGTTTAATGGGGGCAGGGCGAACGGAATTAATGAAAATGATTTATGGTGCTAACCCTGCTAAGTCAGGTGAAATCATTGTAAATAATAAATCAGTTAAAATCAGTTCACCGCGTGACGGTTTAACAAATGGTATTGTTTATATTTCTGAAGATCGTAAAAAAGATGGACTAATTTTAGGCATGTCAGTGAAAGATAATATGTCACTTAATGCTCTAAATTATTTTGCCAGCAAATTTAAGAAATTACGTTTAACTGAAGAACAAGAAGTAGTTAAAGACTTTGTAGGATTATTTAATATTAAAACACCGTCAATTAATCAAACAATTGGATTCTTATCTGGTGGTAATCAACAAAAAGTTGCTATTGCCAAAGGTTTAATGACTCGCCCAAGCATATTAATTCTAGATGAACCGACACGAGGGGTAGACGTTGGAGCTAAAAAAGAGATTTATCAACTTATTAATCAATTTAAAGAGCAAGGTTTAAGTGTCATTTTAGTTTCATCAGATATGCCAGAAATACTGGGTATGAGTGATCGTATTTTAGTTATCCACGAGGGAAGAGTGACAGGACACTTTTTAAGTTGTGAGGCAACACAAGAAAAAATTATGGCAGCAGCCGTTGGAAAAACACAGGAGAGCGCTGATGTTGCAAAATAAAACATTTAAGAACATATTAATTGAACAAAAGTCCTTAATCACTTTACTGGTTTTAATTGCTATTGTTTCTTGTTTAAGTGATAACTTTTTTACGTTAAATAATTTTTTCAATATATTACAGCAAACTTCAATTAATGCGGTTATTGCTGTTGGGATGACTCTAGTCATTTTAACTTCTGGAATTGATCTAAGTGTAGGATCAATATTTGCTTTAACAGGTGCAATTACTGCTTCTATGATTGGTGCAGATATTTCCCCTTTTGTTGCTATTTTTGTCTCTTTAACTTTAGGTTGGTTATTGGGTGCTTTTTCGGGGCTTATTATAGCTAAAGGGAAACTTCAAGCTTTTATTGCCACCTTAGTTATGATGCTTATTCTACGGGGTGTAACACAGGTTTACACTAAAGGTAGTCCTATTTCTACCGGTAGTAATGATAATTCTGAATTATTTGAATGGGTTGCATTTGGTCGAGTGCTAGGCATTCCTGTGCCAATATTAATTATGACTCTTGTTTTTATCTTTGCATGGTACTTATTAAAATATACTCGCTTGGGTCGCTATATCTATGCACTTGGTGGAAATGAGGCTGCAACTCGTCTTTCAGGAATTAATGTTGATCGGGTAAAAATTATTGTTTATGCCATTAGTGGCTTACTTTGTGCTCTTGCGAGTACTATTGAAGTGGCACGATTATCTTCAGCACAACCTACAGCGGGTACAGGTTATGAAATGGATGCAATAGCTGCTGTTGTTCTTGGTGGTACTAGTATGTCTGGGGGACGAGGAAAGATTATAGGAACATTGGTAGGTGCTTTAATTTTAGGCTTTTTAAATAATGGATTAAATATGTTGGGTGTGGATGCTTATTACCAAATGATTGTAAAAGGTGTTGTTATCTTATTAGCAGTTTTAGTCGATAAAAAGACCAATAAATAGTTGCCTTATAAGAGGTGTCTTATTCTAGGAGAAAGTTATGAAATTCAGAAAAATTTTTACAGCCATTGTTGCCATTACATTAAATTTTTCTTTTGCCTCTCAAGCGTTAGCAAAAGAAAACATAGCTTTAGTTGTTTCAACCCTTAATAATCCTTTTTTTGTTAATTTAAAAGAAGGTGCAGTAAATAAAGCTAAGGAGCTTGGTTATGAATTAGTGATATTAGATTCACAAAATAATCCCGCTAAGGAACTTGCAAATGTTGAAGATACTATTGTCAAAGGGACTAAAGTAATTCTTATTAATCCTACTGATTCAGAGGCTGTTGGTAATGCAGTACTTGCTGCAAATAAAGCGGGCATTCCTGTTATAACACTTGATCGTGCTTCCGTTAAGGGAGAGGTTATTAGCCATATTGCATCGGATAATGTTGCAGGAGGTAAAATGGCTGGTGATTTTATTTTTCAAAAATTAGGTGCTAGTGCAAAAGTGATTCAATTACAAGGTATAGTTGGTACTTCCGCTTCTCGTGAACGTGGTGAGGGCTTTACCAACTCAATGAAAGATAACCAATTTACTATTTTAACAGCACAACCAGCTGATTTTGATCGTGCCAAAGGTATGAATGTTATGCAAAATTTATTAACTGCTTATCCTTTAGTGCAAGCGGTATTTGCAGAGAATGATGAAATGGCATTAGGGGCTGTACGTGCAATTCAAACTGCTGGACGAAATGATATTTTAGTGGTTGGCTTTGATGGTACTGAGGATGGTATTAAATCTGTTGAACGTGGAAAAATGGCAGCAACGGTAGCTCAACAACCAGAAAAAATAGGCTCAATAGGTATTGAAATTGCAGATAAAGTTATAAAAGGTGAAAAAGTTGATACAAAAATCCCTGTAGAATTAAAACTTATCACTAAATAAACCCCTTTAGGACGCATTCTAGCGTCCTATTGCTATGTGATTATGGAGTAGTTATATGAATTTAAATAAATTAATTGTTATTGGTAGCGTAAATATTGATCATATCTTAAATGTAAATGAATTTCCTAAACCAGGCGAAACATTAAAAGGTTCAAACTATAAAATTTCATATGGAGGTAAAGGTGCTAATCAAGCTGTTGCTGCTGGGCGTTTAGGTGCTAACGTTCAATTTATTGCCGCAGTGGGAGATGATGATTTGGGTAAGAAATTTAAGCAACAATTAGAAAGCGATCATATAGATACCCATACTGTTGCTGTAGTTGAAAGCAAAAATACCGGTGTTGCATTGATTCTAGTCAATAAACAAGGAGAGAATCAAATTGCTATCCATGAAGGAGCAAATTCAGCCGTTACACCTGAATATGTAGGTCAATTTGAAGATGATATAATAAAAGCAAATGCGGTATTAATGCAACTTGAAACACCATTACAAACTATAGAGCATGTAGCAAAATTAGCTAAACAAAATAATACCAAAGTAATTTTAAATCCAGCACCTGCACAAAGTTTATCAGATGATTTACTTAAACACATTGATATCATTACACCAAATGAGACAGAAGCTGAGTATTTAACAGGTATAAAAATTGTTACAGAACAAGATGCACAAAAAGCATCAGCATTTTTACATAATAAGGGTATTAACACCGTTATTATTACACTTGGTAGTAAAGGCGCTTGGGTAAGTTATTGTGGTAAGGGTGAAATCGTGTCAGGATTTCGTGTTAGAGCTGTTGATACTATTGGTGCCGGTGATACCTTTAATGGTATGTTAGTAACTGCCTTATTAGAGGGAAAAGTACTCAATCAAGCTGTTAGATATGCTCATGCCGCTGCGGCACTATCGGTGACTAAAGCGGGAGCACAGACATCAGTGCCAACGCGTAATGAGGTGGAAGATTTCATTAAATTACAAGGTTTATAAAAGAGCAATAAAAACTTGGTTACAATAAAAGATGTCGCAAAATCTGCGAATGTATCAACTTCAACTGTTTCTCATGTTATCAATAATGATCGTTATGTTAGCCCTGCTATACGTGAAAAAGTTGAGTTGGTCATCAAACAGCTGAATTATACCCCTTCAGCTATTGCTCGCAGTTTAAAAAGCAATAAAACTTATACCATTGGTATGTTGGTGACAGCAAGCAATAATCCTTTTTTCTCAGAAGTAGTGCAAGGTGTTGAGCGTAGCTGTTATGAGCTTGGTTATAATTTGATTTTATGTAGTACCGAAGGTGATCATCAGCGCATGCTTGATAATATTGAACATTTACTGCAAAAGCGTGTTGATGGTTTACTGGCTATGTGCACTGAAACTTATTCAATTCCAAAGCAGATATTTGCTCGATATCCCAAGCTTCCTATAGTGATGATGGATTGGAAACCATTCGATGGTATGTGTGATATTATTCAAGATAACTCTTTTTTTGGTGCCATGATTGCTACACAATATCTGATTAAGCAAAACTACAAACAGATAGCTTGCATCACTGGTCCTTTAAATAATACTCAAGCTCAATCTCGCCTACAAGGATATCGCCAGGCTATGCAAGATGCTAATTTAGAAATTTTAAGAAAGTATGAAGCGCAAGGTGACTTTCAATTTGCATCAGGAATTGTTGCTATGCAAAATTTATTAGAACTATCTATTCCCCCCCAGGCTGTGTTTTGTTCTAATGATGCTATGGCTATTGGTGCTTATCAAGCACTTTATCAAAATGGTCTTGAAGCAGGAAAAGATATTGCAATTATTGGTTATGATGATATTGAAATTGCACAATATATGACGCCACCTTTAACTACCATCCATCAACCAAAAGAAGAATTAGGGCAATTGGCTGTTGAAACATTATTAAATCGATTTCATAACCCTACAGATTCACTCCATACATTAACTTTAACACCTACATTAATTAAACGTTTGTCTGCTTAGTAAACATTATAAAAGTAGATCATTGAATGAATTTTGTAATTGTTTTCTAAAATAGAAAAAAAGCACCTTATATTAAGGTGCCTTTTTATATTATGAATATGTTAAATAATAGATGATTAACTCATTCCGTATTGTTTTAATTTTTTGCGAAGTGTACCGCGGTTGATACCAAGCATATTTGCTGCTCGAGTTTGATTGCCACGTGTATATTGCATAACCATATCAAGGAATGGATGTTCAACTTCAGCTAACACTAATTCATAAAGATCTGTAGGATCTTCACCATTTAATTGAGATAAATAGTTTTTTAAAGCTTGCTTTACGGAATCTCGTAATGGCTTTTGTGTTATTTGGTCCTGAGAATTTACAGTTGTAAATTTAAGTGCTGCAGCTGTAACGCGTTGTTCTGACATAGTATTCTTAACTCTTTGGGTTGTTTCTAATTTGACTAAAAAATGCTTTTAGAGTGTTTACTTGCTCACTTGTATTGCTAAGTACACTAAATAAGCGCCTGAATTGATCGCTGTCAGCATAATTCTTGGTATACCAATTTACATGCTTTCTGGCAATCCTTAATCCTTTGTATTCTCCATAAAATTGATAAAGTTCATCAAGATGTGACAATACAACTTGTTCTACTTCATCAATACTTTTATTTTTCTGTAACTGTCCATGTGCTAAATAGAATGCAATTTCTTCAAATATCCAAGGTCGCCCCTGTGCCGCTCGGCCGATCATTATAGCATCAGCTTGCGTATATTGAAAAACATCTTTTGCCTGTTCAGGTGTACAAATATCCCCATTGGCAATTACAGGAATTGTAACTTTTTCTTTAACTGCCTTAATAGAATCATATTCTGCCACACCATTGAATAAGCAAGCACGTGTTCTTCCATGAATAGTAATTGCCTTTATGCCACAGTCCTGTGCAATTTGTGCGATTTCTATGCAATTTCTATGATCTTTATTCCATCCAGTCCGCGTTTTTAATGTTACCGGAACATCAACTGCACCGACAACTTTCTGCAAAATTTTTTTAATAAGTTCTGGATACTGCATTAAAGCAGATCCTGCCAATTTTTTATTGACCTTTTTAGCTGGGCACCCCATATTGATATCAATCAATTGGGCGCCATGTTTAACGTTAAATTCTGCAGCTCTAGCCATTTCGTCGGGATCAGAACCAACAATTTGTACTGCACGAACACCAATATCCTCGCTTGCAATCATCCGCAGAGCTGATTTATCGGTATGCCAAACATCCGAATTTGCTAAAAACATTTCTGAAACTGTCATACCAGCACCAAACTGATAGCACAAATTACGAAATGGTTTATCGCTGATTCCAGCCATTGGTGCAGCAATTAAATTATTTTTTAATTTAATCTCACCAATGCTAAGCAAATTAAGGCCGGCTATATTACGCATTTTTTCTCTAACTTAAAAGGGGGTAACGTTATTTTTTTAATTTTTTTTACCAGTGATGCGGCACCACTCTTCCTGTTCAACAACAGGATCTAATGTAAAATGAGGTTGATAAGCCATGCAAACACTCGGTGATTGAGTCGCTAAAATACCCGATAAGCCTAGCTTACCTTGTGGTTTTATTAATTTACTTATATGTGGTTCAAGCTCTTTTAACGGACCGGCTAAAATATTGGCAACGAGGATATCTGCTTGTAAATTATCAGGGATATCTTTTGATAAATAAAGTTCTAACCTTTCGCTGACATCATTACGCTGCGCATTGTCACGGCTAGCTTGAATAGCTTGAGGATCGATATCGATACCAATTACTCGCTTTGCACCTAATTTAAGTGCTGCAATTGCTAAAATACCAGACCCACAACCGTAATCAATTACTAATTTATCTTTCAGATCTAAGCTATCCAACCAAGTTAAGCATAATGCCGTTGTGGGATGAGTGCCCGTACCAAAAGCTAAACCAGGATCTAACATAACATTAACTGCGTTTGTATCGGGTACATCACGCCAACTTGGACAAATCCAAAGTCGCTTACCAAATTGCATAGGATGAAAGTTATCCATCCATTCACGTTCCCAGTCTTTATCTTCTAGTTGTTCAATCTTATAAGAATATTGAGCAAGATTTAGTATAGATTTTAATTCATTGATATCTGTTTGAGCATCATATAGGCCAATAACATCGGTATTACCCCAAAGTTTAGTTTCACCGGGTAATGGTTCAAATACAGGAGTATCATAAGTATCTTGAAATGTGACAGATACTGCGCCTGATTCTTCTAATTGCTCGCTAATTTGTTCGGCAATATCACTAGTTGTATTAATTTTGAGTTGAATCCAAGGCATAATTTTTCCTTTTATTGCCAAACATATTGGCTATAATAAAAACAATAAATCCAATAGTTAAAGATGGTATTATTGGGTGGAGAGATAATAGTTTAATATCATAACTTGCTAATAATGTATAACTCACAGCGCCAGTTAACATTGAGCAAAGCGCCCCTGTAGCGTTAGCGTTTTTCCAATATAACCCAAGCACTAACGGCCATAGAAAAACAGCTTCAAGCCCTCCAAAAGCAAGTAAATTTAACCAAATAATCATGTCAGGAGGAGTCCATGCAGCTAAAATAAGCAATCCACCAAAAATATAAGTGATAGTGATTGATATATGAGTGAGAAATTTATCGCTAAAATTAACATGAGGTTTGATGTTTAAAAATAGATCTTTAATAAGAACTGATGATACTTGTAATAACTGAGCATTAATAGTGGACATGATCGCAGCAAGAGGTGCCGCCAAAAAGATACCTGCTGCAAAAGGAGGTAATACATTTATGATCAATGTCGGCACTATTTGATCTGGAATTGTTAAATCACTAATAATAGCTCGGCCTAAAGCGCCAGATAAATGCATGGTTAGCATAATCACAGAAACAACAATAGTACCAATAATAATTCCTTGATGCACGGCTTTGCTATCTTTATAGGCCATACAACGCACTGCTGTATGAGGTAAACCAACCACACCAAAACAAACCAATATCCAAAATGATGCCATAAACGGCAAGTCCATGAAATTATTGGGCCCTTGTGGTGTTAAAAGTGCAGGATCAATTTCCATTAATCGATCAACTATTGTCGTAATTCCACCGCCTGCATAGATAATCGCACCAAGTAATAATATTGCGCCAATAATCATTACTAAACCTTGAAATGCATCATTCAAAATGCTGGCTCTAAAACCGCCAAATGCGGTATAAACAACAGTACCAATACCAAATATTAATAGCCCAGTATGATAAGGAATACCTACTGATGATTGTAGTAATCGAGCCCCGCCGACAAATTGTACTGTCATAGCACCAATAAATGCAACGACAAGAGCAATACTTGCAAACCAAACAATGGTCCTACTTTTATAGTGTGCATAAAGCATATCACTTAGTGTTATTGCATTATATTTTCGCGCTAAAATGGCGAATTTTTTACCTAAAATACCAAGTGAAAGTAATACGGTTGGAACCTGAATCATTGATAAAAGTACCCAACCAAGACCATATTTATATGCTGCTCCAGGACCGCCAATAAATGAACTTGCACTAATATATGTTGCAGCAAGTGTCATCGCAAGTAGAAAGCCACCCATTGTGCGATTACCAATAAAATAGTCAGTAAATTGATTAACTTTTTTTCGTTTTACATAAGCATAAATTGATAACGCGAAAACAAAAATAAGATAGATGACAAGTGGTAAAATAATATCAAAATGCATTGTTTAATCACTTAGTTTGTTCTAATAACATATTTTTAAATTGAAATTTTACAATTACCCAACACAGTAATATAAAACCCAAAGGTACCATGATACATGACAGTTCAAACCATAATGGCAATCCTAAAAATCCTATTTTATCACTAACGCAGTAAGCACAAACGATCCATCCTAGAAGATAAATAAAAGTTAACAATAACGAAAGTTTGGCTTCTTTATTTGCTTGCAGATATCGAGCATCCATATTGGTTTATTGATGAATTGAGGGTGGCTTAGATTAAAAGAAAGTACTTAACTTAGCAAGAGTATTGCGATTTATGCAATATTGTATTTTAAATATATCAATTTTAGCAATATTAAAATTACTATATAGTGGTTGATGTCGATTATAAATAACTCAACGCTTGGAGAGAATAATGTCAAACTATTTTAATACCCTAAATTTACGTGAAAAATTAGAACAACTAGGTCAATGCCGTTTTATGGCTCGTGATGAATTTGCATCTGAAGCTGATTTTTTAAAAGGTAAAAAGATTGTCATAGTAGGTTGTGGTGCACAAGGACTTAATCAAGGTCTTAATATGCGAGACTCGGGTTTAGATATATCTTATGCTTTACGTAAAGAAGCCATTGCTGAAAAACGAGCATCTTGGAAAAAAGCAACTGAAAATGGTTTTAAAGTAGGAAGTTATGAAGAATTGATTCCAACTGCTGATCTTGTTATTAATTTAACTCCAGATAAGCAACATTCTGCTGTTGTGCAAGCAATCCAACCACTAATGAAACAAGGCGCAGCACTTGGCTATTCACATGGTTTTAATATTGTTGAAGTAGGCGAAAAGATCCGTTCTGATATTACCGTTGTTATGGTAGCACCTAAATGCCCAGGAACTGAAGTGCGTGAAGAGTATAAACGTGGCTTTGGTGTACCGACCCTGATCGCCGTTCATCCAGAAAACGATCCGAAAGGTGAAGGTTTAGCTATTGCTAAAGCATGGGCAGCAGCAACAGGTGGACATCGTGCAGGTGTTTTACAATCTTCATTTGTTGCTGAAGTTAAATCAGATTTAATGGGTGAACAAACAATTCTTTGTGGTATGTTGCAAACTGGATCTTTACTTTGTTTTGATAAACTGGTTGCTGATGGTGTTGATCCTGCTTATGCGTGCAAATTACTCCAATTTGGTTGGGAAACAATCACTGAAGCGTTAAAACAAGGCGGAATTACCTTAATGATGGACCGATTATCAAATCCAGCTAAATTAAGAGCTAATGCTTTAGCAAAAGAATTGAAAGTGATCATGACTGATCTTTATCGCAAACATATGGATGATATTATATCTGGTGAATTTTCATCGACCATGATGAAAGATTGGGCAAATGATGATGTTAACCTACTTAAATGGCGTAAAGAAACCGGCGAAACCGCATTTGAAAAAGCAGCTGAATATCAAGGAAAAATTGATGAACAAGCTTACTTTGACCAAGGTGTCGTTATGGTTGCGATGGTTAAAGCTGGTGTTGAACTTGCATTCGAAACTATGCTTGAGTCAGGCATTTTACCAGAATCAGCTTATTATGAATCGTTACATGAATTACCACTCATTGCTAATACTATTGCGCGTAAACGTCTATATGAAATGAATGTGGTAATTTCTGATACAGCTGAATATGGTAACTATCTATTTGCTAATGCCGCTGTACCGTTATTAAAAGAAAAATTTATGCCAATGTTACAACCGGGTGATCTTGGTAAAGCAATTCCTGAAGGTAGCGTCGATAATGCTCAATTACGCGATGTAAACGAAGAAATTCGTAATCATCCAATAGAAGCAATAGGTCGTAAACTACGTAGTTATATGACTGATATGAAGCGTATTAATGTTGCAAGCTAAACCATAATTTATGACTAAATGAAAGGGTGCTGAAAAGCACCTTTTTTTTATGTGTAGAGTTTTCCATAAAAAATTGATCCAAAAGGATCGAAATGGATCTTAATTAGATCTAACTTATATTTTTTGGATCCTTTTATTTGTTATTTAAAATTTTTAAAAATTATATAATTAAATAATTTTTATTTTAAATTTTTATTTATTTTTTATCTAAGTTATGTTATCTTTTTGGCTAAATTTAGTTCAATTAGCGAGGATGATACATCAATGAAAATGGCTTTTCGGCCGACTGATTGTTGGCGTTGGTATTTTGACAGCGAATACGATAGCCTAATGCTTGAAGTTTCATCTGAAATGTTATTCCGTTCTTGTTATCCAAGTAAAATGCTAATTCCTGATGTTTTTGGTGAATTTTCATTTTCTGTTAGCGATGCAACATCTTATTATCAATTTCATGATAGTTGCCAGTCGCTTAATTTGAATGATGCACAAAAAATTGAATTATCCATTAATGCTATTGTTGCGGCTAATTTTTTAAAACCTCAAATGCCTAAAAGCTGGTACTTCTCTCAACAGCCAATGTTATACGTTCCAAAAGTCGCCGATGTTGTCGAGGTGAGTTTGCAAGAAGGTGGACAAAAGGTTTGTTTGATGATTGTCGAGGCGGGTGAAAATGCTTCGCTTTGTATTATTGCGCAGCCTTCTTTTGTTGCTATGAACAAGACGTTCAGTTTTTCTGAAGCTATTAAAGTCATGAATGACAGATTAAAGCCTATGTCGCAATCTTTATCTGAGCAGATGGGATTGGTAGAACATTGTGAATTAGAAGCTATTTCTTAATAGTAAAAATCAAAATAAGTAGAATAATGGACATATCAGTTTCATCCTTTTTTAGGTGATTCGATAGTAATATCTCCTTTAGGAATGCAGCTACAGGCTAAAATTCGATTATTACGTTTTATAGCTGACTGAGTTAATGCACTTATTTCTCCCTTTTTTAAAACAACTGAGCAACGCCCACAAATACCCGAACGACAGGAATAAGGTAATGCTATTTTATGTTGTTCTAACTGCTCTAAAATGGTTTGCTTATTATTACCTTTAATAGTTTTATCTTCAAAAGTAATTGTGCAAAGTTGTGTTTCAGTTTTTATTTCTGGTGGAAAGGTTTTTATATAGTTTTTGGCTACTTGCCTTTCCAATATCTCTATTTTATCGTGAATCGAAATGGTGCCATGATTTCGGGCAATCATATTCATACCGAAATCAATTTGACCTTGTTCATCAGCTCTAAAATATCGTAATGTATTAAGCGGTTCATTATTGGCTAATGGTTTTGCTGAATTGACATCAATTGTTGTTAGTACACAGCGAGTACAAGGTTTAACGATATCAAAAATCACCTCGCCAATTTTGATTGTCTTCCAACCATCTTCAGCAAAAGGGAGTGCTCCTTGAATAATAATATTACCTCGAAATTGCCTAATATCGAGTTGTTCAGGGCATTGATGTTGTAAATAATTAAATGAAGCCTTGTTTAATAACAAATAAGGATAACCATCAGCAAAACTAACCGGTACTTCTGGGTAGCGTTTTGTTCGACGAGTTAATTGTTGGCCAACCCATCGTAATTGCACGTCTTTGTGTAGAATTTTGCTGAAAAATTGATTTACTCGTATGGGAGCAATTTGCGAGGTGAAATGATTTCCCCAAATTTCGGTCGGCTCATTACTTAATGAAAATTCATCAAGATTGAATTTTATCATTTTTGTTGAAGATAGCGAAACGTATACTTCATTTTTTACTATAGATGTTTTGAATTTCAAAAGTTCAGGGTACTGCCTTGCAGTAATGAATGAACCATCGGGTTCACTAAGCATCAAAATACGATCGTGTGCAAAGCCCCCATCGCCAGTATTTGCCGTTGTTAGCGGTATGCCTTGCATCGATTTGATTGGATAGATATAGATCTGATCAATGGAAATCATAATAAATTAAATTAATTATCAATATGTTAGTATGATTATATACTTAATGCTTAATAATTTATATAGTTAAACCTCTAACTTTGTGTAGCTGATCTCTACAATATAATAAAACGTTTTTCCATTTGGGGTGATAACGGTTATTTCATCATCAACTTTATGTCCTATTAATGCTCTTGCTACAGGGCTGTTGATGGATATCCAATTTTTTTTAGGATTAAACTCATCAGCCCCCACAATGCGATAAACGTGTAGATTTCCATTTTTATCTTCTAACTTTATCCATGCACCAAAAAATACTTTACCCTCTTGTCTTGGATCTGGATCGATAATAGTCAATGATTCTAATCGTTTGGCAAGAAAACGAACTCGTCTATCGATTTCTCTGAGTCTTCGTTTACCATAGATATATTCGGCATTTTCACTGCGATCTCCAAGCGCTGCAGCATCTGATACCGCCTGGGTAACTTTAGGCCTTTCTTCTTTCCATAAATATTTTAGCTCACGATCGAGTGCTAAATAGCCCTCTCTTGTTATATAATTAGCTTTTTGCATGTTGAAGATAAATTCCGTTAATTGACAAAATATTCAGAGATACCATGGTAAATAATCAAATTAGTCATATTATAGCTGGTGAACTTATAGTAAAACCAGAACAAGTTTTAGCTGCGATTCAATTATTAGACGAAGGTAGCACTGTTCCATTTATTGCGCGATATCGAAAAGAAGTTACTGGTGGGCTTGATGATACCCAATTACGTAATTTAGATAGCCGATTGAATTATCTGCGTGAGCTTGAAGATCGTAAACAAACAATTTTAAAGTCGATAGAAGATCAAGGTAAATTAACGCCAGAATTAAGTGAACGTATTGTATCAACGTTGAGTAAAACCGAACTTGAAGATCTTTATTTGCCATATAAACCTAAGCGCCGTACTCGAGGTCAAATTGCGATTGAAGCTGGGCTTGAACCGCTTGCTGATGACTTGTGGCAAAATCCTTTATTAAATCCAGAAATCGAAGCAGAAAAATATCTCAATATAGATAAAGGTATCACTGATACAAAATCAGCATTAGATGGTGCGCGTTATATTTTAATGGAAAAATTTGCTGAAGATGCGACATTACTGGCAAAAGTACGTCATTATCTTTGGAATAACGCTCATTTAGTTTCACAAGTGGTGAGTGGCAAAGAAGACGAGGGGGCAAAATTCCGAGATTATTTTTCGCAAAGCGAACTTATTTCTAAAGTTCCATCTCATCGTGCATTAGCTATGTTCCGAGGGAGAAATGAAGGCTATTTACAGCTCTCATTAAATGCCGATCCACAATTTGAAGAGCCACCAAAGGAAAGCTATTGTGAACAAATTATTACTGAATATTTAGGTGTCCATTTTAATGATCAGCCTGCGGATAAATGGCGTAAAGCCGTTATTAATTGGACATGGCGCATTAAAATTTTAATGCACATGGAAACCGAATTAATGACAACATTACGAGAACGCGCCGAAGAAGAAGCGATTAATGTATTTGCTGCCAACTTGCATGATATGTTAATGGCAGCTCCGGCAGGTATGAAAGTGACTATGGGTATGGATCCAGGATTACGTACTGGGGTCAAAATAGCGGTTGTTGATGCAACTGGTAAATTAGTTGCGACTGAAACAATTTATCCACATACTGGGCAAGCCGATAAAGCGGCTATGATGGTGGCAGCGCTTTGTATCAAGTACCAAGTTGAATTAGTTGCTATTGGCAATGGTACGGCTTCGCGCGAAACTGAGCGTTTTTATCTTGATGTTCAAAAAAAATACCCAGAGGTCAAAGCGCAAAAAGTGATTGTTAGCGAAGCTGGAGCGTCAGTGTATTCAGCATCCGAACTTGCGGCGCAAGAGTTTCCTGATCTTGATGTATCGATTCGAGGTGCGGTATCTATTGCTAGGCGTTTACAAGACCCATTGGCAGAGCTTGTTAAAATCGATCCTAAATCAATTGGTGTGGGTCAATATCAGCATGATGTAAGCCAAACTCAGTTAGCTAAAAAACTTGATGCAGTTGTTGAAGATGGTGTAAATGCCGTTGGTGTTAATTTGAATACCGCCTCAATGATGCTACTTGCACGTATTGCTGGACTTAATAAAGTGATTGCCCAAAATATCATTGATTGGCGTAATGAAAATGGACAATTTACCGACCGTAAGCAGTTATTAAAAGTATCACGCTTAGGTCCTAAAGCATTTGAGCAGTGTGCTGGTTTTTTACGGATTATGGATGGTAAAAATCCACTTGATGCATCAGCGGTTCATCCAGAGGCTTATCCTGTCGTAGAGCGAATTTTAGAAAAAAATCATAAATCATTAAAAGAGATTTTAGGTGATACAAATTACTTAAAATCGCTTAACGCAGTTGATTATGTTGATGACCATTTTGGCGTTCCAACTGTAACTGATATTATTAAAGAGCTCGATAAACCTGGACGTGATCCAAGGCCTGAATTTAAAACCGCTCAATTTGCTGATGATATCGAAACGATGGAAGATCTAAAAGTTGGCATGATTATGGAAGGTTCGGTAACCAATGTAACCAACTTTGGTGCTTTTGTGGATATTGGGGTGCACCAAGATGGTTTAGTGCATATTTCGGCACTCTCAGATAAGTTTGTTGACGATCCAAGAACAGTGGTAAAAGCTGGTGATATTGTTAAAGTGAAAGTGATTGAAGTTGATATTCCACGCAAACGTATCGCTTTATCAATGCGGTTAAATGATCCTGCTATTTCGAAAGTTGACAATCGTCAATCTATTAATAAAGGGAGCGTCAATAATACCCAAAAAACGCACACATCGTCGAGTGTCAATAATGCGATGGGTAATGCATTTGCTGCCGCGTTTAAAAAAAATAAATAAACAACATGTTAAAAATTAAGGGACGATTGTCCCTATTTTTTTATTAAAGTCCTTCCGATATATAGCTATTTTAATATTGAATATTATCAATATGAATTTTAGTTCTTTAGCAAAAATCATCAATAATAATCTGTCCAAATATTGATCTAGAACAGATAAGAAAAATGAGCAAACTTATCACCTTACCTAAATCATGTTACAATCAAAAATGGATTATTTCTTAAAAGATTTATCAGAAATAAAAGTAATAGGAAAAGGACTATCAAAAACAATGAAAAAATATTTTAATGTTGTTCCACTGACATTATTGGTTATACTGTCAGGATGTGATAAAAGTAAAGTAAAATTAACGGAAGAAATTAAAGCAACACTGGAAGATCAAGACAAACCAATTTGTTTCTATCTAGGCAAAGTAACATTCCCTTACCTTAAAAAAGATCTCAGTTATCCAGCAAACGAACGATCGGAAGTATGGATAAATAACGAATTAAATCGGCGATTAGAAGTTTTTACAAGCTTAGGTTTATTAGACCGTTCATTAGATGCTAACAACCAAACCACAACCTATCAATTAGCTAAATTAAACAGCGACACAAAATTTAAAAAAGGTAGTTTTTGTTTTGGACAAGTGACTTTAGATAAACTATTTTTTTTAGGTATGAGCAATAATGTAAATTCATTTGCAACAGTCACTTATAATATTGAACAAATTCCTTCTTGGGTTAATAATGATATCTTTAAACAATATTTTTATGCTGGAGAGTTAGACGAAAATAAAAAAGATGCACATTTTGCCTATAGTTACCCTAAACTCATCGATGGGAAATTTCCAAATCAAATATCGTCTGATATTAAGTTAGCTAAATTGGTCAATGGTGAGTTTATCTTTGATAACGATGATTCAGTAAGACAGTCATTTTTTTATAGTGAGGATGAGAACAAATGGGATCAGGAACATTTTACTTATGCATATTACGATAAAGAAAAAGTAGCAAAAATAAGAAAATATTTTTTTTCATATAATCGCATCATTAATGATTGGGGTATAGAATCAGATCCCGTATTATTTGCAAAAGCAAATCCTTCAGAAAATTTAGCTCGCTCAACTAACCAAGTTGTAATGTATTACTTTTTTGATCATGCCCTTACCCAAAATCGTATTAAGTCTGCAACAGGCAATATAAAAAACAAGTTATTGGGTCAATATCAACATTTGCTAGATAATGGCGGCAGCTCTGTTTTTGAAATGAATTTTGATGATAGTGGGTTAGTTACTTCTTTTGTTGAGACAACTAAAAGTTATAATTATGTACTGAAGCGTAGTATTGTCGCTTCTGACGATTTAGAAACAGAACGAACTAGCTGGAAATTTTATGATTATTTTACCATGTCTTTGCCTAGCATAAATCAAAACTATACGAATCCGTTTGCAACCGATAATTATAATAAAACCGATTTATTTGATATTTTCCAAACAGACTATAGAACAAAATTTGTTCAAAAAATGGGGGAGTTAGATAAACTTCGCTCAGTTTCTGTCGGCTACGATGATGAAGATAAGATACTATTTTTTGATAAGAATATGACATTTCAATATAATAATAAAAATCAGTTGATTTCTAGAGTGATCGGTAATGAAACATATACTATGGAGTATAATAAACAAGGTCAGCTAATCAAATTAAAAAAATATGTTGATAACAACAAGAAAGCAACTCTTGAGTGTCAATTTTCTAAACATAATGGAAAAGGTGATTGGATAGTTAAAGAGTGTGATGACCACATGATAACTACACGAACTATTGAATATTATTAATAAATTTCATGATATTTTGATAAGTTACTAAATAAAAATCATTCAATATTAAGCACTACAAAAAAACTGTAGTGCCAACAATAGGGTATAAACCTTGAACACGGCACTACAGCTATGTTAGCTTAGTTACGATTACCGAATAATATGGTGATTATTCTCGAACAATGTATTGCTAATAAACATTTACGCTCAGGCATCCTTAAATAATTTAGTTGTGTATAAATTGTGTTGGTTCATAATCAGATGCATTAATTGGCGAATGTTCCTCAAAATATTGTTTTACAACATCAGCATCTCGATAACCAGTATCCACATAAGTTGGTGAAGTATTGGTTATTGGATAACCATCACCGCCTGCAGCTAAAAAATCTAGTGTAGCAATACGATATGATTTTTGTAAATCAATGGGTTCATTTTTAATTTTTACATCTTTAATATTATCGCCAGATCGTGTTAGAGTGATATTTTTCAGGTGTGGATATCCCCCCGAACCTTGTTTTTTATTGAGTGCTATTTTTAGGTAATCGATTAATTCGCTACCAGTCAATTCAAAATAAACAACACTATTACCAAAAGGCTCAACTTTTAGGATGTCGCGATAAGTAATATTGCCTTCAATTAATGAATCACGAATCATACCACCAGACATAATACCAATGTCAGCCTTGGTTTTTTCGATAAAAGCGCTGAGTAATAATTGTCCCATATTACTTTGTTGATATCTTACAACACTGCGATCACCTTCAAGGCGACCGATTAATTCACCACTTTTAACCAGTAATTGTTGTTTACCTTGTTCTTGATAAGGTTTTAAATTTTCGAGTAATGTTTTATCTTGTAAGATCTCTTTAGTGTAATATTCAAGGCGTTTGGTCCCGTCACCATTATCTACTTCTTTTTTTAGATTGATTGGAATTAACTGGTAATTTTGTAAAGTTATTTTACCATTTAAAAAGACAAAATCAGCACGCCCAACATATTTACCCCATTCATGGGCTTGTACAATCCATGTGCCATTTTGTTTATCGGGTGCGCATGGGGTACCAGGTACATATTCGGTAATGCGTTTATTCGGGCTAGCCATACAAACGGGATTTTGCGAATGACCGCCGACAATCATATCTAATTCGCCACTTTGCAAGCCTCTGGCTAATTCAACATCACCCGGTGCCATCGAGCCATGTTCTCCATTTTCGTAATGTCCCATATGTGTAACAGCAATAATCATATCTGGACTTTCTGTCTTTTTTATTTGGGCAATAACTTTTTGTGCTTCAGGTAATGTTTTTCGAAATTCAACGCCATCAGTATTTTTGGGAGAGGCTAAAAAAATTGTATCATCTGTGGTTAATCCAAATACCGCTACTTTAATGCCATTTAAATCAAACATTTTATAAGCATCAAAAACACGATTATCAGTACCTTTAAAGTAAGTATTGGCAGATAAAAATGGAAAATGGGCCCATTTTTGTTGCTCACGAATAACGGCTAAAGGGTGATCAAATTCATGATTACCCACCGCCATTGCATCATATCCAACTTCATTCATACCCAAAAAATCTGGTTTAGCTTGAAGTACATCTGATTCAGGAACACCAGTATTGATATCACCACCAGATAGAAGCAACACCTTTCCACCTTTCGTGGCTACTTCCTTTCTTATTTCATCAACAACTGTTTTTTGTGCAGCAAGACCATATTCACCGATATCATTTTGCCAAAAACGACCATGGTGGTCGTTAGTATGTAAAATAGTAAATTGATAAGGCTTGTTTTTCTCCCAACTTGGTGTTGTTGATTGTATTGTTGAAGCAGCCGCTATAGCGTTAACTGAAAATAGCCCCAAAACAACAAGCAGTGATATTTTTTTATTCAAATTTGAGTTATACATGGTGCCTCCTAAATCCTTATTGCCAATGATTACTCAGTAATCACTTTATAAATCAATTGTGGTTCATTGGCACAATCACTAATAATAATATTGTCATACAATTTTTGCTTAATCGCATCAAGCTTATCTGTACTAGCATGAATGGTTAACAATGCTTCGCCTTCGGCAACTTGATCGCCCACTTTTTTATGTAACACGATTCCAACCGCTGGATCAATAATGTCCTCTTTGGTTGCGCGTCCAGCGCCTAGTTGCATTGCCGCAATACCAATTTGATCTGCAATAATTTTTGATACATAACCTGATTTAAGAGCCGGTAGGGCAATTTGGTAAGGTGCACTAGCTAGTTTTTCAGGATGATCAACAATAGAACTATCACCACCTTGTGCTTCAATTAAAGTTTTGAACTTCTCGATAGCTTTGCCATTTTTAATGACTTCTTGAAGTTTTGCTCTAGCTTCTTCCAAGGTTTTGGCTTTATTGGCAAGCACAACCATTTGGCTACCTAATGTTAAAACTAATTCAGTTAAATCAGCGGGGCCATGGCCTTGTAAAGTATCAATGGCTTCTTTTATTTCAAGCGCATTACCAATTGCAAAACCAAGTGGTTGTGACATATCTGAAATGATAGCCATAGTTCTACGACCAATTTGGTTACCGATATTCACCATTTCATGGGCTAATTTTTCGGAATCGGCCATCTCTTTCATTAGTGCGCCATCGCCAGTTTTGACATCCAGAACAATGGCATCAGCGCCAGCGGCTAATTTTTTGCTCATAATTGAGCTTGCAATAAGCGGAATAGAATTAACTGTCCCTGTTACATCCCGTAACGAGTATAGCTTTTTATCTGCTGGTGTTAGATTGCCAGATTGGCCAATCACGGCAAGGCCTTTATGATTAACTTGATTAATAAAATCTTGTTTACTTAATTCAATTTTAAATCCTGGAATAGACTCAAATTTATCGGTGGTACCACCGGTGTGCCCAAGTCCACGTCCCGACATTTTAGCCACAGGTACATCTAAGGCTGCAACTAAAGGGGCAAGCACTAATGTTGTTGTATCGCCCACCCCACCTGTTGAATGCTTGTCCACTTTAATGCCTTTAATTGAAGAAAGATCTACTGTATCGCCTGAATGCATCATTGCGCTGGTTAAATCTGCACACTCTTTTGATGTCATACCTTGATAGTAAATTGCCATTAATAAAGCACTAACTTGATAATCGGGAATTTTGCCGTTAGTGTAGTTTGTAATAAAAAATTGTATTTCCTCGGTTGATAGTGCTTTTCCGTCGCGTTTTTTTTCAATAATATCAACAAATCTCATAACGATACTCTCTTATATTGATAATAGGGTGAATCTTTAATTGTTAAATCACCCTAAGTGTAATAGCTTAGTTAGGAAAATGATTAAGAACAAATTAGTCCAAATCACTTGGTGAAAAAGACCAAGGTAATAATTCTCCAACAGTGGTTTCCTGAATTTTACCGTTCATATTGGTCAAAATAACCGGCATATTTTTAGCACAAAACTCGTTAATAACTTGACGACAAGCACCACAAGGTGAAATTGGTCCATCGGTATCACCAATTACCACCAATTTTTTGAACTTACGTTTACCTTCTGATACTGCTTTAAAAATCGCTGTGCGTTCTGCGCAGTTAGTTAAGCCGTAAGAGGCATTTTCAACATTGCAACCTAAAATTGCTTCATCATCTTCAGTAATGAGCACTGCGCCAACTTGAAATTTAGAATAAGGCACATAAGCTTTAGAACGTGCTGTTTTAGCAAGCTCAATTAGTTTTTCTATTTTCATATTTATAAATCCTTTAGGGCATAATAATACTAATTAATTTTGGAGCTGAGTGTTAACCAATGATTGTAAATCAAGTCGATAAACCCCAAAACCTGAGTCATCTTTTTCGATAAAGTGAATAGGGTATATTGAATGCTTTTGAATATAATCTTTAGCTTCATCAGTTGGTGATGATTCAAAACGAATATCCAAATTGGTATCGCTAATAATTGGGGCAATTCGCCAATTATTGTCGACGCTAACCTCCACAGCGCCGTATTTTTGGGTGGTGTTGGTGATATAAGCTGAAAGAATCACTCTTAAATCATCAGGTGAATTAAATTTGACGTTTTTTTCACCTGTTCCCGGAAATATACCGCTATAAGCACGATAATTATTGGTGGCAATTAAAAATGTTTGGTTAGGATCAATCCGTTTTTGTCGATAAGTCAGACTATTAATTCTTTCTGATGAAGGGTTAATTAACTGACAATTTGCATCATAACGCGGTGGTTTAGTGACATCTATTTGATAATTCACACCATCAATGGTATCGAAATTATAAGTTCTAAATTTGTCCCAATTAATCAAATATTGTGGTTGAGATGAATGGGGATCGATTTGGTTATAGACACCCGCTGAGCATTCCAACCACTCTTTAACGTCTTTACCTGTCAATTTTATGGCGGACAAAATATTCGGATAAAGGTAGATATCTGCTGCATTTCTAAATGACAAATTACCTTTTTTAACATCAACAAAAGCGCTAGGATCGTTTTTCCTGCCACCTGCTTTAAATGGTGCAATGGCCGATAAAACAGGTAATCCATCAAGGTCAGGGTCACCTTGAATAAATTGCTTAACGTAATCGATCTGCGCATCGCTAATAATTTGTAACGCTGAGCTATCTTCAACCAAGGCCAAATAACTAGTAATATCAGTTGAAACCTTACCAATTGGTTTGCCAACAAATTCACGCGTACCTTGGTGATCTTTGGCTAGAATATCGATAATTTTAGGGTCTGCTTCAACTAGTGCTTTTTTATTTTTGACATCATAAATCGGTCTAGCTTCAGATTTGCCTGATGTCACTTGCCAATTAGATTTATCGCCATCAAGTACTAAATCCACCACGCCCAAATGGCTACCCCAATGTCCAGGCATAACAGCTGGTACATGATTAATGTTACCTGTTTTGATATCGGTATTTGGTAATGATTTAAACTCCTCGCTTGGGAACACGCCATGGGCATGGCCAAACATAATTGCATCAATACCTTTAACTTGACTTAAATAATAAACCGAATTTTCGGCCAAAGCTTTATAAGGTTCAGAAGAAACACCCGAATGGGGAATGGCAATAATGATATTAGCGCCTTGCTTTTTCATTTCTGGAACCAAGTGCTTGGCTGTTTCGGTAATATCTTTAACCACAACTTTACCATCAAGATTAAGTTTGTCCCATTGCATAATTTGTGGTGGCACAAAGCCAATATAGCCAATTTTAATTGTTTGTTTATTGCCGCTTCTATCAACGACGGGGGTATCGACAATAAGATATTGTTTGAAGAACGGCTTATTGGTTTTAGCATCATAGACATTTGCATTAACATAAGGGAATTTAGCACCAGCAAGGCTTTTTTGTAAAAATTCCAACCCAAAATTAAATTCATGATTACCAATATTACCAACAACATAATCAAGCGTATTGAGCGCCTTATAAACGGGGTGAATATCGCCATCGTTAAGGCCTTTATGCACTGCATAATCA
This sequence comes from Gilliamella sp. ESL0254, assembly GCF_013344985.1. Lineage (NCBI taxonomy): Bacteria > Pseudomonadati > Pseudomonadota > Gammaproteobacteria > Orbales > Orbaceae > Gilliamella > Gilliamella sp. ESL0254. The sequence goes on from NZ_JAAEDU010000001.1 coordinate 284,978, forward strand.
GCCATTGGACTACCTTGAATTAAATCGCCATTATCGACCAGCACACTATTTTTTACTTCACGTCTTGCTTGGTGAATCAAATTAGCAGTTTTGGCTAATCCAAAAGCATCGATGGATTGATCTTTAAAATAATCATAATTCATCATATTGCCGTGCAAGTCGGTTGTTTCAATAATCCTTAAATCAACTGTTGCAGCACATGCCGCGCCAGAAATAAATAGGGCTAAAAAGGTGAGGGATAACTTAGTTTTTTTCATGCAAATCTCCTATTATTCTGACAACTAATTTAGTTAATTGGTATGGCTACCAACAATTTTTGATATTCTAAAAAACGTTCAATAATTGCTGGGTGATATTTTTGGTCATTGATGCATGTTTCTAATAATTGCTTATCATCAGATGTAAAATATGCTAGAACTTTGCCAATTAATTGATTTTTAACTGCGTTTTCAACAAATGCCGCCTGAACACCACAGAGCGTGATATCAAGCAATTCTAATCGTGAAAATGAGAAAATCGATTGGGCAATGTGATACTCTTTTTCGATATCAGTGCCAAAAATCCCTGCATCATCGGTATTTAGCGTAATGCGAACGCCTTGGTCATAAAGTTGCCTAATGGGGTGCTTATAAATATCGCCATGCAGCTCATTAACTAAAATTCGATTGCTTGTTAAGGCAATTTCAAGGGTGACTTTTTTATCGATCAGTTCACGAATAAGCACTTTGTCTTCAATGGCGCGAATACCGTGCCCAATTCTATTTGCACCATGTTTAAGCGCTTGAATAATACTCTCGGCTGAGTCTATTTCGCCTGCGTGATACGATTTTTTTAAATTAAGTTGAGAGGCTAATTCATGGGCGGCTTTAAAATCATCAAAATGGCCTGCTTTTTCATTACCTGCGATATTGAAACCGGTAATCAACGGATGAGGGTTATTTTGAATAAATTGCAGAGTATCATAAACCACATTCGCACCAAGATGTCTAACACCAATTACATGGTATCGCACAGTAATATCATATTGCTGACTAACGTCAATAATAGCCTTATCCATCTGCTTTAGTGTTTGGTGAAATCTATCTTGATTCCAAACAACTTGCCCGTCGTGGGATGGTGTTGCACAGATATGAAAAGGGGAGATAAACAGCTCGCAATAAATTAACCCTTGTTTAGCATTTCTAAAAAGAAAATCATAAGTAATATCGTAATAATCTTCAGGATTTTTTAGAAAACTAGAAACGATATCATACGTTTTAATAAACTCTTCAAACTTAGATTCGTCGTACGAATATCTACCATTTTTATACTCATTAGCATCATATTGGCCAGGTGGATAACATAAAGTTGCAGGGAACGGAATATTGTTTTTTTGGGCTAACTGGCGAGCCATCATTGGGGTAATACTCCCTTCAATATGCTCATGTAATATGACTTTGGGTATTATTTGATTTTTCATTAAAAATTTAATCTATTTAAATAAGCTAAATGGGCTCTGGTAATAATGATATAAAAACACTTATCAAAAAGCTCAAAATAGCATACTAACATTGTGAATTATAAACTCAGTTAGTGTACCTTGATAAGATAGCTTTCAGCCATCTATTTTGCATTACTGATTGATTTTTTGTGTGGTAAATCATATTTTTAAAGCTGACTGATTGATAATTAAAAAGGCAACAACCTATATTGTTGCCATTATATTGGTAGTGCTAAATTTAACCTACCACACAATAAATGATTAATTAATAGCTTGAGCTGTTTCTTTGTTTGAATGTTCGTTTTTAAAAATCAACATAAACACAATAGCTAAAACTAAAGCATAACCTGAAAAAACAAGCCAAACAGCATGCCAATTTACGGTTTTTCCTGAAGTATAATAATCGACCACAAAACCACTAGCCATTGTTCCCAAATAAGCACCGATTCCATTAGTCATCATCATAAATAGCCCTTGTGCACTATTACGGATATCTGGCGAGACCGTTTTTTCAACATACATCGAGCCTGAAATGTTATAGAAGTCAAAGGCACAACCATAAACAATCATTGATAGAAGTAATAATACAAAACCGAAAGGAGAAGGATCGCCGTAAGCAAATAGTCCAAAGCGAGCAACCCAAGCAAATATACTAATTAACATAACATATTTAATACCAAGGCGCTTCATAAAAAACGGTACAAATAAAATAAATATCACTTCTGAAATTTGTGAAATAGAAAGTAATACAGCAGGGTATTGAATTGCTAAGCTATCTTTGAATTCTGGAATATCATCAAAACTATGCAAAAATGAATTACCGAAGGTATTGGTAATTTGTAAAATACCGCCTAAAAAAGCTGCAAATAGAAAAAAGATAACCATTTTAGGTTGTTTGAATAATACAAACGCATCTAACCCCAATGAGCTAATAAGTGATCTTTTTTTATCTGAGTTTTGTGATGTCGAAATAAATGGAAGTGTTAATGAATACAAACTTAGTAAAAGAGAACCCGCAGCGGCGATATAAAGTTGTGTATTGCTAGCTTCTAATTTCAAAAAGCTAACTATCCACATTGCAACGATGAAACCGATAGTACCATATATCCTAATTCCCGGAAACTGAGTGATAACATCAAGTCCTTGAGAGTTCAAACATGAATAAGAAATTGAATTTGAAATAGCGATGGTAGGCATAAAGGCTAAACAGTGAATTAACATGACAATTGTCATCATTAACGGTGATGTAACAGATGCAGCAATAATTAGTGTTATAGCACCAATTAGATGACAAAGAACATAAAGGCGATTGGCTGGTATCCATCTATCGGCAACAATACCGAGTAAACTTGGCATAATTAGTGAAGCAATTGCCATCGAACCATATACAGAAGCTACCTCAATACCAATAAAATTTAATTGATGCTCAAGATAATAATTTAAGGTGATTAACCAGCTTCCCCATATAAAAAATTGCAGAAAAAATATTATTTTAAGTTGTAACTTGGTGTTCATTTTGTTTCCTTATTAAACAAGATTTTTATAACCTACTACACATAAATATGAATAATGCATTTGAAAACTGTTATCGCTATCAATATTGATTAGCTAAAAAAAATGGCAGTTATTCTGCCATTTTTAGTTTCAGTTTTGATTTAATAATACCGACTCTAGTGCAACGGTGATCATTTCTTTAAAGCCTAACTGTCTTTGCTCTGCCGACATTGCTTCGCCTTTTCGAATATGATCCGAAACCGTGCAAATGGCCAGTGCTTTAGCGCCATATTCGGCAGCAACCCCATAAATCCCAGCAGCTTCCATTTCAACACCTAAAATATTATATTTTTCCATTACGTCAAACATATCAGGCTCAACGCTATAAAAAAGATCGGCAGAAAAAATATTACCCACTTTCACATTTACACCTAACTTTTTAGCTGCATTAACGGCATTACAGGTCAAATCAAAATCAGCGATAGCGGCAAAATCATGATTTTTAAAACGTAAGCGGTTAACTTTTGAATCGGTACATGCGCCCATTCCAACAATAACATCACCCACATTAACATTAGGGCTAATTGCACCACATGAACCAATACGAATAATGTTTTCAACACCATAAAATTTAATCAGTTCGGTTGCATAAATAGAGCAAGATGGAATACCCATACCATGCCCCATAACTGAAATCTTTTGGCCTTTATAATAACCTGTAAAACCTAACATCGATCTTACATTAGTTACTTCTTGGGCATTTTCTAAAAACGTTTCTGCAATAAATTTTGCTCGTAGTGGATCGCCAGGCATTAAAACGGTTTTTGCAAACGCATTATCAATGGCATTAATATGCGGGGTAGACATTAACTTCTCCTGATATTTATTACTAAGTCGGTATGACTCAAATTTAAATTACTTCTTTTTTATAAACGATTTACCGTAATCCATTGGCGATAAATCAAAATAATCGGCAACACTTTGTCCAATATCGGCAAATGTTTCACGATGACCTAAAGATCCTACTGGCACACTGTCGCCATAAACAATGACAGGAATATGTTCACGAGTATGATCGGTACCAGCCCAAGTTGGATCGCAGCCGTGATCGGCACTGATAATAAGCAGATCGCCGGGCTCAATGAGTGCTAACATTTCAGGAAGACGACGATCAAAATATTCTAACGCAGCAGCATAACCCGAAACATCACGACGGTGACCGTAAGAAGAGTCAAAATCGACAAAATTGGTAAAGACAATGGTATTATCTTTAGCTTGTTTGATTTCTTCCAGTGATGCATCAAACAGGGCTTCAAGACCGGTTGCTTTTACTTTCTTGGTGATCCCAACGTGGGCATAAATATCGGCAATTTTACCAATTGACACCACTGTACCGTGTTTTTCGTCAACAAGCTTTTTAATCATAGTTGGTGCTGGTGGTTCAACAGCAAGATCGTGACGGTTACCTGTACGTACAAATTCGCCCGGTTTTTTACCTACAAATGGCCTTGCAATAACACGGCCAATATTGTAATTACCCTTATTTAGTTCATCGCGAGCAATTTCGCAAACTTCATACAGTCTATCTAAACCAAAAGTCTCTTCATGACAGGCAATTTGGAATACTGAATCGGCAGAAGTATAAAAAATTGGCTTATTAGAAGCCATATGCTCTTCACCCAATTCATCAAGAATAACGGTGCCAGATGAATGACAATTGCCAAGGTATCCGGGAAGTTTAGCGCGAGAAACGATTTTATCTAAAAGATCTTGAGGAAAGCTGTTAGTGGTATTGGTAAAATAGCCCCAATCAAATAGCACGGGCACGCCGGCGATTTCCCAATGTCCTGACGGCGTATCTTTACCGGAAGAAATTTCGCTCGCATAGCCGTAAGAGCCAATAATTTCGCCTTCAGTTTGCATACCTTTTGGGTAATAGCCAGTTGATTCGTACGCCGCTTCGATTAAACCTAATTTACCTAAATTTGGCAATTTTAATGGCCCAGTGCGCCCTTGTTCCGCTTTACCTAAAGCACAAGCTTCAGCAATATGGCCTAAAGTGTTAGCTCCTTCATCGCCATATTTTTTGGCATCTTCAGCACCGCCGATCCCAAACGAATCTAGGATCATAATAAATACTCTTTTCATAATATCCTCTAACTGATAAACAACACTTAAGTCAAGCACAATAGATATAATCAATCACAGCTAATTAAATACCGACGACTATTTTTGGGCTAACAATAATTCATAAAACTATTACTCGTATAGTTGCCATATATAATAGCAAAAAACAAAAAAGATTTAAGCATTGCTTTAATCGAATAGTTGAATATTTGTATAAATAATGTTGTTAATTTGATCTGGCTCATGCTTTTTATAAAAAAATAACATTGTTTTAGTAAAATACACACAACAGCAAATTTATAAAAAAATTCAAATGCATTCATGACCAAATAAATCATCAAATAACATCAACCCTGTGATAATATAGAAAGCAAGTACAATAGAGCCCAAATCATAACAACAACAGATAAAATCGAATTACACTTGGGTGTCTACTTTCACAAAATAAAGGTAGTGATTATTAATGAAACAAAAAATTCCTAACACATTTGGTCTAACTGTTTTTGCTCAAAAAGTTATTACTGTCACAACAGTCGAACAATTACAACAAATTTGGCAAGATAACTCGCCGCATTTACCGATTATGATTATAGGTGAAGGCAGTAACACTCTTTTTACCTGTGATTTTGATGGTATTGTAATTGTTAACCGCATCAAAGGCATCACAATAACCGAAACCGACCAAGCGTGGTATTTAAAAGTTGGCGCAGGAGAAATTTGGCACGATATTGTATTGCAAACGATAGAACAAAATATATCAGGGCTTGAAAACCTCGCATTAATTCCGGGGTGTGTTGGTTCGGCACCTATTCAAAATATTGGTGCTTACGGAGTTGAATTTCAAAAAGTAGCTGATTATGTGGAACTGCTTGAGCTTGCCACAGGTAACATCATCACAGTCACCGATGGTCAATACGGATACCGTGAAAGCATCTTCAAAAAAGCATATTTGCAAGGTTATGCGGTTATCAATGTTGGTATTAAATTAGCCAAACAGTGGCAACCAGTATTAACTTACGGTGAATTACGAAACTTTGATCCAAAAAGTGTCACCCCCAAAATAGTCTTTGATAAAGTGTGCGAAATTCGCCGCAGTAAATTGCCCGATCCCAAAGTGCTTGGCAATGGGGGAAGCTTTTTTAAAAATCCTGTGATCGACAAAATTGAGGCAGACAAATTACTTGAAATTTACCCAAACATGCCAATATATCCACAAGTTAACGGACAAATAAAATTAGCCGCAGGTTGGCTTATCGATCAGTGTGGTCTAAAAGGCTATCAAATAGGCGGAGCTGCTGTGCATCAACAACAAGCGCTCGTATTAGTCAACAAAAATCAAGCAACAGCACAAGATGTGGTTGAATTAGCTCGTTATATAAAAAAATGTGTATTACAAAAATTCTTGGTGAGTTTATCGCCAGAAATCCGATTTATCGGCAACAAGGGCGAAATTGAAGCAGACAGTTATTTGTAATTAACTCAAAATTATTATTGTTTGCCAAAGCATAACCCATAAATTATATGCGATAACATTATGAAACATTCGTATTCATTTCCTATTTTATTGATAAGTTTACTTTTTGTGACTATCTCGTTGTCAGCACTCAACACACAAGTACCATTGTGGTTAGTGCGTAATGAGTTTTCGCTGGGGCAAATTGGTCTTGTGGGATCAAGTTATTTTACTGGCAACTTGATTGGCACCATTTTTGCCAATTGGTTTATTAGTAGATTTAATGCTCGTCACACTTATACCTACAGTTGTATTATTTTTGCCATAGCAACTATTGGCTTAAGTTTTTCAATAAATTTTTATAGCTGGATAATGTGGCGCTTTTTTATTGGCATTGCTTGCGCTGTTACGTGGGTGGTGATTGAAAGTTGCATATTACTCACTGGTCCAGTGCATACACGTGGAAGGATGCTTGCAGTTTATTTAACCACTTATTATTTAGGCACGGTTCTGGGGCAAGCTTTGTTACAGTATTTTCCACAAGATGTACTGTATTTTGGATTGGTTATTATGTTACTAATGGGGCTTGCGATTTTATTTATTTTGCGCACACATTATAAACTACCAAAAAGGAAAAAAAGCAGCTTTAACATTATGCCAATGATATTGAATAAACCCTCGCGGCTTGGGTTAACCGGTTGCATTATTGCAGGTATGTTAATTGGATCGTTATATTCACTCTTACCGGCTTATTATTCACACTTAGGATATAGCGACATTCAAGTTGCTAATTGGATGATTCTACTGATTTTATCCGGTGTCATAGCACAAATGCCAGCCAATTGGTGTGCAGATAAATTTGGACGGCAGATTGTATTGCTAATTGAATCTTTGTTCATGTTAGTTGCATGTATCATGCTGATATTTAATTGGTTTAATGCATTAGCGATTATCTTATTAGGCGCAACGATTTACACCATTTATCCTATATCCATGGCTTGGGCTTGTTCGTGTGTTAAAAAGCAAGATATCGTCGCCATGAATCAAGCCATGCTATTGACCAATACGTTAGGCAGTTTGATTGCCCCGGCGGTGATTGCCTTTATTATGGACAAAATGAATAATACCTATTTATTTGTCAGCTTTGCTATAATCTCGTTATACTTCATTGTGTTATTAATTAAAAAAAGAGGAACGGATGCGCAGCCACAAAAATCCACTTAAATTAATAGAAATACTCGCAGATGGCAAATACCATTCAGGTGAAGAATTAGCAACAATATTTGGCATAACACGCGCAGGCATCAATAAATACATCAAACAACTGCGTGAGTGGGGAGTTGACTTAACTTCAGTGCAAGGCAAAGGCTATTGCTTGGCATCGCCACTTAATTTGCTCAACAAAAACAAGATTGATCAGCATTACCAATCCGACAGCCACTGTGAAATATTACCGATTATTGATTCAACCAACCAATATCTACTTGATCGAATCGGTCAATTAACATCGGGTGATTGCTGTGTTGCCGAATTTCAATCAAAAGCACGAGGCCGAAGAGGGCGAAAATGGTTTTCCCCTTTTGGAAGCAATTTATACTTCTCAATGTATTGGAAGTTAGAACAAGGCGTGGCCGCAGCAATGGGGTTAAGTTTGGTGGTAGGGATAGTACTTGCCGACACTTTACGCACATTATCAGGTCAAAATATCAAAGTTAAATGGCCAAATGATCTTTATCTTAATGACCAAAAGTTAGCAGGTATTTTAGTTGAGCTCGCTGGCAAAACTGGCGACTGTGCCCATGTAGTGATTGGTGTTGGCGTCAATCTAACCATGACAAATCCTGATACTAACATAGTTAACCAAAAATGGGCTAATTTAGGTAATGTTGATCGTAACTTACTTGTTGCACAAGTGGCCAAAGTCTTAAAAAGTAAATTAATCGAATTTGAAAAACATGGTTTAGCGCCATTTATTCATGATTGGAATAGACTTGATAACTTTGCCAATCGACCAGTAAAACTATTAATTGGTGATAATATCATTCGCGGCATTGCAAAAGGTATTAATGAGCAAGGTGCTTTATTGTTAGAACAAAACGGTAAAATTAATGCCCATATTGGTGGCGAAATATCATTAAGAATTGATGAATAATAAACCCAAAATGATTTAACAAAACTATTCCGCTTATAAAAAGCGGAATAGATTAAGCAAACATATTCTTAACTTTTATTTTTAAATTTCAAAACCCGAAGAGCATTAGCGGTCACAATAGCCGTCGTGCCAGAATCAGCCAACACCGCCAGCCACAGTCCAGTAAAACCAAACAAACTGGTAATCAAAAATACCAGCTTAATGCCTAATGCAATGGTAATATTTTGTTTAATATTACGACGAGCAAAGCGAGTTAAACGAATTAATTTAGGCAAACTGAGTAAGCTATTTTTAGTCAATGCGGCATCGGCAGCTTCTAGCGCAACATCTGTGCCACTTCCCATGGCAATACTCACAGTTGCGGCCTTCATGGCTGGCGAATCATTAATACCGTCACCCACCATAGCAATTGACGTTGTGTTGCGGATTTTTTCAATGGCAATCAACTTATCGGCAGGCAACAGTTCAGCGCGGTAATCCATACCTAACTGATCGGCAATAGCTTTGGCCGCTCGTGCATTATCACCAGTTAACATCAAAGATTTAATACCAAGTTGATTAAGTTCATTTATTGCAGTAATTGCATCTGATCGCAACACATCTTGCAGAGCAATAATACCCATCAATTGTTGATTTGTTACCGCAACTACCACGGTTTTACCAGCACTTTCAAGCTCTGCAATGATTTTAGCGTGTTCATCATTTAAAGGCGTTGAAACGGTCGCAACTTTGCTTGGCGAAACAATATACAAAATCTGATTATCAATCTCGCCTTGAATACCAATTCCCGCGATTGCTTTACGATTACCTGCCTCATTGATATTTAATTGATTCTGCAATGCATAATCAACAATAGCTTTACCTATAGGATGATGCGAACCACTTTCAATTGCCGCAACTAGCGCCAATAATTGTTCTTTTGAAATATCTTGAGCAATCACATCAGTTACTTGCGGTTTACCTTCAGTTAAGGTACCAGTCTTATCAAACGCAACCCGTTTAACCGAACCAATATGCTCTAACGCCGCACCACCTTTAATTAGCACGCCTTGCTTTGCAGCATTCGATAAGGCCGATGTTATCACCGCAGGTGTTGAAATCACCAGCGCACAAGGACAACCAATCAATAACAAGGTCAAGCCACGATAAAACCAAGTATACCAATCAGCACTGAGCAACAAAGGCGGCACAACAATCACTAATAGTGCAAAAAAAGCAATTGTAGGCGTATAGTAACGGCTAAATTTATCAATAAAACGTTCAATAGGCGCTTTACGCTCCTCGGCATCTTCAATCATCTGTAAAATACGATCAACTGCATTTTGCCCGACTTCTGATACCACTTTGAGTTGAATTGTATTATCAATCACCAGCGAACCGGCCATAATTTTGTCGCCTGAAAGATAATTAACTGGAATGGATTCACCGGTTAATGCGCTTTCATCAATATTGGCTTGCTCGCTCATTAAAATCACATCAGCAGGCAACCGTCCTCCAGATGAAATTTCAATAATATCATCGGGTTTCAAGCTATGACTGGCAACGGTTTTTCGTACACCGTCAATGATTATCACCGTCTCTTCTGGCATAAGCTGAGCGAGCGAGGAGATGCCTTTTTTGGCTTTACTTGTTGCAACACCTTCTAACATCTCACCAATCATAAATAAAAATATAACTATAGTGGCTTCTTCGGCAGCTCCAATAAATAAAGCCCCAATAGCTGACACGCTCATTAACGACTCGATCGCAAATGGTGTACCACTACGCGTTAAAATCACCGCTTCTTTCAAAATAGGCATTAACCCAACAATTGCCGTCACCATAAAGGCATATTCGCCAACGGTTTTATTACATAACAACAGGATATAGCTCACCACAATTAAAGCGCCTAATACTCCTAAAGGAATTAATGCTTTTTTATCAAAACTATGGGAATGGTCATGATGATGCGAATGTTCTGGGGAAGGTTCAAAAATGGGTTTATAGCCTAACTCGATAACTTTATCTTCAATTAATTTAATCGTTTGTTCATTCTTTTGCGGAACTAAAACGACTAATTTTTCGGTAGAAAAGATAATTTTAGTCTGGCAAATATCGGGTAATGTCTTTAAGCTATTTTCAATTTGCTGCGCACAGTGCGCACAATCCATGCCTTCTATTTTCCATGTCAGTTTAGTCTGCTTACTTTGCCTGTTGGGGTCATCAGGAGTATCGTCAAACTCATTTTTGGGGTTAGTCATATGGGAATCGCCACCAGAACAATGCGTTGAATCTTGATGACAATGTAACTCATGAGATAAATGTGCATGATTATGCGCCAGATTTTGACAATTATCATGACAACATTCATGAAGATGATGTTCGTGGTACATAGATTTGTTATTATATAACATAACGTTACCTCGCTTAGGGGGATGATTTTGATTGTACGCTAAAAAAGAAAAAAATAAATTAATTTATTTTTATGGGATTTTTTAAATTAAAATTAATGCGTTAAAAACGTTAGCAACGTGATGACATCTAACAAATCAGTGATAAATAGAGCACTTTAATAACAGCCATTTAATTACCAAAAAATCGGTCAGGAAATGTATTGATTTTATTAAAGTTTTTGTTTATTGGTTTTTAGCCAACACCCTCCCCCCAAAGCACACACACATAAGCTGACTCATCCTTTAACAAAACTTTACAAATTTTTAACAAAAAAGGTAGCGCGTTATTACTCAGGCGGTTATAATTTAAGCGCTTTCAAAGCAAGGGATTGCTCATTAGTCGAGCAGTCAGTTATAAAAAATCGAAATAAAACAAAAAATTACTTGACAGGATGATCGAAATGCATTACCATTTATGGCATCTGGCATCTGGCATCTGGCCTGCCAAACCTACGCCCTAAAACTTTTTAATTTTCACCGTAGTCGAAATCAGACTCAATTCTTATTTTCATCAGCGAGGTCATTTCGCGTAGCGAAATCGGAGACGTTATCGGCAGGGTTATCGCCGAGGTCAAGGCGTTTACCTCTTCTATTTAAATTTTCAGGTTTACCAAGCTTATCAAGCTTATCAGGTTTACTCAGTTTACTTAGATTATTTAGATTCCTTAAATCGGCGTTGTTCTTCGTGGTATTGTTGTTGTCGTATTCACAGAGTTCTGTGGCATTAACGGCTTATACATCAAGGTATATCGAGGGTAGTGCGCCGTATTTAGCGTTCAACTATGGTCTAATAAAGGCAACAGATACAGACAGTTTGTTGTCTATAAGGTTGGAGGATGGTCGGGTAATCAGGCCATCTAGTAATACATCAAGCGTATCAAATCCAATAAGCTTACCTCGTGCAGGTAGTAGATTGGGAGATATAGGAATGATATTCCCACCATTAACAGCTAGTTCAGTGAGTTTAAGTGATTTAGCCACAAGGTTTGGTTATTGGCGAGATGATGATGGAGATGAGCCGGCAGCAAATGGTATATCAGGGAGTATATCGGCATCCTTTACAGATAAGGATGGCAATACTGTTAGTCGTAACGGTACATTAAGTAAATGTAAGGCTCCTTATAGGGTAAGATTAAGTAGTACAGGGGGATATTTACAGACCCAGTACGGTGTTCCTAGTAGAACTAGTTTTAGTGGAGCTACGGTGGATTATTATATTAATCCGTATGACAGTGGTTCTGGTGTTTGTTACTTTGTGCGTTACGCAAGGCCGAATCTCTCCTATGGCACAAATAATTACGCCGGCCCAGCTAACATATGGCATCCTAAAAAGGGTTTTTTTACTCAGTCTAACGATTCTTCATCTTACGACCGAAACTTTCCAACTACAGGTTTAGATGGATTGTATTTTGATTTGCTCATAGAAGGTATTGATGGAAGTCAGTTAAGTTGGACAGTTAACACAGTTGGTAGTATAAGGGCAGAGGTGAGTTGGAGATTGCCAAACCAAGGCACAAACGAAGATAGATGGATTAATAAATCTAGTTATGTAACACGGGTAACGTTGCATGGTCCAGAGGCAAGAAGCCAGTGGAGCAATTCTAATCCAAGTCGAATTACCGTCCCTTCTTTGCCACAGACGTTTGAGTTAGTCGGTAGGGATAGTCGTGGTAATGAGGTGAGGTATGGATTTGTCTTAAAGCAGTGGTTCGTCCATCGTAAAGTATATGCTAGTCAGCCTGACCAAATATCTTGGTGTAGTAGTTTGGGTTATCGTTTGCCAGAGGTAAGCGATTTAACCAATTCAAACTATTACAAGCGTAATATAGGTGCTAGGCTTTTCATGGAGTGGGGCGACATGCGCCACTACACTGATGTGCGTTTCGCCGACAGCAACTACTGGACAGGCGAGGTGTCAGGTAGCTATGGGCTCCTTGTCCACTCGTACGACGGCGGTTACCTCTACTCCGGCAGTTTAAACGGCGCTTATGCTGTTTGTACCGCACCTTAGTTTTTAGCGTTTATTCCTTAATCCTTGGGCCGCGGGGGCGGTTATGGTGCCTGAGAGGACAATCTAACAAAGAATAACGCCCCCACGCAAGTTGGGGCATTTCCTTAGGGTTGCGCTGTTGCGGCGAAGCCACAATCGCGCCGCCCAACCGCCGGCGACGCTGAAAGTGTCGATGGCAATCCTAGTGGATAATGCTGTGGCGGTTTAAATTTGTGGCCTATTTATAGTACGGCAAGGTTTCGGACGTTTTGACCTTTGGTGAATAAAATAGCCACAGTGACCACGTCCGAGTCAGGGAATTAAAGCGAATTCCCTGACAACCCACGCTTTGGCTACAGAATGTGGCCTACGGCACTACTCGTATCATCCTGATACTCGCCTCTTCGAGGCCACCTTCGCTATGCTCAGGTGTTCAAATTTGTTCCAGACAAATTTGTCCGACGCCGTCGCTCGGTCTTAACGCACCGGCTATTATCCGTTCCAGACGGAGAATAGCCTCGCCAAACATCCCTGTTTGGCGTGCTAACCTCGCTCTGTTGTCGGCACATTCTGACGCCGGAATAGGACAGACAACATAATCTTAGGTGTTTTTGGTGAATTGTTTTTGTTAAAAAACAATGTAATTGCATCCAAAAAGTGGTCAGGAAAGGTATTGATTTTATTGAAGTTTTTATTTTGCTGTTTTTAAGATAAATCAATCACTTACACAACCTAAGCAAAGCGCCGGCAACTAACAAATCAACAAAACCAAGAATAGCGCCCCAATAACAGCAAGTTAACCGCTCCAAACCCTTTTTTTAACGATAATTTAAAATTAAATAAAATCAATAAATTATAAAACACCTCAAAAAAAGGGTTTTCAAAGATGAAATTGTTGTTTATCTTTATACAGCAAGATTTATCAAATCTTAAGCTCTACCTTAACGCCGTATAGGCGGTTTAGAAATTGTGCTGTCGTATTGTCCAAATTAGAAAAATCCTTAACGCCGTATAGGCGTTTAATTCAAATAAAATCAACATTATAATTATAAAAACACAACAATCTTCCCAAAAACGATGGTTATGTTATTTGTCTTATTCCGGCGTCAGAATGTGCCGACAACAGAGCGAGGTTAGCACGCCAAACAGGGATGTTTGGCGAGTTTGTGGTGCGCCGGGAGCGCGTCCACAAACGGTGCGTTAAGACCGAGCGCCGGCGTCGGACAAATTTGTCTGGAACAAATTTGAACATCTGAGCACAGCGAAGATGGCCTCGTAGAGGCGAGTATCAGGATGATACGAGTAGTGCCGCAGGCCACATTCTGCAGCCAAAGCGTGGGTTGTCAGGGAATTCGCTTTAATTCCCTGACTCGGACGTGGTCACGATAGCTATTTTGTTCCCCAAGGTCAAAACGTCCGAAACCACCACACCCAATCTATCCTATTCACCAAAACAAAAAAGTCCTGATTTTTCGCCCAAAAATTGGTCAGGAAAGGTATTGATTTTATTAAAGTTTTTCTGGCCGTTTTTTATAAAAAACAATTCATTATTTTATTCTTCTCATTCCGACAGAACAACCAAAGCGCAAATCATCAGGGAATCGTCAATTCCCTGACTTAAACACACTCTCTATTGCTATTTTGAACACCAAAACCACAAACATCCACCCCCCCACACTTAATGCATGTTTAAGTATATTTCTTAAATTATTCAATATATGATATAGCAAAATAACCAATATAAAACAGAACAATGAGTAACGAAATCGAATTAAAGTTTGAAATCAATACCAGCGATATTGCTAGTTTTAAATCTTTTTTAGATCAATGGTCAGATTGTGACGAAGCCGAGTTTTCGGCAATATCATCAACAAAACGAAGTTTTACAAAGCTAAATTTAACCAATACTTATTATGATACCAACGATCATTATTTACGTAATCATGGTTGTGGACTTCGCGTAAGAGGGAGTGATGATGGTTTAGTGAAACGTTTTGAAATCACATTAAAACGTGACAAAAAATCGATTGCGGGGTTGCATGAGCGTGCAGAATTTAATGTTGATTTACCTGATTCTGTCCCCGATTTAACCGTATTACCTTGCCATGCATTACCAAATGGCTGTGATGTTGCTTTGCTACAACGGGATTTACAACCTCTCTTTACCACCGATTTTGAACGGCAAGCGTGGTTAATTTCGTTTGCCAATAGCGAAATTGAAGTTGCGTTAGATCAAGGGCAAATTAGCTCAAATAATCAGTCTATCCCCATTAAAGAAGTTGAACTGGAAATCAAACAAGGTAATAAACAAGATTTACTCAATTTTGCTATTGAGCTAACTCGATTTAATTTGCATCTATTTTCACAAAGTAAAGCTTCTAGAGGTTATCGATTTCTGAACAATCTGGCACCTAAAAAATGCGTTTATGCGCTTTCAAGCCAATGTGATTTATCTGAGTTGCTCGAGTTTTGGCAACAAAACGAGGAATATGCGTTAGAAGTGGATGATTTAGCATACTACCTGCAAACCTTAAATCAGGTAAATGATCAGTTAACCAATAAACCACTATCTCACGAACCGGAATTTGCCCAATGGCAAACGGCATTATTATCTGTTAATTCACTAAAAGCGTTTGCTTTTAGTGAGATAAATACCAAATTAAAATTGATGCTGATAGCCAGTATGCATTATTTGTAGGAATAACTATATCAGTAGCAAAAGTCATTTATAATATAACTTTGTTGCGCTGATGCTATTTTGAGTACTAATTTCTAAGAGAGCTTGCCTATGTCAGAATTTAACTCGTCGTTTTCTTCTTTGTTTGAACAACAAAAGCAAAAAGTTACCACTCAACTTCAACAATGCAATCTAGCTCAAGTGCAAGCTCACCTTGATGTTTTGGTGCAGAGTGATTTTTTGGTTGATGCTTTTAACCGATTCCCTAACTGGTTTGCTGACATAGTACAAAATCCACCGCAAGCAGATGAAAGGCTATTTTATCAATCTTGGTTAGATGCGCAATTGGCAGATGTGACCGATGAAGCTATTTTTATGAAAAAACTGCGGTTATTTCGACATTTTATGCTGGTGCGCCTTGCGTGGTCACAATTGGCTAGAATAAGCAATGATGAGCAGATTTTATTGCAATTGACCGAATTGGCCGAAGTGCTCATTGTCACCGCGCGTAATTGGTTGTACGAACTTAGTTGCAAAGAGTGGGGAACACCTTGCAATGCTCAAGGCCAAGCGCAACCTTTATTGATTTTAGGTATGGGGAAATTAGGTGGCGGAGAGCTGAACTTTTCGTCCGATATTGACTTGATTTTTACTTATCCCGAGCATGGGCAAACCCAAGGCGGTCGGCGGGAGCTTGATAATGCTGTCTTTTTTACTCGATTAGGTCAACGCTTAATTAAATCGCTCGATCAGATCACTGAAGATGGCTTTGTCTATCGTGTTGATATGCGCTTGCGTCCGCTTGGCGATGGTGGGCCTTTGGTGCTTAGCTTTTCTGCCATGGAGGATTATTATCAAGAGCAAGGGCGAGATTGGGAACGTTATGCCATGGTTAAAGCTAAAGTACTTGGTGATCAGAGCGCCCCTTATGTATGCGAACTGTATCAAATGCTGAAGCCTTTTGTTTATCGGCGCTATATTGACTTTAGTGTTTTACAATCATTGCGTAATATGAAAAGTATGATTGAACGTGAAGTGCGTCGCCGTGGTTTAAAAAGTAATATCAAGCTTGGCGCAGGTGGCATTCGTGAAATAGAGTTTATTGTACAGGTGTTTCAACTTATTCGCGGTGGGCGAGTGGTTAGGTTACAAACTCGTTCGCTATTAAATGCCCTTCATGTGATTGAACAAGAAGGACTACTTGAATCGAACGAAGTATCATTGTTACGAGAAAATTATCTATTTTTGCGCCGTTGTGAAAATCTTCTACAAGCCATTGCCGACGAACAGACTCAAACATTACCAGACGATGCACTTGATCAAATTCGCTTAGCCACCAGTATGGGGTTTGGCAATTGGCATGATTTTGAAAAAGATTTATCTGGACGGATGGAATATAATCGCCAAATTTTTAATGAACTTATTGGCGAAAACGAATCAGAATCTACCTCAACCACCAAGCCTTATAACGATCAATTTGACGATCTTTGGGTGCCTGATCTTCAAATAAGCGATGTTAGTGCAATATTACCTACCTATTCAGAAACAGAAGTTGCGCAGATCTACCAAATGTTAGTGCAATTTCGTGATGATATAGGTAAACGTACCATTGGCGTACGGGGGCGTGAAATCCTCGATCAGTTGATGCCACGTTTGTTAGAATCCGTCTGTAGCGAAAAGCAAGCAACAATGGTGCTAGCAAGGATTTTGCCATTGCTAGTGAATATTGTAAGTCGTACCACTTATTTAGAGCTGTTACTTGAATATTCAACCGCTTTAAAGCAATTAATTCGCCTATGTAGCGCATCACCAATGATTAGCGATCAACTTGCTCATTACCCTATATTGTTAGATGAGCTTATTGATATCAATTCGCTGTACCAAACCGTTGCACCTAATGAGTATAAAAGTCAGCTTTATCAGTATTTATTACGTATTCAGTTGGATGATGAGGAGCAACAGCTTGAAGCATTACGTCAATTTAAGCAGATGCAATTACTGCATATCGCCGCCGCCGATGTTGAGAATGTGTTAACCACCATGAAAGTTAGCGATCACCTAACTTATGTGGCTGAATCCTTATTAGATTTTGTGGTACAAATGGCTTGGAATCAAATGGTTGCTCGTTATGGAAGACCAGAATATTTGGCTGATAATGATAAAGGACTAGTTGTGGTTGCCTATGGTAAATTAGGTGGCTGGGAATTGGGTTATGGTTCGGACCTTGATTTAGTCTTTTTACATAATTGCCCAGCTAATAGCGTGACCAATGGTGATAAGCAGATCGACAGTCGTCAATTTTATTTACGCCTTGTGCAACGTATCATCCATCTATTTAATGTGCGTACTAGCTTTGGTATTTTATATGAAGTTGATGTTAGACTTCGTCCTCAAGGCGATGCCGGGCTTCTTGCTTGTAGTTTAGATTCGTTTGAAGATTACCAAATGAATGAAGCTTGGACATGGGAGCATCAAGCCTTAGTACGTGCTCGAGCTGTATATGGTGAAGGTGAATTAATCAAACGCTTTAACCAAATTCGGCATAATGTACTTTGTAAAAAGCGTGATGAAGTTGTATTAAAAAAAGAAGTGCGTGAAATGCGTGAAAAAATGAGAGTACATTTAGGTAGCACTCAAAACAATTTATTTAACTTAAAAATTGATGAGGGCGGTATTGGTGATATTGAATTTTTATCGCAATATCTGGTGCTTAATTATGCTTATCAATATCCTAAGATGACAACATGGAGCGATAATGTTCGTATTTTAGAACTCGCGGCAAATTACCAAATTATGGATAACGAAGAAGCCCAGCAGTTAACTAAAGCTTATATTGATATGCGTAACGAAATCCATCAATTAGCACTGCAAGTTTTACCGAGTACGGTTGAGAGCTCGTGTTTTAAACAAGAAAGGCATATTGTTAACCAGAGCTGGAAAAAGTGGCTAGCCTGATATTTGGTGTTAGCAGCTTAATTTGGCAAAAAATCTTGTTTTAATTTTCGGAGTTTAAAACTAAATGACAACGATCAAAGATATAGCTAAACAGGCAGGTGTATCACATGGTACGGTTTCAAATGTACTTAATGGTCGTGGAAATGTTAGTGTTAAAAAAATTAAACTAGTGGAAGATGCAGCTAAAAAGTTAGGGTATCACCTTAATTTACAAGCAAAAATACTAAAAGAAGGTGCGGCAAAGACGATTTCGGTTGTTTTGCCTAATATCTCATCTCAACAATATGCTAATCTTTATGATGGATTATTTCATGATTTAAATCAGCTTGGTTATGAACTAACGTTATACCTAACTTATGATTCCAGAGAGCTAGAACAAAAACTTATTGAACAGATAGCTGTTAAGCGCGATTATGCAGTGATAGCCGTTAGTTCTTTAGACAATGCCGATAGTTATTACCAAAAAATAAAAATAGCTAAAGAAAAAATTATTTTTGTTTATCGCCAACCTGAATCGGCTGTGCAATTTATTACGTTGGATTATGAGAAGGCTGGCGCTGATATTGCTAGTGAGATAATGAAACATGATTATAAACGTATTGGTTTACTGAGTAATTCTGAACACCATACTCATGCACAATCTTTTAAAAAAGGTCTGCAAAAGGCCTTTAATGTACAACATTATCCTATTGAATTAAAAAGTATTGAATCAATTCCGTCAAATACTACTTATAATTTGTCTTTCAGTTTTTTTACAAAAGAATCTGAACCTTTTGATGCACTTATTACCATGGATATTGAGCGTGCTCGTTATTTACGGAACGCTAGTTATTTTGGTAGCTTGCAACTTTGTCCGCCTATTTATACGCTTACTGATGATAGTTTTTTTTATGAAAACAATTTTTATCAATATCATATGAATTATGGTATGTTAAGTCAGCAAATCATTAGCTTAATCAAAGGAGAGCCAGTTTATAAATTAGATAATAAAGGCTTTTTTTTATTGTCTGATCAGATTGCTAATACCAAATTTAATAGCAATGAGCAAATCAATGTATTAATTATACCTAGTCCATCAACGGAGGCTTTAAAAAAGTTACTTCCACATTTTGAAAAAATGAGCGGAATAAAAGTTAATTTAATTATCGAACCGTTTGATAAAATTTATCATATCCTTAATGAGCTTGAACAATATAAACAATTTGATATTATTCGTATTGATATGGCAGGATTACCTTGGTTTGCCCCAAAGGTATTTAAACCATTATCTGATTTAAATCTTAACTTAACTAATTTATTCAGTCGCTATTTACCTGAAATTGTTAAACGATATAGTTATGTGAATAATACGGCTTATGCACTGCCTTTTGATCCCAGCGTACAGATGTTATTTTATCGTAAAGATCTGTTTGAAGATCCCTTAATTAAACGATCCTATTTTGAAAAATATCGTCAACATTTAGGTGTACCCGTTGATTTTAAACAATTTAATCAAATTGCTAGCTTTTTTAACCAAGCACAAAATCCTGAATCACCAATAGAATTTGGTAGTTGCATAACCTTAGGTAATGACGAAATTATTGCATCTGAATTTCTAGTACGTTATTACGCTCAGGGAGGTGAGCTATTTAGCAACCAACAATTAGGTTTGGATTGTCCAATAGCTATTGAAACATTGACGCAATTACAGTCTTTTATGCAGATTGCAAACAAAGTAGATACGGCATGGTGGCAAGAGTCAGTTAATCAATTTGAGCAAGGTCGATTGGCTATGATAATGGTCTATGTTAACTTATTCAGTTATATCAACCATCGAAATATTTTGCCATTAGTGGGGTATGCTCAAGTGCCTGGTAATAGCCCATTATTTGGTGGTGGCTCATTAGGTATTTCAAAATATAGTAAAAAAACAGTTTCGGCGACACTATTTTTTGATTGGATTTATTCTAAAGAAATCAGTGAGCAAATTGCATTATTAGGCGGTACAACCGCACAAAATAGTATTCTTCAAAACCAACGTATTATAAAAGGTTATCCTTGGTTGAAATTAGCACAATTACAGTATGCCAATGGAAAACGAGAAAACTATATAGGTAATCAAGCTATTAATTTAAGGCATATTGAACATATTATTGGTCGTTATTTATCAAAGTGGATTAAAGGACAATATAGTTCAGAGCAGGTTATTTTAAAAATTAACTCTCATATAAAAAAAGAATACTGCTAATAACGTTAATATTATTAGCAGTATGGTGTTTGTTATATCAATATTTACTTTATTTATTGTGTTTTAATTATGAAATGGTTTTAGAGGTCGTAATAATATCTTTATCTCTAAAGAAAAACCAAAAACCAACAGCAACGACAGCGGCTACAGCAGCCGGATAGATCCAAAACTCTTGCCATTGTGGACCTGCATTTGGTAAGGTTTTTGCTGTAACTACTCGGTTATTGATAAATCCGCATACTGATGCCGCCATAAATAGACCAAATCCATTGGATATAATAAGACGTAAACCTTGAGCTTGAGCTTTAATTTCAGGACCTGCTTTTTTATCGACATAAATATCTCCTGCGGTAAAAAAGAAGTCCCAGCAAGCTCCTTGTAACAATAAAGCACCAATAACATAAAAGAGCGTACTACTATCAGTAGTCGCAGCGAGAGATAACATTAAACTACGAATTACCCAGCAAATGGCACCGAACAAAATAATCTTTTTAAAACCAAAGTGTCCCAATAAGAACGATAAAAGGAACATAAATAAAACTTCGGTAGCGATAGCAATTTGCATCATTGATGCTGGTTCAAGACCAAGTACTGGTAAATATACCGGCAAGTAAGCACTATAAGCAGTTTTTGTTATCATCAATATAAAGGTTGATAACATAAAGATGGTGAAATATTTATCTTTAAATAATGATAATGCATCTAAACACAGTGCATCGCGGATTGAAAATTTCTTATTTTTGCTTGTTGGTGGCGTGTTTGGTAGGGTAAAGCAATAAACACCGTATACGATCGAAGCTACCGCTGCAAGTAAAAATGAGTTAATTGATTTTGAAAAACCAGTATAGCCAAGAATAAAACCGACAACCATAAAACCAATGGTGCCAAACACACGAATGATCGGGAACCAACGTACACCATCAATATGCCTAAAACTGACACTATTGGCTAACGCCGTAGTTGGGTAAAAGAGTAATCCAACAATAAAGATCATAATTAAAAAGCCAACAGTATTGCTACTTTCAACAAAAGTAGGAATTAAAAATAGTACACCTGCATTAATAATGTGTAGTATCCCCATCATCTTCTGTGAGGCAATAAATCGATCTGCAATCATACCAATAAATAGTGGTGAAATAATGGTTGCAATTCCTAATACAGAATAAGTTGAACCAACGATCTCTTTTAACTCATAAGCGGCAAGTACCGCACCAATAACCATATTCCATGCACCTTGCACAAAATATTGTAAAAACATCATTATCAGTAAACGAGGTATTTTGAACATAGTAAGTTCCCTATTAAATTATTTTTATTAAGCCGTCGTAAGCAACTTCAATATTGTAAGGTTTAAAAATCTCAACTAATTCATCGTGCATAAAGCCACTGCTGTGAGAGTGATGAGAAGTGATGAGTTGCGTACTACTATGAAAAATGCCTTCATCAAGCATTCGTTTTTGTGCCGATATTACTGATTCAATACTCATATGATTATTAGTACGATCATTTTGTTTATATCCATAAGTACACTCAAAAATCGCTAAATCGATTTTTTTACCACTATTTTTTAGCCATTGCCAAGTTAGTTCAGGGAAATATCCCGAATCATGACCGTGAAGTATGGTTTTGCCGTCTTTTTCAATTAAATAGATATAGCAAAATTCCCATTTAGCATGATTAGCCAGTAGTGGTGTAACTGTATATCCGGCCGATGTTATAACAGATTGATATGGCACTAATAAGTTGAACACAAAACGTTCATGGCTATATCCTAGTAATACATCTAAGCAACCATTGATTGCAATATCATTACCGTACACATAAAGTGGATGAGTGATATTAAATCCATAGTCCACCATACGGCTAAACAAATCCCCTACATTGAAGTGATCAGGGTGAGTATGAGTGAACAGCAGATCTTTTATTTTGGTGACATCAATATTTTCACGCATCACTTGATAGCTAAATTCTGGAGCAAAATCAATTTGCATTATGTCATCAATGACAACAGAACTACGCGTGCGTATGTTTTTTCCTTTTATAATGCGTGATTTTTCGCATATTTGGCATTTACAAAAAGGATTGGGAATACCTTCAGATGCAGCCGTTCCCAAAAATTGTAGTTTCACATTGTTCTCCTATAAGTTTAGTTTGCCATTATCGAGTTTTGTTTTATCTATTTATTAAAATTGGAACGTTTCAATTTTATTTTACGATACATAATTCTACAATAAAAAAACGTGATTTTTTACTAATGCGTGAGCAAGATCATAAATTTTAGGGAGGAGGGAATATTATCGGTGAATTAAAAAAATTCACCGATAACTTTTGAGACTGGGTTGATTTTGAAAGTTATTTAGCGGAACAATAAACTTTATTGATTGGATTAGCTATTTTGCTTCTTTCCATAAAATCATATCTTGTTCTTCAAGCTCGGAAGCATCAAAGCCAACGGTTGGCGTCATATCTTCGCGGTCAAAAGCGATATCGCCACCATTAACGGCAAGATCACCTTTTTTAATCCCTTTGAAATCAAATAAATTGGTATCACACAGATGGGATAGGGTGATGTTTTGTGTTGCTCGGAACATGGTTTCAATGCGTCCGGGGAACTTTTTATCCCATTCATTGAGCATTTCTTTAATTACTTGTCTTTGTAAGTTGGGTTGTGAACCACAAAGATTACAAGGAATAATCGGAAATTGTTTAATTTCAGCATATTTGGCGATGTCTTTTTCTTTGCAATAAGCTAGTGGTCGGATAATGATATGTTCGCCTGAGTCATTCATTAGCTTCGGTGGCATTGCTTTGAGTTTACCGCCATAGAACATATTCAAAAACAGTGTTTCTAAAATATCATCACGATGATGTCCAAGGGCAATTTTTGTTGCACCAAGCTCGGTGGCTGTGCGGTACAATATTCCACGGCGTAAGCGAGAACAAAGCGAACAGGTTGTTTTACCTTCAGGTATTTTTTCTTTAACAATACCGTAAGTGTTTTCTTGAACAATTTTATACTCAATGCCTAATGATTGCAGGTACTGTGGCAATACATGTTCAGGAAACCCCGGTTGTTTTTGATCTAAATTAACGGCTATTAAATCGAAGTTTATTGGTGCACTGATTTTCAGGTTAATAAGAATATCAAGCAAAGTATAACTATCTTTACCGCCTGATAAGCAGACCATAATACGATCACCTGCTTCGATCATATTAAAGTCAGCAATTGCCTCGCCAGTTAAGCGACGCAATCGTTTGTGTAGTTTATTTTGATTATATATATTCATTACAGTTTTATTGGTTACTCGGCACGACTCATATAACGACGTTCAGCAATATGGATTTTAACTTTTTCGTGGTTATCAATATATTCAGGAACTTGAATAACAAGTCCGGTTGATAAGGTCGCTGGTTTAGTTCGCGCACTGGCTGAAGCACCTTTAATACTTGGCGATGTTTCAACAATTTCTAGATCAACTGTTTGTGGTAATTCCAAAGCAAGCACTTCGCCATCCGCCATTAGCACCTGAATACCATTCATGCCACCTTCTGGAATAAACAGTAATTCATCTTCAATTTGCTCTTTTTTGAAGATATACGGGGTGTAATCTTCGTTATCCATAAACACATATTCATCGCCATCAATATACGAAAAACTAACAGGACGGCGTGATAGTTCAATCGTTTCGAGGATATCATCACCTTTAAAACGCTCTTCAACTTTTCCGCCATTTTTGACATCGGTAAAACGCATTTTATAAAGTGTACTTGCGCCACGAGCACTTGGACTTTGAACATCAATATCTTTAACTAGTAATAATTTACCATTATAAGTGACGGCATCGCCACGTTTTATTTCATTTGCTTTAGCCATAGTATTTATTCTTCACAATTAATAAAAGAGTTAAAAATTAGCTCGCTATTTTACCGCTAACTTGCTATTGTCACCATCAAAATTTATTCAAGCGCCTTAAATTAAAGAAAAACTATGGCAGATTTATTCAAATGCAGGCAAAACTGTGGTGCTTGTTGTATTGCACCATCGATTTCATCAATTATTCCCGGTATGCCTAAAGGGAAGCCGGCTGGTGTTGCTTGTATTCATTTAGATGATAATTATCAATGCAAATTATTTTTGCACCCATCAAGACCTGCAGTTTGTGGTCGATTGAAGCCCTGCTTCGAGATGTGTGGTAATAATCGAATACAAGCGTTAAATTATTTAACTCAATTAGAACAGCTAACTAAAGATTAAGTATTGCTTAAATTTAACAAAACAGTTCGATTATTAGAATTATTTATCTCGCACAGTATTTTTTTTGATAAACTCCCCCGCACTTCATTATTCAACGATAGATATCAATACTTTTTAAGTTTGATTGGTCGTTACATGTAGTTTTATAAGCATATTAATTTAGTGATTACTTTTATTATCAAACTTAATCTCTTTAGACAGAAGAAAATCATTATGAAAAACAAATTAAAACGAGATTTAAAAGCCCGCCATTTAGCCATGATAGCTATTGGTGGCTCGATCGGAACTGGGCTATTTGTTGCATCAGGGGCAACCGTTGCTCAGGCAGGTCCTGGAGGTGCATTGCTTTCGTATGCCATTATAGGTGTGATGGTATATTTTTTAATGACCAGCCTTGGTGAGCTAGCAGCTTATTTGCCTGTTTCAGGTACTTTTGCAACTTATGGTTCACGTTATGTCGATGAAGCCTTTGGTTTTGCCATTGGTTGGAACTATTGGTACAACTGGGCAATTACGGTTGCTGTAGACTTAGTTGCAGCTCAATTAGTTATCTCTTATTGGTTTGATGCAGGACCTTATAGTTGGTTATGGAGCTTATTATTTTTAAGCATCATCTTTTGCTTAAACTATATTTCAGTTAAAGGTTTTGGTGAAGCAGAATTTTGGTTTTCATTAATTAAAGTTGTTACGGTAATTGTTTTTATTATCGTTGGCTTATTAATGATTATTGGAATTTTTCAGGGGGCAGGAGGTGCAGGTTGGCAAAATTGGACAATTAAAGAAGCTCCTTTTGCTGGTGGATTTTCAGCAATGATTGGTGTGGCGATGGTGGTTGGATTTTCATTCCAAGGCACGGAACTTATTGGTATTGCCGCTGGTGAATCAAAAGATCCAGAAAAAAACATACCTAAAGCTATGCGCCAAGTGTTTTGGCGAATACTACTGTTTTATATCCTTGCGATTTTTGTTATCAGCATGATTATTCCTTATACCGATCCTAACTTGTTGCGTAATAACGAAACCGACATTAGCGTAAGCCCGTTTACCCTAGTATTCAAGAATGCGGGATTATTATCTGCGGCGGCATTTATGAATGCAGTGATTTTAACATCGGTATTATCAGCCGGTAACTCAGGGCTCTATGCTTCAACGCGTATGCTTTATGCTCTTGCCAAAGAAGGTAAAGCGCCTAAAATCTTTGCAAAATTATCATCGTCAGGTGTGCCTCGTGCTGCGTTGTTAGCAACAACATTTGTGGCCATGCTTTGTTTCTTAACCTCAATGTACAAAGATCAAGCTGTTTATTTATGGTTACTTAATATGTCAGGTATGACAGGCTTTATTGCTTGGCTAGGTATTGCAATTAGCCATTATCGTTTTAGAAAGGGTTACTTTATTCAAGGTAATGATGTTGATCAATTACCATATAAATCAAGCTGTTTCCCATTTGGTCCCATTTTCGCTTTTGTCTTATGCTTAATTATTACGCTTGGTCAAAATTACGAAGCTTTCTTGCAAGATACCATTGATTGGAATGGTGTTATCGCGACCTATATTGGTATCCCATTATTTTTAATGATTTACTTTGGCTACAAGATAGTTAAAAAGACAAAATGGGTTAAATATGAACAGATGGATTTTTCTAGAGAAGATTAATTCGCTAGTTTAGTTCCGATTCTTCACTTTTCCGTCGACAAATGTCGACGGATTTTTTTATTAAAAAAGAGAGAAATAAACTGTTATAGTTTTAAATAGTTTATTTTGATAACGATATTAGCGACTACGGAAGATGATACGTGCTTTAGACAGATCATAAGGGGTCATTTCAACAGTAACTTTGTCGCCAGTTAAAATACGAATATAGTTTTTTCGCATCTTACCAGAAATATGTGCAGTAACGACATGACCATTTTCAAGTTCAACACGAAACATCGTGTTTGGAAGTGTATCAAGTATAGTACCTTGCATTTCAATGTTATCTTCTTTTGCCATTGGGGCCTCTTAATAATAAATACAAATTAAATATACTCAACTGGTTTATCATGCTGCCATACTTAAGGCAGTAGTAAAACAAGAATCTGATGCTTTAATGCCATCTTATTCGTGTTTTATTTTATGATTTAGTAAAGTTAAGTATAAACACAAAAAAACTGAATTCAAAATATATAAACACAGCGGCGAAATAATGCCGAAAAAACTGCCAGATGTAAAGCCCTTTATATTATTTCTTTGCGTTATAAAGCCCTTGCTGTTGAATATAATGCCACACTTTGGGCGGCAATAGATTTTCACAGCAGGCTTGATTGTTGATATTTTGCCTGATTTCAGTCGCTGAAATATCTTCAAGTGGGGTGTGCGCAAAAAAGATATGCCCTTGCGGTAAATCATGTAAATCTTGAACGTTTTGGGTTTGATGTTCATCAATCCATTGTTTTAGTTCAATATTATCAGTATGCTCAGCATAACCGGGCCTACGGCAAATTAGCAAGTGGCAGTAATTAAGTAATGTTTTCCATTTATGCCACGTTGGTAAACTCAATAATGAATCTTGACCCATGATAAATGCTAATCCTTCACTATCCCCATTTTCTTGTCGCCATGCTCGAAGCGTTTCGATGGTGTATGAAGGGCGGGTTGATGCTTTAGGTAAAAGCTCTCTTACATCTAATGCAAATAACGGCAAATCTTCAATAGCTAATTTTATCATCGCTAAACGTTGCTCAGTACTTGCTTCAGGTTGTGGTTTATGGGGGGGAATATGATTGGGCAATAAATTAATTTGCTTTAACCCCACTTCGCTAGCTAATGAAATAGCAGGGCGAAGGTGTCCATAATGGATCGGATCAAAAGTTCCCCCTAATAACGCAGTTAACATTTATCTAATCCCATAAACTGCATTGATAAACTAAACATGGCATCCCATATCCGTGCTTGATTATCATGTTTTAAGCTGATTTCGATTTCGGTCAGTTTTGCTAGTATGCTAAACAGACTTTTTAGATCGAAACGGTTTAGATAATTGGTATAAATGGTTCTTTTGTTTTGCCAGACTTTGTACTCATCAAAGACTTGCTTTAGTGATTTTTGTTGTGAACCTTTTTTTAAATTAATCAGCAATATCAACTCACGTTGAATAATCCGCAATAAAAATAACGGTTCAAACTCATTCATCTTCAACTGTTGTAAAATATGAATAGCCCGTTTAGTTTTATTAGCAATCATTGCATCAGTCCAATGAAAGGGAGTAAATATAGCCGAATCGTTAATATTGCTTTCAACTTCATCATAAGAAATGTTTTGATCAGGATATAGCAACTTTAACTGTGCAATAATCTGTGTTAGTGCCAACAAATTACCTTCATAATAATAACAAAGCAGTTCTATTGCTTTAGGCTCAATGGTCATTTGTTGCTGTTGCAAATGATTTTTAATCCATTGCGGTAAATGTAACGTGTCAGGTGTAACACAGTTAACAACCACAAGCTTATCTGATAGTGCCTTATACCAAGCGGCATTTTCTTGCGATTTTGTGATTTTATTAAGGCTAATTACCAGTGCAATATCGGTCGTTAAAACTTCGCTTAACGTATTGAGCTTGGCGGTGATACTAGCATTTAATGCACCCTCACCAAAATCAAGAAAAATCAAGGTTTGGCTAGAGAAAAGATTCATCGCTTGACAGCTATCTAAAATCGCGGTCCAGTCGGTTTGATTATCGATCACAAACGTTAGTTGCTCATCAAATCCAGCATGAATAAAGGATTTTCGTAACTCTGTTTGGACATAATGTTGTAAATAAGGATCACTACCTACAATCAAATAATAGGGTGATCCTAATTTATGGCTAATTTGATCGGCATTAATTTTTATCATGACAACGTTAATTTACCGCATCAATCGATTTTAATTTACGGATGACTTGCTTAGCGGCTTGCTTGAACATCTCATCTTCGATCAAATCTTGCTCGACTGTTTTTGCCAATGCTTCTGATGGATTATCAAAAAACGTTCTAAATACACGAACATTGATTGGATATATCTGTTGACCTGCAATAACTACTTGTGCTTCAACAGTTAACACTAATTGATATTCGGCTGCTTTACCATCTTGATAAATTGAAATGGTATTGCGGCTTAGATTTTCACTTAGCATTCTTAATGATGGCACCGAGTTTGTAGCATTATTAGCGGTTAATGTCACTTTATTGTCGAGCAATAATTCTTTAATATTACGAGACAATCGCCCATAAGGGTCATAGCTGGTATAAGACATTGTCTTAAACCTTGTTGGGACTTCTGTCTCATGCTGTAAGTGAAATCCACATCCTGTTAAGGATATCGCTAATAACATAAATAATGCTAAATACTTTTTCATATCTATAACCGCCTAAATTTAGTTATCAAACCATCTTAACCCACAACAAGATTTAATAATTTACCCGGCACGTAAATTACTTTACGGATAGTAACGTCGCTCAAGTATTTTTGAATATTAGGTTCTTGTTTAGCTTGCGACACAACAAAATCTTGATCGGCATCAGCTGGCACTGTAAATTTACCGCGGACTTTACCGTTGATTTGCACAACAATAAGTTTTTCGTCCTCAATCATTGCTGATTGGTCAGCAACAGGCCAAGTTGTGTTATCAATCGATTCGCTATGACCTAAAGCTTGCCACATAACAAAACAAGCGTGTGGCATCATAGGGTAAAGCAAACGAATAATCGCATTTAATGCTTCACTCATGAGAGCACGATCTTGCTCGGTTTCTTGTGGTGCTTTTTGTAAGCGGTTCATAAACTCCATCACAGCGGCAATAGCGGTGTTAAACGTTTGGCGGCGTCCAATATCATCACTCACTTTCGCAATGGTTTTATGTAGCTCACGGCGTAATGATTTTTGTTCACTATCTAAGGTTGTAATATCAAGTTTAGCAGTTTGACCTTTTTGGGCATGTTCATAAACTAAACGCCATACACGTTTAATAAATCGGTTAGCACCTTCAACACCAGACTCTTGCCATTCCAATGTCATATCCGCTGGCGAAGCAAACATCATAAACAATCGAACAGTATCAGCACCATATTTTTCAACCATTTCTTGCGGGTCGATACCATTATTTTTGGATTTTGACATCTTTGTCATACCAGCATGGACTAGCTCATTGCCATGCTTGTCAACGGCTTTAGCAATGCGACCTTTTTCATCACGTTCAATAGTGACTTCGGTTGGTGAAACCCAAATGCGTTCATTGGTTGGGCTGGTGTAATAAAATGCATCGGCTAATACCATGCCTTGGCATAATAGACGTTTTGCCGGCTCATCGGACGAAACTAAACCAAAATCACGCATTAATTTATGGAAAAATCTAAAATAAAGCAAATGCATAATAGCATGTTCAATACCACCGACATATTGATCGACAGGCAACCAATAATTAGCTGCTTTTTCGTCTAACATCCCTTTGTCATAGTGTGGACAAGTATAACGGGCATAATACCAAGATGATTCCATAAAGGTGTCAAACGTATCGGTTTCACGTAGAGCAGGCTGACCGTTCACCGTGGTTTTTGCCCAGTTAGGATCGGCCTTAATTGGACTAGTTATACCGTTCATTTCGACGTCTTCTGGCAAAATAACCGGTAACTGATCTTCTGGTGTTGGAATCGTTGTACCGTCTTCAAGCGTCACCATTGGGATAGGCGCCCCCCAATAACGTTGGCGGGAAACTCCCCAATCACGCAAACGATAATTGACTTTACGTTGACCAATACCTAACGCAATTAATTTATCGGCAACAGCATTAAACGCTTGATCAAAATCCAGACCATCAAACTCGCCAGAATTAAATAATTTGCCATGCTCAGTATATGCTTTTTCAGACAAGTCTGGCGCGTTGCCGTCTTGAGTTAATATAACAGGATTAATTGGTAAATTATATTTTGAGGCAAATTCATAATCGCGCTCATCGTGCCCCGGTACGGCCATGACGGCACCAGTGCCATATTCAATTAATACAAAGTTAGCAATCCAAACAGGGACTTTTTTTCCTGTTAATGGGTGGATAGCATAAAAGCCCGTTGCAATACCTTTCTTTTCCATGGTTGCCATATCGGCTTCGGCTGTTTTGGTATTTTTACATTCAGCAACAAATTCAGCAATTTTAGGATCGTTTTTTGCTGCTAATTGTGCAAGAGGATGCTCTGCGGCAACTGAGACAAAGCTCACCCCCATTAAAGTATCAGGGCGCGTTGTATAAACGCGTAATTTATCGGCATAATTTTCAACAGAAAAATCAAACTCAACCCCTTCAGAACGACCAATCCAGTTACGTTGCATAGTTTTAACTTGCTCTGGCCAGCTCTCTAAGGTATCTAAATCATTAAGTAGCTCTTCGGCATATTCGGTGATTTTAATAAACCATTGTGGGATCTCTTTACGTTCAACGGGTGTACTACAACGCCAACAGCAACCTTCAACCACTTGCTCATTAGCAAGTACGGTTTGGTCATTTGGACACCAGTTAACTGCGGATGTTTTTTTATAAACTAGACCTTTTTCGTATAACTTGGTAAAAAACCATTGTTCCCATTTATAATATTCTGGACGGCAAGTTGTTACTTCGCGATCCCAATCATAACCGAATCCTAAAAGCTGCAATTGCTTTTTCATATAGGCAATATTTTCGTATGTCCATTTTGCAGGTGCAGTATTATTTTTAACAGCAGCCCCTTCAGCAGGTAAGCCAAACGCATCCCAACCAATTGGTTGTAGTACATTTTTACCATTTAAACGTTGGTAACGTGAAATGGTATCGCCAATGGTGTAGTTGCGAACATGACCAAGATGCAAACGCCCAGACGGGTAAGGTAGCATCGATAAGCAGTAATATTTTTCTTTTGATGGATCTTCGGTAACGTGAAAGGTTTTATTTTCTTGCCAATGTTTTTGCACAGTGGCTTCGATTTCATCTGGGCGGTATTGTTCTTGCATGACGAGTTAATGTCCTATCTATTATTGCTAATAAAAATATGTTGCTAATTGTATTGGTTATTGACACGTTTTACAAACGATATGTGAATCAAGAGTTAGTTTAAAATATGGCTATAGAGTATGAGATAATAACTTTTGTATTCCACATATTGTTTTCTCTAATATAGACAACAATGGAATTAATATTTTGTAAAGCTTCAGCTAACAATGTTCCATTTTAATTTGCTAATTAATTGCCATTTAATCAAACTTAAATAGCAATTATATTATGCAGAATTATTAATGGGTGGAAGTCAAATCTAAAACAGCCTAACCGCCATTAAAAACGCTAGTGAAGCGTGATAAAAATGAACGTTGCTCTTCTTTTGGCATGTTTTCAAGGTTAGCTTGAATTAGTTGATCGACTTTTTGTGTTTCATTGACTAACCCTAATTCATTATAAGCATTACGCATTAACAGCAACGCTTCTTTTGTTGAATCGGTATCTGGGAACGTCGATAGCATGTCAGTCACACGGTTAATTACTGCTACATAAGCGCCACGTTTAGTATAAAATTGAGCTACTTTTAGCTGATAGCGCGCTAATCGGTTTTTCAAAAATACAAGACGTTTTTGTGCATCGGCAGCGTACTGGCTACTAGGGAAGCTAGACACTAAATAGGTAAAATCCTTAAACGCAGCTGCCGCGTAATCAGCATCGCGATCTGAACGATCAACATTAAACCAACCTTGGATCATATTGTCATCTTGCGCCATATTTGAAAGGCCACGCATATAAATAACCCAGTCAATATTTTGATGTGTCGGATTCAACTTTAAAAATCGGTCAATTGAGGCAATCGCCAATGGCAAATCGGCAGACTTATAATAAGCATAAATCAAATCAAGTTGCACTTGTTGTGAATAAGGGCCAAATGGATAATTTTTATCCATGGACTCTAATACTTTAATACTGGATTTTATATTCCCATTTTCAAGCTCTGATTTAGCTTTATTGTAAAGCTCAATTTCGGGTACATTTTCAACATCTGGCTTAGAAGAAGTACAACCAATTAGCATGCCAGTTAAAGCGATAGCTAACAAAGAGTGTAAGCGCAATTTCATTCAGTTTTCAATCCAAATATAATTAAACATAAAAGGCGATGATTGGTATATAATACTCTAAAATAAAACAGCTTAAAATAGATAAATTACACATGCATGAGTTAAAATTATCAACCGAAATTGAACAACACCAATTAGGGATGCGCTTAGATCAAGCTTTGTCAGAGCTTTTCCCTGATTATTCACGATCAAGAATAAAAGATTGGATCGTCAATAATAAAGTCACTGTTAATAACAATATAGTTAATAAACCCAAAGAAAGGGTTTTAGGTGGTGAAAAAATCGCAATTAATGCCGAAATCGAAGAAGAAACCTATCACCAACCTGAAGATATAAAACTTGATATTGTTTATGAAGATGACGACATATTAGTTATCAACAAACCGCGTGATTTAGTCGTACACCCCGGTGCAGGTAATCCGGATGGTACGGTATTAAATGCTTTATTACATTATCATCCTAACATCGCGCGTGTACCGCGTGCTGGTATTGTTCATCGACTGGACAAAGATACCACAGGCCTTATGGTTGTTGCTAAAACCATTAATGCCCAAACTCATTTAGTTGATGCACTTCAACACCGCGAAATCACCCGTGAATATGAGGCAGTTGCTATGGGCATTATTACAGCAGGGGGCACAGTAGATCAACCCATCACCCGCCACCCAACCAAACGTACCCATATGGCAGTATTCCCGACCGGCAAACCTGCGGTTACACACTACCGAGTGATGGAAAAGTACCGCTTACATACCCGATTACGCTTACGCTTAGAAACAGGTCGTACTCACCAAATTCGTGTACATATGGCACATATTGCCCATCCATTAATTGGCGATCCACTTTATGGTGGGCGCCCAAGGCCGCCCAAAGGCGCAAGTGAATCGTTTATTCAAACCTTGCGTGACTTTGACCGCCAAGCATTACATGCCACCATGTTACGCCTGTATCATCCCATTACAGGAGAACTCATGCAATGGAATGCACCAATACCGCAAGACATGCAAACGTTAATTCAAGCTTTGCAAGAAGACACTGAACAGCACAAAGATGAACTAGACTGGTAACCAACATGATAAAATCGATTTACCCATATTGGACAGCACCCAAAAACGTCCATGCCCTCACCACAACACGAACAGGCGGTGTTAGTATGGCACCATTTGCGAGCTTAAATATGGGGAGTCGAACAGGCGATAATTTAGAGCACATAGCGCAAAACCGCCAGCGCCTAATACAAACCGAACAGATACCCAGCGAACCTTATTGGCTAACTCAAACCCACAGCACCATAGCGCTGGATATATCGCAAATTGCTTTACAAACAGCAACAGGCAACATTCCTAACCAAACGATAGAAGCCGACGCATCTTATACTCATCAACCCAAACAAGTGAGCGTAGTACTTACTGCCGATTGTATGCCAGTCTTGTTTTGTACAACTAATGGTGACGAAGTTGCGGCAGCACATGCCGGCTGGCGAGGATTATGTAACGGAATACTGGAAGAAACAGTCAAAAAATTTGTCTCGCCACCGTCAAACATCATCGCATGGCTTGGGCCAGCGATCAGTGCCAAAAAATTCGAAGTTGGTATTGATGTCAAGGAACAATTTGAAAAAGTCGACCGCAATGCAAAAATTGCCTTTAAATTAATCAACCCTGCTGAACAAAAATACCTAGCCGACCTTTACTTAATTGCTAAACAACGCTTACAAGCAATGGGAGTAACTAAGATTTTTGGAGGGGATTTTTGTACTTATACTGAACAAGATAAGTTTTTTTCATACCGTCGGGAAAATCAAACAGGGCGGATGGCGTCAATGATTTGGTTTGAGTAAGTTTTTTTATTTTAAAATAAAAAAAATAATAAAATCAAATATTTTTCTAACTGTTTTTTATTTGTAGATTGATTGTCAGTTATTTGTAGTGGTTTCGGACGTTTGCTGTTTGGTGATCAAAATAGTCATGAAGATTACGTTCAATTTAGGAAGTTTTTTTGCTAAAAATCAGTCAGAAAAGGTATTGATTTTATTGAAGTTTTTATTTTCATCTTTTCAAAAAAATCAATCGTTTATACGCAGTTGGGAAGGTTGCGACATCTAACAAATCAACAAGACTACGAATAGGGAACCATAATGAAAACCATTTAACCAACTAAAAAATGTCTAAAAAGATATCGAATTTAATCATATTTTTGTTTTGGTGTTTAAAAAAAAACGCAAACATACACTCTTGGTCACTTTCGTTGTTTACAATCCTCACGCTAACCTCTAAACTACTCGACGTTCTCAACGGGGTGCCCAGTAGGGCTGAGAATGTTAGATTGGCTAACATAACCCGTCGAACCTGAACTGGATCATGCCAGCGGAGGGATTTGAGTTTATTGTATCTGCTCAAACCTTTTGTCTTTTATTTGCTATTTTGGAGGCAAAATGTTTTTTAAGAATGTTTTATTACCTTTAGGCTTGTTTGCACTTTTTGTGGTCAACAATGCCAATGCTACTAGCGAAAAACCTACTTTGATTGTTTATAGTTATAATTCGTTTATTTCAGAATGGGGACCAGGTCAGGCGATTGAAAAGGGCTTTGAAGCGCAGTGCGACTGCCAACTTGAAATTGTTGCATTAGGCGATGGGGTGGCGGTTTTAAATCGAATTCGTCTTGAGGGTGATAGAACCAATGCCGATGTGATCTTAGGGTTAGACAATAACCTTTTAGATCAAGCCAAACAGGCAGGTATTGTTATTCCTCATCAAATCAGTAAGCCAAATAATTTAAATACCGACTGGTGGGATAGTAATTTTATGCCTTATGATTTTGGTTATTTTGCCTTTATTTATGATCAGCAAAAGATTAGTAACCCGCCACGCACTATGCATGAATTAGTTGATAATAAAGCCAATTGGAAGATTATTTATCAAGATCCAAGAACGAGTACACCTGGCTTAGGTTTATTATTTTGGATAAAGAATATATATGGTGATGATGCGGCATCTGCATGGCAAAAAATAGCTAACAATACTGTGACTGTGACCAAAGGTTGGAGCGAAGCTTACGGTCTATTTTTAAAAGGTGAAGCTGATTTTGTGCTTAGTTATAGCACTTCACCTGTGGCTCATATTATGAATAATAATGATCATCGTTATGCTGCGGCTATTTTTGACGAAGGTCATTATCGTCAAGTTGAAGTTGCTGGCATCACTAAGTACAGTCAGCAACCGGAGCTTGCACGTTCATTTTTGAGATATTTATTAACCCCTGAGGTACAGCGCCAATTTGCTGAAAAAAATTTCATGTATCCGATTATTAATATTCCATTACCTGACGCTTTTCAGCAAATTAAGCCAGTTGATAAAGCGCTTGAGTTTGATGCCAAGCAAGTTGAACAGAATCAAAAAGCGTGGGTACGTGAATGGAAATCCACCATTAGTAAGTAGTTTTATTTAGTCTAATGTTGAAATTAAGAACATTACTTCCTGGTTTTAGCGCTGCAAGCTTCATCTTAATTGTATTAGGCACAGCGCTATGTGCACTTTGCTTGGTCGCTATTAAGTCTAATAATTTAACTGTCTATTTTGATAGTTATTTAATGCATTTGATTTGGATAACAGTATTTCAAGCAACGCTATCGACATTATTATCTATTTTATCTGCAATAGTCATGGCGAAAGCTTTATCAATGGTCAATTTTTGGGGTAAACGGTTATTGTTACGCATAATGCCAATTACCTTCATTTTACCTACCCTTGTTGTGGTAACGGGGCTGCTGTCTGTTTACGGAAAACATGGCTTATTGGCAGGGGTGTTCAATTGTTTGGGATTACCATTTATTACATCCATTTACGGTTTAAAAGGTATATTACTTGCGCATGTGTTTCTTAATTTTCCGTATGCTTGTTGTTTATTTTACCAAACATTAAATAACGTGCCTGTCGCACACAAACAGTTAGCAACGCAGTTAAATTTTTCGAGTTTTACTTATTTTAAATTGGTTGAATGGCCGCTACTACGTCGGCAATTGTTCCCGATGGCATCGCTTATTTTTATGCTTTGTTTTTCGAGTTTTGCCATAGTATTAACGCTTGGTGGTGGACCAAAATATTCCACAATTGAAGTGGCTATTTATCAATCTATTCGTGAGTTTGATTTGATACAAGCTGTATTTTTAGCCTGTTTGCAGTTAGTTTGTTGTGTTAGTTTTATGCGGTTGATGCAAAAAACAAATTATAACAAAAGACTTAGTGTGAACTACGTTAGGCAAAATTATTGCGTGCCAGTTTCGTTTCACTTAGTGTTGTTGAGTATGTTGATTATTGTTATTGGTGGGCTATTTATTGTGCTGCCCATCATCACCATAATTATTGAAGGGATTTATTTTTTTAAGTGGTCATTTTTAACGGCAGCTTTCCAACACGCTGTTATGTTTTCGGTATTAATTGCTTTGGGATCGGCAATGATTGCTATGCTACTTGCTTTATTATTACTTTATACCAACAGTCGCCTATTGATTAACCAGCACACGCAGTGGAGCAATCGATTAATGTTAGTGGGATCGCTGATTTTAATTATTCCAAGCATGGCACTGGCATCGGGTCTGTTTTTATTGTTATTTCCCTACGCGTATAGTTCTGTATTTGTGTGTGGCTTAATTATGTTGTGTAATGGCTTAATGGCATTACCTTTTGTATTAAAAAATCTTGCCGCACCAATGTATGATGTGACCGCACGCTACTGGCAATTAACTCAATCACTCAATATTGATGGTTTGTTGCATTTTTATTTGATCGAATACAAAGCGCTAAAAAAATTAATCATTCAGAGCTTTGCTTTTTCAGCCATATTATCATTAGGTGATTTTGGTATTATTGCGTTATTTGGTGGGCAGTCAGTCATTACGTTACCCTACTATTTATATGAGCAAATATCGCATTATTATTATCAAGAAAGTACCGTAACGGCTGCATTATTGTTAATATTATCTTTTAGTTTGTTGGTTGTGATAGATTATGATCGAACTGAATCACATTAATTATCAATATGATAATTTTAAAGTACATTTTGATATTGCTATAGTAGCAAAAGAACGCGTCGTTATTGTTGGGCCTAGCGGTGCAGGTAAAAGTACTTTATTAAATTTAATTGCTGGATTTATTCATCCAAAATCGGGCGATATCATTCTTAATAAACAATACGCAAATAACTTACTTCCTGGTAAACGCCCTGTATCAATGTTGTTTCAAGATAACAATTTATTTAGTCACTTAACCGTTGAACAAAATATTGCTTTAGGACTTAAGCCATCATTAAAGTTAACGGTAGCTGAGCAACAGACTATTTGTGACATTTTAATTCAAGTAGGACTGGATGGATTTGGCAAACGATATCCAGAACAGTTATCAGGTGGGCAACGCCAGCGAGTGGCACTTGCGCGTTGTTTAATTCAGCATCGGCCTATTTTATTATTGGATGAGCCTTTTTCAGCGCTTGATCAAGCTTTACGTTATGAAATGCTAGCGCTAGTTAATCAAATTTGTGATAAGTTTAATTTAACATTAATGATGATATCGCATTACCTTGATGATTCGCTCAGTTACTTTTCGCGTTGTTTGGTTGTGGATAATGGGCAGATTGTTTTTAATGGTTTGCCAAAACAGCTAAAACAACCTGAAAATAGTCACATTGCCAAAATGTTGGGGTTTAATTTTCAATAAATAGTCGTTGTTAAGGGCTAAATAAAGGTCTTTAGCTGTCTATTTATCTATTATTCATCTAAATTAATTCACGATTATTCTTTGTTGATAACTTATTATTTAAATAAAAATTTTTATGTCTTAAGGTTTTATTAATCTATTTTGCGTAGATTATTTTTAATAATTAATAACAAACTTATTTAATATCTATGCAAAACACCAAAGCAAATCGTTCTTTTAGTCGATCAGCACTTATCTTTAATATTCTATTTTTTACTTATTTTTCTAGTGCGTTGCAATTGTATATTTTCTTTTCTGGTCATTCTAATGTTATTGGATTGCGTGATTCTATTATTTATAGTTTGATTTGGCTTATTCCTGTTTTAATTTTTCCTAACTATACGCGGAGGATTGCGACTGTTTTTGGAATGATTGTGGGCAGTTTGTCTTTGATTTCTGTTGGATATTTTATTATTTATCGACAGGAATTTTCGCAAAGTGTCTTTTTTATTATGGCGGAATCAAACTTTGCTGAGTCTAGTGAGTTTATTCAGCAGTATTTGAGTATTAAATTAGTTGTGATTCTGATTATTTATAGCTTGGTAGGGATTTATCTGTGGACTAAAGTAAAACCAGTTTATGTTAAAAGCTGTACAAAATGGATTGCATCACTGTTAATTGTGATTTATGCCATTATGCCATTGTTTATTAGTGTCACAATAAAAAAATCATCCATCAGGAAAGCGGGATCGCACCTGCTATCACGTATGGAAACAACCGTACCATGGCAATTGCTTAATGGTTATTTAGCTTATCGTTCACAATTATCAAATATGGAAGATATTTTAAACCATTTGCAAACATTACCACCGTTAGAAAATTTAAAAGATGCCAACGGTAATACCCCAAGAACGTTAGTGCTAGTAATAGGTGAATCAACAACACGCAATAGAATGGGAATTTATGGCTATGGACGGGATACTACACCACAAATTGAGCAGTTCAAAAAAGATAATCCGAATTTTGTGGTATTTAATGATGTGATTTCATCAAGACCTTATACCATTGAAATTTTACAACAAGCATTAACTTTTGCTGATGAACAGCACCCAGATTTATATTTAAAAACGCCATCTTTAATCCATTTAATGAAACAAGCAGGTTATAAAACGTTTTGGATCACCAATCAGCAAACAATGACTCGCCGTAATACGATGTTAACGATGTTTTCTCAGCAAACGGATGAACAATTTTATATGAATAACGATCGTAATCAAAGTGCAAGGCGATATGATGAGTCCGTTTTTGAACCATTTAAAAAAGTGTTGAATGATCCAAGTGAGAAGAAATTCATTGTTATTCATTTGCTAGGCACGCATATGAAATACGCGTTCCGTTACCCAAAAGATAGTGTGTATGATCGTTTTAAAGATAAAACAGGTATTACATTTAATATCGATGACGATAAAGTCGATGTGTATAATACTTATGATAATGCCATAAGTTATAACGATTATATTACGACAACGCTTTTTAATATCTTTAAAGATAGCCAAGAAAATGGTTTTATGTTGTATTTTTCAGATCATGGCGAAGATGTTTATCAAACCCCACCACACAATATCTTAGGGCGAAACGAAAAAGCACCAACTCGCACCATGTATACTGTGCCATTTATGCTGTGGCAATCACCAACATGGGTGGCAACGCATCCGAATCATTATCAACATTATGTGGATCGCAAATTTAGTACGCAAGATTTGATTCACACGTGGTCTGATTTAGCGGGATTAAGCTATAACTTATACGTTCCTGAAAAAAGTATTGTTAATCCTAGTTTTCATCAATCAACGCGCTGGATTGGCGATCCTTATGATAAAAATGGTTTAATTGATTTTGATAAATTGGCTAAGTAACCGTAAAGGCTATTTACACAACAGTTTTAGTTATGATATTGTATATTTATACAGTATATTTTTAAGTGTTGTGAAGCCGTTTTATGCGAAAAATTATTCATGTCGATATGGATTGTTTTTATGCCGCCGTTGAAATGAGAGATAACCCCCGTTATCGCAATTTGCCCATTGCGGTTGGAGGTGATCCCCGTAAACGTGGTGTGGTTGCCACTGCCAATTATTTAGCTCGTCAATATGGTATACATAGTGCTATGTCAATGGCACAAGCTATAAAATTGTGTCCTAATCTTAAAATAATACCGGGTAGGCATGCTGTTTATAAAGACGTATCAAAACAGATCCATCAAATTTTTAGGCGGTATACTGAATCTATTGAGGCATTATCACTTGATGAGGCTTACCTTGATGTGACCGATTGCAAGCTTTGTTACGGTTCGGCTACCTTAATTGCTCAAGATATTCGCCAAGCTATTTTTAAGGAACTTGAATTAACGGCGTCGGCTGGTGTTGCTCCACTTAAATTTCTTGCCAAAATTGCTTCAGATATGAATAAGCCTAACGGCCAGTATGTGATAACACCTGATGAGGTCGATGGTTTTATTGCGCAGCTTCCTTTAAAAAAAATCCCTGGTGTAGGTAAAGTCACTGAAAAGAAACTGGCACAATTAGGGCTATTTACGTGTAAAGATGTTGTTAATTACGACGTAACAAAATTATTCAATCAATTTGGTAAATTTGGACGCATATTGTATGAGCGATGCCAAGGTATCGATGATCGTGAAGTTTATAATGACAGGCAACGTAAATCCGTTGGGGTAGAGCGCACATTAACTGATGACATCCATAGTTGGGATGAGTGTTTATTGCAGTTTGACCCATTATTTGAAGAGATAGAAAAACGATTAAGTAAAGTGCGTGCTGATTTGTCGATTGCTCGGCAGGGTGTCAAATTTAAGTTTGACGATTTTCAGCTGACAACACAAGAGCATGTATGGTCTAAATTAGATAAAGCCGATTTGATTGAACAAGCGCATAAAGTTTGGTTAGAACGGCGTAATGGTCGTGGTGTTCGGTTAATTGGTTTTCATGTAACGTTAATTGATCCGCAAGTTGAAAAACAGTTAATTTTTCCGTTTTAGGTCTTTTTCGTCATAAAATGAGGATGCGGACAAAACTTGAACGCATCCTCTTAATAAAATTTCTGTTAACTGATAATTATGATTTTAAACTTGCACCGTTAGTGCTAATCACTTGTTTATACCATTCAAATGAATCTTTTTTATAACGCTTCATGCTACCGTTACCGGCATTGTCACGGTCAACATAAATCACGCCATAACGTTTTTTCATTTCGCCAGTAGTGAATGATACGACATCAATAATCCCCCAAGCGGTATAGCCAATCACATCAACGCCATCATAATCCATGGCAGTTTGCATGGCTTTAATGTGTGCACCTAGATATTCAATACGAGGTTTGTCGTGCACTTGATTGCCGTTTTCAAGTTCATCAATTGCTCCAAAACCATTTTCTACAATAAATAGTGGTAATTGATAACGATCATACAAACGATTGAGTGTATAACGTAAACCTTCAGGGTCAATTGGCCAGCCCCAATCACTGCTTTTAATATAAGGATTTTCAACCGCATTAGGTAGTGCACCGTTAACGATGTTATCGCGATTGTCATTTTTGGCATCCGCTTTCACAACGGTAGACATATAATAGCTAAAGCCAATGTAATCAACCGTACCTTTTTTCAAATAAACTAAATCTTCATCGGTGATATCTAGCTTATAGCCTTCACGCTCAAACTCTTTTAAAGCATAAGCAGGATAATAGCCACGAACGTGAACATCAGGGAAGAAGAAGCGTTGATGCATAGCAATTTCTGATGCCATCATATCTTCAGGATTACAAGAAT
The DNA here is from genome assembly GCF_013344985.1 of Gilliamella sp. ESL0254. Taxonomy (NCBI): domain Bacteria; kingdom Pseudomonadati; phylum Pseudomonadota; class Gammaproteobacteria; order Orbales; family Orbaceae; genus Gilliamella; species Gilliamella sp. ESL0254. The sequence continues at coordinate 327,850 of NZ_JAAEDU010000001.1, forward strand.
ATGGATAAATTGGCACATGTGACACCATACAACCAATTTGAAAATCAGGATTGATTTTTTTACCAGCAATCACTGCCTTAGCACTGGCTAATAGTTCATAGTGAGCAACTTGGTACAGGACTTCTTGCGGATTTTCGCCCGGTTTAACTTGTACGCCCGAGTTAGTCCAAAAGAAGATAGGGTTACTGGTATCCATTTGATTATTGATTTCGTTAAATGTCATCCAGTATTTGACTTTATTTTTATAACGCTCAAAACATGCAGTGGCAAAACGTTCAAAAAATTCAACTGTTTTACGGTTTCTAAAACCACCATACTGGCGCGCAATGTGTAGTGGCATTTCAAAATGCGATAAGGTGATAACAGGTTCAATGCCGTGCGCAATTAATTCATCAAAAACGTTATCATAAAAGCGAAGTCCTTCTTCGTTTGGTTCAAGCTCATCACCTTTTGGAAAAATTCGAGTCCAGGCGATCGAGGTACGTAAACATTTAAGACCTAATTCGGCAAATAGTTTGATATCGTCTTTATAGTGATGATAAAAATCAATTGCAGTATGATTTGGATAAAATTTACCTGCTTCGATATCTTGGGTGATTTGTCTTGCAACGCCATGCGCACCTGCAGTCATAACATCAACCACGCTTGGTCCTTTACCGCCTTCGTTCCAGCCACCTTCAAATTGATGAGCGGCTAAAGCACCGCCCCATAAAAATGGTTTTTTAGTCATTTTTGATTCCTTGTTATTGCTTAATTTTAAATATGATATCATCAACGGTTACTTCTGTTTTATCAGTTAATGAAATGAATTGGTATTGATCGGTATTAACAATAATAATTGGAGTGATTAACGGGTAACCCGCTTGCTTAATTGCCTCAGGATTGAAGCTGATTAGTAAATCACCTTTTTTCACTTTTTGGTGTAATTCAACGTGATATGCAAACTCATTATTGGTTAAATTAACCGTATCAATCCCCACGTGAATTAGTAACTCAACGCCGTTATCTAATGTTAACCCAATGGCATGTTTAGAATTTTCAAATACCGCAGTTACCTTGGCATCAAAAGGCGCATAAACGTGATTATCTGTAGGTTCAATTGCAATCCCTTCGCCCATCAGTTTTTGTGAAAAAGCAGGATCGGGCACTTCACTTAATGGTAAAGCATGACCTGTCATTGGACTGGTAATATCAACTTCATCAAGAAGAATTTTAGGATTATCGTCTTGGTTATTGATAGTTTTTGGGTTGTTAAAATTATCTTGTATCGTTTCGCCAGTGCCAAAAATTTGGATTAAAATTACAGGGCCAATTAATGCAATTGCTGAACCAATTGCCACACCAAAAAATGAACTCATATTATCGGGTTTAATGGCGTTGACAATGGTTAATGGTCCTGGTAGTGCTGCATAAGTATAGTAATAAGGTGTAAAGAACCCAGCAACAATGCCACCCAAAGATGCGCAGATACATCCATAAATAAATGGCTTTTTAAAGCGTAAGTTTACACCATAAATAGCAGGTTCAGTGATACCAAATAAACCTGTGATAAATGCAGATAATGAAATACCTTTCATTTCTTGTGTTTTAGTTTTTATATAAAAACCTAGTGCAGCCCCCACTTGACCAATTACGGCAATAGTTTGGAATGCTTGGAAAGAATCTTGCCCATATTGATTGATATTTTCGGTGATGACAGGTGTTATTCCCCAATGTACACCAAAAATAACCAATACTTGCCATACAGCACCAATCAACCCACCCGCAATGAAAGGCGCAAGATTAACTATCCAATTATAACCATTGGCAATATAGTGAGCTGCGTTTGCAGTTATTGGTCCTATAGCAATAAGTGTTGATGGCACCATAATCACTAAACAGATTAAAGGCATTAAAAGAGGTTTGATAATACTATGTAATCGTGGTTCCAAAAATCGCTCTAAATACGACAGTAACCACACCAAAAAAAGTGGCGGTAGTACGGTTGAGTTATAAGGCGTTTCTGATAATGCAATACCAAATAAATCGATTTCTGTCCCTGCTTTGATTAATTCTGCCAATTTTGTCCAAGTGGGTGAAAGTAATGCGGCACAACAAGCCACCGCAATGTAAATATTACAACGAAAATGTTGTGAAGCGGTAATAGCAATAAAAATTGGGAGAAAGAAAAAAGGTGCCCAAGAAATAAAGTCAAAAATTTTATAAGTACTAGTTGATTCAAATTCAGGAAAGGCTAATTTAATTAAAATTAAGATCCCTTGTAAAATCCCCGAAGCGGCTAAAACGTAAACAAACGGCGCAAAAACAGCTGACATCGTCGCAATAACACGATTTAAAATATTTGCTTTATTGTCATTCGTTACTTTTTTATCAGTATTAATCAGTTGAGTAAAGGCGTTATAAACTTTATCAACATGTGTACCAATAACCACTTGGATTTGACCACCTTTTTCAACAACGGTAATCACGCCCGGCAATTTAGCGATGTTCTCTTTTGCGTGATCTGGTGTATGTTGGGTAACAAGGCGAAGACGCGTTGCACAGCGAGAAACGGTCACAATATTATTTTCACCGCCTAGCTCATTTAAAATATCGACAGCTAGTTTGTTATAATCTCTAATTTTTGAAGACATCCATAATACTCCTAAAAGCAATTTAGTAAGGTTATTTTATCGACAATTTCAAAATTGTTAATTACCAATTATATTGTTTGTGATCTTGATCGACTTTTACATCATTTAATTTAAAAGTTAAAATAACTTGTATAAAATAATGTTTAAATTTTTCATTAAATAAAAGATATAAAAATGATTAAATATCAGGATGTTGCAAAAAAAATCAAACAGACGATTTATCAGCAGCAATTAGCTAAGGGCACCCAACTTGCCAATATTGAAGGGTTGATTAATCAGTATCAGGTGAGTCGTAGCACTATTATCAAAGCACTTAATTGTCTAGAACGACAAGGCGTTATTTATCAGGTGCAAGGCAGTGGCATTTTTGTTCGTGAACGCAAAAAAAGAGGCTACCTCAATTTTTTACAAAGTCATGGTTTTACCGTTGATTTAGAAGATGTTTATGGTTCATCGACAGTATTTAATGTCGATATTATCAAGCCCTGTTCAAAGGTTAAAGAAAATCTACAATGTGATGACGATGAAGAAGTTTATTTTGTTAAGCGACTACGTTACGTTGAAGGCAAATTATATGGCTTAGAGCAGTCATACTATCGCAAAAAACTCATCTGTTATTTAAATAAAGAGATCGTTGAAAATTCAATTTTTAATTATATTCAAGAAAATTATAATATTAATATTGGTTTTTCTGATAAATATATGCAAGTAATAAAGCTTGATGCTGAAATGGCGCAATATTTAGGACTGCAAGCCGGTGAGCCAGCACTTTGTGTTGAAGAAATATTTTATACTTCATCAGGTGAACCTTTTGATTTTTCAAAAATCATTTATCATTATGAAAATGCAAGATTTTGCATACAAAATCACTCAAAGTAAGTTTCAGTGATGAGTTATTAGGAAGATGAATAAGAAATCGATCATTCATCTTCCTTTAATTGTTAGCGAATTTAACTGTTAACAATTAAATTCTACCACCAACCCCCTTAAACTTTTCAACCAATGCGGCGATTTTTTCAAAGACTCGGCTCTTTTTAATTAAATATTGAGGATTAAGTGGACTCATTTTAGGTAGAATCTCGTTCAGCTCTGTGCCATTTTCAGTTGCATACTCTCGCTTTAACGACGAGGCAATATAGCGTTTTGTGGCTGCTTCGTTTAAATTTTCTTCTTCAATTAAGGTATTTAGTTCTACCTGTAACTCTTGCTGTGCATATAAGAAAAACGCATCAATAATCGAAGCTTTATCTGGAATAGCGTCAAGATCGGTTTGTTTTATAAATTCGACAACTAGCTCCTCTTTAGCGCGATTTTCTAAACTTGATCGAATTAATCGCTGAGCATCTTCGACAATGTCTTGTTTGGTTTTTTCTTGCTTATTTTGTTCATAAATTAACTCAAGAATATAATCCAGATTGATCTCTTGCGATTTTAATAGATCAATTTCGAAAACTACATCATCCCAGTCAACCCTTTGTTGATCTTGTTGATTGGCTTCTTTTTCTCGGCGTAGCCAATCACGAATATCATTATAAGTTGAACGATAATTTTGAATTGCGCGATCAGTCGGTAGCTTAACTGCTTGCATTTTTTGCAGATCTTCATCAGTCACATAATGCTTGTTTTTAAACGCTAAAACCGCTTGCTCATCAGTCATATCTAATTGTTGGAAATCTTTTAATGCAACAAATTCATCATAATTTTGTAATATATTATCAGCACGTAGGTACTCACCAAATAATTTAACAAATGCTTTTTTATCTTTGTCAGTAATAATTTCGTCAGGACGTGGGAATTTGTCTTGCAATTCAGCAACAATAGCTAAATAGCCATGGTGCAATTCGCCTGAGTTTTTATCAGTAAATCCTTCCATGTATTCCTTAAAGCTTTTTTCTAACACCACTTCACGAGTATTGCTTTTACAAAATGTTTTTATCGCATCAATGGTAGCTTGTTCTAAATCACGGAACGCCACAATATTGCCAAAGATTTTAGTGGCATTATAGATACGATTGGTACGAGAAAAGGCTTGAATTAAGCCATGATATCGCAGGTTTTTATCGACAAATAAAGTATTGAGCGTTGGCGCATCAAAGCCAGTTAAGAACATGCCAACGACAATTAATAGATCGACTTCTTGATTTTTGACTTTTAAAGACAGATCGCGATAATAGTTTTGAAATTGATCGCAACTGACATCAAAGTTAGTTTTAAATATTTTATTATAATCTGCTATCGCAGCAGCTAAAAACTCTTTAGCACTTTGATTTAAGGCATCTATTTCAAAACTTTCATCGGCAAAATTACCTTGTGCATCTTGTTCTTCATTGGCAGAATAAGAAAATATCGTGGCTATTTTTAATGGCTGATTGGCATTTTTTTGTAATTTTTTGAATGATTCATAATAGAGTTTAGCCGCATCGACACTACTTACTGCAAACATGGCATTAAACCCTTTACTTTTGCCCATTAAGCGGTGGGTTTTTTGTTTAAAATTATTCAGAATATATTGTGTGATTTGCTCAATACGATTTGGGTGGAGTAGTGCTTTTTTATTTTCAGCAGCGCTAAGTTTATCGAGATCTTGTTCTTGCTCTATCGATTTAAAATTAGGACGCACATCATTATAGTCAACTTTAAATTTTAGTACCTTTTCGTCACGAATGGCATCGGTTAATACATAAGCGTGCAGTTCACGGCCAAAAACATCTGCCGTGGTTTGCGTCCCTATTGCGTTAGTATGCATAATCGGCGTGCCAGTAAAACCAAATTGGTAATACTTTTTAAATTTACGCTTTAAATTTTTTTGCGCTTCGCCAAACTGAGAGCGGTGCGCTTCGTCAAAAATAAATACCACATGTTTATCATAGATAGCTAAACTATCGTCGCTTTTCATTAAATTATTAAGCTTTTGAATCGTTGTGACAATAATTTTATTATCGGTTTTCTCAATATTGCGTTTAAGCCCTGCGGTACTATTTGAGCCATTGACACTATCTTTTGAAAATTTTTGATACTCTTTCATGGTTTGATAATCCAGATCTTTACGATCCACCACAAAAAAGACTTTATCAATAAATTCTAATTCGGTTGCAAGGCGTGCCGTTTTAAAACTGGTTAATGTTTTGCCTGATCCTGTTGTGTGCCAAATAAAACCGCCACTTTGTAAGCTACTCCACTTTTTGGCATGATAAGCGCTAGTGATTTGCCACAATATACGCTCGGTGGCGGCAATTTGGTAAGGGCGCATAATTAACAATGTGTCATTCACATCAAGCACCGAATAAGTCAGTAACACATTTAACAGCGTGCGACTGGCAAAAAAGGTGGTAGTAAAGTCTTTTAGATCTTTTATCGGTTCATTTTTAACATTTGCCCAATTCATTGTAAAATCAAAGCTGTTTTTATCGCGCTTAGTGGTGTTAGCAAAATAGCGCGTGTCAGTGCCATTTGAGATAACAAACAGTTGTAAATATTTAAACAGTGAATTGTCTTGATTAAAACTCTCTTTACTGTAGCGATGCACTTGATTAAAGGCTTCCCTAATGGCAATACCTCGCTTTTTTAATTCAACTTGAACAAGTGGCAAGCCATTCACCAAAATAGTCACATCATAACGATTTGCATAATTGCCAGTTTGCTGAAATTGACGGATAACTTGTAATTTATTATTGGTGACATCTTTTTTATCTAACAGCTTGATATTTTGGATATGACCATCATCAAAAACAAAATCATAAATATGATCGTGGTGGATTTTGCGACTTTTATCGATCATCGATTCATTGGGTTTATCTAAATACTCTAATACAAAACGTCGCCATTCATCATCGGTAAATTGCATTTTGTTTAGTGTTTGCAACTGCTCGCGAATATTGGCTAATAACTTTTCATGCGTATTTAAATTCGGTAAATATTCATAGCCTTGTCGAGTTAAATCATGAATAAATTCGTTTTCTAAATCCGTTTCAGTCTGATAAACAGCTGCTGTCTCTTCAAGTTTGTTGTAGTTATCTAAAATAATATAGCTATTGGTTTCGGCAATTGGTTTTGTATAAGTCGTCATATTCTATTCCAGCTATTTAAAATTATAATTTTTAAGTAAATGATTAAGTAAAAATGCAACAGTTTGCTTTTCAGGTTCAGAAGGTTCGGAAACCATTTCATTAGATAAGGTTGAATGGCTGGTAAAATTGATAATCCGTGTTAAGTAAAGTTTTTTATCGCCAGGCAATAAGTCTGACCATTGCGGATAGCCTAAAAAACTGGCGGTTTTTTCATATAAGTTACGTAATAGGGTAAAATGATATTTTTCAATTTTATTTTCCTTAACCGCTTCTTGCAGCAACTGTTTTAAATAAAGATGATAGAAAAAACTACGGTTTGAATCGCCTTTTTTCTCTTCTAATGAAAATTTACCGTTCTCAAATCTTCTTAAAATATAACCATTTTTTAAATTTAATTCATTATAAAGCACATTATAAAACAGCGGGTTATGGGTCGTAATAATAAATTTAATGTCAGTTCTACTGGGTTCGAATTCACTGGATTCGATTAATTGGGCAATATCTACCGCCAATTGAATAAGATGATTCTCGTCCAATGAACTAACGGGGTCATCAATAAAAATATAGCGTAAATGGTCAAATTCATTAGTCGAGCGTTCGCTTTTGTCAGTAATATTGCGCTCTGCGATAACTAAGTTAATCAGTGTAAAAAAAACACTCCAAATTAAATTGTTTTCTTCGCCTTTGGAGATTTTAATATTATCAATACGCTGATCATTATCCCCTGCTAGCGAAAAAGTAATAGCAGAAAAATCCTCGTTGAAATGTGGCAGTAATCTTTGGTGAGTATAGGATTGAAAGTAACGAACAATATTTTGGTCTTGTCCTTGGTCTTTTAAAATCCAGTCAGTAAATGAGTTAGGTTGAATAATTAATTGATGTTCACCCTCTTGGTGTTTATCATTATTCCAAGCAAATAAATCCTCAGTAAAGGCGTTATAGTACAGGATATTGTGCCTTGTTAAGGCTGCATTATTCTCTTTATCATCTTTATGCTGTGATATAATTAAATTCTTAAAGGTTTGAGATAAACGTGTTTTACCAGTGCCGTTAAAGGCATAGATTAATTGGACTTTTCTATTGTTTTTATCCAGCTTTTCAGCAATATTCCTTAATGTGGCATTCATTTTTTTATAACTCTATCTTATTATTCTTGCACTTTCGGAAAGTCTAATAATAAATTCCGATAATATTCATATTGTTTTTGGCGTAAGGCAATCTCACGCGGTAAACCCTCGGTGATTGAGTTGGTGAGGGCATCTAATTTGTCTAAGATTTGGACAATGCGGACTTGTTCCTTGAATGGGGGAATGGGAACTTTTTTATTAGCAAAATTACTAATCCATTGACGTTTATGGTCGTTATTAGCTTTTATATCAGAGAGTGTATTTAGCCAATAGTAAACATACTTTAGTAAATACTTGGATTTATCAGAAGAAGTAATCATTTTCATAGCAGATGACTTTGCTTTGAAGTTAAAATCAACCCATTTATTTGCAGTTGTAAAATCATCAAAAATAATGACTGGTGTTTCTGAAGCTTTATAAATTCCATCAATTTCATCAGTAAATCCAAGAATAAATGTTTTTCCAGCTGTAAGGACTGGTGTTTTAAATTCATCACTATAACTTGTTGATTTCACCAAGTACTTGGTTGGTTGTTCATAGTTTACAACATCTCCTAAAGTTTTCCACTGAACTTCATCCTCTTTAAAGGTCAACAATTTATCTAGATAATAGTTGTATTGTTTTTTTCGTGTAGCAAGCTCTGCTGTGAGCTCTGCTGTGAGCTCTGCTGTGAGGGCTGTGAATTTGTCTAAAATACGAACTATTTCAGTTTGAACGTGTAGAGGGGGAATGGGGATTAAATATTGCTTTAACTTGTTTATCCCGATTATACCGAGTCCTCCATTTTTATTAGCATTATTTGCACACCACTTTCCAAAATCATAAAAACAGTAAAAAAGAAATTTAATACTAACTCTATTTAAATAAGATTCTTTTAATGAAAAACTAGTTATTTGTTGATTTGTTAAATATGGTACTAGAATCAATGCGTGTTCACCTAAAGTAGCTGTTGTAGACATTAATAGTGAATTAGCAGGAATAAGTTTTCCTTTTACTGCTGATGCTGATATATGTTGTATAGAATCAGTGAGAATTCTCCCATTTTCGCGAATATCTTCCATTCTAAACCAAGGAATATTACCGTCTTCCCAATATTCTTCTTTCGCTTTACTTGGAGTATAGCCATTTTTTAAAGTAAAAATATCCGCAACAGTTTTCCATTCCACAGCAGAATTCTTAAGTAGTTTTTTCATAATGCTAGAATTCATCCCTCAATCTCCGCCACAATTGCATCGATTTGGCAACGTAAGCTATCAATTTTAGCTACTGTATCTTTTATTTCGGCATTAAGCTGGGTGATATCAATCACTTCACGGGTATCTTTGGCTTCAACATACGAACTGACGGATAGATTATAGTCATTTTGCGCAATGGTTTGATTATCGACCGATTTAGCAAAATATTCGATATCTTTTTTGCTATCAAATACTTGCATAATTTCTTGAATATGTTCATCAGTGAGCACATTATTATTGGTCTCTTTTTTAAACTGTTTGCTAGCATCAATAAATTGCGTCTTTTTGACAGTTTTATTTTTGGCAAGCACCAAAATATTAACCGCAATCGTTGTTCCATAAAATAAGTTGGGTGCGAGCGAGATTACAGTTTCGACAAAATCATTATCGACCAAATATTTGCGAATTTTTTGTTCCGCACCACCACGATAAAATATCCCCGGAAAGGTAACAATCGCAGCTCGTCCACTCTCGGACAGATAACTTAGTGCGTGCATAATAAAGGCAAAATCGGCTTTCGATTTTGGTGCTAGCACGCCAGCAGGTGCGTATCGGTCATCATTAATTAAGGTTGGATCATCACTACCAATCCACTTAATTGAATAGGGTGGATTAGAAACGATTGCATCAAATGGTTTTTCGTCGCCAAACTTTGGATTAAGTAACGTGTCGCCTAAAGCAATTTCGAATTTATCATAGTTGATATTGTGTAAAAACATATTCATTCGAGCAAGGTTATAGGTGGTATGATTAATTTCTTGACCGAAGAATCCATCCTCAATGATATGTTCGTCAAACTGTTTTTTCGCTTGTAACAATAAAGAACCCGAACCTGCCGCTGGGTCATAGATTTTATTGACCTTTGTTTGCTTGTGTAAGGCTAATTGTGAGATCAATTTCGACACATTTGGTGGCGTAAAAAATTCACCACCAGATTTACCGGCATTCGAGGCATAATTAGAGATCAAAAACTCATAAGCATCGCCAAATAGATCGATTTGATTGTCGGCAAAATCACCAAAATCGAGTTCGGCAACACCATTAAGTACCGCCGCTAACCGTTTGTTTTTATCGGCAACAGTATTACCTAATCGGTTACTGGTGGTATCAAAATCGGCAAATAATCCTTTAATATCGCTTTCTGACGGGTAACCATTAGCTGAGCTTTCAATCGCATTAAAAATATTGGCCAAATCAGTATTTAAACTTGAATTGGTGTTGGCTTGAGCTACAATTTTACAAAATAATTGGCTAGGATAAATAAAATAGCCTTTGGTTTTTATTGCGTCTTTTTTAATTTCATCGGTAATGACATCATCGGATAATGTGCTGTAATCGATACCTTCTTCACCACCTTCAATATAATTAGCAAAATTTTCACTAATAAATCGGTAAAATAATGAACCTAAAACATATTGCTTAAAATCCCAACCATCGACAGCACCGCGAACCTCGTCGGCAATTTTCCATATTTGGCGTTGTAGTTGATCGCGTTGTTGCGTTCCGGACATTGATTGGGTGTTATTAGAAGTCATATTTTCAAAATTCCTAAATAAAAAATAGGTATTGCCTAATAAAAAAGTAATCGATTTTTACTTCCTTATTAGTCATTTTATCGCTAACTGTTATAGGTGCTATATCATAGCTGATTTGTTGTTAATTTTCTATCTGCGAGCTTTTATTTGCTTTATTAAGGATGATAAATCCAACCCTAATTATTTTCTCATTTTTCATATATCAGAAAAATTGAACTGGTCGCGCTTCTTCATTCTATTGTTGCTTGAAAGTTGTTGATGAACATCATTCAATATCTTTTTTGAGTTTTAGGTTTGGGTAGTACTAAGTCATGACACAGTCAAAAACTAAAAAACAGAACCCTTTTTTTTGCCATATTTTAAAAATAAATAAAATCAAATAATTAAAAACTCACCTCAAAAAAGGGTTTTTAAAACCTAAATAGCTATTTGCCTTTTTACATACAATATTGATAGTATATTAACTTCTAGTTCAATGCCGTGTAGGCAGTTTAGAAAGAACGAAGAGAGGAACCAAGTGAGGATTTGCGGTTCACTGCCGTGTAGGCAGTTTTAATTAATCACCAAACGGTATAGAATCCTGAATATTTTTTACAAAAATATAGCTTAAAACGTAACAGTTGTGTAACTACTTCATAATAAGCATACAAGTTAGTAAAATTACGCCGCTTGTTTTTGTGTTGTATATGCAATGGGTGACATGTTTGTTGATACTTCATTAGGTTTTTTGGTGTTTCAGTGGTTGGATAGCAACTGGTCATATACGTTTAGCCAAATCAATAATGACGGTTATTTTTTCTAGGGTATTATCGCCATAGCACTTGTTGATGATACGGCGATAATTTTGTTTTATGTATATTCATTACAGTCGTTTTTTTAACTACTGTAACCGAAGCAAGTAATTTCTACCATTAAATTAATAAGGTATTTTTAATATCTTCGATCGTTTTTGTGCCAGCTAATTGCATGGTGATAGACAGTTCTTTGTTAAGATGATCAAAGACGGATTTTACTCCCTCAGCTCCACCTAAATTCAGACCATAAAGAATAGGGCGTCCAATAGCAACAAGATCAGCGCCACTTGCCAATGCTTTAAATACATGTTCGCCACGTCGTACACCGCTGTCAAAAATGATTGGAACACGTTTGGCAACAGTAGCTGCAATACTAGGCAATACCTCAAATGATGCTGGAGCGCCATCTAATTGTCGCCCACCATGATTTGATATCCAAATCGCATCAGCTCCGGCAGATATTGCAATTGATGCATCTTCCGGTGATTGAATTCCTTTTACAATAACAGGTAAATTTGCCATGGCTTTAATTTTTTGAATATCAGAAGGAACGATACCTTGTTTTGCTGCGGCATAAATTTCGCTAATGCCTTTACCTGAACCATCGCCATTGCCGTTTGATTGACTGTAAGCACTGAGATTTTTCATAGGGAGTGGAAATTGAAATTTATTAACGATATCCTCTTCGCGATAACCACCTAACGTTGAATCAACTGTTAGAATGATTGCTTTTGCGCCTGCTTTAACGGCTTTATCGATAATAAAACGTTTAAAATCATCATCTTTACTCATATAGAGTTGAAAAAAATACGGTACATTAGGCGCGGCATTGGCGGCATCTTCAATAGATGTATTGGCATAAGTACTAATACAGAAAATAGATCCCGCAGCAGCGACGCCTTTAGCAGTGTCCTTTTCGCCTTGTTCATGAGCCAATCCTTGCGCAGCTGACGGTGCTTGAATAATGGGTGTTTTTAAGGGGATATCCCACAATTTTGTTGATAAATCTGCGTGATCAATACCTTGTAATACACGAGGAATAATTTTTTTGCGATTAAACGATAAGGTATTTTCTCGCATTGTCCATTCGTCTTCGGCACCACCACGGATATAACCAAACGCCCCAGCTTCCATTCTTGCTTTAACTAATGCTTCTAAGGAAGCAATATTAACGATCTCTATAGCGTGTTCTTCATTACTTGTATGGTATGACATGATTCGCTCCTAATTATGAGAGTTAATACAACAGTATGGTTATATCACAGCTATTTTTTATTTAAAATTAAATAAAAATCATTTTTGACAAAATAGCATTTTTTTATATTCATCTTTGTAGGCGCTTGGTTAAGTACAGATCATAGCCTGAAATATAAAGAAAATAGCAATGCAGTTATTTGGATTTTTTAATTTGCTGTAAAGGGATTCAATAAAAAGCTTATTTTTTGCTAAACAAAAAAATAAACCTCGATATTATTCGAGGTTTTTTAATAATTATATATTAGCCATTGTATATTCAAATACTAATAGCTTATTTTATCCCATATTCAGCCCGATAAGCCTCAACTTGTACTACTTGATCTTTTCGAGCTGGATCTTGGTAAAGGTATTGGATCAAATCATCAAGCGTAATAATTGAAATAACATCACAATGATAGGTTTGTTTAATTTCTTGAATTGCAGATAGTTCACCACGACCTTTTTCTTGACGGTCTAGGCAGATGAGTACACCAGCGAGTTTTGATTGATTATCTTCTAATATTCTCATCGATTCACGAATTGCGGTACCGGCCGTAATAACATCATCAACCAGCATAACGCGTTGCTGATAGATCGAACTACCCACTAGATTACCACCTTCACCATGGTCTTTGGCTTCCTTGCGATTAAAGCAATAAGGCACATCAATATTATGCTGTTCAGAGAGTGCAACAACGGTTGATGAAACAATAGGAATACCTTTATAAGCTGGACCAAAAATAACATCGTATTCTAAGTTGGCATCCATGAGTGCTGCAGCATAAAAACGACCTAATAAAGCCAGATCTTTACCGGTATTAAACAATCCTGCATTAAAAAAGTAGGGGCTTTTGCGTCCTGATTTTAAGGTAAATTCACCAAATTTTAATGCTTGTCTATTTAAAGCAAATTCAATAAATTCACTTTTATATGATTTCATCGATTTTCTCCAATTAATCTTTTAAGGACTGTTTTTGTGCATCAATAATTGTTGCAATGCCATTTTTTGCTAATTCTAACAGTTTTAATAATTCGTCATGACTAAATGGTTCGCCTTCGGCAGTGCCTTGCACTTCAATCATACGACCATCATCTGTCATAACAACATTCATATCGGTTTCTGCGTTTGAATCTTCTATATATTCCAAATCACAAATCGCTTCGCCCTCAACGATACCAACAGATACTGCGGCCACTAATGATTTAATTGGGTTTTGTTTGATTTTTCCATTGGCTAGCATTTGGTTGATAGCATCATTTAAAGCAACACAAGCGCCAGTAATTGATGCGGTTCGAGTACCACCATCGGCTTGAATGACATCACAATCTAACGTGATGGTGTATTCGCCTAATAATTTAAGGTCAATCATGGCACGTAGTGAACGGGCAATAAGGCGTTGAATTTCCATAGTGCGACCAGTTTGTTTGCCTTTAGCTGCTTCGCGCTGGGTACGTGAATTGGTTGCACGCGGTAACATGCCATATTCAGCGGTTACCCACCCTTGGCCTTGTCCTTTTAAAAAGCGAGGAACCCCTTCGTCAACAGTGGCATTACAAAGTACTTTGGTTTCACCAAATTCGACTAATACAGAACCTTCTGCATGCTTAGTATAATGACGGGTTATTTTGATTGGGCGGACTTGTTCCGCAGATCGACCAGACGGGCGCATGCAATTCTCCAGCAGTTTTAATTAAAAATTATCGTTTTGAGTTAATCATTTAGGAGGACATCAACAAGATTTAAGCGATGTTTAGCCTAAGCTAAGAGCGCATTATACAGAATTTATGATACAATGCCCAGCAAGTTTTTTACAATTTTAGGATGTTATTATGATTTCAAGCATGACTGCTTATGCAAGAAAAGAGGCCAACCAACCATGGGGAACGGCTTCTTGGGAATTACGCTCAGTCAACCAACGTTACTTAGAAACGTATATTCGTTTGCCCGAGCAATTTCGTTCACTTGAACCTATCGTTCGCGAAAAATTACGTAATCGCCTAACTCGTGGTAAAATCGAATGTAATTTGCGTTTTGAATTAGATCCTTCAGCACAACATCAAGAACTTTCATTAAATAAAGAACTGGCTAAACAAATAATTAATGCCGCAAGTTGGATTAAAACTGAGCAGGATACAGCTCAAATTAACCCTATTGATGTATTACGTTGGCCGGGTGTTATGTCGGCAAAAGAGCAAAATTTAGATACTATCTCACAAGAAATTTTAGCTCTACTTGACACCGCAATTGATGAGTTTATTGCGGTACGTGAGCGCGAAGGTAAAGCGCTTTGTGATCTTATTATCAAACGATTAGAAGCGATTACCGTAGAAGTTGACAAAATCCGCCAATGGATGCCACAAATTCTTGAATGGCAAAAAGAAAGGCTAAAAAGTAAATTAGAAGAAGCCAATATTGAACTTGACAATTCCCGTCTAGAACAAGAAATTGTTATGGTTGCACAGCGCATTGATGTTGCCGAAGAGCTTGATCGATTAATGACTCATGTAAAAGAAACTTATTCAATCTTGAAAAAGAACGAAGCAGTAGGGCGCAGGCTTGATTTTATGATGCAAGAATTTAATCGAGAGTCTAACACTATTGCGTCTAAATCAATTAATGCTGATGTTACAGCTAGTGCGATTGAACTCAAAGTGCTTATTGAACAAATCAGAGAGCAAGTACAAAACATTGAGTGATCATTTATTCAATGAATAGAATACTTGGCATTTTAGCCGTCATATTGGCATCTGTTTTGTGGGGGACAACGGGCACAGCAGCTACATTTGCTCCCTCGCTTTCTCCTTTACTTATTGGCTCGTTAGCAATGGGCATTGGTGGCATTTTACAATGCACATTGGCGATACCCAAAATAATCAAAGAGCGTCATTTGTTAACCAAACATTTTGGTTTTCTTATTGTTGGTGCCATTGCGGTAATGATTTATCCTTTAGCTTTTTATAGCTCGATGCGGTTGTCTGGTGTGACAATAGGAACGGTGGTCTCTATTGGCTCTGCGCCGATTCTTTCAGCCATTATTGAATATATTAGCCGTGATTTTCGGCTAACTAAACAATGGTTAATAGGAGCTAGCTGTGGTATTTTGGGAATAATTTTACTTGCCTTTTCAGAAAATAACTCCACTACAAATCAATATGATCATATCACTATTGGCATTTTGCTAGGCCTAATCGCTGGATTTACTTATGCTCTGTATTCATGGTCTGCACGGCAATTAATGTTAAAAGGTATCGCAACAAAAGCGGCCATGGGCGCGACTTTTGGTTGTGGTGGCATCTTACTTATACCTGTTATGCTACTTACAGGATCTGCATTGTTTGACTCATTAACCAATATGACTGTTTGCATTTATATGGCATTGATTCCCATGTTTCTTGGGTATTTATGTTATGGCTATGGTTTATCTAAAATATCAGCCAGTTCAGCTATTACTATTAGCTTGTTAGAGCCGGTTATTGCGGCCATATTAGCGATGTTAATTATTGGCGAACAAATGTCATTAGTTGGGTGGTTTGGGGTTATATTGATTTTTATGTGTCTTATTTTTGTGACCTTATCAAGTATTACAAACTCATCGCCTTAGACATAATAAGGCTACAATACGAGATACTGAGTGGAATTAATAGGTTTTATTTTGATTTTACTAAAAATAGTTCAGTAATTTTAGTTTATAATAATTTAGAATATATATTTTAACTTCATTAAGTTTTGCTAATAAGGAATATAACGTGAAAAAATTAGTTGCATTATTTTTATTGTTCATATGTTTCTCAAGCCCATCTTATGCTCAAGATTTTCGAGATTTGAGTTTTGACGAATTATACAAAAAAGCGGCAGAAGAAAATAATCCAGAAGCACAATTTTATCTTGGCGTTAGGTACCTTTATGGTATTTCTGTCACAAAAGATGCGCAAAAAGCAATAGAATGGTACGAAAAAGCTGCGGCACAAGGTATTGTATATGCTATGACTAATATCGCTAGCTTATATTATAAAGGTGAAGAAGTTGAACAAGATTACACCAAAGCTTTTGAATGGTTTCAAAAAGCAGCAGAAAAAGACGACGAAGCTCAATTTAATTTAGGGTATATGTACGAAAAAGGCCAAGGTGTTGAACAAAATATAACGAAAGCTTTGGAATGGTATCAAAAAGCGAGCGAAAATGGCAATGTAAATGCTCAATATTCTTTAGGTGATATGTATTTTGATGGTAAAGTTGTTGAACAAGATTATAGTTTAGCTAAAATTTGGTTGGAAAAAGCGGCCGAGCAAAATGATCCTTACGCACAATGGAATCTTGGCGTGATATATTTTAATGGCTATGATGTTAAAAAAGATACCAAAAAAGCGAAAGAATTGTTTAAAAAAGCTTGTGAAAATGGAATTAAGCATGAATTTTGTGAACAAAAATAAAAACAACTTCAGTAAATAAAATTGGGCCAAATTAAAAAGGGCGTTAAGCCCTGATTAACTTAAACGGCAGTATTAATTACAACAATGTCTTTTCTTGAGTGATTTAAAATACCAATAAAGTATCAAGCAAGCTGTAAACGTTGATAACAAATCTGCCGTTGGTGCTGCTGCCCAAACGCCATCAAGCCCAAAGAATAATGGCAAAATATAGAGTGTTGGCAATAAAATAAGGATCTGTCTAGAAAGGCTGAGTAAAATCGATACTTTTGCCATACCAATGCATTGGAAAAAGCTTGTGGTCACCATTTGGAAACCAATAAAAGCAAAAGAAAGTGTGGTATAGCGTAGTGCAATGGCTGATATTGAGATTAAATCCTCGTCAGCACTAAATGCACGGACTAAAATATCCGGAATAAAAAATCCAAGAATAAAGCCAATACTGGTAATTACAGTTGCTACTTTAACGGCATAGAAAAAAGTGGTTTTGACACGCGAATAGTTTTTTGCTCCGTAATTATAACCAATAATGGGTTGCATACCTTGATTAATCCCAATAACAATCATAATTACTAATGTGATCAATCGGTTGGCATTAGAATAGCCTGCAATAGCATCATCACTTGACACGTTAGACAGTGGTGCATAATGTACTAATTGCCAGTTGATAAAAACCACCACTATAGAAGCTGCAACCTGCATGGCAAATGGAGACATACCGATTGATATAATCGATTTAATATAGGTCAAGTTAAGGGTGAAATTGCGCCGATATAGCTTAATATTACTGTTTTTGCCAATAAAGTGTTGCATAACAAATAAGAAGCTAATAAACATGGATAACGTGGTTGCAAAAGCTGCTCCACGCATGCCCCAGCCTAAACCAATAATAAAAATCGGTGCCAAAATAATATTGGCAATTACACTAATAAACATGGTAACCATTGCTTTAAATGGATAACCACTGGCGCGCATCATATTGTTATAATTAAACGTTAACGTAATAAAAATACTACCCGGTAAATAAACCTCTAAAAATTCTCGAGCATATACATGATTAGTCGCACTAGAGCCGACAAAATGTAAAACGGGATCGACAAAATAGAGCAATAACGAAAGCGTAATGCCACTCAGCACTGCGGTTAGCATAAACGAGGTACCTGCGACTTTTTCGGCTTTGTCGTTTTCGCCACGACCCAAAAAAATCGAAATCCGGCTCGCCGAGCCAATACCTACCAGCATACCAATGCCTGCAGTTAGGTTCATAACTGGCAAAATAATGCCTGCACCACTCAATGCTTCACGACCAATCCAATGGCCAATAAAAATACCATCAATAATGTTATACAGCGTATTTACAATTGTGCCAATTACCGCAGGCAGTGCATATTGCCAAAATAATAAACTGATTTTTTTATTTTTAAAATCATTATAAACGTCAAGAGAGTGAGCCATTGCTTTTATTTTTCCGCTGCTAAATATTGTAAAGAAGTTTTAGGTAGCTATATGTTTGAGTATAAGGCAGTATCATTATTATTCGAATTATCCATGATATGATCATGGCTGCGTATAGGCTATATTACCAAAATAATATACTGGATTTACTATTTTTACTTATTTTTTATGATTATAGCTTATAGTAATTATCTAAACTTTTCTATTGTTACTGTGTAGTTAAATCTTGTCAAAAAATTTCAGATAACCATGCATTTCAGTATAGATTTAATGCAAGTTAACAGCACTAGTTTAACAGACTGTTAAATTGTTAATAGCACTTTTTTGGTGCTTTGATAGAATAACGTCCTTAATGATTATTGCGATCCAATAGGAACCTCACCAATGAGCGTACAAATAGAAAAGATCATACTGCATAAATTAATTAGAAAAAGTGACACCGAAATCGAATTACAACTTCGCGAATCAATGTTAGGTAATGAACAAGCCGTTGTTAATCTAATCGAAGATATCAACCGCATCTACAACAACAAAAGTAAAGCCTATGGACTATTTAATAGCGATAGCTTATTCGAACAATCACTAAAAGAACTACGCCTTGGCAATCAAGACTTTTTACATTTTAGCCAAGAATCGACCAAACAACTGCGCAACGAATTGGCTAAATACCCTTTTGCTGAAGGGGGAACGGTTGTATTTTGTCAGTACCGTTATTTGGCGGTTGAGTACTTGATTATTGCTGTATTAAATAGTTGTTTAAGTATGCTAGTGAATGAAGATTTAGATATCAGCGAAACACAATACTTAGACATTGACCATGCCGATATTATTGCCCGTATCGACATTACCGAATGGGAAACAGAAGCGGACTCAAAACGTTATTTAACTTTCTTAAAAGGACGAGTAGGACGCAAGGTATCTGACTTTTTTATGGACTATTTAGGTGCTAGCGAAGGATTAGATGCAAAAGCGCAAAATAAAACGCTTGTCAAAGCGGTTGATGATTACTGCCAAGAAATGCAATTTGACAAACAAGACAAAACTAGCGCACGCGAAAACGTTTATAACTACTGCCAAGCCCAATTACAAGCAGGTGAAGAAATTGAACTGAAAAATCTAGCCAACGA
This sequence comes from Gilliamella sp. ESL0254, assembly GCF_013344985.1. Classification (NCBI taxonomy): domain Bacteria; kingdom Pseudomonadati; phylum Pseudomonadota; class Gammaproteobacteria; order Orbales; family Orbaceae; genus Gilliamella; species Gilliamella sp. ESL0254. Next base: position 347,487 of record NZ_JAAEDU010000001.1, read on the forward strand.
ACTACCTGCCAGTGTTGACAATAACTTTATTGAATTTATTAAAAACAGTGAATATGATTTAGAAGAAACATTTCCGGTTGATCGCAGTGCACTGCGTCAGCTTAAAAAATTCTCGGGCAGTGGTGGGGGATTAACGTTAAGCTTCGATTCGAATTTATTAGGTGAACGCATTAAGTGGGATCCGCAAACTGACTCCCTAGTAATTAAAGGTGTACCACCTAATTTACGTGATCAGCTACAACGCAATAGCGGTTCCAACTAATTATCAACCAACAACGTTATTAGGACACAACATGAAATACATTGGTGCACATGTCAGTGCAGCAGGTGGGGTAGACAATGCCCCAATTAACGCCTATCAAATTGGCGCAACCGCATTTGCGCTATTTACTAAAAATCAACGACAATGGCACGCCAAACCGCTTGAGACCACAATTATCGACAGCTTCAAAAAACGTTGTGAAAGATATGGCTTTACCAGCAAACAGATCTTGCCACACGATAGTTACTTAATTAATTTAGGTCACCCAGATCAAGAACAGCTCGACAAATCACGTACCGCCTTTTTAGACGAAATGCAACGGTGCGAACAGCTAGGACTGACATTACTTAACTTTCACCCTGGTAGTGACTTAAAACAGATTTCAGTTGATGAATGTTTAGCACGTATTGCCGAATCGATTAATATCACACTTGATAAAACACAAAATGTGGTTGCCGTTATTGAAAATACTGCTGGACAAGGATCTAACTTAGGCTATAAATTTGAACATCTTGCCCAGATCATTGACCAAGTTGAAGACAAAAGCCGAGTTGGCGTTTGTATTGACACTTGCCATGCTTTTGCTGCTGGCTATGACTTGCGTACTGAAAAAGCCTGCCAAGAAACCTTTGCCGAATTTGAAAAAATTGTAGGTTTTCAATACTTGCGAGGCATGCACTTAAACGATGCCAAAAGCGAATTGGCCAGCCATGTCGATCGTCATCATAGCCTAGGCAAAGGCAATATTGGCGAAGCAGCCTTTAAATACATTATGCAAGATCCAAGAATTGATGAAATTCCCCTTATTTTAGAAACCATTGATCCCGATATCTGGGCGCAAGAAATAAACTGGTTAAAGCAGCAGGTAACTGCATAAAAATTATTATATTTTCTACTTGACTATAAACAAAGTGGGTAATGCTTACCCACAAACTAGGTTAAACATTGCATAAATGTTTAAACATGTTTCATTATTCCAATTGCGCTACAAGTTCAATTATTTCCGGCAAAATATCCAAAATTAAAGCCAATTGTTGCATTACAAGCAGATCATTATTGGCTTTATCGTCATCTACTGAATTGACGGAAATGGTATCGATATAATCGACAACAGACTTCTTAATGAATTGGTATTCGCCATCTATCTTTTTATCGCTTAACAGATTAATAATATAGACCGACAAATCGTCAAACAGATCGAGCGTCTGTTTTGAGATACATTTATCACGATGTGCGCCTAAAGTTGAAAGATAACTAATTAACGTATGATTAAGCGTCAATAGACGAAATCCCTGATCAATAACCACCGGATTCATATGTGGCTCTTTGGTCATCAAACTAATTAACGACGATAAATCTGCATTACTATCATGCGTAGCTCGTCTTGCTAATCGATATTGTAGATCATTAGTTTTGCCAGACAAATACTGGCGTCCAATTAACGCCAAATAGTGACTATCATCATGACAAACACGATCAACGAGTTTAGGCAGATTTCTAAACTGCCAGTCAGGCCAAATAAAGCTCACGGCAAACCAAGCAATAAAACAACCAATCAACGTTGCAATAATGCGCGAAACAGCCACCGCAATACTGCTTTCGCCAATCAAGCTAAAACTAAAAAACACCAGTAATGTAATAAATGCTGTCGCGTAAGCATATTGTGAATTCTTAAATAGAAAAAATAGCCAACCGGTAATAATAATTAACACCAACTGTTCAGGTACACTTGGAAATAAAAACGTTAACGGAATACCCACTATGATCCCCAAAATTGTCCCCATTACGCGCAATTTTAGGCGATGTTTTGTGGTGGAATAGTTAGGTTGGCACACAAACAAGCTAGTTAAAATAATCCAATACCCATGTGATAAATCAGAAAAACAAATGACCATATAACCCACAAAAAATACCACACACATACGAATCGCATGGCGAAACAGTGCGGACTTAACCGTCAAATTCCCTTTGATTTTGACAAAAATATCATGAAAACGAGTTAACTCCTCGTCAATTAACTGATTATCTTCTTGATCTTTTGACAGATGCTGCTCAGTATCAATATTGGCAAGTAATAGATCGATAGACAACAAATTTTGATGCAAACTTTTAAGCGCCTTAACCATTAACATATTGGCTTTACCGCTAGTATCATACTGGTTAATTGCTTCTTCAAGATACGAAAAATAACGTGAAAATAGCGGGTCATGATGATAAGTCTGATTTAATTTAATTGTCATTGCTAGTTGGGCACAAGCTTTAGCTTGCAAATTTAAAATACGTGCAAACCGAAATAAGATATCACTATGTTTAAAATGCACACTCAGTGCCTGATAATTCCCATGCGCTGAGCTTGCTCGTTCATGAATATCTTGTGCCACAAAATAGTCGCTTAGCATCTTCCTAATATAAGCCTGTCCACGATAGCTTTTTAGCCGATTAAATAGCGAACGTTTGGTGTGATTAAATGCGCTCACAAGCTGATTATTACTATCGGTCAACTGCAAGGTCTGCTTTACAAAATCATTGGTCTCATCAGGATCGAACATTGCCGCCTTAGCATCAAGATATTGCGCCAAATAAATAAAACATAGTGACAGCGACTGCTGGGTTGTACGAATGGGTTGGATGATCGACTCAATTAACGAAACAACATTATACCAAAGCGCTCCAAGTAACAAAAAACAAGGCAACGTATAATTGTCGGTATATAGGTTATGTCCAAGCATGGTATAAGCCGCAATCAAAAGCGATCCAAAAGCAATCACCCCATAACGTTGACCAAGCGACCCAAGCATAATAAAAATAAAAGTCGAAGACACCAAACCGACAATAAATAACACAGGAATATCAAATAACAGCTCGACCGAAAAAGTCGCAATAGCAAAACAGAACAACGTAAAGAGCAAATTAATACAACGGCTTAATAAACGCGTATCAATCTCGGTCAATCCTGCCGCAACCACCCCAAGTGTAAGGGGAATCACAAGCGATGTTTGCCCCAAATACCAAGGAACCAAAGTCGATCCAGTCAAACTAATTAACATTCGAAGACTAAAAAGAAGGTTGCTACTATAAAAGACTTTGCGTAAAGCCAAAATGAATCCGTGCACGGTATATGAACTTTGAATGGGATAATAGCTAATAGGATACTATATTGAGGGAGATTGGGAAAGTATACTTTGTAATCGTTGGTTTTTGTTAAAAAATAGTTAAATAAAAAACTTGAATAAAATCAATGCCTTTTCTGACCGATTTTTGAGCGGAAAATCAGGCCTTTTTTTGTTTTGGTGAATAGAATAAATTAGGTGCGGTGGTTTCGGACGTTTTGACCTTTGGTGAATAAAATAGCTATTGTGGCCACGTCCGATTTAGGGAATTAAAGCGAATTCCCTTTGCAATCCCATGCTTTAGCTGCAGAATGTGGCCTTCGGCACTACTCGTATCATCCTGATACTCGCCTCTACGAGGCCATCTTCGCTTTGCTCAGATGTTCAAATTTGTTCCAGACAAATTTGTCCTCCGCCGCCGCTCGGTCTTAACGCACCGTTTGTGGACGCGCTCCCGACGCAGCACAAACTCGCCAAACATCCTTGTTTGGCGTGCTAACCTCACTCTGTTGTCGGCACATTCTGACGCCGGAACAAGACAAACAGCATAGCCCTAGGTGTTTTTTGGTAAATTGTTTTTTGTTAAAAAGCAATGTAATTACATCCAAAAAGTGGTCAGGAAAGATATTGATTTTATTTAAGTTTTTATTTTGTGGTTTTTAGCCAAAAATATCACCAAAACCATCCCCCCAAAAAAATAGGCCAACAAAAGTTTAACCTTACACACTTAACAAAACCTTAAAATTTTTAACAAAAACTAGCGTATTCTTAATCAACCGGTTATAATTCAAGCGCATTTAAAACAAGAGAAAGCTCATTAATTGAGCGGAAATTTTAAAAAATCGAAATAAAACAAAAAATTACTTGACAGGATAATTAAAATGTGCTACCATGCATGGCATCTGGCATCTGGCATCTGGCATGCCAAACCTACGCCCTAAATCTTTTTCAATTTCACCGTAGTCTAAATCAGATACAGTTCTTATTATCATCACCGAAGTCATTTCGCGTAGCGAAATCGGCGACGTTGTCGGCAAGGTTATCGCCGATTCCCAAATTGTTATCTAAAACTTCATTATTATCTAAATCTGCATTGGTCTTTGCTCTATTGTTGTTATTGTCGTATAAGCAGGATACAGAGGCGTTGACGGTAAAGACAACCAATACTATTTACGGTAGTGCACCGTATTTAACGTTTGATGGAGGACCGACAAAGGTAACCGATACAGACACCTTTTTGGCAATAGAGTTGCCGGATGGTAGAACTATCACGCCTTCAACTAACACATCGAGTTCGATAAACCCGATAAGGTTACCCAATGGTAATTTTACATTTAATGATATTCATATGGTGTTGCCGTCGGGTTCAGATAGCATAAGTCTCAACAATTTAATTACCCAAGGGAAGTGGGGAGATGATGATGGAGATGGACAGGGAGTCAATGGAGTTACCGCATCAGGGAGTATAGATTTAATAATAAAGGATAAAGATGGCAATACCATTAATCGTAGTGATTCATTAAGTATATGTGGTGCCCCTTATAAAGTAACTTTAAGTAGTACAGGAGGGAATTTAGTTACGCAGTATGGTGTGCCGAATAGGAGTACGTTTGGAGGGGGTACAGCGGAGTATTATATCACTTTGTCGTCGCCAGTTATTTGTTCGGTCAGGCCGAATTTGTTGTTGGGTGGCACAACTGGTATAGATTCTCGCGACGGCCCTTACCGAGCAGGCCCATCTAACATATGGAATCCTGATAAGGGCTTTTTAGTTCAGTCAACGAGTTCATTATCTTACGACCGAAATTTTCCTACAACCGGTTCAGATGGATTGTATTTTGATTTGGATATTGGTGGGATAGATGGAAGTCAGTTGAGTTGGTCTATTTACACAAGTGGTGATATCAGTGCAACGGTGATATGGACAAGGCCGCGTTCAGGCTCACATCAAGACCCATTTATGGGAACAGTTCAAAACGACGCTTGGATTAGAAATAAATCACGGAACGTAACACGGGTAACGTTGAATGGTCCTAGGGCGAGTAGTAGTCAGATAAATTCAAATTATCCTAGTTCACTTAGACGTCCATCTTTGCCGCAGACCTTTGAGTTGGTGGGTAGGGATAGAAGTGGTAATGAGGTGAAGTATGGATTTGTGTTGAGGCAGTGGTTCGTCAATCGGGACGTTCAAATGGCTCACGTTTCTAATCAAGCCACATGGTGTAATAGTTTGGGTTATCGTATGCCAAGGGTAAGTGATTTAACCAATGCGAAGTGTGGTGTAGATAATAGTTGGTTCCCATGTGTAAATGGCATAGATGGCGCCAGTCCGTCGTCAGATGGTTATTATTACCAGCGTCACATAGGGGCGGGTTTTTTCACAGAGTGGGGCTCTATGGGTTACTCCTCTGATGCAGGTTTCGTCGATGGTGTCTACTGGACGAGTGATGCAACAGGTAGCAACCAGTTCTTTGTCTCCTCGGGCACCGGCGCCGTCCGCAGCGATAGCAGTGGCTACTATACTGTTTGTACCGCACCTTAGTTTTTAGCGTTTATTCCTTAATCCTTGGGCCACGGGGGCGGTTATGGTGCCTGAGAGGATAATCTATCAAAGAATAAAGCCCCCGCGTAAGTTGGGGCACTTTTCCTTAGGGTTGCGCTGTTGCGGCGAAGCCACAATCGCGCCGCCCCCCGCCGCCGACGCTGAAAGTGTCGATGGCAATCCTAGTGGATAATGCTGTGGCGGTTTAAATTTGTGGTCTATTTATAGTACGGCAAGGTTTCGGACGTTTTGACCTTGGGTGAACAAAATAGCTACAGTGACCACGTCCGAGCAAAGGGAATTAAAGCGAATTCCCTTTGCAATCCCACGCTTTGGCTACAGAATGTGGCCTGCGGCTGCCCGACGCCGCCGCTCGGTCTTAACGCACCGTTTGTGGACGCGCTCCCGGCGCACCACAAACTCGCCAAACATCCCTGTTTGGCGTGCTAACCTCACTCTGTTGTCGGCACATTCTGACGCCGGAATAGGACAAGCAACATAGCCTTTAGTGCTTTTTGTGAGTTATTTTTGTGTTAAAAAGCAATGTAATTACATCCAAAAAGTGGTCAGGAAAGGTATTGATTTTATTGAAGTTTTTATTTTTGTATTTTCAAGGAAAATCAACCGCTTACATAACCTAAGCAAAGCGCCGACATACAACAAATCAACAAAACCACAAATAGCACCCTAATAACAGCAATTTAACCGCTCCAACCCTTTTTTTTAACGACAATTTAAAATTAAATAAAATCAACATATTAAAAAATAGCTCAAAAAAAGGGTTTTCAAAGCCAAAATTGTTGTTTATCTTTATACAGCAAGATTTATCAAATCTTAAGCTCTACCTTAACGCCGTATAGGCGGTTTAGAAAAAACGTCCAATCGTGATTATCATCTAAGCTTCCCTTAACGCCGTATAGGCGGTTTAGAAAAGAAATCATCTTAAATGCCCACGATTCAGAAACCTTAACGCCGTATAGGCGTTTAATTCAAATAAAATCAATCACATAATTGTAAAGACATAATATCTTCCAAAAAAGATAGTTATGTTGTTTGTCCTATTCCGGCATCAGAATGTGCCGACAACAGAGCGAGGTTAGCACGCCAAACAGGGATGTTTGGCGAGTTTGTGCTGCGTCTGGAACGACAAATTTGTCTGGAACAAATTTGAACATCTGAGCAAAGCGAAGATGGCCTCGAAGAGGCGAGTATCAGGATGATACGAGTAATCATAGCCGGTGCGTTAAGACCGAGCGACGGCGTCGGGCAGCCGCAGGCCACATTCTGCAGCCAAAGCGTGGGTTGTCAGGGAATTCGCTTTAATTCCCTGACTCGGACGTGGTCACTGTAGCTATTTTATCCACCTAAGGTCAAAACGTCCGAAACCACCGCACCTAATTCATTCTATCCACCAACCCAAAAAGGCCTGATTTTCCGCCCAAAATCGGTCAGAAAAGGTATTGATTTTATTAAAGTTTTTTCTGGCTGTTTTTAAACAAAAACCGCCTAATAAAAACACAACAACCCATCCCAAAAACGATGGTTATGTTATTTGTCTTATTCCGGCGTCAGAATGTGCAGACAACAGAGCGAGGTTAGCACGCCAAACAGGGATGTTTGGCGAGTTTGTGGTGCGCCGGGAGCGCGTCCACAAACGGTGCGTCAAGACCGAGCGTCGGCGTCGGGCAGCCGCAGGCCACATTCTGCAGCCAAAGCGTGGGTTGTCAGGGAATTCGCTTTAATTCCCTGACTCGGACGTGGTCACTGTAACTATTTTGTCCACCCAAGGTCAAAACGTCCGAAACCACCGCACCTAATTCATTCTATCCACCAACCCAAAAAGGCCTGATTTTCCGCCCAAAAATCAGTCAGAAAACATATTGATTTTATTAAAGTTTTTATTTTGTGTTTTTACATAAAAACCTACATAAAAAAACAGCAGCCAAATAGCTGCTGTTTTTTTATTGCATTTGTTTTTTTCGATTATTTAATCGCTTTAGCCACAATTTGTTGCGCCTCTTGCTGTAACGTATTTAAATGCTCATTACTTATAAAGCTTTCAGCATAAATTTTGTAAGCATCTTCTGTTCCAGAAGGACGAGCGGCAAACCAGCCATTTTTAGTTATCACTTTAAGTCCACCAATTGCAGCATTGTTAGCCGGTGCAGTGGTTAGGCATTGAGTGATCTTTTCACCAGCTAGGTTGTCGGTGGTTAGTTGGCTGGCATCAAGTTTAGCTAGTTTTTGTTTTTCGCTAAACGATGCAGGCGCTTGGATTCGTCCATAATAAGAAACACCAAATTTATCTTCGAGTTCTTGGTACTGTTCTTGTGGGTTTTTGCCCATTTTGGCTGTCATTTCGGCTGCAAGTAGGCATAGGATAATACCATCTTTGTCGGTTGCCCATACTTTGCCGTTGGTTCTTAAAAACGATGCACCTGCGCTTTCTTCGCCTGCAAAGCCTAGCTTGCCGTTGTAAAGCCCATCGGCATACCATTTAAATCCAACAGGGTATTCTAAGTATTTTTTGTTTAGGCTATTTGCCACGCGGTCGATCATCGAGCTTGTAACTAGTGTTTTGCCAATAGCGATATCTTTGTGCCATTGTGGACGATTTTGGAATAAGTAATTGACACAAGTTGATAGGTAGGCATTTGGGTTCATTAGTCCTTTAGGTGTGACAATACCATGGCGGTCAAAGTCGGTATCATTGCCAAAGGCTAAATCAAATTGGTCTTTTAATTTTAATAACCCTGCCATGGCCCAGCGACTTGAGCAGTCCATTCGAATCACTTCGTCATGATCTAGGTGCATAAAGCTGAATGTTGGATCGACTTTGTTATTTACAATATTGAGGTTGATACCGTATTTTTCGGCTATTCGAGGCCAATAGGTGATGCCAGCACCGCCCAGTGGGTCAACGCCAATTTGTAGCGATGATGATTTGATCAGCGCTAAATCTAAAATGTTTTCAAGGTCGTTGATGTAGTCAGTTTCGTACTCTTTGGTATGAATGTAATTTGAATTAATGGCCTTGTCTAAAGTTACGCGCTTGACTTCATTGAGTTTGTTTTTTAATAGTTCGTTGGCGCGGTTTTCAATTTGTTTGGTGATGTCCGTATCCGCAGGACCGCCATTGGTTGGGTTGTATTTTATTCCGCCATCTTCTGGTGGATTGTGCGATGGGGTTATTACAATGCCGTCGGCTAGTTGAGTTTGTTTGCCTTGGTTGTAGGTTAAAATAGCATGCGATATCACAGGCGTTGGTGTATAACCCCAATCTTGCGCCATGACAACTGTTTGTTCGTTGGCAACAAAGACTTCAAGCACTGATTTTAATGCGAGTTCTGATAATGCATGAGTATCTTGCCCTATAAAGCATGGTCCTGTGATATTGTTGGCTTTGCGGTATTCGGCAATGGCTTGAGCTACGGCTAATATATGTGCTTCGTTAAATGTGCCTTTGTTTGAACTGCCACGATGGCCAGAGGTGCCAAATATGACTAGTTGGCTAGCATTATCCGTGTCAGGTTGAATTTGATAATAATTATTCCGTAATGTTTCAACGTTAATAAGATCTGATGGTTGAGCTAACATTCCTGCGCGGTTTTGCTTGGCCATTTTTTAATCCTCTTTCATAAAATAGTATTTTTATAATGGCTAAAAACGTGAATGAGTTAGAAGAGATCGCGTTTTTAGCTTTTATTTGTTATTTGTCCGGTTAAGGTAAAAAAGCATTGGTGACTTGGTTTATCATCGTTTCGGATATGCCCATGTCACTCATTATTGATTCTATAATATATTGTTTTCTGGCAGTGTTGGTGTTGCTAATAACCCAATAAGGTGTGCCAATGATTTCACGGGGTTTGGTGTTTTTACCTGATGTTTCTAGCAATTGTTTGTCTTTGGCCAAATATTGGCGTTTGCTGCCGTGTAATGAGGTGGCCGCAATGGCAAAGAGTGCTGGGTTGTAGTTATACAGTGCACTAAGTAATAATATAAAGCGATTAATAATGGATTTTTCATTTGTGAAGGTATCGCTGGTTAATAAGTCATTAAAAGGCGTATAATGGCTTTCTTTTTGTGCGGTGATATTTTGTTTTGCCAAGGTTGGCTGATCTATTTTCAATAAACGTCGTAATATACTTGATGCATTTTCGCCGATGTGTTTAGTTTGGCCGGCAATAAATTGGTATAATTCTTCGTCGATTTCTATCGTTTTCATTGTGTTACATGTGCCTATTAAATTATTTTACGGGACATCCTAAAGCAGGAGTGCTGTCTAAATGCAAATTATTCGCCGATGAGTGGTTTAAACAATTATTTGATGGTTGTTTTAATTCAGCACTATCATTTTTTTTGGGCGCTTGATTTGCATCATGGCAAGCCGTTATCATAACTGATAATATTAATGGAAAAAATAACCGTTTCATATACTCATTGTTCGCTCTATAAACTATTGCGCTGAGTATAACCTAACTTAAGGATAAATTGTATTGGCTATTGATAAAATAATGAAAATGATGTTGTCGTTTTTCAAAAACGATATTATCCTAAACAAGGTATAATGAGTAAGATACCGATATTATATGAGGAATTAATTATGAAAAAAATCGTCACATTAGCTATTTTAGCTACAATTTTATCAGGATGTAGCAATAGTGATCTTTATTCTGGCGATGTTTATACTGCTGATCAAGCAAAACAAGTTCAGCAAGTGAGTTATGGTACAGTTGTTTCAGTACGTCCTGTTAAAATTCAAGCTAATGCATCATCAGACGGTAAGAGCGAAAACGTAGCAGGTAACTTAGGCGGTGCGGTTTTAGGTGGTGTATTAGGTAATACTATTGGTGGTGGTACTGGTCGAGTGCTAGCTGTTGCAACCGGTGCTATTGGTGGTGCAATTTTGGGTGATACCATTCAAGATAAAACTAGCCAAGCTAGTGCTGTTGAATTAGAAATTAAACAAGAAAACGGATCAAATATTGTTATTGTACAAAAAGGTTCAGCTAAAGATTTCTTTGCTGGTCAAGCGGTTCGTTTAGTTACTAACGGTAAGAAAATTAGTGCATCACCACGTTATAACAACCAATCAAAATAATCACTAATTGAAAATATAATACTTGATTTTGCTCATCTTGATGATGAGCATTATATTTAGTTGAGTGAGTGGCGATCTGTTTTTTATCCATCATTATTCTTCATACATGTCTCCCTTTCAATAACAAAAATTTGCCTGTCTAAATACTAACGTATAAACTCTATGTGATTTTTATTTGTTATGTTTAAAGGAACAATAAGCAATGCGTATTTTACACACGATGATCCGAGTTGGTGATTTGCAGCGTTCGATCGATTTTTATACCCGTGTAATGGGGATGCGAGTGCTAAGAACAAGCGAAAACACACAATATAAATATTCATTAGCCTTTGTCGGCTATGGCGATGAGACAACGAGCTCAGTTATTGAGCTAACTTATAATTGGGACACAGATACATATGATCATGGAACGGCATTTGGTCATATTGCTATTGGTGTTGATGATGTCGCCCAAATGTGTCACGCCGTTAAGCAAGCCGGAGGTAAAGTAACACGCGAAGCAGGGCCAGTAAAAGGTGGTTCAACGATTATTGCTTTTGTTGAAGATCCTGATGGTTACAAGTTAGAGCTGATTCAAAACGATCAGGCTGATCAAGCCTTAGGTCATTAACCGATCCTAATAGTATATCGCCGGTGTTTTGGCGATATATTTTGTTTTTAATTCGATTGAGTACTCAATAAATCAGCTAATAATTGTTTGTTGATAATTGCTTGTTTTTGTTGCTCTAAGCTAGCCGCGGTAATGATTGCGTTTAATGCGTTTAATGAAGCATCAAAATCATCATTAATAATGATATAGTCGTATTCGTTATAATGCGAAATTTCGGCTTGCGCTTTTTGCATTCTTTTGGCTATGACGGCACTGTTATCTTGGCCACGTTTTATTAGGCGGTTTTCTAGCTCTTTTAGCGAAGGTGGTAATATAAAGATGCTTTTTGCTTGAGGCATTTTTTTGCGTACTTGCCGTGCACCTTGCCAGTCAATATCTAAAAAGACATTAATTCCTTGTGATAGGCTTTGTTCTATTTCTGCTTTGGATGTGCCGTAATAGTGGTCAAATACGTTGGCATATTCTACAAATGCATTTTTATCAATTAAGGATTCAAAGTGTTTATGATCGACAAAATAATAATGTTCGCCATGTGTTTCACCAGGTCGTGGTTCGCGTGTTGTATGCGAAATTGACACTTTGGCTTGATGTGGTTGTTGGTTTAGATAAGCACGAATAAGGCTTGATTTACCTGCACCACTAGGCGCAGAGATGATAAATAGAGTTCCTGTATACATAGATATGTTTGCCACGTTGGTTGCTATTGAGTTATTTGTTTTGATTGCCATTAATACAAGTTAAACGATATTATAGCAAAATTTGGCAATATATTGTGGCTTATTGTTAGTTGAGTAGCTTAATTTAGTGTTTAGGTTTTCGTTTATAAGCACTTTGTTACTTGTTTGCAATATTCTGTATAGGTGTATGTTATCGTAAGGGATGATTATGTCTTTGACTTTTAAAGATGGCGTTTATGCGTGTATTCCAACGTTATTAGGCTATATTGGTATTGGCATTGCTGCAGGGGTTGTGGGTAAGTCGGCAAATCTATCTGTGTTTGAAATTACATTACTGGCTATTATTGTTTATGCTGGTGCATCGCAATTTATTATTGCGGGTTTGATGATGGTGGCTACACCTGTTTCAGCTATTATTTTTACTGTTTTTTTAGTTAATTCCCGTCATTTTTTAATGAGTATGGCAACAGCGCCAGCTTTTCGTAAATTTTCATTTTTAAATAATATCGGTATTGGTAGTTTGTTAACCGACGAAAGCTTTGCTGTTGTGATGAATGCCATTGCCAATAAAGTACCTGTAAATGCTGCTTGGATGCATGGGCTTAATGTTACGGCTTATTTGACTTGGATTATGTCTTGCTTTTTAGGTGCGGTAATCGGTGAATGGTTACCCGATCCTAACTTGTTTGGTTTAGATTATGCCTTAGTTGCCATGTTTATTGGTTTACTTTATTTGCAATTGATTGGTGATAAAAGTAAGAGCCTTAAAAATCGACTGTTAGTAATGGTTACCGTTGCTGTTATGTTAATTTTGTTAATGCGTTTTGTGTCACCTGAAATGGCGATTTTAATTAGCACTTTTGGTGGCTGTTTTATGGGTATGGCAATGGAGCGTGATGGATGACAGTTTATAGTCTATTGATTATTTTAGGTTGTGGCCTAGTTACTTGGTTGCCAAGAGTAATTCCTTTTATGTTGGTTCGAAAGTTGCAGTTGCCAAATGTGGTGATTCGTTTTTTGTCGTATGTACCTTTGTGTATTTTAACTGCACTGTTTGTGCAAAATCTGTTTGTGGCAAAAGAGGGGCAGTTTCCTAGTTTCCATGTGGAATATTGTTTGGCGACAATTCCAACTGTCATTGTTGCTGTTATTACGAAAAACTTAATGTGTATTGTAGTTGCAGGTATGTGCTTTATGGCACTGATTCGTTATTTTGTGGTTTAATTTAGGTCAATTGAACTGACGTTTATTGTTGTTTTTGTGAACTGTTAAAATAAAACAGGGCTATTTGCCCTGTTTTTTTGTTATGTTCTTTCTTTTTGTTCTAGTTTGCTAATCGATTTTAATAGCTTTTCGGCTTCGTTATTTTGGCCTAGTTGATTAAGATAGGTAGCCATCGCTTTTTGATAAGTCATGTTGTTCATAATAGCTCGTGGTTGTGAGTGCCACCATTTTATAAGTGCTTGTGTATCGCTATCGGTCGATAATTGCTTGATTCTAGCAATATAAGCCGCTTGTTTAAACTGATCGAGTTGCGATTCGCTATATGCTTTAGTTTTATACATTACTGGTAATAGATCTATAACTGCTTGGTAATCGCCAGTTTCGTAATAAAGTTGATCGGCTAATCTAAGCACTTCGACATTGCGAGGCTTTTCATTTAGTAATTTTTCTAATACGCTACGTGCGGCAGTGTATTCGCGGTTTTTTAGTTGTAGCCGAATTTGTACTAATTGAAAGGCAAAAATTTCTTTAGGCTGACAGCTTTTAGCTGCTTGTTCTAGCGATTGATTGGCTTGAATTAATTCGTCATTGTCGATTTGCGCTTGCGCGGCAAGTAAATACGATAAAGTAGTGTTTTTTGCCCCTTTGGCACTTTTTACAAAGAGTTTTGCTGCTTGTTGATAATCACCTTCTAGCAATAAAATTTGCGCTTGTTCAATGCGTTTTATCGATTTTTTAGGTGATTTTAAGCGTAACCAATTGCCTAATACAGTTTTAGAATTTAATATTTTATTGAAAATAGAATAAATTAGGTAAAGGAAAAGCAGACCAATTAATTCAAGTATAATAAATGAATTAAACGACATGCTGACACGGTAATTTACAAATTCAAATACCGCCGAACCTTGATGTCCTTGTAATAATGGTCCAAGAAAAAATCCACCCACTAGCACTAAGAAAATAATCAGTATTTTTATCATTATTATTCTCCTATTTTGCCAACATTGAACGAACGCGAGTTTGCATTAGTTTTTCAAGTTCGCTGATACTAGTTAGATTTTCAGGAACGTTTTGGTCGCTGATTGATTGACTTTGTAAAGTCTCGAGTTCATTAATAAATGCTTTAACGCTTGGTGCATTACCATCAAAATAGGCATTCACCCAAGTTGCGGTATCGCTAAGTGCACGTTGATAAATAAGATCTTGATGCCTTGGTACCGCTTGTGCTGCAATCAATAGGCGGAAACGGATATTTTCACGCAGATAAAGCGATTGTTCTATGCTTAACGGTGCTTTTAATATTTGGCAATGGATGATTTGCTTTTCATCTTGGCCAGCGTGTTCTAAGCATGCTTTGAAGCTGTTGTCTTTATTATCAAGCTTTTCAATGGTAATGAATTTATCCATAAAAGTCTTGGTGCTGTTGTATAAATTGTTAGACCAATCACTGGTTGACGATGATATTTCGCTATTTGTATTGTCAGTTGCATTATTTGCTTGTGCTTGCTGATTGTTTGCTACGTTAGCGCTTTTGGTTTGTGGTTCTTTGTTGTCATCTGTATTGGTTGAATCTTCGTTATATTGGGTCATGCCAAGATCGATTTCTTGGTAATGACCCACTAAAGGTAATTCGGTAAGCGAATCTGACAATCCAATTAAGTTAATAATAATGCCGTCAGTATCAATAAAGCTTACTTGAGCAAGTGAGTTAATATCTTTACTGATCGCTTGCCGAGCAGGTAATAGGCTAGGATCATCAGCTTGAGCTAGACTTTCGTCAGCACTTTTAAGGAGTAGTCGTGCTGATGTGTAATCTTGGTCATTCCAAATTTTGCGTCCCGCTAAGTGTACTAAATAATTTGCTTGTGAAATCAACCAAACTTTATGATCTGTGGTTGACATAGCCGCTAAACGTTCGTTGATGTTTTGTAAGCTTTGTTCGTTGAGCTTTAAGGTATCATTTACTTGGTTGCTTAATTGCTGTTGTACTTTTTGCTGATCGCCAAGTTCACGCTCTACGCGCTGTTCTAATGTGTTGAATTGTTGATTTTGTTTGTTAACCGCATCGCTAATACTGCTGTTGAGATCGTCTGTTATGCTCTGCTTAGTGGTTTGTTTTAAATTGGCTAGTTCTGTTTGTAATGTTGAGATGGTCTTTTTTTGCATTTCAACTTGGTTGTTACCATAATAAAAGCCAATACCACTTAAGCAAACGGTTAATGCTATTGCAAGTATTGATAGTTTTGAAACCGGCACTTTGTTTGTGTGACTGTTATTACTGTCTTGGGGTTGAGCTTTAGATTCTAAAGTTGTAGTAGATTGTGAGCTTGTTTGATTTTTTTTGTCTTCTTTCATAATCTTATTCGCTTCATTTTGATTCGCTGTTGTCGTTGGTTGACTAAATGAAGTTGTGTTAATAGTTGAGAGTGTTGCGTTGGCACCATAATATTTTGGCGGCATAAATAACCTCATTTAGATTTATTCAAAATTGATATTGGCATTATGACATAGAGTTAACATTGTTTTAAATAAAATTTGATTATTTGCACCTACTATTTGCAAAACGTTTTGCCAGTTTAGTTGTTGTGCTTTTTTTAAAATTCGCTCACTGGTTACAACGAGCTGGGCTTGCTGTTTGTGTTGTCTTTGACAATAAAGTTCAAGCTGTATTAAGTGTTCAACGCTGGTAATAATGATAATTTGATTGTTTATGTTGTTAGCCAAAATATTGTCACAATAGGTTATTGGCTTTCGATGATAACATGCTAGCAATTTAACTTGCGCTTGTTGTGTTGTGAGTGTGTCTGCTAATAATTGCCGGCCTGAGTTACCCCGTAAAATGAGTACGGTGCGATGTGCTAGCGTTGTGTTTTTGAGTAAGTCTAATAAACCTTCGCTATCTTCTTGTTTAGGGGAGCTGACTTTAGTTGTGGTTAGTTGACTTAATAAGTGTGCCGTTTTGTTACCAATTGCGAAATAATGTACATGCTTTGGAAAGTATAAATCGGGTAAATGTGCTTTGATGGTATGAATTACTTGTGGCGATAGCGCAATAACAATGTCTGATGGCAAAAGGCGGTTAAGTTGTTGCTGTAAATCAACCAGCTCAGAGCTGGGTAAAATATCAAATAAGGGAAGGTGAGTTGCCGGTAAATGGGCTTGATTCAGTTGTTTAGTTAGTTCCTCGCCATTGGGCGAGGGTCTTGTTACATAAATCATTCGTCTATTAATTCCCGTAGTATTTTGTCAGCACCTTGGTTTAATAGCTGTTTGGCTAGGTTGTGACCCAATTGTTCGGCTTGGCTTGCAGGGCCTTTTAGTTCAGCTCTGATTATTTGTGACCCATCAACACAACCAACAAATCCTTGTAAAGTTAACGTGTCATTATTTAGCTGGCTATAGCAGGCAATAGGTACTTGGCATCCACCTTGTAGGGCTTTATTCATTGCTCTTTCTGCTATAATGCATTGGCGGCTATGGTTGTTATCAAGTGGAGCTAATAGTGATAATAGGCATTCGTCATTACTTCGTGTTTCAATGCCAATAGCTCCTTGTCCAACCGCAGGTAAGATTAAATTGATATCAATATACTGTTTTATTCGGTGTTCAAGCGCTAAGCGTTTTAGTCCAACTGACGCTAAAATAATAGCATCGTATTCATTGTTATCAAGCTTTGCTAAACGTGTTCCAACGTTGCCACGTAGTTCTTTAATTTGTAAGTGGGGGTATTTAGCTCGTAGCTGACATTGGCGTCGTAAACTTGATGTACCTACAATTGCACCATTGGGTAATTGGTCTAAGTTGGCGTATTGGTTTGACACAAAAGCATCACGTACTTCGTCGCGTTGACAAATTGTTGCTAACATTAATCCCTCAGGAAACTCAGCAGGAATATCTTTTATTGAGTGAACAGCGATATCCGCTTCGTTGTTTAGTATCGCTTGTTCAAGCTGTTTAACAAATAATCCTTTTCCACCAATTTTTGATAGGGGGCTGTCTAGTAATACGTCGCCTTTAGTGACCATCGGAATCAATTCCACCGTTAAATTAGGGTGAGCAGCTAGCAGTTGTTGCTTAACAAAATTAGCTTGCCATAGCGCTAAAGGGCTTTTTCGTGTTGCAATGCGAATATTCAATTGATTTCTCTATTTTCTTTTTTATTAGGTGATTTATATTTACTGTGCAAGTGCGTTT
The DNA here is from genome assembly GCF_013344985.1 of Gilliamella sp. ESL0254. Lineage (NCBI taxonomy): Bacteria > Pseudomonadati > Pseudomonadota > Gammaproteobacteria > Orbales > Orbaceae > Gilliamella > Gilliamella sp. ESL0254. The sequence continues at coordinate 365,207 of NZ_JAAEDU010000001.1, forward strand.
TTCGTTTGATTTATATCGATCACTTGAATAGTAATATTGCCTAACGCAGTGTGATTTGCATTAGGCTAATTACATTTAAACTGTTAGGCTAAATCGTCAACAAAACTAGCTGCATAACCAATATAGTTAGCCGGTGTTAGCTGTTTTAGCCGTGTTTTTTCGTCTTCGGGCAAATCTAACGAGTCAATAAATTCTTGCATGCCTTTAGCATCAACACGTTTTCCTCGGGTTAGTTCTTTTAGTTTTTCGTAAGGCTTTTCGATGCCGTAACGGCGCATGACGGTTTGGATTGGTTCTGCTAATACTTCCCAGTTTCGATCAAGTTCTTCAAGTAAGTAATCGTGATTAACTTCAAGTTTATTTAAGCCTTTTAAGGTTGATTGGTAAGCTATAATGGCATAACCAATACCTACACCTAAATTGCGTAATACTGTTGAATCGGTCAAATCGCGTTGCCAGCGGGAAATAGGTAATTTGCTACCTAAATGGTTCATGATTGCATTGGCAATACCTAAATTTCCTTCTGAATTTTCAAAGTCGATTGGGTTAACCTTGTGTGGCATGGTTGAAGAGCCAATTTCGCCAGCAATGGTTTTTTGTTTAAAGTGATTTAACGAAATATATCCCCAAACATCGCGATCAAAGTCGATCATAATGGTATTAAAGCGTGCTACACAATCAAAGAACTCGGCAATATAGTCATGGGGTTCAATTTGGGTGGTATAAGGGTTCCATTTTAATCCTAGCGAGCAAACAAATTCTTCGCTGAATTTATGCCAATTTACTTGTGGGTAAGCAACCATATGTGCATTATAATTACCTGTTGCACCATTAATTTTACCCAATATTTCAACTGATTTTAGTTGTTTTAGTTGACGTTTTAAACGGTAAGCGACATTGGCAAATTCTTTACCAATTGTTGATGGTGTAGCAGGCTGACCATGTGTTCTTGAAAGCAGCGGTAAATCGCGATAAGCTTTGGCTTGCGAGGTAATTTTATCAATCAGCTTGTTCCAATATGGTTCTAATACTGTTTCTTTCGCTGTTTTTAGCATTAATGCATAAGATAAGTTGTTGATGTCTTCAGATGTGCAGGCAAAATGGATGAATTCATTAATCGCATGTAATTCTTCATTGGTGCTGACTTTTTCTTTTAAAAAGTATTCTACCGCTTTGACATCGTGATTTGTGGTTCTTTCGATTTCTTTAATACGCTTAGCATCTTGTTCACTAAATTGCTCAACAATTTTATTAAGGTGATCGATAGCTGATTGACTTAAGGATGGAACCTCTAAAATATCTGCTTGAGAGGCTAACTTTTGTAACCAACGAACTTCAACTTGAACACGGTATTTTAATAAGCCATATTCGCTAAAAATGGTGCGTAATTCTGTTGTTTTGTCACCATAACGTCCATCAATTGGTGAAAGGGCAGTAAGTGCAGATAATTCCATCGGTTTAACTCCGTTGCTATTTTGAAATATCAATTATAAAGTGTAAATTAGCTTGCGCGATTAATTTGGTCCAAAAGTTGTTGTGCAGCATTACAAATACGTTTACGGCAAAAAATAAACTGAAAGCGACTACCGCCAACTTGATACCATAAAATGGCTGATCGAACACACCCCAAAAGCGCAGTTCTTACTTTTGCTTGCACTAATGAGTTTTGTAAAAATTCGATTTTACCAGTAACTTTTATTTTAGTTGATATTGGGCTGATGATGTCAGAATAAATTCCCGCTAATGAATAGGACAGATCATCAACATTAGCACTCACAGTTTCATCGTTCATTTCCGAATAAAGTCCTGAAATGCGTCGTAATCGCTGGTCTATTTTATCTAATGCATCGTTATTTTTTAATAATTTACTTGTAATACTAAGTGTGCCAAATATGTAACGAATAATTTGGACTTGCTCTTTTTGTCCTGATGATAATAGTTGTATTAACGTTTGTAAGCCTGTTTTAACATTTTCAATACCATCATAAACATCATCCGTTGTTTTCGGCGAAGTTTTAAACACGCTTTTTATTGCTTGTTCATAAAGTATTGCACTACAAACCCCTGTGTTGGCAAGTTGTGGCACTAATATTGCGCTTTGCGTAGCACCTGCTAGGGCGATGGCAATATGATGGTATTTGTTATTCACTTTAGTACTCCTTACTGCTTTTTATTCGTTCTTCTATAATGCCGCCACCAAGGCATACTTCATTTTTATAAAAGACGGCAGATTGACCTGGTGTAACAGCCGCAACAGGGTTGTCAAAAATGACGTTAATTTTGTCGTCAGCTAGAGGTATTACTTGGCAAGCGATATCTTGTTGGCGATAGCGCGTTTTTACCGTACAGTTAAATGGTTCGGTTACTACTTTACGGTCAACCCAATGGAGTTGTTGAGCAATTAATCCGTCTGAAAATAGTGCGGGGTGGTCATGACCTTGTGCCACAATTAATTCGTTATTGGTTAGGTCTTTGTCAACTACATACCATGGTGTGTCATCGGCTTGTTTTAAACCACCGATACCTAGTCCTTTACGTTGCCCTAATGTGTGATACATCAGACCTTGATGCTGGCCTATAATTTCACCATCAACCGTGCGAATATGACCTGCTTGAGCGGGTAAATATCGGGCTAAAAAATCACTAAATTTGCGCTCACCAATAAAACAGATACCCGTTGAGTCTTTTTTTGCGGCGGTAGCTAAACCAAGTTGCTGGGCAATTTTACGTACTTCAGGCTTTTCAAGCTCTCCGACGGGAAACAAGCTTTGGCTTAGTTGTTTTTCGCTCAAAGTGTAAAGAAAGTAACTTTGGTCTTTATTAGTGTCTATGCCACGTAATAATTCAACTTTACCATCTGTTTCGCGTTTACGAACATAATGCCCAGTGGCAATAAAGTCAGCGCCGAGATCTTCGCCAGCATACTCTAAAAAGGCTTTAAATTTAATTTCTTTATTACATAAAATATCGGGATTTGGTGTTCGGCCTGCTTGATATTCCGATAAAAAATGTTCGAACACGTTGTCCCAATATTCGGCAGCAAAATTGACAGTATGTAATTTGATGTTTAATTTATCACAAACTGCTTGTGCGTCTGCTAAGTCAACGGCAGCGGAGCAGTATTCTTCGGTGTCGTCTTCTTCCCAATTTTTCATAAATAATCCAACAACATCGTATCCTTGTTGTTGCAATAAATATGCCGAAACAGAAGAATCAACACCACCAGACATACCGATAACGACTTTTTTTCGAGTGTTTATATTTGACATAATGACTATAATTAATAGGTAAAATTAATAAAAATTTGACATCAATTTTAGCATAATTAAGGAAAAAAGCATAAAGTTATGCAGATAAAGATTACTGTATTGATTCATTTTTTATACAAATTTAAATTAACTTAATACTACATTTATATTTAAAAGAATACTTTCACGAAGCTTTTTGACGATTTTTGGTTTTTTTTATTTTCGCAGAAAAAAATGCGAACGCATAAGATTAAAACAGCTTTACCAGTAAAAACTTATAAAGCTGCTATTATTTAATAGGTCAAATCAAAATTAGTTAAGATCTTTTAAAAGGTAAACAACAAGCCCAATAATTTTAAAATCTTGTTGACCATATTTATCGCCAATAATGGCAGGGTATTTAGGATTATCACAAAGTAGTGCCAAATTGACGCCTTGATTTTGAATGCGTTTTATGCTGATTTGATCTTCATATTCAACAGCATACAAATAGCCATCAATTGGTTTGTAATGCGCTTTGTTGACAATAAGAATATCGTGGTTTGATATTGTAGGCTCCATGCTATCGCCTTTTGCCCATACTGCAGTTAAATCTTCGCAACTACAACCTTGATGTTTTATTAAAGTCATATCAAATGGGATTGATTCGATTTGCGAATAAGATTTACTTGTTTCGTTTAAATGGTGAAATGGAATATGTACAAAGCTACTATATTTGGACTCTGCCAATAATCGACATTCTCCTTTTCCTGTTGCTAACCACTCAATAGGTACATCACATTTTTGGGCAATAATCGCCAGTCTATTTAATGCAGGATAGGTTTTCCCTGATAGGTAATCCCGTATCACAGCTTCTGACATACCAACTTTTTTTGCAAATGCGTTACCCGATACTCCTTCTAGTACTAAGTTTAATCTTTTCTTAAAATCAATAACTCCTGTACTAGTTAGAATTCGTGTTTTTTCTTCTTCTGTTGTTTTTTTTATTTTGTTTTCTGTCATTTTTCATTTTATTCCATATGCTTTTTTCGTTTTTTTTATTTTAATTCGTTTTTTTATGTGCTATTCTTTGCTTGTAATTTTTATCTTTTGAATATTTTTTGAACGTTGTAATACCGATAATCTTTACAACAGCAAAAGTTTAACCAATAGAGGATCTCATAATGAGAGAGCAAGATCAAGACTGGGCCCCATCTAGAGTAGTGGGAGAAATTAAAATTAGAGGTGGAAATTTAAGAGCATTGTCGAGAGCGAGTGGATTACAAGCTGATACTTTAAGAAATGCATTATATCGACATTGTCCTAAGTATGAACGAATTATTTCCGAGTATTTGCAAGTCCCTGTTGAAAAAATTTGGCCATCGCGCTATCAACCAAAAGCAAAAAAATAATATTAATTTGCAAATAAAAAAGACGCTTATCAACGTCTTTTTTATTATTAGTTATATTGTGATTTATTTTTTAGCCAATTCTGCTGCTTTAACAATTGCCGCAAAAGCATCAGCTTTTAAAGATGCGCCACCGACTAATGCACCATCAATGTCTGGTTGAGTAAATAATTCTGCTGCATTTTTGTCATTAACAGAACCACCATATTGAATGATCACTTGTTGTGCCACTTTTGCATCTTGTTTTGCAATATGATCACGAATAAATTTGTGAACAGCTTGAGCTTGTGCTGGGGTTGCAGATTTGCCAGTTCCAATTGCCCACACAGGTTCATAGGCAATAACAGCACCGTTGAATGCTTGAACTCCAAGTGCTTTGATGACCGCGTCAATTTGACGAGCGCAAACAGCTTGTGTTTGACCAGCTTCGTTTTCAGCTTCAGTTTCGCCAATACATAATACAGGCACTAAACCCGCTTCTTTAATGACACCAAATTTTTTAGCAATAAATTCATCAGATTCTTTGTGATAAGTGCGACGTTCAGAATGACCAATAATGATGTGAGTCACACCAATATCTTTTAACATTTCTACTGATACTTCACCAGTATAAGCGCCAGAAAGATGAATACCGACATCTTGGGCTCCTAAAATGATGTTAGTTCCATCTAATTGGTGCTTTACAGAATCAAGATAGACAACAGGTGGTGCAATTGCAATATTACATGCTGTGTCGTTTGATAGCTCTTTCCGTAGTCCTGCAACTAGGTTTTTAGCCATATCGATACTACCATTGAGCTTCCAGTTTCCCATAACAAGTGGTTTACGCATAATTTTCTCCAACTTAAGGTTTAAAATAGTGTTGATTTTAGAATGAATTCGGTATAATGATTAGCATTATACACCAAATAAATTGAGCCTGAGGAAAAATATGTCATTAGAAATATTGAACCAATTAGAGAATAAAATCCAACACACTGTTAATACTATCACCACATTACAACAAGAAATTGCAACTTTAAAACGAGGTAATCAAGAGTTGGAGCAACTGATCAATGATAGTTCTGATGAAATGAAAGCACTACGTGACGAAAACGAAAAACTAAAACAAGATCAACAAATATGGCAACAACGTATCCAAAATTTATTAAGTAAAATTGGCGAAATTACGCAATAATTGATTCGAATTTTATTAACGCGACTTAGGTCGCGTTTCTTTTATATTATATTCATCATAATGGCGAAGATTAAATCTAATGCGACAAAAGCTAAAATCACTCTGGCTGACCGAAACCATTCATTTAATTGAGACCGAATCTGGACGGTTTGCTGATCAAGATATTAATAGACAAGTAAGAGTAGAACAGATATCGCTCACAGATCGAATTGTGATGCGAGCAACCATGTTGTCTAAACAAAATGGGTTATATTCGGCGCAGAAAATACTGTTAAGATCTGTTAAATTTTCTTTTGTGCTATTACTGCTGTTATCTGTATTTTTGGGGAGCTCTTTAGCATTGGGGGCGTTAAGTCAAAATCCAATCAATTTGTATTGGGCACTTTTTAGTTTATTAGGTGTGCATTTGATTACATTATCTATTTGGCTTAGTTCGTTTTTTTTCTTTGCTAATTTTGGTGGCAGTTTGTTGATTCATGTCTGGTTGTGGTTAGCGAAAAAACTATCTCAGAAAAAGACTGTACAACAGCTTATTCCTGCGTTTGTTGAACTGTTTGGTTCAAGAGTTCGCTGGCTCATTGGTTTTGTTCTTAATCTGTTTTGGACTGTGATTTTAAGTAGTGCATTGTTGGTATTAGTTGTATTATTTTCAACCAGGCATTATAGCTTTGAATGGCAAACGACATTACTTAGTTCTGATACCATTATTAATTTAACTCGTTATTTAGGTTATTTACCATCATTATTGGGTTTTGATATTCCTAAGGATGATGTAATAAAGCTAAGTGAACATGCTTTAAATGCTGGTGAAGTGCGTTCGTCGTGGGCTATTTGGTTGTTGGGTGTGTTTATTATTTACGGGTTAGTCGTACGATTTTTATGTATGGTATTTTGTGGTGTTAATTGGTTAATTAGTTGCCGTCAAATTAAGCTCAATATTTCACACCCAGATTATCAAATATTAGCAAATCAATTACAGCCATTACTGATTAACATTGAAGATGCTGATAAATTTGGTAACAACGATCACCAATGGCATTTGCCAACACATTCTATTGAAGATGGAACAGGCGCTTTTTTGGTTGCGATTGATGTGCAAGAAAGTTGGCATCATCCAGAGTCTGTTTCATTTTTAGGTTTTTTAAATACTCGTGAACAGCGCAGTAAAATTCTAGATTATTTGCAATTAACACCTGCTAAAAAATTATTAATTGCAATTGATACCGATAGATCACCCGATAGGGGGCTATTGAATTTTATTAATCAACTGATTAACAAATCGCAACAAAGTCGTATTTGGTTTATTAATCAAGGTAAGCAGTATCATAATTGGCAATTGCTCTCTTTACAGTTAGCTAAACCTGATTGGTTAAGCGAGGATCTTTAAGATGTTATCAACATTAAAATTAGCTGTGGTTGGTCATGCCAATGTTGGCAAAACATCATTATTACGTACTTTAGTCCGGAATAACCATTTTGGTCAGGTATCGGATCGCCCTGGCACGACAAGACATGTTGAATCAATAACATTGCCACTTGAAGATAATAAATCGATTGTTTTTTATGACACCCCAGGATTAGAAGACAGTTTAGCCCTTTATGATTACATTAACCAACTTGTTCCCGCTAATTCAAAACTTGATGGTATTGATAAATTAACATTTTTTTTACAAAGTCCAGAGTCTGAAAACGTATTTAATCAAGAAGCTAAAGTTATTAGACAATTGTTAAATAGTGATGCAGCCATCTATGTGATAGATGTGCGCGAACCAGTATTATCCAAATATCACGATGAATTAGCTATTTTAGCTAATAGTGATAAACCAATATTAGCCGTTTTAAATTTTATCGCTGATTGCAACCAAAATGAAAAGGAATGGAAAAGATTACTGTCACGCGTTGGAATTCATGCTATTATTAAGTTTGACGCTATTTTTCCACCTTTAGATGGCGAAGAGCGACTATATCGTAGCCTTGCTTTATTGGTTGAACCAGCTAAAGAAATATTAGATAATTGGCTAGATAAAATCTCACAAATTCGTGATTCTCGTAATCAAACCGCTAATCGGATTATTGCCGAAACGCTTGTTGATGTTACTGCCTTTTACAAAATGGCTAAACTAGACGATCGCCAAGCGATTACTGATTTACAAAACAAAGTTAGAAAGCGAGAACAAATAGCGATCGATGAATTATTAAAATTGTATCAATTCGATTCAACTCAAGAGAGTGAAGAGAGCTTGCCTTTAATCAAGGGTCGTTATAATGCTGACCTTTTTAATGTTGATGCACTAAAAACGGTAGGCATGCATTTGACTAAAGGCTTTGTGTCAGGCGCAACAATTGGTGCAAGTATTGACTTAGCAACTGGTGGTATTTCGCTTGGCTCGGCTGCGTTAATTGGCGCAGCAGTTGGTAGTTTAATGCAAACTGCTAAACATTATGGTTCTAGAATGCGGTATCAGCTTTCTGGATATAGTAAATTAAGTGTTGATGATGTTATTATTTGTTTTCTTTCTTTACGATTAATTCGCCTTAAAGAAAGTTTAAATCATCGCAGCCATGCGGACATGAGCCCTGTTAGATTATCTAAATTAGATAAAAATGAATGGGAAAAAGGCGTGTTACCTAGAACTCTAAAGGTAGCAAGACGTTATCCGCATTGGTCGACGTTAAATAAAGGAACAAAAAGAAATGACAAAAAAAGACAATCGACTATTAGGAACGTTGCTCAGCAACTGCATTAATGTAAAGAAACGTTTTTTAATAACTACATTGATCTTTTCTCTCTTTGTGTTATTTGGTTGTAGTACTAGTCAAGGTCAGGTTTCTACTAAAAATATCAAATCAGATTCAGCTATGTTAGCTAAAATAGAATCTCACTATAAAAAATGGCAAAATACGCCGTATCGTTATGGCGGCACAACTTTGGCCGGTAGTGATTGTTCTGCTTTGGTGATGAATTTTTTCAAAAATAGACTTTCAAAACCCTTGCCAAGAAGCGCGGCAGAGCAAGCTCAATTAGGTGTTAAAGTAAACACACCTAAAGCTGGCGATTTAGTGTTCTTTAAAACGGGTCGTAGTCGTAGTGGCTTACATGTTGGTATCTATTATGCTGATGGTAAGTTCTTACATGCCTCAACCTCAAAAGGGGTTATTTATTCAAACTTGAATGAGGATTATTGGAAGAAGCATTACTGGATGGCTCGTCGCATAACGGGTAGCTAAATAACTTCTTTTTTATCATTTTTCACGAATAATTGTCACGAAAAAAGCGCTTTAAATTAATTAATATTTATAGCGCTTATTTTTTATCTACCGTAAAAATAATTATAGTTAAATTTTTCCTTTTTCTTTTAATTCATTCATTATATTAGCTACATAAAGCATTTCGCCAGGTGAGCCAAGTGATATTCGGCACCAATTTGTTGCTGGTTCAAAATCTCGGCCAATCAATATAAAATTATTTTTCATTAGTTCACGATAATCTTTTAAATCGATAGGGCTTTTGTGAAACATAAAATTAGTTTCTGATTTTAGATAGTGTAACCCTAAGTCTGATAGCGTTTTTTCCATGATTTGGCGTGATACATCAACCGCTTTTTTTGAATAAGTCAAAAATGATTGATCATCCATAGATGTCAGCGCTGCACAAACGCCACAATAGTTGAGCTTTTCACCAGCGACATATTGAGCCATATTTTTAATATTTTCAATTGAACTAACTGCATAACCTACTCGTAATCCTGCCATAGCATGAATTTTTGAGAAGGTTTTAAGTAAGATAATATTATCGCAACCTTGTATAATTAGCTTATCGACTGATTTAAATGCAGGATCATTAACAAATTCAGCATAAGCCTCATCAACAATAAAAATTGTATTTTTAGGTTTGCTTTTGATCCAAGGTTCTATTTGATGCGTTGCAAAAATAGTTGAAGTAGGATTGTTGGGATTAACTAAATAGACAATTGAAAAACCTTTATAGTCTTCAACTGCCTTTTGTAAACCTTTGATATCGATTTGCCAATCTGGCAAACTCGGGACTTTGGTTATATTTAAATTAAAAATCTTGGCAAAATATTCTCCATCGCTATAGGTAAGTTCGGGAATTACTAGCTGAGTGTTGGGTTTAACAAATGCGGCAATAGCACTACGAATACCTTCTGATGAGCCAGCAGTTAGCAAAATTTGAGCATCATCAACGTTATGATGTTTAGCTAAACGTTTATTAAGTAGTGGCATTTCGGCTTTGGCATAACGATTAGCTTTTGGTACGGCATTTATTGCTGCTTGTTTTGCACTTGGCGACATTCCAAGTGCATTTTCGTTGAAGTTTAGCCTTACTGGGTTGTTAACATCTGGTATTACCACTTTATCAAGCATGGGAACAGAGAATGAGACTGAGTTTTGTGCTTCTATTGCGTGAGCTTTAGATAGGAATTGATTAATAGATAGCCCTGCAATTGCTGCACTAGAAAATGTGATTAGTTTTCTTCTACTGACATTGATATTAGATACCATGATACACCTCATGTTTTAGTTGATACTTACGTACTTAATTATTGATATTGCAAAATTAATACCAATTTTAAAAAATTGTATTTTTTGCTTATTTTTAATAAAAAGATCATATGTATATAGATAAAAAAAACAGATTTGGTTTCCTATCTGGTATTTTAATATGCACTTAATTGGTGCTTTATTGCTTAATATTAGGAAATAAAAAAACCAGTTACTGCTAAGTCAATAACTGGTTTAATAGATTGGATAATCATAAACTATTCGTTATGATCAACTATCGGCAGGAGGCTCAATATCTGAAAAGGTAGCCAGCATTTGCAAGAATTTATATTTAGAATTCACCATTTTAGTGGAACGCTCATGCAAGGTGTTTGCAATGATTGGCTCTAATGTCTCTAAACGGCGGAAACGCTGCTCTTTCAATAAAATGCTTGATAATAATTCGCTATTTGGTGCTTTTGAATCAAGTACCAAACCTGGTTTACCTTCTATCATACGACGTGGATCATAACGGTAAAGAGGCCAGAAACCAGATTTAACGAGATCCTTCATTTGTTCATGTGATTTAGCAAGATCATAACCATGCTCTTCACAAGGGCTATAAGCAATAACTAGCGATGGCCCATTATAGGCTTCGGCTTCTTGTAAGGCTTTAAGGGTTTGGTTTAGTTGCGAACCTAACGCAACTTGCGCAACATAAACATGACCGTACATCATTACGCTGACCCCTAAATCTTTACGCGCTTTATGTTTACCTAAATCAGCAAATTTTGATACGGCACCCATCGGCGTTGCTTTGGACTGTTGACCCCCTGTATTGGAGTAACATTGCGTGTCTAATACCAATATATTGACGTTATCGGTTAAGCTCATGACATGATCAAGCCCACCAAATCCAATATCGTAAGCCCAACCATCACCACCTATAGCCCAGACTGATTTATCAACTAAGTAATTGGCATCTTGGATTAACTCTTGTGCTTGTGCTGATGCTAAGTGGGCAAGTTGTTCACGTAGCAATACGATTTGTTGGCGTTTTTCAGTGATAGAGGTCTCCGAGGATTTTAACGCCATTACAATTTCAGGCGAAATGTCACCAGCGACATAATCAAGCAAACGTAACGCACGTTTTTTATGTTGGTCATAAGTAATGCGATACCCTAATGCAAATTCGGCATTATCTTCAAATAACGAATTAGCCCAAGCCGGTCCACGACCATCGCGATCAGTGGTATAAGGTGACGACGGCAGGTTGCCGCCATAAATTGATGAACAACCAGTGGCATTGGCAATGGCTAAATGGTCTCCATAAAGTTGGGTTAATAGCTTAATGTAAGGCGTTTCACCACATCCAGCACAAGCACCTGAATATTCAAATAAAGGAGTAAGTAATTGTGAGGTACGAACATCAATGCGTTCAAGTGTTTTTATATCACGATCTGGTAATGCCATAAAATACTCAAAATTGGTGCGCTGAGTATCAAAATTGTCGATGCGCGATTGCATGTTAATAGCTTTAATTTCAAAGTTGTTGCGATCACGTGCTGGGCATACTTCAACACATAAATTACAACCCGTACAATCTTCAGGTGCAACTTGTAACACATAGCGTTGACCTTTCATATCTCGGGCTTTGACTTCTAGTGAACTTAATGAGTCTGGTGCGTTGATCATATCATCTGGCTCAACAACTTTGGCGCGAATAGCCGCATGAGGACAAGCAACTGCACAGTGATTACACTGAGTACACAGTTCAGGTTGCCAAATAGGTATCTGTTCTGCAATATTGCGCTTTTCCCATTTTGTAGTGCCTGTAGGCCATGTACCATCGGGTGGGAATGCTGATACAGGCAAATTATCACCCAAGCCAGCTAACATCGCCGCAGTCACTGTTTTAACAAAAGTAGGGGCGTTCGTTGGTACAATAGGTGGCATGGTCGCACTGCTTTGATCAACACAACTAAGTGGAATTTGCTCCAGCGAAGCGATAGCTAAATCAAGCGCTTTCCAGTTGTTTTCAACTAAATCTTGCCCTTTACTACTGTAACTTTTAGCAATGACTTCCTTTAATTGGGTAATACTAAAATCATTTTTAAAAATTTCAGCAAGGTGAAAGAAAACCGCCTGCATAACGGTATTAATTCTTGCCCCTAAATTACATTCACGAGCAATTTTTGTTGCATTAATGATATAAAAATGTGCTCGTTTTTGAATTAATTGCACTTGTACTTCTTTAGGAAGACGGTGCCAAATTTCATCTTTGCTATATGGAGTATTAAGCAAAAAGATTCCGTCGTCTTTTAATTTATCAACAATTTGGTATTTATCGATAAACTGATCTTGGTGGCATCCAATAAAGTGTGCACTGGTAATTAAATAAGGAGAATCAATAGGATCTAAGCTAACTCTTAAGTGAGAAGTAGTTAAACCACCCGCTTTTTTAGAGTCATAGACAAAATACCCTTGTACATAAAAAGGCGAACTATCACCAATAATTTTAATATTATTTTTTGTTGCCGACACAGTGCCATCACTACCAAGTCCATAAAATAGGGCTTCGAGTGAAGATTTTTGTGGAATAGATTGATCAGGCAATGGTAATGACAGCCCGGTAACATCATCATAAATACCAACGGTAAATCGTGGTTTAGGTTTATCTAATCCCAATTCAGTAAAAATGGCAAGCACACAACGAGGATCAAACTCTTTAGACGATAATCCATAACGCCCACCGACAATGATTGGCATGCTATTGCGTTCACCACGTGATAAGCTTTCAGCAAATGCGGTTATGATGTCTAAATAAAGCGGCTCAGCTTGTGCGCCAGGCTCTTTGGTTCTATCCAGAACGGCTATTTTGTTAACAGTATTAGGAATAACGTTCAGTAAATGGTTAGCTGAAAAAGGGCGAAATAATCTAACGGTCACAACACCAACTTTTTGGTTTTGCTTAATTAAAACATCAACCACTTCTTTAGTCGTACTCGCTCCTGAACCCATAATGATAATAATACGTTCGGCATCGCTAGCACCATAATATTCAAAAGGTTGATATTTTCTACCCGTTTCTATTGCAAAAGCGTCCATAGCATCAACGACATGTTGATATGTGTCATCATAATACGTATTTATTGCTTCTCGGCATTGAAAGTAGGTATCAGGATTGGCAGATGTACCTCGAGTTACTGGATTATCGGGTGTTAAAGCTCGTTCACGATTGGCTTTAATTGCTTCGTGAGGTAATAATTTATGGATTTGTTCATCACTTAGTGGATAGATTTTATTTACTTCGTGCGATGTTCTAAATCCATCAAAAAAGTGAACAAAAGGAACGCGGCTGTTTAAAGTTGCTATTTGTGAAATCAGAGCAAAATCTTGTGCTTCTTGCACAGAACTTGAACAAAGCATAGCAAAACCCGTTTGCCTAATTGCCATCACATCAGAATGATCGCCAAAAATAGATAGAGCATGAGTTGCAACAGTACGTGCGGCTACATGCAAAACAAAAGGGGTAAGTTCGCCCGCTATTTTATACAGCGACGGAATCATTAAAAGCAAACCTTGTGACGAAGTAAACGAAGTGGCTAGTCCACCTGTCATTAATGCACCATGAACAGTTGCAATAGCACCTGCTTCGGACTGCATTTCAATTACTCTTGGCGTATCGCCAAATACGTTTGGCTTATTAAATTCTGCCCACGTGCTAGCTTGCTCGGCCATTGTTGAGCTTGGAGTAATTGGATAAATAGCAATGACTTCGTTTGTACGATAGGCAACGGATGACACCGCACTGTTAGCGTCTGATATGATCATTAAAAAAACCTTATATTTTAAACTATTACGACATTACTAAATTATTATAAATTTGTATCATTGTATCAGAAACTAAGATAGCTTTTTGTTATTTTTATGTTAAATTTTTTATCATTACCGCTTTAGATAAAAAACAAAAATAATGCTTTATGTTAATATCAAGCATCTATCTGCCATACTTCATTTATAACACTTAAAAACTTGATAATACATTAAATAAAATATGTAAAAATGGACTATTTACAAAATAGTTCATTTTTTAAATTTTGCTTTGCAAAACATATTCAGAAGTCTATACCACTTGGTTATTAAAAACGCTGAAAAAAGTGTGTTTTAGAGGACTATTTTAACCATAAATATCTCAAAGATATCTTTAGCTAAAAAGCTTAACAAAGCTTTACAAAATTTAAATTGAAAAAGAATAGCGAACTAAAATTGAGCGGTCTATAATTCGCACGTTTTATATAAATTCAGATCATTAAACGAGTAAATGGCTATAGAAATATAAATTAAACAAAATATATGTAATAGGTGGAATATTATGTTTTACCATAGAAAAAAGCAGTCATATATTCTAAATCTTTTTAATTATTACAGTAGTCAAAAGCAAAATCTTTCCTCACTTTTATCATTGAACTTAACGGACTTATCACAGCCCTCGTTGTTTTTTGCCCCAATTTTGTTATTACCGTTTTCTTTGAGTTTACAGGCATTATCAGCGCAAACTTCAAACGTCATTCAAGGAACAGCCCCGTATTTAACGTTTGATGATGGAGCCACTAAGGTAATGAGTTTTGAAGGGGCATTAGGTATAAAATTGGCAAATATCAGCTATATACCACAAGGTATCAATAGCACGCTTTATCCAAATGCAATTGTTGATACATCAAACATAAATAACCCAATTGAGATGCCAAACACAACCTATACTTTTGCGGATATCCAAACGATCGTACCTATTGCAAGTTACCCTAATATCTCGTTAACTAACTTGGTTAATGCGCCATATAACTATGGGCGAGATGATGATGGAGATGGAGATGGATCTATCAATGCAACAGGCAATTTGACGATTAAGTGGCAAGATAGCAGTGGTAAAGATATTACAGAGGATGTTAAAGCTAATCCAAATATGGAATTAAATTTTTGTAATGCACCTTATCAGCTTACATTAAGTGCAACGGATGGCTACTTATCAACTGAATATGGTATACCTAAAACTACTTACTTTAATAATGCGAACCATAGTTACTATATTAATCCGAATCGAATAAATGCAAAAGTCTGTTTTGCTCAACCAAGTTTACATGCACAACAAGGTGATGAACAAAAAGAATATTGGGTTAGAAAAAAAGGTTTTAAAGTGCAACCATTTAACAACCCAACCAATAATTTTCCAACGACAGGCTCAAATAAAATGTTTTTCTACCTGCTGTTGGCTGGTATTACACCAGAGCAAGTTATTGCAGTCAATGGCTCAACAGTACAGGGAACTGGAGGGAACGTAACATTGCAATTAAGTGCGGCAACCACACATGGTTGGGGAAGTATTAGTTACCCAGAGAGGGAGCGAGCTCTAAAGGTTGAACTAATTGGGCCGACTCGAAACTCGACAAATACAAGATTCTTACCAACAGAGTTTAAATTATATTCTGATAATATTGGTGGTCACTTAATTTATAATTTTAAAATAGAGCGTTGGTTTATACCTCGCCCTGGACAAGTAAATGGGTATTTGAATGCTCAAAATTTTTGTAGAAGTCTAGGGTATGGTTATCGGATTCCTGGCGTTGAAGATTATACTAATGCAAATCGCCCAGATATTGGTTGGAATAATGGTATACCAGGCAGAAATATCGATATGTACCGAAGAGCTTTAAGTTACCGAGACGGTAACCGCTGGGTTGGAGGATTCTTTAATGAGTGGGGAGTTATGAGCGACGCAAATAGTGGTTATCCTGGTACTGATTGGAGCGTCTACGACTATTGGGCTTATCAAGCGCGAGGCGGGAATGAATGGTATAGCGTTGGTTCGGGTGGTGGTAACATTAATACTACTGCTATTTCTAGTCATTTATATAATACTAATAGAGCAGCGTGTGTAAGCCCTTAATATGATGAAGTAATTTGCTCGTTGGTCACAAAACAATAGCTAAATAAAATTTATTAAATGGTACAGTTATACGTTTGCAAATTGTTACGGCTGGCAATAACAATCTGAAAAGGGAGCATATTATCCATCTAATTCATTATATTAATGGATGGATAATATGAAAATACAATTTATTTTATTACAACACGCTCGCCTGATGTAGCGTGTTTAATTTCACCTAATAACCACGCTTTTTCACCATGGTTATTTAGTAAGCTAATTGCTTTATCGGCTGACTGTTTAGGTAATGCGATAATTAAACCGACACCACAGTTAAAAGTTCGGTACATTTCGTGACGATCAACATTGCCTGCTTGTTGTAGCCAATTAAAGATGGCTGGCCATTGCCAACTTGCTAAAATTACGCCAGTGGCAGAAAAGCTAGCAGCACGCTTTGCCCGCAAAGGTGTTCAAAAAGCGTTTAATCTATTTGCAATGCGTACAATATTATACCGTTTTGCTGGGATTGTTGGTCTTGCTGCCTTAGTTTTAGAGTTACTTTATGACTATTTTTCTGACAATCAAATTCAAGTTTGGATCACTTATTCTGCTTTAGGAGTACGTAAAGGTGAGCTAAGATTTAAGATGAGTTTCGATCAAATTAGAGCATTTAAAGAACTTAATCTGTTTGTTGAAAAACTTCAAGAAGAGAGCGGTGTTAATCTTTCCCAAATTGACAAAAAAGCGATTGAAAGTATGAAAAACGATTACGAGTCTATTTTATTAACGACTCAAAATAACGTTCATAAATGGCTTAAATAAAAAAGGGCATGCGGCCCTTATTGTTCAAGCGGGGGATAGCCTGGCCAGTAATTTTCAAATGGTAGCTCTCCCATAGTAATAGCATATTTACGCCAAAGTTGAGCTTGTGTAATATCTTGTGCCTCGCCTTTATAATAATAGCTTAAATAAGTCATGGTCTTATAGTAACCTTGTATTGACTTTTTTACTAAGTAACGTTCTTTTAATGGTGTAATTTCACCCACTGTTTCACCTAATATTACTGACCATGTTGGTCTAGGCCAAATTTCTATAGGACCTATTCCATTGGTAAGATTCAACTGATAGATTCTATTGAAAAATTGAAATTTTTCAGTAATATAGTCTTCATCACTGGAATCGGTTATTTGAAATTTTTCTCGGCGTGGTTTTTTATAATCTTCAATTTTAGCTTTAAGTGAGTATTTTTTATAATTTTCGTTAGTTTCAATACGCCAGATAACATCTTCTAGATTATTATCAGGCATAACACGAAAAGCCTGCACCAAAGTGTCAAAACCTTTAGGTACATCTTGCTCAGTGCCAAGTCCTTGCATATACATAAAGGCCAGTGTTTTAAGCGCTGGTGGGCATTTTTGTTTAGCGGCCTTTTGGTATAACTCAAAGGCTTTTTTTTCGTCTTTTTCAACACCGATACCAAATAGATAAAAATAAGCTAAATTGGTTTGGGCAAGGGCATGGCCTTTATTGGCCGCTTTTTGGTACCATTCGATAGCTTTAGCCAAATCAGGCTCAACGCCTTGACCAAATTCGCTCATTGGGTAAATTGCGCGGGAATAAGGGTCAGAGGGTAATTGAAATTCATAAGGGGCAAATTTGGCTTCGATATAGGGTAAATCAGGGTCAGTATTTTTGCCGTTTTCATCAAAAAAATAGTTGCGGGGTGGTTTACCGCCGGAGCCGTTTTCGTAGATATAGCCAATGCTATTTTGTGCATCAAGATTGCCTTGAGTAGCAGCTTTTTCAAACCAGCTTAATGCAACAGGAAAATTATTAAACTCATCGCGGTATATGGCACCTAAATTATATTGGGCTTTAGCCAGTCCTTGAGCCGCGGCTTTTTCGAACAGTAATCTGGCTTTGGTATGATAGCCTTTATGCAATAGGGCATCTTGATAATAAATTTCCCCAAGGCTATTTTGGGCATTGGCATCACCTTTATCGGCTAGTTTGGTACAAATAGCGATATTGGCTTCATCTTTTTTTAGTGGCAAACATTTTGTGTTGGTTTTAGCAGCACTAGGCAATGATAACCCAACTAACATAATCAATAAAAGGGAGAATTTGGTGTGCGCTAACATAGAGTATTCCAGTTGATTGTTCGATAAAACATCAGTTTATCATAAAATATTCCTAGATAAAACAGACCATTAATGCCGAATAGCCTAGCGCTGAAGATGAAATTCAAGCTGATTCTCGATCAAATTAAATCGTTTAAAGAACTTAATCTATTTGTTGAAAAGTTCCAAGAAGAGAGCGGTGTTAATCTTTCCCAAATTGACAAAAAAGCGATTGAAAGTATGAAAAACGATTACGAGTCTATTTTATTAACGACGCAAAATAACGTTCATAAATGGCTTAAATAAAAAAGGGCATGTATGCCCTTATTGTTCAAGTGGGGGATAGCCTGGCCAGTAATTTTCAAATGGTAGCTCTCCCATAGTAATGGCATATTTACGCCAAAGTTGAGCTTGTGTAATATCTTGCACTTCGCCTTTATAATAGTAACTTAATAAAGTTATGGTTGTATAATATCCTTGGATTGCTTTTTTTATATAATAACGCTCCTTTAGTGAAGAAATTTCACCAATAGTTTCACCTAATACAATTGACCAAGTTGGTCGTTGCCAACTATACATTGATCCAATACCATCTCTAAGATAAAGCTGGTAAATGTTGTTAAAGAATTTAAATTTTTCAGCAATATAGTCTTCATCACTGGAATCGGTTATTTGAAATCGTTGTCGGTGTGGTTCTTTATAATCTTCAATTTTAGCTTTAAGTGAGTATTTTTTATAATTTTCGTTAGTTTCAATACGCCAGATAACATCCTCTAAACTGTAATCAGGCTTAACATGAAAAGCCTGCACTAAAGCGGCAAAACCTTTAGGTACATCTTGCTGAGTGCCAAGACCTTGCATATACATAAAGGCCAGTGTTTTAAGTGCTGGTGCACAGTTTTGTTTAGCGGCTTTTTGGTATAACTCAAAGGCCTGTTTTTCGTCTTTTTCAACACCGATACCAAATAAATAAAAATAAGCTAAATTGGTTTGAGCAAGGGCATGGCCTTTATTGGCCGCTTTTTGGTACCATTCGATAGCTTTAGCCAAATCAGGCTCAACGCCTTGACCAAATTCGCTCATTGGGTAAATTGCGCGGGAATAAGGGTCAGAGGGTAATTGAAATTCATAAGGGGCAAATTTGGCTTCGATATAGGGTAAATCAGGGTCAGTATTTTTGCCGTTTTCATCAAAAAAGTAGTTGCGAGGCGGTTTACCGCCGGAGCCGTTTTCGTAGATATAGCCAATACTATTTTGCGCATCTAGATTGCCTTGAGCCGCGGCTTTTTCAAACCAGCTTAATGCAACAGGAAAATTATTAAACTCATCACGGTATATGGCACCTAAATTATATTGGGCTTTAGCCAATCCTTGAGCCGCGGCTTTTTCGAACAGTAATCTGGCTTTGGTATGATAGCCTTTATGCAATAGGGCATCTTGATAATAAATTTCCCCAAGGCTATTTTGGGCATTGGCATCACCTTTATCGGCTAGTTTGGTACAAATAGCGATATTGGCTTCATCTTTTTTTAGTGGCAAACATTTTGTATTGGTTTTAGCAGCACTAGGCAATGATAACCCAACTAACATAATCAATAAAAGGGAGAATTTGGTGTGCGCTAACATAGAGTATTCCAGTTGATTGTTCGATAAAACATCAGTTTATCATAAAATATTTCTAAATAAAACAGACCATTAATGCCGAATAGCCTGGCACTGAAGATGAAATTTAAGTTGATTCTCGATTAAATTAAATCGTTTAAAGAACTGAATCTATTTGTTGAAAAGTTCCAAGAAGAGAGCGGTGTTAATCTTTCCCAAATTAACAAGAAAGCGATTGAAAGTATAAAAAACGATTACGAGTCTATTTTATTAACGACGCAAAATAACGTTCATAAATGGCTTAAATAAAAAAGGGCATGTATGCCCTTATTGTTCAAGTGGGGGATAGCCTGGCCAGTAATTTTCAAATGGTAGCTCTCCCATAGTAATAGCATATTTACGCCAAAGTTGGGCTTGTGTAATATCTTGTGCTTCTCCTTTATAGTAGTAACTTAATAATGTCATGCATTTATAATATCCTTGTATTGATTCTTTAACAAAAAAACGCTCTTTTAATGGTGTAATTTCACCCACTGTTTCACCTAATATTACTGACCATGTTGGTCTTGTCCAATCATACATTGCCCCAACAGTACCTGTAAAATTTAACTGATAGATTCGATTGAAAAATTGAAATCGTTCAGTAATATAGTCTTCGTCGCTGGAATCATTTGGTTCAAATTTTTGTCGGCGTGGTTCTTTATAATATTTAAGTGTTGTCTTTAAAGAGTAACGAATATACATTTTATGGCTTATCATATGCCATAAATTATCGTCTGGTAAAATTTGGTAAGCCTGCTCTAGAGTCGTAAAAACTTTTGGTATATCTTGCTGAGTGCCAAGTCCTTGCATATACATAAAGGCCAGTGTTTTAAGTGCTGGTGCACAGTTTTGTTTAGCGGCCTTTTGGTATAACTCAAAGGCCTGTTTTTCGTCTTTTTCAACGCCGATACCAAATAAATAAAAATAAGCTAAATTGGTTTGAGCAAGGGCATGGCCTTTATTGGCCGCTTTTTGGTACCATTCAATGGCTTTAGCCAAATCAGGCTCAACGCCTTGACCAAATTCGCTCATTGGGTAAATTGCACGGGAATAAGGGTCAGAAGGTAGTTGAAACTCATAAGGAGCAAATTTGGCTTCGATATAGGGTAAATCAGGGTCAGTATTTTTGCCGTTTTCATCAAAAAAGTAGTTGCGGGGTGGTTTACCGCCGGAGCCGTTTTCGTAGATATAGCCAATACTATTTTGCGCATCTAGATTGCCTTGAGCTGCGGCTTTTTCAAACCAGCTTAATGCAATAGGAAAATTATTAAACTCATCGCGGTATATGGCACCTAAATTATATTGGGCTTTAGCCAGTCCTTGAGCCGCGGCTTTTTCGAACAGTAATCTGGCTTTGGTATGATAGCCTTTATGCAATAGGGCATCTTGATAATAAATTTCCCCAAGGCTATTTTGGGCATTGGCATCACCTTTATCGGCTAGTTTGGTACAAATAGCGATATTGGCTTCATCTTTTTTTAGTGGCAAACATTTTGTGTTGGTTTTAGCAGCACTAGGCAATGATAACCCAACTAACATAATCAATAAAAGGGATAATTTGGTGTGCGCTAACATAAAGTATTCCAGTTGATTGTTCGATAAAACATCAGTTTATCATAAAATATTTCTAGATAAAACAGACCATTAATGCCGAATAGCCTGGCACTGAAGATGAAATTTAAGTAGCGATTTACTACTGGAAATAGCCGCAAATTTTCACAACCAAAGCTGAATTTATTCTTCAATAAACAACAGATTTTTAAGGTAATGGGATATTTATGCAGAAACTTATGCAAGTTCATTTATTAAATGCATATTTCGTTTATAAAAAGATTAATACTCTTCAAAATAGTTTAGTTTTAGAGATCTGTTTATTTATATTGAAAGGTCTTAGCCAAAAAGACTTATATATTCCTCATGGTTTATGGTGTTTAGAAGAATAATATAAGTCATAAATTATTTACTTGATAATAACACGTTCACTTGATGTAGCATGCTTAATTTCACCTAATAACCACGCTTTTTCACCATGGTTATTTAGTAAGCTAATTGCTTTATCGGCTGACTGTTTAGGTAATGCGATAATTAAACCGACACCACAGTTGAAAGTTCGGTACATTTCGTGATGGCTAACATTGCCTACTTGTTGTAGCCAATTAAAGATGGCTGGCCATTGCCAACTTGCTTCATTAATGACTGCTTGAATATTTTCAGGTAAAACACGAGGAATGTTTTCCCAAAATCCGCCACCTGTAATATGGGCAATGGCGTGCACGTCAACTTGAGCGATAAGATCAAGAACAGACTTAACATAGATCTTCGTTGGTGCAAGTAAGTGATCGGCAAGTGGTTTGCCATTTAGCTTTTCGGTAGCAGGGTTTACGCCACTGACTTCAATAATTTTACGTACTAACGAATAGCCATTAGAATGAGCGCCGCTTGATGCTAATGCAATTAATGCATCACCGTCTTGCACTTTGCTACCGTCGATCATGGCAGACTTTTCAACGACGCCAACACAAAATCCTGCCAAATCATAGTCGTTGCCGTGATACATACCTGGCATTTCGGCCGTTTCACCGCCCACTAAAGCACAGCCTGATTGTTTACAACCTTCGGCAATGCCAGTCACTACAGTGGTTGCTACATCGACATCAAGTTTGCCGGTGGCATAATAATCAAGGAAGAATAAAGGTTCAGCACCTTGTACAATTAGATCGTTAACACACATGGCCACTAAATCAATACCAATTGATTCATGGCGGTTTAAATCCATTGCAAGACGTAATTTAGTACCCACACCATCAGTGCCTGATACCAAAATAGGTTCTTTATATTTTTGTGGAATAGCACACAGTGCGCCAAAGCCACCCAGTCCACCCATAACCTCAGGTCGCTTGGTTTCTTTAACGACAGATTTGATGCGATTAACAAGTTCATTGCCAGCATCAATATCGACACCAGCATCTTTATAACTGAGAGATTTATTATTTGACACAGCAAGCAATCCTTACAATAGAAAGTGGGCTACTATTTTAGCAAGGATGAAATTTAATGGCGATTAATTATTTACAAAATAACCAATTAATTAAAGTTGCTAATTATTTTCAAACCAACTTTCTAAAATAATAATGGCAGAAGTTGCATCTACATGGCCTTTTTCTAGTGCACGATAACCCCGTGAAGCAAAAATATGGGATTTTGCTTCAACGGTCGATAACCGCTCATCTTGTAAATGTACTTGATAACCAAATCTACCATGCAGGCGGTTAGCAAATTTACGAGCTCGTGCAGTTAATGGTTGCTCGGTTCCATCCATATTTAAAGGTAGTCCAACGACTAAAAAATCCGGCTTCCAGTCATTTAACACTTTTTCGATAGCTTGCCAGTTAGGAACGCCATCGCGCGCTTTAAAAGAACATAAAGGATTGGCTGTTTTAGTAATATCTTGACCAATAGCCGCTCCAATACTTGCTGTGCCAAAATCAAATGCAATAATTGTAGCCATAGGTTATGCATTACCCATTTGGTGTGACATAGTATTGATATTGATACCAAGTGATGCGGCTGCTTTTTGCCAACGTTCGTCAATAGAAACTTCATAAATAATTTTAGGATCAGCATTTGTTACCAACCAATCATTACGAGCAATTTCGCCTTCAAGTTGTAATGATTGCCAGCTAGAATATCCTAAAGCCAAAAAGATATTTTGCGGTTGCTCGGGGGAGCCGATTGATTTAAGCGCATCAAGTGAAGTGGTAATCATCACATCATCTGAAATCTGAATGCTAGAAGCAAACTCTTGTTGAGGTGTATGCAAAATAAACCCTTGCTCTTCAGCAAGTGGACCGCCACAAAACACAGGATGCTCTAATTCAGCACAACTTTTGGGTGACGTAATTTCTAACCGTGTAAGAACGGTTTCTACATTGAGCTCAACAATCGGTTTATTAATCATAATGCCCATGGCACCATCGCGGTTATGTTCGCAAATATAAATAACAGAACGACTAAACAACGAGTCATCCAATGTTGGCATAGCAATAATAAAATGATCTTTTAAATTCATAATCTCACATCTAGGTAACTTTTATAATGCACATTTGCCAATTTTAACGTTATGTTCAACATGACAGCGCATTAATAACTCAGGCTCATTGGTTTCTTCATTGATCGATTCTGAAACAATATCGAAATTCTGAGCAACATAAAAATCAATCGCCGCAGTATTCTTTTTATAAACATGTACTAATAGTTCATTGTGGCGCTGTTTGGCTTTATTAACTAACGCTTCACCGACACCTTGATGACGGTAATTTTGATCAACAAACAGTCCTGAAATATAGTTTTCGGTTAAACCAATAAACCCTTTTATGCCGCCAAGATCCTGCACGTATAAAGTGGACATTGGGATTAGCATTTTTACTAAATCATAATTTTGTTTAAAAAATTCAGGATCGATAAAGTCATGAGCTTGCAAATTACCTTGCAACCATATTGTCATAACGCTGTTTAAATCTTCGGGTTTATATTCTCTAATCATTGTTTAACTCTTTTTATTTAGTCGATGTTCAATTGCGTCCATTAACATACCGGTGATTGACAGATCAGGGTTGGCTGCTTCAATTTCGCGAACGCAAGTTGGGCTGGTAACGTTAATTTCGGTTAACTTATCACCAATAATATCAAGTCCTACAAACAAAAGGCCTTTTTCTTTTAAAACTGGCGCGATACTTTTAGCTATATGCCAATCACTTTCACTTAATGCTCTCACTTCTCCATGCCCACCTGCAGCAAGGTTACCACGCGTTTCGCCTTTTTGTGGGATTCGTGCTAAACAATAAGGTACAGGTTCGCCATCAACGACTAAAACACGCTTATCACCGTCTTTAATGGCAGGAATGAAGTTTTGTGCCATGCAATAACGCGTATTATGTTCAGTTAATGTTTCAATGATTACTGAAACATTAGGATCGTCTTGTTTGATTCTAAAAATCGATGATCCCCCCATACCATCTAACGGCTTTAAAATAATGTCATGGTGTTTTTGAAAAAACGCTTTAATTTGTTTTGTTTGGCGTGTAACTAGCGTTTGTGGTGTAAATTGTGCAAACCATGCCGTAAACAGTTTTTCGTTACAATCACGCAGACTTTGTGGTTTATTGACCACTAACACACCTTTATCTTCGGCGCGCTCTAAAATATAAGTAGCATAAATAAATTCGGTATCAAAAGGCGGATCTTTACGCATTAAAATCGTATCAAGGTCACTGAGTGGAATGGTCTGTTCTTGCCCAAGCTCGAACCAATGATCTTTATCGTTATAAACTGTCAAAGAACGAGTTGTGGCATAAGCTTCGCCGGTGTCTAAAAAAAGGTCGTTCATTTCAATATAAAAAAGTGCATAACCGCGTTTTTGTGCTTCAAGCAACATGGCGAAACTCGTGTCTTTTTTAATATTGATATGACTAATTGGGTCCATAACAATACCAAGTTTAATCATGGTAACTCCTTACTGATTCTTTGGGTTTTAGCGAACAATGATTGATAACGCGTATTATCCTATACTTGTTTACTGGGTTAGTTTGAACATGCGATAGTTAGTGTTTTAAATCACTATTAAAAGTGTGCTTGCAACTATCATACTCGTTACAGCTTAAGATGCAAAGCAAACATTAGTAATGTCGGGCTAATTTTCTCTATCGCAATAGAGTAAGCAATACGATTTTACCTTATCCTAAATCACCAAAATGTACTTGCAAAGCGGTTAGGGCAGTGAGTGCTGCTGTTTCGGTACGTAACACGCGTGGGCCAAGCAAAATATCAGTGAATTGATAATCATGTGTCATGTTAATTTCACTATCTGACAAACCACCCTCTGGGCCAATTAATAGACTAATATCCTGCTTACCACTAGGTAATTGCTTAACGCCATGTTTGGCTTTAGGGTGCAAATTTAAGCGTAACTGTGTTGTTAAACTGGCGCACCAAGTTTCAAGTTTGATTACAGGATGGATGATGGGTATGACATTACGACCACATTGTTCACAAGCTGAAATCACGATCTTTTGCCATTGTTGGACTTTTTTATCTAACCGTTCGGCATCCAATTTAACCCCACAGCGTTCAGAAAGTAGGGGCGTAATACTACTAACGCCTAACTCTACTGATTTTTGAATCGTAAATTCCATTTTTTCACCGCGTGATATTACTTGCCCCAAATGGATATCTAATGGTGATTCTCGATTGTCTAAAATGGACGAAGCTGTTTTGACTGTCACCGATTTTTTATGAACATCACAGATAACTGCTGGAGTAATTTGATTTGTTCCATCAAATAGAGTGATTTCTTCGCCCACTTTCATGCGCAATACACGAATAAGGTGGTTAAACGCATTATCATCTAGGGTAATAAGGCTATTTTGAGCAATCGTAAAAGGTTGAAAAATTCGCGTCATAATTGCTAGTATCTTAAAATATATTGCAATAAATTATAGCGTAATTTATCAAGATTCGGTAATCTCTATTTAAATAAACTAGGATTTTGGAATCTAGCATGAATACATACAGCAAAGATAGGGTATTAATTGAAGGATTAACCGTTCTAACTACCATAGGTGTTTACGAGTGGGAAAAGACCATCAAACAAAAACTCATACTTGATCTAGAAATGGCATGGGATAATAAACCCGCAGGTGAAAGCGACAAAGTATCGCTTTGTTTGGATTATTTCTTAGTTAGCCAAGCGATCACTCAATTTATTGAATCAAACCAATTTGAATTGATCGAAACGGTGGCGGAGCAGGTTGCTAAATTAATCATACAAAAATTTGCGGTACAATGGCTAAAAGTTAAAGTGTCTAAACCTAGTGCAATTGCTAATGCTAATAATGTTGCGGTGGTGATTGAACGTGTGGCGCATTAAAACAACTGACTAGTTGAAAAGACGATAACCATGACAAAACTTAAACAAGATTTAACGACTAAAAAAACACGTCAAACAGCTAAAGGCTTTCGGTATAATGGATCGTTTAAAATTAAAATAGGCGAATTTATACGTTGGCGTTTAACGCGTAGAGTATTACCACCTAAAGCGGGTTATTACGCTTTTAATCAATCATGGTTTGAACCAATAGATCTTAATTTGCCTGATGATAGGGTTTGGTGGATTGGTCACTCGACAACCTTAATTCGTTTAAGTGGTAAAATGATATTGACTGATCCAATCTTTTTTAAACGAGCTTCGCCATCGCAATGGATTGGTCCCAAACGCCGAACGCCGCCAGCTTTAAGCATCAAGCAATTACCACAAATTGATTTTATTGTCATTTCACACAACCATTATGATCACCTTAACTATCATAGCATTCACCAATTACTTACACGTTTCCCTAATATTGTGGTGATGGTTCCTTTAGGGTTAAAAAAAAACTTACTAAAATGGGGCGCTAAGCATGTTATTGAATTAGATTGGTGGGATTGTGTGACGATTGATGGACTTCGCTTTTCGGCCACTCCTGCTATACACTGGAGCAATCGTAGCTTGTTTGATGTAAATAAATCCTTGTGGTGTGGTTGGGTGATTCAATCTAATATTGATGATCAAAACCAATCAAAAACAGTCTATTTTATGGGCGATACCTGTTATTCTTCTGAGCTAAAAGAGATTGCTAAACACTTTCCATCAATTGATCTAGCATTAATTCCTATTGGCGCTTATGCACCACGTTGGTATATGCAATCACAACATATTGATCCACAACAAGCCGTACAGTTATATGACGAGCTTAATTGTCATTGTGCAATAGCCATCCATTGGGGAGCATTTGAGCTAGCCGATGAATCATTAGATGATCCCCCGCAATTGTTACACGCTCACAAAGCCGAACGTTGTTTTAACCTCATAAAAATAGGCGGCAGCCAAGCTATTAATCGTATTGATTCTAGAGTAAAATAGCTCAAATAAAAACAAACGTAATATGGTTATATTATATGTTTGCAAAAAGGAGGACGAAATGAAATCTGCCATTATAGGTTTATCTTGTTTAGTGTTCAGTTTGATATTAGTTGGTTGTGGCGGCAAAAACGACCAAGGCAAAACCTATCACTGGTCAAAAGCTCACGGAGTTTTAGAAGATTGTCGTGGTGTAATGAATAAATCACAACAATGTGAGACTAATTCAAATAACCAACAATATCTATTCAAAATCGACAGATACTAATATGAGTGCTTGGCTTATTTACGCGCTACTTTCTGCTATAACAGCAGCAAGTGTTGCTATTTTGGGAAAAATCGGCTTACAACACCTTGATGCAAACACCGCAACCGCTATTCGTGCTATTGTCATGGCCATTTTTTTAGTTGGTGTTGTGGTTATACAAGGAAAGCTCAACCTTATCAATACCTTTTTTAACGACAAAAAAGCTTTACTCATTATTGCGCTTAGTGGTATTGCGGGGGCACTATCTTGGCTGTTTTACTTTATGGCAATTAAAGAAGGCAAAGTGTCACAAGTTGCGCCAATTGATAAATTAAGTGTTGTTTTTGCGGTCGTGTTTTCCGTAATTTTATTTGGCGAAAAGATCTCGTTGTTAGCGGGGATTGGTGTTGCCATGATTGCAGCTGGCGCGATATTAGTTGCACTATTTTGATAGTTAATAGTGCATTAATCTAAACATAGGCTACTTTAGTAGCGCATTAAACAGCTCAACAGTAACTAGTTCACCTTTAGCAACATTGCCCCGTTCTTGTTCAAGCACAATAAAACAGTTTGCTTGGTTAAATGACTGCGTAATATGAGAACCTTGCTGCCCAGTTGTGCTCACTTCTAATTCACCCTGTGCATTGATTTGTAACACACCACGTTGAAAGTCCAATCTACCAACGCTTTTTTTAAGATTTGTTGCTGTTTTAACTTTAAAGCTCAACTCCATGGACGAATCTTCAAGCCCTGAAAGCGCTAAAATCAACGGTTGCACTAATTGGTAAAATGTCACCAAAGCCGAAACAGGATTACCCGGCAAACCACAAAATAGTGCATTGCCTATTTTACCAAAGGCAAACGGTTTGCCTGGTTTTATTGCCATTTTCCAAAAGTTAATTGTGCCCAACTCTTCTAAGGCCGCTTTGGTATAATCGGCATCACCGACCGAAACTCCCCCACTGGTTACCACCAAATCAGCCTGACTTGATGCTGTCATTAACGCTTGTTTAATTTGGATGGGATCATCAGCAATAATACCCAGATCAACCACCTCGCAGTTAAGCTTGCTCAATAATAATTTTAACGTAAAACGATTGCTATCATAAATAGCACCATTGCCCGATAATGGCTCACCAATGGGGGTTAATTCGTTACCGGTTGATAAAATAGCTACTTTCAACTTTCTAAACACAACAAGCTCACCAATGCCTAATGTTGCCAATGTTGATAGAGTCGGTATTGTTAATTTCGTTCCTTTGTTGACAGTGATTGCATCTTGTTTAACATCTTCACCCATACGACGGATATTATCGCCGGCTTTCACCTCTCTTAAAAAAGTGATACCCAAATCTGATTTTTCGGTCTGCTCTTGCATAACAACCGCATCAGCATCATTTGGCACTGGAGCCCCCGTCATAATGCGCAAACAGGTGCCTTTTGGCCAATGAAGATTGCTTATATCATCACCAGCAAAAATCGCGCCCGCTTGTGGTAACAACGTAGATTGCTTAAGATCAGCTAACCGAACAGCATAACCATCCATTGCCGAATTATCGAATCCAGGCACATTAATAGGCGAAACCACATTTTCAGCGGTGATCCGATCTAGCGCATCAAATAACCCAACCTTTTCGCTAGTTAGTGATTTTATGGTGGATACGCTTTGCAGTATTTGTTGTTTGGCTTGTTGAAAAGTGAGTAACATAAAAGTTAAATATCCTTATGTTTATCAGTCCACTACAAATTAGTAGATTTGACAAAATTTATAGGTAACCCATATAACAACGTCGCCAAAAGGCGACGTAAAATTATCAATTACACATTAAATAAGAAATTCATAATATCGCCATCTTGCACGACATACTCTTTACCTTCAGCACGCATTTTGCCCGCCTCTTTAGCGCCTTGCTCACCGCCATATTTAATAAAATCATCAAAAGCGATGGTTTGCGCACGGATAAAGCCCTTTTCGAAGTCAGTATGAATTTTGCCTGCTGCTTGTGGCGCCGTATCACCAATCGAAATCGTCCATGCTCGAACTTCTTTAACACCTGCGGTAAAATAAGTTTGCAGGTTAAGTAAGCTGTATCCAGCGCGAATCACTCGATTTAAGCCTGGTTCGGTTAAGCCTAAATCTTGCATAAACTCGTCACGATCAGCATCATCAAGCTCAGCAAGCTCTGCTTCAATTGCCGCACAAACTGGTACCACAACAGCTTTTTCTTGTTCTGCTATTGCTTTGACTTTATCTAAATAAGGATTATTTTCAAAACCGTCTTCATTGACATTTGCAATGTACATGGTTGGTTTTAATGTTAAAAAGCTAAGGTATTTGATAGCTTCAAGTTCTTCTTTGCTAAAATCCAATAACAACAGTTTCTTACCTTGTTCAAGATGAGGCAAACACTTTTCAAGGATTTCTAGTTCAAATTTAGCGTCTTTATCGCCACCTTTAGCACGTTTTTGTAGGCGTGTTATTGCCCGTTCGCAAGCTTCAAGGTCGGATAGGGCAAGTTCGGTGTTAATAATTTCGATATCTTCAGCAGGATCTATTTTGCCTGCGACGTGAATAATATTGTCGTTTTCAAAGCAACGCACAACATGACCGATTGCTTCGGTTTCACGAATGTTAGCTAAAAATTGATTTCCTAAACCTTCACCTTTCGACGCGCCTTTAACTAAACCAGCAATATCAACAAATTCCATGGTTGTTGGCAAAGTGCGTTGTGGTTTAACAATTTTAGCCAGCTCATCTAAACGTGGATCGGGCATTGGCACAACGCCAGTATTTGGCTCGATAGTACAAAACGGAAAGTTAGCTGCCTCAATGCCTGCTTTAGTTAGTGCGTTAAAAAGCGTTGACTTACCTACATTCGGTAATCCGACAATCCCACATTTAAATCCCATACTGTTTGTTACCTTTTATCATAAAATGTTATAAAAATTGCGGGGGATTATATCAAATAACGCACTTTGTACCAATGATCTTATTGCTGATTTTACTTTGTTTAGTAATTCAATCGTAACGCTTTACTATTAGCTTGGTAAAATTATTCTTCTAACATCAATCCAATTTGATAAAGCTGATTCTTTTTTAGCCCATGAATTTCGGCCGTGATCGCAGCGGCTTTTTTAAGGGGTAACTCTTTTTGCAATAACTTAAGGGTATTAATGGCTTTTTGATCAACATCATTCTCTGTTTTTGCATGACCTTCAACAATCAAAACAAATTCGCCTTTTTGCCGATTGGCATCCTCGTTTAGCCATGCAATAAGCTGATTTACGGTAAAGCTGACGATGGTTTCCCATGTTTTGGTGAGTTCTTTGGCCAACACAACACGCTTATCGGCGCCAAAAACGGTTTGCATATCTTGTAACGTATCTAACAAACGGTGGGTTGATTCATAAAAAATCATGGTACGTGGCTCATCGACTAATTGGGACAAACTATCTTGCCGAGCTTTACTTTTTGCTGGCAAAAAGCCTTCATAACTAAATTTATCAGAAGGCAACCCAGCAACAGACAATGCCGCAATAGCAGCACAAGCACCGGGAATAGGGACGACCTGAATATCATTATCACGGCAAGCCTTAACCAAATGATACCCTGGATCATTAATTAGTGGCGTACCGGCATCTGAAATTAAAGCAATAGACAAGCCGGATTTTAATTTCTCAATCAGAAGATGAGACTTTTCTTGCTCATTATGATCATGCAAAGCAAACAGCTTCGCCTTAATGCCAAGATGTTGTAAAAGTAGACCGCTATGGCGAGTATCTTCAGCCGCAATAAGATCAACGCTTTTAAGCGTATTGATTGCTCTAAGCGTAATATCATCTAAGTTTCCGATTGGTGTTGCAACGATATATAAAGTCATTATTTTAAATCACATTAAATTTTTATAGAAATACGGTAAAGATACTGTACGAAAGCCTATTTTATTGTATATACTCATTACTTTCAAAATAAATCCGACAAAGCAAACGAAATAGCGAACATCCCAAGTGCAAAAATGACTAACTAATAGCAAATTTCCTGCATATAACTTTCGCTTACAGATTGATTAATAAAGGATTTAAAAAAGAATCAAATCACATAAATAAAAACAAACAAATAGTGGTGTAATGTCAAATTAATATGCATACTCACGGTTATTAATCACTAAAATAGACTAATAAAATTGATGAGAAAAGATAATCAGCTAAAAAATATCGATTATATTAGGCAAATTATTGATGAATTTGTTGATTTAATCGATAAGTAATCAATATAATAATTTTTTTGATAATAACTTATTTGATAATAGCTTTTTGCTGTAAAAACGCTAAAATGTGCAAATAGAATGCTATTGAACGCAAATTAGCCAAAAACAAAATTCACGAATGAAAGGTGTTGCTTTGAAAAAAATACTGACATTAAGTTGCTTAAGTTTGCTGATTGCTGCTTGTACACAAACTGAGCAGGCCGAAATTGAAGACATTTCTGGCGCAGGTGGACCATCAACGTCCTCTGTCTATACTAAACCACCAGCTAACATCTCAACAGGGGGAAGAATATCTTCTACTCCTACTACTTATAATCCACCTTCATCAACACAGACGGCGGTAACAAACACACAAACAGCTCATACTACTAATAATGCCAGCAACAACAGCCACCATGGCACGGTAATTAGTAACGAGCGCATTGTTTATAACCGTAATTATGAAGATATTCCCAAAGGGGGATATAAAGGCGACACCTACACAGTTAAACGTGGTGATACCTTATTTTACATTGCGTGGGTAACAGGTAATGATTACCGCTCATTAGCGGCTAAAAACAACATCAAAGAACCTTTTGCTGTTAATGTTGGACAAGTGTTAGACGTCAGTGGGGGAACGGTTGTTGTAACCCAAAAAACCACAACAAATCACACAACATCAAACAAGGCCAATAAAGATGACACAAGCATCGCGGCAAGTCAGGTTAAAACCAAACCAACAATAACTAAAACAACAACGACTTCGGTTACCACCACGGATCAAAATCAACAACCAACTACGACCGAAACAACCGAAACAGTTACTGAACCATTAGATTCAGCTAGCAGTATACCAACTACAACTCCTCCAAAATCAAATGTCGCTAACATTGCATGGCAATGGCCATCAAAAGGTAAAATTATTGAAAAATTCTCAAGTGCAAGCAAAGGTATTGATATATCGGGTTCACTTGGCGACAAAGTGATGGCAGCGGCAGATGGACGAGTGGTGTATTCGGGCAATGCGTTGCCGGGGTATGGCAATTTAATTATCATCAAACATAACGATGACTACTTAACGGCTTATGCGCACAACCAATCTATATTAGTTAAAGAACAACAAACCGTGCGTGCAGGTGAACAAATTGCCACAATGGGGGCAACAGGTACCTCGTCGGTTAGATTACACTTTGAAATTCGATACAAAGCGCAATCAGTTGATCCGTTAAAATACTTACCAAAATAGCAAGCGTTTTGCGTTAATCGATTAACGCAAAACCAATGGATATGCTCAGCAACAGCTAAGTCTATCCATAAAAGAACAGGATATACTAAAATTAAATCTACGTAATAAAGGAGTTATACTCATGGCTGTAAAAAAATTAGTGCTTATTCGACATGGAGAAAGTGTTTGGAACCAAGAAAACCGTTTTTGTGGTTGGACTGATGTTGATTTATCTGACAAAGGTAACAAAGAAGCGGCTGAAGCAGGTAAATTGCTAAAAAAAGAAGGTTTCACATTTGATTATGCCTACACATCAGTATTAAAGCGCGCTATTCACACATTATGGCACGTTTTAGATGAAGTTGATCAAGCATGGTTACCGGTTGAAAAAAGTTGGAAATTAAATGAACGTCACTATGGTGCATTACAAGGTTTAAACAAAGCTGAAACAGCAGCAAAATATGGTGATGACCAAGTAAAATTATGGCGTCGTGGCTTTGCAATCACTCCACCAGCACTTGAAAAATCAGACGAACGCTTCCCTGGTCACGATTCTCGTTACAGCAAATTACCAGAATCAGAACTACCATTAACCGAAAGCTTAGCATTAACCATCAAACGCGTATTACCTTACTGGGAATCAACTATTGCCCCACGTGTAGCTAAAGGTGAGCGTGTTATTATTGCCGCTCACGGTAACTCACTACGTGCATTAGTAAAACACCTAGATAATATCAGCGATGACGACATCATTGAACTTAACATCCCAACAGGTGTGCCATTAGTGTACGAATTTGATGACAACATGAAAGTTATCAAACACTATTACCTAGGCAACGCAGACGAAATCGCGGCAAAACAAGCAGCGGTTGCAAACCAAGGTAAAGCAAAATAATTATTTCTTAAACAAACAAAAAGGTAGGTTATTTAACTTACCTTTTTTATTATCTGCATAATGGCTTTTTATTCATCCATTTTTATTGACTGACTTATTTTAATTTTGAGAGCGTTATTTTGTCTAAGATCTACTATATATATGGCGTAATGAATGCCGGCAAATCTACCGAATTACTTCAAATTGACCACAACTACCTAAGTAACAACATGCAAACGTTACTGCTTAAATCATCGGTTGACACGCGTGACTCCGCAGTTGAAATCGTCTCGCGTTTAGGGTTACGCAAAAAAGCGTTACAGCTTGATGACACAACGGTTGATAGCATCATAGAGCACATCAAACAAAGCAACTACGCTTGCATACTCATTGACGAAAGCCAATTCCTGTCACGCAACACCATCTGGAAACTTTCCGATGTCTGTGACGAACAAGGCGTACCCATCATGTTTTTTGGCATCAAAACCGATTATATGGGACATTTATTTGAAGGTTCAAAAACACTACTCGAAATTGCCGACAACTTTAGAGAGCTCAAAACCGTATGTTGGTGTGGAAAAAAAGCCACCATGATCTTATTAGAAGGTGAAGACGGACAAATTGTAAAATTTGGTAACTCCATCCATCTTGGCGACAGCGAATACCACTCAGTATGCCGAAAACATTGGAAAGCAGGTCAAATAAGACCTAAAAGCTGATCTTTTTATATATTTCACACTTATTCCTACATATAGACTACATTTATCAGTGAGCCTATAGGATAGTGAAAAAGTGTGAATAAACTCAACCCAATAAACAACTAGCTTCCCCCCTAATTTATATATTATTAATGCAATAACCATGTTCGTAACTATCTGCTACTTGATTCACTATCAATAGATAGGTATAGTCAATCCTTTCATAGCAAGCTTTAGTATCGCTTATTTTTTTAAAGTATCATTTGATTGGTTAACTACTTAAAATAGTGATTAACAATTTTTATTGCAATTTGATATTAATAAAGGAACCAACATGACACAACAGCGGATAGTGATTGGCATTAGTGGCGCAACCGGGTTTGCGTACGGAATAAAAGCCCTAACGCTTTTAAAACCACTCAACATCCAAACACACTTAGTGATCTCAAAAGCGGCACACATCACGCGTGCTCACGAAGCGCCCGATCTAAGTTTAGCTCAAATCGCATCACTGGCCGACAAGGTCTACCCCGTTAACAACATTGGTGCTGCCATTGCAAGTGGCTCATTTAAAACTATGGGCATGCTAATTGCCCCTTGCTCAATGCGCACGCTTGCCGCCATAGCACAAGGCCTATCTGATAATTTACTGACTCGCGCTGCCGATGTTGTATTAAAAGAACGCCGTCGCTTAGTGCTAATGGTCCGCGAATCGCCTTTTAACCTAGCACATCTAAAAAACATGGAAACAATCACCCTTATGGGCGGCGTTATTTGTCCACCTGTGCCTGCGTTATATCAACATATTAACAGCATTGATGACATCATCACCCACAGTGTTGCCAGAGCGCTCGACTTATTTGGAATTGATATCCCAACACTACCACGCTGGGGTGAAGACCTGCACCTAAATAACAAACCCGAATAACTCCCACAAGCCCAAACTATGCAAGCCGATCCTAAAATCACCAAATTTATCAAAAAGAACCATGTATTAACGCTCAGCGTCATCTTACCCGACAACACTCCATGGGCATGCAATACCTTCTATGCATTTGATGAACAGCTAATGCACCTATATCTTCTTTCCGAACTAAAAACCCAACACGCCAAAGCCATGATAATGCACCCTCAGGTGGCAGGAACAATTAGTATCACTCCCAAAACCATTGCACAAATCCAAGGCATCCAATTCCAAGCTAAAGCAACCCAATTACAAAATGAACAAGCCGAACAAGCCGAACAAGCCTATAGACAATATTATCGAGCGTTTCCTTTTGCAAGAGTCATCAAAGCGCCGATTTGGGCATTAGAACTGCAAAGCATAAAAATGACCAACAACTTGTTAGGATTTGCCAAAAAAACGCATTGGGTAAAACAACAAAACAGATAAAATAAAAGATCCTTCGTCCACCCTGAAAAAGTTTGGGGTGTTTTTTTGTTAAAAAACAACGTAATTACCATCCAAAAAGTGGTCAGGAAAGGTATTGATTTTATTCAATTTTTTATTTATTGGTTTTTAGCCAAAAACCACCAGCAAAAGTCGTCCCCAGTAGCCCGCCAACATAGGCTGACTCGTTCTTTAACAAAACTTTACAAATTTTTAACAAAAAAGGTAGCGCATTATTGGTCAAGCGGTTATAATTTAAGCGCTTTCAAAGCAAGGGATTGCTCATTAGTCGAGCAGTCAGTTATAAAAAATCTAAATAAAACAAAAAATTACTTGACAGGATGATCGAAATGCATTACCATTTATGGCATCTGGCATCTGGCATCTGGCCTGCCAAACCTACGCCTTAATTCTTTTTCAATTTCACCGTAGTCTAAAACAGACACAGTTCTTATTTTCATCACCGAGGTCATTTCGCGTAGCGAAATCGGAGCCGTTATCGGCAGGGTTATCGCCGAGGTCAAGGCGTTTACCTCTTCTATCTAAATTTTCAGGTTTACCAAGTTTACCAAGCTTATCAGGCTTATCAGGTTTACTCAGCTTACTTAGATTATTTAGATTCCTTAAATCGGCGTTGTTCTTCGTGGCATTGTTGTTGTTGTC
The DNA here is from genome assembly GCF_013344985.1 of Gilliamella sp. ESL0254. Taxonomy (NCBI): domain Bacteria; kingdom Pseudomonadati; phylum Pseudomonadota; class Gammaproteobacteria; order Orbales; family Orbaceae; genus Gilliamella; species Gilliamella sp. ESL0254. Next base: position 402,511 of record NZ_JAAEDU010000001.1, read on the forward strand.
ATATACACAGAGTTCTGTGGCATTAACGCCTTGTTCACAGCCATTCATGGCGTGTACTTCAAGGGTAATAGAGGGTAGTGCGCCGTATTTAGCGTTCAACTATGGTCTAACAAAGGCAACAGATACAGACAGTTTGTTGTCTATAAGGTTGGAGGATGGTCGGGTAATCAGGCCATCTACTAATACATCAAGCGTATCAAATCCAATAAGCTTACCTCGTGCAGGTAGTAGATTGGGAGATATAGGAATGATATTCCCACCATTAACAGCTAGTTCAGTGAGTTTAAGTGATTTAGCCACAAGGTTTGGTTATTGGCGAGATGATGATGGAGATGAGCCGGCAGCAAATGGTATATCAGGGAGTATATCGGCATCCTTTACAGATAAGGATGGCAATGATGTTAGTTTTAATGAAGAATTAAGTGGATGTAAGGCGCCTTATAGGGTAACTTTAAGTAGTACAGAGGGATATTTACAGACCCAGTACGGTGTTCCTAATAGGACCAATTTTAGCAGTCAGAGGGTGACATATTATATCAATCCGTATGGTGTTACTGGTGGTCCTGTTACTTGTTACTTTGCGAGTAGCGCAAGGCCGAATCTCGTCTATGGCACAGGCAATTACGCCGGCCCATCTAACATATGGGACCCTAATAAGGGTTTTTTAACTCAGTCAACTGATTCATCCTCTTACGACCGAAATTTTCCTACAACGGGTGCTGATGGGTTGTATTTTGACTTAGAGATGCCTACTGGAGTTAATGCAAGTCAGTTGACATGGTCTGTTGTCACGAATGGTGATATAACAGCTACGGTGACAAGTGTAGCAGCTAATGATAGATGGATTCCTAGTGTTGATAGAGGAAAAGTTGTCGCACGAGTTAAGTTAAGTGGTCCTAGGGCTGATGATACTCAGAAAAATTCAAGTAATCCTAGTCCGCTAGATGTCCCCTCTTTGCCACAGACATTTGAGTTAGTCGGTAGGGATAGTCGAGGTCATGGGGTGAGGTATGGGTTTGTCTTAAAACAGTGGTTCGTCAATCGGGGTAATAAAGATGATACTCAGTCTAACCAATCCACTTGGTGTAGTAGTTTGGGTTATCGTTTGCCACGGATTAAGGATTTAACTAACGCGAAGTGTGGTACATCTTCTTCTTCATTTCCTTGTGTAAATGGCATAGATGGCGCCACGCCTAACTCATCTATTAATAATTACATGCGTTACATAGGTGCAGGTTTTTTCACGGAGTGGGGCTACATGTCCCACTACGCTGATTTGGACTTTGGCAGCACCTACTACTGGACGAGCGACAATGGCTTCGATGTCTCCCCGCACTTTGGCAGAGTCTTCTTGCGCGGTGCCGGCTACGACCGTCGTGGCCTTTGTTCCACACCTTAGTTTTTATTGCTTATTCTTTAATCCTTGGGCTGCGGGGGCGGTTATGGTTCAGATAGAGGACAATCTAACCAAGAATAACGCCCCCGCGTAAGTTGGGGCATTTTCCTTAGGGTTGCGCTGTTGCGGTTTAAATTTGTGGTCTATTTATAGTACGGCAAGGTTTCGGACGTTTTGACCTTGGGTGAACAAAATAGCTACAGTGACCACGTCCGAGCAAAGGGAATTAAAGCGAATTCCCTTTGCAATCCCACGCTTTGGCTACAGAATGTGGCCGGCACTACTCGTATCATCCTGATACTCGCCTCTGCGAGGCCATCTTCGCTTTGCTCAGATGTTCAAATTTGTTCCAGACAAATTTGTCCGCCGCCGCTCGGTCTTAACGCACCGTTTGTGGACGCGCTCCCGGCGCACCACAAACTCGCCAAACATCCCTGTTTGGCGTGCTAACCTCACTCTGTTGTCGGCACATTCTGACGCCGGAATAAGACAGACAACATAGCCATCGTTTTTGGGATGGGTTATTGTGTTTTTATAAGGCAGTTTTTGTTAAAAAACAGCTAGAAAAAAACTTCAATAAAATCAATGCCTTTCCTGACCGATTTTTAGCGGAAAATCAGGCCTTTTTGGGGTGGTGGATAGAATAAATTAAGTGCGCAGGTTTCGGACGTTTTGACCTTGGGTGAACAAAATAGCCACAGTGACCACGTCCGAGCAAAGGGAATTAAAGCGAATTCCCTTTGCAATCCCGCGCTTTGGCTACAGAATGTGGCCTACGGCACTACTCGTATCATCCTGATACTCGCCTCTACGAGGCCACCTTCGCTGTGCTCAGATGTTCAAATTTGTTCCAGACAAATTTGTCCGCCGTCGCTCGGTCTTAACGCACCGTTTGTGATGCGTTCCAGACGCAGCACAAACTCGCCAAACATCCTTGTTTGGCGTGCTAACCTCGCTCTGTTGTCGGCACATTCTGACGCCGGAACAAGACAGACAGCATAATCTTAGGTGTTTTTTTTGTGAGTTGTTTTTGTGTTAAAAATCAATGAAGTTACATCCAAAAAGTGGTCAGGAAAGGTATTGATTTTATTGAAGTTTTTATTTTGCCGTTTTCAAGCTAAATCAAACACTTACACAACCTAAGCAAAGCGCCGACATACAACAAATCAACAAAACCACGAATAGCGCCCTAATAACAGCAAATTAACCGCTCCAAACCCTTTTTTTAACGACAATTTAAAATTAAATAAAATCAATAAATTATAAAACACCTCATAAAAAGGGTTTTCAAAGACGAAATTGTTGTTTATCTTTATACAGCAAGATTTATCAAATCTTGAGCTCTACCTTAACGCCGTGTAGGCGGTTTAGAAATACCTCATCCAAGATAGCAAGGATTGGCGATACCTTAACGCCGTGTAGGCGGTTTAGAAACTTTGGGTGGTATTTTAGAAATGGCGACAACTCCTTAACGCCGTGTAGGCGGTTTAGAAAGATGGCATCAGTTGTTTTTAGTGGTTTTTTCACCTTAACGCCGTGTAGGCGGTTTAGAAATTCACCGATATTGTTATACTCAACGATGATATCCTTAACGCCGTGTAGGCGTTTAATTCAAATAAAATCAAACGTATAATTATAAAACATAATATCTTCCCAAAAAATGGTTATGCTATTTGTCCTATTCCGGCGTCAGAATGTGCCGACAACAGAGCGAGGTTAGCACGCCAAACAGGGATGTTTGGCGAGTTTGTGCTGCGTCTGGAACGCATCACAAACGGTGCGTCAAGACCGAGCGACGGCGGACAAATTTGTCTGGAACAAATTTGAACATCTGAGCACAGCGAAGATGGCCTCGTAGAGGCGAGTATCAGGATGATACTAGTAGTGCCGCAGGCCACATTCTGCAGCCAAAGCGCGGGATTGCTAAGGGAATTCGCTTTAATTCCCTTAGCTCGGACGTGGTCACTGTAGCTATTTTATTCACCTAAGCTCAAAACGTCCGAAACCACCGCACCTAATTCATTCTATCCACCAACCCAAAAAAAGACCTGATTTTCCGCCAAAAATCGGTCAGAAAAGGTATTGATTTTATTAAAGTTTTTATTTAGTGGTTTTTCGCCAAAAACCATTCCCCAAAACAGACCAACGTAAGCTGACTCAAGCCTTAACAAAACTTTATAAAATTTTAACAAAAAAACTAGCGCATTATTATTCAAGCGACTATAATTCAACCGCTTATTAAAGCAAAATAATGCTAGTCAGTTGAGCAGTTAATCATAAAAAATCCAAATAAAACAAAAAATTACTTGACAGGATAATCGAAATGCGCTATCATTCTTGGCATATGGCATATGGCATATGGCATATGGCCTGCCAAACCTATGCCCTAAATTTTTTTCATTTTCACCGTAGCCCAAAACCGGCTCTATTCACTTTTTTATTACCTAGTCTAGCAAAATTGTCCGATTTATCGGCAATATTCTCGTCGAGAACGAGGCACTTATCCAAGTTGCTGTTAGCTTTTGCGCCATTGCTTTTACTGCCGTACTCGGGGAGTTTGCAGGCGTTGTCAGTCCAGTCCCAGCAGGTCATTCAAGGCTCCGCACCATATTTAAGCATTGATGGTGTAACTAAAGTTGCTAGTATGGAGGACTTATTGGGAATAAGACTGCCAAATATCAGCTATATTCCTCAGGGAGCAAATAGTGCACTTTATCCTAATGCAACAATAGATCAATCGAACGTAAATACACCGATCGAGATGTCAAATATAACGGATACATTTGCCGATATACAAACAATAGTGCCATTGGTAAATTACCCTGAAATTCAATTAAATGACTTAGTTGTTTCACCTTATAATTATGGTCATGACGATGATGGCGATGATAATATAAATGCAACAGGACAGTTAACCATAAAATGGCAAGATAAAAATGGTATAGATATTACAGGAGAGGTTAAAGCCAATCCGAATAAACGGTTTAATCTTTGTGATGGGCCTTATAAACTTACCTTAACAGCAACTGCAGGCACTTTATCGACGCAATATGGTGTTCCTAATAGTAGCACTTTTGCGGGTAATGCCCACAGTTACTATATTAGTGGCAATATGAATAGGCCAGTTGCTTGCTATGCGCAACCAAATTTAGCTTACGATGACCATGCTTTTGGTACTACCATTTGGGATATGGATGGTCCAAATTGGGTTTCGTTAAAAGGGTTTGCAGTCACAAATAATAGTAATATAGCAGAGAACTTTCCGACGACGGGATCAGATAGGTTATATTTCTATTTATTATTGGGAGGGATCTCCCCTGAACAAGTTATAGCTGCAAATGGTACAACGGTGAGTGCGGTTAGCGGTAGTGGTGTATCATTATCGTTAAGCAAAGAGAATACACAACACTGGGCTATTGACATGGAGAGGATATGTAGAACTTGTATTAGAGGTGGTAATCTTTATCCTGGTGGCGATGAAGCATTGAAGATTGTATTAAAAGGTCCTTCGATAAATTCAAGTAATAAGGCTTTTTCTCCTTCGTTATTTAAGCTTTATTCTGATGTAAATCATACAAAATTACTGTATAGCTTTAAGATAGAGCGTTGGTATATCTCTCAACCAGGATCGACAGTAAAATATGGGTATGCGGATGCTCAAAACTTTTGCCGTAGTTTAGGAAATGGTTATCGAATTCCCGATATAAATGACTATACCAATGGAAATGGAGCAGGCTGGACTGAAGGTTTACCAGGAAGAAGTATTAATAACTGTCAACGAAAAGTCAGTTATAAAGATATTAGCGGTAAATGGGTTGGGGGATTATTTAACGAGTGGGGGTTTACTGCCAATACTATGAATAATTTTTATGAAGGTAGTGATTGGAATCTTAGTATTGGTAACAATTGGGCTAATGATACAGGATATTGGGCTAATTCATATAATGGCAGTCTATATAGTGTTTATTCAGCCGATGGGGGTATTGAGCTGCAGAGTACTACTTATAGTCGCTTTATGGCTTGTGTTACCCCTTAAGTCTATACGTGCGTTTCTTGTCAAAAGCGATATTGTCTTACAGCGATGATGAGAATGCACCTATTTGTAGGCCTTAATCTTAAACCTAGACCGAATTTGCGCTTTTGTTGTTAAACAGCAGAAGCGCTTTTTTCTCAAAGTAAGTTAAATTTCTAAGCAGAATTTTGGTGAAGAATGATTGTTTTTAGTTCATGGCAAAAAACATCCAGTTCCTTCAGTATTGATTTAAGGTTGTTGTTTTTATTCTGTTTTTTCAATAAATCTTCTCTTTCAAAACATCCTGCCTTTACAACAACCGCTTAATAATTCTATCCACTTTAATGCGGCTTAGCCGCTTTATTAATTTATGGACTTGGGTAGGATAAAATTGGCTCGCTTGGATTTGTTGAAAGTGTGTAACCAACGTTGTTTTTTGACGAATCGTGTTAAGTTCTTGATTGAACTTATCTCTTAATTCTTGTTTTGGATCGTGCACTAGTATACCGTTTTCAAGGTCAAGGCGCCACGCTCGTGGGTTTAGGTTGTTGCCGGTTATGAGTGCCCAATTGTCATCTGCCCAGATGCCTTTTAGGTGATAGGTTTGAGATTCGTCTTTCCATAATCTTATTGTGAGTTGCTCTTTATCAATAAAATTTTGTAGGCGTTCAATAAAGTGTCTTAAGTTGATTTCGTATAAATAAGGCAGTCCGCCCGATATGTTAAAGGGTTGGTCGGGTGGGATATAGAAGTCGTTGGCTTCTTTGTCGCCAATGATTAATTCAACTTGACGTCCTTTGCGTAGTAAGCGAATGATGTCGCGTACTAAAATATTAGGCAAATTAAAGTAAGGCGTGCAAAAAATGATTTTTTGTTCGGTTATATTTATTAGGTGATGGATAATTTTATTGAGTGAGTTGTTACGCCCAAGCCCCATTATTGGCGCAACCGATAATGTTTCGTTGTCGGCATTGCCGTTGTATTGGTAGCTAGCATCCATTAGGTGTTGGCGCAGGGTTTTTATTTCGGATTTGATTTGTTTGCGTGTTTTGTGTACGCCTGTATTGAGTAGTTGTAAAGCCTCATACGGCATAAAGTGGTCGTTGATGAACTGCACCATGCTATCAGCTAATAATGGATTGGTAATTAAGTGGTAGCGGTCATAACGGTATTTTTCAAGTTTATGTAAATAGACGTTGTTGATGCTTGCACCGCTGTATATGACGGTATTATCAATAATAAAACCTTTTAGGTGCAGTACGCCAAGCACTTCTCGGCGGTTTACGGGTACACCATAAATAGGGATGTCGATGTCAGGGTGTTGTTGTTTGAGCTGGTAGTAATAGTTGGCGTTGGTGTGGGCTTTGTCTTCACCAATTCGCCCCCGCTGTGCGCGGTGCCAGTCAACAAATATTTTGATATCTAAATTTGGACGCTGTTGTTTGATTTGATACAGTTCGTTAAGAATTTCTTTGCCAGCTTCATCTTGTTCTAGATAGAGCGCAACAATATAAATGCGATTTTGTGCTTGTTTTATGCTTTCAATTAAAGCAAGTCGATATGCTTTAGGATCATATAAAATTTGGTATTGGTCAGCATTTTGTTGAATTTTGGCTAATTCATCAAGATGCTTGTGATGATTGTATTTTATAAATGGTATTCGCATAATCTATTTATCGTTATAACTGACCAGTTACGTTAGGATTTTATCTAAGGTAATTTAAATAAGGCCAGTAAGAATAACACTCCTTTTTATTTGTGTGCATTTTTGCTAAGTTGCTTTAGGTTAGTTTACTACGTTATACCTTTAGCAACCTGTTTATGCTTTATTGTTGGTGATAATAAATGGTTTAAGATTGTTCATCAACCCATGTTTGAATTATTTTATAAGTTAATGCTAGTACCACTGGACCAATAAATAACCCCATTATACCAAAGCCAAGTAATCCGCCAATGACGCCAAATAATATGAGTAAAAACGGTAAGTCAGCCCCTTTTTTTATTAAGTAGGCTCGCATTACGCTATCTAATGTTGTTAATATGATCGCAACAACAATTAAGACGATACCTGCAATGGTATTGCCAGCCCAAAATTGCCAAAAAATGCACCCTAGCATCACAATCACAGGGCCAATTTGTGCCACACAGCAAATAAATAAGATCAGCGTTAGTACACCAGGCAATGGCATTTCGGTTAATAGAAAACTTAATCCGCCAATTAGGGCTAAGGTGATAGCAGTAACCACAACCCCAAGTGCTACTGCGCGAATAGATTGTCCTGCAAGAGTGACGGTGGTTGTGCCGTATTGTTTTGATAGTCGATTAGCAAGTAAGTAGACGTATTTTGTGATACTTTCGCCTTTTAAAAAAAGAAGTAAGCTAAATATAATCATGACGCCAGCATGAAAGATGAATATGCCAATGTTGGTGACTTGTTCAAGTAGCCAACCTATCATGGTGCCAATATAAGGTTGTATGCTTGAGACTAAGTCAGAACCATCAGTTTGAATCAGGTTTAACCATTTTTGGTGTAGTTCAGGACCAAAAGCGGGAATGTTATTTAGCCAGTCTAACTTTGGCAACTCTTGATGTGAAAGTGATTTTGCCCATTCAATAAGGTGGTGACCATTTTGGGCTACCGAGCTAATAATTAATATAAACGGTATAATGCAAACAAGTGCTAATATGAGTGCCATTATTAGTAACGATAACCAGCGTTTGTTAAATAGCTTTTGTTGAATTTTTATCATTAGTGGCCAAGTGGCAATGACTACCATTACCGCCCAGAAGAATCCAAATAAGAATGCTTCAATAACACGATAGGTAATAATGATTAGCAACCCGATGATTAACAGGTTTAAAATCAACTTGAGTAAATCAGTAGTGTTTTTTTCTGCTGGCATTTTTTTACCATATTTATTAATCTTGATGGCGTCATTATACGCATTATCACTTCAAATTAATACGATGGTGTTTATAATTAATTATTTTAATGGAGATTTTAAAATGAAAAAATTACTGTTATTAACATTATTAGGTGTTGCGTTAACCGCGTGTGCAAATTCCCCAAAAGTGAAGCCTGTTGCGCAAAATGCCAATGATACAGCGCCATTTCCTGCAGCTCAAGTTGGCTTTACGCGTTATGCTATCCATTTGCCTGCTATTGCTAATGAGAACAATACAAAAGTTGAAGTGATCATTGGTAAAGAGATGAATGTTGATTGTAATTTCCATAATTTAGGTGGCGTAGTTAAGCAAGAAGAGCTTAAAGGTTGGGGATACTCTTATTATGTGGTTGAAAAGACCGTTGGTAACCTGTCAACCTTAATGGCTTGCCCAGAAGGTTCTAATAAAAATCAATTTGTGACAATTAACCATAATTTAGGTTTATTGAATTATAACAGTAGTTTACCGTTAGTTTTTTATGTGCCAAACGATTTGCAAGTTAAATACCGCGTTTGGCAACCTAATACCAAAATCATGCAAGCTACTGTCGAATAATAGCGGTTAATTAATTGCTAAATGGTGGTCAATTACCCCTTGAGTGGTTAAAACATAGCCACTCAGTTGCGAAAGTTTTAATATTTGATTTTTTAAGTAGACATCTTGAAAAAAAAAGGTATTTTATCCCTCGTAATGCAAGGTTAGCTCTACTCGTTCATTTATTTTATTAATGACTTGTGATTGCCTGATTACCTCGGTTTCGCTCGGCGATTGTGATATTGGTTATTTATATCATTGTTAACATCGTCGATAGCAAAATTTGGGGGTCCGTTGTGTCTTTGCAATGGGCTTGTGTCTAACATGTAATATCCCTACAACTAGAGGAGAAGTGGTGAGCATGTTTACTCAACGTAAAACAATTCTTTCAATCGTGGCTGGTGTTTCACTAGCGTTATCTCAATCTGCTATTGCTAAAGATCGCGTTGTGCATTTTTACAATTGGGCAGGTCAAATTGGTTCTAATACTATTTCGGATTTTGAAAAGGCGACTGGCATCAAGCTTGTGTATGATGTGTACGATTCAAACGAAATCCTTGAAGGTAAATTGATGGCGGGCCATTCTGGTTTTGATGTGGTTTCTCCTTCTGATAGCTTTTTAGCTAAACAAATTAAATCAGGTGTTTATTTACCGTTAGATAAAAGTAAGTTACCAAATTGGAAAAATCTTGATCCAAATTTAATGAGATTAATGGCAACGCATGATCCCGACAATAAATATGCTATCCCTTATGTTTGGATGACAACAGGTATCGGCTATAACATTGATAAAGTGAAAGAACGCTTGGGCGAAAACGCACCAGTTGATAGCTGGGATTTAGTCTTTAAACCAGAAAATATGGAAAAACTAAAAGATTGCGGTGTGGCATTTTTAGATGCACCAACCGAGATCTTTGCAAGTGCACTTCAATATTTAGGTAAAAATCCTAACAGTACTGACGTTAAAGATTACACTGGTGCGGCTTATGAGTTGTTAGAAAAGGTAAGACCAAATATTCGTTACTTCCATTCTTCACAATATATTACCGATTTAGCAAATGGCGATATTTGTGTGATTTTAGGTTGGTCAGGTGATATTTTACAATCACGTGATAGAGCAAACGAAGCGAAAAATGGTGTGCATATTGGTTATCAAATACCAAAAGAAGGCGCATTAGTCTTTTTTGATACCTTTGCGATTCCAAAAGATTCAGACAACCCTGACGAAGCTCATGAGTTTTTAAATTTTGTTATGAAACCTGAAATTGCCGCACAAGTCACTAATGATGTGAACTTTGCTAGCGCTAATAAAGAAGCAAATGACAAATTTGTAAAACCAGCAGTGAAAAACGATCCAGCGGTTTATCCAAAACCAGAAGTGATGGAAAAACTATTCACTTTGCAAGTTAAAGATCCTAAACTTGAGCGCGTAATTACTCGTACGTGGACTAAACTCAAAACTGGTAAGTAAATAGTTGATATTTTGTATATCGCGTTAAAATGATAATTCTAGACGGATGGGCTATTGAGTCTTTCCGTCTCGTTTTTTTTGGCTTGTTGTTATGAGGAAAATAGAGTGAACAATAAAACAACAAATCAGGTACAGCCTAAAAAAAAGATGATAACTCCACTATTGGAGATCAAAAATTTAACCAAAGTTTTTAATGATGATTATTATGCCGTTGATGATGTTAATTTGACTATCTATACTGGCGAAATTTTTGCTTTATTAGGTGCGTCAGGCAGTGGTAAATCTACGTTATTACGAATGCTTGCCGGTTTTGAACAGCCTACGTCGGGGCAGATTATTCTTGATGGTAAAGATTTATCGCAAGTTCCACCTTATGATCGTCCAATTAATATGATGTTTCAATCGTATGCTCTGTTTCCTCACATGACGGTTGAGCAGAATATTGCCTTTGGTTTAAAACAAGACAAATTAAATAAAGCCGAAATCAAACAACGCGTTGACGAAATGTTAGCCCTTGTGCATATGGAGCAATTTGGTAAGCGTAAACCGCATCAATTATCTGGCGGTCAAAGACAACGTGTGGCTTTAGCCAGAAGTTTAGCCAAACGTCCAAAATTATTGTTGCTTGATGAGCCAATGGGTGCGTTAGATAAACAACTTCGCGATCGTATGCAACTTGAAGTAGTGAGCATTTTAGAACAGGTGGGCGCAACGTGTGTGATGGTAACTCATGACCAAGAAGAGGCCATGACCATGGCAGGGCGCATTGCGATTATGAATAAAGGCCAATTTGTACAAATCGGCGAGCCTGAAGAGATTTATGAACACCCAAATTGCCGTTATAGTGCTGAGTTTATTGGTTCGGTAAATGTTTTTGACGGTATTTTGCAAGAAACACAAGAAGATGGTTTGATCATTAGCTGCCCTATGATTAAGCATCCATTAAAAGTCGATTATGATTCGCCTGCAGTTGAAGGTGTGCCAACACAAGTCGCACTACGTCCAGAAAAAATTAAACTATGCGACGAAATCCCAGAAGATGGCTACAATGTGGCAACTGGTGAAGTCGTTGAAATCGCTTACCTTGGGGATCTGTCGATTTATCACGTTAAATTACCAAGTGGACAAATTATCATTGCACAGCTACAAAATGAGCATCGCTATCGCAAAGGCATGCCAACTTGGGGTGACATAGTTAACTTAAGTTGGGAAGTAGATAGTTGTGTTGTGCTTACTGAATAAACATAAGAGGATATCATAATGCGATCCATTGTATTAGGATTGTTGTTAAATGCATTTGTGTTGCTCAATGTTTATTTGCGTTTTGCAACAACAGGGGCGTTTGATAACTTATTTTTAGATGCGCTATTTACCGCAATGACATTGAGCTTTTTATTGTCATGCTTGGGGTTATATTTAGTAAATTATAAACCATCTAGGTTTGCTTATAGGCTGATTATTGCTGGCAGTATATTATTTGTTCCTGCGGGGCTTGTGGCAATCTATTTTGCTTATAAAAAAATGCAACAACAACGCTCAGAAGCCGATCTAATGACTCTTTATGGACGGTTAATTGTTATTGCCATTCCTTATTTATGGATGCTTTTGCTCTTTTTATTGCCATTTTTAATTGTATTTAGGATTAGTTTTTCTGAAAAAATCTTTACGATTCCGCCTTATACTGATTTGTTTAGTTTCGATGACGGATTGCTAAATATTGCTTTGAACTTTGGTTATTATATTAACTTAGTTACTGATAATATTTATATTGAGTCTTATTTAGAATCATTAAAAATTGCGGCTATTTCAACCATATTATGTATTTTAATTGGTTACCCATTAGCATGGGCAATTTCAAAATGTAAACAATCTACACGTAATATTCTATTATTGTTGATTATTTTGCCGTCTTGGACGTCATTTTTAATTCGAGTTTATGCGTGGATCGGTATTTTAAATCAAGAAGGCTTGTTAAATCACTTTTTAATGTGGTTAGGGGTTATTGATCAACCGCTGGTGATTATAAAGACTTATTTGGCAGTTTATATTGGTATTGTGTATTCTTATTTACCGTTTGTTGTGTTACCTATTTATACTTCATTAAGCAAAGTGGATTCGACGTTAATTGAAGCTGCATTAGATTTAGGTTGTAAGCCAATAAGGACCTTTTTCAAGATTATTGTGCCACTTACCAAAAATGGTATTATTGCAGGCGGTATGCTGGTGTTTATTCCGGCCGTTGGTGAATATGTGATACCTGAATTATTAGGACCATCTCAAAGTATCATGATTGGTACGCAAATTTGGACTATATTCTCTCGGGATACTGATTGGCCGGCAGCATCTGCTGTTGCGACAGTTATGTTGTTGATTTTAATAGTGCCAATTTACTATTTCAATAAGTTTCAAAGCCGACAAATGGAGGGTAAATAGATGAATGATTTACCTGTTATTTTGCGATCTTCTGTGATTGTATTTATTTCATTGCTATTGGGTTCGTTAGTACTATCGATATTGATTAGTTCGGCTGGGTTAAATCTGCTTATCGATATGAGCTTATATGTTAACTGTTTGATCTTTAGTTTTATTGTGACAGTGATTGTGACATTATCGCTCATTTTTCGATGCCTTAAAGGACTTATTTTATTGGTGGTATTTTCTTTTTTATATATCCCAATGATTATTTTAATTGTTTATTCATTTAATAGTTCTCGCTTAGTTACGGTGTGGGCTGAATTTTCAACTAAATGGTACTTTGAGCTAATGCATAATGAAGAGCTATTTAAAGCTGTTGGCCTGAGTTTAGCAATTGCCGCATGTGCAGCGACTTTTGCAACAATTTTAGGTACGCTTGCTTCTTATGCTGTTGTTCGCTTTAAACGATTTAAAGGGGCAAATCTGTTTTCATTTATGACAACAGCACCGCTTGTTATGCCTGATATTATTACAGGATTGGCATTATTGCTTTTATTTGTCGGTATGGGACAAATTCTTGGGTGGCCAAAAGACCGTGGCGCAATTACTATTTGGATGGCGCATACGACCTTCTGTATGGCTTATGTGACAGTGGTGATTAGTGCAAGGCTCCGTGAACTTGATAAATCAATTGAAGAAGCCGCTTTAGATTTAGGTGCTAATCCATTGAAAGTGTTCTTTATTATTACATTGCCAATGATTGCACCGGCATTAGTTTCTGGTTGGTTATTAGCCTTTACTTTGTCTCTTGATGATGTGGTGATTGCTAATTTCGTAACGGGGCCAGGAGCAATGACCTTACCGAAGTTGATCTTTGCAAAAGTGAAATTAGGCGTCGATCCGCAAGTTAATGCGCTTGCAACTATTATTTTATTGATAGTTGGTATTATCGGGTTTATTTCATGGTTATGGATGCGTCAAGCTGAACGACGTCGAATAAATGAATCTCGTATGCATTAATACACACCGTACTTTCTATGATTGCCGCGCTTTGCGGCAATATTTCGTTTTAAAATCTCCGTGTTTTTTTTATCATTTTGTATTATAGTGTGACTTGTCAATCTTTTTGGCAAAATTCTCAGGGCGGGGTGTAAGTCCCCACCGGTGGTATAGCCCACGAGCGCTTAATTTGTCTTGTTAACTGTGGTGATTTTTTTATTGTTCAGTTAATTTTGACGGGTTAAGGTCAAGCAGATTTGGTGAAATTCCAAAGCCGACAGTTAAAGTCTGGATAAAAGAGAGTTGCTTATCTTTCCAATATTTGCTGAAAGGCAAAACCATGCTAGTCGAGCACTGCCCTGATTCTGGTATTTTATTTATTTGTACTTAATTAATTTAATGGCTAAATAGATCATTGTTAAATGGTTAAACGGTTATTTAAAGTTGATTAAGTAAATAATGAAATGAGCAAGTGAAAATATATAGGTATTTACCATGAATCAGTTTAATTTAAATGAGTTTGGCACACCCATCGAACGTGTCAAAAAAGCGATCGCATCAATTCAAGCCGGTCAAGGTGTGTTGGTTTTAGACGATGAAGACCGTGAAAACGAAGGCGATATTATTTGGGCTGCCGAGTCCATTACTAGCCAGCAAATGGCACTGACTATTCGTTACGGCAGTGGTATTGTTTGTTTATGTTTGCCACAAAAACGTTGTGAAGAGTTGCATTTGCCAATGATGGTGGAAAATAACACTAGCAAAAACAATACAGCATTTACTATTTCGATTGAAGCCGCTAATGGAGTTACAACTGGTGTATCAGCTGCTGATCGCGTTACAACTATTAAGGCGGCGGTGAATGACAATGCTAAGCCGAGCGATCTGAATCATCCAGGGCATGTGTTTCCTTTAGTTGCTAAAGAGGGCGGTGTTCTAGTTCGCCGAGGCCATACTGAAGCGTCGATTGATTTAGTGACATTAGCAGGTTTAAAACCTGCCGCAGTTCTGTGTGAGTTAACCAACGATGATGGTACTATGGCAAGAGCACCTGAAGTGGTTATGTTTGCTAAACAATATCATATGCCCGTTGTGACCATTGAAGATATTGTTGAGTATCGTAAATCAATGTAATACAACTGTACAATAGCAAATAGTACAGCGGTATAAATAGCTTAATAATATTATTGAACATCGCCATATTCTGCTGAATTGTAGGGGGAATATGGCTAGTTATTTAAGATTAAAAAAACGCTAGTTAATATAATAACTGTCATATAAAACTACGATTAATTGCATTGTTAATGTACAATTGTTAATAATTCTCATTATTAATTTAGGATGATGATGCAACGTTTGTTTCTTATCAATTTGTTTGCTTTTTTATTGCTTACTGCTTGTCAAGCAAACTCATCAAAATTTAATCCTCTTGTTATACAAAATGTAAGCGTGGAGAGATTTCATTCCAAATATATTGGTGATTATAAAATTACTATCTATTCACCAAATAAACCTATACCTAAAGATGGATGGCCTATTATTTATCTGTTAGATGGCGATAGTTACTTTTTAACGGCGAATAATATATTAACAACTCAAACGTGTGAACGCTGTATTATTCAAGATGGCATTATTGTTGCTATTGATTATTTTGGTGAAAGTAGACGAGCGCTTGATGATTTACCCAAACCAGAAGTATATACTTTAGAAGTGCTCCCAAATAAAGAAATCAACTTTCCTAAGCAGTATGGCGGTGCTGATGCTTTTTTTAGTTTTATTTCGCAAGAGCTCAAACCTGCTATGGAAAAAAGATTTGCTATTAATCCCCATAAACAATCTATTTTTGGACATTCATACGGTGGGTTATTTGCATTGTATTGTTTTTTTACCAAACCACCTGTTTTCAACACTTATGTCGTATCAAGTCCTTCGTTGTGGTTTAGTGGAGGATATCTTTTTGATACGCTTGATCAATTCATTAAGAATCCAAATAGCCATGTTTTAAAACAACCTACTAATCTATTAATCTCTGTAGGTGGTAGTGAACAATCTCTGAGTGAAGTTGAAAAAAGCCTATCCAAAATAAAACAAGAAGAATTATTAAAGCATCGACAAAACCGTAAAATGGTTGATTCTATAACAAAGTTATTTGAAAAACTAAAACAGGCTAATATTTCAAATTTACGTCTCAGTTATGTCGTTTATCCAAATCAAACACATAAAACTTCAGCGATGATTGCTTTACAAGATGGTATCCAAATTGGATTTCAACGTTAATTAGGTTTCAATCCTTTACAAAATTGATAATGATAATTATTATTAATTAAAGATGTGTTGAATCTTATTATAGGGAAATGTAATGTTAAAATATAAACAGACTTGTCTTTTATCCTTTTTAATTAGCTTAGTGTGTCATTGCGCTTATGCTGATGAACAAAAATCTTCAACGGATAAAATGGTTGATTCTGATGATGTTATGGTTATTACTGCCGCAGAACAAACAAGACAAGCGCTTGGTACTTCAATTATTACTCAGCAAGATATCAAAAAAGTGCCGCCAAAGAATGATCTTTCAGAAATTATCCGTACTATGCCCGGAGTTAATTTAACGGGTAATTCAACGAGTGGTCAACGAGGTAATAATCGTCAGATTGATATTCGTGGTATGGGCCCAGAAAATACACTTATTTTAATTGATGGTAAACCGGTAAAAAGCCGTATGTCTGTTCGATATGGATGGAGAGGTGAACGAGATACCCGAGGTGATAGTAACTGGGTTCCTGCTGATATTATCGAGCGTATTGATGTGATTCGAGGTCCTGCTGCTGCTCGTTATGGTGATGGAGCTGCGGGTGGGGTGATTAATATTATTACTAAACAACCTACAAATATATGGCATGGTTCATTAAATAGTTATATTAGTTTGCCTGTTCACAGTGAAGAAGGGAATTCTAAGAGAACTGATTTTTTATTAACTGGTGGATTGACTGATAATTTGAGTATGCGTTTATATGGTAATATTAATAAAACAGATGCAGATGATTGGGATATAAATCAAAAATATCAAATTAATCCAACATCAGTAAGTGCAGGTCGAGAAGGAGTTCGTAATAAAGATCTTAACGGGCTACTTCGCTGGGATATTACCGATAAACAATCTTTAGAGTTTGAAGCTGGTATTAGTCGGCAAGGTAATATTTATGCTGGTGATACGCAAAATAATAATCCAGATCAGTTAGTCAGTCGTCTATACAATCATGAAACCAATAGAATGTATCGTCAAAACTATGCTCTTACCCATCGAGGATATTGGGATAGTGGTATCAGTATGTTGTCTTATATTCAAAGCGAAAAAACGCGAAATAGTCGTTTAAACGAAGGATTAGCGGGTGGAACAGAAGGGCGATTTAGTGATAATGAATTTTCAACAATTAAATATAATAATGTCACCTTACATCATGAAACCAATTTGCCGTTAACTATTGTTGTACCTCAAACGGTGACTGTTGGTGCTGAATATAATCATCAACGTATGAAAGATCCAAGCTCAAACACGCAAGAAGTTAAAGAAGGTGGTCGTATTCCTTGGATTAAAGAAGTTGAACGTAGTGAATATTCTTCTGCAAATTTGTGGGGAGTATTTATTGAAAATAATATTGAGCTAACATCATCTACCATCTTAACTCCTGCATTAAGATTTAATTATCACAGTCAATCAGGTCGTAACTGGAGTCCTGCTTTAAATTTGGTGCAAGAATTAAATGATTATTTGTCGTTAAAGTTAGGGATTGCTAGAGCTTATAAGGCACCTAATTTGTATCAATCTAATCCTAATTATTTACTCTATAGCCGTGGACAAGGTTGTTATGGCGCTGGTGGTAGCTGTTATTTAATTGGTAATGACCATTTAAAAGCCGAAACAAGTGTTAATAAAGAAATTGGTTTAGAATTTCATGATAATAAGGGGATAATTGCCGGTGTGACTTACTTCCGTAATGATTATCGGAATAAAATCGAATCAGGAATAACCCCTATTGGACATGCAATAGGTGGTGATAAAAAATTTAGAGAATCAAATATATTTCAATGGCAAAATGTTCCTAAATCTGTTGTTGACGGGGTTGAAGGAAGTTTAACTGTACCTGTTACGAATAAAATTAATTGGCGTAATAATTTAACTTGGATGTTGCAGTCAAAAAACAAACAAACAGGTGATTATTTATCGATTATTCCCAAATATACTTTAAATTCATCATTTGATTGGCAAGTGACAGATAAACTATCATTTTTAACATCTGTCACGTGGTACGGTAAACAAAGACCTAAGAAATATGATTATTTTGGTGAAAAGGCGACTAATAGCTCAACGCATCAACTTAGCCCATATTCCATTTTAAATTTTAGTAGTCAATATCAATTTAATCAAAATGCTTCGTTGACATTAGGTGTCGATAATTTATTGAATAAACGTTTATTCCGTGAAGGAAATGCTTCATCGCTCAAACATCCAAAAACAGGGAAAATTACGGTATCTGGTGCCGGTGCTGCAACTTATAATGAACCGGGTCGCACATTTTTTGTTAGTACCAGTATTTCATTTTAAGTTTATTTGAATCAAAAAATAAGCCGCCATGTAAAATAATTACTTGGCGGATATTTTAGAAGTTCCTTTTAAATCTATCTACAAAATAATTTCAATATATACAAAACGAAATATTGAGTACCTGTATAATTTGTATAGATGTTAGCTTTAGTTAACAAACTCCATCAGTTATTTGGTAAAGTAAAGATTATTTACCCAAAACTTTTAATGCACAGGCTTTTGTTATTTTGACGCCGTTTTCTAATGCTGAAGTGTCGAATTTCATT
This sequence comes from Gilliamella sp. ESL0254, assembly GCF_013344985.1. NCBI lineage: Bacteria > Pseudomonadati > Pseudomonadota > Gammaproteobacteria > Orbales > Orbaceae > Gilliamella > Gilliamella sp. ESL0254. The sequence goes on from NZ_JAAEDU010000001.1 coordinate 421,153, forward strand.
TCTGGATGATGTAATCCTGGGGTTAAATCAGCACCTAATCCCCAAAAACCAGCTTTGACATTGCGTTGACATGGATAGTTGAAAAAATCTTCTCCACCTGGAGTAAAGATTGGATCTTTTAAACCTTCTTTTCCAAGTACATCAACAATTGCTTCGGCAATAATTTTGGTGACATCGTTATCAATTTCAGCAGCTGGGATCTCTTTAGTGACATTGATATCCACTTTGGCACCGATAGATTCAACACTGAGTTTTATTGCATTTAGAGTTTTGGCTTTGAGCTCATTCATAGCTGGGTTTGTTGAGGTTCTTAGATCCCAACATACATACGCTTCAGATGGAATGGCATTAGTTACTCCTGCATCACAAATGCAACGTGTTGCTTTGACACTATAAGTTAAACTTGGTGCAAGGTGAATGGTGTTAACCGCTTGAATGGCAAGTGTTGCTGCATCAAGTGCATTAATGCCTAAATGTGGGCGAGCACCATGCGCAGGTATTCCATGAATATTTGCTTCAACAGTAGTGGATGCCGAATAGTACATGGCTGCTGAGGCAAAGCCTTTAGGACATTCATCTTTAGGGCGTAAATGTAAGCCGATAATCATGTCAACATCGTCAATAACGCCACCTTCAATCATGGCTAAAGCGCCTGAACCAAGCTCTTCAGCTGGTTGGAAGATCAGTTTTAATCGTCCTTTTTTGATGTTGTTTTCTTTTATTAGTTCTTGTGCCGCAGTTAATAATATTGATGAGTGGCCATCATGACCACATGTGTGCCTTGCACAATGCTTACCATCAATGATATGACCCAATGCATCCATATCAGCTCGTAAAGCCAGAACAGGACCCGGTTTTCCGCTATCATATTGGGCAACTATGCCAGTTGTGTTATTAACATTGCGAGTTACTGTATAGCCGGCTTGTTCAAGCTGCTGTGCAATATATGCCGATGTTTTGTGTTCTTCAAATCCCAATTCCGGAATTTGATGTAAATATTGATAATGTTCTAATACATTAGACATTGAGATCTCCTTTATCAAACAATAAATCGCATAATAACCATTGCAATTAGTGCATTAAAAATACTGTTTAACATGAGTAAAGGCCAGTATTTTTTAGGTACATCTGCAACGCCTAATAATCGTCCCATATATTGCAATTGTGAGCCCATTAAGAAAATAGCAGGAGCAAGAATGGTTATTGCTGTCGCATTGAGTGTGCCACTAGTAAATAAGTTAACGGCAACACCAGTTCCCGCTGATGCTGATAACCATGCGGTCAATAGTACGGTAATGGCTTCGCCTGGTAGGCCAAAAATTTCCATGACTGGTGCGCAATAAGTTCCAATAAATTGCATTATACCTAAACGTTTTAGAATTTCGGTGATAACAAATGCCATTAAGATGTTTGGCATTAAATTATTAATGGCGATATTGAATCCTTTGCGTGCACCAATAACAAAAATATCTAAAGGGTTATTTGTTTGTTTTTGTGAATTACTCATTGATAAAATCCTTTTTATAAATTGAATTTAATACCAAGCGAACAAGTATGGCACCAACAAATTTAAGCACTAACATAATGACAAGAGGAATAAAAATAGCCACGGTCATTGAGGCAAATAATGCTGAACCAATCGAAAAGTAGTTATTGATTAAACCTGCACCAGAATATTGCCAAGCACTAATGATGATTAGATCCTTTTTGGTAATTTGCTTTTCATCATATAATTCTTTGGTTAATACTGCACCTGCATCAGTACTTTGTAGATCGGTAATTAATGCAAGTCCAGTTTTGCCCGGAACACCTAAGATTGGTTTTAATAATGGTGTTAACAATTTGTGTGCTGCACGGATTGTGCCGTAATGGGTAAAGATTTCTAACACGCCTAAAGCTAACATAACCGTTGGTATAAGAGATAAAGCAAAAATAAAGCCAGCTCTAGCACTGTTACCCCCTTCACCTACAAAGGTGTTCTTTTCAGGATGAAGCATGGTGCCAAATTTACCGCTTAAGCTAGTAAAATCAAATGCACCTAGCCATTCTTTTCCCTCTACATTAAAAAACAACCCCGAAAAAAACAAAATTGCCACTACCAGTGACACATAGGCTTTTATACCTACTTTGAACTCATTGTCCGATTTTTTTGACATGCTATCTTCCTTTTCATTTGATTTAAACTACTGATATATCCTATAAATGGTGATATTTTAGAAGTGTAAAAAAACGTCTACTTCATGTTTTACTTATAAAATAGCCCAAAAGTGCTATTTTATTATTCTATAACGATTCTAAATTAAATTGAAAAAGATATAACTATTTTTATTTTTTTCTAACAATTCATCTGTTTCGTTTATATCTTGCAAAAAAATCGGCCTATAAAGGTGGCAGAGGAGAGTTTGTATAAATGGTAAAATGTTGAATTATACAATTTTGTCCTTGCCATTTGTAATTCTTCATTATAGAATTATTTACTTATTTGAAAAATAAGAATAAAAATTGTTAAGATGTTTCATAAACGTTAAGCGATTTTGGTTTAATCGTTAGGAGTATATAACAATTGACATCTTTTGGTGGCAGATCCTTTTATTTGCGAACCATCTTTTGTTTTGTCATTGCTTATCAGCAATAGAGCATAATCAAGCATTATACTTAAAATAGATTGCAGTAAAAAAATAGATTGCTACGGCAAAAATAAAATAACGAAGCGAGGTAGCTATGTTTAGCGTGAATAGAGAGTGGGCATTTGTGATGCTGACCTGCTTTTTTGAATTATGTTGGATTCTAGGATTTAGTATCGCAACCGAGCTTTGGCAATGGGGTATTATTGTGTTTCTCATTGTTGTGGATTTTACGTTTTTGACTAATGCTTGTAAGACAATCCCTACAGGTACGGTTTATGCCATATTTTCGGGAGTTGGTGCAATTGGAGCAACTGCAATTGATATGTTGCTTTTTGGAAAAGAGATTAAATTAATTCAACTTTTTTTTGTAGCACTAATTATTATTGGTGTTATACAACTCAAACGAGCCGATAGTTAATATTATAATAAAGGACAATTTTAATCATGGGATGGCTGTTGATATTGATCGCTTCAGTTTTTGAAGTTGCTGGTGCGATTGGCCTTAAGTTATATGCTGAGCAAAAAAATTTGTTTAGACTTGCGTTATATTGGGGGGGATTTTTTGTTTCTTTTGTCCTTTTTTATTTTTCGCTTCATTATCTTGATTTAAGTATTGTATATCCTGTTTGGGTGGGACTTGGTACATCGGGTGCTGTGTTAGCTAATATGTTGTTGTTTAATGAGCCTAGAAACTTTCCTCGTTTGTGTGGGCTTTCTATTATTATTATTGGTGTTGTAGGTTTACATGTTACTTTATGATTATTTTCTATTAATTTTTTGAGGATAAAAAAACCGGAGATAAACTCCGGCAATGTAAAATGTAAATGAAGATCATTGGATGAATAAACAGAAATTAGATTTCGTTAGCATGCTCTTTTAAGAAACTAGCAACGCCGTTTGGATTCGCTTTCATGCCTTTTTTACCTTTTGTCCATTGCGCAGGACATACTTCGCCGTGCTCTTCATGGAATTGAAGTGCATCAACAATACGAATCATTTCGTCAATGTTGCGACCAATAGGTAAATCGTTAATAGTTTCATGACGTACAATACCTTCTTTATCAATAAAGAATGAAGCACGTAATGCAACACCGGCTTCAGGATGTTCAATACCATAAGCTTGCATAATTGAGTGTTTAACATCGGCAACAATTGGGAATTTGACTTCGCCAATACCGCCTTTGTCTTGTGGGGTATTGCGCCATGCATTGTGCACGTATTCTGAGTCCATTGAAACACCAATTACTTCAACTCCTCGTTTTTTAAATTCTTCTAGGCGGTGATCAAATGCAATGATTTCTGATGGACAAACAAAAGTGAAGTCCATTGGCCAAAAGAATACAACAGCATATTTACCTTGAATATGTTGTGATAAATTGAAGTTGTTAACTATTTCACCAGAACCTAAAACAGCTGCTGATGTGAAATCTGGTGCTTTACGAGTGACTAATGTCATGCGTTTTTTCTCCTATGTATTAGTGCAAATTTGTTGCTACGTATTATAGCGATTTAAACTTATTGTCCAAGTTGTTATAAACAATTGATACCATAACTTTAAACTATTAATGTGTGAGTTATTGTTAGGCATTAATTATTGATTTTTTGGGTTTGCCTTTATTTTTGGTATCTCGATGGCGTTGCTTTACTTTTTTCTTTTTGACATCTTCTTTTTTGTTGGCGTTTTTTAATTTTGCCTTTTGTGAAGGCTTTTTCTTAGTTGCTGGTTTTGGCGCTTTTGTTTTAGGACGCAATTCGTCAATTGTTCTTAATTTGATCGGTTCTTGAATGTAACGCTCAATTTTTTGTAGTAATTCGTTATCATGTGCTTCGACTAGTGTTATTGCAGTACCTTTTTTCCCAGCGCGAGCTGTGCGACCAATGCGGTGCAAGTAAATATCGGCGGTTTTCGGGGCATCAAAATTAATAACGTGGGTTATATCGTCAATATCAATCCCACGCGCTGCAACATCAGTTGCAACCAGTACATTAACGGTATTATTACTAATTCTTTTGATTGCTTCGTTGCGTTTTGCTTGTACCATTTCGCCTTCTAAGTAGCAACTATGTATACCTGCTTGATGCAGCATGCTAACTAATTCGTGCACACGTTCACGTTTACGAACAAATACAATTGTTTTTTTAAATTCTTCTTGTTTTAACAAATGAGTAAGCAGTGCTACTTTGTGAGTGAGATCGTCAGCACGATAATAAAATTGTAAGATCTTTTTGCGTTCTTTACGCGACGGGTCAGCGTTGATTTCGATTGGTGCATTCAAAATTCGACTAGCAAAATTATGTAGTCCTTCGCCTTCAAGTGTCGCTGAGAATAATAAGGTTTGCTTACGCCAGCGAGTTTCGGCTGATATGGTTTCAACATCTTGCGAAAAGCCCATGTCTAGCATGCGATCCGCTTCATCTAAAATCAACATTTCAACAGCTCGACAATCAAAATTTTCTTCTTTTATATACTGTAATAAACGACCGGTTGTAGCAATAACAATATCTTGATTTTTGCTAAATACTTCGGCGTGATTCATATACGCAACACCGCCGGTAATAGTTGCAATGCTTAAATGTGTCGATTCTGTTAATAATTTGGCTTGTTCAGCAATTTGCATAGCAAGCTCTCGTGTTGGTGTTAATATCAAAATTCGTGGTGGACCAGGTTTACGGCGTGGAAAGTCCAATAAATGTTGTACAGCAGGAATTAAAAAAGCCAGTGTTTTACCGGTACCAGTGGGAGCGGAACCTAAAATATCCTTGCCATCTAAAGCAACGGGAATGGTTTGCGCTTGTATAACTGTTGGAGTATTTATATTTTGTGCTTGAAGATTGTGAATTAATATATCATCTAATTCTAAATCAGAAAAAGTGTGTGCTGTCATAGTGTTCTTGTTATCTAAAATTATAGGGCACATTATAACGGCAATTGTTATAACTACAATCAATAAAAGTGTGATGGATTATTATTCGTTCTTTGTGAGGTGTTTAATTGCTGGTAATTTTTTGTGATTTAACAGTCTGTCTGTATGTCTGATAATTATGCGCTTTATTTCAGCAAAACTTATCATCATTGGTTATTTATGGTAAGATTAAGGCGTGGTTATGCCATACGAAATGATTATTTGTTTACACTGTAGACATTAAATTAATTTAAATAGTTTGGTGTTTAACCATTTTATAAGCTAACGCAAATTAATTTGGAATTTCATATTAAATAGTACTCCTATAATCACTACTAGATAATGACTATGACTGAATGTTTTTCGAATGATAACTATAATCAACAATTAGAAAAAAAAGTAGATAATTTAAAGGCATTGTTATCAGACTTTTCACTTCCCAAATTAGCAGTCTATTCATCGCCTATTAGCCATTATCGTATGCGTGCTGAGTTTAGAATCTGGCATGATGGCGAAGATCTTTATCATGTTATGTATGATAAAAAAACAAAAAAAAGGATTAGGGTCGATGAATTTCCTATCGCAACTAAACTCATTAATCGAGCCATGCAAGCTATTTTGCCTTTGTTGCAACATAATCAGTTACTTCGCCATTTATTATTTCAAATTGATTATTTTTCGACGTTAAGTGGTCAGCTATTAATTACGCTTTTGTATCATAAAAAGTTAAATGATGCATGGATTATTGAAGCAAAAAAATTAAAAATGCAATTAGCTGAGCAGGGGATAGATGTTCATATCGTTGGGCGAGCAAGTAATCAAAAAATTACCATAGATGTCGATTATGTTGATGAAGTTTTGCCTGTAATGGATAAAGTGTTCGTTTATCGTCAAGTCGAAAATAGTTTTACTCAGCCTAACGCTGCGGTAAATATTAAAATGCTACAGTGGGCTATATCAGTCACTAAAAACTCGTTAGGTGATTTACTTGAGTTTTATTGCGGTAATGGTAACTTTTCAATAGCACTGGCACAAAATTTTCGCAAAGTATTGGCTACCGAAATAGCTAAAGCATCGGTTTATTCAGCTCAGTATAATATTGCAGTTAATCATATTGATAACCTAATTATTGTACGATTGTCGGCCGAAGAATTTACTTGCGCAATTAAAAAAGAACGCGAGTTTAATCGTTTAAAAGGGATTAATTTAGATGATTATCAGTGTGATACGGTACTTGTTGATCCTCCCCGCAGTGGATTGGATTTAAATACCATTGATATATTGAAATCCTATAAAACTATTATTTATATTTCGTGTAATCCTTATACACTGCGCGACAATTTGCAGCTACTGACTAAGACTCATTCAATCCAACATTTTGCTATGTTTGATCAGTTTCCTTATACCGATCATATTGAAACAGGTATTGTGTTGTGTAAAAAGTAAAAGAAAGTAAAAGAATGTAGAATATAGAGTATTATTTGCTAAAATACTCCGACATCTATACCTAATTGCTTGCTGTTTCCAGTTTATATGCAAACTTTTACATCAATTTAGAATAAAAAAAACCCTAGATAAACTAGGGTGCATTAAATTGCAAGGAATGGATGAAAGGAAATAAAACAATGAAACAGTAATGTCTAGCTTCATGAATCATTGTGTGGCTACTATAACAAAGAAAAACCAACTAGTTGATGACATTATTATTACAAAATAGTCATAAATTTATCATGGTTGGTTTAGCGTCTGTCATTTATTCTATAGCATTGTTATGCAATTTCGGCAATCAGATAAATAACAAAGGAAGTATTCAAATATGAAATTGTTAGTAGTTGAAGATGAGCAAAAAACAGGTGAATATCTTCGCCAAGGTTTAGTTGAATCTGGATTTGTTGTTGATCTAACAAATAATGGCCTTGATGGCTATCATCGAGCCATGACTGAAGACTATGATTTAATCATTTTAGATGTCATGTTGCCAGATATTGTTGGTTGGAAAATTGTTCAGTCATTGCGTGAAGCAGGTAAAGATGTCCAAATTATGTTGCTCACAGCTATGGGTAGTGTGGATGATAAAGTAAAAGGTCTTAACTTAGGTGCAGATGATTATTTAGTAAAACCTTTTTCGTTTGCCGAATTATTAGCACGAGTTAAATCTCTGCTTCGTCGTAATGTTCCTCAGGTCAATAATTCTCAATTGAGTATTGCTGATTTGGTCATGGATCTTCATAAACGAACAGTAACTCGTGGAGATAAACGTATTGATTTAACTAATAAAGAATTTTTATTGTTAGAGTATTTTTTACGGTATCCAGGAGAGGTGTTACCTCGTTCCTTAATTGCGTCTCAAGTTTGGGATATGAATTTTGATAGCGACACTAATGTGATTGATGTCGCGATTCGACGATTACGTAATAAAATCGATGCTGATTTTGAACCAAAGTTAATTCATACAGTTCGTGGAATGGGGTATAAGTTAGATGTCTTGGATGAAACCGAGTAAGTTAATCTCATTTCGTTTGCCGCTTGCTGTTTGTTTGTTAACAAGTGGTCTGCTTTATTGTTTCAGTTTTTTAATTGAACACTCTTTTGAAAAAATATCAATTCAACACAATGTCTCCGAACTTAATTCGGTTATTGATTCTATTGAACGCGAGCTTGTTTACTATTCTCCAGATGAGAATCGTGATGAGTTTATTCAGAATTTATTACTAATTTTAACTGGTCATCATCGTTTGTTTGTTTATGTTATTGATGATACAGGTAAAATTGTTTATCGAACCCGTGGTCCAAATTTAGCCTTTGCTAAAACTCAAATTGATTTTGATGTTATTATTAAAAATCACAGCACAGCTATTTGGAATCAAGATAAAGCATCGTATCGGGTTGCTGCGTCAAGCGTTGTTATTGAAAATGGTAAAAAATATACTACTATAGCTGCTGTTGGTCGTGACTTATATATTGAATTTATTCATCGATTACACGATGGTTTAGGATTACTTATTGGTATTGCTTGTATTTTGGCATTAATTGGTTCTTTTATTAGTATCTATTTTACTCAAAAACCCATAAATCGATTGATTAAAAAGATCGAGAAAATTAATCTTAAAAGCTTGAATTACCGTATTCCCACATCTTTGGTTCCCATTAAATACGTTAGCTTAGTAAAAGCATTTAATCATATGCTTAATCGTATGGAGGATGTGTTTCAGCGTCAACGAAATTTTACGGCAGATATTGCCCATGAAATGCGAACACCTATTACCAATCTAACAACACAAACACAAATTGTGCTTAGTAATGCTCGATCGACTAACGAATACCGTGAGATTTTATATTCTAATTTAGAAGAATACGAAAAAATGTCGCAGATGATTTCTGATATGCTATTTTTAGCACAAGCAGATAATCGTCAATTGGTACCCAATTTAATTGATATTGATTTACATGATATGATCACAATGATGTGTGAGTATTTTGAACCACTGACTGATGAGAAAAATATCATCTTTAACCTTGAAGGTAACTGTTCCCATATTCAAGGAGACAAGATGATGTTAGGGCGAGCAATTAGTAATATTTTATCCAATGCAATTCGTTATACACCAGAAAATCAAATTATCACAATAACTTTAAGTCAAGTCAGTGAAAAACGCATTAGGATCATTATTGCTAATCCGGGTAAAAAAATTGATAGTAAACATTTACCACATCTTTTTGATCGGTTTTATCGGGTTGATGAGTCACGCCATCGTAATGGTAATGATAGTTCGGGTACAGGCATAGGGCTTGCGATCGTAAAATCCATTGTTGAAACGCATAAAGGCTCGATTTATGCTGAATCCGATGAGCAATCTACGAGATTTATTATTAGTTTACCAGCGACTATTTAACATCAAAGTCGCTGATCAATAAATTAGCTGCTGCATAAGCAGCTTTATCTTTTAGTTCTTGCGGTACGTGATCGTTACGAACAATGTCGTCCAAAACTTGCATAACAGCCCCTAAGGCATCTTCAATGTAACCTAGATCATTACTGCCAATTTGTGCGTATTTTTCGCAAATAAGTTCGCTATATTTATTCATTGCATACTTTCCTTTTGGTTAACTTATAAAAAATTAGCTAATTGTTGATAAACTTGTTCGGCTTGAATGGTTTGCATGCTTTTTTCGTTTGAGATAATGCTGAATTGATTTTTTCCATATCCTCCGATTAGTTTAGGATCTGTTTTGCCAAATAAAGTAATATTGGGACGATCTAATGCAGCAGTTAGGTGACTTAGTCCTGTATCAACCGAAACAACCGCTTTTGCTCCAGCAATAATGGTTGCTATGTCAGAAAGTGGACATTTTGGAAGTACTTCGACATGTTGAAATCCCTGAGCTAGGCGAATTGCGCGTGCTTGTTCATGTGGTGCCCCCCAAGGTAGCTTTATTCTTAATCCTGTCGGTTCAACTAATTTAATTAATTTTCGCCAAGCGTCTTCACTCCAATGTTTTTCATCGCGGGTTGTTGCGTGTAAAAAAATTAGATACTGTTGATTATCGCTAGGTAGTGAAGATAAAAAGTGGCGTGCAATGGCATAATCACCCATTGAATTAGGTAGTTGGTACTGTAGACTTTGCGCAAACAGCAATCTAATGCGCTCAATGGCATGCATCTGTTTGGGTACATTGTGTTTTACATCATAAAACCAACTGGCAATGGGCTCTTTGATGCTTTTTCGATCCAAACCGTGCTTAATGCCTTGAGCTTTACGAGTAATAAGAAATGCACTTTTAATAAGTCCTTGCGCATCAATAATCACATCATATTGTTGTTGCCTTAAGGTCTGAATAAAGTCATGACGTTCTTGGCGAGTTGTTTTGGCAAACCAGCTTTTTCGCCAGCGTCTTATTGCAACAGGGATCACTTTATTTACTGCATAGTGCCAACTGGGTATTTGGGCAAAATTTTCTTCTACTACCCAATCAAAAGTTATATTTGCTAAGTTGTTGGACGCATCAGTTAATGCTGGTAAAGTATGAAGTACATCCCCCATGGATGATGTTTTAACAACTAGTACACGCATTATCCATTACTCTTTTCACAACGCATAATGAGTTTCATTAATGTTTCAAATACGTTATCAGGTTTAATATCAATTAAGCTTTGATGATAGCCCTGTTCAGCATCCCCCTGGCGCACACGTTGGTAGCCAGTAATTAGACGAATAACTTCGGCTTTATTTGATAATGGTGGTGTGAAATCAGGGCTACTTGGTCCATAAAGTGCCACCAGTGGTCTATCTAATGCAGCAGCAACATGCATTAATCCCGAATCATTAGTAACAATCGCTTTACAAGCGGCAATTAAACTCACTGCTTGTTCTAATTGGGTTTGTCCAGCTAAGTTAATACATTGATCGCCATGTGTCATTTTTGCAATAATCTGTTCACCAACGTTGCGATCTTTTACGGAACCCAAAATAATAATTTTAGCATGTTGTTGAACTAGCATATCGGCAAGAGCTGCGTAATGATAATCTGGCCAACGTTTTGCTGGGCCAAATTCAGCACCTGGGCAAAAACCAATTAATGGTTTATCTTGTGCAATTGTAAAAGTTGAAAGTGCTTGCGTTATTTCATCTTGTTCAACATTGAGTTTAGGCCATAACAGAGGCTGTGGTAAGTCCGATGCCGAGTGAATTTGATCTTTAGGATAAGCAAGTGCAACATAGCGTTCAATCATTAGCGGAAAAGCCTGCTTATCAAGTTTTCGTATATCATTTAATAATCCATAACGCATTTCGCCTTTCCAACCTGTACGTTTAGATACTTTTGCAAAAAATGGGATTAATGCGGATTTAAATGAGTTAGGTAACACAATTGCTTGATCATAATGGCTATCACGTAGTGATTTTCCTATTTCGTGACGTTTTGCTAAGGCAAACTCACCATGCCCTAATGGCATTGCAATTGCTTGATTCACTTCTGGCATTTTATTTAACAGCGCTCGACACCAAGCAGGTGCTAAAACATCAATTTGGTTATTATAATCAAGTTGTTTTAATGTACGATACAGACTTTGCGACATCATCATATCGCCAACCCATGAAGGACCAATAATGAGTGTTTTCATTTAATTAATTCCGTTTTATTGTTCATTTAGCCATTTCATATATTCAGCAGTGCCTTCTGCAACGGTTTTAAATTCGATTGAACATGTTGTTTGTCTAAATTTAGTCAGATCAGCTTGGGTATAGCTTTGATAGCGTCCTTTTAGATGATCAGGGAAAGGAATATAATCAATTTCGCCTTTTTTATGGTAGTTAAGTACTGCATCAGCAACGGCTTGAAAGGATTCTGCTCGACCTGTTCCACAGTTATAAATGCCCGAGATTTTGTTTTTCCAGAACCACAAATTGACCGCAACGACATCACCAACATAAATAAAGTCACGCTTAAAATTCTCACTGCCAGCAAACAGTTTTGGTTTTTCACCTTTGTTAATCTGTTCATTTAAGTGAAATGCAACACTCGCCATGCTGCCTTTGTGCGATTCGCGAGGTCCATAGACATTAAAATAACGGAATCCACAAACTGGTGAATTAGCTTGGGGTAATACTTGTCTTACGTATTGGTCAAATAAGAATTTAGAATAACCATAAACATTTAAAGGTTTTTCGTAAGTACGATCTTCAATAAAGTTATCACTGCGTCCGCCATACGTCGCAGCTGATGATGCATATAAAAATGGAATGTTGAAGTCTAAACAATAATGCAATAAGTCCTTTGAATAGTCATAATTGTTTTCCATCATAAATTTACCATCCCATTCAGTGGTTGATGAACAAGCACCTTGGTGAAAAACAACATCAATATCAAGATCTTCATGACTAATAATAGCTGCAATAAACTCGTCTTTATCCATATAATCGGCAATATCTAGATCAGCCAAATTGGCAAATTTAGTGCCGTCGGTTAAATCATCAACAACCAAAATGTCTTTATGTCCTAGATCATTCAGACCTTTAACAATATTACTACCAATAAATCCTGCACCGCCCGTTACAACAATCATGATTATTTTCCTTAACCAATAAAACTAATCTGCTTATGATAACGATTTATGATAAATTTTTCGAGTGCTCATTTTAGTTTATATAGTTATTTTAATAAGGTTCCACTAGCATAATTTGCAAGACATTATTTTTGATAAAAATAAATTTTAATGATGAATGTCTGTAATATGCATCATCCCAAGAAAATGATTTTTATCATCAATTACAGGTAAAACAGTGATAGGTCTAGGTTTATGGTGTTCCATAACTAAAATTGCTTCACTAACATATTGATTTTCATTTATTGTTGTAGGATTGGTTATCATTATTTCTTTTACATTTTTATTTAGTAAATCGGGATAAACTTTGAGCTGTCTTCTTATGTCACCATCGGTGATGATGCCTAGTAAAATATTGTTTTTATCTATCACACCAACTGCGCCAATGCCTGAATCAGTCATTACAAAAATAGCGTTATATATATTTTTTTCTGATGTTATAAATGCTTTTCTATTCTGCATTTTAACCAAATTTTTAACCGTCTTTAATCGTATTTTCCCTAAGTTACCACCAGGATGATAAAACGCAAAGTCTTTATCGGTAAATCCTTTTGCTTGCATTATCGTTATAGCTAGTGCATCGCCTAGTGCTAATTGTACTGTGGTGCTGGTTGTTGGCGCTAAATTATGTGGACAAGCTTCTTGTTGAACTTGTGCGTTTAAATGGCAGCTAGCAAATTGAGCCAGTGTTGATGATGCATTACCACATATTGAAATTAACGGTGCACCGATTAATTTAATAGTTGGTAAAATATTAACAATTTCAGAAGTTTCACCACTATTTGATATAGCAATGATGATATCATCTTTGGTAATACTCCCTAAATCACCATGAATGGCTTCAGCTGGATGCAAATAAAATGAAGGTGTTCCAGTACTCATTAATGTTGCTGATAACTTGTGTGCAATATAACCGGGTTTGCCTATACCAGTAACAATAACTCTCCCTTTAGTTGTTAGAATTAATTCGACAGCTTTAACAAAATTTTCGTTGATCGTGCTGATAATTGATTTAATACCTTTTGCCTCTGTGTGTAAAACCTGTTTTGCTGTTTGAATGATTTCATTTTTATTTAGCATATGATTATTCCATTTCTTTATTTAAAGTATATTTTTTTTGAATTATTTATATAAATGTACTGTTTACTTAGGTTTGTTTCTATAGCAGTTTCTATGAATAATTTTATGTGTAATGGTGAAAATAATCTCAATGATTAACAAAAATCTATCCATCAAAACATTAAAGTTTGACTGTGATCACAATTGTTAAATTGTGGTGTGAAAGTGTTAAATGATTAACATATTTTGCATTATTAACTATTTACAATTAATCCAACTTAACAGAGAGATATCTTATGAACCAAGAATTACCAAGATATAAACGAATTCTCGAATATTTAGATGAGTATGATGTTGCTACTATTAATTTGTTATCGAATCTATTTTCGGTTTCACATATGAGTATACGTCGTGATTTAAAAATTTTGCAAGAAAAGGGGCTAGTTAGAGTTTCTTATGGTGGTGAAATAAAGCGAAGTTTTTTAAATGGTACTCCGCTTTACAATGTCAAACAAAGCCGTTTTTCAGAAAGTAAAAAAAAGGTGGGTAAAATTGCAGCCGGCTTATTACAACCTGGTATGGTTATTTTTATTGATGCGGGAACCACTATGCGAGAATTTGCTCTTAACATCAATGTTCCTATCACTGCTATTACACCTGATTTACATATTGCGATTGAATTAACTCGTCGTCCAGAGATCAATACTATTATTTGCCCAGGGGAAGTACAAAACTCCATTGTTGCAACTTATAACACTCAGACAATGAAATATTTATCTGAACAGGTTATTGATTTGGCATTTATTGGTGCTGATGGTTTTAATTTTGAAGATGGTGCACTTACTACAACACAAATTAAAGCTGATTGTAAATGGATGGCTGTATCAAGATCGATTCAATCAGCATTATTAGTTGATAGTAGCAAATTAGGATTACGTTGTCGATTTAAGATCTGTGATTTGAATCGATTTAATTATTTAATCACAGAAAAAAAATTTCCTGAAAGTTTCGAAAAAAAATTAGTGAATCAAGATATTAAGTTTATTTATTAAGGAGGATATTAACCATATTTGAAAATACCGTTTTGTGAAGATGTATAAAAATGAGTTCATTTAATGAACTTAAGTATCGATAGGGAGTAAATATATGAAAGTAGCCGTTGTAGCCGATGATTTAACAGGCGCCAATGCCACGAGTGCATTGTTAAGCAAAAAAGGGTTCAATGCAATTACATGTTTAGAAAGTTTTAATGAAGATTTAACTAGATTTGATGTGATTTCGTTTGCAACAGACTCTCGCTCAATTCCATATAAGGAAGCTTATTCTCGTGTTGTTAATTGTATCAGTCAGTTTAAACAATATCGTCCCCTTATTAGTAAACGTATTGATTCAACATTACGTGGTAACTTAGGAGCTGAAGTCGATGCCGTCATTGATAATGATCCTGACTTAATGGCATTGGTTGTACCAGTTTATCCTTCAAGTGATAGAATTTGTGTTGGTGGTTCTCTATTAGTCAATGGCATTCCTTTACAAAATACTGCCATGCGTAATGATCCTAAAAATCCTATGACTGAATCATCTATTCTTGAATTATTTCGATGCCAGTCTCGTTATCCTATTTCACATATAGCCCTAAAAGATGTTTTAGAAGGTAAAGAAAGAATAGAGCAAAGGCTAAAGCAAGTTTATCAGCAAGGTGGACGTATTGTGATCTTTGATGCAACAACCGATACCGATATAAGTGTTATTGCGCAAGCTGCAAATAATGCCGATTTACCTGTTTTTTGTGTTGATCCTGGTCCTTTTACTGCACAATTTGCGCATTTGCGCTATTCAAGTGAGCGAAAGATGGCAAATAAAGTTTTTATTGCAATTGGTAGTGTGTCTGAATTAACCCAACGACAAATTAAAAAGTTGAAATACGATCGAAAAGTGTGGTTAGAAACAGTGTTGGTAAGTGAATTAATTGAGATATCTAAAGATACCAAAAAAGCCGAACCGATTGTAACTAGATTATTAACCAAAATAGAGCAGTTTGATGTAATTGGCATTGATACGGTCGAAACACCTGAGCAGGTCTCTAATCTGACTAGCCTTGCGGAAGGCTACAATATGAGCATAGTTGAAATAAGTAATGCATTAAATAAAGGAATTGCAGAAATTACTGCTCAAGTTTTGTTTCATCCTGAATCAATCATTCGCGGTATTTACACGAGTGGTGGAGATGTAACAGTGAATGTTGTTAATCGTTTGGGGAGTAGTGGTTTTTTGTTAAAAGATGAAATTGAACCTTTAACAGTTTATGGGCATTTGGTGGGAGGAAAATGTGATGGTTATTCAATTGTAACAAAAGGCGGATTTGTGGGTAATGACAATACTCTAGTTCACTGCATTGATTATTTAAGTACTAAGATTTCATCTCATGAAAGTCAAAAGTCTAATCCATAATTATGTAACTGATTTATTTAAAAATTATTCATTCTATTTTTTTTATTACTATTTCTAAGGAGTCGAAAAATGAGTCGTCGTTGTATGATCGGGGTACCAATGGGTGATCCTGCTGGAATAGGACCAGAAATTGTTGTTAAAAGTATCGCCGAACCAGAAACATATCAATATGGTTGTGTGGTAGTCACTGGGGATAAAAAAATCTTAGCCGATGCGTGTAACTTTTCCAAAGTTAACCTACACATCAATGTTATTAACGATTTATCGCAAGTGCGGGATGAACCAAATATTTTAAACCTTATTCAGTGTGGTGAGTTAAATTATAGTACATTCAAAAATGGAAAAATTGAAGGTCAATGTGGGAAAGCAGCATTTGATTATATCAAAAAAATTACTGAGCTAGCTATGCAAGGTAAGCTTGATGCTATAGCTACAACGCCAATTAATAAGGAATCATTAAAAGCAGGTCAAGTTAACTATATTGGTCATACTGAAATTTTAGCTGACTTAACCAATAGTCAAGATCCTTTGACTATGTTTCAGGTCAAAGATCTACGAGTGTTTTTTTTAACTCGCCATGTGTCTTTAGTTAATGCCATTCAATCTTTAACTCCTGAAAGAGTTTGTGATTATGCTGTTCGTTGTAATGATGCTTTGATCAAATTAGGTATTAAAAATCCTAAAATGACGGTAGCTGGTATTAATCCTCATTGCGGTGAACATGGTCTATTTGGTCATGAAGATGACGATATTTTGTTACCTGGTATTGAGATGGCACAGCAGAAAGGAATTAATATCAGTGGTCCTAAACCAGCTGACAGTGTTTTTTATTTTGCTATGGGGGGAGCTTATGATGCTGTTTTATCTCCTTATCATGATCAAGGTCATATTGCGACTAAAATGGTTGATTTCCATCGTACTATTTCAATTACTAATGGTATGCCAATTCTTCGGACTTCTGTTGATCACGGTACAGCAAATGATATCGCAGGAAAGGGGATTGCCAATGCAGTTAGTTTAATTGAGGCAATTCGTTTAGCTGCATTGTATGCACCAAAATTCAAATGCTAATCAATGTGGTTTCTGCTTTAGATAATTTCATATTCGATAGCATTTGTTCTCTATCGAAAGGAGAATTTATATGTCAAAAAAAAATAATCCAAAAAAGACACTTTATCCTTACGTCATGCTTAATGGTATTATTTTGCTTGTAGTGGGACTGATTGTCTTTTATCTAGGTAGTTTAGAAACTATAGAGAAAAATAGTTGGAGAATGATTGCAGGGTTATTAGTTGCCATCACGTTATTACTTTTTATGATTTTGAAAACAAGAATTCAAGCTTTCCCTGCGTTGATTATTTCAGCCTTTATTACAGGGTCACTTGGTGGTATGCCAGGTCAATTTATGATAGCTACCATTAGTAAAGGATTTGGCAATACACTAGGTAATATTGGTATTGTAATTGGTTTTGGTGTCATGATGGGGGCCATTTTACAAATGAGTGGCGCAGCACAAAAGATGGCTCAAGTCTTCATTAATTTACTAGGAAAAGGCAGAGAAGAATTAGCGCTAGTAATTATTGGCTTGTTAGTAAGTTTAGCTGTATTTTGTGATTCAGCCTTTATTGTTTTATTACCTTTAGTTAAAGCAATTTCACGGAGTACTGGTAAATCGGTTGTTGGTTTAGGATCAACATTAGCAATGGGGTTAGTTATAAGCCATAGCATGATTCCACCAGCTGTTGGCCCATTTGGTGTTGTTTCTCAATTTGGCATTGGACTTGGTGAGTACATGCTTTGGGCAATGGTACTTGCTATTCCTATTACGATTGCAGGATTTATTTACACGCGTTATGTGGGGCGTAGTATTTATCAAATTCCAACAGAAGATGGTGAAAATTTTACTCGTGAACGATTGACTATCAAACCTAATGATATCGAAGATGATCAACACTTACCCAGTGCTTTAGCATCGTTTTCTCCAATTATTACTCCTATTATTTTGATTCTAAGTGCTACATTAGTCGGTGAAATGAAATGGGATAATACCATTGCGGTTATGATAAAAACAATGGGGCATCCTATTGTCGCAGTTGGTATTGGCTTATTGATTGCAATAATGTCCTTGACAAATTCATTTCCACGTAAGGATGTTGTTCATCAAATGGAAAATTCTATACGTTCAGCAGGCATTATTCTATTAGTTATTGGTGGCGGTGGTGCTTTGGGCATGGTACTACGTGATTCTGGAACAGGCCAAATTATTGCTCAATATATTGTTCAAATTGGTGTGCCAGGTATTTTATTACCATTAACTATTTCAACTTTAATTCGCTTAATTCAAGGGTCGGGTGTTGTTGCAATGATTACCGCTGCAAGTATTACTGCACCAATGATTGGTACGTTAGGAGTTAATCCTATTATGGCGGGATTAGGTTGTTCGATAGGTTCATTTATGTTTTCACATTTTAATGATGCCTATTTTTGGGTAGTTAATCGTTCATTAGGTGTGACTGAAGTTAAAGAGCAAATTAAGGTATGGAGTATTACCTCAACAGTCCTTTGGGCTTCAGGAACGGTATCTTTGTTAATAGTGAATGCGGTATTCTTCTAAATCAATGGGATATAGCGGTTAAGGCTATATCCCATTGATTAAATCTCTAAATACAAATTTAGTTTTTTGCAGTAACTAATATATATCTTGCTAAATTAAGATAAGGTTCAGTTTGGCAATATGTTTGTTCAAGTTCTAATAGCTGTTCAAAGTGAGTTTCCGCTTTGGATTTATTGGTAAGATAATCATGAAAAATGCGAATCCCTGTTTTTTGTAAGATAGTAAAATCCAGTTGTGTAAGCCAGTGATATACGTCGGTTGGAACTCTTGGAAAATCGGGAGAAAGTGTTTTCTTTTTGCGTTTAGCTAACCCCGATTGGGTGTAACCAAAATTGCCTAATGTGACAGTTTTAAATAAAAGCGCATGATAATTATAAAACATTAACGATAAATAGCCTTCGGGTTTGAGATGTTTTTTTAATGATGCTATTAATTCAATTGGCTCTGCTACCCATTCTAATACCGCATGGCAAATGACTAAATCAAACTTTTGGTTAATTAAGTTATCAAGCTGTTGGATAGGGCAGCAAAGGCAATTTATAGTTACCTTTTCTGCTTGGGCCTTTTGTTTTGCTAGTTCTAGCATCTGTTCTGAGATATCACAAAGTGTTACCTGATGTCCAAGCTTGGCAAGCCTGCCGGCGATTTGACCTTGCCCACCACCAGCATCAAGTATGGTTAGTGGCTTATTGGTTGGATAAGTAGCTAAAATTTTTTCTAATTCTTGCCATACTATCGCTTCGCGAATTTTTCCTTTGGTTGTGCCATAAATGTTTTGTGCAAACTTATTGCTGATGTCATCAAAATTACGATCTTGTTTATTCATGAGTTATTTTTGATTATTTAACTGTTTTGCTTCATCATTTATTTGCGCTATTTTAGCAGCCATTTGGTTATAGCATTGTTCCATTAAGGTTCTAGCATCCTCTTTGCTTAGATCTTTTGTTTCTATAGGCTCTAGCATTTCAACAATAAAATGCCCATTATTTAGACGATTTAATTTGATATCATTAGTTTGCGATACACAAATTGGCACAATGGGTACTCCAGCTGCAATTGCGGCTTTAAATGCCCCAGTTTTAAACGGTAACAATCCACGTCCGCGGCTACGAGTACCTTCAGGAAACATCCAAATAGATATGCCACGTTTTTTGATTTCATTAACAACTTGTTCGATTGTATCTCGAGCTTTTGATTTATTATTACGATCAATAAGAATGTTGCCAGTAAGGTAATAAAGTTGCCCAAAAAATGGAATCCAAGCTAAACTTTTTTTACCGACGGTGACTGTTTTAGGTTGTACGACATCTGATGCTACGATGATGTCATAGTTATTTTGATGATTAGCAATATATACACAACTACCTATTTTATTAATATTAGGATGAATGCGAGTATCAACTTTTACGCCAAATATAGGTTTAAAGAAAAAACCAAATAAATGGGCAAATCTTGCCACGTTTTTGGGATTTCTTGGATTAAATAAGCAAAAAATAGTGCCTAACACACAAATAACAAGACCAATGATAACCACACTAATTAAGCGGAAAAGAAATACCATAATTTACCTCATAATTTAACTTAGCGTATTATATACATAATTAACATTAATATACAGTTGTTAAATATAGCTGTTTAAAGGAAATTTATGCATAAATCGACGATTATTTGGAATGAAAATCAGACGCCTATTTCTGTTCATTTTGATGATGTGTATTTTAATACGGAAGGCGCCATTGAGGAAACAAGGTATGTATTTATTGACGGTAATGATTTACCTCAGCGTTTTTTACAGCATAAGCAAGATACATTTATTGTTGGTGAAACAGGTTTTGGTTCAGGTTTAAGTTTTTTAATTTTATGGCAAACGTTTTTAAATTTTAGAAGTGAGCATCCAAATCATATACTGAAACATCTTGCCTTTTTCAGTGTCGAAAAGTATCCATTATCTTTAGATGAACTAATAAAGATACATGATAATGTGGTTTCTAAAAATGAAACGTTATTTTCGTTAGCAAAACAACTTCAGGCTAGTTTGATTGATTCTACCTGCCAATTTGATAACGTTAGTTTGACAATATGCTATGATGATATTAGTCATTTTTCAGATTTTTTAGTTAAGAAAAATGTATTGATTGATGCTTGGTTTTTTGATGGTTTTTCACCGGCTAAAAATCCTGATATGTGGTCAGAATGTTTATTTAACAATTGTTTTAGCCTAACAGCCCCAGGCGGTAGTTTTGCGACTTTTACGGCTGCTAGTTTTGTTCGTCGTCATTTAATGAGTGCCGGATTTACCGTTGAAAAACGAAAAGGGTTTGGCGCAAAACGTGAAATGTTAGTAGGGTATAAGTGAGTTTGCTTTTTACCTGTATCCACTACCGTCATTTCTCAAATTACGGAAAACAAAACAAGTCACTCCCAAAATTAAGCAATTTTCTAGAAGTGATAAGCTAATTCATGTAACATATTAATCAATAATGACAATTTATTATTGATTAATATAGTTATAAAAATAAAAGTAAATTAAATAGGAGAACAAATGAAAGCCTTAAAAAACGTTTTAATTATATTAACCACCGCTATGATTTTAACGGGTTGTGAAGAAAAAAACGAAGAATATTATTTAAACAATATAGACTCAGCAAATAAAAAAGTAGAGCAATGTAATCAGGATTTAGAAAAGGCATTTATAGCAAATGATAAAGGCGGTATCGAAAAGGTAGAAAAAAATCCTGAATGTCGTGCTGCAATGTCTGCAATTGAAAAAGACAGAAAGATAAAATATGAATTAGAAAAAAAACGGAAAGAAGACGAAAAAAAACAAGCGGTAGAATCTGAAATGAGCGCCATCAGACAACAAGTTTCTGGTATGTCATGGGGCGAATCAGTTGATGAATATTTAAAGGTAGATGAGTGTAAGAGTAGTTTTTCGTTTAATAAAAGCCCGAAATGTGAAGCTTGGGAAACGGTTTATAAAGAAAAAGTAGATGAAGGCAAAAAAGAGTTAAAACAGCTATCTTTTAATGAAATTAAAGAAAAAATGCAGTCTTTATGTAAATTAGATAAAAGAACTGGCTCTAAGTGTAGTGTTGCCCAAAAAGCACTAGAAGAAAAGGCGGCTGATGAATTAGCCAATGTTGATATTCAAACCATTGAATCAAAAAAATCACTATACTGTGCAGAGGATCTGGTTTTTCAATCAGCTTGTAACGTTAGTTGGGAAAAAGCATGGAAAAAAGAAAGTGATAAGTACGTCAAATTCTATACAGAAAATAATGCGGAATTTGTTGCTACATATAACTCATGCATAGATAAATTAGAAGCCGTTAAAGCTCAGAAGTTAAACTGGAATGAAGAAAATAAATTACAAAAAGCAATAAAAGAAGGATACCCTTGTAGTCAAGTGAAAGATGCTTACACGAAAAGAGGAATGGGATATTCTTGGTTTTATCAAAAAATTGAAGAATAATCCAATTAGTCGTGTTCTATTAGAATGGAATCAATTGTTGACAAAGAACTCGCTTTTAGCGAGTTCTTTGCGCTAATAGATTTGTAAACTTAGTAAATAAAAATTTTAATAAAATAAATGATTTTTCTTCTTTAAATCAGGTGCTGTTTTGGGGAGGGTCGATTTGGTTTTGTGTGATGGTTTCGGATGTTTTGGCTTTAAGTGATTAAAATGGCGACAGTGACCACGTCCGAGCTAAGGGAATTTGAAGCGAATTCCCTTAGCGAACTCACACTTTGTCTGCATAATGTGATCTTTCAGACTGCTCTCCGCAATTACTTGTATCATTCTGACACTTGCCTTTACCAGGACATCTTCGCTTTGCTCAGACGTTCAAATAGTACAGCACAAACTAGCCAAACGTTCCTGTTTGGCGTGCTAGTCTCGCTCTGTCGTGGCACATTCTGACGTCAAATAAGACAAACAACATAACCTTGGGTTAGATTTTGTGGAGGTGTTTTTGGTTAAAGAGATCTAATTACTAGCCCAAAAACAGTCAGGAAAGGTATTGATTTTATTGAAGTTTTTTTAGTGTTATGGGGTTATGTACCATTGGACAAAAATAAATGCTGATAGCACTATTTTATCACTGAAATGGCATAATCTGATATACAGCCTAACTAAAGCATCAGTTAGCACGCTTTAGCTAGGCTGGTGTTAGCATTTTACTCCATTGGGGTTCTGCATAAGGTAATGGGCATAGAGTCCTTTGGGGTAATGTTAGAAATCAAACTGATAAATCAGATCCAATGTTTGCGCTAAGCTTGATGCTGCATCTAAATAAAGATTCGGCATAAGCCTATAACGTAAAGTAAACGTTGCCAATGAATCAAAAATGCCGACACCATATTTTAGTTGTAAGTTAGGTAATATATACCCGCTAACCACAACTTTAGAATTGTTACCCGCACCTTGCGTATCAAGCGTTAGATTTTTGATACCAAATGCATTACCTATATCACCAATATATTTACCGGTTTTTGCTGTGCCAATACCAACGAGTAATGCGGTCATCATGTCACTATCACTTTGTTCCGCACTATCAAGTCCTTGACCTCGAATTAAGTAGGAAAGGGCTTCTTGCTGTGACATGGCAGGATCTGAAAACACTTCAATCTTAGGTGATTCCGACGATCCTGTAACACGAATTCCTGCCATGATGTTATTATTTTCCATTGATTCTGGATTGCGGATTGCTTCAATGTCGAGCATAGCTTGATCGGTTGCACCTGAAAATGTGATGATACCTTTGTGAATAATCAAGTCTTGCCCATAGGCATGGAATCGACCTGTTGGAATTGAAATCTCTCCATGTAGATCGAGTCCTTTATTGGTTTGTGTTGCAATTAAATTACCTTTAAGCGATGCATTTAATCCAAAGGCATCGACAGTCACTTTATCCTCAATATTAATTTCAATATGTCCATTGATTTTCATGCCAAATTCTTGGGCCTTAATTTCTTTTCGATTTGCACCAAGCATGACCTCATCTGGCGAAACATCAACGCTTGATGAGGGTAGCGATTCAACCGTTATTTTACCTTTTGGAATACTTACTTTTCCTAATAACGTTAATTCGTCTGGTGTTGCATTGATTTTAATATCAGGAATAATGGTCATAACAATCATTGGAGGCACCGAAACTTCCATGGCTGCACCATTAACTGTTAGCGAAGCTTGCCATTTATCTAAGGTATTCCAGCTGGCATTACCATTAATATTAACGTTACCTGCTTGAGTGGTTAAAACACCTTTTAATGTGGATGATTTTCCATTGAAATTGATATCAAACTTAGCTGATTTAACGTCAATGGGTAATTGGCTTGATTGTATTTCGCTATGTTTCAAGCTAATAGTACCAGTTAGCAATGGGTCATTTAGTGATCCAGAAAATTTAACCGTACCATTAATGGCACCTTTAGCATAATCTTTACTGTCTAATAATGGATTAATAATTGCTAACGCTAAATGATCGATATTTAATTGGCCACTTAATGTTTTTTGATTGGTTGGATCTGTTATCACTATATTTCCGCTAATTTTTCCTAGTTTATTTAGGCCAAAAATCCAATCTAATTTAGCTTGTTGTTCATTAAATTCTGCATCAATCTTAAAAAGATCGAAAGGCAGTGGCAACGACTGTGAGGTAACAATTTGTTGAATATAAACATCACGACTGGTTATATTCGCTTTTATTGATGGTATTTTATTGTCATTTTTAAATTGTATGATTATTTTGCCATTTACATTACCAGTAAGTTTGGTTTCACCATCGTTAGGTATTGGTAGTTTAGATAGATTAATTTCTTTTAACGTAATACTTGTATCGGTGTTTTTAGTTAGCGAAAATTGTTTATCAAGGCAAATAGTTGACTTTTCATTTATCCAGCAATGGGCATTAATGGCTGGTATTTGATTCTTTATGTCATAAGATAAGTCCAACGATTTAGTAAGTTGCCAATTATTGTTTTTGCCTAAATTAAGTAGAGCATGCGCAATGGTCCCGCTCCATTTTGTGCGATCTTTATCAAGTTGCCCTGTTAACGAAGTCGTCAATGATGCTGGATCACCATCAATATTTGCCGTTAAAGTATGGTGATTTTCACTGCCTGATAACTCAATATTTGCTTTTTTGATGATTTGGCTTGGTAGCTCTATTGTTTGACCAGTGAGCTTGATATTGCCACTTAATTGGTTTTTATACCGAACTTTGCCAACAAGATTAGCTTTAGCCACTTTGATTGTGTCAAAAGAAAATGAGTTAACCGATAAATTGGTATCAATAGCGGCATTGTTAGCAGTACCGTTGAGTTTAATATTACCTGCAACAGATCCTTGCATGCCATCAATCAATAACGATAGTGATTCGAAATTTAAGTTCGCAAGTAAATTGCCACTTTCACTTGAGCCATTTAAATTTAGCTGATTTTTCCCCCATTTAATCGCAAAATCATCTGCAGTGGCTTTATTTTCAGAGTTAACAGATAGATTGCCTGATGCAAAAAAATCGGCGTGATTGATATTACCTTTTAATTGTAAACCGGACAAATTAAACGCCCATTTATCACTTTCTAGCGAGCCTGTTGTTTTCAATTGACCGTTTAATCGAACTGGATAATTTGGCAATTCTTTGGTGATATCAACGTTATTGAGTTTTATGTTGGTATCCCATTGCAGGGCTTGTTGCCAATTTGCAGTTCCTGCTATGTTAATTTCACCTTGGGGTAATTTAATTATTCCATGGTCGATCATTGCACCTTGATTGGTGCCTGTACCGGCAATATCAAACATCGTGTTGTCTAATTCATCTCCTTTTATATGGCCTTTAGCTGACATTTGATACTGCTGCACGTTACCCTCTATTGATGCAGAAAAATCATTTAATTCATATTGCGCTTGTCCTTCAATTGGCCATTGAATATGCTTACCTTCAAGTTGAGTCATGATAGGCAAGTATTTTTCTATAAAATTGATGCGCCCATTTATTTTTATTTGATTCAAGCCATCAAGAGTTGCGTTAGTTAATAGCTCTCCAAGCAATTTACCTGAAAATTGTGCATCGAATTGGTTTTGTTCGGTATTTGCTTTCACTAATGCTAATACTGGCCAGTCGTCATGTAATGTAATTTCGCCCGAAACCGAAGCATGTCCGCTTGCGTAAGGGGTGGTAGCATCTGTATCGACTTGTTTTACAATGATACGACTATTGACGATATTAGTCTGAATTATAACATTATTGAATCGATAATCTTGCCCTCCCATATGTAATAACCAGTTATTACCGGTTAAACTTGTTACATTAATATTTAATGGAATATTAACTTGAGGTAACGAATCAATCAGTGGTTGATTAAAAAGTTGGCTGATTTTTTCATTAAGAGCGATATCTTCGTTTGTTGCTTCAACAGGTAAATTGGTTGTTTTATTATCCGCAAAAATAGCGCTTAAATCTGTTGCTACAGCTGGATAAACATAAATTTGATTATTAATCCACGTTGCTTTACCAGTAAAGTCGGACATACCAAATTGCATATCATCAACGGTGACTTTTATATCTGTTAAGTGGGTATTTTTAAGATCTATAGGTAACGGTGTTGTGAGTTCAAAACGTTTTTCTGTGCTGGGCTCTTCGCTAGGCGAACTATCTATTTGTCCAGTATTAATTGAAACTTTTACACCATCGGCATTAAATTGACTTACACAGACTTGGGCTTTTAATAAACAATGTCCAGCTAATGAAAATGAAGCATCATTAACTTGAACATTAACATTCGGTAATTCAAGCGAAAGTCCTTGTATATGCAGATTATGTAATGTGCCTTCAATTTGAGCTATCTTTAGCTCAGGTAGAAATTTATTTAAAACATAGGTAGTTAGTTTTACACCAAGACTGGTATATATAAACAAGATAACAAAAACAATTAGAAAGCCGATAACAGATAAAATGGCTATGCTTCGCTTTTTCCATTTACGTATCTGTTTTAATTTTTTTACTTTTTTTATTCTAACTAAATTTTTAGCCATATTATAACTCGCTTCCTAGACCAATATATAGGTGAATAGAACCGGTGTTTTTGTTTAATGGTGTTGCTAAATCGATTTTTATTGGCCCAACAGGCGAAGCCCAACGAATGCCAAATCCTGTTCCTGTGTAAAATTTGGTTGTATCAACTTTGTCTATGGCTTCGCCAGTATCAACAAAGGCAGCTCCCCACCATGGACCTGATAAATTATACTGGTATTCAATTGAACCAGTGATGAGTTTAGAGGCACCTTTTAATTTGCCTTTTTTATCTTTAGGTGAAATAGACTGATAGCTATAACCACGAATACTGCGCTCACCACCCGCAAAAAATCTAAAAGATGGTGGAACTCGATCAAAATTGCTCGCTTGTATAATACCGAAATTACCACGAGCAATAAATCGATGCGACTTATGTAGTGAACGAATCCAAGCTTGTTGAGCTTGAAAGCGAACTAAATTAATATCTGACCCTAATGATTCTCCAGCGGCTTCGACAGAATAACGTTGGGAATCCCCCCACATTGCTAATAAATCACCATCAGAGCGGATTCTTGATAAGCTAAGTGATGGATAATACAAAAATGTTTTGAAACTTGCATCACCTTGAGTAAAATCATCACGTAACAGATTAAAACCTAATGCCGTTTGCCATCCATAAAAGTTATCCCAGTTGCGCAATGCTCCAAACGTATAAGAACGTGAGTAGGTGTCGTTATTATCTATTTTTTTATAACCACTTTGAATGGTATAATACTGCTCAAGAGGCGATTTTTTTAATGGAATTTTGTAACTCATAGTGACCAGTTGTTCTGGTGAAGATAGCGATAAGTTACTTTGAAAACTTTGTCCTCGGCTATTAATCCAAGGTTTGTTCCAACCAATTTTCCCATGTACACCGTTATCTGTTGAAAAGCCTAAACCTAAGTCCATATTATTTTTTTTGCGAGGCGAGGTTTCAACATCAATAGGTAAAACTTTGTCTTTTGTTAAATGTGGAAAGTCAGGTACAACAACCACTGAATTAAACCAGTTTGTTGAGGTAAGGCGTCTATTTAATAATGACAATTGTTCGGCTGTATATTCCTCACCATCTTTAAATGGCACAATATTTGCTAAATAATCGTCGCGGATTTGGGCGTTATGAAAAGTGACTTTACCTAATCGATAACGTTTACCTGTAGTGTAATCAATATTCCAAAAGGCTTTATTTTCATCTGTCGAAACAGCTAATTGATGTTTAGGCATATCGGCATCAAAGTAACCTTTTCTTAGTGATAAATTTTGCAGGCTTTTCTTAAATGACTCATAAATGCCATGATTTAACACATCGCCAATTTTGGGTAAATTATTTTTTAGCAAATATTCAAAATCGGGATCTTTTTGTCCATCCCCTGTAATATTGACATTGAGCTGCTCAACTAATACGGGATCCCCTGGTGATATGTTAACGACAAGGACTTTGGGATCTTGTGCATTATATTCAAAAGTTGGCGAATAGTAACCTAATGCGCGTAGTGCTTTTTGTACCTCACTTTCAAAATACCGCTTAAAAGCGGGCGTATCAACCACTTTATTGGGGGAAATTAATGAAACACGTGTATTGACATTGTCAGCTAATTCTCCTGATAATCCTTTAATGGATAATTTCATGTCAGCGTAACTTGATGTTACTGTCATCACTAACAGTAGACCTAATGAACAGGAAAATCGCGACACATACACCTCGTATAATATTAAGATTCAAGTAAAGTGACATGACCAATATAAGGTAAGTGACGGTAGTGTTGAGCATAGTCAATACCATAACCCACGACAAATTCGTCAGGAATCGAAAATCCGATATATTTCACTGGAACGTTCACTTCGCGCCGTGAAGGCTTATCTAGTAGTGTACAAATTTCAATACTACGAGGATGGCGTAATTTTAAAATAGCCATAACTTTGCTAAGTGTATTACCCGTGTCTATAATATCTTCGATAATTAATACATCTTTATCACGGATATCTTCGTCTAAATCTTTTAATATTTTAACATCACGGTTACTAATAACAGCATTACCATAGCTTGACGCTGTCATAAAATCAACCTCGTGACCAACGGTAATTGCTCTGCTCAAATCGGCCATAAAAATGAAAGAGCCACGTAAAAGACCAACTAAAATAAGTTCATTTTGGCTATGTTGATAATCTTGACTAATTTGTTGACCTAGTTCAATCACGCGCTTTTGGATATCATCAGTAGATATCATCATTTCTAATGTGTGTTTTTTCATTAATAATGCTCAAATTAAATTTTTAAAAAATTAAATGAGATTCTAGCAATTTTCCTTGATAAAAAGAATAAGCGAACCCATTTTTTATTAAACTAACATGGGAATAGATTTTCGTATTTTATACTAAAACACCTAGTTATCTGAAACTTTTTGACAACAATTTTTAGTCACTTTTTTTTGTAAACGCCGTTTTTTAAAAAAATCACTCAAAATAGCACTACATTCGTTAGCTAGTACTCCGCCTGTCACTTCTGCATAATGGTTGATGCCTTGCTGAGCAAGAATATCGATAAAAGAACCTGCTGCGCCAGTTTTGTAATCACGTGCACCATATACTACACGTTTAATACGGCTATGAATAATAGCGCCAGCACACATAATACAAGGTTCAAGAGTGACATATAAGGTTGTATTAATTATGCGATAGTTATTTAAAAATTTACCCGCTTGTTCAATAGCTAGTATTTCGGCGTGAGCAGTGGGATTATGCTTACTAATGGGTTGATTAAAGCCTTCACCAATAATTTGATTATTTTCATCAACAATCACCGCACCGACCGGGATCTCTCCTATCGATTCGGCACGATTAGCAAGCATTAATGCACGGCGCATCCAAATTTCATCTGACATTTTCAAATTACAAATTATTGAGATTTAGGACATCACGCATGTCGTATAAACCAACAGGTTGTTTGGCAAGCCAGAGTGAAGCTCGTACAGCGCCATTAGCGAATGTCATACGGCTGGATGCTTTATGACTAATTTCAACACGTTCACCAATATCGGCAAAAATAGCGGTATGTTCTCCTACTATATCCCCAGCTCGGATAGTTGCAAAGCCGATAGCGCCTTGTGGTCTTTCCCCTGTGTGACCTTCGCGACAGTAAACTGCACGCTCTTTTAAGTTGCAATCAAGTGCATCTGCTATTGCTTCACCCATGGCTAATGCTGTACCAGACGGCGCATCAACCTTGTGACGGTGATGCGCTTCAATAATTTCGATATCAGTATAACCGCCCATAATTTTGGTGGCTTTTTCCAATAATTTCAGCACTAAGTTAACACCGACACTGAAGTTTGCGGCAAATACAATGGCAATGTTTTTAGCTGCATCAGCAATAGCTTGTTTACCTGCATC
The DNA here is from genome assembly GCF_013344985.1 of Gilliamella sp. ESL0254. Lineage (NCBI taxonomy): Bacteria > Pseudomonadati > Pseudomonadota > Gammaproteobacteria > Orbales > Orbaceae > Gilliamella > Gilliamella sp. ESL0254. The sequence continues at coordinate 451,356 of NZ_JAAEDU010000001.1, forward strand.
ATCAAAACCAGTTGTGCCAATGATTATCATTTTTTTATTTTCAACACAAAAAGCTAAGTGTGCAAGGGTGCCTTCAGGTCGGGTAAAATCAATCAGTACGTCAAATTGGTCTTTAGCTTGTGCTAGATTATCGGTGACTTTAATGCCACACATACCGATCCCAGCAAGTTCACCAGCATCGCTACCAATTAGTGATGAACCTGCTCGTTCAAATGCTGCACCTAAGGTAACCCCTTCGATTTGCGAAACAGCTTGGATAAGTTGCCGTCCCATTTTGCCACCAGCACCAGTTATCGCAATACGAATCATGTTTGTTGACATATAACTTTCCTTAACTTTTTGTGAATGTAGATAAATAAATATTATAGCGGAAAATAAATAACTTATACACATCAGCTAAACTTAAATGCTACAATTTTTGATCCGTTTTCTATAAAAAATAAACAGGAGTTATTATGCGATCTCCATGGTATTTTGGTTGGAATATCGTTATTGCAGCATCTTTTCTCACTTTGCTTTCTAGTGGGTTGAGAATGAGTATGGGTGTTTTTTTCCTACCTATTGCAAATGATCTTGGGTTTAGTCGTAGCGTCCTATCTGGCATTATTGCTATAGGCATGCTTTTTTCAGGTATCGCAATGCCAATAGCGGGATATTTAGTGGGTAAGTATAGTACTCGTTTTGTCTTAATATTAGGTGCGATCATTATTATTCTCTCGACAGTTTGGTCAGCTAACTCAACCGATTATTGGAGCTTTTTACTATCTTTCGGTATTGCATTATCTTTTGGTACCTCCTTTGTGGGGTCAGTTAGCTTTACGCCTATTGTAGCGCGTTGGTTTATTAAACGCAGAGGATTGGCCTTATTTATTTTATCAACAGGAAGTATGGCAGGTATTGCGGTGATGTTACCTGTTTTTGCATTCTTCATTCCTATTTATGGATGGCAAACAACGCTAATTTCGTTTTCAGTGATTTTTATGATTATCGCCTTGCCTATTGCTTTGTTTATTATGAAAGATAATCAATCTGAAATCGAAAATTCTAGTATAGAGCCTGTTATCAATCAAAAAATAGAGCCTAGTATCAAACTTATAGATGTGTTAAAAACACGTCCATTTTGGCAACTGAGTTTTGGGCTTTTTACCTGTGGCTTTAGTATGAATTTATTAGGAACACACGGTGTCCCAATGCTTATCGATCATGGATTTGATCCTATCACCAGTTCTAATGGTATTGGTTTGATTGGTTTAGTCGCTATTTTTAGTACCTTAGTTTTGGGTTATCTATCTGATATAGTACAACGAAAAAACATTTTGATGATGGTTTATTTAATACGAGGCTTAGGTTTTATTGCTCTTGTTTTAGCATCAACTAAATGGCAGCTTTTTACTATTGCAGCAGTGGGTGGTTTGGTTTGGGCTGGCGCTCTGTCAATGTCTGGGGCCATTACAGCAGATATTTATGGTGTAAAAATCGTAGGATTACTTTCTGGATTAACCTATTTTGGGCATCAAATTGGTGCGATGATTGGTTCATGGTTAGGAGGATGGGCTTACGATCATTTACACACTCATTTAGTTGCGTTTGGTACGGCAAGTATTTTATTGTTACTGGCGGCATTTAGCTCCTATCTTCTTCCTAAACAATAATAGTTTAAAACAAATGGACGCCAAGTAGCGTCCATTATTACTTATAAAACCTTTATTAATTCAACATCAAATATTAATGCACTGTATGGTGGAATTGATGCACCAGCACCTTGAGCACCATAGGCTAACTCTTGAGGAATATATAAACGCCATTTTGAACCTGCAGGCATCAGTTGGAGCGCTTCAACCCAGCCTTGAATTACGCCATTGACAGGAAACTCAGCCGGTTGTCCACGCTCTACTGAGCTATCAAATACTGTGCCATCAATTAATTGACCCGTATAATGGACTTGAACGCGATCTGTTGCTTTAGGTAAAGCGCCATCACCTTGTTTGATGATTTCATACTGTAAACCAGATTCAGTCGATTTAATGCCATCTTTATCAAGGTTTTTGGCAAGAAAATCTTTACCTGCTTGAGCAATTTTTTCTGCTTGTTTGGCTTTTTCTTTTGTTGCTTGTTCGTGTACATGACGTAGTGCATCATGTAATTCTTGCAAGGGTAGTGCAGGCGGATTACCGGCTAAAACATCTTCCATTGCTTGTTTTAATGCATTGAGTTCTAAATTATTTAAGCCTGATTCTTTCAATTGTTGCCCAATTTGTAATCCAATGGCATAACTTGCTTTTTGATCTATTGTTTCTAGTTTCATTTTGTACCTTAATTGTTTAAAAAAAGCGTCTATCATGACTGTATTAAGTTGGTGGATACAAGGATAAAAGTCAAGTGATAATTCGTATCATTACTTGATGGTAATTTGATTATTAGCTAATTGCTAAAGAATTTATCAATTTGGCTAGCACTCAGGCAAAATATCAGCGATAATATAGCCTATTATTTTTTTAATGGATAAAGTTAGATGCTGTTTCGTAAATTTACCGCCTTTGCAATTGTAACGAGTGTTTTACTAACTGGTTGTTCGGTTGTTGAGCATTGGATATATAGACCGGATATCAACCAAGGTAATTATGTGACACAAGATGCTCTTGATCTATTAAAAGTAGGTCAAAGTAAAGAACAAGTTGTGTTTATTATGGGGTCACCAATGTTAACTTCTGTTTTTGGTGATAATGTTTGGTATTATGTTTTTCGCCAACAACCTCAGCATGGTGACGTTAGCCAAAGAAGTTATGCTGTTTATTTTGATGAAATGGGCCTAGTAAAAGATATTAAAGCATCAGAACTAGACGGTTCCAAATCATTAGAAGAAATGAATAAACAAGGTATATCAGACCCGATTGATAAAAAATCTGATGATGATAATCCTGACTCAGACTCTTAATCAAAAACCTCGTTATTTAACGAGGTTTTTGATTTTTGTTTACCTATTTTAATTTTATACATATAAAAGGTAATAAGTTGTAACGATTATTAGTAATAACTACCGTATAAAGTAATAATAATTGGCATGGTATTATAAAAAGTAGTATTGAAGCGACAGATGTAATTAAAAATATTTAAAATAGCCGTATATTGAGATACTTGTTTGGTTTGTATCCATTCTTATTGTTTATATTGTGGTTTTATTTGAAAACGTCGAGTAAAATAACAAATTTTTAATTGATGTCGAGGTTTTTTTGCATAATAGTTCAAGTCTAAATCGTTTTTCCATTGCCCCTATGCTTGATTGGACCGATAAGCATTGCCGCTATTTTCATAGAATTTTAACTAAACAAACATTACTCTATACCGAAATGGTGACCACTGGCGCGATTTTATTTGGAAAAGGGGATTATTTAGCTTTCAATAATGAAGAGCATCCAGTCAGCTTACAACTAGGTGGTAGCGATCCTAAAGCATTAGCACAATGTTCAAAATTAGCACAAGAACGTGGTTATGACGAAATAAATTTAAATGTAGGTTGCCCATCCGATCGTGTACAAAATGGCATGTTTGGTGCTTGTTTAATGGGAAAAGCCGATTTAGTTGCAGACTGTGTTGCACAAATGCAAGATCAGGTTGATATTCCCGTCACAGTAAAAACCCGAATTGGCATTGATAATTTCGATAGCTATGCATTTTTATGTCAATTTATTGAAAAAGTCATGCCCTATACTAATACATTCATTGTGCATGCACGTAAAGCATGGTTATCAGGGTTAAGCCCAAAGGAAAACCGAGAAGTCCCTCCGCTCGATTATGAGCGTGTTTACCAACTTAAACAAGATTATCCCGACTTAACTATCGCGATTAACGGTGGTATTAAAACCATTGACGAAATAAAGTACCATCTACAGTATGTTGATGGTGTAATGGTTGGGCGAGAAGCTTATCAAAACCCACTATTACTGACTCAAATAGATGCACAAATTTTTGGATTAAACTCTCCAGCAATCGAACCTAAATCAGCAATTCGGGCACTTTATCCTTATATTGAACAGCAATTGACACAAGGTGCACAGCTAAATCATATCATGCGCCACACCTTAGGGTTATTTAATGGACGCAAAGGCGCAAGGCAATGGAGACGTTATTTGAGCGAAAATTCCCACAAAAAAGGTGCGGGTGTTGACGTTGTTGAACAGGCTTTAACATTCATCAAGTAGATGACAAAAACTAGCGGTTATGATCGATAAATATTGATGATAATTGGACGCAACTAGTATATCGTTATATACTAATCCACATTTTTCATAATGGTTTTTATTCAGTGCGTTTAAATTCAAGTCAACAAAAAGCTGTCGAATATGTTTCAGGCCCTTGTCTTGTATTAGCTGGCGCAGGTTCAGGAAAGACTCGGGTTATCATCAACAAAATTGCTTACCTAATTCGTGTTAAAGAGTATTTACCACGCCACATTATTGCCGTCACTTTTACCAACAAAGCCGCACGTGAAATGAAGGAACGTATTGCTCAATCGCTCAGCAAACAAGAAGCTAGAGGGCTAAAAATATCGACATTCCATACTTTAGGGTTAGATATTATCCGCAAAGAATATAAACACCTTGGTATTAAGTCGAACTTTTCATTATTTGACGATCATGACCAAACTGCACTATTAAAAGAGCTCACACAACAATGGTTAGATAATGACAAAGACCTTATCAACCAACTACGTGCCACTATATCAAATTGGAAAAACGACATTATCGACTCAACCACTGCCATGGCAAGGGCGCAAACTAACAAAGAAAAGCTCTTTGCACACTGCTATCAACTTTACGAAAAACAACTAAAATCGTGTAGTATTTTAGATTTTGATGATCTGATCTTACTACCTACGCTATTATTAAAAAACAACGAACAAGTCCGCGAAAAGTGGCAAAACAAAGTTCGTTACTTGCTAGTTGACGAATATCAAGACACTAACACTAGCCAATACGAATTTATCAAATTACTTGTTGGCAACCGGGCTAAATTCACTGTGGTGGGCGATGATGATCAATCAATCTACTCTTGGCGAGGTGCTCGTCCACAAAACTTAGTTTTTCTTAAACAGGACTTCCCAAATTTAGAAGTAATCAAACTCGAACAAAATTACCGATCATCGGGTCGTATTTTAAAAGTTGCCAACATCTTAATCGAAAATAATCCACATATATTTGAAAAAAAACTCTTTTCAGAGCTTGGCTATGGTGAAGTTATTAGAATCATCTCAGCCGATAGTGAAGAACACGAGGCCGAAAAAGTTATTAATGATCTTATTGGTCATCGTTTTACGAATAATAGCCAATACGGAAAATATGCCATATTGTATCGTGGTAATCATCAAGCGCGTCTTATTGAAAAAATGCTAATGCAATACCGAATACCGTATCGAATATCGGGCGGAACCTCGTTTTTTGCACGTGTTGAAATCAAAGACTTAATGGCTTATTTACGGTTATTAACTAACCCTGATGATGATAATGCGTTTATTCGCATTATTAACACACCAAAACGAGAAATTGGCCCAGCAACCATTCAAAAATTAGGGGAGTGGGCAAATCACCGAGGTATTAGCCTATATCAGGCAAGTCATGATATGGGGTTAACTCAACTACTATCTGGCAAACGCATGGAATCGCTACAGGTATTTATCCATTGGTTTGATACGCTTATTCAAAAATCACATCATGAACCGATGGACGCGATTTATGAACTACTGCATGGTATCAATTATGAAAGCTGGATTTATGAAACATCCACATCCCCAGCATCAGGCCAAATGCGTATGCGCAATGTTGAACAGCTAGTTAGCTGGTTAAATGATATGTTAAAAGGCGATGATATTGACGAAGCTATGACACTTGAACAAGCTGTTGCCAGATTCACCTTACGAGACATGCTAGAACGCAATGAAACCGAAGAAGAGCTCGATCAAGTTCAGCTTATGACACTGCATGCTTCGAAAGGGCTAGAGTTTCCTTATGTGTATTTGGTGGGCATGTCCGAAGGCTTATTACCCCACCAAAACAGTATTGATGAAGACAACATTGAAGAAGAGCGTCGCCTAGCCTATGTAGGCATTACTCGAGCTCAACAAGAGCTCACATTTTCATTTAGCCGACAACGTAAACAATTTGGAGAGACAATACAAGTCGAACCAAGTCGATTCTTATTAGAACTGCCACAAGATGACTTGGCATGGCAAGAACAACGCAACGAACTATCTCCTGAAAAAAAAATGCAACAAGGACAAAGTCGCCTAGCCATGCTAAAAGCGCAAATTGCCAAGGCTAAATAAGCAAATATTAATCATGACAATGTAAGGAATACAAAATATGAAGTTAATGATAAGTGCCATATTAATATTAATCAGTTGCTTTGCGCATGCGATAGACTTTAATTATCACTCTGACAACACGCAGTTTTATCTATTAATTAAACAAATTGAATCTCAAAAAACATTACCTAGATTAGATACAGCAAAAGGTAAAGCAATCCTTAGCAAATTCACCGATCCCAAACTTATTGGAAATTTTTCAAACGATAAATTAGACGAACAATTGCAAATCACCAACTATATTAATTATATAGTAGAAATGTATTTAATCTTTTCGCCAAATAAATCAAACCAATTAACGAGCCAAGACCTAACCAATAACCTAAAAAAATTCCAAGCTGAAATCATTCTATTAAGTAATTTTAATATAAAATATTTTGCGGCAATATCACAGCAGGTTAACCAGTTTTATAAAGAACTTCCAGAAGCGGAGAAGGGTGGAGTTATAAAATATAGTACAAAAATGATACAAGCAGAAATGTTAAAATACTATTATGGTGGATTTAAGTGGATGGAACTACCGGACTGTCTAACTGAACAATCCAAACTTAATATTATCACCACTCTAGAACAATCGGCTGAAAATTATGCAAATGTGATAACTGAACAACAAAAGCTACAGATTATCGAAAAGGCTGAAACGCTAATAACCCAACAACCGGCATTTGAAGCACAGTTATCACACATTATTGAAGTGATGAAAAAAAGCAAATGCGAAGAACTATGCCAAATAGCCAACAAAAAAATAAAGCAACCTGAAAAAATAGAGGAAAATAACTAAAATCAAAAACGATTAACAAATAAAGCGCTATATATCAAATAGTCATCAAATCAAATTGCTTATAGGTCGTCTATATTCATGACCAAAACAAAAAATAAACACCTAGATTGGTGATATTTTGACAATCCAACGCAATAAACCATTAAAAATCATTGACGGATAGAAATAGCTTTATATAATACACAGCGTCTAACCAACAAATCCAATCCCAGTCTCCTTAGCTCAGCTGGATAGAGCAACGGCCTTCTAAGCCGTAGGTCACAGGTTCGAATCCTGTAGGGGACGCCATTAAAATCAATAAGTTAAACCAATTTCTAATGTTTTATAAAATTTAACTGCTTAAGTTGGATTTTACAGATTAACTGTGCTTTAATTTTTATTCTGAATAGAATTCAAATTCATTATTATGAAAAGATATCAGATACATTTAAAAGTAGCCGTGTATTTTGCCAAAAATTAAAGATAATTGATAAACAGAATATTAGAGGATAGGAGACATGGCTGCAAATTGAGTTTTCTTATTACTTAACTGAATTAGAAGACAATATTGGGAATGGTTAATGACCATCTAAATACAATAAAAATATCAATGTTCGACGACAGCATCTGATATAAAGAGTATTTGCTAAATGTTATTGAGAAGTATACTAAAAACAAATAATAAATGAGCTATCTAGAATGATTTGTTATAATTTAACTTTATAATAATAAAAAAGGAATAATAATGTTAAAAAGGATAGTTGCATTTTTACTAATGGCATTTGCTTTGTCTGGATGTTCGCCTGAAGTTACAGAAGATATGCTAATTGGGAAATGGATATGTCATAACCAAGGGGTATACAATATAGGAAAAAATGCCAATGACGAAAGAAATTATGAGATAAATGACATCCCCGTAAGATATGAAAAACATGAAGACAACTCAATGACGAAACAATCTTATAATTTAGTACCGGAAAAATTTTCATTTAAACGCTATAGAAAAGAGCATCATAATCTAGATAAAAACATTGAGTATGAATATATATGGGAATATCAATATGTTTCAGATGATGAATTTAAATATGTACACACTTATAGTTCTAGATATATTCAAACAAAAAAACCTAGCGAGCTAGATGTTTGGACAACAACATGTTTTAGGCAAAAAAATTAGCGATCAAAATGGTAGCAATTGTTGAGATACCTATGCTTGTAAATAGCTAATTTATGCTTATATGATGAGAATTGATATAAGGTTCCATCAGTATGTGATAAGAACCTTGAATAAGGTAATTCAGTAAATAATGGATTTTGAGCTACGAGTATCAGACGAAAAGATTAGTTAAAAGAATGAAAAAATAGGGCATTATTAGATCGCATTGATTTAGATGCAGAACCTGAAATCAAGTAGCCAGAAAAACCACCGTAATAATCAATTATTCTGGATAATTGTATTTGTTTTTTGCGTATAAACAGTGCAGTTATCTGGAATATCTTTATTTACAAATGACATTGCACCAATCACGACATTATTTCCTATTTTTATTTTTCCACCTAATATACAGACATTAGCGCCAATAGTAACATTATCCCCCAAAATAAAGCACGCCCCCTCATCTTTACTGCCTATAGTTGTATTTTGTCGTATGCTTAGGTTTTTACCTGCTCTTATGTTGTCATAAAAAACTATTGATGAATAATGCGTAATAGAGAATCCTACATCAATAAAAGTATTTTCTAATCCTATTTCTACAGCGTATCGCACTATTAAATATTTATTTATTTTGTACGCTAGCTTTCTTTGCTTTTTATTTCCATATTTTGCCATTTCACTAGCTAATCGCCACCACGCAATATATGTGTTTTCTTTTTCTATTAATTTTTTTAATAAATGTTTCCAGCTAAATTTTGATTTTTTTAAAAATTCAACGCGCCAACACTCTTTAAGAAAAGTCAAATCATGAGTCATTAAAAATTTAATTATATGTATATATTTCATAGCGCCACTCGATTCAATTAGATGATTGGAATATTAACAAACACACTATCAATCTTCAACTTACAATATTCAACAGCATCATGTAGCATCACAAAATCAGCGATATCGTATAGTGTTTTCTGCGTTTGATAGAATACATAATTGTGCTCGTCGTCGCTGTTGATAATGTAGCACTCGCCTGATAGCTCAATTTCAAAATCTTCGGGCATCATACACATATAAAACGAAAGTAAATTTATTTTGCATTATTTTATGTTGATTGCTTTTTGATGTGAAATTTTGGAGGGTGGGTCGTAAGATGTATAGCAATTATTAGAAAAGATAAAGCCGCTATTATGTTTAATTTATTTCGTTGAATGATTTTAAAAAAATATCTGTATGATTACTTGATGAGGATTTTTCATTGCTATTAATTGATAAGTTTCATACTATTATCTAGATTTAATTAAGGAGATGGTATGAAAAAAATATTTTTAGTTGCTTTTTTGGGAATAATTTTATCTGGTTGTGGTGAAAAACGAGTATCGGATGAAATGTTTGTAGGCGAATGGAGTTGTAAAGTGACATTCTATAACTCTGATTGGAATGGCAATGGTTTTGAGGAATTTAAAAAAAAATATAATGATGAATATGTGTTAATGTCATTTAAATATGAGAATAATTCTTTATATTCTAAAAATCTAAAAACAGGACATTGGGACAAAGAAAGCCTTGTAGAAACTTATGATAATAAAACAAAACAAGAAGAAACGGATTACTTTTTTAGCAAAAAGACACGATCATTACAAAAAGAAAGCAATGATAAATTTATTTTGACTTATGAGCGAGAAACAATAACTAAAGATATCGAATATAGTTCATCGAATAATAAAATTAAAGAAGAGGCAAATTGCACCAGAATGAAATAACAGTTATAGACAAACCCTTTAAGAGGGTTTGTCTATAATATATTTAATATTTTTGTAAGTTAAATAAACATTCTATTTTTATTGGAACAGTGACCAATAATGTGATTTATTTCAGATTGCGTTTAACTTACAAAAATAATTAAAAAGTTAGAAACAATTTGTCAAAATCATCAGACCCAAATTAAGGCTTTTAGCGTTAACAAAATGGTTGATAAATATTTAGTTTTAAGGTCATGAGTTATCAAAGATATTACCTTAAGGCAATTCTAAGCCATAGTTCACAAATTAGAGTTTTGTTGAGGATAAAATTAACATTAATCAAATCAACTTAATAAAAACTAAAATTCTTTCTTTAAATTGAAATATATATTATCCTTTGATTTCACTATAAAAATAACGAGGGAAAATAATGTATAAATTATTAAAATTATCCACTTTTATTATCTGTTCGCTATTAATCACATCGTGTGCACAAGATACTTCAACAAAACAAGCTGATAGCGCAAAAAAAAAGCAAGAAGAATATTTAGCAAAAGCTCGTTTTTATTCAGATGTTGAGCCAAAAGGTAAACAACCTAAGGCTAGGATTACTGTAGTACAAGTGGGCTCAGATGATTTTACTGCAAGCAGATTAAGTGTATTTGACCTAACAAATACAAGCAAATTAGGATATTTCATGGCTTATCGATTTGGTGATGAAACTTATGCGCCCATTGTTACCGACATTCATGGCGTACAGGTTTCGGATGAAAATGCAAAACCAATAAATCAGCTCAATATAGTGCCAGATAAGCCGTTTATTTTTAATGTGGCTGTTTATAGATATAAAAAACAAGAACCGGGATGGTTCCATCGTGGTTACACTGAATTGGTTACATGTAAATGGAATAACAAAAAAATAGTATTTATACCGAAAAAAGATACCGATTACTTGCTATCTATCGGCGCTAAGCCAACAGAGGATAAAAAGAAATTCTTTTGTATATTCAAATTACAAGAGTGGGATAAAAAGACAAAAGAATATAAAGAAACAGCGGTTATGCCGTTACCAGAAAAATAATCGTTTCCAATCTTTTATAGAAAAAAAACAGCACGATATTTTTTTACATTATGAATATATAGCACAAACTAAAAATAGTTGCTGATAGTAATAATGAAAAGAGAATATATAATGAATAAAAAATATTAATGGATGATAAATTAAATGTACGAATGGGACTTAGTTAACATATTTTATTTTTTGCTTAGAGTTATCTTTGTTTATGCACCAATGCATTTCTGGTATTTTTATCTTTCCTTATTGATTGTAGGAATTATACTTGTAAAATCAAGTAAGAATAAGTTTTCTTATGGTTTAGGTATTTTTTCTATTATGTTTATTGTCTTTAGTTATGTATATTCAATCGTTTTTTGGATAAAACTATAAAAAAATAATTGCACATACATCGTTATTAGCAATAACCAATTAAAAATCTGTCAGAAAAGATATTGATTTTATTGAAGTTTTTTTGGTGGTTTTTAGTCAAAAATACCACCAAAACCATACCCCAAAATACGTCAACACAAGCTTAAACTTATCCATTTAACAAAAAAAATTAGCACATTATTTTTCAATCGGCTATAATTTAGGCTCCCTTATAGCAAGGGAATGCTCATTAGTTGAGTGGTTGATTTTAAAAAAATAAAATAAAACAAAAAGTTAATTGACAGGATAATCGAAATGCGCTATCATACTGAGCATCTGGCATCTGGCATCTGGCCTGCCAAATCTACGCCCTAAATCTTTTTCAATATCATAGTAGTCGAAATCAGACTCAATTCTTATTTTTATCACCAAAGTTATCGAACCTGACTTCATCGCTGAGGCCGAGGAATTTACTTTTCCTACCTAAGTTTTCTAAATTATTCAAGTCATGGTTGGTTTTTGTACCGTTGTTGCTATTGCTGTATTCGCAAAGTTCTCAGGCATTATCGGCACAAACCACAAAGGTTATTGAGGGGAATGCACCTTATTTAACGTTTGATGGTGGTCGAACTAGGGCGAATTCAGTGGATAGTTTATTGGCTATTACATTGCCTGATGGTAGAACCATCACGCCGTCAACTAATACATCAGACGCAACAAATCCGATAAAGTTAATTAACGGAAGAACTTTGGGTGATATAAGCATGTCGGTACCATCATCAACTAATTTATTGAATTTAAATGATTTAGTGAATAGATATCATTATTGGGGGGATGATGATGGAGATGGACAGGGGGCAAATGGCATAACAGCGACGGGGAGTATATCAGTAAGTTTCACTGACAAGAATGGCCATACAGTAAGTCGTAGCGATACATTAGATATATGTGATGCGCCTTATAAGGTAACATTAAGTAGTACTGGAGGCAGCTTAGCTACACAGTATGGCATGCCGAATAGCAGTATTTTCAGTGGTAGTACGGTGTCGTATTATATCAATCCAAATGAATTGCCAAAAATCTGTTACGTAAGGGTGAATTTGATATATGGCGGTGGTAATCTTGATTTTAGAGATAATCCTAGCCTTGCTGGTCCAGCCAGCATTTGGGATCAAAATAGGGGTTTTTTAGTTCAGTCAACAAGTTTGTCATCTTACGATCTTAATTTTCCGACAACGGGTTTAGATGGTTTGTATTTTGATTTAGATATAGGTGGAGTGGATGGAAGTGAGTTGATGTGGTCTGTTGTTACGAATGGTAGTATAAGGGCAACGGTGAGTTGGACAAGGCCTCATTCTGGTTCATTCATAGATCCGGAGAGAAATAGCAGACCGGCTGATATTTGGATTAGTGATAAATCCCATTATGTAACACGGGTAATGTTAAATGGTCCTAGAGCGGATAGTAATCAGATAAGTTCAGCAAATCCTAGTCCACTAACTGTACCCTCTTTGCCGCAGACTTTTGAGTTGGTGGGAAGGGATAGTCGTGGTAATGAGGTGAGGTATGGATTTGTGTTGAGGCAGTGGTTCGTCAATCGCGGTGGTAAACACGATACCCAGTCTAATCAAATATCTTGGTGTAGCCGTTTGGGTTATCGTCTTGCTAAGGTAAAGGATTTGACTAACGCGAAATGTGGTGTGCATCATTATTTCCCATGCTCTGGAGGCATAGATGGCGCCACGCCTAGGTCATCTGATAATAATTACATGCGTCATATAGGTGCAGGTTTTTTCACTGAGTGGGGCTACATGAACTATTACGCTGATGTGGGTTTCGTCTATAACTACTATTGGGCAAGCGACGTAGCAGGTAGTACTCCGTTTGCTGTCAGCTCTGGTGGCGGTGTCGTTTATAGTTACCTAGCATCCAGTGACCTCTATGCTGTTTGCACCTCACCTTAGCTTTTAGTCCTTTGGCAAAGGGAGGGAGATGATATCAAAGAACAGCGCTCTCCGCGCTGTTGCGATTGAAAGCTACAGTCTATTCTAGTGTGGTAAGGTTTAGGATGTTTTGACCTTTAGTGAAAAAAATAGTTATAGTGTCCACGTCCGAGTTTAAACAATTAAAGCGAATTCCTTACCTCCCCCCTCGCTTTAAGTTACAGAACATGGTCTGCGGTTACTACGCTACTTGTCTCTTTGAAGCCACCTATATTCAAATTTGTTTTAGACAAATTTGTGTTTCCGATGAAGCATAGCATCGCTATCATTCTTGTTTGACGTGCTGATCTCGCTCGGTTATTGGCACATTATGACGACGGAATAAGATAGGCAACATAACCTTGAGTGGTTTTTATGAGTTACTTTTTATCAAAAGAAACGCAATAATTATCCAAAAAACGGTCAGAAAAGGTATTGATTTTATTGAAGTTTTTATTTTGCTGTTTTTAAACAAATCAATTACTTACATAACTACGGTAGGACGCTGATGACCAACAAGTCCGCAAAATCAATAATAACTTACTCTAGGCAATAGCCATTTAACTGCTAAAGAGTGGTTGGTAATTTTATTGATTTTATTAAAATTTTTCGTAATTTTACCAAAAAAAACGTAAAAAAAACAACCCGCCTAAACGGGTTGATCCAAAACAACACATCATTTTTGATTTACAATTAAAAATCAATATCCATACCTAATTGGAATGTCCTACCCGGTGCGGTAAACATTTCTAGATATTTATAATTTGATGTTTTGTATAGTTTATTATTACTTAGATAATCCCAGTATTTTTGGTCGGTCAGATTATAAATACCACCGCTTAATTTTACGTTTTTAGTGATATTAATATAACCTGTTAAATCAACAATTCCATGTCCTGCAATTCTAAAATAGTCATCGGTTGAATCTTTGATTGGCTTACCGTCATTGTTGTAGGTTTCACGCGTTGTACCGTCTGTTTTTTTGCCTTTTTGGAAGGTTGTGGTCAATGCAAAACCATAGTATTTGTTAGGGTCATCCCATGCTAGACCAATGATGCTTTTTAATGGTGAGATGGTGTCCATTTCGATGTATTTGTCGCCTAGATAGCTAGATTTTGATTTACCTTGGTTGTAGCCGATAGCAAGTCTTGCGCTTAAACCGTTTATAGATTCAAACCATGTGCCTATATTAAATTCACTGCTTAATTCGGCACCGTAAATGTAGGCTTTATCTCGGTTTTCCGATTGATAAACGATACGGTTACCTGTTCCGACAAAATTCTTTTTGTAACGAGAATAAGCAATGAAGTTTTTGTATTTATTATAAAAAGCTGCCGTTGATAATGTAATGCCTGCCGTTGGTTGTCCTTTTAGTCCTAATTCAAAATTATCACTGGTTTCGGTTTTTAGATTAGAATCACCCACGAGTACATACATTTGGCTATGCGCTAAATATGAACCATATAATTGGTTTTGATTTGGCATTTGTGCGCCACGTTTGTATTGTAAGTAAGTGGTCATATTTGGGGTGATGTCATACATTAATGACATGGATGGTAATATTTTAAAATCACTATTGCCGTTGTACTGTTTGCCAAGTTGACTTGAGTTTATGTTTGTTACACTCATGTTTTCAAGATGACGCGGTTTGGTGTTTTGGTATATTGCTCTTGCTCCTGGGACCAAATAGAAGTTATTGCTGTTATTGACGTTAAAGCTAATACGATCTTCAACAAATCCACCTAATTGATAACTACGGCTATCAGCTTGAGGCTTGGTGTAATCGCCATCCGGAAAGATTCTTCCATATTGTGATTTTGCCGATGTGTAAAATGGTGATTCATCTTTGCTCCATTTTGCATTTAAACCCGCACTGATTTTTTGATTTTCATAATTTTTTAAGAGGGTTGTAATAAAGTTATAAGCTTTGGTGTTGTAGTGTGTTTGTGTGTTGAAATTGCCTCTAGATGTGTGTTTTAAGTCTGTATTATCGTAAACGTGAGTTTGTTGATAATTGAGTTGGGTGGTTAAGCTATCAATCCAGCTAATGTTGGTTGGTTTCCATTGATCTTTGATGGCTAGATTAAAACGGTTATTTTTGCTTCTTTGGTGATCAAAGGACTCGATTTTTTTACCATATTTATCCCATGTGTCGTAATGTGAATTTTTGGTTTTGCCGTTGTAATCAGCAGTGGTATTAAGTAAATGTTCATCATTCATTTGCCATCCGAATCCAGCCAATATTGAATTTGAATGCCAATTTTCTGGGTAATTGTTGATTGAATCACCATGATTGCGACCTTGCTGACCATCACGACGACTTAATACAAGAATGCCATTAAGGTAATCATCACCACCTGCTATAGTTAATCCTTGATGGTAACTTCTATCGGTACTGTCATAATTGTTTTGGAAGCCAAAATAGCTTGTTTTGCCAGGGTATAGGTAGTAACTTGCAGTTTTGGTTTGGAATGATACCGATCCTCCTAATGCATTGTTAGCATTACTAACGGATGTTGCACCTGATTGAATATCGACTTTGTTATACATATAGGTATCAATATAATCACGCCCAATGCCGTAAGTACCAAATCCAGCTCGACCTACTGAGTTGACGCGTCCTTGTGCGATGGGTAAGGGCATGCCGTCAATGTCGATGGAAACTCGGTTGGCATCTAAACCGCGAATGTTATAGCCAGTAAATCCACCGCGATCCCAACTACTTTTACCACTGCCAGATCCTGAAATGTTCCCCGGCGCTGAAATAAGCGGTTGATAGCGCATAAGTGTGCCAAAATTGGTTCCGCCATCGCGTCTGATTTCTTGTTCAGAAATTTCGGTATTAGTACCGGTTTTTTTTGTTGCTTCGTGTGCAGTGACTGTCATGACGTCATTGTACTTTTCTTTATCATTATTTTCTGCTGCGATTGCGGGCATGATAAAGGACAAGCTTAAAGCCAATGTGCTAGTTTTTTTTAAATGAGTAAAGTTAAGCATTTTATTCCTTTCAAACATAATAAATTAAATAATACGCTTCAATTGCTTCGCTTAAAATTGTTATAAATTAAATATAATTATTATGTTACAAATTAGTTATCCAATATTATTGAGGATAAAAATGTTGATAAAGTATTTGGGCAACTTCGTCAACTCTTGGTCCAATACCAAAAAGATAGCTATCGTCAATGGCAATAATGCGGTGATTTTTATAAGCCGATGTTTCTGTTATTCCTGCAATAGTATTTAATTTTTCCATTCCACCTAATTGTTCAATTGAATGTTTGTTTAATACAATAATTTCAGGATCCATGGCAATTAGGGATTCCGCTGTATAGGTTTTGTAGCTTGTATGTTTGGCAAGATTTTCCCCCCCTGCGATAGTGATGAGGGCATCGGCGGTGGTATTTTTACCTGCGACCGAATTCGTTCCACCCATGCTCATTAAAAAAAGGACTTTTGGCTTATTAGGGTGATTGCTGATTTTTTCTTGAATTTTTGTTAGGTTGGTTTTTATTTTGTTGATTAACTGTTGCCCTTGTGGTTGTTTATTTAATTTGTCGGCAATTTTCTCAATATTAGCATAAAGTAATTCGGTCGTTCCCGGTACTCGTTGTAACGATAAAACATCAACTTTCGCTTGAGTGACTTGGCTTATGATGTTATCAGGCTCGGCATCACTTAATGTAATAAATAGCGATGGTTTAAGCGATAAGATTCCCTCAATATTTAACAATTTCCAATAACCAATTTGGGGAAGTTGTTTGGCTTTACTAGGATAACTACTTGTTTTGTCCACACCAACAACCTGATCGCCTGCACCAAGGGCAAAAACAATCTCAGTTAAAGAGCCTCCAGCAATAACAATTCTTTCATTCGCAAAGCTTAAATTAATAAAGCTGTTAAAGCCGAAAATGAATAAAAATAGTCCTAATTTTGCGAAAAAATTTTTCTTCATCGTTTATTTCCTGTTGATTAGTTATTTTTTAATCGAAATACTATAATGAAAATGATAACCATTATCAATAATGTAGTAATATTTATTTTTGCAACGATAAAAATTTCAATAGGATTGCATGATGTTTTGAGAATTTTAATTAGTAGTAAATTTAATTTATTGGACTATTTTTTATAGATTAAAACATCGCCAAATTTGTGCCTAAAAACTTTGTTACAGATATTCAAATAAAAATATACATAAAAATATCAAATTGTTATAAAAAAAATAAATAAAAAATATTGCTAAATGATAATAATTATTATTTAATTTATGAAGATTATTTGTTCAAGAATTGTTGTTATGAAATCATTAGATGTTAGTCCGTTTTATGCAGAGAATGCGACTTTACCTTTCAAAAATCGCTGGGCAGTGATGCCTTTGCAAGCCAGTTTACCTTTATCGCCGCAAGATGTTGTACCTCAGTGGCAAATTATCCAAAATACCGCTTTAACAGGCAAAAAACGATTGATTTATATCCATATTCCTTTTTGTGATATTCATTGCCAATTTTGTGGTTTTTATCAAAATCCATTAAGAAAATTTAATACTGAAACATATATCGATTATTTATTAAAAGAAATATCGCTCGAAATTCACAATAAAGCGATGCAATCAGCGCCTATTCATGCCATTTATTTTGGTGGTGGTACGCCTTCTGCTTTAGCCGCAGGGCAATTAGCACGCGTTATTCGTTATTTCAAACAGCATGCACCTTTAGCACCCGATTGTGAAATTACAATCGAAGGTCGCATCTCTGATTTTGATGATGAACGTGTTGATAGTTATATTGACGCGGGGGCAAATCGCTTTTCGATCGGAGTGCAAACGTTTAATACTGCAATTAGGCAAAAATTAGGTCGTGAATCGACCGAAGCGCAAATTATTAACCGTTTTGAGCGTATTGCATTGCGTGATAGTGTTGCGTTGGTATGTGATTTAATGTTTGGTTTACCTAATCAAACCGCTCAAACGTGGCAACGAGATTTAGACATTGCCAATAATTTACCTTTAGATGGCGTTGATCTTTATTCGCTCAATTTATTGCCAACCACGCCACTGGCTAAAAGTGTTGAAAATAAGCGTATTGAGATACCATCAGTAATAGATAAATGTGATTTTTACCATCAAGGTGCCGAGTTCCTTGCTAAGCAAGGTTGGGTTCATTTAACCAATTCTCATTGGGCAAAAACCAGCCGTGAACGAAATTTATATAATTTTTTAATTAAACAAGGTTCGAATTTTTTTGCTTTTGGATCTTGTGCTGGTGGGCGTTTAGGTGGTCAATCCTTTATGCTCCATCGTGATTTAAACCAATATTATGCCCAGCTTGATCAAGGAAAGAAACCAATAATGATGTTAACCGGCCAACCATTGGTAGGTGAATGGTTATATCAATTGCAAGCAGGTATTGAAAAGGGGCGAGTTGATTTAACAAAATTAACGCCACACTTTCAATTATTTGAGCCTCTAATTGCTCAATGGCATCAAGTAGGACTTTTAAAAAATAAAGATCATTGCATGTTTTTAACCTTATCGGGGCGTTTTTGGTCAAGCAACATGCTACAAGCTTTGCAGCAATTACTGTTACAACTCAACAATCCAGAATATATTGAATTACAGCAAAAAAGAGCGCAAGCAGGACTATCGAACAATGGTCAATCAGCAATGCCTCATTCCGTTATTAAAAACGCAAAACACCCACATAACATTTCGTAACTAAAGGATCTTATTATGGTAGAAAAACAGTCTCATTTAGCAAATTTAGCTGCTTATATGCAAACCAATCCAGAAGAATTATTAGAAAAAATTGCTCAAGATCATCATGTTACATTGACGCAAGTGATTCAAGCTTTACCCGGTGCAAAAATTGTTGATGGTAGCCATTTTGATGCAATTTGGGAAGAAGTGACAACTTGGGGAGAGGTGTTATTTTTAATTCATACCGGTGATGTGATTGCTGAAATTTCGGGTGAATTGCCTTCAGGCTCGCATAGCCAAAAATACTTTAATTTACGCCATCAAAAAGGCCTAAGTGGTCATATCAAAGCAGAACATTGTCAGCACATTGCTTTTATTGAGCGTAACTTTATGAAGATGTCTACCGCATCAATGATATTTCTTAATCATATGGGGCAAGCGATGTTCAAAATCTTTGTTGGTCGTGATGAAAAACATCAACTAAAAGCAGATCAGTTAGAAAAATTTAGAGCATTAGCTAAAAAAATCAATTAATTTTAAGATTTAATATTATGAAGACATTATTGATTTTTGGTGTAAGTCCTAAACTTGGAACGGGCTATCAAGTTTTGCAGCTAGCAAAGCAAAATTATCCGAATTGGCGTTGCATTGTTTTGATTCGTGATAATGAGTTTGCTAAACAATTAGCAAATCAAGGCATTGAAACTTATGTTGGTGATGCAACTAATGCTTTGCTTGTGAAATCTTTATGCGAGGTAGCTGGATTGGATGCTACGATTGTGACAACCTTAGGGGGAGAAACAGGAAATTATAAGGCTCAACGAGTAATTATTGATTGCGCCGAGCAAACCGGTATTAAGCAGATGGTTTTGGTAACTTCACTTGGATGTGGCGATTCATGGCCTACGCTATCGACTAAAGCTAAACAAGCTTTTGGGCATGCCGTACGAGAAAAGTCATTAGCTGAACTTTGGTTGCAAACTAGTACGTTAAACTTTGTTATCTTAAGACCAGGTGGACTGCGTGATGGTGAAATGACACAACATGCCGAGTGTTATTATCAGCAAGAAGTTCATGGTTTTGTTTATCGTATTGATTTAGCAAAAATTATTATCGATAAAATTGCTGCTAACCAGTTTGATCATCGCGCTTATAGTGTGGTTGACCCTAGCTTAAAAGTCACTTATTGATTAAATGACATGAAAAATCAACAAAAAAGAGGTTAGTCGGTGCAAAATAATCGTCATTATTCCAATAGCCATCGTTCATTGTTATGGGGATTAACCTGTTTCCTTTTAGCGCTTATTCTGCTTTCTGCTAATTGTGGTGCTTTAAACTTGTCTATCACGCATTTAATGAACATGCCATTAGATGATCCA
Organism: Gilliamella sp. ESL0254; assembly: GCF_013344985.1. Lineage (NCBI taxonomy): Bacteria > Pseudomonadati > Pseudomonadota > Gammaproteobacteria > Orbales > Orbaceae > Gilliamella > Gilliamella sp. ESL0254. The sequence goes on from NZ_JAAEDU010000001.1 coordinate 471,845, forward strand.
TTGTGGAATATTTGGCTCAATATTCGCATGCCAAGAATTATATTAGCAGTTGTTGTTGGTATGGCATTAGCGAGTTCCGGCGCGGTGATGCAAGGCTTGTTTAGGAACCCATTAGCCGATTCTGGCTTATTAGGTATCAGTAGTGGGGCGGCGTTAATGGTTGGGTTATCTATTTTGTTTCCAGCAATCTTTCCTCCTATTATGATGCTTTACGGTAAAATGGTGGCTGCTTTTGTAGGTAGCTTGTTGATTTGCTTATTGATTTATATTTATAGCTTAAACTCGCAATGTAACTTGGCTAAAATGGTTTTATTGGGTGTTGCCATTAATGCCATTATTGGCGCAATAATGGGATGTCTAAGCTATATAGGCGATGAAGTCCAATTACGACAAATCTCATTATGGTCTATGGGCAATTTGGGTAAAGGCTCGTGGGATCTGGTTTTTGTTGCAGTATCATTTATTGCTCCCGCTCTGTTTGCTGTTTTTAAGCTTTCTCATCATCTTAATATTCTTCAACTTGGCGATGAAGATGCACATTATTTAGGCATCAATGTGCAGCGAATAAAACGCTATTTATTATTGCTTTGTGCGGTGTTAATAGGAACATCGGTCGCAGTTAGTGGCATAATCGCTTTTGTTGGGTTAGTTGTTCCCCATATGATTCGATTAAAAGTGGGCGCCAATCATCGTTGGCTATTACCTGCATCAGCATTAGGTGGAGCTTGTTTATTATTGCTTGCTGATACATTTGCAAGGACATTAGTTGCGCCTACCGAAATTCCTGTTGGGCTTTTTACGAGTTTAATTGGTGGTCCTTATTTTCTGTGGCTAATTTTAAAACATAAATAATAGATGGAATCGATTATGTTAATTGCTGAACATTTGACTTTAAGTTATGCAAGCCGCACTTTAATTAATGACGTGTCTTTAACGATAAATGCCGGTGAAATTATGATTATTATTGGGCCAAACGGTGCCGGTAAATCAACACTCTTGCGCTTGTTAACTGGTTATCAAAAGCCATCTTCTGGAGAATGTTATTTATTTAATAGGCCACTATCACAATGGTCAGAAAAACAGTTGTCTCAAGTCAGAACGGTGATGTTGCAACAAAGCCAGTTAACGTTTCCATTTAAAGTAAAAGAAGTGGTTGCTATGGGGCGTTCACCTTATGGTAAAGTTGATTTTAATCAAGCCATGCAAGAAACAATGTTGCAAACGGATTGTTTAAAGTTGGCTGAGCGTGATTACCGTAGCTTATCGGGTGGGGAGCAGCAGCGTGTGCAGTTAGCTAGAGTTTTAGCTCAATTATGGCAACCCAAACCGACTGAAAAATTACTTTTTTTAGATGAACCCACCTCAGCGCTTGATTTATATCACCAACAACAGACCTTAAGATTATTAAAACAACTTGCTCATAAGCAGAAATTGGCGGTATGTTGTGTTTTGCATGATCTCAATTTAGCAGCATTATATGCTGATAAAATCTTATTAATTAATCAGGGTAAAATTGTTGAACAAGGTACACCTAAAGACGTTTTGACATCGGATAATATCCATCGCTGGTATGGGGTTGAGTTGGGTATTTATCATCACCCTGATAATTCTTGTGTCCCTCAAGTCTATTTAATGCCTTAAGAAAAATAAATAAACACTAATTGGTGACTCCATTTTAAGCTAGATTCAGTATATAATTTGCAAAAACAACAAATGGGATCGATAATGACTAATCAAAATAGTGTAAATTCTATTTCTGTTTCACATCTTCTAGAGGCTCAACCGGCTTTCTGCTGTCAGCTAGATGGTAAAGGCAGAGCAATACCGCTTAATGAACAGAGCACTCCTTCAGTTTCGCAACCATTTTGGATTCATTTAGATTTCGCTAAACAAGAAACCGTCAACTGGATAAATACCACAAATCTTGTGCCTGATTTGATTAAAAACGAGTTAGTAAAACCAAACCAAATATCCAAAGAAATTCGTTTTGAATCAGGGGTTTTAGTCGTGTTAAAAGGCGTTAACTTTATTCCTAATGAACTTCCCGATCCTATTGTTACTTTTCGTTTTTTTATTACTGATAACATGATCATTTCAACCCGACATCAAGAAATTGCGGCTATTGCGGAATTAAAAGATCATTTAGAACAAGGCATTGGACCGGTTGATGTGGCTGATTGGTTGATTCAAATGTCTGATTTAATTAGTGATCAAGTTAATCTGTCTTTTGATAGTGTTCATAATAAAATTATTAAGTTAGAAGATGCTGTGTTAAATCAACGTATCTTTTCTTATAAAGAAATAGGTCGAGTCCGTAAACAATTGATTGTCTTACGTCGATTATTATCGCCACAACGTGATATTTTTGTGAAGATTTCAACTGAACGGATATCATGGATTGATGATAATGATCGTCAGCGATTACACGATATTTCTTATCAACAAAACCATTATGTCTCTGATATTGATAGCTGTTTATTACGAATAGCCTCAATCATGGAGCAGATCAATAGCTTCTTGGCTGAATCGACCAATAAACGAATTTACTTAATGTCACTATTCACTATTATTTTTACGCCGATTACTTTTTTAACCAGTTTACTGGGGGTCAATTTAGCCGGTATTCCTTTTAGTGGGGAAGGGTGGTCTTTTGCTGGATTAATATTATTGCTTGTTGTCATTTGTATTGTTTCAGTCATTTGGCTTAAATATAAAAAGTGGTGGTAATTAGATTCATATTTTTAGAAAAATGAATAATAGCTTATACCTTTTGGAATTTTTAATGAACAATCATTCTTATGCAATCTAATCAGTCCTATCGCTTATTTATCGCTGAAAAACCTAGCTTAGCTCGGGCTATTGCTGATGTCTTACCTAAACCTCATCAAAAGGGCAATGGCTTTATTAAAGCAAGTAATGGCGATGTTGTGAGCTGGTGTATTGGGCATCTATTAGAGCAAGCCACTCCAGAAATCTATGATCCTCGTTATAAAAAATGGGCGATTAACGATTTACCTATCGTACCCGAACAATGGATATTAATGCCAAAAGACAATACCAAAAAGCAATTTAATATTCTGGTGGATCTGATTAAATCCGCCGATCAAATTGTACACGCAGGTGACCCAGACAGAGAAGGGCAGTTATTAGTTGATGAAGTCTTAAATTATTGTCAACTACCGCCAGATAAACGTAAAGCAATACAACGATGTTTGATTAGCGATTTAAATGCCAGCGCTGTTGAAAAGTCATTACAACAGTTGCGTAGTAATCAAGATTTTATCCCTTTATCCACTTCTGCATTAGCGAGGGCTCGAGCCGATTGGCTTTATGGCATTAATATGAGCCGGCTTTGTACTATTGTTGGGCAAAAAAATGGTTATCGCGGCGTATTATCAATAGGGCGAGTACAAACACCTATTTTAGGGTTAGTCGTTAGGCGTGATTTAGAGATAGCACAATTTGTACCCAAACCGTTTTATGAAGTATTTGCCGTGTTACAAACCAAAGATAATGAAATATTTAAAGCGAAATGGCAACCCAGCGAAGCTTGCTCGCCTTATCAGGATGAAGAAGGGCGCGTATTAGTTAAAAAATTAGCTGAAAATGTTTGTCAACGCATTAATAATCAATCTGGAACAATTGACAAAGTCAGTAATAAAAAGAAAGAACTAGCTCCACCCATGCCATTTAATTTATCGGCATTGCAAATTGAAATGGCCAAAAAAAATGGATTGAGTGCTCAAAATGTGCTCGATATTTGCCAATCGTTATATGAAAAACACAAATTAATTACCTATCCAAGGTCGGATTGTCGATTTTTACCTGAAGAGCATTTAAAACAAATTACAGGCGTAAAGTCCGCCATTGAAAATAATTGTCCTGAACTACAAACCGCTATTGGTGATGCTGATTTTGCATTACGTTCCAAGGCTTGGAATGATAAAAAAGTTGAAGCACACCACGCCATTATTCCAACGTTGCGCAAAGCTAGAATGGAAAACTTAACTGATAACGAAAAAGCAGTGTATCAAGTTGTGGCAACGCAATATTTAGCTCAATTTTACCCAACGTATAAATATGCTGAGTTGCAAATTGATGTTGATATTCAAGGCGGTAAATTTGTTTCTAAAGCTAACCAAATGCTTGACGAAGGTTGGAAGGTTTTGTTTAGAAGTAAAAATAATCAAGTTGAAGCCGATACAGATGGTAATGAAAGTAACGGTCTATTAACTCGATTAGTAAAAAAAGGCGAAACAGTGCAATGTATTGATACCGAGCTGGTTAGTAAAGAAACTCAACCGCCAAGACCGTTTACTGATGCAACATTATTGTCTGCAATGACGGGAATTGCCCGATTTGTTAAAGATCCTGAAATCAAAAAAATATTGCGTGAAACCGATGGACTAGGCACCGAAGCAACTAGAGCGGGCATTATTGAATTGTTATTTAAACGCCAGTTTTTAACTCGCCAAGGCAAGTTAATTCGCGCAACTGATGTGGGAAAAAATCTTATTTTATCACTTCCCGATATCATGTCGATGCCTGATATGACAGCGCATTGGGAATTACAATTAGACGAAATTAGTAAGAAAGCATTTTCATACCAGCAGTTTATGCATCAACTTAACTCGTCGCTGTTAGATCTTGTTAATCAGTTAAAAAATGCAAGGTTGAATATTCGAGCCTAGACGCTATATAAAAATAAGATGAGATATTATCATATCCATTTTGTCGATTAATACACTATATTAGCGCCAATTAATAATGTTATTAAGTTGCCGTTGGGCTATTTTTCTGGTTCCGTTATTTCGTCTATCATTGCGGCGTTCATGTTATTTTTATCTTTTATTATTTTGGCTAATTCGTTATTTGCTCTTTGTAAAAAGGCTTTGTCTTTTACAATTAAAAGATATGTTTTGAATCGTTTTATTGGGGTTAGTGCAAAGCGAAACAGTGCGATGATAATGATAAAAACAGTTAAAATAGCAACAATAATATTAATTATCAAAGAAGAGCTAAAGATTGTGACTATATTAGAAAACAAGATAACAAAGGCAAATATAAATGCCGTACCACTAAGTATAACTTCTTTAATTAAATAAGGTTTAAGTGGTATTATGTGATTTTTTGTTATACTAAAATAGTGTGTTAATGAATCTAGCTGAGTCAGTTCAATAATGTTATGAACGTCAGCGTTAATTAGCGAAATAGCGATACGTTCTTTATTTATACCCCCTGCTTTATAAAAGCAAACTTTGTTCCATATAAGTTTCTTTTTAATATTATTTAAAAATTCTGTTTTATATTGAGGGTGAGGTGTCTTTTCCAAAATATCGGTATATTTAATAATATTGTCAAAACCATCATTTTGAGGGCGTTTTTTATACATAAATGCGATAAAGGAAAGCACAAAAATAATGATCAAATTGAACCAATTATCATGGAGTAATTCCGAAATTTCCATTTAAAATATTCTCACTAATTAATCGTGCTGTGATTGTAACCTATATTAGGTAAGTGAGGTATCAATTCTATATTAAAATGAAGGTAAAAATAGCGATAAGTGCTGTTTTTTTATAATTGTTCTCCTCTTTTTTGTTTTATGGGTTGACTTCTTTTTCAGAAAAGCGTATAAAATGCCCGCCTTTAAAGCTTTTCTTCCTTTTTTAGCTATTATGGAAGTTAAAAATGAGGGTGAAGGAAAGTTAAAATATAAAGTGAAGAGTTCAATTTACAGGAGAAATATGGACACTCAATCGGGTCACCCCAAAATGAGGGGAGACAATTTTAAACACATCATTATCGGTTAATGAACCTGTCTAAATCACCATTTTTTCAGTTCACAAGCCGAAATTGATAAAACGGTAATGGTGAACGATATGCATTTTTTTACACGCTATCACACAAACTCAAAACATCAATGCGCACAAAGCTTAATGTTGCGTGTTTTACATCTTTCAGAAAAACATTTAGAACCACCGAGTTGTATCTAAATTCTTAATTAACTCTATTTGCTAATTAAATTTAATGCTCAGCACTAGCTATACAAAATAGCTTTACGGGCTAGTTTTGCTATGCAATAAAATTTTAGCTCATCATAAAATTTAATAACTTATCGTTACTTGGTAACAATGAGTTGGCATACCTTTGTCAAAATTATGAATATAGGTACTCGAGATGACAAAAACTACATCAAAAAATAAAGCACAAAATAGTGCAGATATTAAAGCTATCAATGAGGCACAAAGCAGCCTTGATAGTATTTTATCTAAATTCCAATCTAGCCTTTCAGGATTAACACAAGAAAGTGCTAAATCGAGAATTGAACAATATGGTAAAAACGAAGTCGCACGTGAAAAAGTACCCTCAATTCTAGTGCAATTATTAATGGCATTTAATAACCCATTTATATTTGTATTATTAGCATTAGCTAGTGTCAGTTTTGTGACCGATTTTTGGTTGCCTTTGCAAAATGGTGAAGAAACTGATTTAACTGGGATTATTATTATCCTAACCATGGTATCGCTTAGTGGATTATTACGTTTTTGGCAGGAGTTTAGATCAAACAAAGCGGCTGAAGCCTTAAAATCAATGATTCGCACAACAGCAACCGTGTTGCGTCGTGCACATAAAGATATGACTCCAGAGCGCATTGAAATTCCATTAAGTGAAATAGTTCCGGGGGATATTGTTTATTTATCAGCAGGCGACATGATCCCAGCGGATATCCGATTAATTGAATCTAGGGATTTATTTGTTAGCCAAGCAGTACTTACTGGCGAATCCATTCCTGTTGAAAAGTATGACACCTTAGGTGCAGTAACGCAAAAAACGACCGATAATATCGAAAAATCAGATCTTAACAAAGATAATGTGCTTGATGTTAATAACATCTGTTTTATGGGGACTAACGTTGTCAGTGGAACCGCAACAGCTATCGTGGTTGCAACCGGTGCTGATACGCATTTTGGCTCATTAGCAAAATCAATTGTTGGATCGCGTGCTGAAACTTCATTTGATCGTGGTGTTAATAGTGTTAGTTGGTTGCTTATTCGCTTTATGCTAATCATGGTGCCAATTGTCTTTTTTATTAATGGCTTTTCAAAAAACGATTGGGGCGATGCGGCACTCTTTGCATTAGCCGTTGCTGTTGGTTTAACGCCTGAAATGTTACCAATGATCGTCAGTGCTAACCTAGCCAAAGGTGCCGTTGGTATGGCAAAACGTAAAGTTGTCGTTAAACGACTTAACGCTATCCAAAATTTTGGTGCGATGGATATTTTATGTACCGATAAAACAGGTACCTTAACGCAAGATAAAATCATTTTAGAACATCACCTTGATATAAAGGGGCAAGTTGATTCCTCTGTTTTAGAACTCGCTTGGCTTAACAGCTATTATCAAAGTGGTATGAAAAACTTAATGGATAAAGCGATCATCCGTTTTACCGAAGAAAAAACCAATATGAAAAAGGTGGGTGTTGGTTTATACAAAAAAATTGATGAGTTACCATTTGATTTTGTACGTCGTCGTTTATCGGTAGTTGTGCAAAATGGCAGTGATAACCATTTGATGATTTGTAAAGGTGCAGTTGAAGAAATGCTATCTATTGCTAGTCATGTTTATGAAAATGGCGAATACTTACCGTTAGACGATAAACGCAAACAAGCGTTAATTGCACTTGCCCATGACTACAACAAAGATGGTTTTAGAGTGTTAGCGGTTGGTATAAAAGACATTCCTGCTAGCGAAACAAAAGAACAATACACAGTACAAGACGAAACAGCACTTGCTATTCGTGGCTTTTTAACCTTTTTAGATCCACCAAAAGAAAGCGCTTTCGAGGCAATTTCAGCATTGAATGAACATGGTGTCGGCGTTAAAGTCTTAACCGGTGATAACGAAATCATCACCATCAAAGTGTGTCGAGAAGTTGGTTTAGAGCCTGGTATTCCACTGCTTGGTGCTGAAATTGAAAAAATGGATGATGCTGAGCTCAAAACACAAATTGAACAACGTACTATTTTTGCTAAATTAACTCCACTGCAAAAATCGCGAATTATCCGATTATTGCAAGATAACGGTCATACCGTTGGCTTTTTAGGGGATGGCATAAACGATGCACCGGCACTGCGCGATGCTGATGTAGGGATTTCGGTCGATACTGCAACTGATATTGCCAAAGAATCTGCCGATATTATTCTGCTTGAAAAGAGTCTAATGGTATTAGAAGAAGGTGTAATATGCGGCCGCGAAACTTTTGGTAATATTATGAAATATCTAAATATGACCGCAAGTTCGAATTTTGGTAATATTTTCTCAGTATTAGTGGCTAGTGCGTTTCTACCGTTTTTGCCTATGCTAGCGATACATTTACTTATTCAAAACTTACTGTATGATATTTCTCAACTCTCATTACCATGGGACAAAATGGACGATGAGTTTTTACAAAAACCACGCAAATGGGATGCGCTAAATATTAGACGTTTTATGATTTGGATTGGACCAACATCGTCTATTTTTGATATCACAACTTATGCACTAATGTGGTTTGTATTTAGTGCAAACAGTATTGAAGCGCAATCGCTGTTTCATTCAGGCTGGTTTATTGAAGGGTTATTGTCACAAACATTGGTGGTGCACATGCTTAGAACACAAAAAATTCCATTTGTGCAAAGCACCGCGGCATTTCCTGTTATTGTGATGACAATGTTAATTATGGCTGTGGGGATTTATATTCCGTTTTCTTCACTGGGTGGATTAATTGGTTTACAACCATTACCTTGGTCATATTTTCCATGGCTTTTAGCAACCCTATTTAGTTATTGCTGTGTTGCTCAGTTGATGAAACGGATTTATATTAAACGCTTCGGTCAATGGTTTTAATTTAACCATAATACAGCGTATTACCAATAATGCTAAGCGATATCAACGTCGCTTAGCAATTTTAAAATTTATATAGTAAAAGTTATTAAAAATTAATTTATTAACCATATAATTATAACAAAAAAGGAAATAATCTATGAAAACACCACATAAAAATTTAATTATGTTAATCAAAAGCCGAAAACAAAAAAAAGCTCAAGAACAATTAAGAAATTAAAACCAAAATGGTGAATACAAACAATTAGGTTAACAGATAATAAAAACCCCAGTTATTGGGGTTTTTATTTGTGTTAGTTTTAAGTGATAACAAGTCTATTAATTAAAATGTTTACAAGTGGTACTTGATTATAAATTTAAATGAGTATCAGATGCTTTTCTTAAAATTTCATAAATTTCATCTTTAATTTTAAGTTTTTGTTTTTTTAGTGCCTCTATCGTTTCGGTAGTGTTGACAATAATTCCAGATTCAATGTTTTTAATTTTTTGATCGAGCTCATTATGTTGATCAAACAATTTTTGAAAACGTAAATCGGTATTTTTTAATTTAGAAATGATTTCTCGATATTCTGGAAACATAGTGCCTCCTTATATAGGCTAGATAGAATAATAACAATAGCAGCTATTGCTAATTCAGAATACAATATTATAAGCCATTTTAATAGAGAAATTGTTTTATAGCATAATTGTTCCTATAACAGATTTGCTCCTATAACAATGCAATTTTTATCATAAAATTAATAAGGGGTTAATTTATGAGTGAATCGATTGTAATTGCCAAAAGCCAAGGTAAAGATTTATCTATTATAGCTGCATTAGCTAATCGTCATGGTTTAATTACTGGCGCAACGGGTACTGGCAAAACTGTTACATTACAAAAAATGGCCGAAGGTTTTTCAAAAATAGGTGTGCCGGTCTTTCTTGCTGATGTTAAAGGTGATCTAACAGGAATAGGTGAAAAGGGTATATTATCTGACAAACTACAAGCCCGCTTAGCTAGCATTGAGGTTGATAACTGGCAACCAGATTCGTCACCAATTGAACTATGGGATGTCTTTGCTGAAAAAGGAATACCTGTTCGCAGTACCGTATCAGATATAGGACCGATTTTACTTGGTCGATTACTTGATTTAAATGACGTTCAAGCAGGCGTGTTACAGTTGGCATTTAAAATTGCGGATGATAACGGCTTACTATTAATTGATTTCAAAGATCTTCGAGCATTAATTCAATTTGTAGGCGATAACGCCAAAAAATTTACTACACAATACGGAAACATTTCGCTATCGTCAATTGGTGCAATCCAACGCGGATTGTTAACACTCGAACAACAAGGTGCCGAATTCTTCTTTGGAGAACCCATGCTTGATATCCAAGATTTAATTCACGTTAATTCTGAAGGTCATGGCATAGTTAACATATTATCGGCCAATAAATTATATAACTCGCCTAAATTATATTCAGTTTTTTTATTATGGTTATTGTCAGAACTTTTTGAACATTTGCCAGAAGTTGGTGATCTTGACAAACCTAAACTTGTCTTCTTTTTTGACGAAGCTCACTTACTTTTTAATGATATTTCGCCTGCATTATTAGAAAAAATAGAACAAGTGGTGCGTTTAATTCGCTCTAAAGGTGTAGGCATTTATTTTGCCTCGCAAAATCCAAACGATATTCCCGACACGGTTTTAGGGCAATTAGGTAATCGTGTACAGCATGCTTTACGCGCATTTACCCCTAAAGACCAAAAGGCTGTAAAAACAGCAGCCCAAACCATGCGTGCTAACCCAAGCTTTGATACCGAAAAAGCAATCATGGAGCTCGGTGTTGGCGAAGCACTTATTTCGTTTTTAGATGAAAAAGGTCGCCCAAACATGGTTGAACGAGGCTATATTATTGCTCCAAGTTCCAAAATGGGGGCAATGTCGCCAGATAATCAATCATCTATTATGCATCAATCTCATTTTTACAATAAATATGCGCAGAGCTTAGATCGACAATCGGCTTATGAAATATTAAAAGATGGATTTTCATTAGATGGCATGCGTAACCAAAATGCCAATAATAGTGCCCAAAAAAGTGATGATAATATCAATAAACAAAATAATGGTGGATTGCTTAATTTTCTAAGTACGCTGCTTTTTGGCTCTAAAGGTCCCAAAGGTGGGCAACATGATGGCATTACCCAACAAATAGCCAAAAGCGCAACAAGACAAGTTGTTAATCAAATAGGCAAACAGATCACCCGTGGCATATTGGGTGGCTTAAAAAAATAGTTAAACTAAATTTATAGCTTAAAATATCAGTAAAGTAGGAGAATTTTAATGTTAAAAATGTTTATTGAATGGTACAAAAAGCGCTTTAGTGATCCGCATGTTGTATCGTTAATGGCGGTTATTATTGGTTTATTTATTATAATCTATTTTTTCAATAAAATTCTTCTGCCTGTTTTTATTGCTATTGTGCTTTCTTATTTGCTTGATAGTCCGGTTAACTTTTTACACAAAAAAAATATTCCAAGAACACTATCTGTTGTGATCGTTTTACTGCTTTTTATCATGGTGGTATTGGTCGGATTTATGATCTTATTGCCGCTAATTTGGCAACAAAGTATCAGCTTGATCACCAATATTCCAAACATGCTAAATTTTGCTAATAATTTTTTAACCACATTGCCTGAACACTATCCCGAATTAATCGATGTCGGCTTATTCGATTCGGTGCTTCAAGGTATTACTGAAAAAGTTGTACAAACGGGTAATTCATTACTGCAGTTTTCAATTGTCTCTTTATTAGGGTTAGTTTCTGTTGCGATTAATGCAGTATTAATACCAATTATGATGTTCTTTTTATTAAAAGATAAAGCCAAAATATGGGGATATTGCTCAAAAATCTTACCTAAAAACCGCACAATTCTAAATAAAGTTGCTATTGAAATGGATATGCAAATATCCAATTATATTGTTGGCAATGTACTACATATTATTATTTTAACGATTTGTGTTTATATTCCTTTTTGGTATTTTGGCTTAGATTATGGGCTCTTATTAGCAGTGATTGTTGGCTTATCTGTATTGGTGCCTTATGTGGGTATTATTATTTCAAGTATCCCCGTTGTCCTTATAGCACTCTTTCAATGGGGATTCACTGCTCAATTTGGTTATTTATTGTTTTTCTATATTCTAATACAAGCGTTAGACGGCAACTTACTCGTGCCTTGTTTATTTTCTGAAAAACTCAATTTGCATCCATTAGTTATTATTTTAGCTGTGATTGTATTTGGTGGTTTATGGGGATTTTGGGGAATATTTTTTGCAATACCATTAGCGACATTAGTCAAAGCAATCATAAATGCTTGGCCAAAACAGGACGAATTAAATAACGCAAATGGTGAATTAAAAGCAGATTAATGGCTAATCTGCTTTTATTCAAAGTAATTATTTAGCGTGTTTTTTAAGATAATCTAAAACCACTTCATGATGATTAGCTGTTTTAAAATCATCAAATACTTTTTCGATTTTTCCGTCTTTACTAATTAAAAAGCTAATACGGTGAATACCATCATAGGTTTTTCCCATAAACTCTTTTTCGCCCCAAGTACCAAATGCTTGGGCGACTTCGTGATTTTCGTCAGAAAGTAATGTAAAATTTAACAGCTCTTTTTCAATAAATCGAGATAGCTTTTCAGGTTTGTCTGTACTAATACCAAGGATCACAACATTATACTTTTTTAATTCATCAGAACAATCGCGTAAATTACATGCTTGTACAGTGCAACCCGGGGTCATTGCTTTTGGGTAAAAATAAATTAAAACACGGTGACCTTTAAAGTCCTTCAAGCTTACTAGCTCCCCATCTTGGTCTGGCAACGAAAACTGAGGTGCTTTTTCACCTTCTTTAAGTGGATTAACCATATGATTATTACCTATTTTAATAGTTTAATTTTCTCTTTGGATATATAAAACAGTGCCATATTTTTAAGCTAAGTTACTAAAAAAACGACTTGCAGCCTCAATTGTGTGATTGATCTCTTTATCTGTATGTTTAAGTGACATGAATCCCGCTTCGAAAGCTGACGGTGCAAAATAAACACCTTCCGTTAGCATATGATGATAGAATTTTTTGAATAATTCAACATCACACCGCATCACATCTTGATAACTGGTCACTTCGGAAGCAGTTGTAAAAAATACCCCAAACATCGCCCCTGCATAATTCACCACTAATGGCACATTATACTTTTTAGCTGCTGCTAATAAACCATCGGCAAGTGCTGCAGTTTTATTTTCTAGCTCCTGATATATACCGACTTCCATCAACTTCGTTAACGTTGCATATCCAGCTGCCATTGCAACAGGATTACCTGAAAGGGTCCCGGCTTGGTATATTGGACCCGTTGGCGCTAGTTGCATCATAATATCCGCACGACCACCAAATGCCCCAACAGGCATACCGCCACCAATAATTTTTCCTAAACAAGTCAAATCGGGCACTACATCATAATAATCTTGAGCACCACCAAGCGCGACTCTAAACCCCGTCATCACTTCATCAATAATCAATAAAGCACCATACTGATTACAAAGTTCACGCAATCCTTGCAAAAACTCTTTTTTGGCAGGTACACAGTTCATATTGCCGGCAACAGGTTCAATAATAATGGCAGCAATATCGTTAGGATATTGCTCAAATTGCTTTTTGACTGACTCTAAATTGTTATAATCACAAACTAAGGTATGCTTAACAAAATCGTTAGGTACACCAGGAGAAGTTGGGTGACCAAACGTAAGCGCACCAGATCCTGCTTTAACTAACAAATAGTCGGCATGTCCGTGATAGCAACCCTCAAATTTAATAATCTTATCGCGCCCTGTAAAACCACGAGCAACACGAATGGCGCTCATAGTAGCCTCGGTTCCCGAATTTACCATTCTCACCATTTCAATAGAAGGCATTAATTGTGTCACTAAATTGGCAACTTTGGTTTCAATTTCGGTTGGTGCTCCATAACTTAAACCATTACGCACCGCATTAATTACCGCATTGGCAACATCGGGATCGTTATGCCCAAGGATCATCGGCCCCCAAGAACCGACATAATCAATATAAGCTTTATTATCCACATCATAAATATATGCACCGTTTGCGCGCTCAATAAATAAAGGCGTACCACCTACACCATTAAATGCACGAACAGGTGAATTAACGCCACCAGGCATAACGGATAGTGCTTGATGATAAAGCTTTTCTGATTTGAAATTGTTTTGCATAACTGAGATGATCTCTCTATAAAAATTTGTTGTATTTATTCATAAAATCAAAATAAATTCAAGCCAACTAACAAAATTTATTCGATAGAAGTTTTCTATTTTGTATTTTCATTTAGCAAGGGTATATAATACAAAGATCAATATATTAGGAGAAGAATATGAGCGATGCTTTACCAATCAACTTTACTGATGCAGCAGCCAATAAAGTAAAATCATTAGTAACAGAAGAAGAAAACCCAAACTTAAAATTAAGGGTGTACATAACTGGTGGTGGCTGTAGTGGATTTCAGTATGGGTTTACTTTCGATGAAAAAGTAAATGAAGATGATCTCGCTATCGAAAAAAATGGCGTATCACTAGTTATCGATCCCATGAGCTTACAATATCTCGTTGGTGGCACAATCGATTATGTAGAAGGCTTACAAGGTTCTCGCTTTGTGGTTGATAATCCTAATGCAACAACAACGTGTGGTTGTGGCTCATCTTTTAGTGTTTAAGTCATATTTAAGTTTTTTAGAACGCTAATAATTATTGTTAAGCAACACATCAGAATTTTTAACTGTTAAGTGGGATAGGTGAATAAACCCACAAAATGTGACAAACATTGAGCAGTTAGATAATAATTTAAATTTTTTTGTTGACGGCAAATTTAAGATGGGTAAAATGCACAGCATTCAAAACGCAATTACCTTTCGGTAGTAAGTTTTGAGCCCGGGTGGTGAAATCGGTAGACACAAGGGATTTAAAATCCCTCGGCCTTTTTGGCCGTGCGAGTTCAAGTCTCGCCCCGGGCACCATTAAACAAACACCTCTTACGCGGGAATAGCTCAGTTGGTAGAGCACGACCTTGCCAAGGTCGGGGTCGCGAGTTCGAACCTCGTTTCCCGCTCCAATATAAAATCGATCTTAGTTCATTAGAATTTATAAAACAAGTTATATCAATGTTTAAATGTGATTTTACTTTCCAAGATAGAACAGAGTAATTCAGTGATACTCAAAAAATTAGCCCACAATTCATACCAAACAATTTCTAAGTTTTTGGGTATGTAATAATTTAGCAATAGGAAAACGCCGAGTTGTTTACACTTCATGATTAAAATAATCCTTTAAAAACGCATAAGGCGTTTTTCCTGAAATCGCCTTATGCGATTTAACGCTATTATAATAGTTAATAGATCGCTTAAGTTTTGTTGCCTATCTTTTGAATTGTTAAATATTGGTTGATGATGCCACATCGCAATTCAAAGTTCGTATCACTCTTTCCGCTTTGCCATTCGTTTGTGGGCAGGCTGGTTTGGTAAATTTTTGATTGATATTATAGTTTATTACCTGTTTTAACAAATAGGTGTTTACTTGTGCCTTGATATTCACGTCCATTATCGGAATAAATACATTAAATAGTATATTATTCTTCATCAATAAAATTTATTAACTCATTAAATTTAAAATAATTTCACGTTGAAACGGTATAGACTCCTGAATATTTTTAACAAAAATTGTGCTTTTTTAATAAAGAAATACTTTGTTTTATTGCTAACTATGTATAACTATAAGAAATTTAAAGATTAATTGGTAGAATAAAAAAGCGTCATATTCTTTATCTTATTTTTAATATTAATTTAATAAAAACAATGTATTATAAAATAATTGTTATTTTAAGAATAATTAAAAAAGTTGGTAGAAATTTAAACTAAAATATTTTAATTATAAAACAAAATGTTATAATTGGTCTGTTCCCTATGCACATAGGGATAAACCGCAGATCGTCCTTATGCTGGTGGCGGTAAGATAGAATCTAAATCTAAAGTAATGAGAAAAATTTCGTTTGAAATTGATGAAATTCAATATGAAGAATTAGAAGATATTGCAATAAAAAATAAACGTGCAAAGTTGCCTTTAAAAACAATATCTGATTTACTGCGGTTGGCTGTAAATGCTTTCTTAATAAAGCACAATAAAACTTAATAATATTAACCAACGATTATAAGGAATTTATATGAAAAAGATACTAATATTAATTACTACTATGTTTTTATTCGGATGTAATGAGAAGACATATACTGTTTCTGACTTTGAAAATAACAAAGAACTACGAGATGAATATAATAAAAAATGTCAAAATGGCGAAATTGATGGAGATAGTCTAAACTGTAAAAATGTATTTGATGCATTAATAAGTATAGAAACACCAAAACACAACCCTCACGCGTGGGATTAATTTTATCATATTTTTAAATCTCTATCTGTGATAAGTTTATAGACTTGCTAATCTGATTCTTATTCATCTGTTCCCTATGCATATAGGGATAAACCGCACGAATGATGTTGATGTAAATACCCCAAACTTAGTACACAACTCACGTAGAAAATTAAGCTGCCTGTTTTAATGTTTTATACTCAATCGGTGTCATGTTATTTAATGCCTCATGTGGTCTTTCGGTATTATAAATCGTTAACCATTCTTCGGTTATTCTCCTTGCTTGTGCTAAGTTGTTAAAAAGATATAAATCAAGTACTTCAGTACGATAGGTACGATTAAATCGTTCAATATAGCCATTTTGATAAGGGCTACCGGGCTCTATAATAATCAATGGTTATATCATGCGATTTAGCCCAGTTTATAAAGGTTTTTCCTGTAAATTCTGGTCCATTATCGACTCGTATTTTTAATGGATACCCATGATATTCGGCCAGTTTATCTAAATAACGGATAACTCTCCCTGCCGGTAAGCTTACTGCAATATCAATGCCTAGCGCCTCACGATTAAAGTCATCGATGACATTGAATGTCCTAAAGCGACGCTGATTACGACTACTATCACTCATAAAATCCATTGACCAGCATTCACCTTGTTTATTAGGAACCAATAGCTTTTCTGGTGTTCTTGGGGGGATACGTTTTTTACGCTTTACCCTGAGATTAAGTTTCAACTCACAATACACCCGATACACACGTTTATGATTCCATTTATAGCCAAGCTTTTTGATACGATTAAAGCATTTAGGAAAGCCCCAGCGTAAATGCCGGTCTGTGATAGCATTCAACATCGAAATAATCACCGAATCATCCAGTAACTTGGGTTAATAATAGTAAGCACAACGGCTTAAGCCAACAATGGCACAACTCATAGCAATAGTAACTAAATGATTTTGTTGTAGTTGCTGTGCCTACGTTTTACGTGCCTTTGTGGGCACTAAAGCTTTTTTATAATTTCTTCCTGAAGCTGGGATTTTAAGCTCAGTTCGGCAAACATCTGCTTAAGCTTGCGGTTTTCGGCCTCCAACTCCTTTAAGCGTTTGATGTCCGAAGTTTCCATTCCGCCGTATTTTTCCCGCCATTTATAGAAAGTTGAATTCCTCATGCCCTATTTACGGCAGAGCTCCTTGACAGGAATACTGGCTTCAGCTTCTTTTAAAATAGATGCAATCTGATGTTCAGTCATTTTTTTCATAATTAAATCCCCTTTACTTTTATCATAGAGAACTTTTTCTTTTTTTACTGTGCTATTTTAGGGAATAGCTAAAAATGTGGGGGATTAAAGTGTTTTCGATAATTTGCACGCATAATGCGAGCGATTTTTTAAGTAATAATTAATCGTATTTTAGCTATTACAATCGCTTAATATCTCATTATGTAGAATCGCATTGCATAATAGAAATTAATTATCGCAATCAAAGCAATAATCTTATAATTTGTTTAAATTTTAGAGTAAAATACAATCAATAAGTTATATTAATAATCATACCCAATTTTAGTCATAAAACAGATACATATTGATTATCAATTAAATAAAAGCTATACCAGTTTTATATAAATTGTTACCCGTTTCGATACAGAAGTTTCTATTGATTTTGCATTTGGAATTGTAGTTCAACATATAATGTTTAGCTTGGAGGAAGGACATGTATTTATTAGAAATGGCACCAAAATTTTTATTAGCTATATTTATTTTACTTATTTATGTCAAATTATCAGGAAAGAGTCAAATTGCGCCAATGTCGCAGCTCGATCAGGTTGGTAGTATGGTCATTGGTGCGCTAGTTGGGGGCGCGTTGCTTAGCCCAACAGTGTCACCTTGGGAAGCGTCTGGATTAGTTGCAATTTGGGCGGGTTTGCTTGTTTTAATTCGATTTATCAAATCTAAAAACTCACGTTTACGTGACACAATTGATGGTAAACCAATTCAATTAGTTAAAAATGGCAATTTAATAACGGATAATTTTATTAAAGCAAATTTACCAGTAAGGGATTTTGAAACATTAGTTAACATTCAAGGCATTCCTTCATTTGGTGACTTAAAAGAAGTTTGGTATGAACTTAATGGTTCTTTAACCCTTATCAAAAAAGGTGATAAAGATATTGCTGTGCTCATTATTGAAAATGGTGCAATTAGTCAGGATAATCTTAAACAGCTTAACAAAGATGAAGATTGGGTTAAACGTGAGATCACCAAACAAGGTTACGAAAAAATAGAAGATATTTTTTGCGCTGAATGGTTTGATAATAAGTTGATTATTTATCCTTATGATGCGGTTCGTGAAGGTAACAAATAATTATTTTTAGGGTGGATTGAGGTCCACCCATTTTCAACTCAATTACTTTATATCCACTGACTAATTAACGCAGTTGGCTATCTTTACTGCCACGGCGATTATATAGGCTTGATGCTTTGGTTAATTGCTTATCGATTTCTTGTTGGCACGACAGACAATATTGCACTCCGGGTAATGCTGCTTTTCTGGCTTCGGCAATAGGTTCTCCACACTCAATACAAAAATCAGCGCTAGTGGTACCGTGATTAAGTTGTCGTCTTGCGATTGCAATAGCATCAGCAATGGTGCCTTCAATTTGTTGATTAACCGCATCGTCAGATGCCCATCCACTTGCCATAAACAACTCCCCCTATAACTGAAATAGCTAATGAAAGAAATGGTGTTTTTTTATACTTTTTCAAGTAATATGCTAGCTAATGGCCGATCATTTTAATGTGAATGATAAAGCCGGTGTTAAGCAATACATAGATATATTGTTGAACATTATAAAACACCATAAATTCAGGAGGTTATTATGCAACAATATGAACAAGCAACGTTTGCCGGTGGTTGTTTTTGGTGTATGGTTAAACCGTTTGATCAGTATGACGGGGTTATTGATGTGGTGTCGGGGTATACGGGAGGAAATGTCGTCAATCCAACCTATCAGCAAGTTTGTGCCGGTCATACTGGCCATACCGAAGCGGTACAAATCACGTTTGATCCTAAAATAATCACTTATAAAAAGCTTCTGGATATCTTTTGGCGTCAAATTGATCCGACCGACTCGCAAGGTCAATTTGCTGATAGGGGTAATTCTTATCGTCCAGTTATTTTTTATCATAACGAATTTCAGCACCAATTGGCATTGGCATCGAAACAAGCTTTACAAGAAAGTGGATGTTTTGATAAACCAATTAAGGTAGCGATTGAACCTGCAACTGCTTTTTATTTAGCTGAAGATGACCATCAAAATTATTACATTAAACAGCCACAACATTATAATCGATATTACCAATTATCAGGGCGAGCCCATTTTTTGTCTGAGCATTGGACAAATAATAAATAATAGGATGACTCCATCATGCAAAACTATCCACAATATAGCAGTAAACAAAAATGGATTCATTGGTTAACATTGGTATTAATTGTATTTGTTTTTTTGCTAGTTACGTTTAAGGTGACGTTGTCACCTTATTTAGGGGGGATGGTCAATGTTTATTTATTACATAAATCCTTTGGTGTGCTGATTTTGGGCATCACATTTTGGCGTTTGGTAGTGATTAAGCGGCAAGGGGTACCTGATGTGTTGCCAAAACATCATAAACTACAGCGAATTTTGTCAAAATCAATACAAGGAGTTATCTATCTTTTATTAATGATTGTGCCGCTTTCAGGTTATTTAATGAGTAGTCGATCACTCAATGTCTTTGGCATTATCTCTATTCCTGCTATTGATATGCCCAATGAGGCTTATCAGGCATTTCACCAAACCCACACAGTGAGTGCATATTTTCTTGCTGTTTTACTTATCGTACATATAGTTGGGGCTTTGTTTCATTATTTTTGGATTAAGGATAAAGTATTACAGTCAATGTTAAACCGTAATTAATCTAAATAAATTAAAAAATAACATAAAATAATGAAGGTGGTTTATGGAAAATACAATGAAGCAAAAAGCACTCTCAAAATTAACCCCCATGCAATACCATATTACGCAACGTAATGGCACTGAACCTCCTTTTGACAACGAATTTAACGCCAATTATCGGGAAGGGATTTATGTTGATATCGTATCGGGCGAACCGCTATTCAGCTCGTTAGATAAATTTGATTCGGGGTGTGGTTGGCCGAGTTTTTCTAAACCGATAGAGAAGAGCAACATTGTTGAAAAAAAAGACACCAGCTTTGGTATGCGCCGAACTGAAGTTCGATCGGTTAGTGCTGATTCTCATCTTGGTCATGTTTTTAATGATGGACCAAAAGATTTAGGTGGACTGCGCTATTGCATCAACTCGGCTTCGTTACGGTTCATTCCAAAAGATGAGCTTGAAGAAGAAGGTTATGGACAATATTTAAAGCTGTTTGATAAATCATAAATAAAAGGCGACAAAACAATCTCATAAAATAAAAAATCCTATCATCTCAGCAAAAGATGATAGGATTTTTACATAGTTAGATTAATTCTTTCGTTTAAATAAAATATAACTGATTAATAAAAACGCAAAACTAGTGATAAGTGATCCAATAACAGGATAAATGCCCATCACAATACTGACTTGAGCAAACAAATTATCGGCAATGTAAAACAAGAAACCAAAGCTAATGCCAATCAGCACACGAATCCCCATCGATACGCTACGTAACGGACCAAAAATAAACGACAAAGCTAACAACATCATCACCGCCACCGAAACTGGCTTGATAATCTTTTTCCAAAATAGCAAATCGTAATACTTAGTATCTTGCCCTGAGCTTTTAAGGTATTGCGAATATTGATAAAGCCCCGAAGCCGACAATGATTCAGGATCAAAGGCGACAATACTGAGCTTATCGGGAGTAATATTCGTCTTCCAAGGCGTGGATACCATATTAACGCCTACTACTTTATTTGGATCTGTTAGCTCACTTTTTTCTACTTGCGACAAAGTCCAACTATCGTTTTCATAAACACCATAGGCGGCGTGGGTAATGGATAGTAGCTTATTTTCATCGACCGAATAGATAGAAATATTTGAAATCGAATTATCGTTATTTACATGCCCAATATACACATAATCATTACCATCTTTAGCCCAAAGACTGCCTTGTTCAGCCATCAACGAATTTCCATACAGTTTTTCAGAACGCATATTACGTGCAGTTTGTTCGCTAACTGGCGCAACCCATTCACCAATCGCCATGGTAATTAACACTAATGGTAAGGCTGTTTTCATCACTGCAAACGCAATTTTAAAACGGCTAAAGCCCGAAGTTTCCATTACAATTAGCTCACTGCGTGACGCCAGCAAGCCCAAACCAATTAAAGCACCTAACAGTGCTGCCATAGGAAAGAACACTTCCAAATCTTTTGGCACCATTAATAGGGTATAAATACCTACAGAAAACGCATCATAATCAACTTTAATTTTTCGCAGTTGATCAATAAAACGAATAATACCCGACAAACTAATAAGTAAAAAAAGGCTAACACCAATGGTGCTTAAAATAGTTTTACCGATATAACGATCTAGAATCGAAAACACGCTTTTCTCCTTAAGATGCCGTATATTTTAAGCGAAGTTTACGCATAAATAGGTTATCCCAACAATTCAAAATAAGCGCTAACACAAAATATCCTAAATTCAAAATATAAAACCATAATTCGGGATCTAAACGGCTTTTACCTGCATTGGCCTTAATAGAACTGGCCGACAAAAAGTAAACTAAATACAGCAGTAAAGCAGGTAAAACTTGCGCAAGTCGCCCTTGGCGAGGGTTAGACACGCTCAGTGGAATCACTAAAAATGCCATTAATGGCACTGAAATAATCAAAGTTATTCGCCAATAAAATTCAGCCGTAGCTTTTGGTGTATTGGTGCTTGCTAGCTCAAATAATCCCAATTGTTGAACATCAGTTTTATCTGTATCCTCGTTGGTTGATAACACCTTGGGTTTAATAATGCCTAAATAATTATGAAAGTTTGAAATTCGAAAATCCTTTAATTGCGCTGTGCCTTCATAACGATTGGCATTTTCAAGAGTGATGATTTGATTACCTTCATCATCATGTGCAGTCTTTCCCTTATTAGCAATAATAATGGAAGGGCGTTGATTGGTTTTTGGATTGATTTGAGCAATAAACACATTTTCTAAATTATTATTATCCACATTACCAATATAAATCACCGAATTACCATCAGGTGTTTGTTGAAATTGCCCGGCTAACAATCCTGCTAAACTAGGGTTTATTTTAGCATTAGCAAGAAGCTGATCTTGCTTAGCATTAGACCAAGGACCAAACCAAAGCGAATTGAGTGCTGTTAATATGCAGGTCAAAATACACAGAAAAAGTACTACTTGATAAGTCAAATTCTTCTTAACCCCACAAGCATGCATTGCTACCATTTCGCTGTCAGAATAAAGCCGTCCAAAAGTTACCAAAACGCCAAGAAACAGGCTCAAAGGTAAAATAAGATCGGCCATATTTGACACGCCTAACACCAACAACGGCATAATTAATTCATGCGGGATCGAACCATCAATCGCACTTGATAAAATTCTAATTAATTTTTGAGAAAAGAAAATCAACAATAAAATAAATAAAATTGCCCCTTGGGTTTTTAATGTCTCTTTAACTAAATATCGACGAATTATCACAATTTACCTATATATGTTGGTACAAAATCGGGTTATTATAATCTGATTTGCTTAGTTTTAGTTATCTTTTTGTTGCTATCCAATACTGAACCGATAAAATATTGACAATCCCCATCAATTCATAAACGAGAAGCACCATGGAATTTCAAATAAAAAACAGCACTATTATAACCAAACAAAAATCAGAGTGTTTAGTTATTTCAATTGATTCAGGAAAAAGTCAGTCAGATTTTGTTAAAGAAATCGACAAATCAACTAACGGTCTAGTGAGCCAGCTTATCAAATCAGGCGATATCAGCCACGAATTGGGCAAAACTACATTATTATATGCAACTAGCAGCAATCTAAAACAAAAACTCTTATTTGTTGGGTGCGGCAACGCTAAAGCATTTGACTTAATGCAAGCCCAAAAAGTCATTCAGGCTGTCATTAAAGAACTGCTTGCCAAAAAAATCAAAAGCATCGCGTGGGACTTATTGAATGTTAATCACACAAATAGCCTACAAATTGCCAAACAGCTACCGCAAATTGTTAGCGATATAACCTATCAGTTTGACGAATTCAAAACAACTAAAACTCCGGCACCAAGCCTAACAAAAGTGACATTATTGGTTAGTGAAAAAAGTATCTTAACAAAATTAACTAACAACTTGTTACAGGGTGAAATTATTGCTAATGCTATTACCGCAACTAAAACTATTGCCAACATGCCATCGAACGTTTGCAATGCAAAATATTTAGCTGAGCAAGGCAAACAACTTAGCAAAGTACATCCATCACTCAAAGTCACCTGCCTTGGTGAAAAAGAACTGGCAAAATTAAATATGAATGCCTACTTAGCTGTTGGGCGCGGATCGCAAAATGAATCGATCATGACCATTATTGAATACCAAGGCGCTAAAGACAAAAAAGCCCAGCCTTATGTGTTAGTTGGCAAAGGGCTAACGTTTGATTCGGGTGGTATATCTATCAAACCTGCCGCAGGCATGGACGAAATGAAATACGACATGTGTGGTGCTGCAACGGTTTATGGCGTTATGCAAGCTGTTGCTGAACTTAAATTACCGATCAATGTTGTGGGCGTTATGGCCGGCTGTGAAAACATGCCTGATGGCAATAGTTACCGCCCAGGTGACATACTCACCACTATGTCAGGCACCACGGTTGAAGTGATTAACACCGATGCCGAAGGACGCTTGGTATTGTGCGATGCTTTAACATATGTTGAACGCTACAATCCAAAAACCGTCATCGACATTGCCACCTTAACAGGCGCTTGTATTGTTGCACTTGGTCATCACTATACAGGTGTTATGGGCAACAACGACAAATTAGTTGCACAATTGGTTAGCGCATCGCAAAAAGCTGGCGACAAAGCTTGGGCTTTGCCAATCGACAATGAATTCCAAGAACAGATCAAATCCACATGCGCTGACATTGTTAATGCCGGTGGGCGTGATGGTGGCACGATTACTGCTGCCTGTTTTCTATCACGATTTACTGAAAAGTACCAATGGGCACATTTAGATATTGCCGGCACTGCGTGGAAGTCTGGCTCCCAAAAAGGTGCAACGGGACGCCCTGTTGCTATGTTGATTCAATATCTACTTGACCAATAAATCGAGCCAGTATTTATGAAAAAAGTGATCTTCTATCTACTCGAAAACCAAACCGAAGCCAACGAATCAGGCGTGCTTTATTACGAAAAACTAGCATGTCAAAAAATTGTCGAAGCATGGCAAGCTAATTTACGTGTGCAAGTTGCATGTCAAGATCAGGCTCAAGCCGAGCGAATAGACGAATACCTATGGCAATTGAGTACCGACAGCTTTGTACCACACAATTTAGCCGGTGAAGGTATGAAAGGGGGATCACCAGTCGAAATCAGCTGGCCACAAAAACGCAGCAGCGGCCGCCGACCGCTGCTTATTAATTTACAAGAGCAGTTTCCTGAATTTGCCAATGTTTACCATGATATTATTGACTTTGTTCCAGTTGGAGAAGACTTAAAGTCCCTAGCACGGGTAAGGTATAAATGTTATAAAGAGGCAGGGTTTAACCTTAAAACTATATCGGTCACATGTGACTAAGGTGAAGGCGTTTTTAACTAAAAACACACCAACAAAAGCTCACTCCTCTATCATTAACAAAACTTCACAAAATTTTAACAAAAAAACTAGCACATCATTAATCAACCGGTTATAATTTAACCGCTTTCAAAGCAAGGAAATGCTCGCTAGTTGGGCGGTTAATTATATAAAATTGAAATAAAACAAAAATTTACTTGACAGGATAATCGAAATGCGCTATCATAATCGGCATCTGGCATCTGGCATCTGGCCTGCCAAACCTATGTTCTAAATCTTTTTCAATATCATCGTAGTCAAAATCAGACTCCATTCTTATTTTTATCACCAAAGTTATCGAAATCATCAAGCTTAGCAAACTCGCTGAGTTTATCTGAAAGCTTATCACCAAGGTCTAAAATTTTATCCTTCTTATCAAGGTCTTTATTGGTTTTTGCTACGTTGTTGTTATTGCCGTATTCGCAAAGTTCTTTGGCATTAACGGCTTATACCTCAAGAGTGATTCAGGGTAGTGCGCCGTATTTAACGTTTGATGGGGGGCGAACTAAAGCAACAACGACTGACACATTATTAGCTATTGAGTTGCCAGATGGTAGAACCATCACGCCGTCAACTAACACATCAAGTTCGACAAATCCGATAAGGTTAGTTAATGGAAGTACTTTTAATGATATACATATGCTAGTGCCGACGGGGTCAGATACAGTCCGTTTAAATGACTTAATTACACAAGGTAATTGGGGGGATGATGATGGGGATGGTCAGGGTACTAATGGTGTTACTGCGACAGGTAGTTTATCAGTAAGTATTACTGATAAGAATGGTCGTAGAGTAAGTCGTAGTGATACATTAAGTGTATGTAGTGCTCCTTATAGGGTAACATTAAGGAGTACAAGCGGTAGTTTAGTAACCCGATATGGCGTACCGAATAGCAGTACTTTTAGTGGTAGCTCTGTTGTGTATTATATCAATCCAAATATTAATGTTGGTGTTTGTTACGCAAGGCCGAGTTTGTGGTATGGTGGCACTGGTTTTGTTATTGATGATGTCAATGATGGATCCGAGAACGCCGGTCCATCTAACATATGGAGTCCTGTTAAGGGTTTTTTAACCCAGTCAACAACTCCGTCATCTTATGGACTTAATTTTCCGACAACGGGTTCTGATGGTTTATATTTTGATTTAGATATAGTTGGTATTGATGCAAGTCAGTTGACTTGGTCTGTTGCCACGAATGGTAGTATAAGTGCAACAGTGAGTCGGACAAGGCCACGTTCGGGTGCATTTAGAGAGCCACGAGGAAATAACATAATAGCCGATGCGTGGATTAGTGATAAATCTAGTTATGTAACACGGGTAACGTTAAATGGTCCTAGAGCAAGTGATACTCAAATAGATTCATGGAATCCAAGCCGTTTAAGAACGCCATCTTTACCGCAGACCTTTGAGTTAGTGGGTAGGGATCGTCAAGGTAATGAGGTGAGGTATGGATTTGTGTTAAAGCAGTGGTTCGTCAATCGAGGGAAGCAAACTGGCTTTCAGGATGCTCAATCATCTTGGTGTAATCGCTTGGGTTATCGTCTTGTGCAGGTAAAAGATTTAACCAATAGCAATATTGAGGGGGCTAATCCGTCTTCAGGTGGTAATCATTTCCAACGTCGAATTGGTGCTGGCTTTTTCACTGAGTGGGGCTCAGTGTTTCTTTACGCCGGTGCGGATTTTGCCTTCGACCGCTACTGGAGTGACTCAACAAATTCTCGTCATGTTGAGGTGAGGAACGGTTCCGTTTGGCGTGACGCGCCCTGCTGTTACTACAATGTTTGTACCACACCTTAGCTTTTATTGTTTAGTCCTTAATTCTTAGACTACGGGTGTTTATGGTATAAATAAAGGCAATCTATCAAAGAACAACCATCCCTGAGAAGTTTTTTTGGGGTAGTAAAGTTGGGGGCTTGTGCTGTTGTGGTTAATTACTACAACACCATAAGTCCCAAACAACCAAACCAATAATCGCTTTTAATTCTTAAAAAACAATCCAATTTTTCATTAAAAATCGGTCAGGAAAGGTATTGATTTTATTAAAGTTTTTGTTTATTGGTTTTTAGCCAACACCCTCCCCCCAAAGCACACACACATAAGCTGACTCATCCTTTAACAAAACTTTACAAATTTTTAACAAAAAAGGTAGCGCATTATTGTTCAAGCGGTTATAATTTAATCGCTTACAAAGCAAGGGAGTGCTCATTATTAGAGCATTCAGTTATAAAAAATCGAAATAAAACAAAAAATTACTTGACAGGATGATCGAAATGCATTACCATTTATGGCATCTGGCATCTGGCATCTGGCCTGCCAAACCTACGCCCTAAAACTTTTTAATTTTCACCGTAGTCTAAATCAGACACAATTCTTATTTTCATCAGCGAGGTCATTTCGCGTAGCGAAATCGGAGACGTTTTCGGTAGGGTTATCGCCGAGGTCAAGGCGTTTACCTCTTCTATTTAAATTTTCAGGTTTACCAAGCTTATCAGGTTTACTTAGATTATTTAGATTCCCTAAATCGGCGTTGTTCTTCGTGGTATTGTTGTTGTCGTATTCACAGGGTTCAGTGGCATTAACGGCCCAGACATCAAGAGCAATTGAAGGTACTGCGCCGTATTTAACATTCGACGGCGGTCGGACAAAGGTAACGGATACAGATAGTTTATTGTATATTAGGTTACAGGATGGAACAAGGTACACACCGTCAACCAATCCATCAAGTTCAAGAAATCCAATAAGATTACCTTATGCAGGAAGTATTTTGCATGATATAGGTATGTTGGTGCCATCATCAGTCAGTCAATCCAATGGTGCCTATACAGTGAGTTTAAGTGATTTGGTCACAAGGTATAATTATTGGCGTGATGATGATGGGGATGGACAGGGTGCTAATGGTGTTACTGCTACAGGGGATATATCGGTATCGTTTACGGACAAAGATGGCAATACCGTCAGTCGTATTGATAGATTAAGTAAATGTCGTGCACCTTATAAGGTAACATTAAGAAGTACAGGAGGAAGTTTAACTACTCAGTATGGAGTGCCAAGGAGTAGTAGTTTTAGTGGAGCTACGGTGGATTATTATATCAATCCGTATGAGGATACTGGTGTTTGTTACTTTGTGCGTTACGCAAGGCCGAATCTCTCCTATGGCACAAATAATTACGCCGGCCCATCTTGGATATGGAATCCTTCAGGGGGGTTTTTAACTCAGTCAAATGATCCATCTTATTACTATGAAAATTTCCCTACAACGGGTGCAGATGGTTTGTATTTTTATTTAACGATAGATGGAGCTAATGCAAGTCAGTTTACATGGTCTGTTGTCACAGATGGTGATATAACAGCTACAGTCGATAGTTATGGTAAGGTAACATTGCATGGTCCTAGGGCGAGTAGTGCTCAGATAAATTCAGATAGTCCTAGTCCTTTAGATGTACCAGATTTGCCACAGAAGTTTGAGTTGGTGGGTAGAGATAGTAGTGGTAATGAGGTGAGGTATGGGTTTGTCTTAAAGCAGTGGTTCGTCAATCGGGGTAATAACGAGAGTAGTCAGTCTAACCAATCCACTTGGTGTCGTGGTTTGGGTTATCGTTTGCCACAGATAAAGGACTTGGTTAAGTATGGCTGCACTTCTCTGACTGGTGAGCCTTGTTCTGGTAGTAATAATTACACGCGTATTATAGATTACGGATTTTTCGGGGAGTGGGGCCGCATGAACTACTACGCTGATGCGGGCTTCGGCGGCTACTACTGGACAAGCGACGCCTCAGGTAGCCGCGGCTTCGCTGTCCGCTCGAGCCTCGGCGGCGTCGACAGCTTCGGCGTTTTCGTCAGCCTTTCTGGTGTTTGTACCGCACCTTAGTTTTTAGCGTTTATTCCTTAATCCTTGGGCCGCGGGGGTGGTTATGGTGCCTGAGAGGACAATCTAACAAAGAATAACGCCCCCGCGCAAGTTGGAGCATTCCCTTAGGGTTGCGCTGTTGCGGCGAAGCCACAATCGCGCCGCCCAACCGCCGACGACGCTGAAAGTGTCGATGGCGGTGGCACAAGGGTAAAATTAAATAAAGAGGGTCATGTAATGGAAATAGAACAAAAATTAACATTAAGTGAAAATCCGATACATTTTTTGAAAGAAGGCCTTTTTTTAAAGGCTTATAACCAGTCATTTTATGTCATGAGTCAATTATTAGGATTTAACCTAAAGCCGATAATCAAGCATATAAAAAAACTTGACCAAATTATTGTATGTGGTGGATTTCCGGCTAATGTCATCAATAAACGTTACCCTAACGCAGTGCCAACTATTCACGGCTACGAGTTATTAGATGATTACGATTTAAGTGGCTACCAAGCTTGGTACCAACAGCAGTGTCAATTATACCAAAATAGAAAAAACCAAGAAAAACAATCACAGCAAACCGCTAATAACCCTAGCTCAACCCCTTTACCGCAGTCTTTGATTCAAACACAATCATCGATTTTAACTGACTCAGAGCCAATAGCAGAAACAGCACTCAGCAACATAAATAAACCGTTAACATTACAACATTTACTATTTTTATCGTCATGGCAACCTAATAAATATCCCCCCATGATTGATAGTGCGTTTATTCAAGAGTTAAAAAACTATTTCAGTCAATAACAGAGCACACTGTGCCCGATGGGGCTATTGCTCAGGTTTTAGTGTTTAAATCGGGTGATAGAAAAAGGGCTACAAATAAGGTCAGCACCTTTCACGGGAAAAGCCACAAATGGCTTTTTGCGTTATTTAAGGGCGAATGCGGCAACGCAGTAAGCTGGTAGTATTAAGATTAAGGTGCAAAAACGAGCAACATGAACAACTACGCTGATGCGGGCTTCGTCAACAACAACTACTGGACGAGTGACGCAACAGGTAGCAATGGCTTCAATGTCAACTCGAACAACGGCAACGTCAACAGCAACAGCGTTTCCAACAGTAATTACGCTGTTTGTACCGAGGCCTTATTACAGTGAGCTCTGCTATGAGTGAATTGGAGTTAATGGATGTAATCGGTTTTCTGTTTTGTAGGACTATTATGCACAATAAATTACCTAACCTTACTCAATCAACTTTTGTTCAACCTAAAATATTTAATGATTTAGTGACATTATACCAATGCTATTGGCAAACGCACTGCCACTTACCAAAGTCCTTTAAGTTTACCACCGGCGAAGCGATTTTAACCGAACTTACAGGGGCAATTCGTTTTGCGGTATTGTCTAATATCGTCGACCGAGATAACACCCAAGAATGCCAATCAGCCGTCAAACAGTTACAACATATTCGCGCCTCGTTAGATGTGATTAAAGGGTTATTGTGTGTAGGTTGGAAAATGAAAATGATATCACACGGTGCTTTTGCTTCATTCAACCAATCCATCGACAACATCCAAAAACAGACTACGGGTTGGCAACATTGGTTTATGGCGCAAGTGAATGATGAGGATTTAAGCTAAGGCCAAAACTAAAACAAAATTAAAAAAGCGTATTAATTTAAACGTTTTTATTTCACAAAAAAACACCTTATTTACTTACAAAAAGTGGTCAGAAAAGGTATTGATTTTATTTGAGTTTTTTGAGGATATTTTTAATAAAAATCGCCTTATAAAAACACAACAATCCTTCCCAAAAACGATGGCTATATTATTTGTCCTATTCCGGCGTCAGAATGTGCCGACAACAGAGTGAGGTTAGCACGCCAAACAGGGATGTTTGGCGAGGCTATGCTTCGCCGGGAGCGAATCATAGCCGGTGCGTCAAGACCGAGCGGCGGCGGAGGGCAGCCGCAGGCCACATTCTGCAGCCAAAGCGTGGGTTGTCAGGGAATTCGCTTTAATTCCCTGACTCGGACGTGGTCACTGTAGCTATTTTGTCCACCCAAGGTCAAAACGTCCGAAACCTCTGCACAATTTATTCTATTCACCAAAACAAAAAAGACTTGATTTTCCGCTAAAAATCAGTCAGAAAAGGTATTGATTTTATTAAAGTTTTTTGCTGTTTTTTTTACAAAAACCGCCTCATAAAAACACAACAACCCATCCCAAAAACGATAGTTATGTTATTTGTCTTATTCCGGCGTCAGAATGAACCGACTGTTTTACGATTACGAGATTTAAGTAATGAGAATAAAAAAGACATGATAACTCCAAACGAATAAAATTGAGCATTTTATTCGTTTGGAGTTAACTGCACTATAAATTTATAATGTAGATAAATTCATGTTTATTTTTGCATTGCATGCGTTTAAATATTTTAAAATCGTTTTTATATTTGTGTTTAATGGTGCTCTCTCAATTCTGTTTATGTTAGATGGTGCAACATCTAAACGTTTTGCAAGCTCAGTTTGAGATAATTTTGCAGTTTCTCTTGCTGTTAACAACAATTCACGCAATTTCCATTCGTCCTCGGCTTCATCATATGCAGCCCTCGCGACAGGGTCAGCAAGCGCAATCTCTTTGATTTCACTAAATGTTGTGCTGTGTTTTTTACTCATTTTCAATCATCTCCAATAATCTTGTTCGTGCTATTTGTAGTGCGCCAGATGACGTTTTTTGTGTTTTTTTAACAAATGCATGTAGAATAAAAATTGTTTTTTCTTTTTGATATACATAAATAGTTCTAGCTATATTATTGCGCTCCAACGCTCTCAATTCAAACAACCCACCGCCCAACGCTTTACTATGTGGCATTTGCATTTGTCCGAATAGTTCCAGTTTTTCAATCAATTTAATTGTTCGACCCCTTAATTCTGCCGGCAACCCCAGAATTTCAGATTTCGCATCATCATGCGTTTTTATTGTGAACATTTAATTAATCCGTTTTGTCATTTTTAATAATTGTATCAAATTTGATAAAGAACTCAATAAAACTATTATTTATTTTAATAAAAATATCAAAATAAATCTTTTTATCAAAAAAGATAGTCATGCTGTTTGTTTTATTCCGGCGTCAGCGAGATTAGCACGCCAAACAGGGATGTTTGGCGAGTTTGTGGTGCGTCTGACAAATTTGTCTGGAACAAATTTGAACACCTGAGCATAGCGAAGGTGGCCTCGCAGAGGCGAGTATCAGGACGATACGAGTAGTGCCGCAGGCCACATTCTGCAGCCAAAGCGCGGGATTGCTAAGGGAATTCGCTCTAATTCCCTTAGCTCGGACGTGGGCACGATAGCAATTTTGTTCAGCCCAGGTTAAAACGTCCGAAACCACCACACCCAATCTATCCTATTCACCAAAACAAAAAAAGGCCCGATTTTCAGCCAAAAAATCGGTCAGGAAAGATATTGATTTTATTAAAGTTTTTATTTGGTGGTTTTTACAGTATCACCCCTTTAACACCTATCAACAAAATAACACATAATTCGATTATCTTTGCTTAATTCAGGATGAAAAGCACATACCAAAATATTACCTTGTTGTGCCATAATGCAACGCTTTCCAACGAATGCGAGTTGTTCAACAGTTTGTCCTGCTTTGGCAATATAAGGTGCGCGAATAAATATTGCTGGTATTTGCTTGCCAATCGTTGGTATCTCTAAGGTTGTTTCAAAGCTGTTAATTTGCCGTCCAAAGCCGTTGCGTTCAACACAAATATCCATTAAGCCCAACAATTCGACTTCGTTATGAGTTGTGCTATTACCGCAAAGCACCAGTCCCGCGCAGGTGCCTAATATGCCTTTGCCTTGTTTGGCAAATTGTTTTATTGGTTCGACAAGTCCATTTTGTTTAATTAAACGGCTAATGGTGGTCGATTCGCCACCGGGAATGATTAATCCGTCTAGCTTGGTTAATTGTTCAGGACGTTTAACTAGAGTTGTTTGTACATTGTTGATGCTATTAAGCATTGTTATATGCTCACTGACTGCACCTTGCAAATTGAGCACTCCAATGTGTTTAACGTTGTTATGAGCTGAAGTTGTCATTACCAACCTCGATCTTGCATTCTTTCTGATTGAGCAAGTGTACTGATTTCAATTCCTTTCATTGCGTTACCCAAGCCTTTTGAAAGCTCGGCTAAACGTGGATAGTCGTCAAAATAAGTGGTTGCTTGGACAATGGCTTTAGCAAACTTTTCAGGATTTTGGGATTTGAATATGCCAGATCCAACAAAAACACCGTCAGCACCCAATTGCATCATAAGTGCCGCATCGGCAGGGGTTGCTATGCCGCCAGCGGCAAAGTTAACAACAGGTAGTTTTTTTAACTGTTTGATTTGCAATACTAGCTCATAAGGTGCACCTATCTCTTTGGCAAAAGTCATTAATTCATCTTTCGATTTGTTAGCAACTTGGCGAATTTGTTCGTTGACTTTACGCATATGGCGCACAGCTTCAACAATGTTGCCGGTGCCGGGTTCACCTTTGGTGCGTAGCATAGATGCACCTTCGCCAATTCGGCGTAGCGCTTCGCCCAGATCACGACAACCACAAACAAATGGTACGGTGAATTCTTCTTTGAGTAAGTGATACTGTTCATCGGCAGGGGTGAGCACTTCGCTTTCGTCAATATAGTCAACGCCCATTGATTCTAAAATACGAGCTTCAACAATGTGACCAATGCGTGCTTTAGCCATCACAGGTATAGTGACCGCTTTCATGACTTGTTCAATAATAGTTGGATCAGCCATTCGAGCAACTCCACCCGCTGCGCGGATATCTGAGGGCACTCGCTCTAAAGCCATTACGGCAACTGCGCCAGCTTGTTCCGCTATTTGGGCTTGTTCTGCGTTAACCACGTCCATAATAACGCCACCTTTTTGCATTTGTGCCATGCCTCGTTTAACGGTTTGTGTGCCTGTAATTGGGTTCATTTTTTTTGCTCCTGATTCAATCAATAATGACGATATTGTCTAACTGTATTTAATGCTTTTTATTATTCAAAAATAAAACACCACAAAAAACAGCCAATTGGACTATAATAGCACCATCCAATTTTGCAGTGTTTGCGGTAATAAACATGCCCAAGCAAGCCATGAAACCTGTTAAAGTGAAATAATCATGTGGGATCAGCAAAAACTAGCACCCTTGTCAGGTGCACTTTTTAAGAAAGTGACACAACTTATTGAAGATTATATTGATCAAGGTATGTTGATAGCCGGCGAAAGGTTGCCTTCAGAACGCGAATTGGCAAAAAAATTGTCTGTTAATCGTTCAACGGTTGTCCATGCCTTAGATTTGTTAACGGAACGTGGTGTGCTGATCCGTCGGCAAGGAAGCGGTACTTATGTCAATAATCAAAAATGGGGAATGCAAACCTATTCATCTATTCATTGGCGTTTACCTGCGCATTTTTATCAAAATAAGCAATCGGTTTATCAACAAAAATCGGCACAAATGCGTACGCAATTATCCATTTGTGATCTGGCTAATGGTGATTTACCAACGCATTTGATCCCCAAACTTCAGTTACCCAATGTCTCATTAGATGAATTGATTATGCACGAAAAAAATAGTGATACATTACAATTGGGGTTGCCATCACTAAAGATGCAAATTGCTATTTATATGCAAAAGCAGTTTGCGATGCAAGTTGATCCTGAAGAGATTTTAATTACATCGGGCACACAGCAATCGTTGTTTTTGATTACGCAGGGGTTGCTTAAACCCGGGGATTCGGTGGGAATTGAGTCGCCGTCTTATTTTTATTCTTTACCACTGTTTCAAGCTGCAGGATTACGTTTGTATGGTATTGAGTGTGATAATGATGGTATCACGCTTGAAAGTCTTGCTAGCTGTGTGCAACAACATCACATAAAATGGCTGTTTTTAAATCCTGTCTTCCAAAATCCGATGGGTTTTGTTATGAGCCATGAGCGTAAGAAAGAAATATTGGCATTTTGTCGATCTCAATGTATTGGGATTGTTGAAGATGATGCTTATAGTAGTTTAGCATTTAGACGTGATTTGGCCGTATCACCAATTAAAAAATTTGAACAGCATAACCAAGTTATTTATCTGGGTTCGCTATCAAAATATATAGGGCGAAATATTCGCGTCGGGTGGATGGTTGCCCCACGTGATATTATCGAAAATCTAGCAAAAATTCGACAACATATCGACTCAGGGTTAAGCATTTTGCCACAATTATTGGCGCAAGAGTATTTGCAACATCACTACGTAAGCCATCAACAGCATCTATGCCAAGCGTTGCAAATCAAAGCTGAACAGTTAATGCTGTGGTTAGATAGTTATTTTGGCAGTGATATTACTTATCAAGCTCCATTGGGTGGCTTTCACTTGTATGCTTATTTACCAGTGAACACGGTTGCGCAAGAATCTGCTTTGCTTAATAAGCTGTTATTAGATGGTGTGATTGTGTCACAAGGTGCCAGTTTTGGCGATGGTCTTG
Organism: Gilliamella sp. ESL0254; assembly: GCF_013344985.1. Lineage (NCBI taxonomy): Bacteria > Pseudomonadati > Pseudomonadota > Gammaproteobacteria > Orbales > Orbaceae > Gilliamella > Gilliamella sp. ESL0254. The sequence goes on from NZ_JAAEDU010000001.1 coordinate 507,393, forward strand.
GTGCAATTAGATTAAGTTATGGACATTTTGAATTATAACTAAAATAAAATTATTGTTATGATTGCTTAATATTTGATCTTAAATAAATTTATAAATTAATCATGGCTTTAAAGAGTTATCAACAGGATTATTCAATACTTATTAAGTTATACAGTGAATAAAAAATTTCGGTTCTTTTAGTATATTGACTCTATAGCTAAAATTATCAATTGACTATTATTGTACAAAGCAAACTGTATTCAAATAATCAAAAAAATGTTAAAAAATATTAAATCGTTTAACCAATTATTGAAATTAGTTATGCCTTGTTATTTGTTATCACGTGCCAAAATTAATTATTGATTGTTGTTTTATTTTATTGATTAATAGTGAATTTTTTTATAAATCTTAGCCAGTAATGCTAGGTGAGTGAATTGCTTGTCTTATTTTAATACAATTTACAGGATTAAGCTTTAGAAGGTGGATTGCTGATAGTTGTCTAACTAGCTATAATTGAAGACACAAGATGATAAATCATAAATGCTATTAGGAGGCTATTTTGCATCTTTCACCGAAGGCTTTTCGTATTTTGGGTATTATCGCCACGATAGCATCATTAGGAATGTATGTTTCTTATATTCCGCAAATCATCGATAATTTGCATGGATTAAAATCCAATCCAACTCAACCACTAGCCGCAGCCGTTAACTGTGCGCTTTGGGTTAGTTATGGGTTATTGAGGGAAAAGAAAGACTGGCCACTTGCTATTGCCAATTGCCCAGGTGTCTTTTTTGGGTTAATTGCTTTTTTAACTGCTTTATAATTTGCGTAAAGCGATTGAATGGGCGCTAATCAATTTTGTTTAGTGGCTGTTTTTTTACCTACTAATCAACATGGGATAATTTTAGTAAAACTAAAAAAAAGAGTGGCTATTTTTATCAAAATAAGATCGAAAATAAAGTCGCTTAATATTTAACCTTTAAAAAAACAAGTTATTAATCATAACATTATTGAGTTATTAACAGGTTTATTAATCACTTATCAAATTGTATAGTGAATAAATTGAAGTCATCGGTTTGTTTTAATATTACCCAACAGAATAATAATCTTGTTGGATGTGTAATTATATTTGTAGGCTGTTTTTAATCGCCATTAAAAGTTGATAGACAGTGTAATCAATAGTTTTACAATGCATTCAATAATCAAATCACATATAAAAGGGAAAGAAAATGAAAAAATTAATCGGTGTGTTTTTACTTAGTTTACCTATGTTAGCTGCGGCATCCAATTGTGACGAAATTAGCGCCAATATTGCCGAAAAAATTAAAAATAATGGTGTTGATCCATCCCATTTTCAGCTTAAACTCGAACCTGCTGACAAATCAGGGGAACAAATTGAAGGTAAAATTGTAGGATCGTGTGATCGTGGTCAGCAACATATTGTTTACGTTCGTTTAGATGGTGTTGCAACTGAAAATCATCCATCACAATCTACGCCAAAAAATACTGAATCAGCTCCAGTACAAAGTGATGAGCCAGTGACAAATTAATTTAAATTTTTTAAGCAAAAAAATAGGGCGCTAGGCCCTATTTTTTGTTGGTGATTGGTTATAATAAATTACTGTAATTTGCTTTAACATCATCGTCCCATACACTTGCTTGTACTTGACCTATGTGCTTTTGTTGCAGAAGTAACATTGTTAAACGCGATTGGCCAATGCCACCACCAACTGTTTGCAACAAATCGCCATTGATTAACGCTTTATGCCAATCAAGTTGTAAGCGATCTTCATCATTAGTTAGTTTTAATTGATGTTTTAGCGTTTCAGCATTGACACGAATTCCCATTGATGAAATTTCAAATGCACTATTTAAAATCGGATTCCAGACTAAAATATCACCATTTAAGCCTTTAGATCCTAAATCATTTACACTGCTCCAGTCATCATAGTCGGGAGCACGGACGTCGTGTTTTTCATTATTCGATAACTTACCGCCAATACCAATTAAAAACACTGCACCAAGTTCTTTGGTTATTGCATTTTCGCGCTCTTTAGGGGATAAATTTGGGTAACGTTTTAATAATTGTTCACTATCGATAAAGGTGATCGATTCAGGTAAAAATCGCGAAATATGATATTGTTGTGATACTGCCTTTTCAGTTGCCTTAATGGCGGCATAAATATTGTCAACAGTCTGTTTTAGATAAGTTAAATTGCGATCTTCAGGGCGAATCACCTTTTCCCAATCCCATTGATCGACATAAACCGAATGAATTGGCGAAAGCTTATCTTCATCTGGGCGCAATGCCTTCATATTGGTATAAATTCCTTCGCCTGCTTCAAAATGGTGATCACTTAAAATTTTACGCTTCCATTTAGCCAGTGAATGTACCACTTCATATTGCGTATTAGGGATCGCCTTCACTTTAACTTGCACGGCATGTTCTGTACCAGATAAATTATCTTGAATACCATCGCCAACTTTACTTAGTAACGGAGCTTGCACTTCGATTAGTGACAAACGTTCGGCAAGTTGGTTGGCAAAAAACTGCTTAACAAAGCTGATTCGTTGCTGCTGCTCTTTAAATGATATCGTCATGTTTACGCTCTAGTTATTTAATTTTCCGTGTATAAGTAAAGTAAACTAGATGAGTGAATTTTGCAAGATGAAGATAAAAAAGCAATACAGAGTAAAGAAAGTACTCATTTTGTTGTGATTTTGCCACTGTATATTATGGATATGACGTATCTTATGGAATTATTTTTACAAAAAACAAATCATCACTCAAAAATCAGTCAGAAAAGATATTGGTTTTGTTTTGTTTTTTTGTGGATTTTATCTAAAACTATCTTTTCCTTTCCCTAAAACCAAAAACACCATCATTAATGCACCTTATTTAAATATTAAGTTGCAATATTTTGTTCAAAAGTTATCATGTTTTTTCCATTTATTTACAATTAGGAAGTCATGATGAAGTCTTTTTTTTCGTTAATCTTTGCTAGTAGTATGCTTGTTTTTAGTGCTTTTTCTTATGCTGATGAGCCAACTTATGTGGTTGGTGCAGGTGGGACTTATCGTCCATTTGAATTCGAAAATAGCCAACGTGAGTTAGAAGGCTTTGATATTGATCTGATTAAAGCAATTGCAGATGCTGAGCATTTTAATATTAAGCTAATTAATACTCCTTGGGACAGTATTTTTGCAAGTCTAAATAATGGTGAGCGCGATATTATTATTTCTGGAATTACAATTACCGATAAACGTAAAAATTCAGTTGATTTTTCGTTACCTTATTTTCCTGCAGAACAAGTTATTGTGACTCAACAAGGGTCAAATATTACCGCGCTTACTGATTTGAATACCAAAACAGTAGGGGTTGTTAATGGTAGTACGGCTGATGTTGTTGTCTCGAAAGTTTTAGGTCGTAATAGCCGCGCTATTAAGCGTTTTGATAATACACCGCTTCTTTTACAAGATTTATATGAACAAGGTATTGATGCCGCTGTTAGTGATGTTGGGGTCGTTAAGTTTTATATCAAAATGCATCCCGGTAAGGATTTTAATTTGATTTCTGATTCAAATTTTGAACCTCAGTATTTTGGTATCGCTGTTGCTAAAGGCAATCAAAAGTTAAATGATAAAATCAATGCAGGACTTAAAAAAATTGTTGCTGATGGAACTTATAGCAAAATTTATCGCAAATGGTTTGATGACAACGTACCAACTTTACCAATTAATTAATTTGGCCAATAGGTTTTAGTGATGGGATTTAACTGGGATATTATACAAGATTATCTACCGCTGTTTATTGATGGTGCAATAATGACAGTGACTTGCACTGTTGTTTGTGTAGTGCTTGGTACTTTTTGGGGCTTAATATTAGGAATTGGTCGGGTTGCTCAATGTCGGCATGGTATTTATAAATATGTGCTGTGTGTGTTGGTTAAGTGGCCGGTGAAAATTTATGTTAGTGCCTTTCGTGGTACCCCATTATTTGTGCAAATTATGGTGACTTATTTTGTTGTTATGCCATTTTTGTTACATCCTAATAACGGTATTTTGGTGTCCGATTATTTGATTTCGCCAGAAGTTGCCCGATATTTACGTGTTCAATATGGCGCGTTTATTTCGTGTATATTAGCAATTACGTTGAATGCTGGTGCTTATATTTCTGAAATATTCCGTGCCGGCATTCAATCCATCGATAAAGGACAAATGGAAGCTGCCCGATCGCTGGGTATGGGTTATGGCAGTACAATGCGCAAAGTTATTTTGCCACAAGCCTTTCGCCGAATGTTACCGCCTTTGGGCAATAATGCGATTGCTATTTTAAAGGATTCATCATTAGGTTCAGCTATTGGGCTTATTGATTTGGCTTATGCGGCTAGAACTGCGGGTGCCGCCAATGCGGTTTATGCTGAACCTTATTTTATTATTTCGATTGTTTATTGGTCTATGACGTTTTTATTATCACTCCTTGTGAAATATATGGAAAAAAGGTTAGGCAAAAGTGATTCACATTAAAAATCTACAAAAACAGTTTGGTGATATCCATGTATTGCGTGGTATTACGTGTGATATTCAAGAAAAAGAGGTCATTTCGATCATTGGGCCATCGGGTTCGGGTAAGAGTACTTTTTTGCGTTGTATTAATGCGTTAGAAGATATCACATCGGGCGAAATTGTCGTTAATGGTTTTAAAGTACATGACCCTAAAACCAATATTAATCATCTGCGTGAATCGGTAGGTATGGTGTTTCAGCGTTTTAATCTGTTCCCCCATATGACGGTATTGCAAAATTTAATTTTAGCGCCAATGGATGTTAAAAAAATGGCGAAAACTGATGCTATTGCTAAAGCTGAAAGTTTGCTTGTTAAAGTCGGTTTGATTGATAAGATCGACGCTTACCCAAGTCAATTATCTGGAGGTCAACAGCAACGCGTGGCAATAGCTAGGGCTTTGATGATGGAACCAACAGTGATGTTATTTGATGAGCCTACATCGGCGCTTGATCCTGAACTCGTTGGTGAGGTGCTTGCTGTCATGAAGTCATTAGCGCAAGAAGGCATGACTATGATTGTTGTTACCCATGAGATGGGGTTTGCTCGGGAAATGTCCAGCCGTGTGATTTTTATCGATCAGGGAATTATTCAAGAGCAGGGCTCGCCCGAGCAAATTTTTAAATATCCGCAAAACGAACGTACTAAGCTATTTTTGAGTAAGGTGCTATAACTGTTAATATAGTTATTGCTGTTTTTAGGTGTTCCTTTTGTCAGCAGTAAGTTGGTTAGTCAGTGGTATTGTTTTAGCAATAAAAAAACCGTTCATTACAGAACGGTTTTTTTATGAATATAGTTAAATTTGCTTATTAACCCTTGTATTTTTTCATGACAATTGAGGCATTTGTACCACCAAAACCAAAGCTATTTGACATGACTGTGGTAAGTTCACGCTCGGTTGGTTCGGTAATAATGTTCATACCAATTGCTGCTTCATCAAGTTCATCAATATTAATGCTTGGTGTAATAAAGCCATGTTCTAACATTAATAATGAATAAATAAGCTCTTGTGCACCAGTTGCACTTAATGAGTGACCTGTCATTGATTTGGTTGATGAAATCGCTGGAATGTTATCACCAAATACTTGTTTGATTGCCCATAACTCTTTGACATCACCCACTGGGGTTGATGTGCCGTGGGTGTTGATGTAATCAACCGGAACATCTAAATCTTGAATAGCAAGTTGCATACAGCGCATTGCACCTTCGCCTGATGGGGCAACCATATCATGCCCGTCTGATGTTGCACCATAGCCAACAAGTTCACCATAAATATGAGCACCACGCGCAAGGGCATGTTCTAATTCTTCAACAACAACCATGCCGGCACCACCTGCAATAACAAAACCATCACGGTTTTTATCATAAGCACGTGATGCTTTTTCTGGGTTGTCGTTATATTTGGTTGATAAAGCACCCATGGCGTCGAATTCGCATGACATTTCCCAGCACAGTTCTTCACCACCACCGGCAAAAACGATATCTTGCTTGCCAAGTTGAATCAGTTCGGCTGCGTGACCAATACAGTGAACTGATGTTGCACAAGCAGATGTCATTGAGTAGCTAATCCCTTTGATTTTAAATGGGGTTGCTAAGCAAGCCGAAATTGCCGATGACATTGATTTAGTTACAGCATAAGGACCAACACCACGTAGGCCTTTTTCTTTCATGCCTGCAACGACATTGTATTGTGTTTTGGTTGAGCCACCATAACCAGCAATTAAACCAGTGCGAGGGTTAGAGACTTGTTCCGGAGTCAATTTTGCATCTTCAATGGCTTGTTGTAAAGCTAGATAACCATAAATAGAAGCGTCATTCATGAAGCGAACAACTTTGCGATCAATCAGTCCTGTCGTGTCGAGTTTGACATTCCCGCATACATGGCTACGCATTCCGCTATCTTTCATTTCTTGGGAAAAGGTAATACCACTACGACCGATTTTTAGTGATTCTAAAACTTCTTTAGTATTATTCCCAATACTTGAAAGAATTCCTAACCCTGTAATTACAACACGTTTCATTTACTATTTAGCTCCTAAGTTATCTGGCTTCATATAAAAAAGTGCGTTGATTATAGCGTACACTTGTAAGCTGAACAATACCTTGCCGTATTTTTTATTTGTATCTCTTAATATCGCCTTGATATTTAAATAAATAAAGCAATTAAACTAAATAAAACAGCTGAATAAAGCGACGCTAAAGAGCTCGAATGGTAGCTATTTTAGCTCGCAATATTTGCTTGCCAAGCTTTATAGGATTGCTATATACTGTATAAATAGACAGTGTTTTAATAGGTTGAATATGTCCGAGAAAATGATAACCAAACTTGAAATATTAGCTGAATCGGCAAAATATGATATTTCCTGCTCGTCAAGTGGTGCATCAAGAAGTAATAAAGCTAAAGGTATTGGTAATGCACATAAATCTGGTATTTGCCACACCTTTACTGCCGATGGAAGGTGTGTTTCGTTACTTAAAATTATGCTGACAAATTATTGCATGTTTGATTGCGCTTATTGTATTAACCGGCAAAGTAATGATATTCCAAGATCGGGCTTTACCACGCGCGAGCTAGCCAATTTGACTATTGAATTTTATCGCCGTAATTATATCGAAGGCTTATTTATCAGTTCGGGGATTGTTAGAAGTCCAGATCATACCATGGAAAGAATGATTAGAGTGGTAAAGATTTTGCGTGATGAGCATGGCTTTAATGGCTATATACATATGAAAGCGATCCCCGGTGCGAGTAATGATCTAATTAATCAAGCTGGCTTATTAGTTGATAGGATGAGTGTTAATTTAGAAATTCCAACGGAAGAAAATCTTAAATTACTCGCGCCCGATAAAGATCATCAAAGCATCTATCAACCTATGCGGCAAATTCATCAAAATGTGTTAGAAAATATCGAGGATCGCAAAAAATTTCGAACCACACCCAAATTTGTACCTGCAGGGCAAAGTACTCAAGTTATTATTGGTGCGACAGATGAGTCGGATAAGCAAATTTTGCAATTAACCGCCAAACTTTATAAACGACCAAGTATGAAACGAGTTTATTATTCGGGATTTATTCCGGTAAATGGTTACGACAAACGGCTGCCTGTTGTGCAAGAAGTACCAAGAGTGCGCGAAAACCGTTTATACCAAGCCGATTGGTTATTGCGTTTTTATGATTTTAATGTCGATGAAATCGTTAACGATCAATATCCCGATCTGGATTTAACGGTCGATCCCAAACTGGCTTGGGCAATCCGTAATCCGCAGTTTTTTCCGGTTGATGTGAATCGTGATAGTTATCAAAAAATATTACGAGTGCCAGGCATTGGTGTTAAGTCAGCCAAGTTAATTGTGATGGCAAGGCGTCATCGAAAGCTTACTCTTGATGCACTTAAACGCATTGGCGTTGTTTTAAAACGTGCACAATTTTTTGTTATTTGCCACGAAATGAGAAAATTCAAATTACTCAATTCATCGGCCGAATATATCCGACTTACGTTGCAAGATCCGCCTTTGCTAGAAGATAAACAGACAAATACTCCACAGCAACTAGTGATGGGCTGGTAAATCATGCTGGCGTTTTATTATGATAAGAGTTTTGAAAGCTTGCTTTGTGCTGTGTTTGATGCTTTTAAACTCAAGAAAATGCCTGAATGCTTATTAACCACAGGACAGATCGAGTCGTTGTTAGTATCTGATAGGCATCATGTTGAATTTTGCAATGCTAAATATGAACGAGTACGCGTAGCATTAATTAACAAGATTAGCAAAGTTGCGCTTCGTCATTTGATGTATGTTTGGCTGTCGGAATTGCCTGAAAGTGATTTAATTGTTTTTCGTTACATTTGTAAGGTATTTAAATCATCTAAATCAATCGAAACTGATTTTGCCGATCAAGATGTGCTAACTGTTCATGATATTGCTAAAAAAGTGAGTCGGGAGCGGCATCGAGTGATGCAATTTGTACGCTTTAATGCCATCAATAATCCACTTAAAGATGTTGTTGAGCCTAACGATAGGGATGATAAGATCTATTTTTCGATCATAGCACCTATTTATAATGTTTTGCCGTTGGTGATTAAATTTTTTAAAGAGCGCTTTGCTGATCAAAAATGGGCAATATATGATGAAAAGCGTGAATATGGTTATATCTATAATTTACACGGGATTGAACCTGTGTCGCTTATTGATAAAGATGATCTGATTATCAATAGCCAAGTTAATCAGCAGTATCTAACCAAAGACGAAGCGCTATTTCAAACTATGTGGCAACGCTATTGCAATGCGTTAACCATCAAAGAACGCATCAATCCTAAATTACAACGTCAACAAATGCCAAGCCGATTTTGGCATTATCTACCAGAAATGAAACCAATATCGAAATAAATGGACAAATAAAGGAACATAAAAAAACCGCCAATTAATGGCGGTTTATTTATTAGCTTGATTTAATACAACGACATAATTTAATTAAAGCTATTGTGAATCGATATCATTAATAACATCATTAATCGATTCTTCACGTTGTTTTTGCTTGCTTTCGTCCACTTTACCACCCGATGCCACAAAGTCATTACGTTGGAAGTAAGCATTACGCATAAAGTTATAAGGATCATCGCTATTTTTAATTAAATCTTCATACTCGATCGCAACAGCCCGTGCTTCAATACCGTCAAACGCACCACGCACTAACGCCCATTGCCAATCTAACCAAACAAGTGGTGGATAAAGAGAGTCAACTACGCTACCACCTTCGTTTCTTAACGTTGCTGATCCATAAAACGGTAACACAACATAAGGACCATAAGGTACATCGTAATGGCCTAGTACATCACCAAAACTCCGTTTGCCACCTTTTTGTAATTGTGGATCTGACATACTAGCAACATCCATCAAACCCGCAAAACCGAAAACGGTATTTAAAAAGAATCGTGCTAAATGCGTACCCGCTTTATGAACATCACCTTGTAATAAGTTGTTCACCATTGAAGCGGGTTCAGACAGGTTAGAGGAAAAATTAACCACACCTGTACGAACAGGAGAAGGGACGTAATCTTTCCAAGCGACTGCCGTAGGGCGCAAAATATAAGGATCAAGCGCATAGTAGTTAACATCAAACATGGTTTTGTTAAAGCCAGATAACGGGTCACTATAGGAATTATTTTCGGCCTGATAAGTAGCGCAACCTGTGAGTGCCATTACAGAAAACATCATACCAACGATTCGTTTTTTCATAGTATCTTCAATTAAAAGTAATGAGGTTAAATTTGAGATAATTGTATCATGATTACCTAAAATAAAAAATTTTTCGTTATTTAAATGGCATTATCTTTGTAAATTTATTAAAATGAGCCCCCTATGACCTCATAGTTAAATGGATATAACGAGCCCCTCCTAAGGGCTAGTTGCAGGTTCGATTCCTGCTGGGGTCGTATTAACGAATAAGATTTAAAACGACACTCTACGATTCAAGCTTTATTTTAACAGTGTTTTAAGGTATTTCGACACGACTAAACACGATTCTAAACGATTGACAACGCAAACATTTAAACGGTATATTTACGGTATATTTTAATACCATGACCAAAAATACCGTAATTATGCTAACTGTAAAAGCCATTGAATCAGCAAAACCAAAAGAAAAACCGTACAAGTTGCCAGACTTTGAAAGCCTATATCTATACATCACACCTACAGGAACTAAATCTTGGCGCTATGATTATCAGTTCAACGGCAAAAGAAAAACGCTAACGATCGGTAAGTATCCGTATATTAGTTTAGCAGATGCACGCAACGAAAAAGAATTAGCTCGGCAGATGCTTGCTTACGGCAAAGATCCTGCTGTTGAGCGAAAAAGAAAAACTTTACTTGCTAATATCGCGCAAGGAAATACTTTTAAAAAAATAACCCTTGAATGGTTTGATACAAAAAAACGGAATTGGTCTATCAATACCAGAGAAATGATTATTCGGTATTTTGAAAAAGATATATTCCCGTTCGTTGGCGATATGGATATTGCGCAAATCAAGCCTCTAGAAATGCTAAACTGTTTAAAACAAATAGAAAATAGAGGTGCATTGGAAATTGCAAAAAAAATGCGTCAACGTTGTACCGAGGTTTTTCAATATGCAATTATTACCGAAAGGGCAGAAAACAATCCAGCGCGTGAATTAGCTAAAGCTATGGTCACACATACGCCAGAAAATTACGCCTTTCTAATGGAAGATGATATGCGTGAATTTATGAAAGCATTGCAATCGTATTCGGGTAATATTTTAGTTCGTTATGCTACAGAATTATTAATATTGACTGCCGTCAGGACTATGGAATTATTGAGTTGCAAATGGGAATATGTAGATCTGGATAAACGATACATAATTCTACCAAAAGAATCAATGAAAAAATCAAGGGTTCACGTGGTACCGCTATCTAATCAAGCTATTAATATTCTAAAATTTTTACAGCCAATTACAGGGCGGGGAGAATATGTTTTTTCTGGTAGAAATAGTAGTTCAAAACACATGTCTAACGGCGCTATCTTAGGTTTAATAAAACGATTGGGATTTGCTAACCGTGCAACTGGGCACGGCTTTAGGCATCAGTTTTCAAGTGTATTAAATGAGCATGGTTTTAATCGTGACTGGATAGAAAAACAATTAAATCACGAAGAAGGGAATGTGCGTGGTATTTACAATCACGCACAATATTTGGAGGGGCGTCGTGAGATGATGCAGTGGTATGCGGACTATATAGATAGCCTAACCGCATGATTGATATTCTTGTTCTTTTTGGGCAAGATAAGCGTTGATGGTAGACAGCTTCCAACGCGGATGTCTACCTAAATATAAATCGGGCCTTGGAAATTCTCCTTTCGCCACCCATTTGTCTAACGTGGTTTGATCTAATCCGCCCATGTAGCCGCAAACCTGTGATTTGCTATATCTTGGGTCTTCAATTGTTAAATTATTTACCATTATTTACTCCTATAATCTTTTCTCATCTCTCATCAACAAATAACACTCAGCAATAGCAATTATTGCTCTTTGCTTTTTTGTGTAGCTAGTGCTTCTTTAATAGTGTCTCTTACTAATTGTCTTTGACATGCTTTTTTATATTTTGCTTGAAACGTTTTAAAATTATTTCCGTCCAGATTAGCGTCTTCAACAAAAACATCATCATCAGCGCCTTCGCATTTATTAAAATACTCTCCGAACGCGGTACAGATAGAATCATATTCAGCCGGAGTTACGCTGATTGTTACCGCTCTACGGTTTTTCATTTGATTTCCTTAGAATTTTGGCGTTAATTCATTAGAATTATCCCCCAATGGGGGATATTGTTTATTTGTTTAACTCTGATGGTTTCTTTTCAACAATCTTCATAAATCCAACACCGAAATACTTAATATAAAGATCATTAATAAAAAAGAGCATTTCGTTAGCTATCCCAAGCCTTTCTTCATCCCAGCTATCAAGTGCGGTATGCACCTCATCTGCAATAATGCCGAATGCGGTAGCAGCTAAAGCTGACTGATTTAAAAGCGCACCAGCTATAAATGAGCTGAATTGATTACGTATATCTTCATTAGAAAAGTTATTAAGTAAATTAGAATCGCTTGTAACTGAAAAATCTGCATTTGGGTTATGCTTTTTTGCTAACAATATAAATTGCTGTCTTACCGCATTTGCTGCAACTTCATTTAATTCGCTGTTAATAATCATTTTAGTTAAGCTCATCTTTGTGTCTCCTATTTAACATGTACGCATCAATTAAATTTAATATATAAACTTTTACATTTTTATTAGAACAGCCTCCACTCAAAATGTAATCTCTGAAATCTTGAATACTGAATGTTGGGTTCTTTTTGCTTAATCTAGCTTCAAGGTTCAATATTTTTTTATTGAGCTTGAGTAATTCACGATCAACATGGAAGCAACGGTAAAATTCACCGTAAAACTTTTTTCCTGCTTTATCCGCATCAACTTTTGTTAGTTTGTATTTTTCCATTAGTCACTTTTACCTTGGGTTAGTTGATACTCAATAGCAGAACGGAATCCTTGCGCAAACACATCAAAGATTTGTGCTGTATCGTTTTCAACATAGTTGTTTAACGCCTTGATATTTGGGTCTCGAACCAATGAAAAATCTAGTTTATTTTTAACAACAAATTTTTCAAAACAAGTGTGAACAGTAAACATAAGATTATTCATTGGTTGATTCCTCCATTTTTATAAAAGCATTTTCTATAACACCTTTTAATATCAGTAACGCAGAACCGAATTGATTCATGGTTTCATCATCCACAGTAGTTAAATCGGCACAACAAAGCGTGTCAGCAATAGCGCCGATACCGTCATTTGCGATACTAAGCACTTCTCTTAATTCTTCTTTAGAGGCAGATTTTGATAATAAATAATTAACTGGGTTATACATGGGTTATACCTCCATATGTGATTTAATGGCTTTTATTCCATTTTCGTTGTAACGAAAGTTAGTGACTTGCTTATCTGAATGCTCGGCTTTATCTAGCACAAAGATGCCGTTTTCCTCCGTCTTCAAATTGTACTTATTAGCAATTAGTCCCACCTTGTGACCTGATATTCCCAGTTGTGCACCGACTTCTTTTGCTGAATAAGTTTGTCCATCTAGAATAGGATAGGGGACAACAGAACCTGCGATTGGATTAATTAACTTAGCATAGATAGCTTGTTTTGATGGCGAACTCAAATTAGATAGGTGTCCACATAATTTTTCAGCAACGTTATAAACTTCTTTTATCGCTCTTGCTTTTCTTAATTCTGGTAACCCTGAGTTATCAATTTTTGGTGTAGGTGTAAGCTCGCCTTTTTTGTAATCCAAAAATACTTGGTTAACCGTCAACTGGAATTTTGGACTAATCCAACCGGCATAAGAAATGGCCAAAAGTTCATGGGCGAAAGTACCTTGATTAATACCGCCTTTTGTGACAGTGATTATTTCTTGACCGAAGGCAGAATTCTGCCTTAGCTCTTCAATAAGTTCTTGAGTAGACTTTGTGGCTAACCACGCTTTAGGTCTTTTAGCATCTTTGCCCCCACTAGCTTTATGTAGCGCATTAAGATTATATCGACCTTGCTCATCGGCTGTAATTGAGATTCCAGCTATTACTGGACAAGATAAATCGTTTTTGATACTATTTTTCATGCTTTCATTCCTAAGTTGTTGGTTTGATTTTCCCCTTTGATGGTGGTCTTAGGGGATCCACTTTTTGCCTTTTTCCTGATTTCCATAAGTATTTGTGGAAATACTTCATATATGCAATTGAGATCATCCGTTTCTAAAAATCGATTATGAATCTTGGTTAAAGGTTCGATAGCATTTATGCATCGATTATTTAACTGCTTTAGTACATTAGGGATTTCTTTTGCTGAAAAAAGAGCACCAAATAATGGCTTTTCCCCTTCACGAACAAAAAAGGATATAAGTGGTTCATCTAAAAAATATCCTAAGCTGAAATTACTCATTTTTACTCCCATCCAACTGGTTTTGATAATTTTTCTAATTTACTTCTTATGTTTTCAATAACATCAGCAACCAACCACGCCGAGCTATTAATTTGGTTATTAGCATAATCTCCGTCTGGTTTTGTTACTGTTAAAATTAACCCGACAACGCCTTTTAACTGCAATAATTGACAATCAATTTCTTCATGTTCATCAGCGGTTAATTGAGTGCATACATTTTTACCGTCCATTCTTCTACCTCATTTTTGTTTTGGTAAGTTATCTAAAGCTTCTAATGTCTCTTCTAATCGTTCAGCTATCATCCAAGCGCACGTGTTAACGTGATCGTTTCTATTGTCAGAATCTGGGGATGTTGTTTCATTGATTAACATTGCCACCGCTTTCATTTGAATTAGCGTTTCTTCTATTTTTTCCCGTGAGTCGTGATTTAATAGATAAATATTCATTATTAGCTCCTATTGATGTTAAATTTTGTTATCTCACTGATAACTTACTAAAGGATCTAAAAAGATCTCTTAAAACCAATAATAACTATAGTTATAAATTTAGTCAACAGTTAAGTTATAAATAGTTATATTTTTTTATAGACAGTTAAAACTATTTGATTAAAAGGTTTTAATTTTGGGTCTAATATTGTGTTTATAATGAAATAGCTTGTATTAAGCTTATTTGATTTGGATATAAATAGGACACAAAAAAACCGCCGAAGCGGTTTTTTGTTGTTGTGAATTACTTATTAATCAATAATAGATGACTGCCACCAAACACGTCCCAAGATAGTTATTTCATCTTGAGATACTATTTCATCATCATAGCCAGCGTTGTAACTTTTAATTTTAATCTGATTGCCGGGTAATTTTTCCAAAATTTTTATTCTTAATAAACCATCATGGTTGATTGCATATATTTTCCCATCTCTGATATTCCTATCAGCCCGATCAATTGCAACTGTTGCTCCATCTCTAAAAACTGGCTCCATACTGTCTCCATAAACGGTTAAGCAAACAGTACAATTTTTATCAATTCCATATCTTCTCATTGTTGATTTGGATAATCTAAGCTTGCAACCATTGTAGTCTTCAATATCATCAGCAAATCCATTACCAGCAGCTAAACGTACATCCTTGTAAAATGGCACTTCTACCTCATCTTCATCAAGTGGTGTATCATTATCCCAATCATCTATAGCTCCAAGTATTGTTGCATTAGAATTTATGTTATTTTTTTTCATTTCTCCCGATCCGGTGGTTAACCAAAACAGATCTACGTTTAGAGCATTAGCGATTTCAACTAATTTCCTAGATGAATTAGATCTCCCTGATAGTATCTTTTGAATTGCCGGTTGGCTAACTCCCACTTTTTCAGCCAATTGGTGTTGCGATAACCCTGACATCTTAAACGCCAATTTAACACGCTCGTTAAAGTTATTTTGCTCCATTTCAGACCCTATTTAATGAATATGATTTATTAAATACATCATATAACTATAGTTATTTAAAGACAACACAAAAGTTATTGATTTGAGTTATTATTTAAGTTATATTTGGTTATCATTTGATGTTAACTATATAACTTTAGGAATATTGATGAATAAAAACAGAAGTATTCAGTTAGCAATTGAAATTCTTGGTGGGCAAAAAAAATTAGGAGAAATCACAGGAACAACTCAGCCAAATGTTTGGAAATGGTTGCATAACAAGCAAAAAGTTAAAGCTGACTATGTACCGTTAATTGTTAAAGCAACAAATGGTGTAGTTAAAGCGTGTGAGTTGCGCCCTGATTTGCCTGAGCTATTTCCACCGGAATGATTGAATGAATACATCAATCTATTGTTTACCCGAAACTTATTGCAAGGATGATGAAAAGTGGATCGCTGAAATGCTATCTAAGTTACCGCAGCGAGTTAGGAAAAGGGTATCTGCGTTATATGCAGATGTATTTATAGCCGAATATGACAAAGAGCCAATAGCACACAAAAAGGAGAATAAAGCTCGTAGAGAAGCCAATACAAGGCTTCGTAAATATGTAAAACGTTATTCAAGTGTAATGAGTTGTCAGGTCTGTGAGCCGCCAATAGTTACGCTGTAACGAAAATCCTCAACATGTTTTTTGAGGTACTTATCAAGAGAGAGAAGCGGCTTTTGATGGGTAAGGGCGGGGGTGCTTGGTAGTTTAATAATACTACTGAGTATATATATTTTATTACTATTCCAAAGAAAGAATTATTTATATAGATCTTAATTATTATATATAGGGGCATGAATGAAAGCTGAGATTATAGCAATACTATCCAAGCAGTTTGACAAGACGACGGTATCGGATAAGCGGTTTTTTATGTCGGCATTGATTGCTAAGTTGAACCTAAATGGTTATGTGGTTGAGAAGGAGGCGAAGCATCCTTTCTTGGAAAATGCAAAGATCAACCTCAAGGTAAGTAAGAGTGGTAAGTCTTGCTGGATTGAACTTGATAACAAAAACCCTCGTATTCGCTCACTGGAGCGTATTCAGTCACTAGGTGAACATGGTGAGCAAGGTTTTATTTTGTTGAGAAATAGTTTTTTATCTCAGCACAAAACGTTAGGCATTGATGTGGTTTCAGCGAGAAGGTAATCATGCTTAATATCACTCCAAATCACGCTCAAAAAAAGGGACTTGTTGAACTTCGTCAAAACTGGAAGGAACACCGCACATTCATGGTTAGTAGCCCCACAGGGAGCGGTAAAACTGGGCTTGCCGCATTCATTACTGATGGTTTTATTAATAACAATATGCGCGTGTTATTTATTGCTCCGTACACGGTTTTGATTGAACAAACAATGGCTCGTTTTGTTCAATATGGGATTGATGAAAATCTTATTTCTGTGATTTGGCAAAAGCACGAACTATATGACCCAAGAAAGCCGATTCAGATAGCCAGTGCCGATACTTTGATTCGCCGTGAACTCCCTGCTGATGTCGATCTGATTATCATTGATGAAGCTCATTTAAAACGTAAAAAGTTACTGGCATACATCAAAGAAACATCAGCAAAGGTTATCGGGTTATCAGGAACACCTTTTGCAACATTCCTAGGGCAATATTACGAAAAACTCATAAAGCCAACCAGTATGAAAGAGTTAATACAACTTGGCGAGTTAAGCCCTTATGAATTCTATGCACCAACTAAACCCAACTTAAAAGGTGTTAAATCTCATAACACAGCAATGGGAAATGATTACAACGAAGATGAACTAGGCGAAATTATGTGCGGCGCTGATTTGGTGGGTGATTTAGTACAAAACTGGCTAGAAAACGGCAATGACTTACCAACAGTTTGCTTTTGCGTCAATGTTAAGCACGCAAATTATGTCACTATCCAGTTTAAAAAATCGGGGATCAACGCGGAGGTTATGACGGCTAGCACTCCACAAGATGAGCGTAAATTAATTATTGAACGGTTTGAGTTGGGCATTACTAAAATCCTTGTCAATGTTGGTGTACTTGTTGCTGGTTTTGATAGTGATGTTCGATGTGTTATTTATGCCCGTCCAACGAAGTCAGAAATCAGATGGGTTCAGTGTATTGGTAGGGGACTTAGGACAGCGGAGGGAAAAGACAAGTGCGTTATTTTTGACCACAGCGGAACGGTTCACCGTTTAGGTTTTCCTGATGATATTGAGTATGACAAATTACCGTCAAAGGATGATGGTATGAAGGAAAATAAAATCCAAGAACGCCAAACTACCGAGAAAAAGCCAAAGGAATGCCCGTCTTGTAAATTTATGAAGCTGATTGGTGTTTATACATGCCCTAAATGCGGTTATGAGCCATTAGCTAATGAAGATGTTGAAACAGACGAAACCCGTAACATTCAAAAAATCAACAAAGGTAAGCGTACTGAGTATAGCCAATCAGAAAAGCAATCTTGGTGGTCTCAAATTTTGTTTTATCAGCATCAAGTAGCACAAACTAAAAATAAATCATTAAGCGATGGATGGTGCGCTCATGTTTACCGAAGCAAGTTTGGTGTGTGGCCAAGAAAGTTGAATTATTGCTTAAAAGAAATTGGTCCTGAGGTGAGAAATTTTATTTTAAGTAAACAAATTGCATACGCTAAAAGCCGTGGAGTATCAACACAAAAAATACAGCAAGACTTATCGTTAGCAACTGATGAAGTATTATTAGGCGGTCAAGTATGAGAACTGTGGACGCAATCAAGTATCACATTCCTGCTGTTTTAGCGCATTATAATTTGCCTCCAATCACTGGAGGTAAGCATTATCGTGGTGAATGCCCTATGTGCGGTAAGAAAAATCATTACCGCATGGATAACAGAGATAATAAGGGGACTTGGATTTGTAGTTGTGGCAATGGTGATATTTGGAAGCTATTGCAAACAACACAGCGAAAAGATTTTAGAACGTTAGCGAAAGAAATCGATCTGCTGATCGGCAATTCATACACTAATAATAATCAACCTAAACAGTTAAAAAGCAATATAAATGAGCTTAGGAACAGGGTTATTAAGAAATTTAATAATCTTGAATCACTAAAAGGAACTCAGGCAGAAAAATACCTCAATAATCGCCATATTACGCTACCTGCTAATGTATGCAATATAAAGTATTCACCAAGCGAGGGAAAGGGAAATACTGCATTAAGTGCTATTTATGCATTAGCAACGGATCTTAACGGAAACCTGTGTTATCTGCATCGTACGTTATTAAATGGAGACAGTAAAGCAAATATTACCACACCTAAGAAGCTAAATAGCTTACAAGATGAAAATTATCTGACTTATGCAAAGTCGGTAGCGATTCGATTATTTCCCGTTTCGTCAACGCTTGGCATTGCTGAGGGGATAGAAACAGCTTTGTCATGCTATCAAATTTATAAATGTAATACATGGTCTACTATCAATGCGGCATTTTTAGAAAAATTTATGGCGCCACTTGGCGTTAAGCATCTGATGATTTTTGCTGATACTGATTGGAATTTAACAGGACAATCAGCCGCATTTAAGTGCGCTAAGAATAACCTTTTATCAATACATAACGATGTTGAAAAGGTAACGATTAGATGGCCAGAAAAAGGTGATTTTAATAATGTGCTGATCCAGGGGCTAAAAGTTTATGAATGGGCGAGTTTAAAAGAGAAAAAAGGGGAGTAGGCGTGACTTATAAAATAACAAATGCAAAGCATAAAAAATATATCAAAGAATTCTATTCAGTCACCAAGTTTTTAGTTGCTGTCATTGTGATTGCGTTATTTTTGGGGCGAGGTAGTGAAACGTGGTGACTAAAGCAGAATTAAAAATATTAGAAAAAGCATTTATGGCAGGATTAAAAGGAACCTATTTTCAAAGCGAATCAAAGCTAGCCAAAAAATTAGTTGAAGACGGTCTGTTACAAGAGGTTACATCAGAGGAAATAACTTGTTTTGGGATGATGACAGTTAGGCATTTAACCTTAACTTTATTAGGTCATTTTATATATTGTGATAGTTGCGCAGAGGAATCAACAAATGACTAAATTAACACGGCAAGAGTTAGAAAAAGAAGTAGAAAGATTTAAAAAACATGTAATTACTCCAATTCCAACGGGGATCGAAGATTACAAGAAAAATGAGTTTGTTCAAAAAATTTTAACGCAAGATGTTGATTTTATTAGTTCTGCATTAATTGCATGGCTAGCACGGGCTGAATTAGAAAAAAATAGTAAGGATTTTGTTGTAAATAACAATATAAAAAGCTCTCGCGATAATAAAATTATCGAATTTATTGCAAGTACTATGACTACTGAACAATTCAAAGGGTTTTGCTTCGGTAATGCCATGAAATATTGCCTTCGCTTGAGCAGCGGAGAAGATAGTGTGAAAGAAGATATTGCGAAAGTTAATCAATTTAAGTTGATTTTTGAGAATAAAAAACATTTATGCGCAGATTGAGGCAAGTAATGATTAGAGAACTTCAATTGAATAGAAGTATTGGAGCTAATAAGCGACATCAAATTTTAAAAGATGCTGTGCATTATGACCAGAACACAGGTATTTTTACGTCTGCTTATAAAGAGGGTATCCATGTTAAAGGTATACATGACAAGCAAGGGCGGTTATTTATTGTTGTAAATAGCCGTAAATACTCTGCAGAACGTCTTGCGTGGTTTTTAGTTACTGGCGAATGGCCAAAACGTAAAATCCAGCATAAAAATGATAATATTGCAGATAATCGCTTTGATAATCTTGAAGAAGTTCGTTCAATTGAAAGGAAGATACCTAAGATAACATTATCAGAGGGCGTGCATTATTCAGCATCAGATAATAAATGGGTTGCTATTGTTTATCGTAATCGGCAACACTACAATTTGGGACGTTATACCAGTGAACGAGCGGCAATAAAAGCGGTTGCAAGGTTTATCAAAAATCTGAATGAAGATGCGTTAAAAAACGAGAGTGCATACCATGTATTGGCACAATTGAAGAATAAAAAGCAACTTGGTACTAGTATGTCACTGACAGCTTACCAACGATTGTTTATTGAAAATATTCTTACAGGTTGGGGAGTGTGGGCATATCAAGATATAAAAGAAAGTAATGATAATGTGATTGCTAAAATGATGCTATCATCATCCGATATTAGCAATACTGCGTTAGTTGATATTATTGATAGTTTATATAGCCAAGGATATAAGGGGCAAGAGTTATTCGAAAAAGCTAGTGATATTATTGCTTCATTAAGACACCGCAACGCCGAACAATTGGCTGATGATGAAGCCTTAAAAGTGGAAAAGCTTTTAGTTGAAACATTCGGCAGAAACAACCCTATTATCAAAATTGCGGTTAGCTATTATGTTTATGGTCACGCTATGTCAGATATAGCTAATTATCTCGAGAAAATAACAGATTATAGACTAACTAACTATCAAGCAAGAAATAGAGTTAATTGGTGTTTAGATTACCTTAAAACAAGATTTTATCGAGCTTATTACTTTTTGGAAGAAAAATCGTAAAAAATGCTTGAAATTATATGTGGCGCATGATATAAATGTGTTATATTCGACGCGAATAGTTGGATATAAGCCTTGTTAGAGATAACAGGGCTTTTTTATTACCTATTATGAATAGCCTCAATTAAGAGGCTTTTTTGTTATCAAGATAGAATTTAACAGCATCAACAATAAGTTGAGCTTGTGGTACATCTAAGCTTTTACTTGCCTGTTCAATTAATGCTATATCATCAATGTGTAGTTTGAAGCCTTTTACTTTAACACCTCGTTTTTGGTCACTTTTTGCTTGAATTTCTGTTATTGATTTTGCCATAAAATCACCTTGATTTATTAAGTGTCAATTGATATATTTAAGGTCATCGGAGAGGTTTCCCTCTCCTTTGAACTACTTTAGAATGCTGGGGAGCTTATCAAAAGTAGCAGAATTAAAATGAGTATTTTGAACTTCATTTTTCTTCTCCTTAAGCCCTCGTCTTAGGTCGGGGGTTTACCTTATCAAGTTCCTTACTTGATGGTTATTATTATAGGTTAACCTATAATGAAAGTCAACACTATTTATATAAAAATACTAAATTTTTATATATTTATTACCGAATAAAATTATTAAATGAAGCCGCTTAATTGCGGTTTTTTTATGTCCAAATTTTGAGTAATTCACTCAACATCGAATCGACAGCAAAGCTAGACACACGCATAACTAACATTTAGCTAGTACGCTGTCACATCATTAACTAACAAGAATATTCATCATGGAAAAATACACTTCACCGATTTCGTATTTCTGGGGAGCTATATGCACTCTATTTGGTGCGCTCAGCTTGAACGATATTGCTATTGTGGTTGGTATTATTTTATCAATAGCGACGTTTATTATTAACTGGGTATATAAACGCCGAGATTTCTATCACAAAAAGAACTTGAGAGAGCAATACTATGAAAAACACAACAAGAATAGCGACGAGTGCGATTTGTAGTGTTTCAGTAATCATCGGTATTGTTATTGCTAATTACTCAGATGAAATCAGAACGAGCAAAGCAGGGCTTGAAATAATCGGTAACGCTGAATCATGCGTACGAGAGCCATACTATTGTCCTGCTAATGTATTAACAGTAGGTATCGGCTCAACGGGTAACATTCAACAAAAGGTCTATTCAGACGAGGTAATAGCTCAGCGTTGGGTTGGTGATATCAAAACAGCAGAAATGTGCGTTAATCGCTACGCTAATGGTTTTCATTTGCCTCAACCCGTTTTTGATGCTGTAACGTCAATTACTTTTAATGTTGGATGTTCAAAAATGAGAACATCAACAATGTATAAACATCTGAACAATGGCGATTATAAAGCGGCTTGTAATGAGTTTCCAAGATGGAATAAAGCAGGCGGTAAGGTTTTGAATGGCTTAGTAATCAGACGAGAAAAGGAGAAGGCGTTATGTCTATCTTATGCTTCGTTATCGCATCAATAATGGCAGTCAAGAGTATTGATGGCTGGGGTTGGTTTTTATTTGTATCGTTATTGTTGAGTGATTCATCATGTTCAAATTGTCTAAAGTAAACATAGCAAGCATAGCATTAATCATTATCGGCTTTGCCTTTACTGTCTATTTCGGTTACAACAATTATCAAGAGAAGAAACAGCTACAAAAAGATAAAGCTGAACTATCTAAAGAAATCGAACAGTTAGAGCAGAACATCGCTAAAAACAATCAAATCATAGCGCAACGAGAGCAAGAAAAAGCTCAAGACGCTATGTCAATTAAACAACTTCAAGAGCAAATAAAAGATGCGCTTAAAAATAATCAATGTGCTAATGATTTTATGCCCAGCAATATTTCTGACTGGATGCGGAGCGGTAAAAACTGAGTACGTTTATCAATGCAATATTCCTGCATCACTAACACAGCCAAATAACGAGCCTTATATTGATAAGCGAATCACTTGGGGACAATGTCCAGTTCTGTACACTGAATTATTGAACGAGTTGAGGCAGTGTAATAGCGATAAAAGGGCGATAAATCTAATCGACAACGGGAAATAAAATGCTTGAATTAAATCTCATAACAGTAACTGGCAGAAAAGTAGCTTTTGCCGGTTATTCATCGTACGGCCCACCAAGCGAGAGAGTGCAAGAAAATGGCGTATACGAAATATATAAATCATTGTTCTTGTCTCGTGAGTTTTACAAAATTATTTGCTATACAGAGAGCGCAAGACAATGCGACGATCCAAAAGTGCCGGCTGGCAAGAAATTGTATGATGTGTATATTTATTCAATCTTGGATAAAGAAAAAACAAAATACACACTCATGTATAACAATGATGATGATTTAAAAGAAAAGCTAAAGTTAAGCATTGAGCAAAAAAATCTCTCAATGATTGAATTGCGAAAACAATTGAGGTTGCGTCGAAATAGGTATTATCAAGAAGCGTAATGGTGATAAAAGGGCGATAAGAGAGATTAATAATGTGCGCTTAACTGGTGGCTAAACACACATTAATGATTTTACAGTTTGTTAATTTTATTATATGGGCTAGCTTTATCGTAAACATATTGAGCTTTTTCAAAGAATTTGTAAAAATCATCCCTTTTAATGTTTGCGCCTTTGAACTCTCTAAAGCGCTCAAGATCTTTTTCTAGTTTCTTTTTATTCTCTGCTGATGTGCTAAGGCTAAAATGTTTTAGTATTGTTTCCAATTCATGATCTCTATTATTGGATGTTGAATCAATAAATATCCTATCGGATTTACTCATAATTTTCTCCTTTATGTTAATTTTATTAATGAACCGTCTACTTGTGAAACGTTTCATAATATTAAATGTTATCTGTGGTGATAATTTAAACTAGGATTATAAAAAATAAATTTTATTTGTGATTCGCTTCACAAATAACAATTGTAGATGTTGACATGAGAATATGTATTCAAGCAAAAAAATAAATATTAGATTTAACACATGATAAACGTATACAACAACACTAGATGGCGGAAAGCCCGATTAACATATCTACAGCGTAACCCGTTTTGCGTTATGTGCTTAAAGCAAGGTAGATATGAACCAGCAACAGCAGTAGACCACATTATTCCTCACAAACTCGAACAAGCATTAATATCTAAAGACCCAATCAAGATAAAGAAAGCCCAGAAACTGTTTTGGGATTCATCAAACTATCAGGGTTTATGTAGCACTCATCACTCAAGCACTAAACAACGTATTGAGAATAATGGTACAGAGATAGGATGCGATGTGAACGGTATGCCGTATGGTGGGCATTGGGTTGATAATAAAAAGTAAATTATTAATTTATAATAATTTGATGGAAACCCATAAATAAGTGGGAGGGGGTGGTAAATTTCTACAACTTTTGGTCTTCCAAACCGCCCACCCTCCTTTTTATGCAAAACCGCGAATTGAAACCTTTTTTTTGGAGTAATTATGGCAGGTCGCAGACCAACACCAACGCCTTTTAAATTGGTGACAGGCAATCCCGGTAAACGACCGTTAAATAGTAAAGAGCCTAAACCCAAAGAAGGCTATCCCGATATTCCTCAGCACTTCAACGAACAAGCTAAAGATATCTACCTTTGGTTATGTGACATGCTCAATGACATGGGTTTATTGACTGTTGTTGACGGGATCGCAATTGAACGTTTAACAAAATGTTATATAGAAATTTTAGAATGTGACAAGGTAATCGAAGAGCACGGTCAAGTACAGCAAGTAGTTAACACTCAAGGGGAGTTAGTTTTAAAATCTAATCCTGCGGTAGCTCAACGCGCAGATGCTGATAGGCGATTACGTGCTTGGATGATTGAATACGGTTTGACACAAGCATCTAGATCAAAGGTGAAAGTAAATGGTAAAGAGGAAGCAAACGAACTCGACCAATTCTTTGGTTGATAAAGCGACTCAATACGCCATTGATGTGACATCAGGAAAAATCTTAGCCGGTCCTGATATTCGAAACTCATGTAAAAGGCATTTAGATGATTTAAAAAATGCAAAAGAAAAAGGGTTAATATGGGATATCGAATCTGCTGATCGTGCTACTGCATTCTTTGAGAAAGTACTTAAGCTAAATGGTGGTGAGCACGAAGGGAAGCCTTTCACACTACTACCGTGGCAATGTTTTATTGTCGGCTCAATATTTGGTTGGAAAACATTAGACGGTTATCGCCGCTTTCGCATGGTCTATATTGAATCAGGTAAAGGTTCGGGTAAATCGCCGTTAGCCGCAGGGATAGGGCTTTATTGTTTAATGGCAGATAACGAGCCGAGAGCAGAAGTCTACGCAGCGGCAACAAAGAAAGACCAAGCAATGATATTATTTCGTGATGCTGTTGCTATGGTTGATCAGTCCCCAGCGTTATCCGAGCGAATAAGAAAATCAGGCACGGGGCAAAATGTTTGGAATTTAGCTTACTTACAAAAAGGTGCTTTTTTCCGCCCAATATCATCAGATAACGGACAATCGGGTCCACGACCTCATTGCGTATTAATTGACGAAATACATGAACACAAATCGAATGAAGTTGTTGAGATGATGAGAGCGGGTACAAAAGGGCGTACCCAAGCCATTATATTAATGATAACTAACTCGGGACATAACAAAACAAGCGTTTGCTATGAGTATCATGAGTACGGTCGAAAAGTAGCGGAACAAACATTAACTGATGACGCCTTTTTTTCTTTTATTTGCTCATTGGATGAAGGGGACGATCCGCTTACTGATGAATCTTGCTGGCCAAAAGCCAATCCGTCACTAGGTCACACATTTACACATAAGTATTTATGCGAACAAGTCACACAAGCAAAAGGGATGCCGGCCAAAGAATCCATTGTCAGACGCCTTAACTTTTGTCAATGGGTAGAGGCGGATAACCCGTGGCTTGCAGCTGACATTTGGATGGCTAACGAGCAAGATTTTAATATAGAAGAATTTGTTGGAGAGGAGTGTTACGGCGGGTTGGATTTATCTGGTACTCGCGATTTAACGGCTCTCTCCCTTTACTTCCCTAAATATAAAACAGCATTTACCGAGTTTTGGACACCGCAAGAAACGTTATTAGACAGGTCAAAGTCCGACCACGTTCCTTATGATGTATGGGTAAAGCAAGGTCATTTATTTGCGACTCCCGGACGTGTTGTTGACTACGATTATGTTGCAAAGCGCCTCGGTGAGCTAAAAGCAAAGTTTAACATTATTAGATTGGCGTTCGATCCATACAGAATTAAATACTTTCAAAAGTCGCTTGATAATGAATCCATTGATATTGAAATGACTCCGCACGGACAAGGTTTTTTTAAGTCTCAAGAAAGCGGTTTATGGATGCCTCACTCCATTGAACTATTAGAAAAAGATATCACGGAAAACAATATCACGATTAAATTTAATCCATGCTTGCGATGGAATGCGGCTAGCGCTGTGCTTGAATCTGATAACAAGGAAAATAAAGTCTTTGCGAAAAAGAAAAGCTCAGGACGAATTGATGGCGTTGTATCCCTAGCTATGGCTAGGGGGTGCGCTGATGCAACGTATGAACAAACAAATAACCTATCTGACCACATATTAAACGTAGGAATACGGTCCTTATAATGAATATTTTTAATTTATTTAAACGTAAATCGCATGGCGTTACCACCTCTCAAGAGGTATCCGATTACATCGGCTTTTCACTAGATACTTACGCGGGTCGCAGAGTTAGCCCAGCCCTAGCTATGCAGCTAACAGCGGTGTTCGGTTGCGTGAGGGTATTAACAGAATCAGTTGGAATGTTACCTTGTTTTTTATATCAAGCGACCGATAAAGGGCGAAAGAAAGCACCTAAAGAAAAACTGTACTCGCTTTTGTACGTTGCGCCAAATAACTATATGACACCGCAGGAGTTTTGGGAGTATCTAATCGGTTGCCTTTGTTTGCGAGGTAACTTTTACGCTTACAAAGTTAAGGTATTCGGTGAGGTCGTTGAGTTACTCCCTCTCTTGCCCGGTAGCGTACAGCCCAAGCTTAATGAGAAATGGGAGCCTGTTTATCAAGTCACATTCCCCGACGGATCTTGTGATGTTTTATCCCAAGAGGAAATTTGGCATGTACGCACATTCTCAATGGATTCTTTAATCGGGCTTAGCCCAATTAGTTATGCACGGCACGCTATCGGGCTAGGTTTAGCAACGGAAGAACACGGCTCTAGACTGTTTAGTAATGGCGCGGTATCAAGCGGCGTATTACAAACTGACCAAGTATTAACGGATGAAGCGTACAAACGCTTAAAAGACAATTTTCAAGAGCGTCATCAAGGTTTATCAAATGCACATAAGCCGATGATCTTAGAAATGGGGCTTAAGTGGAATAACATTAGTATGTCTGCCGAAGATGCCCAATTTCTAGAAACACGTAAATTTCAATTAGAGGAAATATGCCGAATATTTCGAGTGCCGATGCACATGGTGCAAAACACCGATAGGGCTACATTTAATAATATTGAAAATCTAGGTATGGGATTTGTTAACTACTCATTAGTACCGTATCTAACACGTATTGAACAGCGCATAAATGTTGGTCTGGTTAATAAAGAAAAGCGAGGGCAGTTTTATGCCAAATTCAATGTAGGAGCTTTATTGCGTGGCGATATGAAATCACGTTATGAATCGTACGCCACAGGTATTAACTGGGGCATTTTGTCACCGAATGAGTGCCGAGATTTGGAAGAGCGTAACCCAAGAGAGGGTGGTGACATCTATCTAACCCCAATGAATATGACTACTAAACCACAGGATAATAACAAAAATGCTAAACAAAAAGAGACTTGATATACCCTTTGAAATTAAGTCAATCAGTGATACAGGTGCGTTTACGGGCTACGGCTCGGTGTTCGGCGTAAAAGATAGCTATTCCGATATTGTGATTAAAGGCGCTTTTGCGAATTCGCTTAATAAGTGGAAAGAAAAAGGACGTTTACCTGCACTCCTTTGGCAACACAAGATGGACGAACCTATCGGCTATTACACAAAAATGGTTGAGGACGATAACGGATTATACCTTGAGGGGCAGTTGTTAATTGATGATGACCCACTCGCAAAACGAGCACATGCTCATATGAAGGCAAAATCATTATCTGGGTTATCAATTGGCTACATATTAAACGATTATGATTATGACAAGGAAAAATCCGCATTCATTTTAAAGGATATTGACCTTTGGGAGGTTTCCGTTGTCACGTTCCCTGCCAACGATGAAGCAAGGATTGATAACGTAAAAAGTATTTTCGAAAGTGGGGATATACCGCCGCCGAAAGAAATAGAAAGAGTACTGCGTGACGTTGGACTCTCCAGAACTCAGGCAAAGGCGTTTATGTCTGAGGGATACTCTTCACTAAAACAGCGAGACGTTAGTAATAGCGAAGAAAACGCATTAAACATTTTAAAATCCATTTTTAATTAGGAGATTATATATTATGGCAGCAGATCAAAAAGATGTTGAACTTGTCGCGCAAGAAATTAAAGATCAATTTGAACAATTCAAAGCAACTAATGACAAACGACTAGATGCAATTGAACAAGAAAAAGCAGCATTGGCAGGGAAAGTAGAATCTCAGAACGCAAAATTATCAGAATTAGATAATATAAAAACTGCGCTAGAAAACGAATTAAAAGAAGTTAAACGCCCTGCAGGCGGTAACCAACAAGCCTCAGCACATAAAGAAGCGTTTGCCATGTTCATCCGCAAAGGTGACGAACAAGGATTAGCCGAACTGGAACGAAAAGCAATGCAAACGGGTACGGATGCTGACGGTGGCTTTGCAGTACCAGAAGAACTAAATACTGATATTTTAGCCGCATTGCGTGATGAAGTTGTGATGCGCCAAGAATGTACGGTAATGACAGTAGGTACACCAGACTGGAAAAAACTAACCAATAAAGGTGGTATTGCTAGTGGTTGGGTCGGTGAAACCGATGAGCGAACAGAAACCGGTACGCCAAAGCTCGGTGTTATTTCTCCTGTCTGGGGTGAAATTTACGGTAATCCGTACGCTACGCAAACCATGCTTGATGATGCCTTTTTTAATGTTGAATCTTTTATTGTGAATGAGCTTTCTCAAGAGTTTGCAGAAAAAGAAGAAGAGGCATTTACACTCGGTGACGGAAATAAAAAACCGAAAGGCTTTTTAGCTTACGAAACTACAGCGCAAGCAGATAAAGATCGTGACTGGGGTAAATTACAAAACGTTGTAGCAGGTGCGGCGAATTTAACAACTGATGATATCGTGAAGTTAACTTACACACTGCGTAAGGTCTATCGTTCAGGTGCTAAATTTATGATGAACAATCAATCATTGTTAGCGGTTCGTTTACTAAAAGATTCTAATGGTAATTACATCTGGCAACCAGGCTTACAAGTTGGCCAACCATCATTATTATCGGGTTTTGCTGTCGCTGAAAATGAGCAAATGCCTGATATCGGCGACAGCTCAGGCAAAGCACCAATCGCATTTGGTAACTTCAAACGTGGCTTTTATATCTTTGATCGCATTGGTATTCGTATGTTACGAGACCCATACACTAAGAAGCCATTTGTTGGATTCTATACAACCAAACGTGTTGGCTCTATGTTGAATGATAGCAATGCTATTAAAGTGTTAACTATGCCAGCAGTTCAATCACGTTCAGCAAAATCTTAACTGAAATGACAAGGCCCTTTATTAAATAAAGGGCTTAGAGGTTTTTATGTCTACCATAACTTATAAATTTCCAACGCTAGATGAAATCAAAAACCAATGTCGAATTGATAATGATGATGAAGACAATTTATTAAATATATATTTAAAGGCCGCAATTAGTAGAGCACAGAATTACACCAACCGTATATTTTATGAGGATGAAATACCGGCTGACGCATGTCCATCAGCCATGTTAGTTGAACCAGATGTAAAAATTGCAATTTTGTTGGCTGTGGGGTATTGGTATCAACAACGTGAAGATGTTGCTAACGAACAGTTATATTCTATTCCTCTTGGCTTCAATGCCTTATTAAACTCTTACAGGTATATACCAATATGATTAGAGCGGCAGGCAAACGAAATCAAAAAATATTGATTCGCCGAAGGTTTGATATTCCTGTTGGTTTTAGTGATGTAGATCCTGAATACTCAAAAGGTTTTTACAAATGGGCTAAAGTCAAACAACCGAACTCTGCAACCTATTTTAATTCAATTCAGACCGAGAATGTAATCACTCATTATTTCGAAATAATTGCCAACGACGGGATGCCAATATCTGTTGATTATGAAATTGTTTGGAACGGTTCAGTTTATCGAATTAAACGATGTCGTTGGTTAGATCAGTTAAAAAAATATCTTTTACTTGAATGTGAGGAGTTTGCACTAAATGAATGATTACAACGTTCATGTTGATTTTAAATTAACCGAAGTGGCTGAACTTGACCGAAAAAAATTGCGTAAAACCTTCGTCAAAATCGGTAGAAAAATTCAAGCAACATCACGCGCATTAGTCAGTAAAAAACAGGTTTCCAAAAGTGGTGAATATCCGGGATATCGAAGTGGTAAGTTGAGTCGTTCTATCGGTTATAAAGTGCCTCGTCCTACATCACGGCGACCAGGACTCATGGTTATTGTGATGCCGAATGTTAAAGGCGGAAACAATATGGAAAAGCTAATGGGTCCGTATTATCCAGCATTTTTATTTTATGGCGTTAGGCGTAATGCCAAACGAGGGAAAAGACATAAGAAAGGAGCTTCAGGCGGAACGCCTTGGCGTATTGCTCCTCGAGCAAACTTTATGATTGATGCGTTAAATAAAGAATCGTCTTGGAGTAAATACACGTTAGCTAAAGAGCTAGTCAACTCAATGAAGAAGGTTAAACAATGAAATTATCACATATCGTCCACACATTGCGCCATTTTAGTCCTAGCTTTGAAGGTCGCGTTGGGGGTGCTGCTGAATTTTCAGCTATCAAAGATACGACATTCTTGAAATTGCCAGCAGCCTATGTGGTTCCTCTTGATGATAGAGCAGAAGATAACAAGTCACAAACGGATTATTGGCAAAATGTGACAGAGGGATTTGGGGTTATTGTTGTATTAAAGCCTCTTGATGAGCGAGGACAACACGAAGCATACGACATTGTCGAAAATATAAAAACCGAACTTTGGCGAGCATTGCTCGGCTATGAACCTTCACCTGCGCATTATCCCATTCAATATGATGGTGGTGATTTACTCGATTTAGATCGAGGGAGAATTTTTTATCAATTTAATTTTAGCGCAGTGCGTGAAGTAGGGTTTGAAGATACTCGACAATATTTTGATTTAAACGCTATTGATAACCCAATTCCTGATCCTGACTGGCAACCCGATCCAAACAAACCAGATATTACCGAACCTCCGCAGTACAACCCGTTAAACATCGGCGACTTTGATACTTTAGCAGGGACTGTTAATGAACAGGATTCGCATGTAACCGTTAATTTTGAACACAATAATATCTATGAGGGCAATAATGATAATTAGACCAGTGAGTGGCAAGCAGGTATATGACCCCAATAGCGGGGATTATTTACCACCAGACGGTCGTAATGTTGAGTTTAACCAATACTGGGCTAGACGACTAACAAATAATGATGTTGAAGAAGTCACAAACATCAAAGTAAAACAAGAAAAAAAGGTAGCTAAAAATGACAATTAGTTTTAACAACATTCCTAGCAATATAAAAGTGCCGCTATTCTATGCGGAAGTGGATTCATCAGCGGCCAATACAATTCAAGATAGTGGTGCTTCATTAATCATTGCGTATCCATTGGCTGAAAGTCCAATTGAGCGTAATAAGCTCATTATTATACCAACAGCAGATCACGCTAAAAAACTCGCAGGACGAGGCAGTCAATTATCTAGAATGGTTGAAGCCTATCGCAATATTGATAATTTTGGTGAGCTTTTTGTCATCGCTGTAGATGAACCCACAGCAGGCTCGAATGCGTCGGGTACTATCCAAATATCAGGTATAGCAGAAGAAACAGGCACATTAAGTCTCTATATCGGCAACAGTAAAATTCAATCACGAGTAACCGTCTCTGATACTGCAGAAACCATAGCAAACGGATTACATAATGCGATTAATACTCATCTTGATTTACCTGTTACCGCAACCGTGACGAATAGCACAATAACGCTAACAGCTAAAAACAAAGGGTTGAGTGGCAATGACATTCCTTTGTGCTTTAACTACTATGGCACAATCGGTGGAGAAGAAACCCCAGACGGTTTAAATATTGTTATCACTCAAATGCATGGTGGAACTGGAACTCCAGATTTAACGCCGGTTATTGCTGCCATGGGTGACAAACTCCTTGATTTTATCGCATTCCCATTTAATGACTTATCATCTTTGGCAACATTTAATCATGAAATGGATGATACTACGGGTAGATGGAGCTATGCGCGCCAATTATATGGACATGCTTATACGGCTAAAAGAGGTGATTTATCTGAGCTTGTCGAATTTGGTGATAAATTAAATTATCAACATATTACCGTAGCAGGCTATGAAAAAAATATCCAAACGGGTATTGATGAATTAGTTGCGATGCGAACTGCTCGTAATGCTGTATTTATTCGTAATGATCCGGCTCGCCCAACACAAACTGGGTTGTTAAATGGCGCATTGCCTGCATCTGATAGCAATCAGTTTACACTAACAGAACAACAATCATTATTAAGCCATGGCATTGCGACAGCATATGTTTCTAGCGGTAATTTATTAATTCAGCGAGATATCACCACATATCAACGTAACAGTTATGGTGTAGTCGATAATAGTTATTTAGATAGTGAAACACTTCATACGCTAGCTTATGTACTACGTAAATTACGTAGTGTTATCACCTCGAAATACCCACGGCATAAACTGGCAAATGATGGCACTCGGTTTGGTGCTGGACAGGCAATTATCACACCAGCAGTTGCAAAAGCCGAAATCAACGCCACTTATCGTCAATTAGAGTTATTAGGCTTAGTTGAAAACTTTGATTTATTTAAAAAGAACTTAATTGTTGAAAGAAATGTCAACGATCCAAATCGATTGGATGTGCTATTCCCACCCGATCTCGTTAATCAACTACGCGTTTTTGCTGTGTTAGCACAGTTTAGATTGCAATATCAAGAGGAGAAAAATTAATGACACAACGACGTATTGCTGGAACAACTTATATTAAAGTTGATTCTAACCAATTATCATTAACGGGCGGTATTGAAGTCCCGATGAATACTAACGTTAAAGAAAGTATTTTGGGGTTAGATAATAGCGTTCATTATAAAGAAACATTTCGTGCTCCCTATATTAAAGGAACATTTAAAGTACCGGGCGATTTTCCAATCGACAAATTGGTGTCGAGTAACTCAATGACAGTTACCGTAGAACTTGCCAACGGTAAAGTTTACGTTTTGTCTAACGCCTGGGTTGAAGGTGAAGTCAATCACAATGCCGAAGAAGGTACAGCAGAAATCGAATTTCACGGTGAAGAAGGATTTTATCAATAATGAAAGAAATTAAATTATCACAGCCGATTATGGCGCACGGCAATGAGTTACATGTGCTGGAATTAAAAGAGCCTACAGTCAAAGATATCAAAAAATTAGGCTTCCCATTTGATAGCCAAATGATTGGTGATCCTAAAAAAGTGGCCGATTACATTGTTGCGTTAGGTAACGTTACACCAAGCTCCGTTGAACAGCTCACTCCGTATGATTTTTTAATGATTACAGGTGAAATCATGATGTGCTTTGGCCCAAAGGAGAAGGAGGAGAATACAGTGGAGGAACAAGCAACAGTGAAATAATTACAATCGAATATCTTGTAAACCTTTGTTTTGACCTCGCCAAATACTGGCAACTATCCCCCTTTTATATCATAGAAGAACGTTCACTATCCGAAGTTTTTGAATTATGTGAACAAGCAAATCGCATAGAAAATAGCAAGGAATCATAAATGGCAGGCTTTAACTTAAAAGCAGTGGTGACATGTGTTGATAAGCTGTCACCTCAATTAAATACAATGAAAGGCAAACTTGAAAAGTTCCAAAAAAAAATGAACAAATCAGGCTTTGGCAAACTTGGTTTAAAAGATGCTGTAACAGGTTTGGCTATCTCTGCGCCGTTTGTTAAAGGGGTGAAAGATGCGATGGCGTATGAAGAAGTGATGGCTGACATTAGGAAAGTCGTTGACTTTGATACGCCTGAACAATTTAAACAAATGGGCCAAGATATTCGTGAAATGTCATTATCATTACCGATGGCTGCGAAAGATATTGGAGCCATTGTTGCCGCAGGTGGGCAAGCAGGTATACCCAAAGAGGATTTAAAGCAGTTTGCCGAAGATGCCGTGAAAATGGGGATCGCGTTCGATACCACAGCTGAAGAAGCAGGCAGTACAATGGCTACTTGGCGAACCGCTTTAAAACTCACTCAAAGTGAAGTTGTTGGCTTATCGGATAAGATCAATTTATTGAGTAACACACAAAATGCAAAAGCAAAAGACATTTCAGATGTAGTCACGAGAATGGGGACGCTAGCGGCAACATCTGGGGTTAGTGCAGATAAATTAGCGGCATTAAGTTCAACAATTATTGCAACGGGTACAAATACCGATCAAGCGGCTACAGGTATTAAAAACTTTATGTTGACGCTGACATCAGGAAAATCAGCGACAGCGAAACAACAAAAAGCCTTGCAACAGTTAGGCTTCACATCAAATGAAATAGCGAAAGGGATGCAGAAAGATGCCGAAGGGACAATTATGTCGGTGCTCAAATCCCTGGGTAAAGTGTCTAAAGATCGGCAGTCTGCTGCATTAACGGTTTTATTTGGAAAAGAAAGTGTTGCCGCAATATCGCCATTACTCAACAATATGGAATTACTAAAGGAAAACTTTAGTCGGGTAGGTGATGCGTCTCAATATGCTGGTTCAATGCAGAAAGAATATGAATCACGCTCAAATACGACAGCAAATAAACTACAGCTTTTTAACAATGCGCTAACCAATATTAGCTTATCAATAGGTGATGCGCTGTTACCTGCATTTACTGAGCTATTAAATCAAATGCAGCCGCTAGTTGTTTCATTCGGTCATTTCATCCAAGAAAATCCTGAACTAGTGAAGATGGTTGCAATGGCGGTTGCGGGGTTAATTGGTCTTCGTGTTGCGTGTGCAGGTGTGAATGTTATTGTTGGTGCGATATCAACAGGGATTACTATTTTCAACGGGATATTGAAAGGCGTTACTGTTGCAACAAAACTATTTACATTTGCACAAATAGCATTGTCAAATGCTTTTAAAATTGTGCGTATAGCGTCAATAGCGTTGAGTATTGCGATGTCTATGAACCCAATTGGGCTTATCATGACAGGGATTGCTATTGCTGCAGTATTAATTATCACATACTGGGATGATATTGTTAAATTTTTTAAGTGGTTGTGGGCAGTAATTAAGCCTTATGTAATGCCTATTTTTGATTTATTTATTGACCGCTTCAAAACCGCGGCGTCTTTCATTGTTAATGCTTGGGATGCTGTCAGTAATTTTTTTATTGGGCTATGGGAATTTATCAAACCATTTGTAATGCCTATTTTTGATTTATTTGTTGATCGATTCAAAGCCGCTGGTGAAGCTATACCAAAAATGTGGGAAAGTGTCCAGAATTTCTTTAAAGGTCTATGGGATAACGTTAAGTCTGGCATCCAGCCGTTACTAGATGCATGGAACTATCTCTTCAGTGAAAAAGAAAAGCAAGTAAAAGTGACAGTTGATACAGCTAGTTTACCTAAAGAAATGACTAAACCAATGGTTATATATCCTTATTATCAAACACCACAAATGCCGTTAAATAACTTTTCAAATAGTAACACGAATCGAAATAGCAATGGTGAATTGGTTGTGAAGTTTGAAAATGCACCACAAGGAACCGTTGTAAAACAAACTAAACAAGCATCTGGTTTTAACACTAAAGCTGATGTTGGCTGGAATCCATATGCTATAGGGGCAAACTGATGAACTTCATGAATTGGTTAAATAATTTATTGCCGGCCAGTTTTCGCGGTGTACCGTTTCAAGTTAGCGGTACATCATCAGAGTTTGGACGGCGCAATCAAACGCACGAATACCCTTTTAGAGATGTACCATATACCGAAGATATTGGACGTTCAGCACGTAAAAATAAAATTGAGGCCTTTGTGGTTGGTGACGATCACAAAGAACAAGCTGAAAAACTGGTAGAAGCAATCGAGGAAGAAGGCGCAGGAATACTCATCCATCCAATACTTGGTGAACTTAATGTCAATATTGTGGGTACTGCAACAGTGAGCAATTCCGTTGAAAACGGTCGAATGAGTGTTATTTCATTTTCATTTGTCGAAGCTGGTGAGTTAATATTCCCTGATGCGTCTGTAGCTACTGATGATGTAGTTGATGAAAATGCAGATAATGTAGATCAGGCTCTATTAGATGCGTTTGAAGATTTTGACTTAATCGATGCGCCCGATTTTGTACAGCACAGTATTCTTGATGACACCATGTCAATTTTAAATGACATCGCTGATGCTTATAATGCGATAACTCCATATGTTAATGATGCGGTTAAAATCCTAAATGGTGACCTGTCGCCAATTCTCGGTGCGGGTGGTTCATCCATTATTAATTCAATCAAAAATGTTTGGAAGAGTGCGACAAAATTTTCCAATTCTATAAATGGGTTGATAGCAAGGGTAAAGGTGTTTAACGGTATATCGTTTATAAAAAGCATTTTACCCGGTGCTATTTGGTCAACGGATAGCAAATCAACTAAAAAAAGAAAGAAAAATCAAAACTTAATTAATACTGCTATTCGAGTAACCGCTCTAACAGAAGCATCACGAATAATCGCATCACTACCAAAACAAGTTGAAGATAAAAGAAAACAAGCTTTTGCTCCCGTAGCATTAGAATCAACAAAAGGTAAAAAAGAGCATTCTTTTGACCGAGAGCATACGTTACCAACTGGTCATTCAACTAATAACATAACAAGCACCTCCGTATCAACATCATCAGTTGAAAAAAGTAATACAATTTCATTTGATGATTTACTGGATATCAAAGGATCCATTAATGAATCCTTTGATAAAGAATTGTCACGAACCGAGCACGATGGTTTATACGTTGCGCTAGTAAAATTAAAGGCCGCGGTTAACCAAGATATCAATGAACGCTTACTTAAAATAGAGAAAACAATCGTTTATATTCCTAATGAAGTATTGCCCGATTTAGTTTTAGCTCACTATCTCTATAACAATGCTATGCGTTGTGAGGATATATCGATTCGCAACAACATTCTTCATCCTGGTTTTATTCCTGTTAAAGAGCTGCGAGTACCAAAACCATGAATCAAAATAAAGTTTTTTTAAAAGTTAATCGTAAGTACTTCGGTGGTTGGACTGATGTGAGTATTTCGGCCGGTATTGAACGGCTAGCCCGTGATTTTAATGTCACCATTACTCGACAATGGCCATCATCAGGCGATAATTCAGAAACAAAAATCGATGTTAAAAATGGTGATTTAGTCGAATTGTTTATCGATGATGATGTGGTTTTAACAGGTTACGTTGAAGCGTTGCCAATTCGGTATGACGCCGGTTCGCTATCAATGGGCATTGTCGGCAGAAGTAAAACGGCTGATTGTGTTGATTGTAGTGCGGTGCCTAAACAATATAGCGGTAGTTCAACTATTCAAGTTATTCAAGATTTGGTTAAGCCATTCAAACTGAATGTTATTAATCAAGGCAGTGATGCAGGTTCCGTTAGTATTCAAGCGGACCAAGGGGATACTGTTTTTGATGTCATTAGTAAAATAATGGGTATGCAACAAATAGTTGTATTCGATGATGAGCAAGGGCAAGTAATAATTGGCGATATTGGTTCAGATGAGGCAAAAACAGCATTGGTTTTAGGGGCTAATATTTTGTCTGCGGATACTGAAAAGAGTATCAAAGATCGGTATTCAGATTACTTTGTCTCTGGGCAAGGCGTCGGTGATGATGAAAACTTTGGTGAAGCAACACTAGCATCAGTTAGATCCACATCTAAAGATGAAGGGATCTTAAGATATCGCCCTCTAATCATTAAACAGTCTGGCGATTCGAATAACGGTACTTGCCAAGAACGCTGTGAAATGGAAAAAGTGCTGAGAGCAAGCAAAACCAGAGAAGTTACATACACGGTTCAAGGTTGGCGGCAAGGTGATGGAACGTTATGGAAACCGAATCAAATGGTTGTCGTTGATGATCCGCTACTGGGTTATGATAATGAAAAACTGGTTATTGCCGAAGTTAAATACAGCTTAAGCAGCCGCGGAACGTTATGTGAATTAAAAGTCGGACCCGTTGAAGCATATTTGCCAGATAGGAAGAAAACCAAGAAGAAAAAAGGTAAGAAAGCCGATGGCGAGGTATTTTAATGCGTAAAGTTTTAAATAAAATAATGAACCTTGTATCTCGTGGCTATATCACATTCAGTAATAGCGCAAGCAAATGCCAGACGTTGCAAATCAAAATGTCGGGAGGTGAACAAAAAAGTGATGTCGAGCATATCGAGCCATACGGGTTCACATCAAGACCATTGGATGGCGCAGAAGCAGTGGCGCTATTCTTAGACGGCGATAAGTCGCATGGAGTTGTTCTGGTAGCGGGGGATCGTCGTTACCGTATTAAGTCGCTTAAAAAAGGTGAAGTTGCTATTTACACAGACGAAGGAGATTACATTATTTTTAATCGCAATAATGAAATCAATGTAAAAACTAAGCGATTTATTGTGAATGCTGATGATGCAATAGAGTTAAATACTAAAAACTTTTTAGTTAACGCATCATCAGCAACACAATTTAATACACCATTATTAAAAGTGTCTGGGGAAATAGAGGATAAAACTAGCACTATTTCAGATATCAGAACCGTTTATAATGGTCATACACATAACGAAACAAACACGGTAACACGCAATCCAAATCAAAAAATGGGTTAGTTTGTATAGACGTTTAGTTCAAAGGGGACAAATTGCGCCTTTATTCTGTCAAAATAATACGTCATTTCAAAAGGCGCATCTTTTGCTAATACCCACAGATGTCCCGCTTGTTTTAAAGCATCGTCTTTGGATGCCAGTTTAGGCTGTAACATCCTCATTACAGAATATGTTGAACACAACATACCTTGTCGTGCTTGTTCATTTTTTGCATTGCCAGTAGATGTTATTTGTATGTTGGTTAATTTATCTTTTTCGTTAATTTTTAATATGACAGTAAACGTAACATTACCTAGTTTAAATTCTTGATAACCGTTTGCGCCATCATTTATTAAACGCAACTCATCCACTTTCATTTCTGCACATTGTGGAATTGTGTTGAAGTATTTTTTTACCCCTTTATCAAACTGTTTAGCGGTCAATGGTAGTTCTTTTTGCTCTGCGCTTGCTGAGGCTGTTAATAAAACTAAAGCTAACAAAAATAATTTTTTCATTTTTTATTCCTTATTCTGTGAGTTAGTAACATGTTTATAAACGTTAATGACAAACTGATGTCAATGTCATCACACACAAAACCACTGTATCGAGCTTTAACAATTTCTTTATTCACATGGCGACGAAAAAACGCCAGTGATGATTCAGATCATCCCTATGGTTGGTGGGGCGATTCTTACCCTAGTATAGCAAATGACAAAATTGGATCACGGCTTTATTTATTATCTCGATCTAAATTGACTAATCAAACAGCGAACTTTGCAAAAATTTATATAAAAGAGGCTGTTCAATGGATGATTGATGATGGGCTGGCATCACGTATTGATGTTTCAGTAACGCGAACCGATTTAACCGTTTTAGTTGCTATTATCAATATTTACAAAAAAGATGGTAGCAATGAAGAATTTAGGTTTGACAACTTATGGAGTGATATTAATGTCTAGTGGATTTTCAAGACCAACATTGCCAGATTTAATCACAACTATACGCAATGATTTATATGCGCGCATAGCTGGCGATGATGAGTTAATTTCATTACGCCGTAATGACCCAGAGGTATACGGACGAGTTATCGCGGGGGCAACACATGTGTTATTGGGCTATATTGAAAATATGGCCAAAAATATTTTACCTGATCAAGCAGACGAAACTTGGTTGATCCGACATGGGAATATGAAGCGTTGCTATAGAAAACAACCAACACCAGCAGTTGGTTATATTCGATTTGATGAAGTGGATGATGGCATTGTTATCAATAAAGACCAAAAAGTGAGGCGTCAAGTTGATCAGCGTATGTATACAGTTACCCAAACGACAACATCAGCAAATAATGTTTTAAGGGTGCCTGTAGTGTGTGATGAGGTAGGCAAAAAAGGAAACTGCGATGACGGTACCAGTATGTCACTGATTACCCCTGTTACTGGTCTATCATCAACTTGTTTTGCTGATTCTATTGAGTCAGGTGCTGATATTGAGGATTTAGAATCTTTTAGGAAACGAGTTATCGATAGATGGTATTACACACCTCAAAGCGGCGCAGATCAAGATTATGTACAGTGGGCAAAAGAGGTTCACGGTGTTACACGGGCTTGGTGTTATCGTCATTGGGCGGGAGCGGGTAGCGTTGGCGTGATGGTTGCAAATAGTGATCCCGTTAATCCCATTTTAGACAATACCACAATTCAAAATGTCAAAAAACATATTGAGCCATTAGCGCCTGTTGCTGGCTCTATGCTAATCGTTTTTTCGCCGATACCTAAGCCCATTAATTTTAAAATTATGGTCACACCTGATAACCCAGAAATTCGTTATCAAATAGAAGCCGAGTTAAAAGAATTTTTGCTACGGGAGGGGAAACCACAATCAACACTATTTAGATCACGTATTAGCGAAGTGATTAGTTCATCATTTGGCGAGTATGCCCATGAATTAGTTTACCCTGATAAAGATATATTTGTAGAAAAAAATCAGGTAGCCGTCTTCGGAGGGGTTGAATGGATTTAGAAAAACAATACCGAAGAATGGTAGGGCACTTATTGCCGTACGGTCCTGCGTGGGATAAATCAGAGCCAATCCTTTTATCGTTAGCATTAACACTATCCAAAACTCACGTTCGATTAGATGATTTAATGCAAGAAATCAATCCCAAAACGACGACAGAGCTGATAGATAGGTATGAGCAAATTTGCGGATTACCGGATAGCTGTTATCCATCGGATGTTCAAACGCTAACTACTCGGCGCAACCGTTTAGATTCTAAGATAAATTTGGTCGGCGGCATAAGTAAAGAATTTTTTCTACAAGTTTTAAAAGCCAACGGCTATTTAGACGCCACGATCACAAACTATAACAATGATGTTTTTACATGTGAATCAACATGCCAAGACTATTTATATGATGAAGAGTGGCGTTTTTATTGGATTGTAAACATACCTCACAATTATCAAATAACAGAAATGACCTGTAACGACGGGTGCGATTCGCATTTGAGAGCGTGGGGGGATAAACAAATTGAATGCATAATTGAAAAATTATGCCCATCACATACCTATGTAATTTTTAAA
The DNA here is from genome assembly GCF_013344985.1 of Gilliamella sp. ESL0254. Taxonomy (NCBI): domain Bacteria; kingdom Pseudomonadati; phylum Pseudomonadota; class Gammaproteobacteria; order Orbales; family Orbaceae; genus Gilliamella; species Gilliamella sp. ESL0254. The sequence goes on from NZ_JAAEDU010000001.1 coordinate 549,033, forward strand.
TACGGAGCAATCAATGCATAGAATTGACACATCTACTGCCCAAAGAGATAAATTCGGGCAAGGTAAAAATGGTTTTACAAGAGGCAACCCTCAAACAGGCACACCGGCAACACAACTAGATTATTTGTATTGTGATGCCATTCAAGAAGAAATTGCTAATGCTATTGAATCAGCAGGCTTTACACTTGATAAATCAAAGCATGACCAACTCGCCATGGCCATTAAAGAATTTGTCAATAAAGGTAGCGTAAAGCTTAACTCATCAACTGATAGCACATCAGAAACAGAAGCTGCGACACCGTTGGCTGTGAAAAAAGTGAATGATAATGCCGTCATAGCAAACGCAAATGCAATTTCAGCTAACAGTAATGCTAATAATGCGCATAATAGAATCAATGCGATAGTTGATAAATTTGAGCCTTGTGTAAATGAATCACGAGTGTATTCAAATAATAAAAAAACATATTTGTTTGTGCGCGATGACGGTATTGTCGCCGCGTATAATACAGAAAAAAATAAAATGGTCTGGGGGTTTGACGCAAAAGGAGAGCTAGGAGTTGGAACCATTCATTCAAGTCATGTTGTCGGTTTGTCTGAGCATGTAACAAACATGTTTACTCAATCTTTTGGTCAGAACGGATACACGAGGTTGCCGAATGGTTTAATAATTCAGTGGGGGATAGTTAATAGTCTAGGAACGGATGGGAGAAATGGTACATTACAATCGTTTTTCATTGCATTTCCGAATGCGTGTTTTTCAATCAGTACTAACGATACGGGCGATGGTACAAATACTACAGCAGCAATACCAATTTCGACTTCACAATTTAAGTGCTGGGGAAAAACAACAATTAATGATTCACCGTTTAGAAATACAACAATGTTTTACATGGCAATAGGATTTTAAATATGAAACATTTTTATAACAAAAAAACACAATCATTTTATATAGATGAAATTAACAACGAAATACCTGCCGATTCTGTCGAGATTACGGCAGAACAGCATGATGAATTATATAACGCAATAAATAATGGTTGTATTATATTTGATGATTTAACGTACTCCGAACCGAAGCCGTCGAGTTTTCATAAATGGAATAGCAAAACAAAAAAATGGGTTGAAGATATTAATGAGCGTAATCAGTATTTTTGTGAACAAAACACAATTACAAAAAACTCATTAATCAGTGAAGCTAACGAAAAAATAGCTATTTTGCAAGATATTATCGATTTAGATATGCAAGAAGCTGATGAAGAAGCGCAGTTAAAAGCGTGGAAAAAATATCGAATCTTGTTAATGCGTGTTGATGTATCAGGCATTAATGCAGTATTTCCAGACAAGCCGTAAAGAAGTGGCAATTATGCCACTTTATCTTTATTTTTTATTGTTTCAACTTGTTCGATGGCTTTTTCTATGTTGTTAAAGTCAATGACATCTTTGTTTAATAAATGATGTTCTAAATCCCACCATTTTAATTCCAGTAATTTCTCTATGATATCATTTGAAAAACGATATCGTATAATTCTTGCTGGAATACCTGCTACAATAGCATATGGAGGGACATCTTTCGTGACAACTGCTGATGAACCAATAATTGCTCCATCGCCTATTTTAACCCCTGTTTGTATAACAACATTTGCTCCGATCCAGACATCATTACCAATTGTTGTTATTTCGGATATATTAAAATTGTGGGTTTTATACTGAAATGGGTGCGTTGATAACCAGTGAATTGGATGTCGATCTGCGCCTATAATGACATTTGTAGCAATTGAACAATATTTACCAATTTGTGTGTTTTTAATTGATCCACTCATAATATATGAATAATCACCAACTAAAGAATCATCAATTGTAACTTGCGCATAAACAGTTGCTGTCTCAGCGATTGTTTCAGATTTTTTAACACTATAGTCTAAATTTTTTCGCAGTTTAAATCCTGTTTTTTTATAAAACCAATATCTAAATCCCATATAATTAAATCGGTTACTCCAAGCATAATAAAATTATAGCAAAATATTAATAACAAAACACACTATCAATCTTCAACCTACAATATTCAACAGCGTCATGTAACATCACAAAATCGGCGATATCGTATAGTGTTTTTGCTGTTTGATAGAACACATAATTGTGCTCGTCGTCGCTGTTGATAATGTAGCACTCGCCAGATATTTCATTTTCGAAGTCCTCGGGCGTTTGACGTATGTAAATTGGTAGTGTGTAGTTTATTGTTATCATGTTATGTAAGATTAGTTAGTTTTATTCATCATAAACTAATATTTTTTGGAGTGTGGATTTGAATTGGAAAGTTGGGAAGTGGGTCGAAATGTTTATTTTTTTATATACATGCCTAATAATTTGATTAAAATATACTCACCAATACCTTTTAAAGAAGAATTTTATGTCTATTTTTAAAAATTACTTTTCCAAGAAGACTAATGAACCACATGAAAAAAATGGTTTTTATTATCAAAAAAGTTACGATAAGGTTATATTTTCAGAACCTAGTCAATATTTCATTGACAATTTTGATTTTTACCAAAATGATACTCGCGTTAGTTATTTTGAGGAGATACTAATTGATGAAGAAAGGACTATTATAACTTTAAAACACTTTGCAGTTGATACTGATTATTTATTTGGACAAAACAAGCGGGACGGAGGTTTTCTTTCTTTAAAAGAATTTGCTAAAGAAATAAAAAAACAACTTCCATCTGTAAATCAAATAAAGTTTGAATTGTACAGAAATGGTACATCTGACAAAATTTGCAATTTTTGTTTATCAAAGAAAAGATGTGACCTATTCCGTAGAATTGGTGCAACTGATATTAAACTGGAAAACAATGGTCGATGGGGTGATGGTTCCTTTCATTACATTGCTAAGGCTACATGGCCGAAAAGTAGCTGGTAATAATTTTTTAAATTAACAACAAATATATTTCATAGTAAATTTTTATATTTTTCATCTTAATTGATGCCGTTTGAAGTGAAAGGTTGGGAAGTGGATCGCGAAAGTGTTAGAATAATCGACATATATAAAATCTATCTTCAAATATTATTTTAACGGTATTTTAAACGGTATGTTGTTTTGTGTTATTTTAAAATTTTTATAAATCAAAATGGTATGATTTTATTTAGATTCCTGCTGGGGTCGAAATTCTACTCAACTATTTCTTAGCGGTTAAATTTACGCACTACCCAAAAATCGGTCAGAAAAGGTATTGATTTTATTAAAGTTTTTTCTTGCCATTTTTCACAAGAAAACACAGTTAACCAATTAATTTTATTAAAAAATAAATACGATACCTGAGCAATTTTTATAAAAACAATAGCGCTTTTAGAACATCTGAAAGCTATTGTTAAGATTTATTTGACAGGTATAAAAGCGCAAAACCGAATGAGTTTTAATTTGAGTTTTCTATGGTTTAGCTATTTTTTCGTTTTTTTTACTTGTTATTTATTGTTATTGAGAATAATTCGCATTTTTACACTAAAAATAACTCTGATTTTTTTTAAAATATGCATCTTTAATTTAAACGATTACTTTTATTAATACTATCGTTATTTTTAGGAAGCATAATGTCATCTTTTACCCTTAACCAGTTACCTTTAGGGCGCGAGGCGGTAATTACTCGATTATTACCTGAATCGTTACCCTTTCGTCGAAAGTTGCTTGCAATGGGCATTACGCCGGGTTGTAAGGTTTTGGCTGTGCGCGTTGCGCCACTTGGTGATCCAATTGAAATTAAAATGCGTGGATTTGCACTTTGTTTACGTCGTAAAGAAGCGCAAGCCATTGAAGTGATGGAGGTAAGTGCGTGAAGTTAGCATTAATTGGTAACCCTAATTGCGGTAAGACAACGTTATTTAATGTACTAACGGGCTCAAAACAGCGAGTAGGGAATTGGCCTGGTGTAACCGTTGAGCGTAAAACTGGTATGTTCACTTATCATCATACGCAATATGAAGTTATCGATTTGCCCGGTACGTATTCGATTGAGCCAGATCCGCTTAGTGTTTCGCAAGATGAACTTATTGCGCGCCAATTCGTGCTGTCCGAAAGTGACAGCCTGATTATTAATATTATTGATGCAACTAATTTGCAACGCAGTTTGTATTTAACTTGCCAGTTGATTGATTTGCAAGTGCCAATGATTGTTGTGTTAAATATGATCGATGCTGTTAAAGCCATGGGTGAACAGATTAATGTTGATTTGTTGTCAACTTTGCTCGGTTGTCCTGTGGTGGCAATATCATCTCGCCAAAAAATGGGTTTGCAGGGCTTTTATCAACAAATCGAAAACATGATAATGCGTCCATATACTGCACAGCCATCGATTGATCTGCTTGGCAATGATCAGCAAGCGGTGATTCATCGTTATCTTTGCGATCTGCCTGAAGATAGCGTTGTGCGCCAATTTAATCGCTGGCAATTGATAGATGCCTTATTAGATGATTCGCGCTATCGCTTATCACAATGTGAAACCAAAATGTTAGCGGACTGCCGATTGTCGCTTGCAAAATGGTGTGATAATGAAATCGATGTGGCACTTGCTAGCGCTCGTTATGACACGATTGATGTAATTTGTAAAAAAGTCATTGAGAAACCGCGTGAGCTTAGCCGTCATTTTTCTGATAGGTTAGATAATATTACGTTAGGGCGTATTACTGGGATTCCGTTCTTTTTGCTAGCTATGTATGCCATGTTTATGATGGCAATTAATTTTGGAGCGGTGTTTATTGATTTTTTTGATGTGCTTTGTGGTACTATTTTTGTTAATGGCACAACCGAGCTACTTCACGCTATCAATGCTCCAAATTGGATTACAGCTATTTTAGCCAATGGTATTGGTCGTGGCATTCAAACTGTTTCAACGTTTATTCCTGTTATTGGGGCGATGTTTTTTTGTTTGTCGTTTTTAGAAGATTCTGGCTATTTGGCGCGTGCAGCAATGGTAATCGATCGGTTAATGCGCAGTATTGGTTTGCCGGGTAAAGCATTTGTGCCAATGCTTGTGGGGTTTGGCTGTGGTGTGCCTGCCATTATGGGCACGCGAACGCTAGAAAGCACACGTGATCGCATTATGTCGATTTGTATGATCCCTTTTATGTCATGTGGGGCAAGGTTGCCGGTCTATGCATTATTTGCGGTAATATTCTTTCCTAAAAATTCCTCTATAGTGGTGTTTGCTTTATATTTGCTAGGCATAGTGGTGGCAATGGTGACGGGATTTGTGCTCAAATTCACTTTATTAAAAGGTTCACTCACACCATTTATTATGGAAATGCCTGTGTATCGTATTCCGACTTTAAGTAGTCTAATTAGTTTGACTTGGCAGCGCTTAACGTCGTTTATTTTTAGAGCAGGTAAAGCTATTGTGTTGATGGTAACTGTGTTAAGTGTGCTTAATTCATGGGGAAGTGATGGTTTGTTTAGGCAAGAAAGTTCGCAAAACTCTATGCTTTCTGTTGTTAGCCAAAAAATCACGCCTGCATTTGCACCGATGGGAATTAACCATGATAACTGGCCAGCAACAGTAGGCATTTTTACTGGTATTTTTGCTAAAGAATCGGTAATTGCAACACTCAATTCGCTTTATGCTATCGATGATGATAACGAGCAAGCCGAGCCATTTAGTTTGTCGCAAGGAATTTTAGAGGCGCTAGCAACCATTCCGAAAAATTTGGCGAGTTTGTCGAATGCAGTTTTAGAACCGTTAGGATTTAACACTGCTTCACAAGATATGGATTCACTACAGGTTGATTTAGCGGTGGATTCGACAACAATTTCACAAATTAAAAATGGGTTTGGTACCTCTTCAGCTGCGATGAGTTATTTAATTTTTATTTTACTTTATACTCCTTGTGCTGCAGCGTTGGGCGCAGTTTATCGCGAAGCTGGTTTTAAGTGGATGATGTTTGTGGCAATTTGGACTTTTACCGTTGCGTGGCTTACGGCAACTATTTATTATCAATGTACGTTACTTGGGCATTCGCCTGTCGCCGTTTGGTGGCTAATGGGGTGCAGTGCATTTATTGTGGTAATGGTACTGTTTATGCGTATTTTTGGGCAATATTTGCCTTTTAATCAATCAGCAGCGCCAAATATATCCCATTGTAAAAAATCATCATGCTGTCAGTAAATAAATGCCTGGCTAATTTGTAAAATATAAATAGAGGAAAAGTATGCAGGGATCGCCCTGCAACTTTGGTTATGACTATGTTAATAACATCAATTCGTGATTATGTACAATTAAAAGGTCGTGCACCATTGCAAGATATTGCCAGACACTTTCACTTACCCGAAAGCGCAACTGAGCAGATGTTACGTTTTTGGATCAAAAAAGGCGTGATAAAATTGATAGCGCAAGATCAGCCACTGCCTTGCCAAGCTAATCAGTGCCGTTCTTGTATAAGTTGTGGTTTAACCAGTCAACTTGAATATGTTTGGGCTTAAGCAATTAAATTATAATTTAGCGAATTTTTAAATCTGCAAATTTTTTTGTTAAGCATTTTGTCGATTTAAAGATCGATTAATGCAAATTAATCCTAATTTGATTTTGTGATTTAATTCACATAATTGAATTTATTTGTACGCTAAAAATAGCAAACATAACTAATATTAATGAGTGATAATGTTACGGTAAAGCCTGATTTCGCCTTCTTTGTTTACTTTTCACTGTGTTTTTTTGAACACAACCAAAATGAATCATCATCTAATGACAAAGTCGTTTTATTATGGAATAAATGTTATTATACTTTACATTATAATAACACGCTGTATGAGGATAAAAAGTATGAGTCAATTAGATGAATTTAAAAAATTAACTGTGGTGGTAGCTGATACGGGTGATATCGATTCGATTAAGCAGTTTTCCCCCGAAGATGCAACAACAAATCCCTCTCTTGTTTTGAAAGCAGCACAACTTCCTCAATATCGCAATTTAATTGATTCTGCAGTGCAAACCGCTAAAAAATTAGGTGGCAGTAAAGAACAGCAGTTAGTTAATGCGTGTGATCAAGTTGCGGTGAATATTGGTGCCGAGATTTTAAAAATCGTTCCAGGACGAATTTCTACCGAAGTGGATGCGCGTTTGTCTTTCGATAAACAAGGTTGTATTGAAAAAGCGCGTAAAATCATTGCACTTTATCAAGAAAAGGGCATTGATAAGTCTCGTATTTTAATTAAGATTGCGTCAACGTGGGAAGGTATTAAAGCGGCTGAAGTACTTGAAAAAGAAGGTATTAACTGTAATTTAACGTTATTATTTTCGTTCGCGCAAGCGCGTGCGTGTGCTGAAGTCAATGCCTTTTTAATTTCGCCATTTGTAGGGCGTATTTATGATTGGTATCAAGCTAAAAAACCAATCGATCCTTATGTGGCTGATGAAGATCCGGGCGTTGTTTCTGTGCGTAATATTTTTAATTATTATAAACAACATGGTTATAAAACAGTTGTGATGGGTGCAAGCTTCCGTAAAGTCGATCAGATTTTGGCATTAGCCGGTTGTGATAGGTTAACAATTTCGCCTAATTTACTTGCCGAAATGCAACAATCAAATGCGCCTGTTGTGCAAAAACTTAATCCAAATCAATCTTTGGTTGAGCGCCCTACGCCAATGACCGAAGCCGAATTTAGATGGCAACATAATAGTGATGCCATGGCAGTTGAAAAATTAGCCGAAGGCATTCGCGCATTTGCCGTTGATCAAGGAAAATTAGAAGATATGATTGGCGCACTGCTATAATCATTTGCACATGATAGGGGAGTTAGCTCCCCATTTTTATACTAATTTTTGTTGATTTAACTAGCTATTTTGCAAGTGATATCCACCTTGCAGGTATTAACAAATTTTTACTCAAAAAATTTTTTTGGAGATTATAAATATGAATGCAACCACACTATCCCACCGCGAACTGGCGAATGCGATAAGAGCATTGAGCATGGATGGCGTACAGAAAGCAAAATCAGGGCATCCTGGTGCGCCTATGGGTATGGCAGATATGGCTGAAGTGCTTTGGCGTGGCTTTTTAAAACATAGTCCAAACAACCCAAAATGGGCTGATCGCGACCGTTTTATTTTATCAAATGGTCATGCTTCTATGTTGATCTATAGTTTATTGCATTTAACCGGTTATGACGTAACCATTGATGATCTAAAAAATTTTCGTCAGTTGCATTCAAAAACTGCAGGACACCCTGAATATGGTTATGTACCGGGTGTTGAAACAACAACCGGACCTCTAGGTCAAGGTATTGCTAATGCCGTAGGTATGGCTATTGCCGAAAGAACCTTAGCTGCACAATTTAATAAACCTGATCATACTATTGTTGATCACCATACTTATGTGTTTATGGGTGATGGTTGTATGATGGAAGGTATTTCGCACGAAGTGTGTTCGTTAGCAGGTACTCTTAAATTAGGTAAACTTATTGCGTTTTACGATGATAATGGCATTTCAATCGATGGTGAAGTCGAAGGTTGGTTTACTGATGATACCGCAAAACGTTTTGAAGCTTACGGCTGGCATGTTATCCGTAGTATTGATGGTCATGACGCTAAAGCGTTAAAAGAAGCTATCGAGCAAGCGCAAGCGGTAACCGATAAACCATCATTATTAATGTGTAAAACGGTGATTGGTTTTGGTTCACCAAATAAAGCCGGCAGCCATGAAAGCCATGGTGCACCATTAGGCGATGCCGAAATTGAAGCAACACGCAAAGCACTTGGCTGGAATTATCCTGCTTTTGAAATTCCTAAAAACTACTATGATGCTTGGGATGCTAAAGCTAAAGGTCAGCAGATCGAAGATGAATGGAATGTTCGTTTTGATGCTTATGCTAAGGCTTATCCTGAATTAGCCAAAGAATTTAAACGTCGTGTTAATGGTGATTTGCCGGTAAATTGGTCACAAATTGCTAACGATGTGGTGAATAAACTCCAAGCAAATCCAGCAACAATTGCTACCCGTAAAGCATCACAAAATGCTATTGAAGCGTTTGCCCCTGCTTTACCTGAGTTTTTAGGTGGTTCGGCTGATTTAGCACCAAGTAATTTAACCATGTGGTCAGGCTCTAAAGAGATCTTAGCTAATGCGGATGGTAATTATATCCATTATGGTGTGCGTGAATTTGGTATGTCTGCTATTATGAATGGTATTGCATTACATGGTGGATTTATTCCTTATGGTGCAACATTCTTAATGTTTATGGAATATGCACGTAATGCCATTCGAATGGCGGCATTAATGAAGATTCGAGCTTTATTTGTCTATACTCATGATTCAATTGGCTTGGGTGAAGATGGACCAACGCATCAACCTGTTGAGCAAATGGCAAGCTTACGTATGACGCCTAATGTGAGTACTTGGCGACCATGCGATCAAGTCGAGTCAGCTATTGCGTGGCAATATGCAATAGAACGTAAAGACGGTCCAACAGCGCTGATTTTTTCACGACAAAATCTTAAACAACAAGATCGCACTGCTCATCAATTAGCTGATGTATATCGCGGTGGTTATATCTTAAATGATTGCATAGGTACACCTGATTTAATTATTATTGCGACGGGTTCAGAAGTTGAGCTTGCCGTTGAAGCTTATCAACAATTGACACAAGCAGGTAAAAAAGTGCGGGTGGTATCAATGCCATCAACTGATGCGTTTGATAAACAAGATCAGGCTTATAAAGAGTCAGTATTGCCATCGTCAGTCACAGCCCGCCTTGCTATTGAAGCGGGTATTAGCGATTATTGGTATAAATATGTTGGTCTTAACGGCAAAGTAATTGGCATGACAAGCTTTGGTGAATCAGGTCCAGCGGATCAACTGTTTAAAGAGTTTGGCTTTACTGTTGAGAATATTATTGCTCAGGCAAATAGTTTATTAAAATAGGCTGATCGCTAATAATTTAAACGCTATTTCTATTGTTATGGTAATAGCGTTTTTATCAAATTTAAGTATCAATTTACAGTTCAGTATTTAAAATAAACTAATTAATTTTATTAGTTTATTTATTCTCTCATTATTAATATTCCTATTTTGTATTGCAATCCTTCATTTTCATCAAGTTTTAGGATACGGTTTTAACAGTAATCTAATATTTGTCTTAGATTTATGTTACTATGATGAAAACATTTGTTATATTGATTGACTATTGTCAATTTTTAGAAATAAAAGTAGGAGCCACCTATGAAATGGGAAGAAAAGAGAGATTTAGTTAAAATTGCAACTTGGTATTACCAATATGGTTGGACTCAAGCGCAAATAGCACAAAAAATAGGAATATCTAGATCTATCATCTCTAAAAAATTGCAAGAAGCAAAAGATCTAAGAATTGTTGAAGTTTTTATTAAAGATGAAACTGCATATACAGTCGAACTTGAGAAGCAGTTAGAAGAAAAATTCAAGCTGGAAGAAGCAATTGTTGTCGCAACTTATAACTTATCTGTTGAAGAGTCTGCAAATTGGTTGGCAAAGAAAGCTGCATATGCGCTTAATAAACGGATCACAAAAATTAACAAATTGGGGATTTCATGGGGTAAAACAATTCGTAAATTTGTTAATGAGTTTCCTTATATTACACATAAAGAATTGGTTATTGTTCCTTTAATTGGTGGAATGGGTGCCGAAGAAGTTGACTTGCATTCTAATCAGATCTGTTATGATTTGAAAAAGAAAATGCAATGTACCTGCAAATATTTATATGCTCCGGCATTGGTTGAAGATCAAACAATGAAAACAGATCTATGCAAAAATAAATATATAAATGAGGTGCTTAATGAAGGAAAATCTGTAGATATGGCAATTGTAGGCATTGCTAATCCTTATCATCTTAGCACTATGGAGGAAATTGGTTATATTACCAATAGAGATCTTGAAGAATTTCGCTACTATGATGTAGTTGGTGATTGTAATTCCCGTTTTTATACTTCTGATGGAAGTGAGGCAAAAAGTCCTATTAATAATAGGGTTATTGGTTTGGGGTTAGATGATTTACGTAAAATTCCAACTGTTGTTGCTATTGTTTCGGGCGAAAATAAAGAAAAAGCAGTTGTTGCAGCATTAAATAGTAGAATAATCGATATTGTAGTGATGACTGACAAAATAGCGGAATACGTACTTAACTCTAATCCTTAATTGATTTCTAAATTCAATCTTTAATTTACCTCTTTATTACTATTAATAAAGAGGTTTTTTTATGTGTAAAATCTAGCACAATTTTAATTTTGTAACAAATGACATTTAATGTGACAAAAGTCACATAACGTTATTTTGCTAATTGTAGTTATGTTTTCATGTGTTATCTTTATGATAAATAGATTGTTAAATCTATTCTTAAATATAATTATGAGAGGAATCCAAATATGACTATATATAGACAATTGTTACAAAGAGAGGCAAATGATAATCCAATTCAAGTCGGTGTAATTGGTGCTGGTCAAATGGGTGCGGGTATGATTGCTCAAATAGCTACAATTCCGGGTATGTGTGTGACTGGTATTAGTGATATTAATATAGAAGCAGCCCAAAAAGCAGCCAAAGATTATTTAGCCAGTTCCAGTAAAAAACATGATGTATTGGTGTCAAAAAGCTTTAAAGAAGTTATTCAATCTAAAAATGTTGAAATTATTGTTGATGCAACAGGAGTACCGGAAGTAGGAGCTAAAATTGCATTAGAAACATTATTGTCTAAAAAACATTTAGTCCTGCTTAATGTCGAAATTGACATCACTATTGGCCCATTAATGCATAAATTATTTAATGCAGCTGATCTTATTTACACTGGATCAGATGGTGATGAACCGGCTGCTACTCTTGAAATGTATGAGTTTGCTAAATCAATGGGGATGGAAGTCTTAGTTGTTGGTAAAGGTAAAAATAACAAATTAAAGATAGAGGCTAATCCTGATACAGCACAAGCTGAAGCAGATTCTAAATGTATGTCATCACATATGTTAGCAGCATTTCAAGATGGCACTAAAACAATGGCAGAAATGAATTTACTCTCAAATGCTATGGGATTTGTTCCAGATATTGTTGGTATGCATGGCATTAAAGGAGATTTAGATTCTGTATTAAAAGATCTTAATACTAAAGAACAGGGTGGCATACTGAATAAATTTGGTGTGGTTGAGTATGTTGATGGATTAGCTCCAGGAATTTTTGCAATCGTTAAAGGACAAAATACGAATGTTTGTCAGGAATTGAATTATTTAATGAAAAAAGGTGACCGTGATCATCATATTTTATATCGCCCTTTCCATTTAGCAAGCCTTGAAACACCTATGACAATTGCAAAAGCAATTCTCAATCACGACACAGCCATTGTTCCTTATGGTGCACCAGTTTCTGAAACGGTTGCTGTTGCTAAAAAAGATATTAAGTGTGGTGAAAAACTCGACGGTATTGGTGGTTTTTGTGTACGTGGTGTAATTGAAACTCATCAAGATATGAAAACCAATAAAAATATTCCAATAGGATTAATTAGCGGTAATGTCATTGCTAAACGTAATATAGCAAAAGGTAAGTTTTTAACTGAAGATGATGTGGTATTGGATGAAACAACAACAGTATGGAAATTAAGAAAATTACAAGATGAAATTTTTAGTTAATCAATTAAAAACTCGCTGAGTTGTGTTACTCAGCGTTTTTTATAATCTACTTTATCTATTTTATCGATTAATTGTAATTGGAGGCAGTAAAGATGAATATTGTATTAATTGCCTGTGTTATTTTAGTACTGCAATCATATTTTAGTTTGATGCAAATTTTTTATTATAAAAAACACATATCAAAAATCACACAGCAATATGCCAATTCAAATAATTATTATCTTTTCTCGTCAGTACAACGCCTGCATTTCAATACAAGAGCAATTGTTATCATTGTTGTTAATGATAACAATACGATAAAAGAATGCCAAATATTACAAGGTAAAACTATTTTTGCTCGATTTAAAGCTTTACCACAATTTTATGAACAAAATTTATCGCATATTTTAACTCAACTAAAAAATGAGAGTGTAATTAGAAAACTTTCATTACCAGAGCAAACAATTGTTAAAACATTAGAGAGTAAACTGTTGAGTTAATTTTTATTGACTCAATCAAAGATCAAAGTCGTTCTGTCGAAACTAAATAGGAGATAATAATGAAATTTATTGAGTGGTTTGGAACTCATTTTATTGGGTTATTTCAGGCGGGTGGAAAAGTTTTTAGTGGGTTTATGATAAGTATTGTCCCACTTTTGATTGTTTTGCTAACTTTTACTTATTCGTTAATTGCATTTATTGGTGAACAACGTGTAACAAAAGCAATTCAATTTTCAGCAAAAAATATGCTTTTGCGTTATAGCATTATGCCAATATTATCGGTTTTGATGTTGACAAATCCCATGGCATATACTTTTGGTCGCTTTGTTAAAGAAGAACAAAAACCTGCATTTTATGATTCAGTGGTTTCTTTTTTACACCCTGTGACGGGGTTATTTCCTTACGCCAATGCGGGTGAATTATTTGTATTTTTAGGCATAGCCAATGGAGTAATGGAAGCCGGTTTTAATATTTCTAGTCTTTCTGTTCGATACTTTTTTGCCGGCATTATGGTTGTTTTGATGCGTGGAATGATTACTGAAATGATCACTAAATTTTTAATGCGTAAAGAAAATCTTTAGGAGTTAAGCTATGTATAAAACAATTTTTATTGGAAAAGGTTCAGGTGGATGGGGGACTGGATTTTCATTAACACCGACGAAAGAAAAGTATAAAGTCCTTTCTGTAACAGGTGGAGGAATTCATCCAGTTGCAATTAAAATTGCTGAGTTATCAGGTGGTGAGGCGGTTGACGGATTTAAAAATGCGATTCCAGAAAACGAAATTATGTGTGCAATTATTGATTGTGGTGGAACAGCTCGTATTGGTGTTTATCCGATGAAAAAAGTCCCCACAATTGACGTTATACCATCAGCACCAAGTGGACCTTTAGCCAAATATATCACAGAGGATATATTTGTATCAGGCGTTACACCCCAAAATATAGTTATAGTTGAAAATAATTATGAAGAATCAATATTACATGCACAAAACCACCAAGAACCAACGCAAGAGATGGCAGATTCGGTTTTGGATCGTGAAAAATTTAAACAAAAATATGCACAGATAAAAGAACAACATAAAATAAATCAAAAGGACAGCATTTTGATTAAAATGTCTCGTGGAATAGGTAAAGCAATGGGTATTTTTTATCAAGCTGGGCGAGATTCAACGGATATGTTGATAAAAAACATTATTCCTTTTATGGCATTTATAAGTATGCTGATAGGTATTATTAATTACACAGGAATTGGTAATGTCATCGCTACAACTTTATCTCCATTAGCTGGTTCAATTTGGGGAATGATGCTCATTGCTTTTATTTGCAGTTTACCCATTCTATCACCCATTTTAGGTCCAGGAGCAGTTATAGCGCAAGTTATTGGTGTATTAATTGGTTCGCAGATTGCAATTGGTGCAATACCTGTTGCTTATGCATTACCTGCTTTATTTGCAATAAATGCACAAGCCGGATGTGATTTTATTCCTGTTGGACTATCTTTAGGTGAAGCCAAACCAAAGACAGTTCAATATGGTGTAACTGCAGTGTTATATAGCCGAATGATTACAGGAATACTTGCGGTAGTTATCGCATGGGCATTTAGTATTGGCATATACTAATTAATTGAAGGAGTAGTCTATGGCAAAAAGTATTATTACTGAAATTGGTTCGATTGTTCCAGAATTCAAAGAAGAAAAAGTGATTATCTTGTTTGGGCCGATGGCAACGCCTGATTTGCGTGATATTTGTGTGATTCATGAATTTCATCAAAAACCAGTTCATGCATTAACGGTAGGAACTCAATTTAGTCTTGGTAAACATAAATATACCATTACTCAAGTTGGTTGTGATGCAAATAAAAACTTTGAAGAACTAGGTCATATTTCTATTTATTTTAAAGATGATTATAATGAAATTTTACCAGGAGCGATAACTGTTCAACCGGATATTTTCCCAGATTTAAATGTTGGTGATGATATTAACTTTGAACTTGAACTATAGTCTTGTTTACTTAGCATTTTAAATATAAACTTTTTAAATTATAAAAAAGCAAATAACTTAGATAGTATTTGGTTTAACAAATTATTTTGATAATTACAGTCAATTACTTCAAATCAACTTATCATAAAATGATATTTACTATAATGTTAGAAGTTTATTTTTAAACTTCTAACACAATGTTTTAAATAATTAAACTGAAATTATCTTGATCCTTTTCTATCTAGAGGCACGCTCTAAAATAACATCAACGGGTTGTTTTTGGATGTAGATCATCCTAGCTATTAATAGTAATGCTGCAACAGCAAGTCCTGATATAATACCTATCCAAAAACCAGCCGCGCCAATTGGTTCAATGATTAGGTTGGTTAATCCTAAAACATAGCCAACGGGCAGTCCAACTACCCAATAAGAAAGTAGGGTGATAAAAAAGATGCTTTGGGTATCTTTGTAACCTCGTAGCACGTTACTTGCCACTACTTGTAAATAATCTGAAGCTTGATAAATAGCTAATAATATAATGAGCTGCATACAGATGGCCATGACGGCTGTTTCTTTGGTGAATAGAGCGACAATCGGTGCTTTAAAAATAACTAAAATTAACGCAACAATTATTGCCATGGCAAGCGATATAGCTAAACTAATATAGGCGGTTTGTTTGGCTAATGCAGGTTTTTTATTACCTAGTAAATAACCAACACGAATACTGGTTGCAACACCAAGAGATAATGGAATAGCGAAGGTTAAACTGCTGATGGTGAATATAATTTGATGTGCAGCAACGGTTATTTGACCTAATGGGGCAATTAATAATGCAATCACAGCAAATAAGCTCATTTCAAAAAAGTAAGCTAATGCAAGAGGAGTGCCAAGCACAATAATTTTTTTGATTATGCCAAAATCAACTAGTTTGGTGATCGGTGTTTGACGAATATCGCGTTGGCTTGCGCTAGTGAGTGTATATAAACGTATTAATATAAACATGAGCCAAAAGATGATTGTTGCTGTAATGCCACAGCCGACTCCACCAAAAGCAGGTAAGCCTAATTTTCCATAGATTAAAACATAGTTAATTGGAATGTTGGCAAGAAGGGCAATGAATATGATCACCATCGCTGGTTTGGTATTTGATAGTCCTTCACATTGATTTCGGTAGACCAAAAAAAGCAAGAATGCTGGCACACCCCACATTATGGCGCGTAAAAATGAGACGGCAACGTCAACCATTTCGGGATCGATAGGGTGATCAGCTGAGCTTCTTAAGTTAATGACTTTGTCAGAATGGTATAGAAACAACATCATTAATATTGATAATATGAGCGCTATTACTACACCTTGACGGGTTTGATCAGCAACTTGCTCACGTTTAGCTGCACCATTTAAGTTTGAAATAATTGGTGTTAATACCGTTAACAAACCTTGTCCAAATAAAATCGTGGGCAACCAAATTGACACTGCAATAGCCACACCAGATAGGGCAGTTTTGCTATAATTTCCTGCCATAATGGTATCGACAAATGTGATTGCTGTTTGTGATATTTGTGCAATAAGAACAGGAACCGCTAATTTAACGAGATTTTTTATTTCGTGTTTATAATGTTGTTTCATGGTTTTTATTACCTTTTAACTGTTCCCCATAGGTCGTATTCATCGGAATGTTCAATGTTAACTTGAACAATATCACCTACATTGACTTGGTTTTCTTCGTTTAAATAAACAACGCCGTCGATTTCAGGGGCATCAGCCATGCTGCGACCTATTGCGCCTTCCTCATCAACTTCGTCAATAATGACAGCTAGTGTTTTGCCTATTTTGGCTTGTAATTTTTGTGTTGAGATTCTTTGCTGTAATTGCATAAAACGATCAAAACGTTCTTGTTTGATTGTTTCTGGAATTTGGTTTGCCAGTTCATTCGCAACAGCACCCTCTACTGGGCTGTATGGGAAACAGCCAACTCGATCTAATTGTGCTTGTGACAAAAAATCAAGCAGTAGTTCAAAATCCTGATCGGTTTCGCCAGGATATCCAACTATAAACGTTGAACGTAATGTAATATCTGGGCAGATTTCGCGCCACTTATGAATACGTTCTAAGGTTCTTTCAATCGATCCGGGGCGTTTCATTGATTTTAAAATAGTTGGGCTTGCGTGTTGTAATGGCACATCTAAATAAGGCAAAATTTTACCATCCGCCATTAATGGAATTAGATTATCAACACTTGGGTAAGGATACATATAATGCAATCTGACCCAAATTCCTAAATTTGACAGTTGTTCACACAGGGTTTGAATATCAGTTTTTAATGGCATTCCATTCCAGAAATTGGTGCGATTTTTGATGTCGATACCGTAAGCTGAAGTATCTTGAGCAATGACCAATAACTCTTTAACGCCACTATCTGCTAAACGTTTTGCTTCATCCAAGACATTTCCAATTGGTCGGCTAACCATATCTCCACGCAAAGATGGAATAATACAGAATGTGCAACGGTGATTGCAGCCTTCAGAAATTTTAAGATAAGCGTAATGTTTTGGCGTTAATTTAACGCCTTGACTCGGGATTAAACTGGTAAAAGGGTTGTACTCGGGTTTAGGGGCATATTTATTCACATGATTTAAAACCGCTTCATAGCTATGTGGGCCAGATATTTCAAGAACTTTTGGATGTACTGTTCGAATTTGATCTTCTTTGGCTCCAAGGCATCCAGTTACAATGACTTTTCCATTTTCGTTTAGTGCTTCGCCAATTGCTTCAAGCGATTCTTGTACTGCACTGTCAATAAATCCACAAGTGTTAACAATGACTAGATCTGCATTGTCATAGCTAGGTACCACTTGATAACCTTGCGTGCGTAGCTCGGTTAAAATTCGCTCAGAGTCAACTAAGTTTTTAGGACAGCCAAGGCTTACAAATCCAATTGTAGGGGGTGACATATTCATAGTATTTATAATAATAGTGTTTTATGTTTAAAGAGGTATTGTTTGAGAATTAATAAACTATATTTGTTAATTATCATTTGCAAATTAAAATGAAGCCGGCATTTTATCATATTTCATCATAGTTGATACACTGATTTTCTAATTTGAATGCTATGTTAACGACGCTTTGATTTATTCATTAGATACTAGTAGTTATGGCTTGGAACGTTACTAGTTTGTTTGAATAAAAGGATTATTGGTTAAGTGCTATCGAACAATATAAAATAAAGCCTTTATTTGCAATAAAGGCTTTTAGAAATAGGAAGATAAACTTACCAATTAAACTGTTACTATTTTAATGCATTAATGACTTCGTCTATTTGACGATTTATGCTTTCTGCGCCACCACCAGACAAATACCATAGATCTGGTGTTAAATAAACCACATGTGTTTTACTTTTGTTTAGTACTTGCTGAGAAAAATAGTGTTCAGCCATACCTTGGTTGCCAATTGCTTTACTACGATCAACTACAAAAACAATATCAGGTTTTACCGATTTAATGTATTTATCATCAACAAAAGTTGGTTTTGGTTTGCCTATTGCGTTATTTGTAGGCATAACGGTGAGTGGTACTGCTCGTTTAACATTTAGTACGTCATGAATCAGTGCCGCACTTGAGCTTAAATTGATAAGAATCATTTTCCCATCATTATGAATAGCAACAATAGCTTTTTTAGCACTGGCTTGAGCTAAAGCTTGTGTGCTTTGAATTTTTTTATCTAATGATTGGATGATACTATCTGCTTTGCTTTCTGTTCCTGTAATTTTTGCTAGCACTTGGATATGATCTTTGGTTGATTCAACGTAATTTTTAGCATCAACACTTAAATTAATAACTGGGGCAATTTTAGATAAATCTTCGGCCTTACTTGCTTGACGACCATCAATAACAATCAAATCAGGCTTAACTTGCTTGATAGTTTCAATATTGGGTTCTTTCATATTGCCCGTATCGGTAATCGAGGCGTTATTATATTGTTGCAAGTAAGATGGGATAACTGACCGTGGGGTGGCTGCAACTATTGAGCCTTTACCTAACGCATCTAACGTATCTAATGCGCCATAGTTCATCACTACCACTTTTTTAGGCGCTTTAGGGACGACCACTGTTTGATTATCAGTAGTGACATTCATTGTTGTCGATGATTGGCAGCCAGTTAAACTTAACATCATCACTGCAATACTACTCAAAAGTAACTTTTTTTTCTTGTTCATATCAATTTTCTCACGTCATTGTAAATGATAATAATTATTATTTAATAAAAGTGAATTGTCTAGAACTAAATAATTTTTTATAAAGATATTGATAATCATTCTCATATAGTGTAGTGTGCCTAGGGCAAATTAAACGGTAATTATCATTATAAATAATGGGGTTATAAGAAATGAAAGCAAAAAAGAAGTTTAAATTGGCAACTCATGCCATTAATACGGGCATTTTGTTGTCATTATCAAGCGCCGCTATAGCGGCTAGCAATACAGATACTGACACCATGGTTGTTACTGCATCGGGGTTTTCTCAGCAAGTGAAAGAAGCGCCAGCAACCATTTCGGTTATTACACCTAAAGAAATCGAAAATAAACCTTATCGCGATGTTACTGACGCGCTAAAAGATATCCCTGGCGTTACAGTTACAGGCGGAGGGGACTCAACAGATATCAGTATTCGTGGTATGGATGCCAAATATACTATGATTCTCATTGACGGTAAAAAAGTAAGTACACGTGAAACAAGACCAAATAGCGATAACTCAGGTTTTGAACAAGGATGGTTACCACCACTAACTGCTATTGAACGTATCGAAGTTGTACGTGGACCAATGTCATCTTTATATGGTTCTGATGCAATGGGTGGTGTTATCAATATTATTACCAAAAAAGTTTCTGACAAATGGCATGGTGGTGTGCGTTTAGAATCCGTTATTCCATACCGATCAGCAGAAAAAAATACCTATACAGGTAGCTTTTCAACTTTAGGACCATTGATTGATGATATCTTAGGTATCCAACTTTATGGTCAATATTCTAAACGTAATGAAGATAAATTCTTAAATGGTCATGCAGAGCAAAAATTACGCAGTATAAATGGTAAAGTATCGCTAAATGCAACCGATACACAAAAATTTGATCTTGATTTTGGACGTGCATTACAAAATAGTAAATCTACAGGAGGTAAAACAAGGCCTCTGTCTAGAGGTGATTTTCTTCGTGATAACCGTCGCAATTCCTTTGCGGTAACACATAACGGTTTATTTGACGATATATCGACAACCTCATTTGTTGCGTATGAAGGCAACAATAACCCAGAAAGAAAGATGAAAATTCGTAATACCGATGTCGATACCCGTGCAACTCTTCCTTTTAGCATCAACATGCTTACTATTGGTGGAAAGTATAATTACCAAGAGCTACACGATAAAGGAAATCAGCTAAATAAATCGATCACTAAAATTGATCGTTGGAATTATGCGCTGTTTGCTGAAGATGAATTAAGATTGCTGGAAAGTTGGAGCTTAACATTAGGATTACGCTACAATAAAGATGAAAATTATGGTAGTAACTGGAATCCAAGAGTGTACAGCGTTTGGAATATTGATGATAATTTTACCTTAAAAGGTGGTTATTCAACAGGTTTTGCAACGCCACAATTACGTCAAGTTGTTTCTGATTGGGGACAAGTGACAGGCGGAGCTGGTACGGGTAATAAAGGTATGATCATGGGTAACCCAGATTTAAAACCTGAAAAATCAAATAACTTCGAAATTGGCGTTGGTTACACCAATGACTATGGTGTTGATGCATCGGCTACGGCGTTTTATACCAAATATAAAGACAAAATCCAAAGCTACTATATATGCCAAGGTCCAGCAAGAAGAGGCTTATGTAAAATAGATGGATATCAAGAAAGATTCGATTTTGTCCAAGGTCGTGAAAATGTGGGTAAAGCCGATCTTAAAGGTCTTGAGCTTTCATTTAAAACACCTTTATTTACTGATTTCTTATTAAGTTCTAACTATTCTTGGACAAAAACAGAACAAAAAAGTGGTCAATATAAAGGACGAGCTTTAAACCGAACGCCTAAACAAAAATTCAATACCCAACTCGATTGGTATGCTACCCAGCAATGGGATTTATGGGCTAAAATGGCTTATTATGGCATGGAATCATCAAACAACCGTAATGGCACAAAAATTGAATACCCTGGCTACACTTTCTGGGACGTCGGTGCATCTTATCAAGTACATAAACAAGCTAAGATCTATGCTGGTGTTTATAACTTATTTGATAAAGATGTCTCTAACGAAGATTTTGGTAAAACCTTAGAAGGTAGACGTTATTTTGTCGGTACTGAAATTAATTTTTAGGTTTTGTTGATTATTATAAGGCAGCTTTAATATAGCTGCCTTTTTTATAAATAATCCATTAATTTATGCGAAAAATCGGTCAGAAAAGGTATTGATTTTATTGAAGTTTTTATTATTTGGTTTTTAGCCAAAAACCACCACCCAAAACCAGCTTCTAGCAGTATACCAACGTAGGCTGACGCAGTCTTTAACAAAACTTTACAAATTTTTAACAAAAAAACTAGCGCGTTATTAATCAACCGACTATAATTTAATCGCTTTTAAAGCAAGGGAGTGCTCATTAGTTGAGCGGTCAATTATAAAAAAATTCAAATAAAACAAAAATTTACTTGACAGGATAATCGAAATGCGCTATCATAATCGGCATCTGGCATCTGGCATCTGGCCTGCCAAACCTACGCCCTAAATCTTTTTCAATATCATCGTAGTCAAAATCAGACTCCATTCTTATTTTTATCACCGAAATCATCTAGCTTAGTGAACTCGCCGAGTTTATCGGTAGGGTTGTTGTCGAAGCAGAGTTTCAATCTTTTATCGTTCTTATCAAGGTCTTCGTTATGCATTGCGGCGTTATTGTTTTGGTTGTGTTCATTTGGTGCACAGGCCTTAACAGCGCAAACCTCAAAGGTCATTGAGGGTAGTGGGCCGTATTTAACATCTGATGGAGGCCAAACCAAGGTAACAGACCTTGAATCGTTGTTCACCATTACTTTGCCTAATGGTAGAAAGGTCACGCCGTCAACGAATACATCAAGTAGGATAAATCCAATAATGTTTCCAGATGGGAGTACTTTGGGTGATATAAAGACTATTTTTCCACCATCGACTACTTTTTTGCGTTTAAATGATTTAATCAATCGTTATCATTCTTGGGGAGATGATGATGGAGATGGACAGGGTACTGATGGTGTAACGGCAACAGGGACTTTATGGCTTTCATTAGATGATAAATATGGAAATACTGTACGTCTTAATGATACATTAGATGCATGTAAGGCTCCTTATAGGGTAACAATAGGCTTAAACCCCGATGGTGCTAGTTTAACTACACAGTATGGAGTGCCAAATCGTCGTGTATTTTCAACCACTAATGACAGGGAGTATTATTACTTAAGTCCATATCCTCGTTGTTTGTTTGCACAGTCGGCAAGGCCGAATTTGTTGTTGGGTGGTACTACTGGCATTGATCGTAGTGATAAACCTCAATATGCCGGTCCATCTAACATATGGAGTCCTACGAAGGGTTTTTTAACAAAGTCAACGAGCTCATCATCTTACGACCGAAATTTCCCTACAACGGGTGCTGATGGATTGTACTTTGACTTAGAGATGCCTGTTGGAGTAGATGGAAGTGAGTTGAGTTGGACAGTTAACACAACTGGTAGTATAAGTGCAACGGTGAGTTGGACAAGGCCGCGTTCTGATACATTCACAGACCCAGCAGGAATAACCAGACAAGCTGATCAATGGATTACTGATAAATCTAGTTATTTAACACGGGTAACGTTAAGAGGTCCAAGGGCTGATAGTACTCAGATAAATTCAAATAATCCTAGTCCTTTAAGTGTACCATCTTTGCCGCAGACATTTGAATTGGTGGGTAGGGATAGTGGCGATAATGTAGAGGTTAAATATGGATTTGTGTTAAAACAGTGGTTCGTAAATCGGGGGGGGAAAGCGAGTAGTTGGCCTAACCAAACATCTTGGTGTAGAAGTTTGGGGTATCATTTGCCACGGGTCAAGGATTTGACTAACGCGGTGCTTATAGGTGGTGCTCATCCTATTTCAGGCGCCACACCTAATTCATCTGGTAATTATTACATGCGTCACATAGGTGCAGGTTTTTTCACGGAGTGGGGTTTCATGACCTTCTACGCTGGTGCGGGCTTCACCGATCAAAGCTACCGCTACTGGACGAATGAAGCGCTAGGTAGCAATGCCTTCGGTGTTTTCCCAAGAAGAATTTCTATTGGCGGCAGCGTTAACCATGCCCGCTACGCTGTTTGTACTACACCTTAGCTTTTATATTTTAGTCCTTAATACTTGGGTCGCGGGGCAGTTATGGTGTAGATAGAGGGTAATATAGCAAAGAACATCGTCCCCGCGTGGTTGGAGGTGGACCAGTGAAATTAGGCTTGTGCTGTTGTGGTTAATTACTACAACAACATAAGCTCCAAACAACCAAAGCAATAACTATTTTTTATTCTCAAAAAACGATTCAATTCTTTATTAAAAATCATTCTACATCAACAATGAGTTAAACTTGTGGTATATCCTAACTTTTACTTACTTGTTCAATTAATGCAATATTGTCCACGCGTTGCTTTAAATCTTCTACTTTGCTTCTCGTTTAGTTGTTTTTGGTTTGAATTTCAGTTATTGATTTTGCTATAATATCATCTTGATATTATTTAATATCTGTTGATATATTTAAAGCCACAGTCGGGGGTGCCCGACCTTTGATTGGTTAATAGACTGGAAACAATACCAATATTATAAACAAGAGAATTAAGCGTTTGCTCGTTCTTTTCCTTTTTTAAGCCCTAATCAAAAAACGAGGGTTTGTTTTATTAAGTCTTTTACTTGATAGTTGTTATTGCAGGATGCTTTACTATAAAAGTTGATGTTTTATATAACATATTAAATTTTTATAGTTTTTGGATTTATTTTAAATGGATTTTATGGAAAAAATAGCTATCTTACTTTTATTTACTCCGTTATTTGTTTATTCAGCACAGAACTTTAATTCAGCTAAAACACATTTAACTAAATTATATAAATTAAACCCTAATCAAACGACATTTTATTGCGGATGCGAATTTTCGTGGGTAGGTAAAAAAAGCGTTGTTGATTTTAGCAAGTGTGGGTATCAGCCAAGAAAAAATCAAACTAGAGCTGAACGCATTGAGTGGGAACATGTTATGCCTGCCGAGAATTTTGGTAGACACCTAACATGCTGGCAAGAAGGCGGGCGTAAAGCGTGCAAAAAAGATGCTACCTTCAATCAAATAGAAGGGGATATGCATAACTTGCAACCGGCTATTGGTGAAGTGAATGGCGATAGGTCTAATTATCGTTATTCGCAATTCACTAAAGAATTTAATCAGTATGGGCAGTGTAAAAGTGCTGTGGATTTTAAAGCTCGCGTATTCCAGCCACGTAACGAAATCCGTGGAATGATAGCACGCACCTATCTTTATATGTCTGATAAATATAAAATCAATTTATCAAATCAAGAAAAGAAGCTGATGATGGCGTGGAATAAAATGTATGCACCTGAAAATTGGGAATGCAAACGTAATGCGCATATAGCAAAAGTGCAGGGTAATGATAATAAGTTTGTTACTGGGCGGTGTACACAATGAAAAAGTTAATCCTATTATTTTTAATTGTTTTTTGGTCGCAAATTGTAGATGCGGTAGTAGTATCTCACAACAATTCGTATCGAGGTTCAAATCCTTACATAATTAAGTTAATTGATATTACATATTTTCTGGGTGGGAGTTTTATCCTTTTAAGTATAGCTAATGATAAATTAAAAGAGAATAAAAAATCAAAACGTAAAAAGAAATTAAGTCAAAATAAAACTAATTTGGACAAAAACACTAAATCCGCAGATGAAGAAAATAAAAAATGAAGCCGACGAAAGTCGGTTTTTTTTATGTTCAAATTTTGAGTAATTCACTCATGCCAATTCAAGAATAATATACAAAATATAAAGTGATTAACAATTTCAATAATCTTCATTAATAAAAATTGTTTATGGGAAAGTTATTAAAAATAAAGTTCAAAAAGCTAGTCTAGTAACTAGTCTAGAAAAATTAAATTTCATTTAACACGTCAGATTTAAATGTTGCAGAATACCAAAAGTAATTATGCGATGATTTATAAAACACTATACTTTTTAAAGTGTTAATAATATCATGAATAACATTTCGCCTAATTTCAAACAAAATATATTCAAAATGCAAGTGCGATGAAGCAGAGCATTGGTCTTGAAGATAGCTATAATAAAATGAGTGATAAAGTTAGTCAAAATAGGCTGGAAAGGAATAAACTCATTACAGAAGGTCAATCTAATCATGATGTTAAAGGAAAACACCATACAAAAGAAACACAAAAAATAAGAAAAATCTATAAAGAGGAAAATGATGATCAGTTATTTATTGATCCGAATCCTGTTCAACAAGAAATGAAGGATACAAAAAATAAAACGTTTACGAGGGATTAGAAATGACGATATCTTTTATTCTTTGGCGAGTCGTTCCAATTGTTGTAGCTGTAGTTGTTTTAGTCATATATTTCAAATGTGATGAAGACTATTTTGTAAATAAAGGGAAAGTTGTTATTACTTTCCTATCCAAACATTTTAGACCACTCACGCCAGAAGAGATGGCTAAGATGGCTAAAATAAATGATCAATTATCTAAAAATGAAGACCCAATGGCTCCAGACGGAATAATTTTTCAAGAAATCTTGAGACAAACGAATCAGTCTAGCGTAAGAGAAATGGATGATTTTAACGCAATGAATAATTCAAACTCAGATTATGGAAGATTTGAGTAATGAGCTTTGATAATAAAAACCTTATACAAGGTGGACAAGTTGTTTTTTATATGATTAGCATGTTTTTGCAAATCAATAAAATTATCTTTAAATATTTGTCCATCTTTTTTTGTGTATTAGCTGTTTTTATTTTTTTTCCTAAATGCCACCAGTTTTAATGCTATTAAAATGGGGTATTATTATATAGCAAAGTTAAGTGCTTTCGGACTTAATGGTATATAACAATCAACTTAGGGACAAACTCTTTTTCTGCTAGAGCTAGTGATGTTTATAATAATCAATAACTTATAAAAGTTGGCCAATTTTTATTAAATCAAATCTATATATCGGCTATTAGCTCATTTGTTGTTTGTCTTTTTATTGTAACTATGAACAACTCTTCAAAAGACGGGTTTTTAAATCTATTTTTGAAATTCCAAATCTATTCCACCTATTAAAATAAAGCCCCATTTTTCAGCAAAAAGTCGTCAGAAAAGATATTGATTTTATTGAATTTATTTTTGTTGCCAAGTAAGCTAACAAACTACCTTCGGATGATTTTTTATTGCTATTAGTTTATAAATTTCATACTATTACCAAAAAGGAAGGTGATAATATGAAAAAAATTTTGTTAGTTTGTTTAATTGGGTTTGCTTTATTAGGTTGTGGTAAAAAGAAAGTAACTGAGGAAATGCTTATCGGGAATTGGGAATGTAGCTCAATCGAACAAAGAGCAAAATGGAAGAACGGGATGTTTCAAGACTATTCTACATCAATTGACCATGGAAAATCAGTTGTTACCTATTTAAAAGAAAACGATGATTTTTTTGTAAAATGGCCGGGTAGTAATGAAATGGTAAAGGAAGATTTTAAGAAATTGAATAGAAGTTATAACAGCACTTTAAATGGTATGAGGTTGTCTGGTTTCAACAGGTTTGAGTATATATCAGACAATGAGTTTAAGATGATTTCTGAGTTAGCAATAACGCAAGATAAGAAAGAAAACAATGAAAAAAGTAAAATATCAATGCACTGTACCAGAATACAATAACTATAAAACCGGAAAGAAATTATTTTTATTTAGTGCTATTTTATTAAATTCTCTAAGAGAGTTTTTTATTAAAAATTTATCAGTTCAGGCTTGATTTGTAGTGCTTCGGCAATTTTAATTCCTGTTGCTTTTCTTAACTTTTGGCTTTTTTCATATTGAGAATAAGCTGATTGGCTAATACCTATTTTATTCGCAACTTCAACTTCGAATAATTTTAAATACTCACGCCATGCTTGTGTAGGATAATAGTTATTATCAAAAACCATACTAACAACTTTGTTCGTTATACTTGTTTCAATATCGATTGTTCTATTCATTAATTATTTTTATGGCTAATCTTAATATAATTATTATGTTAGTGAAGTACTACCCCAGTTTTACCCTACGAATAAAATCTGATTTTAAAACAATCACTTTAAAGGCTTGCTAGATAAGGCTTTAGAATGGTACGCCCGGGTGGACTCGAACCACTGACCCCCACCATGTCAAGGTGATGCTCTAACCAACTGAGCTACGGGCGTATATTTGAAACACGTAAATATTAACGGGCAAATCGATTTGTATCAAGTAAAAAAATGAAAAATAGCTGTTTTTTTAGTCTGTTGAACAAAATTGGCTGCATAATGAACGTTATTTCTTTTCGGTTTAAAAAAAAAGTCATAACATGGTGGTTCAATGCAAGCTGTTTCCAAAAATTTTCTTATTTTTGGAATGAATTGTAAGTTTCTGTAAGTTCATGGTGGTTTGTTTAATTTAATTTCGCTATACTCGGCGCATTTCGTTAGGCGCTACATATTTAGGTTTGTATGTCGATAAAAGATCAGATAGAAGATGTTCTGCAAAATGTTTTTGGTTACAAGTCATTTAGAAATCAACAAAGAGAAATTATTGAATCTATTATCGATGGACGTGATACTTTAACCATTATTCCTACTGGCGGCGGTAAATCTTTATGTTATCAAATCCCTGCGGTTTTATTGCCAGGGACTGCTATTGTTATTTCGCCTTTAATTTCTTTGATGAAGGATCAGGTCGATCAGTTATTAGCTAACGGTATTCCTGCTGCATATCTTAATGCTTCTCAATCTGCGATAGAACAACAAGAAGTCATCGCAAAATATTTAAATCATTCAATAAAGTTGTTATATGTTTCACCTGAACGTTTGGGAGTGTACGCTTTTTCTACTTTAATTAATGAATATCCACCTTCATTAATTGCTATTGATGAAGCGCATTGTATTTCTCAATGGGGGCATGATTTTAGACCTGATTATCGTCAATTAGGTCAGTTTTCTACTCGTTTTCCTGAGGTGCCGATTGTTGCTTTGACCGCCACTGCCGATAAGATGACGCAATCTGATATCATAAATCAACTTAATTTGGTTGATCCGTTAGTTGTGGTAAGGAGTTTTGATCGGCCGAATATTCGTTATACCGTCGTTGACAAATTTAATCAGATGGAGCAGGTTATTTCGTTTGTTGAAACGCAAAAAGGCAACCCCGGTATTATTTATTGCTCAAGCCGTTCTCGAGTTGAAGATATGACCACTAAACTTGCTGCTCTTGGGTTTTCGGTTATGGCGTATCATGCAGGGTTGTCTAACAATGAGCGCCAACAGGCACAAGATGCTTTTTTAAAAGATGATGTGCAAATTATTGTCGCTACCGTTGCGTTTGGTATGGGTATTAATAAACCCAATGTGCGTTTTGTTTTACATGCGGATTGTCCACGAACGATTGAGGCTTATTATCAAGAAACAGGTCGAGCAGGGCGTGATGGCGTACCAGCCGAGGCGATGCTGCTATTTAATAGTAAAGATCTGAAGTGGTATCATCAAAAAACTGTTGAGAAAATAGATGGTAAGCATAAAGATGTGGAGCTGCAAAAGATCAATGCGATGGAGGCTTTTGCGCAAGGTTTGACTTGTCGGCGTATTGTGTTGCTGAGTTATTTTGGCGAAGAGCGAGCCGAACCTTGTAATAACTGTGATATTTGTTTGTATCCCCCTGAGATGTATGATGGTTTAATTGATGCGCAGAAGGTTTTATCTTGTGTTTATCGTGTTAAACAGCGTTATGGAGCACAATATATCGTTGATATTTTAAGAGGCTCTGCGCGGGCTCACATTAAAGAAGTTGGTCATCACAAATTATCGGTTTATGGTATCGGTAAGCAAAATTCATCGAACTATTGGCTTAGTGTTATTAGGCAGTTGATTTATTTGGGGTATTTAAATCAAGATATATCGAATTATACCACTCTTCAATTAACAGAAAAGGCGCGGTCAATTCTTAGGGGCGAAACCCCTTTATCTTTAGCTAAACCGCGTTTAGAAATCGTGAAAAAGAACCGCATAAATCGATATGCAAGATCAATTAATTTAACTGCGGTTTTATCGTACGAAGAACGAATTCTATTTAACAATCTTAGGCGATTACGTAAAGATATTGCTGATGTTGAAGATATTCCACCTTATATTGTTTTTAGTGATGCGACATTACTTGAAATGGTTCAAACCAAACCAGCAAGTAAAAAGCAATTAATTAACATTACTGGTGTAGGTAAAATTAAGTTAGAAAAGTATGGTAGTTTGTTTTTAGATGCAATAGATGAATTTATGGTCAAAAATTTTTAACATTTTGTACAAATAACATATGATAACCATTTCTAGAAAATTTTGATTATTGTGAAATTTATAATTAACCAATAAAAATAGAGATTTTTATGTCAATAATAAGCAATATGCCACAAATAATTTTATTTGCTACCATTATTAATTATAATTGAATATCAAGTCGATTAAGCTATAATGCGACAATTATTTAATAATTTACAGTTACAATGATTATCGGTTTTATTGGTGCGGGTAAAGTAGGTTGCACCTTAGCTAAGTATTTTTCTTTATGTGGAATGTCGATTGCTGGGTTTTATAGCCGATCTTATGAACATGCAAAAGAGGCAAGTGATTTTACTCATAGTCAAGCTTATGCATCGTTAGCTGATTTAGTTAATGATTGTGATTGTTTATTGGTTACTGTATCAGATAGCCAAATAGCCACTGTTTGGCAAGAACTTTGCCAATTACCTATTGCCAATAAATGGATCGGTCATTGCAGTGGGCTGTTGACGTCACATATATTTAGCCAACATAAAATTGTTCATCCATTTGCGTTTTCATTGCATCCTTTATATGCCATTTATGATAGATTTGAATGCTATACCGCTATGTCAGGTGTTTCTTTTACGCTTGAGGCAAATGAAAGTATTATCCCTCAATTAAAAAACTTTTTTGTTTCACTAAAAAATCCTTTAGCCATTTTACCTGCGAATAAAAAGCCTCTTTATCATGCGGCTTGTGTTATGTTGAGTAATCAAGTTATTGCATTGGTACAAATTGGTGTTGATTTACTTGACCAATGTGGGTTAGATACTGAGTTTAGTGAACAAGCTTGGCATCCGTTATTTTTAGGAAATGCTAAAAATATATGTAAAGTTGGGGTGATTAATGCTTTAACTGGACCTATAGAACGTGGCGATATTGAAGTTATCAAACAACATATAATGGCTATGCCTTCCGAATTAAAACCTATTTATCAGCAATTATCTGCTATTTTACTTAATATTAGTCGAACAAAGCATCCAAACAAGGACTATCGACAATTAGAACTGGAGCTGTTACCTTGAAAAATACGATTGCCACTTTAAAAGAACGTAAACAAAACCGACAAAAAATTACCATGCTAACTGCTTATGATTACACTACAGCCAAATTAATGGATGAAAGTGGTGTAGATTGTTTATTAGTGGGGGATTCTTTAGGTATGGTGATGCTAGGTTACGATAGCACCGTATCGGTTACTATGGAAGATATGATCCATCACTCCAAAGCGGTTGCAAGAGCCGCTAAGTCGGCATTTGTTGTCACTGATTTACCTTTTATGTCTTATCAAACATCTGTGTATGATGCAGTTTTCAATGCCGGTCGCCTAATTAAAGAAGGTCAGGCTCAAGCGGTTAAACTTGAAGGAGGGCAAGCATTTAGTGAACACATCAAAATGATTACGCAAGCTTCTATTCCGGTTGTTGCGCATATTGGACTCATGCCCCAATCTGTTCTTGCATTAGGGGGATACAAAGTTCAAGGTAAAGATTATCAAGATGCTAAAAATGTTGTTCTTGATGCATTAGCGGTTGAACAAGCTGGCGCGATTGCGATTGTACTTGAATGTGTACCTGCTGATTTAGCAAAATTGATCTCACAATTAGTGAGTATTCCAACTATTGGTATTGGCGCAGGTGTAAATTGTGATGGGCAAGTGCTAGTTTATCAAGATATGTTGTCTATGTATGATGGTGTTTCTTCAAAATTTGTCAAATCTTTTGCCCCAATTGGTCATCATATGAAACAAGCGTTTACTGATTATTGCCAAGAGGTAAAACAGCAACAATTTCCAGCTTCGATCCATGAATTTGCGATTGATAGTGAGGTAATGAGCAAACTTAAATCTGAGTTTCAATCATAAGGGATAACTAAATGAATGTTGTAACGACAATTGGACAAGTACGAGAGCAAGTTAAAGCTTGGCGGCAGGCTGGTTATAGTATAGGGCTTGTTCCAACCATGGGCTATCTGCATGAAGGTCATCAGAGTTTAATGGCTGCGGCTAAAAAAGATAATCAAAAAGTTATTGTGACGATCTTTGTTAATCCTATACAATTCGGTCCTTCAGAAGATCTTGCTAGTTATCCACGTGATTTAGAACGGGATAAAATCGCTTGTGAGAAGATGGGGGTAGATTTGATTTTTTGTCCAACTGCCAGTGAAATGTATGATGCTAATTTTAACAGCTATGTTGATGTTAATGGTTTAACAGATGCTTTATGTGGAAAAAGGCGTCCAGGGCATTTCAAAGGTGTTTGCACGGTTGTTACAAAATTATTCAATATCACACAACCTGATCGTGCCTATTTTGGACAGAAAGATGCACAGCAGCTAGCGGTAATTAAACGTATGGTCAGTGATCTGAATTTCGACATTGAAATTATTGGTTGCCCTATTGTGCGTGAAGCAGATGGACTAGCTAAAAGTTCACGTAATAGTTATTTGTCGGAATGTGAACGATCCGCCGCCGTGTGCCTTTATCAAGCAATTGAATGCGCTAATGCAATGATAAAACAGGGAGAAAAGTCGGTAACTGTTATAACAAAAGCTATGCATAATCTTATTGTCAATCAACCTTTAGCCAAGATTGACTATATTGAATTTGTCGATCTAGCATCATTAACATCGGTTGATAGGCTTGAGCAAGATAGTTTATGTGCACTAGCGGTTTATATTGGTAAAACACGATTAATTGATAATTTTATTTATCAACACCACTAATTACAAATTATATTTACAATGATAGATATCAAAAAACCGCTTAATATAAGGCGGTTTTTTTGTGCTATTCATCGTATTATAAAAATTTTTACAATTCGATTAAATCAATGAGTTTATTGTTCTGCTAATTTATTGTTTGGCTATTTTACTGTAGAATAGCAACCATTTTATGCCTTAAATCAGGATTGATGCATTAATTATGAAAAACACGACTTATAACCCACAAGAAATTGAACAACCTATTTATAAGCATTGGGAACAAAGCGGTTACTTTAAACCCAGTGGTGATAAATCACAACCAAGTTATTGTATTGCCATTCCACCACCTAATGTGACAGGTAGTTTACATATGGGCCATGCTTTTCAGCAAACCATTATGGATGCTTTGATTCGTTATCATCGCATGCAAGGTAATAATACCCTTTGGCAATCAGGAACCGATCACGCTGGTATTGCAACGCAAATGGTGGTTGAACGTAAAATTGCGGCTGAAGAAAATAAAACACGCCATGATTATGGGCGTGATGCTTTTATTGACAAAATTTGGCAATGGAAAGCCGAATCAGGCGGTAGCATTACTAAGCAAATGCGTCGCTTAGGGGATTCAGTTGATTGGGATCGTGAACGATTTACCATGGATGAAGGTCTATCAAATGCAGTGAAAGAAGTATTCGTGAGATTATATCAAGAAAATCTTATCTATCGTGGTAAACGCTTAGTCAATTGGGATCCAAAATTACGTACAGCTATTTCTGATCTTGAAGTTGAAAACCGCGAAGTTAAAGGTTCAATGTGGCATTTACGTTATCCGTTAGCTGATGGTGCCAAAACAGCCGACGGCAAAGATTATTTAGTGGTGGCAACCACTCGTCCTGAAACCTTATTTGGTGATACAGGGGTTGCGGTGAATCCTGAAGATCCTCGCTATAAAGATCTGATTGGTCAATTTGTGATATTGCCATTTGTTAATCGCCGTATTCCTATTGTGGGTGATGAACATGCTGATATGAGCAAAGGTACAGGGTGCGTAAAAATTACCCCTGCACACGATTTTAATGACTACGAAGTTGGGCGACGTCATCAATTACCGATGATCAACATTTTAACGTTTGATGGTGATATTCGTCAGCAAGCTGAAGTATTTGATACCAATGGTGAACCAAGCGATGCTTATGATCCAGTTATTCCAGCTCAGTTCCAAACATTGGAACGCTTTGCTGCTCGTAAAGCAGTCGTTGCAGAATGCGAATCATTGGGTATTTTAGAAAAAATTGAACCGCATGATTTAACCGTTCCATATGGCGATCGTGGTGGCGTTGTGATCGAACCTATGCTAACCGATCAATGGTATGTGCGAGCAAAAGTGCTTGCCGAGCCTGCTATTGATGCAGTAAAAAATGGTGATATCCAATTTGTACCAAAACAGTATGAAAATATGTATTTTTCTTGGATGAATGATATTCAAGATTGGTGTATTTCGCGTCAATTATGGTGGGGACATCGTATTCCAGCTTGGTACGATAATCAAGGTAATGTTTATGTTGGCCGTGACGAAGCTGAAGTGCGACGCGAAAATAACCTTGCCAATGATATTGAACTGAAACAAGATGATGATGTGCTTGATACTTGGTTCTCATCTGCACTTTGGACATTTTCAACGTTAGGTTGGCCGAATAATACTGATGATTTAGCCACATTCCATCCAACTAATGTGCTGGTAACTGGTTTTGATATTATTTTCTTCTGGGTAGCTAGAATGATCATGATGACCATGCACTTTATTAAAGATGAACATGGTAAACCACAAGTCCCTTTTAAAACAGTGTATGTCACAGGTTTAATTCGTGATGAAGAAGGGCAGAAAATGTCTAAATCTAAAGGAAACGTTATTGATCCTTTAGATATGATTGACGGTATCTCACTGCCAGCTTTATTAGAAAAACGTACTGGCAATATGATGCAGCCTCAATTAGCTGAAAAAATTGCTAAACGTACTCAAAAACAGTTCCCTAATGGTATTGAAGCGCACGGGACTGATGCGCTACGCTTTACTTTAGCAGCATTAGCCTCAACAGGGCGTGATATTAATTGGGATTTAAAACGTTTAGAAGGTTATCGTAATTTCTGTAATAAACTTTGGAATGCTAGCCGTTATGTGTTGATGAATACAGAAGGGCATGATTGTGGCTTTAAAGGTGGGGATTTAGATTATTCTTTAGCAGATAAATGGATTTTAGCCGAATTTAATCAAACTATTAAAGCTTACCGAGAAGCATTTGATACTTATCGTTTTGATTTAGCAGCTAATATTTTATATGAGTTTACATGGAATCAATTCTGTGATTGGTATTTAGAGCTAACCAAATCCATTTTAGCCAATGGCGAACCGTCACAGCAACGCGCAGCTCGCCATACGTTAATTACGGTATTAGAAGCTCTATTACGTCTTGCGCACCCGATTATTCCATTTATAACTGAAGCAATTTGGCAAAATGTAAAAGGCTTAATGAATATAAGCGCTGACACCATTATGTTACAGCCAATGCCTGCTTTTGATGAACAGCATTCAAATGATCAAGCAGTAGCCGATATTAATTGGATAAAAGATGTCGTGATTGCCGTACGAAACATTCGTGCTGAAATGAATATTGCGCCAAGCAAACCATTGCAGTTATTAATTCGAAAAGGCTCACCAACAGTGCATCGAATCATTGCTGATAACATCAATTTTATTGAATCATTAGCAAGATTATCTGAAATTGTTTTGCTTGATGATGGTGAAACAGGACCATTGTCGGTCACCAAACTGGTTGATGGCGCCGAATTGCTAATCCCAATGGCAGGATTAATCAATAAAGAAAACGAACTTGCGCGTTTAGAAAAAGAAATTGAACGCATCAATGGCGAAATTTCTCGTATTGAAAATAAACTA
Organism: Gilliamella sp. ESL0254; assembly: GCF_013344985.1. Taxonomy (NCBI): domain Bacteria; kingdom Pseudomonadati; phylum Pseudomonadota; class Gammaproteobacteria; order Orbales; family Orbaceae; genus Gilliamella; species Gilliamella sp. ESL0254. The sequence continues at coordinate 584,388 of NZ_JAAEDU010000001.1, forward strand.
TCTAATGCCAGCTTTGTCGATAAAGCACCAGCAGCAGTAGTTGCTAAAGAAAAAGAAAAACAACAAGGTTATATTGATGATAAAGCCAAACTGCAAGAGCAGTATGTCGCTATAAAAAATCTTTAATCTTTGTAATAAAAAAACCTCTCGTTTGAGAGGTTTTTTTATATTTGCTCATTTAAAATTTATAACCTACACCAATCATTGCAACCCATGGATCAAGCTTATAATTAGCGGTAACTTTAGTATTGCCTAAATGGGTAGTCGCTTTAGTTTCAATATCGATATAACGTATTTGAGCATTCAAAAGCCAATTATCATTTAAAGTATAATCAGCACCGACTTGTGCAGCCCAGCCCCAAGAACTATCGAGATCTAAACCATGAAATCCCGCTTTTTTGGCTTCGCCACTAAGTTTTTCGTCAAAAAAGAAGGTATAGTTGATACCCATTCCAACATAGGGTTGTAACTCATATTGTGAATCAAGTGGATACCAAACAGCACTTAATGTTGGTGGTAGATGTTTAATTTTACCTAAATGAGCACCAGCAAGCCCTGTTGAATTGCCTCCACCTAGTTTAACCTGGTGGCTAAAAGGTGTTGCAGCTAAGAGTTCGACACCAATATTATCCGTCACCATATATTGGAAATTTAACCCAAGTTGAGTATCGTTATCGGCTTTTGCTTTTAGATCACTTTTGGCTCCGCCAACTTTAACATGATCACTTTTATCTTGAGGGTGAACATAAACTGGCCCACCACGAACAATAATTTCATTTGCAGTATGTGCATAAGCTACCGCGCTGGATAATCCCATTGTGATAAGCATAGCAACTGATGATATTTTCATTTCTTTTCTCCCAATTTATTTATAATTCATTATATAATATTTAATTATGTTGAAAAAACGCACTATAGTAAAACATAGACTTATTTAATAATCTAGCAATATTGAAGTTTATCTCAAAATTTTACTAAATAAAATGAGATTGGTGATTTGCATTATTGCTTAAACCTATATACAATGTAGACTAATATTTCAGTGGGTTGTTAGCTCAGTCGGTAGAGCAGTTGACTCTTAATCAATTGGTCGCGGGTTCGATCCCCTCACAACCCACCATTCCTTAATTTTAACGTTTATCCAATCGCTAATCAAAATAAAAACTTCACAAAATATCGATTAAAAAAACTTATAAAAAAAGAGGGCTAACCCTCTAATTCTGTATAAAAGACTTATAAACCTGTTATTTTTAATCTTGAATGCGGGGAAAGGCAATCATCATATACTTGTTTGTCATCAGAAATTTTACATGTTTGTTTTAATCCTTCTATCAAAGTGCTCTTAACATTACCTGTTATTTCATCGACACTTTTGTTATATACTGTGTTATCCTTGAAGTTTAATAAGAAATTTATATCGTTCATGTCAAGAATACTTTGGTTATCTGATGATTTTTCACCTACTATTTTTATTTTCACTTTTTTATCTGGTGGTGTGTCCATATTTGTTAATACATCTTTATATGAATACGCGCAAGTAAAAGTAATAGAATCATTAGATAGGGCTACTTCATTCATTTTTTCTTTACTGATTGAGCAATCTTTAATCATTGGCGAGCTTAAAAATTGATCGATTTTTGAAGAGGTACTTTCCCCAATAAATTGGTAATAACTATAATTATAATTCTTGTTATTTTTGATATCATAAAATACGACTAGCTGTTTTTTGTCCTTTACAGCATCTTTAGCAAAATCTTCAAACTTCTCGGTATTTGAATCTCCACAGCCCATTAAAACTAAACTTAATAATGTAATACTACTTAATCCAATAATTTTATTCATTGTTTTATTCCCGTTCTACTTAGCATTAATTAATTTGTAGGTAATACCGTTTTTACAAACTTTTGTTGTGTATTTACCGTCAATATTTAAATTCATAGCAAGTGTGGCAATATCGAGATTACAATTTTTACTAATCTCATTCATAATGCCCATATAACCCAAACCATTTAAATTAGGGGCTTTTGAATCAAAACCGCTGGCTGTTGCTTTACCTGTTTTTAAATCATAAGTAATTGTGTTTTTATCACCACAACCAACCAAAACAAAACCTAAAACACTAACACACACAAAACTAATTATTTTTTTCATTTTATTGCCCTACTCCCGATGTATTATTTATTTTGTGATTAGCCTCTGAAAAAGAGTATTTATACACTGTTTTTGTACTATTATTATTAAAAAGAATTGTTAATTGTTTGAATAGACCATTAGAATTGCTTTTATTATAAAAAATTGAAACGAATGGAATAGTATCTAATGTAAAATCATGTTTACTATAATTATAATGGTATGCCCAAACTTCCTTACCACCATCAAAATATGTATTTACAGGATCTCCAAATGTTTTTCTTATCTGATTTTGAGTTGTTTTTCCTTCTTTTATTTTCGTTTTAATAGTTTCTTTTGTTTCATCTTTTAAAATCATCTGCCCATTTTCAGCTTTAGTCACACACCCAGACAATAAAAAACCTGTGGTTAACACAATGCTAATAAGTAATTTATTCATTCTTAATTCCTTATAACATTTATTAATTAATGCATAAATGTTAGCAATGTACTACCAACAATAATTAAAAATAAAAGCCAAATAGCAATACCAATAATTCCGCAAATAATTCCTGCTTTAGCAAACCCTAGGCCGTCTTTTTGGTTATTTATTACATCATTTTTACCTATTACACCCAGCACTATTGCTATAATCCCGACAACTATGTTAAACCCAGCCATTGGAAGTATTATTGAAATAATACCGCACACCATTGACGATATTGATAAATAACTTGTTGCTTTTTTTTGTTGTTCCATTTTGTCTCCATAAAAATTTATTAAATTTAAGTAAAGGTTAAGTTAAAGAGGTTGATTATTATATTATGATCGGTTTTACAGATCAATATATTATATTATAATAGGTTTTATCTATCATGATTGACTTTACTGATCGTTGTAATCTTTCAAATTTTTTTTAAAAGTAATAAGTTATGATGATAAGTATAATAAAGCGACTAAGTGGTGTTTTTTATTCTATTAACTTATATTGGTATAAAAGTATTACTAGAAGTGAAAGCATTACCTATAATTTAATCAGGACAACAGAACTACTAGATATTTTTCTATCTAGAAGGATAGGTACATCAATATGTAAGGAGTCATATAAAATAAAAAAAACAGCAGGTAAAAGTCATTTAATCTTGTTTTTAGAAGTAAAAGTGCAGGCTCGCATTTTAAAAATAAAAAGGCACTACAAAGTTCCTTATTTTTAGGTATAATAATTGCTATTATATAGAAATAACGGATCTGTTTTGGTATATGGTTTTGTTTTCATTTTATTGATAATCAATAAGTATTTTTAAAATAGAAGCCTAAGCTATCTAAAGATCTTTCTTTTCAAGCGTTAATAGCTATCTATCTTTACCTTTCTATCAAAATAAGGCAACAAAATATTGTTTTTATCTATTAACGTTTAACAGTTAATTAGATATTGATTTCTCTAAAACTTTAATTTTAGATAGTCAGCTTTTTATTTGACGATTATAGGCATTAATATGAACTCATATTTATTACTTTTTTTTGCAATTATTTGTGAAGTTATTGCAACTTCTTCATTGAAACTATCTGATGGGTTTACCAACATCACTTATTCCATTATTACAATTTTGGGCTATAGTGCTTCGTTTTATCTACTCTCGTTAGCATTAAAAACCATTCCTGTAGGTATTGCATATGCTATCTGGTCTGGAATCGGAATTGTGTTAATAAGTTTAATTGCATGGATCTTTTTAAAACAAACATTGGATCTAGCTGCATTAATTGGCATGGGATTTATCATGCTTGGTGTTGTGATTATTAATTTATTTTCGAAAGTGGCACATTGATTAATCATTTATTAAAATCGCTGCTATCGCAGTAAATCTTAGTTGATCTGAGCTGTTTCCTTTTTATTGTCTCTAGGTATTTATCCTAATCAATATTATAAGGTAACTTTTTATTGCTGTAATACGATTAACAGCCTAGTGGTATTTCCCAAATTTTGTATATTTGTTATTTAAAGATAGTAGTTAATTCTGTGACTAAATTCTGAACTTCGCCAAAATATTAGATAGTGCTCACCTCTATCATTTTATCGTTTTTGTAATCAATCATTGTTTTCATGCACCATATCTCCCTCTATTCAAAACACGAAAAACATATTAAGTTGCTATTTTTACTTACAAAAAATCCGTCAGAAAAGGTATTGATTTTATTTAAGTTTTTCTTGGTGTTTTTTTGTGCTAGCCGTGGCGGTGATAGTCTCAGAAGCGAAAGACAAGAGCCAAAACCGCCTTGATACCGGCACAATCAGCTTTAGTGATATCAAAAACAAAGCGGATTTTAAAGTTAGCCATGTTTCGGTGAGTGGAGGCACCGGCGACCGGGCGCCCCGACGGCGTATCAAAACAGTGGAAAAGAGTCCAGCATAACGCATTCAGCGGTAGAAAATGGGCAACTCATCATCCGTAATAAAGACGACCAAAAACAAGATATCAACGAACTAAGCCGAGATACCGAGCATGCGAATAACTCACTCAAACCGATATTTAACAAACAAAAAGAGCTAGACAAATTAGAATCGGTAGAGCTAGTTAAAGACATCGCTCAACAGGTAAAAGGAGTGATAAACAAATATGACCGCCTACAGGCGCAAAAAGAGGTAGATAAAAACAAGGAAGCGTTATCGAAAAAAGAAGCGGAGAAAGCCTATAATCAGTTAAGTGCGGAAGAGCAAGCACGGATTGATTTTAATAAATATTATGAAGACAATAAAGATTACTGGTATTCAGAGGCGGTAGACAGCCAATTACAAGCAAATATAATGAACGGACTGATTATAATTTTAATCGTTTAGAAGATCAAAACCATTCTACAGGTCAATTTTATTAATAGGGATAAATAATGCAAGATTACATTCTTAAGCTAATAGATATTAATCTATCTTTATTCAGTTTAGAGTTAGATAAAAACTTTATTATTATGGAAATATTGAACATGGATAATGGAGATGAAGTTTGTACTATATTAATTAATAATATTATTGATCTAAAATATAAAAATAATATAGATGAACATAATATTTTACCTGCATATATAGGTGAACTTGAAATCTCAAAAAATCCTGAAACAGGGTATTATTATCTTAAGATGCAAGGATGGATAGATATGACTTTAACTAGTTCAATATGTTCTATTAAATATCCAAGCAGTGATAATTTGTAGTAACTCAAACTGATGATCAATCATATTCTACGGGGCATTTTATGGAATAAATTATGAAATATGAAGATATATGTTTAGGAACTATTGAGTTTAGTAATTTGGGATGTGATCTGATTTTTGACATATGGAGTACTTGTGATGGGCATTCTTTACGAAAAATTCATTGTAAAAATGTGAAGGAATTTGAATGTAAAAATATGCTTGATGGTGAAGAGTTATTTGGTTCTTATATCGCACTCGTGAAAATAGAATCAAAAACTTTAATAATGGAGTCTGGAGAAGTGTGGATTAAGGTAATTAGCAATGAAATAACTTCCACTTTATAGATTAATAATTTCTAGTTAACCAGTAGAAAGTTTGTTTTTAAGTTACAAGTATTGAATAGCAAGTACAAGAATTAACCTATTTTATCCAACCTTAATAGTGAGTGTTGGGAAGAGGATGGGGCTGGCTTCATACATTGTGGTACGTACCCCACGGTGTAAAATCGCTTGTTGGATTGTGCCGCCGGTGCTTTGTCTGTGGTTGATTTGAGCTTGGAATGTATCTTAACCTGACAATTCTAACGTATATTATTGTATTCGTTATTAAAAAAAGTGACAGTTAATACTGTCACTAAATTCGATAATTAATTTTTTAATTACTAATTTTGGCTTAGCATACATTTTAGCCATTATTATTTGTATGCGCCATTGTAGTAAATAAATCCTACTTGTTGCATTTCTTATTGTGGCATATATCCCTCTATTCAAAACATAAAAAATACATTAACTCACTATTTTTATTTACAAAAAATTGGTCAGGAAAGGTGTTGATTTTATTTAAATTTTTTGTTGTTGTTTTTTGTGTTAGCCGTGGCGGTGATATCGTCAGAAGCGAAAGACAAGAGCCAAAACCGCCTAGACACGGGCACAATCAGCTTTAGTGATATAGAAAACAAAGCGGACTACAAAGTGAGTAGCAGCAGTGCAAGCGTTAGCTCGAGCGGTATGCCATCGATGCCAACCAGTCGCAATAAAAGCGAAAGTGAACGTTCGACCACGCATTCAGCGGTATCGGAAGGGACGATAATTATCCGCAACAAAGACGAACAAAAACAAGATATCAACGAGTTAAGTCGAGATACCGAGCATGCGAATAACGAGCTCAAACATATCTTTAACAAAGAGAAAGAGCAAGACATCATCGAGCAAACACAGTTAGTGAGTGAGATAGGTGGTGAAACGTTAACGATGCTCAACCATATAGACCGTATGCGAGCAGAATCAGAAGCGAAAAAAGCGGTTGAAAAGGAAAAAGAAAAAAATAAAAACAAGGGACTAACAGAAGAAGAACAACAAAAAATCTACGAAGAAGCTTACAAAGAAGCAATGAACAAAGGGATGTCGGCGATGGGCAGTAGCACCCGTCAAGGCATCGATATGGCCGTTAGCCTTATCAACGGCTTAATCAGTGGTGATATGACAGGGGCAGCCGCAGGGGCATTAGCGCCGAAGATAGCAACTATTATCAAACAACAGACCGAAGGAAACACCGTCGCCAACACGGTCAGCCATGCCATACTCGGTGCGGTGGTTGCTGAGCTGCAAGGCAACTCTGCACTTGTGGGTGGCATGGGTGCAGCGATAGGTGAACGGGGTGCAGAAGTGATTGCGGGGATCCTTTACCCCGATAAAGACATCAAAGACCTAAGCCAAGAAGAAAGACAACAAATTAGCGCCCTATCACAGCTTGCGACAGGTCTTGCGATAGCTGCTGCAGGTGGTGATATCCAAGATATCAATACTGGGGTAGCTGCGGGGAAAAATGCGGTTGAGAATAACCGACTACTTACCCCTACAGAAAAGAAACGTATTGAAGAGCTTGTTAAAGGAAACGAACGAGAAGATTTATTATATCGTGCAGCAGCTTGTGCATTAATTCATTGTTCAGCTGGATTAGCGGATGATGACCCAGATAAATCAGCGTATTTAGCACTAGAAGAGCTGGGTAATAGCCCTGAGTTAGAGTCTTATAGGGAACAATTGAAAGGTCAAACAGCTGAAATTGAAGTTGAATTGCCACTTTATATTACAGGAGGAATTAAATTATCTTATAAACAAATTGAAGAATTATTTGACTATACGACAGGTAATAAGATTTCAGATACAATAACCTATTATGATAGTGAATACAGTATAAGTACCCGAGCAGGAGGTACTCTTCAAGTTGGGATAGCTGTCTTAGAAGGAATGGCAGCAGTCGCATTATCACCGGGTTGCGTCTCAGGATTTGGGTGTTTACCAAGTGCATATTTAACATGGTCAATGGTTGATAATGGTGCGACTGGATTGATGGTCATTTACAATGGCAAAACTTATCATACGCAAACAGCACAAGGGCTTTCTAAGATATTAGGCATATCAGCATCAGATGCGGAATTGTTATTTTCACTCTCAACAGGTGGAGTTACTGCAAAAGGTTTGAGCGATTTAGCCTGGAAAGCTAGAGCTACAGGGCAGAAGTTATCGGCAAAAGAAGTAGAGCAAATAAGTCAGGATATTAATAGAGTAGCCGGAAAGGGAACGAATAGTGCAACACAGGCTGATGCAGCAAAATATTTTGGGCAAGAGCGAAAATATTGGAGCAAAGATCCTATAGAGTTTAATGGTAATAAGGTTTATCAACGTAATGATTTGTTTGATCCTAAATATATCGATCCTAAATCAGGAAAAACAAATTTGCAGCTTATGGAACAAGGAAGGGCACCAATAGGTTATGATGGCAAACCAATTAATTTACATCATATGACTCAACGACAAGACGGTCCTATTGCAGAGGTAACCCAAAGTTTTCATAAAGGTAACAGCAACACTATACATATCAATAATAATACTATACCATCAGGAATAGACCGAAATAAATTTAATCAATGGCGTTCTTCTTATTGGATAAATAGAGCCAATGATTTTAAATGATAGGAGGAATAACAATGAGTAAGTTAATTAATGTTATTGAGCAATTAAAAAAATTATCAAATGGAGAGGTAATCAATATACCTCTTCCTGATGATAATTTGCTTGATAATTATGAGAAAGAAATAAATTTCTGTTTTTCAAAAGATTATAGAGAACTTCTTAAAGAAGCAGATAATATTTTTTATGGAACAATTGAATTATTATCAGTTACTAAAGAAAAGAAATATCCTTCTGAATTATCATTTGTATTAAATGAAGCAAGGGAGCAAGGTTTACCTAATGATTGGTTACCAATATGTGAAGATAATGGTAGTTATTATTGTCTACTTCCTGATGATACAGTACATTATTGGACATTAGATGGTTATAGCGATGATTCTTGGAAAGATCTTGCAGATTGGGTTGAACAGGTATGGATTAATGGAAATTAAGTATGTTATCAATTAAAATGCAGTAGCTCAAACGTAACCCGACAAACCTAGCCTATATTAGTGTATTTTTCATTAAAAAAGTGACAGTTAATTCTGTCACTAAATTCTATAATTAATTTTTCAAGTGGTAATTTCTGCTTAGTATGCACTTTAGACATTTTAGACATTATTATTTTTATATACTATTTATTTACAAAAAAATCGGTTAGAAATAATATTGATTTTATTTGAGTTTTTATGTCTTTTTTAAGGCGGTTATGATATCACGGTGGGCAACAACACCGACTTAAAAGGTGCGGTGATAGCCTCAGAAGCGGAAGACAAGAGCCAAAACCGTCTAGACACGGGCACAATCAGCTTTAGTGATATCGAAAACAAAGCGGACTACAAAGTGAGTAGCAGCAGTGCAAGCGTTAGCTCGAGCGGTATGCCATCGATGCCAACCAGTCGCAACAAAAGCGAAAGTGAACGTTCGACCACGCATTCAGCGGTATCGGAAGGGACGATAATTATCCGCAACAAAGACGAACAAAAACAAGATATCAACGAGTTAAGTCGGGATACGGAGCATGCCAATAACGAGCTCAATCATATCTTTAACAAAGAGAAAGAGCAAGACATCATCGAGCAAACACAGTTAGTGAGTGAGATAGGTGGTGAAACATTAACCATGCTCAACCATATCGACCGCATACGCGCAACATCAGAAGCGAAAAAACAGCTTAAAAAAGAGCAAGAAGAAGCGGAAGAACAAGGCCTGGTTTTAACCGACGAGCAGCAACAAAAAATCTACGAAGAAGCTTACAAAGAAGCGATGAACCAAGGGATGTCGGCGATGGGCAGTAGCACTCGTCAAGGCATTGACATGGCGGTAAGCCTTATCAACGGCTTAATCAGTGGCGACATGAAAGGGGCAGCCGCAGGGGCATTAGCACCAAAAATTGCTACAATTATCAAACAACAGACCGAAGGAAACACCGTTGCCAACACGGTCAGCCATGCCATACTCGGTGCGGTGGTTGCTGAGCTGCAAGGCAACTCTGCACTTGTGGGTGGCATGGGTGCAGCAATGGGTGAGCGGAGTGCTGAAGTTATTGCGGGGATCCTTTACCCTGATAAAGACATCAAAGACCTAAGCCAAGAAGAAAGACAAAAAATCAGCGCCCTATCACAACTAGCGACTGGCCTTGCGATAGCTGCTGCCGGTGGTGATATCCTAGATATCAATACTGGCGTTGCTGCGGGGAAAAATGCGGTTGAGAATAATTCTGCAGCAATGCTAGCATGGGAGAATGAAACAAGACTCAATGAACAACTACAGCTTCTAGAATTATTTGATGGAGATGGTGAAAAAGTCAGTGCATATGTTCAAGGTGAAGGGAGAGGACAGCTTGACGGAGTTTTAGACGGAACTGCTAATACAGTATCAGGTATTATAGATACTATTATACATCCTATAGATACAGCTGTAGGTATGTATGAAGTGGTCACGAATTTAGATAAAGTTTATGATAATATAAAGGTTTCGGCAACTGAATGGCAAGAACTTTATGAATATGCTTTAGAACATGATCCTGAATCAGCGGGTTATATGATTGGATATGCCCAAGGAAGAATTGGGAGTGAAATTACTGGTGGATTTGTGTTGGGAAATGCTGCTTCAAAAGTTGTTCAAAAGGTAGCCCAATTAAAAACCTTATCTGGAGTAGCTGATAAAATTATTGCTTATAATAGATCTGGTAGTAGCTTAAAAGCTGATCCATCGCATAGAGCAGCAAGCTTCATTACCAAAGAACAACTTAAAAAAGGTAAGGTATTTACAATAACAGGCGGTGATGGTGTTAAGCGAACCTTATTACAAACAGAAGGTTCTTTTAATGGTAAAAGTGGTATATTTGAATATATTATAGATCCTAAAACTCAAAATATTACACATCAACGGTTTATTTCAGGTGGTAAAATAAATGGGAAACCTAATCAGAAGGTTAAATAATCATGAATTTTAATTTAAATAAAAATAAAATTTATCTAAATTGGAAAGATATTTCATGGGGATATCGGAATCATATTATTGGCTGGAAAGATGTCATCAATTATGCAAATGATATGATTATTAATGGTAGTAGTAATCAAGATGTATTTGAACTATCAATGGTTAATTCCTCTAATATTTTTAAGTTAGATGATTTATTGAATAAAATTGCTGGGTCTTTAGAGAATTATAGTAACGCAAAATGGTTATATATTTTGTTACTACAATTATATAATATTCGTAATGACATTAAAGATCCATTAGGTGAAGTAGAAGCAATTTATGAAAATTTTGATTATCCTGAAGAAATAGAGTCTTTCGTGAGATACATGCCTGTATCTAATGATTATGATCCTTCTAAGCATACTCAAGAGGAAAATGAAAAGCGGTTATATTTTAATTGGAAACAATATTTAGATAACCAAGAAAATATTTGGAAATAAAAAATGATTCTATCCCTATCCTAAATTTTGTATATTTACCAGTAAAAAGTGGCAGTTAATACTGTCACTAAATTTTATAATTAATTTTTACTTAGCATCACTTTAGGCATTATTATTTTTTATGCTCTATTGTAGTAAATAAAGCCTACTTGTTGCATTGCTTATTGTGGTATATCTCCTTCTCTTCAAAACATAAAAAAACACATTAACTCACTATTTTTACTTACAAAAATAAATCAGGAAAAACGTTGATTTTAATTGTGTTTTTTGGCGTTAGCAAAGGGGGCTTTGACATCAAGATTGGCAATAACATCGAATTAAAAGCAACAAACAAAGGTCTGGTTTTAACCGACGAGCAGCAACAAAAAATCTACGAAGACGCTTACAAAGAAGCGATGAACCAAGGGATGTCGGCGATGGGCAGTAGCACCCGTCAAGGCATCGATATGGCCGTTAGCCTTATCAACGGCTTAATCAGTGGCGACATGAAAGGGGCAGCCGCAGGGGCACTCGCACCAAAAATTGCCACCATTATCAAACAACAGACCGAAGGAAACACCGTTGCCAACACGGTCAGCCATGCCATACTCGGAGCGGTGGTTGCCGAGCTGCAAGGTAACTCTGCACTTGTGGGTGGCATGGGCGCAGCGATAGGTGAACGGGGTGCAGAAGTGATTGCGGGGATCCTTTACCCCGATAAAGACATCAAAAACCTAAACCAAGAAGAAAGGCAACAAATCAGCGCCCTATCACAACTTGCGACAGGTCTTGCGATAGCTGCTGCAGGTGGTGATATCCAAGATGTGAATACTGGCGTTGCTGCGGGGAAAAATGCGGTTGAGAATAACCGACTACTTACCCCTACAGAAAAGAAACGTATTGAAGAGCTTGTTAAAGGAAACGAACGAGAAGATTTATCATATCGTGCAGCAGCTTGTGCATTAATTCATTGTTCAGCTAGATTAGCGGATGATGACCCAGATAAAGCAGCGTATTTAGCACTAGAAGAGCTGGGTAATAGCCCTGAGTTAGAGTCTTATAGGGAACAATTGAAAGGTCAAACAGCTGAAATTGAAGTTGAATTGCCACCTTATATTACAGGAGGGGGTAAAGAGTCTTATAAAAAAATTGAAGAATTATTTGACTATACGACAGGTAATAAGATTTCAGATACAATAACCTATTATGATAGTGAATACAGTATAAGTACCCGAGCAGGAGGTACTCTTCAAGTTGGGATGGCTGTCTTAGAAGGAATGGCAGCAGTCGCATTATCACCGGGTTGCGTCTCAGGATTTGGGTGTTTACCAAGTGCATATTTAACATGGTCAATGGTTGATAATGGTGCGACTAGATTGATGGTCATTTACAATGGCAAAACTTATCATACGCAAACAGCACAAGGGCTTTCTAAGATATTAGGCATATCAGCATCAGATGCGGAATTGTTATTTTCACTCTCAACAGGTGGAGTTACTGCAAAAGGTTTGAGCGATTTAGCCTGGAAAGCTAGAGCTACAGGGCAGAAGTTATCGGCAAAAGAAGTAGAGCAAATAAGTCAGGATATTAATAGAGTAGCCGGAAAGGGAACGAATAGTGCAACACAGGCTGATGCAGCAAAATATTTTGGGCAAGAGCGAAAATATTGGAGCAAAGATCCTATAGAGTTTAATGGTAATAAGGTTTATCAACGTAATGATTTGTTTGATCCGAATTTGATGACAACTTGGACAGATAAAGGGAAAATAATTAAAGGAACAAATTTAGAAAGAATGGCATCTGGTCGAACACCTATTGGTCATGATGGAAATTCGATTAATTTATACCATATGACACAAAATAAAAATGGAGCTATTGCTGAAGTTACACAAACATTTCATCAACAAAATAAAACTGTGATTCATGTTAATCCTAATACTATTCCTTCGGGAATTAATAGAGGTGAGTTCAATAAATGGAAAACTCAATATTGGATCGAAAGAGCAAAAACATATAGGTAAAAATTATGAATGAAATAACAAAAAATGTACTAATTGAATTCATCAATAAAAACGAAAATATAGTTAATTTTGGTACTCCGGAAGATGCGGTTGATGAATCATGGATTTTAAAAGCTGAAAAATATTTAGGTTTTCCTTTAACTAATTCTTATAAATGGTTTTTACGTGAATACCGTGGTGGTGAAATATGTGGAGAGGAAATATACAGCATTTACGGATTAGATTTTGAATCGGTTAATGGTGGGGATATTATTTATCATCATATCATTGATATGAAAAATAACATTATAAAAAACACACAACTTGTTGTTAGCCAAACAGATTTTGGTGATGTGTATTATTTTGATTATACTAAATTTGATAATGGGGAATGTCCAATATACATTATGTTCCCATCTGCTGAATGTAAGTTTTATGCTACTAATTTTTATGAATTTTTATATAAAAGAATTAAAGATTATTTATAAGTTATAGTTTTTTAAACTCGTAAATCAATCTCTACAATCAACTTGCCCTGTTCAATCTTAATGATAACAGGGCTGCTCACATAAAAGCCGAATTGCTCAAGCGACCTGCCTTTAATGGTCAGTTGTGGTCTGGGGCTTTGTCTGTGGTTTATTTTTAGCTAAGAATATGTCTTAGCTATAGTTAACTCCTTGATAGTTAGTAGAGGTTAGTAGTGGTAGCAGGTTGCCGGCTGTTACTGCTGCGTTACTTGTTGTTTTATCTGTAGTAGCTCAAATTTAACCCGACAATCCTAGCCTATATTAGTGTATTCGTTATTAAAAATAAGTGACAGTTAATTATGTCACTAAATCCTGTAATTAAATTTTTTAAATCGCTAATTTTTGCTTAGTATGCACTTTAGTCATTACTATTTTTATACACATTGTAGAAAATAAAGCCTACTTGTTGCATTGCGCATTGTGTCATATTTCCTTCTATTTAAAACATAAAAAATACATTAAGTTACTATTTTTACTTACAAAAAATCGGTTGGAAAAGATATTGATTTTATTTGATTTTTTGTGCTGACCGTGGCGGTAATAGCCTCAGAAGCGGAAGACAAGAGCCAAAACCGCCTAGACACGGGCACAATCAGCTTTAGTGATATCAAAAACAAAGCGGACTACCAAGTCAGTAGCAGCAGTGCAAGCGTTAGCTCTAGCGGTATGCCATCGATGCCAACCAGTCGCAACAAAAGCGAAAGTGAACGTTCGACCACGCATTCAGCGGTATCGGAAGGGACGATAATTATCCGCAACAAAGACGAACAAAAACAAGATATCAACGAGTTAAGTCGGGATACGGAGCATGCCAATAACGAGCTCAATCATATCTTTAACAAAGAGAAAGAGCAAGACATCATCGAGCAAACACAGTTAGTGAGTGAGATAGGTGGTGAAACATTAACCATGCTCAACCATATCGACCGCATACGCGCAACATCAGAAGCGAAAAAACAGCTTAAAAAAGAGCAAGAAGAAGCGGAAGAACAAGGCCTGGTTTTAACCGACGAGCAGCAACAAAAAATCTACGAAGAAGCTTACAAAGAAGCGATGAACCAAGGGATGTCGGCGATGGGCAGTAGCACTCGTCAAGGCATTGACATGGCGGTAAGCCTTATCAACGGCTTAATCAGTGGCGACATGAAAGGGGCAGCCGCAGGGGCATTAGCACCAAAAATTGCTACAATTATCAAACAACAGACCGAAGGAAACACCGTTGCCAACACGGTCAGCCATGCCATACTCGGTGCGGTGGTTGCTGAGCTGCAAGGCAACTCTGCACTTGTGGGTGGCATGGGTGCAGCGATAGGTGAACGGGGTGCTGAAGTGATTGCGGGTATCCTTTACCCTGATAAAGACATCAAAAACCTAAGCCAAGAAGAAAGGCAAAAAGTCAGCGCCCTATCACAACTTGCGACAGGTCTTGCGATAGCCGCTGCCGGTGGTGATATTCAAGATGTGAATACTGGCATTGCTGCGGGGAAAAATGCGGTTGAGAATAATTATTTGAGTAAAGTAGTTATAAAAGGATGTTCATTAGCAGCACCTTGTAGGAGATTAGTTACTAAAAAAATTATAGAATATGGTGTTAAAGCTGGAATAACTGCTGCTGTTGCCCAATCTATTGCAGATAATATTTCCTCAGAAGATCTTGATCACCTTATTACATTGTTGATGATGGGAAATGATGAGATAACAAATCGGTATTTAAAAGAATTAGAGAGTATATATGCACCTAGTACAATCCTAATCCCTAATTATAAACCTAGATTTGGTAACCAAACTTTTGGTGATAGAATTTATAATGAATCATCCGGTAATAACGATAATAACAATAATGCAGTATCGGGTTCAGGAAGTGTTGCCGCTGGCGGTGCTCCGGGATTACCGCCTGATGATGATAAAGATAATAAGAAACCTAATTCAACCGAGAATATTAAAGAAAAGAAACTTGATGAGCTTCCAAATAATGTTAAAAATACATTTTCACAATATGAAAAAAATGGTTGGAATGGTAATTTTAATGGTCAGACTCCAGGAACTAATGCAGGAAGAATATTTAAAAATAGTGATAATCAATTACCTAAAGTTGATAGCAATGGAAATCCAATCACTTATAGAGAATTTGATGTCAATAATAGAATTCAAGGACAAGCCAGAGACGCCGAACGATTTGTTCGAGGAAGTAATGGTTCTGTTTATTATACAAATAATCATTATCAAACATTTATAAAAATAACCAAATAGAGATTAATTAAAATGAAGAACCAAATTATTCATATTAATAAAGAACAAGAAAATCAATATATTGAAAAGTTAAATTTCAAAAATTATTATATTGCAAAAATTGATGGATCAATTATTTCTACTACTAATGATTATATGAATGCAATAATTGTAGCTTTCCAATTTCCATCAGGTATTTTTTCAAACACAACGAGTATTGATGCTTATAACGATTGGATGAGAGATTTGACATGGATAGATCAATATGATGGATATATATTAGTTATAGAAAATTTTACAAAAATGATGAGTTGTTATCCTAAAGAAAAAGATCAGATTTTAAATGAATTTGATGAGACTATTTTTCCTTTTTGGGCGGAGGAAGTTACTCATACTGTAGTAGAAGGAAAAACAAAAGGTTTTATAGTATTACTTGTAGAATAAATTGATTTCATCTCAAGTAAGGTTTTAACTTACAAGTGTATAACTAATGCAGGTTTTATTTTTTACTAATCTAATTGAACTTGCATTAGCCGATCCAATGGAGATCAACTCCTTGAAGAAGCAGTACCAAAAACTTATGAGCGTTATTAAATGATTATAAGAACACAATAGCTATAGATCCTAATGAGCAGCCAAGATTAGAAGGATACCCAATACCTAAACCACAAGATCCTCTTCTAGGTTATCAACCTTTAGAACCAGATGAATTAGGTTCAACTCATACTGGTGGAAATCAAATTCCAGAAAATGATTGGCGGGATTATGCCCTAAATGCAGAAATAACTCGAGGTGAACATGCGGAAATTAGAAATAAACAAGGACGCCCTGTTGGTGAAGTGATTAATGATATTGAAAACTCAAGACCTCTGATATTCTTGTTCAGGATGATGGTCGATGGGGTATTTTAGGCCCTAATGGTAGAGTTCATATTATTGAACCGGATGGTGAAGTTGTTACTTCTTATAAAAATCCTAGAAACAATACGACAAAACGAATTAAAGATGGTCGTTGGGACGACCAAGTAGTGAAAAACTACAAGAGTTCAGGGATAAGTTTCCAATTATTTTAAGGGGTGAATTATGGAGTTATTAAAACAAGAATATGTAGCTAATGCAGTAACGTTATTTGATCTAAGACTTTCCGAAAGTGAAATTACTATATATTTAGATTGTGTCAATTTCATGTTGGAATACTGTACCAATGAGCAAATAAACCAACATACAGAATTCATGGATAAAGAAGAATTATCGTGGGTAAGAGATGATTTGTTAGAACTTCTAAAAGGCATTGAACATAAGGAGTTTTTGCCAGATAGATATAAGTAATAAAGAGATAATTCTTTTTTAACATGGTCAATGGCTGATAATGGTGTAATGGGGTTAATGGTCATTTATAATGGTAAAACCTATCACACGCAAACAGCAGAGGGGCTTTCTAAGATATTAGGCATATCAGCATCAGATGCGGAATTGTTATTTTCACTCTCAACAGGTGGAGTTACTGCAAAAGGTTTGAGCGATTTAGCTTGGAAAGCTAGAGCTACAGGGCAGAAGTTATCGGCAAAAGAAGTAGAGCAAATAAGTGAGGGGATTAATAGAGTAAAAGCTGGAAAGGGGACAACGCATACAGGAAATAAATTTGGAGAATACCTTGAGGACTTTAAACCATCTTCCACACCGGCAGAATTAGTTCAGCAACAAGCTGGTAAAGGTACTCAGGTAACGATCAATACTGAACATATTTTAAATGGTGAGATAAAAACTTATGCAAATGGTACCAAGGTTGGTACAGGAGGGCATTATTTAAAAGATCCGAATATTAGAGTAGATACATGGACAGGTGCTGCAGATGCTAATGGTGTCACAAAAGGTTATATATCAGTTAGAGATCCTGCAACTGGGAAATGGTATAAAAAACAAGCTGAAACAACCTTCTTCCCTGAGCATTGGTCTAAGCGCCAAACAGAAATGGAAATTAAAAGTGCTTTTGAAAACTCGAAACCACATCAAAAATACAAAAACATGTGGCAGGGAATGTCTTCAAGTGGAATAAAAATGGAAGATTATTATAAAAAACCAAATGGAACCGGAGCAACAGCATGGCCAATTTATAAAGGTAAAAGATAAATGAAGAGTAAAAAAATATTCTTATCTTGGTTAAATGAATATAAAGAATTTTGCCCGACAGGATTGTTATTTGATGAAAATATCAGATATACGCCTAAACAAGGATATGGAGTTTGTGAAATTGCTGCTTGGTTAGGTAACGATATTCAATATTCAATAAACTCAGTCAATATCTGGATTAACAATCTGACAGATTTAGAACATAGCCGAGCACCTGATGGCATGTTTGGCATTGGTAATGCTCACTGGGTATTGATTACTGGGGATTATGTTTTTATTGGTACTGAATATGTTGAAGAGCAACAAGTTATCATGACCAGAGAGCAGCTTTTATATGTGTTAGAGCAATATAAAACTTTTTTAGAAGGAGATTATAAAGATCCTAATAATCCGCCTGGACCTATTGATGTTGAGTTTATTGCTGAAGGTCAAGAAGCAATTGATATCTATAATGGATTACCAAACTCTCATCTGGTTCCTTACGCATGTTAACAAAACCCAGATCCCTAGAACGGGGATCTTTGATTACTTTCTAGAGCTGCAGTAGTTCAAACCCAACCCGACAATCCTAGCCTATGTTAGAGTATTCATTATTGAAAATTGACAATTGATACTGTCACTAAATTTTATAATTAATTTTTTAATTGGTAATTTTTGCTTAGTATGCACTATTGTAGAAAATAAAGCCTACTTGTTGCATTGCTTATTGTGGCATATCTCCTTCTGTTTAAAACATAAAAAACACATTAAGTTACTATTTTTTACTTACAAAAAATTGGTCAGGAAAGGTATTGATTTTATTTAAGTTTTTTGCGGTGTTTTTGTGTCTTTTCTTTGTTAGCAAAGATGGCTTGAACTGTGAACAGAACCCCAGTCAGGAGTGGCTTAGGTACAGTGATAGCTGTCGAGGGTAATGATATCTAAGGTGTGAATATAGGGGGCTGCAGATAAAAATTCAGTTGAGAATAATTTATTAAGTAATTAGGTTTTCTCCCAAATTTAATATTCACCCCCAAAATAGTTTGGGAAAATATTGTTTTTTTAATTATGCCAAGGCTCTTTAAAATAGATTTATTGATCGAATGTCTAATCTATATAGTATTTTGTTTTTTCAAACCTACTAATGAATTGTTTTCTAAGCCATAATGCTATCATTCTTTTTTTCTTATCTTTTTTAAATAGCTTTTTTCTATACTCAGAACGTTGCTTGATGAGTGGTGCTCTATCAGTATGTATTGATGAATTTAATAAATTCTTATCATTAGTTGTTATCAGACTGGGTAATGTTGCATATAATTTGATACCAGTACATAACTTCATTATTCTAAACATATCAGCTTCATAGCGAATAGGAAATAAAAATTTAATTAACTTTTTTGCGGTATCATGAGTGATGATATATCCATTGGCTCTAACTGCTCTTGTTACTTCAAAAACCTCAAAACTATCTAAGTTAAATTTTTTGTTAACAAGATAGTGAAAATCGGCAGTTAATAAAAAAATACCTTTTTTAGTATTTTTAGCTTTAAAGCTATTTAAGAAATCAGGTAATTTTTTATCTAATACGGCATCATCTTCGAGAATTAAGGCATAAGGTAAATTGTTTTGAATAATTTTTTTATATATATTTAAGTGACTGAGTGCACAGCCTATTTCACCCTTTGTTAAAAGGTTATTTGGATAATCGTAGACCGTATTTTGAATAAATGAATCAGATAAAGTATTGCCATCAATGGCATTGTAAATTTCAAAATCTAGTTTTAATTTCTCGCATTCTTTTTTGATGTGTTCTCTTTTTTTTGATTCTTTTTCTAAATTTATTATAAAAATCTTCATTTGTTTACCTTTTTTATAATGATCTCCAAATTGTAACATATCAATAAAAACTTATTAACAAATGATCTACAAAAACAGATGACTTAAGTATATACTCTTTATCAACTAAATTAGATTATCATGGGGTATATTAGTTGTGAGTAATTTAATTGTCGGTATTTATTTTCATCAATATTTTAAGGATCTTTTAGTATGATTTTAGGTAATATTAATCATTTAAGGTTAGTTCCTTATTTACCTTCCAGAATAAAACAATCTATTGAATATATTAAAGACAACGTCAATATTAATACACCTATAGGGCGCTATGATATTGATGGCGATAAGATGTTCTTTATGGTGTCTGAGAGTCAAACGCGTCATATTTATGATGCTAAGCCGGAATATCATGAAAAATATATCGATGTTCAGATTGTTCTGGAAGGGCAAGAGGGAATGGCTGTGAGCATGTTACCGCCCTATACCAAAATGTTAGACAATAAATTGGCAGAAAACGATATTGCTTTTGTCGAAACACCAAAAGAAGAAACCATGTTAATATTACAACAAAATGATTTTATTGTATTTTTGCCCAATGAGGTACATAAGCCGCTTTGTGCTGTTGGTAATAAAATTGAAACAGTTCGCAAAGTTGTGGTGAAAATAGCACTGGATTATTTATAATTAGATTAAGGATATAGGTATAATATGACGACAAATATCGCTGTGATCGGCGAATGTATGATTGAATTGTCGATGAAACAAGATTCGACTACGCGTAGCTTTGGCGGTGATACGCTCAATACATCTGTTTATTTATCTCGTTTATTAAAAGGCAATAATTTTTCGATTCATTATGTGACAGGGCTTGGCACTGATCCTTTTAGTCAAGAGATGTTAGATAATTGGCAAAAAGAAAATATTCAAACTGATTTAGTGCAAAGAATGTCAGATAAGATGCCTGGTCTTTATTCTATTGTAACCGATGAGCAGGGTGAGCGTTCTTTTTATTATTGGCGTAATGACGCTGCAGCTAAATTTTGGTTGCAAACAGCCGAAACAGATAAGATAACGCAGCAAATTGCACAGTGTGATTATGTGTATTTGAGTGGTATTAGTATTGCTATTTTGGATGCTGAAAGTATTCTTAAATTATTAGATCTTTTAAAACGTGTTAAGGCCAATGGTGGTAAAGTTATTTTTGATAATAACTTTCGTCCACGTTTATGGCGTAGCCTTGATTTGGCTCGTAGTGTTTATGCCGATATTCTTAGCGTTACCGATATTGCATTTTTGACGCTAGATGACGAAGATTTGTTATGGGGTAAATTGCCTTATGAGCAAGTTATTGAGCGTACGAGGAAGTTTGGTGTGACTGAAATTGTTATTAAACGTGGTAGCGATAGTTGCATTATTGATTCAGCTGAAGGTCGTTTTGACGTTCCAGCGAATAAGATCCCAAAAGATAAAGTGATTGATACTACCGCTGCGGGAGATTCGTTTAGTGCAGGCTATCTTGGTGCGCGTTTAAGTGGAAGAAATCCTTCGCAGTCAGCGTCACAAGGCCATTTAGTTGCAGGTACGGTGATACAATATCGTGGTGCAATTATCCCTGTTGATGCTACTCCTACATTAATCGATTAATTTATATCAGTAAAAGACGGTCATTTATGACCGTTTTTTATTTTAATTTAGAAATAAGTGTTTCAGTTGATATTTTTGTCAAAAAAACTTAGGGAAGTTTATATTTTGGTGTAAAAATTATCAAATAGTGTATTTGCCTATATAGTAGTATATTTAATCGATTATTACTGTTATAATATACAGTTAAATTTCTATTCATTTTGTTTGAAAAACACACATAAGAAGAGATCTATGTCAATCAAAGATATCGATATTCGTGGCGCTCGCACGCACAATTTAAAAAACATTAATGTAACCATTCCAAGAGATAAGTTAGTTGTTATCACCGGTCTTTCGGGGTCGGGTAAATCTTCGTTAGCATTTGATACTCTTTATGCGGAAGGGCAGCGACGTTATGTTGAGTCGTTGTCAGCATATGCTCGTCAGTTTTTATCATTGATGGAAAAACCTGATGTCGATCATATTGAAGGTTTATCGCCAGCTATTTCGATTGAGCAAAAATCAACTTCGCATAATCCGCGCTCAACAGTTGGAACCATCACTGAAATTTATGATTACTTACGTTTACTTTTTGCCCGAATTGGTGAGCCTCGCTGTCCAAATCATCATTTACCATTAGCAGCACAAACGGTATCACAAATGGTCGATAGTATTATGGCATTGCCAACTGAAAATCG
Organism: Gilliamella sp. ESL0254; assembly: GCF_013344985.1. NCBI lineage: Bacteria > Pseudomonadati > Pseudomonadota > Gammaproteobacteria > Orbales > Orbaceae > Gilliamella > Gilliamella sp. ESL0254. The sequence continues at coordinate 606,564 of NZ_JAAEDU010000001.1, forward strand.
ATATATGCTGCTAGCCCCAGTGGTCACCGAGCGTAAAGGTGAATTTGTTAAGTTGTTTGAGCAATTAGCCGCTAGCGGTTATATTCGAGTAAGAGTTGATGGTGATGTCTATGATCTTTCTGATCCACCCATTCTTGAACTACAAAAAAAACATACCATTGAGGTTGTTGTTGACCGTTTCCGTATTCGTGATGATTTAAAGCTTCGTTTGGCCGAGTCGATTGAAACCGTACTTTCGATTACTAATGGCATTGTTAAAGTGGCAAATTTGGATGATCCTCAAGCTGAAGAATATCTGTTTTCGGCTAATTTTGCCTGCCCAATTTGTGGTTATAGTATTTCAGAGTTAGAGCCTCGATTATTCTCGTTCAATAATCCAGCTGGTGCTTGCCCTGAGTGTGATGGTTTGGGTGTGCAACAATATTTTGATCAAAAACGTATTGTCCAAATGCCAGAAGTTTCGTTAGCTGCAGGTGCGATTAAAGGTTGGGATCGTCGCAACTTTTACTATTTTCAGATGTTAAAATCATTAGCGGATCACTATAAATTTGATATTGATAAACCCTATGAAAAATTACCTGAAAAGGTAAAAGATATTTTATTAAATGGTTCAGGTGATACCGAAATCCAATTTATTTATTCAAATGATCGCGGTGATGTAGTTAAGCGTAAACATCCATTTGAAGGCATTATTAATAATTTAGCTCGTCGGTATAAAGAAACTGAATCACAAACTATCCGTGAAGAGTTAGCCAAATATATTAGCCATCGACCTTGCCCTTGTTGTGGAGGTTCAAGGCTGTGTACAGCAGCAAGAAATGTATTTATTAATGATACTAATCTACCAGCCATTAGTGATTTAAGTACTCAAAAAGCGAAAGATTTTTTCGATCAGTTGTCATTGACAGGGCAACGAGCTCAAATTGCCGAGAAAATCTTAAAAGAGATTAACGATCGCTTACAATTTTTGATTAATGTTGGACTTAACTATTTAACACTTTCGCGCTCAGCTGAAACTTTATCAGGAGGAGAAGCACAGCGTATTCGATTAGCTAGCCAAATTGGTGCAGGGCTGGTTGGCGTGATGTATGTGCTAGATGAACCTTCTATTGGATTACATCAGCGTGATAACACTCGTCTAATTGACACTTTAACGCATTTACGCGATTTAGGTAATACTGTTATTGTGGTTGAACATGACGAAGAAGCAATTATGGCTGCTGATTATGTGATTGATATTGGACCTGGAGCAGGGGTTCATGGTGGTGAAGTTGTTGCGCAAGGTACGCCTAAGCAGATTATGGCATGTAAAAAATCTTTAACAGGCCAATATTTATCTGGTAAAGAAAAGATTGAAATTCCAACTGTGCGCACCAAAGTTGATAAGAAAAAAATGTTATCACTTATTGGCGCTACCGGAAATAACCTTAAAGATGTGACATTAAATATTCCGGTTGGATTATTTACTTGTATTACCGGCGTGTCGGGTTCGGGTAAATCAACCTTAATTAATGACACCTTATATCCACTAGCCCAAAATGAACTCAATGGTGCCGAAAAAACAGAAATAGCGCCATATCAAGCCATTAAAGGGCTTAACCATTTTGATAAGGTCATTGCGATCGACCAAAGTCCAATCGGGCGTACACCGCGTTCTAATCCTGCAACTTATACTGGATTTTTTACTTCTATCCGTGAACTTTATGCCGGTGTACCCGAATCCCGTGCACGAGGCTATAATCCAGGACGATTTAGTTTTAATGTTAAGGGAGGACGATGTGAAGCTTGCCAAGGTGATGGTTTAATTAAAGTTGAAATGCACTTTTTACCCGATATTTATGTTCCTTGCGATCAATGTCATGGCGCTCGTTATAATCGTGAAACATTAGAGATTAAATATAAAGGTAAGTCTATTAACGAGATTTTGAATATGACAGTTGAAGAAGGGCGTGAATTTTTTGATGCAGTACCGATGATTGCTCGTAAATTACAAACCCTAATTGATGTAGGTCTTTCTTATATTACCATTGGGCAATCAGCAACAACATTATCGGGTGGTGAGGCACAACGTGTAAAACTTGCAAAAGAATTATCAAAGCGAGATACTGGACGCACTTTATATATATTAGATGAACCAACAACAGGGTTGCATTTTGCTGATGTTAAACAATTACTCACGCAATTACATTCATTGCGCGATAAAGGCAATACAATTGTTGTGATTGAGCATAATTTGGATGTAGTTAAAACAGCTGATTGGATTATTGATTTAGGACCAGAAGGCGGTAATGGTGGGGGAGAGATTATTGCTGAAGGCACACCTGAAGAGGTTGCTAAATCTAAGCATTCCTACACTGGAAAATATTTAAAACCATTGTTGGAAAAATAGTAATCCAAGTAGGGCGGCATTATAACTACTTAGCATAAATAGAGCGAGCGAAGTATAATGCCCGTTCTATTATTATTTTAATACCTACAAAATAGGTTAGATACAGATTTTAGCGTACTTATTAACATTTAGTGTTCAGGTATCAGCAGCAAGCGACAAATGGAAGGAGTGAGTGTGGCATTACAAATTATATTGATGATCATAATTGCCTATTTTTTGGGGTCGCTTTCTGGTGCTATGATTATCAGCCGTATTATGCATTTGCCTAATCCTTCAGAACACGGTTCGCACAATCCTGGAGCAACCAATATTTTACGGCTTAATGGTAAATTACCCGCCATTTTTGTGTTAATTTTTGATATGTTAAAAGGTACCATTCCGGTTTACATCTCTTATCGACTTGGCATTGCTCCTTTCTTTTTAGGTATTATAGGTATTTTTGCTTGTTTAGGGCATATATTTCCCTGTTTTTTTCATTTTCGTGGTGGTAAAGGTGTTGCCACGGCGTTAGGTATGATGGTCCCGATAGGATTTGATTTTACAGGTTGCTTTATTTTAACTTGGTTACTTATATTATTCATCACTGGGTACTCTTCTGTGGCAGCAATAGTTGGTTTTCTTATGGCGCCATTTTATGTTTGGCTATTCAAACCAGAGCTTACTTTACCGGTTGCTATGCTTTCTTGTTTGATTATTATTCGTCACAACAGTAACATTACGCGACTTTCAAAGGGTGAAGAACCGAAAAGTTATTATCGCAGTAAGAATAAAAAATAATCTAAAATTTATGCGTAATACGTTTAAATTTAGAGATTTCTTTCTGTAAAGCTGTTACGTGTTAACCATTATTGTATCGACTGTTTTTTCAGTAAATTTTTTCAACTTTTATCATTATTAAATAAAACAACAGAATAATTCTTGTTTGATAGATTATTGAAAAAAGGTATTATTAACTTAAAATTCAAATATGTGAGAACTAAATAAATTCATGCAAATAAGTCCATTATTAGAATCACTTATGCAAGCACTACGTTGTTTACCGGGCGTTGGTCCCAAATCGGCGCAACGCATGGCCTTTCACTTATTACAACGCAATCGACAAGGTGGCATAAAATTAGCTCATGAGCTACATGAAGCGATGATAAATATAGGTCATTGTAAAGAATGTCGAACTTTTACCGAACAAGAAATCTGTACGATTTGTGCAAATATTCGGCGTCAAAGTAGTGGACAGCTTTGCGTTGTCGAAACTCCCGCTGACATAGTTGCCATTGAACAAACAGGACAATATAGTGGTCGTTATTTTGTATTGTTAGGTCATCTATCACCATTAGATGGTATCGGTCCAAGCGATATTGGTCTTGATTTATTGAAAAACAAGTTAGCATCAGAATTGATTAACGAAGTGATTCTAGCCACTAATCCGACCGTTGAGGGTGATGCAACCGCCAACTATATTGCACAAATGTGTGCAGAGTTTAATGTGACAGCAACAAGAATTGCTCATGGTGTTCCAGTCGGCGGTGAGCTTGAAATGGTGGATGGTACTACCTTATCGCATTCATTTGTTGGGCGTCAAAAAATTGAATTTTAAATTTATTGAAGTTTTAGTACTTGGCTAATCTTTATCACAAAGATTAGAAATAAAAAGAGGTATTATATGAAGTATAAAGCTGTTGCCTTTGATATGGATGGCACGTTGCTAGCCAGTAATCGTTTAGTTTTGCCAGAAACAGTTGAGATGATAAAAAAAATCAGTGCTAAAGGTGTAAAAGTGATTTTAGTTTCAGGGCGTCACCACTCTGTAATTTATCCATATTACTATCAACTCAAATTATCAACTCCCGCAATTTGTTGTAATGGATCTTATCTCTATGATTTTGAAAAACTAAACGCTTTTGCAGCTAAACCAATGACTAAAGATCAAGCAAGAATGCTATTAAAGCTAGTTAATCATTATGGCATCCATACTTTAGTTTATACTGATCAAATGATGACTTATGAAGTGTTAGATGATCATCTAGAAGGCTTTTTTAAATGGGTAAAATCATTGCCCGAATTTTTACAACCAGAAATCAAAAAAGTAGAGAGTTTTGAAAACGTGATTGAACAATCTGGTGCTATTTTTAAATTTGCAACTAGTAGTCATAACCTTCCCGCCCTACAACAATTCTCAAATGCGGTGGATGCGCTAGATGTGTTTTCGTGTGAATGGTCCTGGTCAAATCGAGCAGATGTTGCGGTTAAAGGTAATACTAAAGGAAATGGTTTAACACACTGGGCTGAACATGAAAATATTGATTTAAGCGAAATAGTCGCTTTTGGTGATAGTTATAATGATATTAGTATGTTATCTATTGCTGGATTAGGGATTGCTATGGGGAATGCCGATAACGAAGTGAAAGCAAAAGCAAGTTACGCTATTGGCGATAATAATAACCCAAGTATAGCTGTTGAACTTGAAAAGCTATTTTTCTAATTGGTTTTCAATAAAATAGACTATGTTTGAAATTCTTTATCATGATAATGCTTTAATTGCGATTAACAAACCATCGGGTTGGCTTGTGCATCGCAGTTGGTTAGATAAAAAAAAAACAGTTGTTGTTATGCAAACATTACGAGATCAGATTGGCCAACATGTGTTTCCCGTACATCGACTTGATAGACCAACTTCAGGTGTGTTGCTGTTTGCCCTTTCTAGTTATGTAGCAAGACTTATGTCAGAACAATTTGCCACAAAACAAATTGAGAAAACATATCATGCTGTTGTGCGTGGCTATGTTGAAGGTGAAGCTGTGATCGATTACCCTTTAGTTGAAGAGTTAGACAAAATTGCTGATAAATTTTCTGATAAAAATAAACCAGCACAAGATGCAGTGACTTTATATCGAGGGATTAGCAAAATTGAACTTCCTATTAAAGTTGGTAAGTTTGATACTGCAAGATATAGCTTTGTTGAATTAAAACCACAAACAGGGCGTAAACACCAATTACGTCGTCATATGAAACATCTCTTTCATCCTATTTTAGGCGATAGTAAACATGGCGATCTTCATCAAAATCGTGCTTTTGCTAATTATTTTGGTGTTAAACGCTTGATGTTACATGCTAGTAAGTTAGAGATTTCTCATCCTCTTAACCATAAACCAATCACTATTGAAGCTAAATTAGATCAAAATTGGCAAGATATCCTTGTAAATTTTAAAAAGTAATGTTTCAAAATAAAGTTGCTTTGCGATTATCTTATTACATAGTATTATTTTAACTCTTTCCTTTGATGTTATCTGTATAGTTTAATCGACAGGAAAGAATGTAAAATATTTTATAAATTAGATTTTAATGGAAATAAAAATGAAATTACTAATGAAATTCTTAAGCGTTTTTTTATTGGCACTTATCGTTACAGCGTGTTCGACTGAAGATACTCCAGAAAAAGTATCCGAAAAATTTATCACTGCAATTTATAAAGGTGATACAGATACCGTTATGAATCTGATCAATTTCCCTAAAGATGATAATAACAAAGGTATGGATATGACAATGTTAGTGAAAAGCAAAATGCAAGAAGCGATTCAACAAGGGAAAAAATTTGCTGATGAACATGGCGGCCTTGATAAAGTTGAGTCTGCTCCTGCAGAATATACTAATGATGAAAAAACCATGGCTAAAGTAAAAACGACTGTTTTTTTCAAAGATAATACTAAAAAAGATGAAAGTGTCCTATCAGTAATCAAAACTGATAACAAATGGATGATTAATCTTAAATAAAAGGTAATATAGCAATGTTATATTAGAAAGGGTAGATACTATTTACCCTTTCTAGTTAAGAATGAATTTTGATGAACTACTGTCGCTTTTTCTCTATTATTTTTATTATGCTGGCAACGGTTGTTTTTGCTAATGAGTCTGTTTATTCTTCAAATCCAACCTCTAAATTGCCTTATTCAGTAAAAGTAGGGGATTGGATTTTTAGAAAAGGTATACAAACTGATAGCCTTATTGTCAAACAATTAGGTGGTGGTGATTTTTCACATATTGGCATGATTATATCGACTAATCCCGAAATTAAAATTATTCATGCGACCACGAGTGATGATGACAAATTTCCTAATCAAGTGATTGTATCGACCTTACCCGAGTTCATAGCTCCTGAATTAGCTGAAAAATATGCTATAGCAAGACCTAATTTTTTATCTGATGTACAACAACGGCAAATTGTCGATGATCTTCTAACCAAGCGAGGTAAAGCCTTTGTCTTAGCTCCTCGCGAACAGCCACACCTTTATTGTACAACGTTACTTTTTGATTCGATAACTAAGTTTCAATCCGATTTTAATGTTGAATGGAAATATACCTATTTTCCATCATTAAGCGGTACTTATTTATTTCCAAATGCGTTTGCAAATTATTCTGATATTACTTGGATTTATAAGTATCCCGAAGCATCAGAATAATTTGTAAAAATAAGTAAACCTTAAAAATTCAAATAAAAATGAAGCGATTGCTGTAATTATAATCTATTTAATCTTGACGACTAACCAAGCCAGTGCTACTATTTGTAACCTATTCAGATAGACCTCTAAGGCGCGTTGGCAGAGTGGCCATGCTGCGGATTGCAAATCCGTCTACCTCGGTTCGACTCCGGGACGCGCCTCCATTTCATATTAAATTAATTAATATTCTTAATTATTATTTAGGTTATAGTTAATTTTATAGTCTAATTCATTGGTATTAACTATGAGTTACTTTAATTATCATGCAAAAGCGAAGAAGTTAATCAAGGATGGTTACCTTATTAGGTATGAGTTTGTAGATAATTGGAATGGTATCAAGCCTGCATTAGTTTTATATTTTAGAGAGGTTAACCCCATGCCAGTTAGAGAATATCGATGGAATGAATATTTACCATTGTTGAATAACAAAGATTAACTGAGTTACAATTAATTTTTATATTAATAAATATATTAGACTTATCTTCTAAAAATGAAGGCCTATTTATCAAGTTGTAGTGCAATGTAAAGCAATACACGATCATCAAATTTAGACAGATTCAATCCAGTTATTTTAGCAATACTATTTAGACGATATTCTAAAGTATTACGATGTATAAATAACGCATCGGCTGTTTTGTTATTGTGTAGATTATGATTAAACCAAGTTATGAGTGTTTTTTGTAAAATTCCACTATGATCGGACGAGTTTAATCTTTTTAATGGTGAAAGCAACTCTTCTGCTTGCCAATCATGATTTAAACCATCTAAAAGGACAGGTAGAATTAATTCTTGATAGTAAAAATGACGACAATGTGGCATTCTTTTTTTTCCTACTAACATTGCTGTTTTTGCTGTTTGATAAGAACGTGCAATCATATCAATACCTTGTTGAAAATAGTTTCCTAAAGATATTTTAACCAAAATTTGGCAAGAGGTTTTAATATAGCTAACCAACTTTTCTAAGTTACCTTTGTGTTCAGCAAGATCCCAGCGGTTAAATTTATTTAATGCAGGAATTAGCATAACAATTTCAGTTAAAGATTTTATTGCAACAAGTTTACTTTTGGTAATGATTTGTAGTTCATTTTGAATATGCTGCAATTCACTCATTGCAGTTTGAATGCCTAATTGTCCACTATCTATTTCTATAATAACTGCTACTAGGGGGAAAGAAATATTAATATTAAGTTTTCTGCTCCATTCGTAAAGATCAGGAACTTCATTATCAGATTGGATAATAGATAAAATAAATTCTTCTTTCAATCGATTATCTTGAGATAATTGCTTTAGTAAAAGCTCTTGCTCCATCATCATTTCTGCAGACATACAGACTAATTTTGCAAATTGAGTGATTTCTGTAGGTTCTCCTGTAACGCCGATTACTCCTACAATTTCATCTTTTAACTTAAGAGGAAAATTGACGCCTGGTTTTACGCCTTTTAATTTTTTTGCTGTTGGATTATCAATCGTTACAACTCTTTTTTGCGATATAGCGAGCATAGCTCCTTCATGTAACTCTCCAATTCGCTCTATATCTCCACTACCAATAATTTCCCCACTACTGTTCATTACATTAACATTACAGTTAATAATTTTCATTGTTCGATCAACAATATATTGAGCAAGTTTTGGGGTGATGCTAACAGATTTCATCGATATAGATTCCTAATCTTATTGTTAATCAAAAGGTCATTTTTAATGTAATTAGTATAATTTTAATTTGTATAAATGATATTTATTTATATAATCTTTATAATTCAACTTTTACGAATCAAGATCATTAATTATGATGAATTGAGTTTAATTGCTGTTCTTTTTTTTATAAAAGAGGGAATAGTATTTCCATTATGCTATTCCCCATTTACTATTAATTTATTGTTAGGATTTCAGGTTTGGGTTATTTTAATCAAGCGAGCTATATTCTCACTGGTTCGTTCTATGTTTTGAAAACCATTGTTTAGTAATTCTTCTATTGTAGAAGCAGAAGGGATAATACCAAAAATAGTATCAATTCCTTCAGGATAGAGTTCTTCAATATTTCTTCCAATGGTGCCAGCCAAAGCAATAACAGGGACTTGTTGTGCTTTAGCAACTTGAGCTACGCCAAAAGGCGTCTTACCAAATTTAGTTTGGAAATCAATTCCTCCTTCACCAGTAAAACAAAAATCAGCTCCTTTTAATTTGTTTTTTAAATCACTATAACGAATAACGATATTAATTCCTTTTTCCATTTTACTATTGGTAAATGCCATTAATCCAGCACCTAATCCACCAGCAGCTCCTGCACCAGGAATTGTTGAGACATCTTTCCCTAATTGTGATTTGATGACAGAAGCATAGTGTTGTAGATTTTGATCTAATTGCCTAACCATTTCAGGTGTCGCCCCTTTTTGTGGTCCAAAAACTCTTGAGGCTCCTTTTTCACCACATAATGGGTTTGTAACATCGCTCGCGATAATAAACTCTACTCCATTGAGCAATGGGCTAACTTCGGATACATCAATTTTTGCTAGTTTATCTAAGACTCCACCTCCTTTACCTAACAATTGATTGTTATTATCATAAAATTTAATGCCTAAAGCTTGTGCCATTCCTGCACCACCATCATTAGTGGCACTACCTCCAATACCTAAAATGATTTTTTTTACACCGTGCTTTATACAAGCCAAAATCAACTCACCAGTTCCGTAAGTCGTGGTGATCAATGGGTTACGGTTTTCTTTAGGTACAAGTTGAATTCCACTCGCTGATGCCATTTCAATTACTGCAGTGGTTTTATCTCCTAAAATACCAAAATTAGCCATGACTTTAGTGCCTAATGGGCCCATTACTTCACAAGTATGCAATTTTCCATCTGTAGCATCAACTAATGATTGTGTAGTGCCTTCGCCACCATCAGCCATTGGCACATGAACAAATTTAGCATCAGAAAATACTTTTTTTATGCCAGATTCCATTGCTTTACAAACTTCTTTGGCTGTAAGACTTTCTTTAAAAGAATCTGGTGCCAGTACAAATGTTTTCTGTTTCATAAAATTATTCCTGATATTAAATAATGAATCCATATAATAAAGTCGCAATAAGTGTCATTGTTCCTCCAACAAGGGCTTCGTATGGGATTAGTTTCATACGTTGTTTAATTGACATATTCATACTGTTACCAGTTACATGGAAGTAATTTCCTTGAGGTAATGAATCAATAACTGTAGCACCTGTATGCATCATGACAGCTGCACTAATCGCCGGTATACCCATATTAGTAATTGTAGAACCGAAAGTTCCTGTTGCTAAAATAACACCAGTTGAAGTAGATGCAGTTGCTGCCGCCATTAGGACACCTGAAATTGGTGATAAATAATAACCTGAAACCCCCATTGATTGGATTATATTAATAACTTGGCTGGCAAGATTTGATGCACTAATTAAACCTGCAATAGCTCCAGCACCGACTAAAATAAGAACAGTTGGTGTCATTTTGTCTATTCCTGATTTTGTATACATTGCGATTTTACGATGCTGCCCCATAGCAAACATACCAATCATTCCTGCAACTGGTAGCACATACAATGCGTCAATTTTTAAATTAGCCAAAACATCAATATGACAAATATTACCAATTGGGCTAACCATTAGCAGAATTATTGCAGTAACTGGAGCAACAATAGCTTTTATCAAAGATGGAGTATTGTTTTTACCTTCTAGTTCATCCTTTTTTAAGGCAAGTACTTCTTGCTCCGTGATTTTATCTCCTTTATTTTTAATTAATGAGGCAATAACAACGGTTGCAATTAAACCAAATATAGCAGGAATAAAACCACCTATCATTACATCACTTAAACTTAAGTTAAAACCATTTGCTGCGGCAATAGTATTCGGATTTGGCGATATAATATTTCCTGCTTTACCTCCACCCGATAAGGCTAACAATAGAGCTAATCGTGATATTCCCATTTTATTACCAACAGATAAAGCAATCGGTGAAACGATTAATACTGCTACAGGAATAAAAACACCTGATGCAGTAATAATTCCTGTTGCAAGCGCTAAAGCTAATAGTGCTTTCTTTTCGCCTAATTTTTTCACTACTGCTTGAGCTATCGTTTCAGCTGCTCCTGATTCCATCATAACACCAGCCAAAATACCAGCTGCTAACACTCGAATCACTGTACCCATAATACTTTGCGTACCACTAATTAAAATAGATACAGTTTGAATTAGATTAGCACCACCAACAAATGCCCCAATTATTGCACCAAAAAATAACGAATAAACAGGATTTATTCCTCGCAAAATTAAAAATATAGCAATAAATAATCCTATCAGTGCTCCATACCAAGTAATTATTTCAGTCATTAGGTTACCTCTTATTTATTTCTATACAGCTAAGTTATATTAGTGATTAATTTTATTATTGTAGTAGTCATTGTGCTATGTAGTTTTGCCTAAAAATAATAATTAAAAATTAAAAAAAATTAGGCATAGTTACAAACTGGTGTGAATTCAATCACATTCTTTACTAAAATAACTTTGTAATTAGTGTAATGCTTTATATTGTCTAGCTTGATTATATAATTAATTTGCCAACTGATAGGCTAAAGCGTAAAATGCCCGTCCTATTTTGCTTAATCTATTACTAATTAGTAATACTGACCTGAAATCAGAGGCATTTTTAATGACAAATTTATATGCAAAACCAGAATTACTTTCTCCTGCGGGTTCTTTAAAAAATATGCGCTATGCATTTGCATATGGTGCAGATGCAGTTTACGCAGGCCAACCCCGATATAGTTTGCGGGTTCGTAATAATGAATTCAATCATGAAAATTTAGCAATCGGCATTAACGAAGCTCATGCTCAAGGCAAAAAGTTTTATGTGGTGGTTAATATAGCACCACATAATTCTAAGTTAAAAACTTTTATTCGAGATTTAGAGCCTATTGTAAACATGAAACCGGATGCCTTTATCATGTCAGATCCGGGGTTAATTATGTTAGTTCGTGAACATTTTCCTGAAATGGAAGTTCACTTATCGGTACAATCCAATGCAGTTAACTGGGCAACGGTAAAATTTTGGCATCAAATGGGATTAACTCGCGTGGTATTATCACGTGAATTATCACTGGATGAAATTGCTGAGATCCGTGAAAAAGTGCCCGAAATGGAATTAGAAGTATTTATTCACGGTGCGCTATGTATGGCTTATTCTGGGCGCTGTTTGCTTTCAGGTTATATCAATAAGCGTGACTCAAATCAGGGGACATGCACTAACGCATGCCGTTGGGAATATAAAGTCGCTGAAGGTAAAGAAGACGAAGTAGGGCAAATTGTTCATAAATGTGAACCGATACCAGTGCAACAAGTTGAGCCAACATTAGGTATTGGTCAAACAACCAATAAAGTATTCATGCTTGAAGAGTCAGGGCGTCCAGGCGAATATATGCAAGCTTTTGAAGATGAACACGGTACATATATCATGAACTCAAAAGATTTAAGAGCTGTGGAGTTAGTCGACGATTTAACTAAAATTGGCGTACATTCGCTCAAAATTGAAGGAAGAACCAAATCTTTTTATTATTGTGCAAGAACTGCGCAAGTGTATCGCCAAGCAATTGATGCTGCGAGTGAAGGTAAGCCTTTTGATCCTCGTTTATTACAAGAACTTAATGCACTTGCACATCGAGGCTATACCGAGGGATTTTTACGCCGTCATAAGCATGAAGAAATGCAAAATTACGAACATAGCCATTCGGTTTCAGAAAGGCAACAATTTGTTGGCGAGTTTAGCGGTGAGCGACTCAATGGCTTAGCTGAAGTTATTGTAAAGAATAAATTTTCTGTTGGGGATAGTGTCGAAATGATGACTCCCAAAGGTAATCAAAACTTCATTATTGAACGTATGGAAAACAAAAAGGGGCAACCCGTTCCAGCAGGACTAGGTGATGGCCATATTGTTTATATTCCAATACCTGAAGATATAGATCTTAATTATGCATTATTAATGCGTAATTTTGATTAGTAAATTGGACAATAATAACTGTTCGAGATAACCGAACAGTTATTATAAATCTTATTTTGTTATTGGCGAATTAAATCATCGCCATAACCAATCCACTTATATGTGGTTAAAGCTTCAAGACCCATTGGGCCTCGGGCATGTAATTTTTGAGTGCTAACAGCTACTTCTGCACCTAGACCAAATTGCCCACCATCAGTAAAGCGTGTTGATGCATTGACATAAACTGCAGCTGCATCAACTTGATTTACGAATTGTTCTGCATTAAGTAAGTTGCGTGTGAGAATTGATTCAGAATGACCCGTACCATATTCGCGGATATGCTCTACAGCCAGTTCAAGTGAATCAACAATAATTACGTTTAAATCTTTTGATAACCATTCTTGCCGTAATTCTTCATTTTTTACTGGTAGGATAGTTGCATTACCCGTTTTTAATATGTCATAACAGTTTTGGTCGGTATGTAATACGACGTTATTATCTACCATGACCTGATAAAGTTTTGGTAAAAACTTCTCCGCAATATTTCGATGGACTAGTAACGTTTCAAGCGTATTACAAGTACTTGGACGCTGAGTTTTGGCATTGACAATAATTGGTAGAGCATTATCAAAATCCGCAGTTTCATCAACAAAAATATGACAGACTCCAATACCTCCTGTAATGACGGGTATTGTCGAATATTCACGGCATAATTTATGTAAAGAGGCACCACCTCGAGGGATAATCATATCAATATATTTATCGAGTTTAAGTAACTCATGAATATATTTACGATCAGGATTATTAATACATTGAACAGCTGTTTGAGGTAAACCAACTTGTTTTAACGCTTTTTGGATGACAGAAATTATGGACGTATTAGTATTGATTGTTTCTTTACCTCCACGAAGTATTGCTGCATTACCTGTTTTTAAACAAAGAGCTGCAATATCAATTGTAACATTTGGTCGAGCTTCGTAAATCACTCCAATAACGCCAAGTGGCACCCTGTGACGGTGTAACTTTAAGCCGTTTTCTAAAGTAGAACCATCAATGATTTGACCAATAGGATCAGTTAATGAAACGACTTTTCGAACATCATTGGCAATAGATGATAGTCGCTCAGGTGTTAAGAGTAGACGATCTAAAATGGCTTCGTTTAAACCTTGTTCTTTCGCCGCTTGGATGTCCTTTTCATTTGCAATGAGTATACTTGCGCTATGCTGTTCTAATAAATCAGCAATAACCATCAAACTGTTATTTTTTATTGAGGTAGGACATTGTGCTAGTTGATATGAAGCAAGTCTAGCTGTTTTACCCATTTGCTGTAACATTTTTATCACCACTATTTTATATTGCTATTTGATTGTTTTATATTATTTATTTCTTTTAGTAATGATTGTTTATCATCATCAGTCATATAATTTAAATCTATCAAAATTTGCTTATGAGAAGCATTTTGTTTGTAGTCTATTCTTAAAAAATTATTTTCTTCAATGATAAACTCAATATTTTTTAATAGGATGCAATTCATTTTATTACTTTCATTGCTTCGCATCAAAGCATAGACAATAAAAAACAACGCAAAAAATAATAAATCAATTATTCTTAACTTACTGTTTTTTCCTACTGTTATATAGGTTTGACCCAAAATAATGTATTTTTCCGAACCGCGCAGCAATAAATAAATAATCATAAATATTATTGCTATACCTAATTGTAATGGCAGCTTTAAGGTTAAAGCAAGGCATAAAAAAATAACGAAAACTATAGATAATAGAATAAGGCCATTTTTTATATATTTTCGTTGATAAAATACTAAGTCTTGATTTTCTTTTTTCCAGTTATTTGAATAACTATTAACTTCAATACTCAATTTTCTTTTTTCCCACTTTTTTTGATAATAGTATTTTTTATTAAACGTAATTGTAATATTTTTAACGTTAATTTGTATATTTATAAATCATAAAATAATCAGGTTGATTTATTTTTTGAGAATTGGAAAATATTAGTTTTTTTATTGTCTTGCTTTTATTTATACTTTAAAAACACATACGTAATTTATTTAAAATTTCTTTTTTACGTCATTTTTTTTAAAATTTAAATGTTTTTTTAAAGTGAATTTTTTACGAGCGATTTTATTACAATATGAATAAATTCTTTTTATTCCATATTTGACCGATTAATTTTTTACTACGGGGAAAGCCCAAATTAACTATAAAGTTATGAGAAAAAATACTGCCTTATTGTTTAATTATCATATCATCTCGATGAACTGCAACAGGACCATATTCATAACCTATAATTTTGTAAATTTCTTGCGAATGATGCCCAGCAATTTGTCTTAAAGCATCACTGTTATAACGGCTAACACCTCGAGCAATATGTTTGCCTAAGCTATCACATATATCAATAACTTCACCGCGCGAAAAGTCCTTTTCAACTTTTATAATACCTTTAGGTAATAGCGAACTGCCATTATTTAAAATCGCATTAACAGCACCATCATCTAATAACACTTTGCCTGCTTTAGGTGCGCCAAATAACCAGTGTTTTCGGTGTTCTAATGGTGTCTTTTGAGGAATAAATCGTGTACCAACAGGGTGATTATTGATAATATCAATAATCACATTGGCTCTGTTTCCTGCCGCAATCACAACTTCAATACCCGCACTACCAGCAACTTTTGCTGCTTGTAGTTTCGTTGTCATACCACCAGTGCCAAGCCCTGAAACACTATCACCAGCAATGCTTAGTAATTTATCATCAATGTGATCTACTTCATGAATTAACTTGGCATTTACATCTGCTCTTGGATCGGCTGTATAAAGTCCTTCAATGTCGGTTAATAAAATCAGCTTATCAGCTTCGGCTAAAATTGCTGCTAGTGCTGATAAATTATCATTGTCTCCAACTTTTATTTCGGCGGTTGCAACAGCATCATTTTCGTTAATGACCGGAATGATATGATTATCCAACATGGCTTTTAACACATCTTGCGCATTTAAAAATCGTTCACGATCTTCAAGGTCGGCACGGGTAAGTAACATTTGGCCAATATAGATTTTATAGATAGAAAACAGTTGTTCCCAAAGCTGTATTAATTTACTTTGGCCAACCGATGCAAGCAATTGTTTTGATGCAACAGTATTAGGTAGAGTAGGGAAGTTTAAGTATTCGCGACCTGCTGCAATTGCGCCAGAAGTAACAATAATAATTTTATGTCCATCTTGATGTAAACATGCACATTGTCTTATCAGCTCAACTATTCGTGCCCGATCGAGTTGTTTTGAGCCAGCAGTTAACACACTGGTACCTAATTTAACAACAACAATTTGTTGTTTTTTATTGATCATAACATTGCTCTTATTTTTAATCATGAATTATAAAATAGACTCCATCCATTTTACTGATTGAGTAAACGCTTGATGCAAACTTTTTTGTAACTGTTTTTTAGACACTGTTACTACTTTATTTTGCTTAATTGAATGAATCAATTTTGCTTCACAAAGATTACTTAGCTTATCATCCTCAAATATGATATTCATTACTGGCACATGGCAAGCATGAGTTAAAAGGCCTTGATTTTTTAGTGAAAAGTATTTCAGTTCTGCCGCTAATTGCTGATTGGATATCGAAGGTAATGCCAAGCGACTTGCGAGCATATCTTTGTAGCTATTAGGTAGATTTTTTTGCAGCTCATTATCAACAAAAATTTGGTGAACAAATGGAGTGAAGTTAAATAATCCTTTTATTTTATTTGGCATTAAATAGGCCAAACGTGTAGCAATATGCGAACCAAAACGAAAGCCTGCAACAAAAACACGATGATCATCAACCCATGGCACAGAGGATAATTGCTCTAATATAGCTTGATGAATTTGGCTACTATTTTGTGTTAAAGCAAAGTTACGGCTATACCCAACTGTCGGTAAGTCAACAGTTAACATAGCAAATCCATGTGGGGCTAAAAACTCACTAAAATAACGATAGTAATCGATTTGCAAATTACCTAATGCATTACAGATTAGCACAACAGGGCAAACTTTTTCAGTTTTTGGTAGATGCAAAATTGCTTTGACGCTACGATTATCAACCTTAAATTCAAGCTCTTTAATCAAAAGAGGGGAAAAACTAAGCGCTTTTGTATAAGCTTGATAAGCACAAGTTTGGGCATACATTGCCAGTTCATCATTTTTAAAATGAGGATAACTGGCGATACTTGAAAATTCACTAGCAATAAGGTAATAATTGAGTAAATTGTTTTTATCTTCATTGGTAAGATTAGTTTTATCAATCGACTCTGCTTTAGCTTGCCAGATTGCTGCTTGGTTTAAAAATTCATAAATCCAGTTGCCAGATTGATAACCAACAACGGTGTCTAACCAGTTATCATTTGTATGATGTCTAGTTGAAGCGGCAATTTTTGATAAAACCGCTTCAGCTTCTAATTTAGGTAAACCACGCCAATGCCACAAAATGGGATTAATAATACGATACCATCTTGAATCAATTTCACCATCTAACGCACTAATACTACTGCCATCACTACTATCGATACGATTTATGAGTGTTGAAGTTTCAGGATAATCAAATTGTGGTTTGAATATCTGTGCCGTTAGATTTTCGGTAGTTGCCATAACAACTTTAATTTCCCTATTGATTATTTATGATCACAAATTGGTTTAACGAACATCACTCCAGTATCCCAAGGTTGTTCGATCCAGGTATCTTGAGCGATATCGACAACATAATCATCAACAAGTGGTTTACCTGCAGGTTTTGCAAAAATAGTAACAAAGTGTGCTTTTGGATACATTTCGCGGATAGTGTGAGCGGTGTTACCTGTATCGACTAAATCATCAACGACAATAAAGCCTTCACCATCGCCATTGGCCTGTTTTAATATTAGTTTTTCTCGTTGATGATCATGATCGTAACTTGAAATACAAACCGTATCGACATAACGAATACTTAATTCACGCGCTAAGATAGCCGCCGGAACTAATCCACCACGACTAACGGCAATAATACCTTTCCATTGATTAGCAGGTAATAAGCGTTCTGAAAGTTGGCGCCCGTAGGATTGTAACATTTCCCAAGTGACATTGAATTTTTTCTTTTCAGCAATAAGTTCTGCTTTGTGTTGTTTTTTTGCTTGGATTTCTTGTTCAGTTAATAAAGTTTGTTCTGTTGACATGTGTAACCTGCAATTTTAATCGGATGTAAGAATAAATAAATATTAATGGATTAAAAATAGATGTAAAATTGCACCTTATTATAGAGTGATTAGTTAAAAAAAACCACTCATTAATTTATTACTTACTTAATAATTGAGGTTATATTATGCTTTCTACCTTAACACCTAAATTTGTTTGGCAGATTTTTAATGATATTTGTAAAATCCCCCACCCATCTCACCATGAACAAATGATCACCAAATATATTGTCGATTTTGCCAATACTCATCATATCGATTGCAAACTTGATAAAGTGGGTAATATTTTATTAACAAAGCCTGCGACCAAAGGCATGGAAGCGTGCCCGTCGATTGCATTACAGGCACATATGGATATGGTGCCACAAAAAAACGAAGGCACTAGTCACAATTTTTTAACCGACCCAATACAAGCTTATGTTGATGGTGAATGGGTAAAAGCTAAAGGTACTACATTGGGTGCTGATAATGGAGTCGGACTTGCTTCTGCGCTTGCTGTTTTAATTGATCCAGCAGTTGAACATGGACCAATTGAAGTATTGGTAACCGTATCAGAAGAAACGGGTATGCATGGCGCCTTTGGTTTACAACCAGATTGGCTAAAAAGCCAATATTTAATTAACACAGATTCTGAAGACGAAGGTGAAATATTTACTGGATGTGCTGGTGGTGTTGACTTTACATCGACTTTTTCTATTACTTATGCAGTAATACCTGAAAAACATGATTGTTATATGAGCATTTCGCTTAAAGGGTTAAAAGGTGGCCATTCAGGTTGTGATATTCACCTTGGTCGTGGTAATGCAATAAAATTAATGGCTCGCTTTTTAGCGCAATATGCGCAAGATGTCTCATTTAGATTAGCCGATATCAAAGGTGGATCATTACGTAATGCTATTCCAAGAGAAGCCTTTGCTGAAATCACGCTAAACAAACAGGATTTACCTAAATTAGAGGCTATTATCAAGCAATATCAAACTATTTTACATAATGAGTTAGGGCATGTAGAACCCGCTATTGAAATAACATTATCAGAGGTTGAATCCAATAAAGTAAAACGCATATTAACCACTGAACATCAAGATAAGATCATTAATTGGTTAAATACAGCACCTAATGGTGTGGTTAGAATGAGTGATCAGCTTCATGGTGTGGTTGAAACATCACTTAATTTAGGTATTGTCAGTATTGAAGATAACCAATTTAATACCCATTTTTTAATTCGCTCTCAAGTCGATAGTGCTAAGGATGCTGTTGTATCAACACTGATATCACTTAGCCAACTCGTGAATGCCAATTATGAAATAAGTGGTGGTTATTCAGGATGGGAACCTAATTTAGATTCACAATTACTAAAACTGGCCAAAGATAAATATCACGAAATTTTTTCTCAGCAAGCGAAAATAATGGTGATTCATGCTGGGCTTGAATGCGGTCTATTTAAGCAAAGTTATCCACATATGGATATGATTTCAATTGGGCCAACGATTGTTTCGCCACATTCTCCAGATGAAAAGGTCAATATCCAAAGTGTTTATCGTTATTGGGAATTATTAGTAGCGATATTAAAATCAGCAAGTCTTTTAAAATAATCTACCGCGTTGCCTGCCGATCTTTATCGGTAGGTATTTAAAGTTTTTTGCTTGTATTTACTCAAGAAAATAAAATCATAAATTAGATTCACTTAAAATAGTAAGAAAAAATCCCCAAAAAAAACAAAATGAAATTAAATTCATAAAAAGTGAATAAAAATTCATTTTGGCACTTGTAATAGCCTTATAAATAACCTACTATATACAAATTATTGTATAAAAAATAGATAAGGATAGGTATGTTAAAGGCCATTATTGTAGGAGCAAGTGGTTATGCTGGTGCGAAATTAGCTTATTATTTACATAAGCATCCGCATATAGAACTTATTGCTTTAACAGTATCAGAAAACAGCCAAGATGGTGGTAAGCTTATTTCTGATTACGATTTACATCCCCAGTTAAAAGGTGTTGTTGATTTACCACTTATAGCCACTGCGGATTATTCGGCTTATATTAATGATGTCGATATCGTTTTTTTAGCTACTGAACATGCCGTTAGTCATAATATCGCCCCTTATTTCTTAGAATATGGTTGTACCGTTTTTGATTTATCTGGTGCGTTTAGAGTCAATTCCACCACTTTTTATACTGATTATTATGGCTTTACCCACCAACATCCAAAATGGTTAGACAAGGCTGTTTATGGCTTAGCTGAATGGAATAGTGAACAGATCAAAAGTGCTCAACTTATTGCAGTACCAGGGTGTTATCCTACCGCTTCGCAATTACCTCTTAAACCATTAATTAAAGAAGAACTACTAGACAATTCACAATGGCCTGTCATTAATGCCGTCAGTGGTGTGAGTGGTGCAGGGCGAAAACCTTCGCATAATAATATATTTTGCGAAGTGAGCTTACATGCTTATGGGTTATTCAATCATCGTCACCAACCCGAAATTGCGACACATTTAGGTCAAGAAGTGATCTTTACACCTCATTTAGGCAGCTTTAAACAAGGTATTCATGCCACAATAACTTGCCGAGTAAAAGAGGGCGTAACATCAAAAGATATTCTTACGGCTTTAAATAAATATTACCAAAATAAACCTTTAATCAGAGTCTATCAAAAAGATTGGCCGGCATTAAAATCTGTCATTGGTTTGCCTTATTGCGATATTGGCTTTGTATTAAAAGATCGCCATTTAATATTAATTTCTGTTGAAGACAACTTATTAAAAGGCGCAGCAGCACAAGCAGTGCAGTGTATGAACATTCGATATGGATTTGATGAAACCACATCATTATTATAAAAATGGATGAAATTATATTTAAATTCTGTACAAAAATTTGAACAAATTAGCAGTAGGTTAAATTCATAGGAAACTAAAATGAAACCATTAATTATAAAACTTGGTGGCGTATTACTTGATAACAAAGATGCCCTAAGTAAGTTATTTGTTGTTATTCGTGAATATAAAAAGAATTTTCAGCGGTCATTAATTATTGTGCATGGTGGTGGTACAGTGGTCGATTCATTAATGGATAGACTCTCTTTACCTGTGGTACGTCGAAATGGACTACGAGTCACCCCTGCTGACCAAATCGACGTTATTGTCGGTAGCCTTGCTGGCAGTGCCAATACCACTTTATTATCAGAAGCTAAAAAACAGCAAATAGCCAGTGTGGGACTCTGCTTAGCTGATGGTAATAGTGTAGAAGTCAAACAAATTTCGGAAGATCTTGGTTATGTTGGCGAAGCCAAAACCGGCGATCCTACATTAATAAACCTACTTGTTAATGCCGGTTACTTACCCATTGTCAGCTCGATTGGTATCACTGAAGAAGGGCAAATGATGAATGTCAATGCGGATCATGCTGCGGTCGCGCTAGCTAAAACCTTAAATGCTGACTTGATATTGCTATCTGATGTGGTTGGCGTACTTGATGAAAACAAGCAACGCATTGAATCACTAACGCAATCACAAGCCGATCAGCTGATTGCCAAAGGTATTATTACAGAGGGTATGGTCGTAAAAGTCAATTCCGCTTTTGAAGCTGCCAAAGCCTTAGGACGACCGATTGCAATTGCTAGTTGGAAAGAGTCTGACCAACTGATTCAATTATTTAACGGCCAATCAGGTACAACAGGCACAAGAATTATTGCTTAAATATTAAGCTGATATTATATTAAACTGGTTAGCTATATTTAACAATTTAAAGTAAAGGTCTCTAACTCATTTTTTACCGTAAGTTAATTTAGAAAGGGTGTAGCATGAAAAAAAGTGGAACAAAAAAGGTTGTATTGGCTTATTCAGGCGGTTTGGATACATCGGCGATTATTCCTTGGTTAAAAGAAAATTATGGCGGGTGTGAAGTTTATGCATTCGTTGCTAATGTAGGTCAAGATCCAAAAGAATTAAAAGATGTAGAAAAAAAAGCCAAAGCATCGGGTGCAGTTGCTTGTAAAGTTGTTGATTTACGAGAAGAGTTTGTTAAAGACTATGTATATCCCGTCTTAAAAACAGGGGCTTTATACGAAGGTACTTATTATCTTGGTACCTCGATGGCTCGTCCAATTATTGCTAAAGCACAAGTGGAATATGCGCTAGAGGTTGGCGCTGATACATTATGCCATGGTGCAACGGGTAAAGGTAATGACCAAGTACGTTTTGAAACCACTTATACCGCACTCGCGCCACAACTTAAAGTGATTGCACCTTGGCGTGAATGGGATCTACGTTCACGTGAAGCATTAATTGATTATTTAAAAGTCCGTAAAATTCCAACTACTGCAACCGTTGAAAAAATTTATAGTCGTGACGAAAATGCATGGCATATCTCAACAGAAGGCGGCGTGTTAGAAAGCACATGGAACCAAGCTAATGCTGATTGCTGGGCTTGGACTGTTTCGCCAGAAGAAGCGCCAGACAAACCAGAATTAGTGACCATTGGCATTGAAAAAGGTGAAGTGATTTCAGTCAATGGTAAAAAATTATCGCCTTACAACTGTGTTGCAACATTAAATAAAATTGGTGCAAAACATGGTGTTGGGAGAGTTGATATTATTGAAAATCGCCTAGTTGGCATTAAATCACGGGGTTGTTATGAAACGCCTGGCGGCACAATCATGATGACAGCATTACGCGGTTTAGAACAATTAATCTTAGATCGTGACAGCTTTAAATGGCGCGAACAACTTGGTTTAGAAATGGCATACGTTGTTTACGATGGACGCTGGTTTGCTCCATATCGTCGATCAATTCAAGCTGCAGCCGAAGTTTTAGCGCAAGATATGACAGGCGAAGTAGTGGTTAAACTTTATAAAGGTAATGCGACTGCGGTACAAAAGCAATCACCAAATAGCTTATACAGCGAAGAGTTTGCCACATTTGGTGAAGATGAAGTTTATGATCATAGCCATGCTGGTGGGTTTATTCGTCTATTCTCGTTATCATCACGTATACGTGCATTAAATGAAGAAAAGCAAAAACAACCTGCAAAAAAAGCTAAAACAGCTAAATCCGCTACTAACACAAAAACAGCAGCTAAAAAATCAGCAACAAAAACGAAAAAGTAAACGCTAATGCGCAAATAAAAAAGTGATAATAATAAATATATACAGGTTAAACCCTGTATATATTATTTTTATTCTTGATAAAATTTAAATTATTTAAGCAATTATTGAAGATAATATTGAGGTAATTATGGCATTATGGGGAGGACGTTTTAGTCAAGCGGCAGATCAACGATTTAAGCATTTTAATGATTCATTACGCTTTGACTATCGTCTTGCAGAGCAAGATATCATGGGTTCAATTGCTTGGTCAAAAGCATTGGTGACGGTTAACGTTATATCTTATGATGAACAAAAAAAATTAGAAAAAGCCTTAAATGAATTACTGATTTCGGTTCAACAAGATCCTAAACAGATTTTACAAAGTGATGCCGAAGATATACATAGTTGGGTTGAACAAAAACTGATCGAAAAAATTGGCGATTTAGGTAAAAAATTACATACAGGCCGAAGCCGTAACGACCAATCAACGACCGATTTAAAACTATGGTGTAAAGATCAGATTCCTTATTTAATTAGTACGATTAATCACTTGCGACAATCTCTGGTTATAACTGCCGAACAGCATCAAAATGCGATTATGCCCGGTTACACCCACTTGCAACGTGCTCAACCAATTACTTTTGCTCACTGGTGCTTAGCTTATTTTGAAATGCTTAGCCGTGATGTCAGTCGCTTACAAGATACATTAAAACGCTTAGACGTTAGCCCATTAGGCTCAGGAGCATTAGCCGGAACCGCCTATCCAATGGATCGTGAGCAATTGGCGCATTGGTTAGGGTTTGCTCGAGCAACTAATAATAGTTTAGATTCGGTGTCCGATCGTGATCATATTGTTGAATTATTAAATAACGCCTCAATAGGCATGGTACATCTATCGCGTTTTGCTGAAGATCTTATTATTTTCAACAGTGGCGAAGCCAACTTTGTTGAGTTATCAGATCGCGTTACGTCAGGTTCTTCACTCATGCCACAAAAAAAGAATCCCGATGCATTAGAACTGATTCGCGGCAAAGTAGGGCGGGTTACTGGTGCTCTAATGGGAACACTCATGACTATCAAAGGTTTACCTCTTGCTTATAATAAAGATCTACAAGAAGACAAAGAACACCTATTTGATGCGCTCGACACTTGGCAAGAATGTTTAGATATGGCCACACTAGTGTTAGAAGATATCAAAATCAACTATAAAAGCTGCCAAGAAGCCGCTAAACAAGGTTATTCAAATGCAACCGAACTTGCTGATTATTTAGTTGCCAAAGGCATACCATTCCGCGAAGCTCATCACATTGTTGGCGAAGCCGTTGTTGATGCGATAGCAAAGCAAAAAGCACTCGAAGAACTCTCGCTTGCAGAACTACAAAAATTCAGCCCCGTGATCAATAATGATGTCTATCCAATATTATCGTTAGAATCATGCTTAGCTAAACGCTGTGCTAAAGGCGGCGTTGCACCACAGCAGGTAAAATCAGCGATTGAAGTTGCCAAGCAACAACTTTCATAATCACCTATATCAATCTAATTACAACCATGCCGGCATTCGCCGGTATTTTTATGCTAAAACATATAGTTTCCTGAAACTTTTTTACAAAAAATCTGATTGTATATCTGTCCATACAGTGTAAAAATAGAATCCTTTTTTGAATGGATCAAAGTGAATCGTAATGAATAAAAGTTATAACTTTAGTGCAGGTCCTGCAAAATTGCCTGCTGATGTGTTAAAGCAAGTTCAAACTGAATTATTAAATTGGCGTAATACAGGCGCATCAGTTATGGAATTAAGCCATAGAGGTAAAGATTTTGATGCATGTGCTATTGAAGCCTCTAACGACCTGCGTGCAATTTTAAACATCCCTAATAATTATAAAATCCTTTATTGCCAAGGTGGTGCCAGAGCACAATTTGCCGCAGTTCCATTGAACATCTTAGGTAAGAGAACTAGTGCAGACTATATCAACAGCGGTTATTGGAGCCAATGCGCAGCCAAAGAAGCTAGCAAATATTGCCAAATTAATGAACAAAATGTTGTTATCAAACAAAATGGACTAACAGCTATTAAACCTATGTCAGAATGGCAATTAAATGATAATGCCGCCTATGTACACTATTGCCCAAATGAAACAATTGACGGGATTCAAATCTTTGAAGAGCCCAACTTTGACAATAAAACCGTGGTTGCTGACTTATCATCATGCATATTATCACAACCTATTGATGTAAGCCGATATGGTATTATTTATGCTGGTGCACAAAAAAATATTGGTCCATCAGGCATTACCATTGTTATTGTGCGTGAAGATCTTATTGGTTATGCGCAAAAAATCCTACCATCAGTATTAGATTACAAAATTTTATTGGACAACGATTCCATGTTTAACACGCCACCTACATTTGCATGGTATATGTCAGGCTTAGTATTTAAATGGATAAAAAGCCTTGGTGGACTAAAAGCAATGCAGCAACGAAACCAAGCCAAAGCGCAATTACTATACCAATTTATCGATCAATCCGATTTTTATCGAAATACTGTCGCAACAGCGAATCGATCAATTATGAATGTCACTTTTTTATCCCCAAATGAAGAACTAGATAAAAAATTTGTAAGCGAAGCAACTCAAGCTAACATTATTGGAATCAAAGGTCATCGTATTGCAGGTGGAATGCGTGCATCCATTTATAATGCGATGGATCAAGAAGGAGTGAATTATTTGATTGACTTTATGCGGCAATTTGAAAAACAAAATGGTTAAATTAATACAAGATATTATAATTCATTAATACCAATAAAAAAGGGAGGCAAAGCTCCCTTTCTTATTTAACTAGCCTTATTTACAACTATAAACATCACCAACCATAACCGCATCTGTTGGCGCAATATCCGAAATATATTGCATAGAAGTATCTTGTGCGTTATAAATCACATTCCCCCCCATTGCAGCAGCCTTATTCATCAGCTCAGAAGCTGCATCGCGAATTAGCTCGCTATGAGTTTTAAGGCCAGAAAAGAAACTACTACGACGTCCTTCCGCTTTACCCAATAACTGACAAGAAGCCGCAGGTTTAGTATCAATAAACTGAACTTGACTACCAGCAGAAGTAGGTTGATATTTAGAACCACTACAAGCACCTAAAAGCAAGGTTGCAAACATCGCAACACCAATAAATAATAATTTTCTGATAGACATAACATTTCCTCAACCAATAAAATAACTAACAGTAATAAACCAAATTATTGTATCAGTTTAATTAAACAAAAAATATCAGTAATTAAACTTGCATAAAATCCAATAAATTACAGTTTAATAAATAATCAAACCGACCTATTTTATTAATTAACTATAGCAAATTTGATTCAACTCTATTATAATCATAACCCTACTAACTCAGTAGCACACCCAAATGGCCCCTTAGCTCAGTTGGTCAGAGCAGTCGACTCATAATCGATTGGTCACTGGTTCAAGTCCAGTAGGGGCCACCATTCTAAATCAATATAATCAAAAGCTTACATTTAAAAATCACATTATGAAAATCAGTCAACTTTACTAAGTGGCGGTAAAATGGCGGTTAAATTTTTTATTACTATTATTAAAAAAATAAAGCCCACTAGGTGAGCTTTAATACTAATAATTCTAGTATTTTATAATTTTGCTTGTGCCATGACATTATAGAGTAGATCAGCGATACAACTCACCGCAATAATGAATTCGTTTTTATTGATATGATTTGAATTTAATAAAAATCGGGCGAGTAGTTCAGCTTGTTCGAGTTTTGCAAAGCTATCTAAGTTTAATTGAACAATATCATTTGAAGATGCAATGTTTAAAATCTGATGTTTCATGATTGAATTCCTTGTGGAGTAAATTTATTTAATCACCAACAGCACGCCAATACTGGAGGTGAACTGAACAAGGTTGGCGTACCGCTCCACAAGAATACGGCGAGCCTTTCGGCTCCCTTATCCAGCTCACCATTGAATAGGTACAACTAGATTATAGGCATAAAAATACCGCTTTTAGCGGCTATGCGCTTGTGGAATAATGCAGGACGCCAATCCTGATGTTAGATTTTGCTAACGTGGTTTTAATATACATGAAAAAAAGCGTGTTAGTCAACATTATAAAGTTGGGCTTATAGTTTTTAATTAATAGTTTGTTCTTTCTGCGTTCTTATATTTTGTGAAAAAGGTATTTTTACATTTGGGTTGGGGCAGTTACTCGGTACAATTGTTTCTGATATTGATTGCATCGCTGTAAAAGTATGGCCACAAAATATATTTGAACACTGATAATATTGTTTTCTGGTTAATTCGGATAACGCTTCACTTGAGCGAATAACGGCTTTTAATTTGCAGTGGGGACATTTCATTCTATCACCTGAGTATTAACTTTTAGTTAATTATATATTATTAAAAATTAACTTTAAATTTATTTTTGTAAGGTGTTTTTTATCTAATTAAGGAATGTTTATTGCTAATCGTATAAATATTTATTATAAATATCCTATACTATATGTAAAAAAATCTAGTAATGAGAGAAATATTTATTATGAAAAAAGAATATTATTGGTGGGATCTAGATGAGTCAAAATTTAAGGCAATACTTTATGATTCAATAAATATTTATTTTCTGCATGATCATCCATATAAAAATTGGGATGAGTTTGTTAAAATCGAACCTCATATGGCTTATGCCCATTTAATTTATGTTCGTTTTCATTCATTAGAACAACAATTTGTTGATTTAAGGGTGATCCCTCAAATGCTTGGTGTACAAAACATACCTTTAAAGTCTATTTTACAAGATATAAATAGGTATGATTGGCTTAAATCAATTGTAGATTTATCATTATATAGATTTTCGAGTATCCGAGACATTGTTTTTCACTTTGTTAATCAAGTTTTAGAACTTAACATTCCTGATCACATATTAAATATAAAACAACTCAGTAAAATTATTAAAAATTCTCATCCTGAAATTTTTAATATTTTAAAAATATTGGAAAATTCTGGATCTACACTCCGATTAGAAAGAAATGATAGGGCTCATAAAGGATTTTATAATTTATACACAGACGACGATGAAATGTTTAAAAATATGTCTTGGTCTGAACAAACTAATTCAAAAATCGTTGGTTATGATTTAGTTGCAGTTTATGAAGCATCAAGAGATAAAATTTATTCAATTTTTGTAGAAGAAGTAGAAAAAATATTTATTTCTTGTAATGAATTGCTTAATGAACTTTATCCCTTTTATCGAGATAAATATAAAATTCTTTCAGAAAATTCAAAATCAGGACCATCTCCCCATTTTAAAAACTATCATATGAATCATGCTTAGTTATTTGTTATTAATGGATATGTTATTCATACAAATTTAATCCAACTTAATTTCCAATTCCAAACTTGTCACAAATTCTCCCTGTTGTATTCATAGAGTGTGAACAACGGGGGATTATCCATTTTTATAAATCAATTTCTTATTTAAATCTTTGTACTGTTACCAGCATTTCGGGAAATAGGTATGAGTTATCCTCTGTTTTTGATTGCTCAAATTAGACAAACATTAATTAATTTTATATTAACTTTTAATTAAATCCAGTGTTATTCATTTTCTTCTTTAGGTTTTTCGTCATCTTCTAATTTAATTTCGAGTTCAACATAAGTGGTATAACCGCTGTTTGTGTCTAAGCTGTGCGTGCAACGGGTTATTGTCCATAGTGTTGAGTCGATTTCCTTTTTAAATCCTTCGACTGATGCGGGCATTTCTGGGTAAATGTCAGGACGCCCTTCAGCAAGGTTGATGCTAAATTGTGATGCGCCGCGTTGTAATTTGTACCATTCATTACGAGCCGCTCGGAAGGCGTTTTGTTTTGATGCGTATGTGTGCCGTAATATTTTTACGTTTCCATCAGCACCGACTAGCACGCCATTTTCATCTTTGTTTGTTTGGTTGTTTTTATTTTTTGTTTTTCGAGTTGCTTTGGTCTGTTGTTTTTGCTGTTGACGGTAGTCAATCCAATAAGCTTTTACACCCGTGTAAGCATTTCTATCGGCAATAGCAAAGCGGTGCTGGTCGCCAAGTTTGCGGGTGATTGTTGTTGTCGGGATGTCTTGACCATTTACTGTTTTTGCCAATCCTTTTTTGAAAATAATCAGCATGCCATTTTTTAATGTTACAGCGGCATTAAAATCGTTGTATAGGCGTGTTAAAAATGAAGCATCAGATTCGTTAGTTTGGTCTATATGGGCAATGTGTTCATGCTCTATACTTTTATCTATCCTGTATAGCAGATTGTGCCGTTTTGCGATTTCTTCAGTTATTGCCCCAAGTGTTGTATCAGAGTAGCTTTTTTCGCGTTTT
This sequence comes from Gilliamella sp. ESL0254, assembly GCF_013344985.1. Classification (NCBI taxonomy): domain Bacteria; kingdom Pseudomonadati; phylum Pseudomonadota; class Gammaproteobacteria; order Orbales; family Orbaceae; genus Gilliamella; species Gilliamella sp. ESL0254. The sequence continues at coordinate 636,124 of NZ_JAAEDU010000001.1, forward strand.
TCGTTTAGTGAGTCACGCAAATTGGCGCTTTTGCCACGAATTGATAGTACGTCTGGCGTTCCGGAGTGCTCGCATTCGTCAATAGTGAAGATGTTTTGTAAAATGACGTTATCATTAACCCAGCCTAGTGATACGCTAATTTGAACTCCTCGCTTGGGTAGTTCAAGTTTGCCGTCGCTATCGTCTAATTCAATAGATATGGTGTCAGCATCTAATCCTCGATTATCAGTAATCTGCATCGAGATAAGACGTTTATCAAAGTTAGATGTAATATCTTTATCATCAATTGTAATTGTGTAGGTTGGTTGTTTCATATCATCCCTATAATATCAGCGAAAGGTAACCAGTCTGGTGGATCAACTTTTGTTAGTGATATAGTGAATTCAATCTTGCGTGGCGCACCATCTTTAAAAAATTCCGTTTTGGTTTTTTTTAAGTTGGTCATAACGAAAAAGCCAAGTGGTATGCCGGTACCTTCGATTAATGGCCACGAGTAACCAAGGTCGGCCATTCTTTCTAAAACTGCTAAACTTAATCTACCCCCCGTTAATTCAGGATACAATACGCCAGATAAGGTTATCGTTTCGTTATCACGACCAATAAATTGTAATGCTGAACGTTGATTTACACGTGAATTTGCTGGAAACCGCCAATCTTTATTTTCTTCCGCAGTCTGATACGGTATTGTTTTTAAGCTGAAAACAAATAAGCCATAACACATCATCATATTAATCGATATCCCTTAAACTTGATCTGTAGCGTGCTGATTGATTGCGTTCACGTCGTTCTATCTCTTTAGCCACACAACGTGCTAATTCTTGTTCATTCATGCTTGGGGTGGCATTTATTGTTATGTAATACTGTGATATACCAGAGGTACCACTAATAGGGCGGCGATTATCTACGACAACACCGCTTGAAAGTTGTGAACCTGTGGTTATTATGTTGTTTGCAAGTTGGCCAACACTTCGTATTGCGTCATTTTGATTTCGTTCAATACCGTTAACATACCCATCAACCGTGTGTCCTCCAAATTTTGCAAACAAACGAGAAGGGGAGTGAATGTCTAATGTGTTTTTAAATCGGTTGCTGATACTTTTCCCTAGTTGACTCATGGAGCGGAATGCATCGCTTTGGTTATGTTCGATGCCGTGTATATAGCCATCGATAGTATAACCGCCAAATTTAGCAAAAACTCTGGATGGTGAGTGAATATCTAAAGTGCTTTTAAACCAGTTGCTAATATTTGCGCCAAGATTTGATACTGTTTTTTTTGTTTCCTCCCATTTGTTGTTTATTCCTAGTATTAGTCCATCAGAAATATCGGATCCAATTCTTGAAAATTTATTCAATAGACCATTCTCACCAGTAAATATTTCCTCTATTTTTTGGGGGAGTTCACGGATTTTATTGGGAATTGATATTATAAACTCAATATCACTTTCAACTATATTATATAGTTTTCTAAATAGTCTTATTAGTCCTCTAATGATGTTACCCACTGACGTACCGAATGATTTACCAGCTTCTGTTGCGTTATCTAATTCTTTAGTAGTTAGCTGTACAGGTTGGAATAAATTATCAAACCAATTTATTAGACTGCTTATCTTGTTGCCAATCCAACTAAATAAGTCGCCAACAGTACGAACAATAGGCATTAGAAATGATAATTCGTCCGATATACCCGTCAACGATTTACATAAACCCTCCAAAAAGCCAATAAAAAAGGTGCTGATGGGTTGCCAGTATTTAGAAATTAATCCAGCAATGATAATAATATTTTTCCCTAGTGGATTGAATATTTTTGCCAACAATTTAATTATTTTATAAAAAGTCTTCCCAAATGATTCGCCAGCGCTTTCGACTTTTTTAAACTCATCTTTAGTTAATTGCATTGGTTCAAACAAATCACCAAACCAATTAATTAAACTACTAATTTTTCCACCAATCCACTTAAATATATTTCCAATAGTGGTGATTGTAGGCTTTAAAAATGCAAATTCCTTTTCGGTTTCAGATAATGATTGACGTAAACCGTTCCAAAACCCAATAAAAAAGGCGCTAACGGGTTGCCAGTATTTATAAAGCAAACTAGCTGCAGTAATAATCCAACCAATTGGGCCAAGAACAAAGCTAACTCCTCTGAGTGCAAAACCAAAAAATTGTAATATACGGGGCATTAATGTTGATTTGCCAAATATTCCAAATAATGAGCTTATTCTTTTAAATGGTAATCCAGTAAATCCAATTCCTCCAAGTAGAAGTTTTTTAGGTGATTTACCAATAGCTAGTATTGATCTACCGATTGATTTTAATATTGAGCCAGTTTTTTACCTGGCACAATAAATGATAATAATGTTTTGCTAAACGACGAAAACCCTTTTTTTGCAACATTCGTTTTTATAAATAAACCACCAAATGATAAACCAATTCTTGATAATATAAATCGGGTCATTAACATTGGGCCAAATACACTCATTAGCATTATTGCAAATGTACCAAATGCAGTGGTGATTGCTGCAAGCCCTGCGCCAACAACAACCAAGGCCTTACTTAATGCGGGATGTTTTTTTAAAAATTCACCAACACCGTGCAAAAATTTAGTTAAGCCCTGAATAGCAGATCGTAGCCAGTCATTGTTTTTTTCGAATAGTTCAACGCTGATATTTTCAAATGCGGCATGTAGCATTGTCATATCACCAGCTAAATTGTCGAGTTTTGTTTTTGCAACTCTGGCTGCTTCGCCATCATATTCCCCTTGCTCTCCACGCATTTTTTTCAAAAAGCCTGTTGATGCTTGAGTTAGCAAAACTTCAAATCCAGTTAAACCAATTTGCCCTGCAATTTGTTTATTTATTTGTGCTCGTTGTACATTGCCCATGTGCTTGGTGGCTTCAGATATTTCTGACATGATATCAACAACATCACGCATATTGCCGTTTTTATCGGCAACTTTAACTCCCAGTTTTGCTACTGCGTTTGATGTTCCAAGTCGTACTAAAATCTGACGTAATGTTGTACCAGCTTGGCTTCCTTGAATGCCTGCATTACCCATTACAGCAGTTAGTGTTGAAATAGTCTCTAAGCTTTGTCCAAAGCTAGCTCCAACTCCTGCGCTATATTTTAAGGATTCACCTAGCATAGGAATATCAACATTATTGCGAGTAAACATAGCTGTTAGAACATCAGCAACGTGATCCATTTTTTCTGCAGGTAACCCCATAGCCATTTGAATATTTGATGCAATATCTGCTGTAGTGCCGAGATCAACATCACCAGCGGCGGATAGATTCAGCATGCCGGGCATTGCTTTTAATATTTGATCTGGGTTATATCCCGTTCTACCTAAGAAATATTGTCCTTGAGCAACTTCGCTATCGGTAAATTTAGAGACTAATGGCAATTCTCGTGCTTGTTTTCGTAGCGCTAACATACGAGGATCTTTTTTGTCATCAATTCTTGTTACTGCTTGGGTTGCACTCATGCTGGCATCAAATTCGTAGCCAACATGTAGCAGGTTTTTCATGCTTCTTGCTACTGTTCGCCCCGTTGATAGGGCACCATAGCCAACACCGCCGAGTACAGCAACTCTTTGCATGCCGGTGTCGTATTTTGATCGAACTTGGTTTATTTTTTGTTGATGTTGGTTTAGTTGTTTTAGTCGTTCGGACTGCTGGCTAATGCTTTGATTGGCGCTAGTTATTTGGTTTTTTAATGTAACTTGATGTTGTGCTAAATTTTTAGTATTAATACCTGATTGTTGTAATTCTGCACGTAATGGCGTTAATTTATCTTTTAATTTTTTTGTTTCTGCTGTTGCTTTATTAAATTCGCGTTGCAGTTCCTTTGTTGGTGTAGATGTGTTTTTTAGTTCGAATGCCAATGACTTAGCTTTATTTTTTGCATCTTCAAACTGTTTTTTTAACTGAATAAAACCATCAACATTTTTTTGAATGTTGTTAAGTTGGTTTAATTGATTGCGTGTGTCTTTTAATTGCTGAGCTAATCCTTTAGCACCACTTGTAACGTTGCGAAGCGGTCGGCTTATGTTGTCGACACCTTTCAAATTAACGTTTAATTGTAAATTATTCATCAGTTGAACCGCTTCTTAGGCGGGCTTGTTCCCGCCATTCCATTAGTTCGGATAATGTAAACTCATACATAGCAGATGGTTGCCAATGAAATATTGAAGCAATATCTGCTATAGCATCTTCTACTCTGTTTGGGATCCCGTTGTTGCATTGTTCGATTTCTCTGACAAAAAACCAGCAATTACTTTTGTTATTTCGGAAAGGTCAATTAAATCTAAATTGAAAACTTCATGTTCAGCAATTGCTGGAGTTGCAATGCGTGGTAGTACTTTTGCTAGTGAATCAATATCTAGTTCGATAAAATCGACCAATTTTACTCCACGAAGATCACCCGTTAAAGGTTTGCGTATTGTTAATTCAGTAATAGTTGTTTTACCTGATTGTAAGCCTGATTTTAATTTAACTTGTTGTGTGTTTTGCATAACTTTTACCCTCATAATAATTTTATTGATAATTGTGATAGCCCTTGCGGGCTATGTTTGTTGATTTGTTAAACTCCGATTGCGTGACGAGCCTGCTTTAATCGGTCTTTTCCACCAATTTTGTCAATCATATTGATATAATCGATTTCTATAGTTTCTTCGTTGTCAATAACTTCCTTATAGTAGACGCAGTGTGTAGTAATCTTCGTTGAGTTACTTTCACCTTGTTTTAATTCGCCGCGATCTTGTTCTTTGTGCCGCCCAGTCATAATAATTTCGACTTTGATAAAATCTTCACTATCATCTTTTTGGTAAGCACCAGCAAAACGTAATTCAACACCGTTTAATAACCCGCCATGTTGTTTTAGTATTTCGTATGCTAAGCCGCCAATTGACCACTCAACAACTAACGCATCATCGTCATAACCAAGATCGATAGGTGCTGAACCAGGCATACCACCGCCGCGGAAATTTTCGAGCTTGCGAGTTAATTTGGGTGGCGTGAATGATTCAACCTGACCGATATAAGAAATACCGTTAACATAAAGGTTAAAGTGTTTGAGTTTTTTAGGTAAAGCCATTTAGTTGATCTCCGCTTAATTAGATGCTACAGAATTAGCCAGATCGACCAAATACTTGTCAGTAATGCGCTGGCGTAACATAAGGTTTTCTAATGGTGGTACTGGGGTGTAATCGTAATCAATATAGAGCTTACCCGCTTTTAGAATGTCTGGCGTGTTCGCTTCTGGATCAAACCATGCTTTGCCATCAACAATGTAACCGTTCGATTTTAATTCACGGAATTTGTTATTAATTGATTCGACTAGATCCCGGATTAATGATGCATGCATCGGTGCGTCAACTAATGCAAATTGTGCTTCTGCAATTGTATCCGCTAAAACTTGGGCGGTACGGGTGTAGTTTTCAAATGCAAATAGGCTATCAGCGGAACATGTGCGAGATCCCCAAAAGCGGTAACCTTGGTTACAAATTAATGTGGTTACTTCATGTTCGTTTAGGTAATTTGAATCAGAGCTTTCTTCTTGCAAATCCCAAAAGACATCATGAGAAATGCCCGTTACACCATTAACGGCAACATTTGATAATGTTTTATGCCAACCGACCTGTTGGTCGATTTTGGCACGCAAGCCAATAGCCCTAGCAGTTGCGGCCAATGTAACATTTTGTCTTTGTGTTGTATCAAAACCAACAAAATCAGGCCAAATTACCATGGCTTCACGCGCACCAAGTTGATCACGATAAAGCACTGCATCTTCTTTGGTTTTTGCTCCGTAAGCTGATAAGTAACAAAATGCACGCAATTTTTGTGCTAGCGATATTAATGCGGTTGCAACCGGTAACGAATCGTAACCAGGCACAGCCAAAATACGAGGTTTAACTTTAAGTTGGGTTTGTGCTGAAAGCAGGGCTTTCATGCCAGTATATTTGCCGTCGTTTGTTGTTGTACCAATGATATTTGCCGTTGTGTCGGCATCTGTTGCGCCTGTTTCAACACGCACAGCAACAATAACGGGTGAACACTGATCCGCAATGGCTTCAAGCGTTGGTTTTAGTGTTCCTTGTGAACCCGCTTTACCAATTACAGAGTTAACGTTGGTAATTAAAATCGGTGTGTTAAGTGGAAAAAGGTTAGCGTCCGCATCATCACTAGTACACACAATACCAATAACAGCCGTTGAAACTGTTCTGATTGCTTGTGTACCTTCATTAATTTCGATAACTCGGACGCCGTGATGGTAATCGTTGGCCATAAGATCTCCGTAGCAGTTTACATATGTAAGGTTGTAAAATAAATGTACGGAGATAGTTGCACATTAAAAAAAATGGTGTTAGTTGTTCAGGTTGTAGATTTTGTTTTTACAAGTTGAACAACTAACATCGATATTTTAAGTAACGTTTGGTTTTTCAGGCCAATTTATATCAGACTGGTTAATATCGACACGCATTAACAAGATCCGATATTTTTTCCATTGTTTAAGTTGTTCTTCTTCGTTTGCTTCTTGCATATCAAGATCAATGGTATCTTGAAGCACTGCTATTTTCCCGTTTGCTTCATTGATTAATGTATTTTTTGTAACTGTATTCTGCTCACAAAAATATTGATTACGTTTATTAACATCTTCAAACCATTTTTTTGTTTTTTCATTCCATTTATGAAAAGGAGAAGGTTTCGGATCAGAGTACGTTAAATCATTAAATATAACGCAACCTTTTTTCATTGCGTTATATAATTCGTCATGCTGTTCAGCTGTGATTTCAATAGAATCAACAGGGATTTCATGATTAATTTCATCTATATAAAATGATTGTGTTGTATGACTGTAAAAATGTTTCATGTTTAGAATCCTATAGCTATGTAAAAAAATCCAGTATCCGCATACGCACCCAACGGGCTTTTACACCAGCATTTGAAATGCGATTTAGATATTGGACCCGCAGCAGTAGAATTGACGCCAGCGTATCTATCACCGGTTATAATTGATACGCATAAATTTGGAAATGTTATATAAAATGGTACAATTTCTCCCTCTTGTCCTCTTGCTGATGTATATTGTGCTAATCCCCATTGAACAAATAACCCGTTAGGTAATTTAATGTAACCATTTTGAGTAAAAGAACTATTAAAATCACTGAGCGTGATTAATTCCGAGTCATTAAAGAAAGGTCGGTTTTTAAATACCGACAGCTCACTTACTTCATAAATAGAGTTTTTGCCATTCATTTTTTTTATGGCGGGTAACGCATTAATATCGACTGCATTTAAAATGATGTCTTGTTTTAATTCTTTGTTATTAATTTTACGTGTGATTGGTACATTCTTTTCTATACTCTCGTCAACATATTCACGAGTTGCCAATACAACAGAAGGATCGATTTTTATTGCCACAGAATCAACATTATCAACAACAATAATCATTCTGATAACTTGTGTTCGGCCACTACCTTCGGCAAGTTTTGGTTTGTATGTTGGCGGGCAGTTGCCGACCGCTATCAAATTGCCTTTATCATCATATAGACCAATTTCGTGAATAAACCAACCGCCCTCCGCCTCAGGTATAACTTGTTCGGCAATAATTTGATTTGGATTATTTTTATCAACAGAAAGCGTATTAATAGCGGCACGTCGCACTTCGTTAATAAGTTTAGTTTGAGTGGCTATGGGGTTTGGTATTGAACCATTACCGTCACCAACTGCCATATGGGTTAATTTTAGTTGTACACCCAGTGCAGTTGCATTAGCGAAAAGTTCCGCACCTAGTTTTGTTAATATCGTGTAGTAAGTTTGACTCATGGTTGTATGCTCATTGTATCGATTAAGTGAATAGTTGTGCCAATCTGACCTTTTGATGATGTTGTAATTGCTTGATTAATATATGGGTAGATATTCAATGTATTACCATCGTAACTGCTGACCCCAATTGTTGTGCTACCGCTTGTTACTAGTTGCAGTGATAAACCTGATAAATGCCGTGAAACAGGTTTAACATCATCAATGATACGGCTTAACTCTTGGTAAGATTCATCGGTAATACCCTTATCTGATATACCAATTTCAATTGCAAATGTGCCAGGTGTTTTGTTGTTTTGCCACCATTCGATAACATTTATCAAATAACCAAATGGTTCAACTGCACGGCGAATGGCTTCCTTGGTACCTTTTAGTTTGTGAATTTCGAATGCTTCAGCAATAACTTTGCGTTTTGTTTGTTCTGGCCAGTTTTCATCCCAGCGATCAACACTATATTGCCAAGCTAAATAGGGTAATAGTTCGAATGGGCAAGTTTTTGGGTCCCAAAGTGAACGTAAATGAATAGGTGGATCACAAATCATAGCTTGTGATAGATTTTTTTCAAGTTGAGTGGCAGATGGTGGTAATAGCGTCCTATTCGTCATAACCGGCAACCTCAACGTGATAATTTGTGCAATAACTGGCTTGTTCTCGATTGATTAATATATCTTGTGCAGGTTGTAGTAATTCGACACGTTGAACACCAGCAACATGTAATGCTGAAATTATTGCACTGCGATTAATTCTACGTCCAATGCGGTGTTTTTCGGTTATATAATCTTGCAAATTTTTGGTAGCCGCTTTTTTGATTGGTTCCGACTCGGGACCCGGATATAAATAAAGCTTGGCTTTTATTTCATACTCAATCAGTGTGACTGATTTAACCGTGACACGATCGGCAATAGGGCGACGATTGTCTTGATTGACAGCTTCGGCAACAATACGAATAAGATCGCTACTGGCTATACCATTATTTTCACGAGATAGAATGGCGAGAGTTACGCAAGCAGGTGCGGGGCTTTCGGCGGCGGCATCTAATACTCGACCGTCAGCACTGCGAGCATAAAACTCATAAGCGGCACGAGGACCAGCAACGGATAAACCTTCAAATGCGGCTTGAATTCGCATTCTAAAATCGCTATCTGATTCTTTTATTTCGGGGATTGATGGCGTGACTGTATTATCTTCGTGCTGAATGATTAAGCGATAAACATGAAAGTTAGCCCCTAGATTATCTAAGTCATTGCCTTTAGCGTGGGCAATCATTAATGCGTGCGATGCTTCGTTTATACGCTGGCGTATAATTAACTCATAATACGTGCTTTCTTGTAGTAGTTTAACGATTGGCTCACTTTCATATTGCAATGTTTTTGCCACTTCATTTTGTTGATCTGCTGGATATAGCGATATAAACTTTTCTCTACGTTGAGCAAATAAAGCTTCAAAGTCTAGTGACTCGATAATATCTGGTGCTGGTAGTTTTGATAAATCAGTTAACGTGGCCATGTTGCGATCTCTATGTCACTGGTAAAAGTTTGATTGGGTTTGTCTGTTCGTGAACCTGTTAATTGCATTATCAGTTTTTCTTTATCGGCAAAAACGTCTACAGCATCTAGTTTTATACGTGGTTCCCATTGATTTAATGCCATGACTGTCGCTGAAATGACACGCAATCTGGTTGCTTCGGTGTTTGGGTTGTCTAAAAGCAAAAATAAAAATGAACCATAATCACGGCGTTCAACTCGTGAGCCTATCGGTGTTGTTAAAATATCTTTAACTGATTGATTAATGTGATCCATATCAGTAATAGTTCTACCGTTCTGGCAATTCATTCCGATATAACTCATTTTTGAGGTCCCCCAGTTAGATCGCCACCAGCTTTGACTCCATTATGTTTATGCGTATCAAGTACAACCCCGTTTGATGACAATTTGCCTTGCTGATGAATTACGTTTCCAGTTAATACACCAGTATTACCGCTAGCACTGCCACCTGTTGCGCTAAATGATTTAAATGTCACATGATCACTACATTCAACAAGTGGTGTATCAAGGTGGATTTTGGTACCCGCTTTAGCGGTGATTTGTTCACTTGCTTCAATAACTGCAGTTTTTATGCCTTTTATGGTTAAACTGCTGTTTTTCGGTTCATATTCAAATGTTGCACCGTCTGGAAATGTTACTAAATAAGCATCTTCTGAAGTTGATGGCGCAGGGTTATCATTACAATAAAGGCTTGGTAATACGCAACCAAGTTCAAGATTACCATTTGGACTTAATATAAAAACCTGTTCACCAATAGAAGGGCGCCACCACGATCGGCTTTTACCTGCACGGTGAGTAAACCATGGTAACCAGGCAGTAACCAATTTGCCAGAACGCACTTTTACCCGATCGCCTTTGGTTTGACAAACAACGCCTTGGCGGATCAGGTTCTCAATTTTTCGTAATATATCGACTAAGTCGGCAGGGTGATAATTTTGCATAGCGTTATCATTAAGATTTACAGACAAATAATAAAGCGTACTAACTTGTAAAATCGATTTTTACAACTTACTGGCTAAGTGGGCGATAGTAATTTGCTCAATCGTGTTATAGTCGTGTTGATTGAATCCAAGCAGCTTTCTGGACGGATATTTAATTGTCCAATCATCTTTTTTATTCACTCGTGCACGCAATCCGTAATGATGAATGCGGGTTATACGAGATACCGAATTAATAAATTTTACAGTAGCGCAGTTGCTGTTTGCTGATATGCGTAGATATTTAGTTGTTCGTAGCTTGGTAAACATTTTACGGCGAATCTTTCCCGTTTTTTTTCGGAATGCTTGATGTCTTTTAGGTTCGAAAGATGTACCATCTGGTTGCCTTTGTGCTGTAATGCGTTTGCGGTTGCTTTCTCGTAATTTTTTGGCAATTTCGCGAGCTAACTTGGTGCGATTACTGTTATTTAGCTGAGTAAGTATGCCGTTTGCATACTCATGTAATTTGTTTAACTCGTCGGCCATATTTCGTTAACCCAATCAGGACGCATATCAATGGGAGGTTCGTCCGTAACGTGTTTGTATTCAAGCCCACTTGTCCCTTTTTTCACAATGACACGCTCAGTTAATTTAAGTTCAATACTGATATCAGCTGTATTATTGTTTAATTGCTCAATCTCAAATTTAATGGCGCCTTTTCTTAATTCTGGGTTTGCCATAAATTCTTGTTGATTGATATACATCCAGCTAATTATCGGCACAATCAGATAGTCAATTGGCTGTTCATAATCAGTAATGATCAGGTTTACTTTATACTCATATTCAAAACTAAGGCTTTTTGCGGCCGTTGCTGTTATGTCACCATCATCGACAAATATATGTAATTTATCGGGATTGGTTTTGATAAACAAATTGTTGTCTTCAAGTACTTTTCGAAGCTGGTTAATTTTTTTCATGCTGATCTCGTTGGCATTGATAAATCATTTCAACTTGAACCGCACATTGATGCCATGCTGTTAAGATGGTTTGATTATCGTCAATTAATGAACGATTTTGCCTTAAATTATTCATGGGAAGATAACAAGGCGTTACGGCTGGACAGCCAGTTTTGATAATCTTCACTTCTTTTGATTTCTGGCCGTGTGTACAACCGTTTAATAACATCAGGCAAATCAGTATCAGACCACATGCGTAATTGTTTATTTTCATTGATAAGTTGCTCCAACTGTTGTTGATATTGACGATTTAACGTATCAACTGCTTGCAGTTGATTTTTTTGTTCTATCAGTTTTTGTTCATTTGCTTGATACTGATCGCTAAGTTCAAGTAATTCATTGTTTTTATAATCAATGATTTCGATTAACTCTTGCTTATCATTCTTTAGTTGTAGATTACTAGCTTGTAATTGTTTGTTTTTAGTGCTTAATAGTTGATCTCGTAAATAACCAAACGACAAACAAAGTAGCAATAGTAACCACGGTAACAATTTACTTTTTAATAGATTTTGCATAGTTTTCGTATGCCTCTTTAAGTTTTGAGTCATAGCTATTTTTTTTATAAGCCGGACCGTTGTAGAGTTTGGCAAACGTTGAAAAATCTTTGTCTTTCATTGCTTGTAATAGCTTGCAATTCGATTTATGAGCAACAAAACGGTAAAACGCATCTAATTGCATTTCTTCGCTTTCTGTCATCTGTTGTTCAAATTGCTGAGCTGATTCATAGCCAAGTAGTTGCCAGTGGAACCCCATAATCTGAAATAAGCCCCAGCTAGCACTTTCAATTGCCGAATCAATATCAATTTGTTTGGCAAGCGTTAGCCGATAGTTTTCACGAGCACCACCTAAATAACCACCAGCGGTAGGGTTGATTAAATCTGGATAAGTATTTGTTAATTTTTCTACATCAAAGCCATGCTTTTTAAGCTGACGGTAAAAGATATGCCTTTCAAATAGAATCACAGGAAAACCGTTTTTAATGCCTGATGAGCGAGCCTCAATTTTGGTTACCGCTTGCACCATAGCCAGCTCAACTTCTAGCTTATTAGCCACATTTTGCAATTGTTCAGTTGTTATCATTGTTTATTTAACCTCTTATTATGCTGATGTTGATTTGGAGAACGGCAAAGCGTGCCAATGTTGCCTTTGCTTTTTAAAAAGCAGATCAGTAGTGCTATATTCATAACTACCTGAGCGCAGTAAGCACGGTTTAATAAACCGAAAGATGAGAATAAAAATACTGATGCACTTGATGTAATCATTAACCATGCTAGCCAGCTATATTTGGCTTTGTATTGGCAATTTTCACGATCGAATGTAAATAATCGAATAGCAATTAATAAACAAAGAAAAGCGTTAAGGGTTATCATGGTTTTCCCCCTTTAAATTTGTCGAATAAATCGGATGGATCATCAAACTTTTTAATTAACCAAAGGAGTAGCTTGACACTTACCGCCGAGGCGACTAATGCACCAAGTCCAAGCGGTACTTTTGTTTGAATATTTGACGGGAAAAAAGGGAGCAATAGATATAATGTTATTTCGGCTAGTAACATTCCTATCGCAAAAGATATAAAAAATAGAATAATACGCCGAAGTACTGAGATGCGTTCTTCACTAATCACCAGTAGAATTGATCCACAAAGTGCGCCTAAAATAATGCCGTTTTCGATATTTGGATAAATCATTGATATTGAAAACGCACTAATAACCGCCGTAAATGTTGTTGTAGTTGGCTCTGTCATTCCATTAATCCCATAAGTTTAATCGTTTTTTTTCTGGTTCTGGCACGGTTTCAGGCACATTTAATGCGGTGCCCATAGGGAGCATTGCCGGTAATTCGCATAGCATTGGGTTGTTTTGATAAATAATTTCAACAATCCCTTTTGTTTTGCCAAAAATTCGATACGCCAATGCGTCAACGGTTTCATTTTGCATTGCATAGATAATCATTAAATCAATTCCATGGTTGATCGTGATTTGCCCAAGATGTCACGAATTGCATAACGTGCATTGCGGTATAAGTTGCCCACGCTTTCGATGTTAGGTTCAATGTCACCTTTGACTTTTGCGGTTGCATCAAAATTAATATACTGTTCATTCAATAATGCATTTGCCCACGAATAAACCGCATGTTTGTATAAAATTAAATATTTTGATTCACCATTAATTTGCTCGTCATTTAAATTGTTAATTGATGTAATACCTGCCGCTTGCTTTGTTAGCCGCCAGTTATATAAGTCGTCATTTACTGCAATAATTGCACTGGCAATTGCTGTTTTTAATCGCTCAGTTGTGACGGTGCCGTCGAGCCGCTGAGTTTTTCGAACATCATTAACATTAATTGCTGGAAAAAACGAAATATTACTGATTTCGAGATTGTCAGCTTTGTTAGCGCTTGCGATAGCCGTAAAGTCGTTCATAATTTACCTTTGTTGATCGGCGGTGGACAAAAGCGCTAACATGTAAAATACATTTATTGCTTCTGTGCCGCCGAGGTGTGAGGGTTCACCCAGTTAAGAATCGGTCTTGTTTAAGGCCTTTTCTAATTCTTTAATAGCTGTTTTTACGCCTGAACTTTCGTCAAGTTCAAGTGCTCGTTTTAAATAGCCTAAAGCTTGCTCTGGCTGTGTTTCTTTTAACACATAGCCAATAGCTTTATTTAATTTTGCTCTGACCTGATCAAACATATCTTTATCAGCCACTAATTCGGCAAATTTAAGCAAAACATCAGCGTTAACTGTTTGCTTATTGCTAATTTGTGCTAGCGTTGTATTAGCTAATTCTTCGGTAATTAGTGTAGCGGTTTGGCGTTGGTACTCATCGGGTGTAACCCAATTGTGTTTTAATGCGTGTTCAGCAAGCGGGTAGGCAAGCTCAAATTGTTTAGTGTCAATCATCCATACCATTAGACGCATAAATACATCATCTTGCTGAGCATTATCAGACTCAAGCACGCCGTTAATCCAATCCATATATTCGGGAATAAGTTGCTTTTTAAGCTCAATTTTTGCTTCTGTTGATTGAAATTTTTTTAAACGAATACGATCGTTATTTAGCTTGGCTAGCATCATTTCGTAAGCGTTTATTGCTCGCAGGTTGTCTGTATTACGCTCCTTTTGAGCGTAATGTTTTTGTAAAAACTTTTGTGCTGGTGATATCATCTATCTTTCCCTTATCTGACTTCAATATTTTCAATTAAACAGCCGGCATCATAACGTTCTACAACAAAGGCTTCGTTGGCAGATTGGAAGTCTTCAATGCGATCACGTTTAGGATTGTCAATAATTTGACGGCGGGCTGTTTCATTTTGAATATAGATAGCTAAATTGCTAAAAGATGTAATTAGCATTGCTCCTTTAGGGAAGTAGGGCACTCGGTATGCTGGTAATTCACCAATTGATTTTTTAGCAAGTAAGATTTGACCCGCTACTTTTTCGGTGTTTTTATCTGCTTCGTTAGCAATAGGGAAGTACTTATCATGAAGTAATCCACGACCACAAATAACAACTAGATCGGTGTCTTCTGAATAAACTGGATCGATTAAGTTTTCAACGGCATCATAGACTAATGCGTCAAGGTTTTTATAGTCACCACCGTTGCTGGCAATAATAATTTTACCTGGCGTCACTGTACCTTCGTTCATTACTCTTTCAGGTGCATCTTCTCGGTAATGTTGTAACCAACCTTTATTTACATCTTGTAGTAAAGGGTATGTGGTTTTATTGGAAGTTGAAGCACGATGGGTACCATTAAATCCAATCATAATACGATCTAATGCTTTTTGTTTAATTAGGGCATCACGCAAAAGGGTTTGAAAGTTCTTTTTGTGGCGCCATGCATCCAATTTTGCATAACGGATTGATGTATCGTAGTTGGTTTGTTCACAACGATAACGGAATTGGTTTAGATCTGAGATATCTACAGCTTCACGTTCTTGTGCTGTGGTATCGGTTGTGCTGGCTGTTGTGCCTGTTACACCAACGCCAACTTTTTCACCTTCTTGGGCATCAACAAATTCAAAGTTAATTTTACTTAAGAATTCAGATGATTGCTGGGTGCGTTTTTCTAATGTTTGGTTTACCTCTGGATTGACAGCAAAACTTTCACTGGCATCATCAATGCCATTAAGCTGTGCAATGCGGTGTTTAAATCCATTAAATAACTTTCGGGTTTCATTTCTCATTATGGGGTTCCTAATTCAGTTAATCTTATTTGTTTGTTATCATTGGTTTTAATCGTCTGCTTTTAGCAGTCGGTTTCAGTGTCCATGGATCCGCCCGCCGAAATTGGCCGTTCTGGCGATTCGGGAAGTTCACTCAATAGCTCGACAAGCTCAGTATTTTGTTTTTTTACTTTGGTAAGTTCGTTGGTTAATTCAACAATTTTGGCATCAAGATTAGTAAAGCGTTCAGTTGTCGCCGTTGCGAACTGTTCGATAATCTCACCAAGTTGTACAAACTTAGTTGAGTCTTTTTCTGATTTACTTTTAAATAAACCCGTTAGACGATCTAACATGGCACTAAAAGCGGTATCATTTTGGGGATCCACCTCTTCAAAGTCGATCACTGTTTCTTCGGCAACAGTGAAAAGGTTATTGGGTGATTGTTTACGGCTAGCTAACGGGTTAACGTTTGCTTTTGCACTGAATTCTAAAAATTCGGTACCAAGGCTAGCAGGGTCGTCAGTAACAGCAAGACCAACAAGGTAAGCTTTGCCTGTGTCAGCAAATTCGGCATTAACTTCGATAGAGGTATAAACTTTTTGCTTAGCTTTATTAAGCTCAATGAGTTCATCGGTTGGTTCAATTTGTGCAAGTAATGCTAGCTTGCCAGCTAATGGACCGGTTTTGATTTCCTCTGCTCGTAATGCTAATACATCGCCATAGCGTTTGAATTGGCTATCAGGTGAATAACCTTTGATATGTTCCAAATTGATACGTGCACCATAAACATCACGATTATAGTTTTCTGCCATTTGCTCGATCCATTCTTTTTGGATCTTACGTCCGTCGGTGGTAGCACCTTCGACCGCAACACGAAACCATTTTGATTTAATTTTTTTTGACTTTTTAACTTCTGTGCCCATTGTTGTAATCCTTAGCTGATTGTTTTGCCTTATGTTGAATTGACAAACAAAAGAGAGCAATTCGGGCAACTTGTAAATTAGAGTTTTACAACCTGAACAAACATAAAAAAACAAAAATGATAGGTAAATTGGAGTTACTAAAGGAGAACACATGGTAAACGTCAATTTATTAGATCATTTAATTAGCGATAATACCGATCCAAGAAAAGCGGCCAGATCGCTGTATTGGGCTGGGTATCGTATTAGCCGTATTTCTGAATTGTTGAATGAAAATATTAATACTATCCATAGCTGGAAACGGCGTGATAGGTGGGATGAGTCAACCGTATTGGATAGGGTTAACGGCGTTCTTGAAGCGCAATTAATCCATCTTGTTATCAAGCCAAATAAAGAAGGCAAAGATTTTAAAGAGATTGATTTACTTAGCCGTCAACTGGAACG
Organism: Gilliamella sp. ESL0254; assembly: GCF_013344985.1. Lineage (NCBI taxonomy): Bacteria > Pseudomonadati > Pseudomonadota > Gammaproteobacteria > Orbales > Orbaceae > Gilliamella > Gilliamella sp. ESL0254. The sequence goes on from NZ_JAAEDU010000001.1 coordinate 652,952, forward strand.
TACGGCCAGAATTGAAAAATATCAAAATGGCGGTAATGAAGTTGATTTAAACCCTAATATTGCTAACCGTAATGCCAAGCCGAAGCAAAAGCCTAAAACTAATCTTTTAACTGATGAGCAGATCGAAAAAATTAACGAACTATTTAATGATGGCTTATATGAGCATCAAAAAGTTTGGTACCGAGCTGGTATGCAAAATCGCATTAGAAACATAAATAAATCACGCCAAATTGGGGCAACTATGTTTTTTGCGCAGGAAGGGGCAGTTGATGCTGTGAATACTGGGCGTAATCAGATATTTTTATCCGCATCAAAATCACAAGCATTTCAATTTCGGCAATATATTATTGATTTTTTCCACGGTATCGATATGGATCTGAAAGGGGAAGTCATACATTTTCCTCATAATGATGCTCGCCTTTACTTTTTAGGTACCAACTCTAAAACGGCACAAAGTTATCACGGTAATTTATATCTGGATGAATATTTTTGGATTAATAAATTTTTAGAATTGCGTAAAGTTGCTTCGGGTATGTCTAGCCAAAAACGTTGGCGACAAACTTACTTTTCAACACCTTCTAGCATTAATCACGAAGCGTATAAATTCTGGACTGGCGAGCTATTTAATAAAGGGCGCAGAAAAGAGCAACGTATTAATGTTGATATTTCTCATCAGGCTTTAAAAAATGGCAAATTATGTGCTGATGGACAATGGCGTCAGATTGTCACCATTGAAGATGCGGAAAAACTTGGCTTTGATTTATTCGATATTAATCAACTAAAACTAGAATATAGCCCCGATGAGTTCGCTAATTTATTTTTATGTAATTTTATTGATGATTCATCATCAGTGTTTCCGCTATCCAGTTTACAGCCGTGTATGGTCGATTCTTGGGATGTTTGGGATGATTATAAGCCATTTGCAATGCGCCCACTTGGTGAACGGCCAGTATGGATCGGTTATGACCCGTCACATACGGGTGATAGTGCTGGTTGTGCTGTTGTTTCACCACCATTGGTTGAGGGTGGAAAATTCCGAGTCATTGAAAAGCATCAATGGACAGGTATGGACTTTGCCACACAAGCCGAAGCCATTCGAAAAATGACTGAACGCTATAACGTTACCTACATTGGTATAGATGCTACTGGGTTAGGCGAGGGTGTTTATCAACTAGTTAAGCAATTTTATCCCGCCGTAGTAGCATTTAAATATTCAATTGAAATTAAACAAAGACTAATTTTGAAAATGCAAGATGTGATCAGACGTCAGCGTTTAGAGTTTGATGCAGGTTGGACAGACTTAGCCCAATCATTTATGGCAATTCGAAAAACATTAACGGCCAGCCAGCGTTATGTAACGTATGTGGCTGATCGTAATGAAGATGTATCACATGCCGATATTGCATGGGCAACCATGCACGCAATTTATAACGAGCCGCTAGAAAGCATTGGCGGAGCAAACAGCAACAGCGGATTTATGGGAGTGTTTTAGTCATGACAGAATTAATACAACAAGATGAAAAAATAGAATGTTTTACGTTCGGCGATCGTGAGCCTTTAGCCGATGCCAAAGACTTATTAAATTATTTACAATGCACATCGTGCGGCAATTGGTATGAACCGCCAGTTAATTTCGATACGCTGGCCAATACCTTTAGTTCATCGTCATATCATAGCAGCCCGATATACGTTAAACGAAATATCTTAACCAGTACTTTTATTCCTCATAAATACTTATCACGTCAGGCATTCGAACGCATTGCTAATGATTTTTTAATATTGGGTAACTGCTATCTCGAAAAACGAACAAATATGCTAAAGCAAACCGAGGGGCTAAAACCAACACTGGCGAAATACACACGGCGAGGTGTTGAAGAAAACGAATATTGGTATATTGATAAATATTGGGAAGAACATAAATTTAAAAAAGGTTCAGTTTGGCATATGCTAGCACCTGATATAAATCAAGAGATTTACGGATTACCTGAATATTTAGCATCGATAAATTCTATTTGGCTAGATAACTCGGCTACCGTATTCCGTCAACGTTATTATAAAAATGGTTCGCATGCTGGGTTTATTTTATATTTGTCTAATCCATCACATAACGAAAAAGATATTGAAGAATTAAAGAAAGCATTACAAAGCAGTCGAGGACCTGGCAACTTCCGTAATTTGCTAATGTACTCACCAAACGGTAAGCCAGATGGATTAAAACTGATACCCGTTGGAGAAGTGGCCGCTAAAGATAATTTTGCAGACATCAAATCAGTAAGCCAAGATGATATCTTAACAGCACACCGAGTGCCACCATCATTGATGGGCATCACACCAAAAAACACGGGGGGATTTGGTGATCCAGAAAAAGCCTCTAAAGTATTTGCCCGCAATGAAATTAAACCGTTGCAAGATAGATTTTTACAGCTTAATGACTGGATGGGGGAGGAAGTTGTAAAATTTAACTCTTATAGCCTTGAATAACAATCACAAAACTAAAGCCCGAATGGGCTTTTTTATTACCTTCCATTCAAATTCTCTCTATAACGCTCATGTTGACACTTTTTTATTTATTGTGTGGTGATTAGTCCTTTACTCATTTTATCTATCAGTATGCTTGATTTTTAATATAATTGGGCATTTTGATGATGATTGAAAAGGTATAGATAAAATTGCGATGTTGAAACCCCACGTCACCATCGCATTAAAAGTGTGTGAAACTGTGCAGAATTGCAAATGCCACAAAAGAAGCCCTAGTATAAGGGCTTTGGCTATCCGAGATCCTTTTTAGATCTTGCGATTTCGTGCAGTGTAGGCGTGCATTTACTTTTGCATTGCTAGTATCATATTTTTTGCAATAGCTCTTATTACTGGAACGCATACACTATTTCCAAATTGTTTGTATGCTTGTACATCAGATACGGGGATTTTAAAATTTTCAGGAAATCCTTGTAATCTTGCTGCTTCTCTAGGTGTTAATTTCCTAGGATTTTTATTTTTTTGCTCGATTAAAATTTCACTTCCATCTTTATAATACCTAGCAGAAATTGTATTAGTATATTCGGAATCAAAATTGACGAGGCTATAACCAAATCCTTTACCTTTGGCTTTATTTTCAATTTTTCGCCTCTGATGTCCAGCCCACAGTCTATCGGAAATAGTGTATTTTTGATCAACATTCTTTTCCAAGATATCACCAACTTTTGTCGGTTTATTCAGCGGTTCAGGAAAAGAGAATTGAACTGCATGGTCAAGAAAACCAATGATATAAATTCGTTCTCTATTCTGAGGAATGCCAAAATCTCTAGCTTTTAAAACATCATAATAGACTTTATAACCGGCCTGTTCTAAATGCATCAGAATAGTTTTTAATGTATTACCTTTGTCATGTCCTTTTAGTTGCTTTACATTTTCTAGCAAGAAAGCTTTAGGTTTTCGTTTAAGTAAAATACGTTCGATATCAAAAAACAACGTTCCTCTTGTATCTGAGAAACCTTTTTTTAGTCCAGCTTGAGAAAATGGCTGACAGGGAAAACCTGCTAATAAAATATCATGCTCAGGAATATCCTCTTCACTAATCATGGTTATATCACCAAAAATATTTTCATTACCATGATTTTCAACATATGTTTTTATGGCATGCTGATCTATTTCTGATGTAAATACGCATTCAATATTATTAGATGCCAACTCAAAACCTAAACGTATGCCACCAATACCGGCGAATAAATCTATAATTTTCATAAAATTTAATTATCAATCCAATAACTTAATACACTAGGGATGTCCCTGTTGAAGTAAGTTTCAAAATCTATAACATTATGTCTAGATGCTAATTTTTTAGATATTTTGACAGAATTTAAAACAACAATAATAATATTATGTTGTCCCATTTGTTCTGCTTTGCTTTCAGAAATATCATCGTCAACAGTTAATAAATAAATATTTGGCAAATTAGAACGTTGAATTTCTTCAACTACTTCTTGCCAACGTTCCCTTAAAGTTGTTTTCATTGACCCGACGATAGTTCTATTTCTTAATTTTTTAAATGCCTCAACGCTTGGAAGAATGGAATCAACGACTTTACCTAATCCAAGATTATCAAAGGCTTTTTTACCAATATTAGCTTGTGACTCAAAAGAATATCCAAAATAATCGTATAATGAATAAATTATACCTTCAAATACTTTTCCTGCACGAGATCTTCTTGATTGTGTGTTACTTAAGCAAAGCTGATAAATATATGGACTTATATAACCAGAATAAACACCAAATAACTGATTTAAGCGAGTATAAAAATCCTCTTTTGACACACCAGATAGCGTTAATAATTCATCACTAATTTTATTTAATAAATTTTTAGGAGCATCAAAAATATTAGCAATTTCCTTCAAAATTTCGCCATTAAAAATTGATTCTTGTTTTAAAAATTCATCGTAAGATAATTCTCTCAGCTGTACAATTGCCTCTGAAATTCTTCCATTTTCAAGCAATTTATTTATAAAATCATGGTGGTTATTTCTTGCAATCGTAGTTGTTTCTTTTGGTGGAAGAATCAATTCTTTTCTTTTTGCTTTAATAAATTCTGAAAAACGTTTTTCTTCATCTTCGGGTAACCGAATTAGCGGAGTAAAATTATTAATCATTTTTTGCCTATAAGATAAAAATAGTCGGACAATATTACAGTAAATTTAATTTTTTATCTCGTTATTATTAGTGACAAATTCTTTTAAAGGTTCCAATAAATCACGAATCCAAAACAGTGTGATATCTTTATCACGCTCTGTTAGATGTTCGGATTCTGTTACAACACGGATAAGTAATTCAGCTCTCTCTACTTTTTTTGCTTTTTCTAATTCGTCCATTTCTAATACCTTACTGTTTTTATATACAGTATATTTATACAGTAATTTTTTAGCAAGAAAAAAGTAAAAAAATGTGATCAATGTCTAGTTGTATGATTTTATTACATAAAACCATGTAAAGCTAAAAATCAAACTCAACAAAATCATTTTTAACGGGCTTTCTAGGCCGACTTGGTGAATTGCTAACGATAAGATGCACACCGTTTAAAGTGTTATCTAATTTTAAATACTGGTTGTGGCTGATTTTTATACTTTCACGTAAATAAAGCCGGTTCACAGTGAAATTATCGTCAGGCAGGCCGATTGTTTTTAACTGTTTTCTAATTTCTTCACGCTGATCGCACTGCGGTAATTTTTTAATCTGCGTACAGTTATTGACAGAACTCCAAGGCGTGCGTGCCGCACGTTTTTTAAGGTCAAGGTCCTTGCTTGGTTTTTCTTTTTTAACTATTTTCCATTTAATAAGTCTTGTGCAAATAAAGGACGTTAGTCCCGATAATGGTGAAAATACGCCTTTTATTTTTTTAATTACTTCCTCATATTGATTCAATTCTTCTTCGTAAGATAGCCTGACTTTTAAATCTTTGCGTAAAACCATTGGACCACCTTGGTGATTTGTATATGCTGCCCAGTCGCCAATATCAGCGGACGCTAAAACAGGATCGATAATTTTATTTTCCACTTTTTGGCTTTTTAATCTTCGTAGTTCTCGCCAAACGGTGACAGGTGCGCCGCCTAATTGTTGGAATTGGCGTATTTTCCAACGGCTTGCCCATGCAGTAACAGCTTTAGATGTTTCTTTTAAGTTTTCACCAGTTTCATCATCTACTTCATTATCCAACGCATAACCGTCAATATTTTTAGAAATATATTTAGCGATGTAGCCAGTTGCTGAGCCTTTTTCTTTATCGATCATGGTAAATTCAAAGCGGTTTTTTGCGGCACCTTTTTCTTGTCCGTCTTCATCCATGGCATAGATCCACATTACTTTAAAAGCTGTTTGTAAATCTTCGGGACGCATAAAAACTAAAATATGCCAATGCGGTGTGCCGTCGTGATGAGGTTCTGCAACACGGAAGCCAAAAAACTTAATATCCTCACGATTAAGCTTTGCTCGAATCCTTGACCATACTTTACACAAATAGGCTTGAGTTTCACGTGGATTATTACCTTGCCAATTTTCGACAAATCCGCCTTTTGAGTAGGTACTATGATATTTTGAAGGAGCTGTTAATGTAATAAATGCACCGGTATAACCCATTTCATCAGCCAAATCTTCAAAGCCCCGCATTCGAGTCATTAGCTCAGCACGACGAATAGCTGGATTGGAAATTGATTTATATACCTGCAAATCAAGTGCTATTTGTTCGCCAGTTTCTTGATTTTCAATTGCCATTTGTTCTAAATATTTTTTATTGCGTCGCTTTTGTTCTTTCCATTCTGATTGGCAAGATTGACTGGCATACGGGGTAGCTTTCTTTTGTACTTGCCCAACTGCAATGGCTAAATGTTCATGTTGGAAATCTCGACGAGTTTTTAGCTTGTTATACCACCAATCCTCATTAGTTAATTTTGCCAACGCTCTGACAATATTTTCATTGGTTAACTTTCCATTTTTATAATCGGCAAAGTAGGGCGGTACGATATTGATGCCGTCAAGTTCATTTAAAACAGATTTATAAAGTTGATGCTCAAGCCCAAGCTGATTAACCTCATTGGCAGATAAACAAAATTCATGATCCGCTAATAAGTGTTGTATAAGTTTATCTATATAACGGGCAATTTCGACACTAAGTTCAGCAATTCGCTCTCTGCCAAATGTAGGTAAGTTATCAAACTCAGCAGAAAAGTTAATAGATAGTGTGCTTGGTTTAATAAATTCATATTGTTTATTAACCAGATCAAGTCTTGATTTAATATTACCGCCAAGTGTTTTACGCAAAAATGTATTGGCGGCTTTTCGGCTTTTTGTTTGAAATAATTTGATGTATTCATTTGCAAAATAGCTACTTAAAAAATCTGGCAAACCAGAAAAATAATTAGCTCTAAAATTATGATCTTCGGTATCTACTTGCCATAACTTTATTTCACTATATGAAAGCCCTTGTGGCATTTTAGGTGATAATGCATGTGGATTAACTGGCGTTCTGATAACTTCTTTATTTGGTAAAAACTTGCCGACCGTATCGTAAAAATCACGCATACCAGAAAGCAGAGCGTGTTTAACTCTATCACTTAATATTGGTAGGTTTTGCGTGATTGTGGTCATGTGATTTTCTCTAATCTTGTATGTTATACTGTATTTAAAAATACATAACAAAAAAAGGTGGCCAATATGGAAGATAAATACATTAAAGGCGTTGCAATTAGTAAGATTGATAGTGAAATAACCAAAATCATTGAACAAGTTGACGCAAGAGGTCTTGGCGGCAACCCAATGGTTATTGGAATACAAAATGAAGATGGCGTTGTATATCGAAAAATCATAACTTATGGTCTCGGTTCATATTTAGATTTAGTTCAAAGTATTGCTCGTTTGGGGCTTATCGATTTATATAAAGATGATTTAAACCCACATAAATACGATAGTTTATTTGTACATCCCTAAGATAGTTTTTCTCAAATGGTTGCTTTCATCTGTGCGGCCATGTTTATGTTCATATTTTGCAATATATTTAAGTTTGTCATTAGCTTGCGCTTTATTGCTCATCTGTTTGTTTTTCATAGTTTTTCATCCTTATTGTTAAATCATATCCGGCGTTAACACGCCGATAATTTCTTTTGCGGGCTGACGATTGCCGTTTGCTGCCACCGACCGCGGGGCGTCGATTTCGTAGATTTCGAAATCACTAAAAATACCCTTTACTATAGTGTTGTTACTGTTTGATACGATCGCAGTTGCTCCACGCCTGACAGCATGGACCAGTAAATCACGTAACAATTTTGTAACTGGGTAATTGAACTTATGGGGAGTGTAGCCAGTAAAAATATCGTTTTTAGTTCCTGAAATGTACGGCGGATCGCAATAAATAACGTCGCCTGCTTCGGCCATTTCTATCGACGCCCTAAAATCTGCCGCCATTAATGTAACTGGGACGGAGATCAGCTTGTTGCTGAATTCGATTAGTTCAGTTTTCGGGAAGTAAACCTTTTTATATTTGCCGTGCGGTACATTAAACTCACCTTTTTGGTTATAACGGCAAACACCGTTAAAGCAATGGCGATTTAAATAGATAAATTCAGCAGCACGTTCTAACGTAAATGGTTGCGTTATATTGCAATTAAAGCGGCAGCGAACTTCATAAAAATCGATGTCACTATCAAATAGTGATTGAGCGGTATTTACTAATTTGGCTAAGTCATCACGTAACCAACGATAAACGTTAATTAAATCACGGTTTTTATCAGCTAATATATAGCTACTATAATTTGTATTGATAAACACATTACCCGCCCCAGCAAACGGCTCTATTAGCCGCTTTCCGTCTGGCATGTGTGGTAATAACTGAGGAATAAGCCGACCTTTACCGCCGACCCATTTTAAAAAGGATTTTTCTAACATTTTTTTGAGCCTTAAAGATTGGGGCTGATTGCCCCCTTTCGTTTAATTGAAATATTCTTATTCGTTATATTCCGTGCTTACCTTTTGCTTCTAAAATCTGCTGACAATAAACACACAAACTACAACCCGGAACGGCGTCACGTCTTGCTTCTGGTATCGGCTCGCCACATTCACAGCAATAAAGTGATGATTTGCCGGTGTAAACTTTTCTTTTTGCAATCAAGTTATCAAGCTCTAATTGAGCAATGTCATTGGCTCGGTCGATAACATCACGCATCAGTTCCGGTTCTCATAATGTTGGTTACGCATCGCTTCGGCTTCTTGCTCTAACAGCTCCGCCGATTCGGTCGGTGTTAAGTAGTTGGTGCGGATATGTGTAGCTAGTCGTTCCAGCTTTGCAGTAAATACATCGCATAACCCGCTTTTGGTTTCGTTTTTAGCTTGTTTCAAGGCTTGCAGTAATGCATCGCCCGATAATGCTGTCATTTTCATTTATGCCACCTTTTTGGTTTCTTTTTTAAAATCTTCTTCTTCACATAGTGCGAATGCATCAATAATTGCTTGCAACCGACGTAAACCTTTCTTTAAGTCGTCGACTTCTTTATCTGTCAGATCGTCATATTGCATTTGCCAAGCATGAGTAAATTGACTATCTGAGTTATAAATTTCCGTTGTACGCAATTCGATGCCCGACGCACTCAGCAATAAACGTTTTTGCCCAGGCTTTAAATTGTTAAAAGCCGATCTGGCTAAACTGCGTTTACCGCTTAATATTTGGTGAAATTCACGCAAAAAACTACGTGGCTCAATGGTTTGAGTGCTTTGTGCTACATTCATCTTCATCACCTATTAACGGCTGATGCAACTTAATTACTTGCCCGTTTGACTTTTCGATATAGCCTTTCGGATTGTGTCTATTAGTCTGGATATAAATTAAAGTCGACTTATTAGCCGACTTTGGGCTTAAATAGATTGCGTGGCTCATTACTTATTCCTCTTTAATATTTAACTCAGGATTAAAGGCTTTAGCTCCCTCAAGGGTTAAAGCCACCATATTGATAAAAGTTGTAGAGCGGTCGTACTTGCCTGTGATTTGCTTTTTACGGATAGGAAGCTTGCCTTCACTAATGTATTTTTTTACTGTGCGAGGATTCATACCTGATACACGGGCAAATTCATCAACAGTGACATAAGGCGCTGAAATAGCTATTGATATTCTTGGCGTCATAGTGCATTATTCCTAGTTAGGTGTTTATATGTGTTTATATATAATAAAATTAGGATTTAGTTAATAATAAATTAACATTAAATAAATGTAAATAGGATTTTATTAATTTTTTTGAATCAAATACTAATTAGGTGATTAAGTTGTGAAAATCAATTTTGATACTGGTGGCGCAGATGTTTTAGACAGAGTTTTAAAAGCTTATGGTTTTAAAACTAAATTAATGTTGGCTAATCATTTGAATATATCTTCTGCAAGTCTTGTTCAACGCTATAAAAGGGATCAGTTCCCGTCAGATATAGTAGTGCGTTGCATGGCTGAAACAGGAGCTTCATTAGAATGGTTAGCTAATGGTGAAGGTGAATTTTTACCGAATGAAAAATCAAAAGAAGCCGTTCTAACAGATGAAACGCTAGAAAAGTTGGAACGACTGGCCAACCTGAAGGAAAAGGGTGCAATAACCGATCAAGAGTTTAACGAATTAAAGGCTAAATTGATTTGATAGGAGATTAAAAGATGACAAACAATCATCTATTTTCAAATAAAGTATTATTTTTATTTATGATTGTTTGTTTTTTTGCATTTGTTTCTTCTATTTCATTGGCAACTAATTACGACGAAAAATCTATAATGTTAAGTCTTTTTATTGTCGTTTTATTTTTCTTTTCAGCTTTAGGTTTTTTAGTATCTTTTCTGTTTTTGACCGTAAAAAAATTAATAACAAGCACCAACAAAGTAGTTTTAAAATTTAGTGGCATTAGTTTTTTAATTTTTTGCATATCAATTCTTTTGGCTGTATCTATTGATAAAGATCAGAATGAAGTGTTATTTTTGTCATCATCATTTGCAATTGTTATCTCTTTTTTTTCCTCAATAATATTTACTCTTTTCGTAGCAATACGTTTTATTTTATTCAAGTTAATATCATCCAAAAAAGAAGTTTCTCTTGTTAATGTTACAAATTCCAAACAAGTAGAAAAAGATAACAATCAAAAAGAAATAATAGAACAACATCTAGATTCTAATGTTAAACAAAAAAACAACAAGATGTCTAAAAGTTCACCTGAAAAAATTTTAAAAGCCAGAGCTAAAGCTAAAGCCAAAAAAGCAATTAAAGTAGAAGCAAAAAAAGAAAAGAAACAGAATCCAGTCAGAAGCATTTCTTACACACCTCCAACAGCAGAAGAAGAAAAAGAGAAAAAAGCTAAAGAACGTGATCGATATTTAAAAGATAATTTTGAATCTAAACTAAAAACATTGTGGAAAGGCTCAAAAGATATTGAGTTTTCTTATTCTGACGTAAATGATGATATTAGCCATCGTTATTTAAAATTAAATAAAGTATTGATTAACCAATATGGTGAAATTTATTTTTCTGGTATCTGTGCTATTCGTGATGAAATTCGAACGTTTAAAGTAGAACGCATTATGTCTACTATTGAATATGATTATCATGATTACTCTATTAAGCAGTTTTTAACCCGTGTATTACAAATTAGCAATAATGCTGAAAGTTCGAGGAAAAAAAGTAAAGCTAAAAAAGAAACATTTGATATTCATTTTACAGGGTTTAAACAAGCCGATAAACAACGATTAATCGAACTAGTAGAAGCAAAAGATCTAACAGTAAGAAAAAGTGTTACTCAAAACTTGCAAATATTATGCATAGGTTATAACGCTAGCCAAAACAAAATTGAAAAAGCACAAGAAATGGGAATTAGCATCATGAATGAAAGCGATTTCTTAAACTTTTTAGAAACTGGTGAGATATTGTTAGGGGAGTGATTGTGGACAAAAAAAATAAATCAAAAAAAATAACTTGTTATAGTGCATCAAGTTCTATATTACTAGAAAATAATGATGTTCCAAAAGATGGTGTTTTATTTAAGGATATAGGTTTTTTTGCTGTTGTTTTAACTGCTTTACTATATATGAGTGCATATGTATGCGAGGCAATAACTGCTGTTTATTATGGATTTGATATTGATTTAATATCATTACCAATGTCTACTATTATAAAAAATAACATGTTATCTTTATTTATAATTATCCCAGCAATGTTGCCAATTGTATTTGATTATTTAAGATGCTATCAAACATTGCCTTTAAATGTAAAACCAGTAAAAAAATTTCATTTACTTATCATTGTAATAATATTTGTATCTATATCTATTGGTATTTATAACTTTAACGAAAGTATTTTTTATAGGCTATTTTTACCTGTAACAATTATCTCGATTTTTTCTCTTTTATTTCTTTATTTTCTTTCTAAAATATTTCGATCAACTGGGTTTGTTCAATCATTTTTTTACCTTTTTATATGGATTATTATATGGCTTGTTCTTGTGGGAATGACATTTTTAAGTTTTATTTTAATGAGTGGTAAACATAAACAATATCAAATGTTTAATTATAACAACCAAAACTATGTTTTATTAAGACAGTATGACAATAACCTAGTCGCAAAAAAAATTATTACAAAGGAGCTAAATGGTCAAAAGGAAAACTGTTTTGACAATGAGATTTTATATTTACCAGTCAGCATTTTAGAAAAAGGATTAATTTTGAGAACTGTAGATGTCGTAGATAATTGTAAATAGCTAAGAGTTGAAAAATGACTGTACGTAAAAATAACGGCAAGTGGCTATTCGAAAAATACCTTGATGGTGGTCGTAGAGTTCGTAAAACTTTCGCCACCAAAGGTGAGGCACTTGCTTATGAAAGTTATTTAGAAGAGCAAACCAACGAAAAGCCTTGGTTAGGTGAAAAAATTGATAAACGCCATTTATCGGATTTAATTAACAGTTGGTACTCATTACATGGGCAAACGCTTAAAGACGGGCAAACACGCCTAAAAGCGATGTTATTTGCTTGTGAATGCATTAATGATCCATTAGCCACTCATTTTACAGCCAAACAGTTTACTAATTATCGTCAAAAGCGTATTGATGGTGAGATATTTCGAACAGATAGGATAAAGAATGTTGCCCCTCGTACAATGAATCTTGAATTAACTTATTTTAAAGCTATGTTTAATGAGTTAATTCGACTAGGAGAGTGGCAACATAGCAATCCGCTTGAAAGAATACGCCCATTTAAAACAGATGAGCAAGAAATGGCTTATCTTACTAAAGAGCAAATTCATGAACTCCTATTATCTTGTGAGCAAAGCACCGCTACCGATTTAACCATTATTGTTAAAATTTGCCTAGCAACAGGAGCAAGGTGGAGCGAAGCCGAAAGCCTAAAGGGCGCACAAGTTAAAGACGGAAAAATCACCTACATTAACACCAAAGGCAAACGTAATAGAACCATTCCAATTAGTGACAAACTCTTTAACGAAATCCCCAAAAAGAATGGTAGCTTATTTACTCCCTGTTACTCGGCGTTCCGCTCAGCAATCGATCGTGCAGGAATAGAATTACCCGATCGGCAACTAACCCACGTATTACGCCACACTTTTGCCAGCCATTTTATGATGAATGGCGGTAATATTTTAGTATTGCAAAAAATCCTCGGCCATACCGATATCAAAATGACCATGCGTTACGCACACTTTGCACCTGATCACTTTGAAGATGCGGTAAGGTTGAATCCGTTGGGTTCAAAATGATAAAAAAATTTATCAACGAAACTATAAATCAGCATTATATTTCCCAAGCGGAGCAAAGATTAAATGCAATTAATCCGAAAGCTAAACCTAGCAAGCAAAGAATATATTCATTTAATATTGTTAACCGAGAATCATTTAAAATTGAATTGGAAAATGATAAAGGGATGTTAATTGAGAATAATTTATCTATCTTTGATTTATATAGTTTTGACGTGGATGATGAATCTAAAAAATTACGTTATAACTTTGAATTATTATTTAATAAATATGAATCAAACATCATTATTCATACAAAAAGCTTACTTAAAAAAATAGATAATAGAGATAAAGATATTCTTAATGAATTGTTTAATATTTTTATACTTAAAACACTCAATTCACTTCGAAATCCTTTCTGTATAAAGAAAACAATTAATACTTTAAAACCAATTTTACAATATATACCAACTGACAAGAAATACCAAGAAACATATAGAAAGATAATAAACGGGGAAGTAAAACATCTGAATTATTTATATAACCTTTTAGGAGTAAGTAAAGAACAATACAAGTTATGGCTAAAAGGTTTATTTATGCTTTTAATAGAATTTGAGCATAAAGGGGAAAAAATTAACATGTTGGAGTCTTTTGCTAGAAATATATATGAAAATAAAGACAATTATAAAACAATAACTATAAATTGTTACGATAACCATTCGGTATTACTTTCAGACAGGGGCTTTAATAGTATTGAAGATAATGTAAACTCTATTATTGAATTTAATTTAAGTTCTTCGTCTTTTATCATTTATTCTTTCACAAATTTAAATAAATTTGCAGAATCACAAGGATGGATATCGGACAATCATAATAAAATGATTGAAAGATGTAAAGAAGTTCAAGGTAACATAATCCATGTTTATTATGATAGAAATAACATTGAATTATTAAATCGGTATAACAAAAGAACAATATATCAAGCTCATTCTCATGTTTATAGTGCAAAGAAATCATGGCGATAAAATGGCGGTTGAAAATATTTTTATATAGTAAAATATGTCTATATATGTATTTCTAACCGCTTGATTTGATTATAAGTTATTGATTTTAAATACAGCTTTAAAGAACTCATAATCGATTGGTCACTGGTTCAAGTCCAGTAGGGGCCACCATTCTAAATCATGATTTATATAATTTTTAAGCATTTCTTAGATTTTCCATTGTGCCATTGAATGAGCCTTGTGCCGTAAATGTGACGTTATTTGCGAATTCAAGCATGTGATCTGCGTTTGAATGGGCGTATTTATTCATCACCTCTAACGTCTCCCATCCATTAATATTCTTGAGCATAAAAAGTTCAATTTTCTGCGAAAAGCTTATAGTTATATATTATCTAGTTACCAGCCAATTCCCTTGCAGTATGTCTTTGTTGTTACAGGAGCGATGCTTTCAAAGTTATTTTTAATCATACATTGTTCAAAATAATAATTTGTATAAAATGGAATATCAGGACCTATTTCCGGATAATGATATAATATGCCATCTTTTGGAATATAACGAGCGCACGCCTTATTTAATCTATCAACACTAGGAAAGTTGTCATTGTCGTCATAAGCTAAAAATTTGGTGAGGATTTGTTCTGTTGTACCTGTCAATTTTTCAGTGCTTTTACCAAAATAATAGTTCTCAATATAATTGTGTTGAATCCAAACAGCATCAGGTAAATATTCTTGGGATATATGCCCATCAGTACATAACTGGGTAAAAATATTAATAAGAACAATTCTTGCATTCTCTGCTTCTTGGCTACATTTTTTAATATCGAGCTTTGAAGCTTTAGATTTTTTATTATCAACTGATTGCCAATATGCATTTTTATAATCATTGAATGTCGATTTAACTGTACCAAAAAGGCAAAGCTCTCCACGACTCGAACAAGACGGAACAATAACAACAATAATAGCAACAATAGCAATAATAGGAACAACAAAAAGCATTACTTTTAATTTAACCATTGATTATTCTTAATTCAATTTATGTGAACTCATTTTATATTATAAAAATCAAAAAAAAATTAGAAAATGCCATTTTCACCTAAATGGTGGGATTGTATATTTGACACAAAAAATAGCAACTAATGTCATTGATGATTATAATTCTAATTGCATTAAAAAATTAATTTTATTTAAACTCAGCATCACTTTTTTAACCACAAACATGCAAAAATGATGTTGTTTTATTTATTAAATAATTAAATTAGTTAATTTTTTAAGATTAAAATTTTAATAATTTTTTCAGTCTTTTTATTCTTACCTTTTTAGGCTGATTTAAAGTTATTAAAGATTGAACGTTATTTTGTAAAACCACCATTTTTATAAGATACAAAACCTACTTAATCTCTTGCAATTCACTAGCACTACACTTAATCGTGACTTGTAATCGATCAAATTGATCTTTAGAATCGATTTCCCAGCAGCTTTTCATGATTGGGTTGATTTTTTTGACTAATTCTACTTCTTCATAGTTGTAGCTGCAGCTAACCCAACTACCTCCTTCGTCGTAAATGGTGTTTACGCTCCAAGTTGCTTGATGTTGTTCACCATCAATGATACCGGTTTCTGGTTTTTGCTGGATTTTTTTAGCGGGATTATCGGAATAGACGCCAACGCCATCAAGCAATAATAATGCATCTTTCTTTTCAGAAACCGCCCAATCGTTAGGCAGGTTATTAATATCTAAATGAGCGGATTTAATTGTTACTGAGCTTGGACAAGTTATTTCGTCGGCTTGAGCTGTGGGTAAAGCACTCATCCAAGCTAAAATGACAATACTAAGGCTGATTATTTTATATTTCATGGATAGATCCTGATAAAACATTGAACGTGTAATTATGCCAATGTCATCAATAACGTCAAGTATAAAAATAAGATTTTATTAAGGTTTTTAAAAGTATTGGATATTTTATGGTAAATTTATAAGTGGATCGTTTTTTAACACAATAGTGATAAAAAATCAGTCAGGAAAGGTATTGATTTTATTGAATTTTTTTGTTTTGTTATTTTTAGTAAAATCAAGGGATTATCTAATGTAGATCCCATCAATGTCTCAAATTTAAGTCATTTTTGCATAACCTATTAATTGATTGTTGAATTTGTAGTTATTGTGTTGCATTATTCTTTAGATAAATACACTATACTGATATGAAAAGGAGTGCTAATTGAAATTAGTAACAAAATATATGTTCCAAAAAGTGCTAAACATTCGTCCCTTGCTTATAGCCTTTGCTATTTGTTATTTGTTTATGATTATTCTTATATTGGCGACTATTAAGTTTGATTCTTATTCAAATATTTACTTTCCTATTATTTATTTGTTTTTAGGTTTAACCCTATTGATCGAAGTTGTTTTATGTGTTTTGATGTTGATAAAACTGTTTACTGAGCCAAATACCTGCCAATTTACCTCGTTTTTAGGGCTGTTTTTCGGCGAACTGTTTTGTATTTTTTGGGGGGGAGCTGTTTACTTTAGTGCTGTTGCTTACAGTATTGGTTTAAATGAACTTTTTGTCTTTTTATGTGCATTTTTATTTCCTGTTATAAGTGGCTTGGCATATGGCATATTGTTTATTATTAAGGTATTAAGATGGTTGGTTTGCTTTGTGTTAAAACTAAAGTAACGCTATTTTAAGCACCCCCAAGAGCCCAATTTTTCAAAACAATAGCAATATCAAAAGGATTGATTTTATTTAAAAAAACAATGCAAAACTTAAATAAAATCAATATCTTTCCTGACGGTTTTTTGTGTGATAAAAATAACAATTTCATTGATTTTTTGTTGAAAAATTATACTTGCTTTTTTCTTAAATCAGCGCTTATATATACATTGATAAGCAATTGGGCTTATCGCCAATTTTATCAGGAGGAAACTTATCATGGTACAAAAATTTGCTCCATATGGTAGTGATGTTTCGGCTGGTACTTATAAGTGTGCCGATTGCGGCTATATATATTCAAATCAAAGCAAAAAATCGTTACCTCCTTGCCCTGATCATAATAAAAAGCCGCATAGCAAAAATGGTTGGTATATTATGTCTGGGCAGGGTGATTCAGTTAAAGATCCTCATCCAAATAAAAAGTGATTTTAGTCACTTAAAACGATTAAAGGCAGCCATTGGGTTGCCTTTTTTGATTGTGTCGATTTTAGATAATTGCTGTTTTGATGAATATTTTATTCTGTGTTATTTTTATCTGATTTTTTGTATAAAATAACAACATATTTAGGCTTATCGAAATCAATAATGCCATTAAAATAATATAACTTGATTAAGATTAAATGTAAGGAATCTTGAAGTGAAAAAACGAATAAAATTGGCTGCGCTAGTTTCTGCTTTTTTTATGATTTCGAGTGCGTATAGTGCCTAATTGCCTCCGTCAGCAAATATAACTAAAGCCTTTGCGGATAGTGCTAAAAGATCGATATTAGGCGAAGGTGGAACATTTCCCGTTAAAGTCGAAGCGGGTTACGAAGTCACTAATATTTTTTATAACCTTAATAACGTTGTTTTTGAATACAATATGCCAACTGATAGCCAAAGTGCATCAATGGAAGATATTATCAAAGGCATTAGGCTTGGTCTAAATGCACAATTTTGTGATAAGCAAGACGTGATTGATGTGTTACGTGCTTATGATATTAGCTTCTTGTTCCGCTTTCAATTCACTGATGATCGCATTGTACCTGCAACGTTATCCATTGATAATATTTGTCAAAAACAATAAGCAGATTATCGATTACATCTATATTATCTTTTTCTTTCTTTACTTTAAAAAATTGAAATAGTTAGTGTAATTGTATTTATAATTTTTAAGAAAGATTTTATCCTATCGAAAAATTTAAAAATCGGCTACGAGTTAGTGTAGTTTGTAGGGTTAAACAAACTGTTTATAACTTTAGATTTAGTGAATCGAAAAAGGAAATAACTATGAGACTGAAAAATAGATTAATAGAATATGCACAAACTTTAAATGAAGTTCAAGTTGATCAGCCTTTTAAAAAATTTCCTGATTATAAAGTACTTCGGCATAAACGTAATGGTAAATGGTTTGGTTTAATTATGTCAGTTGAGAAAAATAAATTAGGTTTTGGATCTAATGATATGGTAGAGATAATTGATGTGAAATCCGATCCAGAATTGATTTCTATAATAAAAAATAGTTCAGGTTTATTACCGGCTTACCATATGAATAAAAATCATTGGATCACAATAATGCTCGACGGTTCGATATCATTTGAACAAATCATAAATTTATTAAACCATAGCTATAATTTAACGATCTAAACTGTATGGATATAGCTTTTAGGCAATATATAATTAAGCAATTAGTTTATCCAATAACAAACATGTTATGGATGACTTCTTGAGTGTTTTTTATATAAACTATCTGATCAATGTTTTAGGTAGCATAAAAACCAGATATTGAGCAGATAGTTTAGTTGAAGTGACTCAAAAATCATATTTTGAGCCCACATTTCGCCACTATAAAGATGAGGGTTCAAATCACGAATGTCACGAAAGTTTGCAAAGGTGATATCATCTTTGGCAAAACTGTTAAGGCTAAAAGTGATAAAAGTTAGGCTATTAATACATTTTTAATTCGGTTAAATTTTAAATGCATATATAATCCAACAATAAGGCTGTTATAAGGTGCTAAAAATGTTGGATAAAATGAAGCAGTCTATTGTGAAATTATATTTACTAATATGACTCTAACTTTAGTCTCAGGTTGTAAAATAAACAGTAAATTTTATTATTGAAGATAGACAATAACAAAATAAACAGAAAATATTATGGAATTGCTTTATAATGTAAGCGGACAATCCACTTTTTATTTATTTAGGAATCATTTCATGTCATTTGACTCTCTTGGCTTAGACGCTGAGATTTTAAAAGCAATTCAAGAACAAAACTATACAGACCCAACTCCCATCCAACAGCAAGCTATTCCCGTCATTTTATCCGGTAAAGATCTTATGGCAAGTGCGCAAACCGGTACAGGTAAAACGGCAGGTTTTGGTTTACCCATTTTGCAAAAATGGGTAGAACAGCAAGCCCAAACAACCAATAAACTTGAGGCGAAAAAAGGCAAACGTCCTTTATATGCATTGATTTTAGCGCCGACTCGTGAGCTTGCTGCACAAATTGGCGAAAATATTCGTGAGTATAGCCGTTATTTACCCATTCGGTCGTTGGTAGTATTTGGTGGGGTAAGTATTAATCCGCAAATGATGAAACTACGTGGTGGTGTGGATGTCTTGATTGCAACACCAGGACGATTACTCGATTTAGTGCAACAAAATGCCGTGGATCTTTCAACGATTAAAATGCTAGTATTGGATGAAGCTGATCGCATGTTAGATATGGGCTTTATTCATGATATTCGCCGCGTGATTGCTAAATTACCTAAAAAACGCCAAAATTTGATGTTTTCGGCAACTTTTTCTGATGAAATAAAAGTATTAGCGCAATCGATTTTACATGCCCCTGAATTGGTTGCTGTTGCGAAAACCAATAGCGCTTCAGAGCAGATCACCCAATATGTGCATCGGGTTGATAAACGTCGTAAGCGTGAATTGTTGTCTTATTTAATTGGTAAAAATCAATGGCAACAGGTGTTGGTCTTTACTCGCACTAAATATGGTGCGAATCACTTAGCTGAACAGTTGACTAAAGATGGTATAAAAGCGGCAGCCATTCATGGCAATAAGAGCCAAGGCGCACGCACTAAAGCTTTGGCAGATTTTAAAAGTGGACAAATTAGAGCATTAGTGGCAACCGATATTGCCGCTCGCGGTCTTGATATTGAGTTACTTCCTTATGTGGTGAATTATGAACTTCCGCAAGTGGCAGAAGATTATGTGCATCGCATTGGACGAACAGGACGAGCTCAAAATGAAGGGCAGGCTATTTCGCTGGTATGCATTGATGAGCTTCCTCAATTAAAAGCGATTGAAAAGTTAATTAAAAAAACGATTCCAGAATTAACAACTCAAGGTTTTGAAGTTGATCCTAAAATTAAAGCTGAACCGATAAAAAAATCATCACAAAGGCGAGTACCCCAAAAAAGAGGAAGTGCAAACTCAAATCGATCGCCGCAGTTCAATCAAAATGGTGTGAAATCATCAAGCCGACATAATCACACTAAAAATAAACAACCTAATTAATATTTAATAATGTAGAAGGAAACTATTATGGTAAATCGCAGCAGACGTTTACGAAAAAAATTACACATTGAAGAGTTTAAAGAGTTTGGCTTTACGGTTAGTTGGTCTTTTGACGAAGGCACAAGCGAAGAGACTTTAGATAATATCGTTGATCAGTTTATTCTTGAAGCCATTCAACCCAATGGTTTAGCTTATGAGGGCAGCGGTTATTTAAATTGGAAAGGGATTATTTGCACCCAAAAATTAGGGAACTGTACTGAAGAACATCGTGACATTGTCACAAAATGGCTGGAAACTCATGGTCTGAAAAATGTTAAAGCTAGTCCACTTATTGATATTTGGTGGGATGAGTTAGATTTTTAATTTAATTATTTGAATTATTTCAGTTAGAAAAAAAGCCACATTAGTCAGTGGCTTTTTGTTATCAATTGATATGTTTATTCTAAACGTATCATTCAATTCCTTGACTACGCAAGTAATCTTCATAATTACCCGTATAATCAATTACTTTTTCTGGGGTAATTTCAACAATGCGTGTTGCCAGTGAGCTCACAAATTCACGGTCGTGTGAAACAAAAAATAGCGTGCCTTGATATAGCTCTAATGCCATATTGAGTGATTCGATAGATTCCATATCTAAATGGTTAGTTGGTTCATCCATAACAATAATGTTAGGGCGCTGCATCATCAATTTACCAAATAACATGCGTCCTTTTTCACCACCAGATAAGACCTTAACTTGTTTTTTAATATCGTCTTGTGAAAATAATAATCGACCTAGAATACTACGCACGGCTTGTTCATCGTCGTTTGGTTGTTTCCATTGGCTCATCCAGTCAAATACCGTTAAGTCACCTTCAAATTCGTATTCATGATCCTGCGCATAATAACCAATATTTGCGTTTTCAGACCATTTTATATCGCCTTGCTCAGGAGTCAGTTCACCCATTAGCGTTTTTAATAATGTGGTTTTACCAATACCATTAGTCCCTAAAATAGCTACTTTTTCGCCCACTTCAACCATGAGTTTAAGATTTTTAAAAAGAGGACCATTGTCAAATCCTTTGGTAAGGTCTTCAACAACAAGCGCATTACGAAATAGCTTTTTATCTTGCTCAAAACGAATAAATGGATTTTGCCGACTAGAAGCTTTGACTTCTTCAAGTTTGATTTTTTCAATTTGTCTTGCGCGTGATGTTGCTTGTTTGGATTTTGATGCATTGGCACTAAAGCGACTAACAAACGATTGCAGCTCACTAATTTGTGCTTTCTTTTTGGCATTGTCGGCTAACAAACGTTCTCTCGCTTGCGTTGATGCAGTCATATAATCATCGTAGTTACCCGGATAGATGCGCAATTCACCATAATCTAAATCTGCCATATGAGTACAGACCATATTCAAAAAATGGCGATCATGCGAAATAATGATCATAGTACTTTCGCGTTGATTTAAGGTATCTTCAAGCCAGCGGATTGTATCAATATCTAAGTTATTGGTTGGTTCATCGAGTAATAAGATATCTGGATTTGAAAATAGGGCTTGGGCTAATAATACCCGTAACTTCCAACCTGGTGCGATTTCGCTCATTAATCCATAATGTTGCTCAATTGGAATACCAACACCTAATAATAATTCGCCAGCCCGAGATTCGGCACTGTAACCATCCATTTCAGCATATTGGGTTTCTAAATCAGCAACTTTAAAGCCATCTTCTTCACTCATTTCAGGCAGTGAATAGATGCGATCCCGTTCTTGCTTGATCTGCCATAATTCGGTATGTCCCATAATTACAGTATCAAGGACGGTAAATTCTTCAAAAGCAAACTGATCCTGGCGTAATTTACCGAGTCTTTCATGTGGATCTAAAGCCACATTACCCGATGTAGGTACGAGATCGCCACCAATGATTTTCATAAAGGTGGATTTACCACTGCCATTAGCACCGATTAGACCATAACGATTACCGTTGCCAAATTTAACCGAGATGTTTTCAAATAATGGTTTACTGCCAAATTGCATTGTGATGTTATTTGTACTTAACACGAAAATTAACTCTCTTTAAAATGCGTTTCATTCAAAAGTAATCATTAGCTTTTGAGTGAAGTCGCTAAAATATGAATTGGCGCACATTATGCCATAATTAATCATTTTTGAGGATCTTTGTTTTAGATAACGGCATTTAGGAAGGGGATATTTAATTTAATTATTAATATATTGTAAAGTATAGGAAAATTTCGTGATGTTTACACTTCATAATTAACATAATCCTCTAAAACTCATAAGACGTTTTCTCCGAAATCGCTTTATGCGGTTTAACCATATTATAATAGTTAATAAATCGCTTAAGTTTTTGTTGTCTATCTTTTGAATCTTCGAATATTTGCAGATTATGCCACATCGCCATTAAAGTTCGTATGACTCTTTCTGCTTTTCTATTCGTTTGCTGGCAGGCAGGTTTTGTAAATTTTTGATTGATAGGATGATTATTACATGTTTTAACAAATAGGTATTCACATGTGTCTTGATATTCACGCCCATTATCGGAATAAATACATTCAATGGTATAAGGACATTGGGCTAACACATCATTTTGTAAAAAATAGTGCTGAGCTAAATTGGGATTTATCGGAGTAAATGATCGCATAGAGCTTACGTGAAAAATCATCGATACCAACGAATAAATAGTCTTTAGTTTGTTGTTTCGTTTCATTCTTAAGTAAAGGTAAAGGTAAAGGTTTGGTATCAACTTTAGATGAAAAAAAGTATAGGACAAAGTCAACATTGAAATTGACTCACAAACTCAAGCCATTGTTGATACTGTTGAACGAGTATTAGTCGCAAGAGAATGATAATATTAATCGAATTTGTGTCATATTTAAGCTAATTTGTGCTGATTATAGATTGAAAATTCCTTATGATGGCTTTTATTTAATAGTCAAAAGAGGCTAACATGCGTATTTTGTACAAAGCGAAAACCATTATTTATAGTACATTATTATTGAGTACAAGTTGCAGTTATGCGGCACAATTACAATTAACTAGCACTGATCTTGTCGATAGCGGGTTTACTGCTCGATTTATATCCAATCAATTTGGTTGCCAAGGCGAAAATATATCCCCGCAAATTTCATGGCAAAATCTACCCAAAGCGACAAAAAGTTTAGTATTAACTATGTATGATCCTGATGCACCAACGGGTTCTGGTTGGTGGCATTGGGTGATTGTTAATATTCCTGTACAAACGTCGTTTATTAAACAATCAGCAGGAAATAATCCCAATTTATTACCTAAAGGAAGTAGGTTAGTACGTAATGATTTTGGCGTGATAAATTACGGTGGTCCATGTCCTCCGCTAAATTCGACTCATCGATATCAATTTACACTTTATGCACTAGACATTGATCACATTGAGGTTGATGAACAAACCACACCAGCTCTAATTGGTTTTATTGCTAATTCGCATCAAATAGCGAAGGCAGATATGATTTACTCCTACTCACGTTGATATTGGTTAATAGGCTATTAGGATTATGGATTTTGCTTCAATTGGTCGAGTGACTTATATAACACAACGTTGTAATCAAACCCTAAAGCAGATTCAAAGCAATGATCCAATGATTGTCTATGTCATAAATGGCGAAAAACAGATTGAATGTGAGGGCGAATATTTTAAGGTAAAAACAGGTCAATTAGTCCTAATTCCAGCAGGTAATTTAATGAATATCAATAATTTTTATATTGATGATAAGGATTATCAAGCCATCTGTTATTCTTGGCATGCACAGTTACTAGACCAATTTGCTTTATCTCATCGTTATCAGAGTAGTCAAATTCTTAAAAAAATTAAAGTTGAAACAATATTACCTGAAACTTTTATTACTCGATTGATACAGATTAAAACAGAATTATTGACACATAATCAATGCAATTCTAATCTTGTTAAACATTTATTTATTGAATTATTAATCAGATTATCTGCATTTGGTGTGTATTTTCCCCTGAATAATAACCCGAAAATTAGCCAAAAAATTCGCGAAATTATTAACCAGCAGCCAGACAAAAAGTGGCAGGCAGCAGAAATTGCTAAACAATTTGCTATGAGCGAATCAACTTTACGGCGACATCTTGCTTTAGAAGGATATAATTTATCCAAAATTATCTTAGATATAAGAATGAATTTTGGTTTAATGCTGTTACAAACTACCCAAAAAACGATCCTACAAATTGCCCAAGAAGTGGGATATGAATCAGGCTCTCGTTTTGCTTTTTACTTTAAACAACGTTTTGGATTTTCACCAAAGAGGCTACGTTAGTTAATTTTTATCTATAACATTTTAATTTTATTTATTGAATTGTTTTTTATGCATGTTCATTACCATGGTTTCTCAAATTACTGTATATAGCGCTAGCAATCCCTACAGATTGTCAATTATTTTATCATAGTAATCAATTTTTATGATATAAAGTTTACAAGTGTTAAGCCAATTGATACGATCTATATCTAGTTATTTTTTATATTCATCAATTATGCTTTATCTTATTTTTGTGACAATTATTTGGTCATTCTCATTTAGTTTTATTGCGGTTTATTTAAGTGGACAAGTTGATGCTTGGTTTGCTGTTGTAATGCGAGTGCTATTTGCCTTTATGACTTTTATTCCATTTTTACGTTTTAAGAATATTCGTTTTAAGCAGATGTTGCTTTTAATGGGAGTGGGGGCATGTCAATTAGGGATTATGTACTTTTTTTATTATAATTCTTTTCAATATATTTTGGTGCCTGAAGTCCTGTTATTTACTATTTTTACACCAATTTATGTCACAGTTATTTATGATTTATTGCAGCATCATCCATTAAGGCTTAGCTATCTTTTAATGGCAATTATTGCGGTAATTGGCGCAGCTATTATTCGCTATGATCATATTAGTGCTAATTTTATTATTGGTTTTTTATTGATCCAGGGTGCTAATATCGTTTTTGCATTAGGTCAAGTAGGATATAAAAGGATTATGGAAGTTTATCCAATGCCCCAACATCAAGCTTTTGCGTGGGTTTATTTAGGGGCTGTGGTTGTTGCTATTTTAGGCTGGCTGTTGTTTGGTGATGCATCAAAATTACCAACAACTAGTTTGCAATGGGGAATTATTATTTGGCTTGGAATAGTGGCTTCTGGTGTGTGTTACTTTTTATGGAATTATGGTGCAACCAAAGTGGATTCGGGCACTTTGGCTATTATGAATAATGCGGTTATCCCAACAGGGATTTTGGTGAATGCGGTGATTTGGCATCAATCCATTGATTGGGGAAGATTTTTAATTGGTTGTACAGTTATTATTTTTGCCTTAATTTTGCATAATAAGTTTAAACGTATTAAATGATACTCAATCAATATTAAGCAAAAGGTAACTGCAACATAATAGATAAAATCAATGGCGTTGTGATAGAAGACAGCGTCGTTGATATTAGCAAACTAGAAGCAATAGGACCTTGCAACACTTCAAACTGCCTTGCCATCATATAACAATTTATCGCAATTGAAACCGAACTGAGTAATACCACCACTTGCAATTCTAAACTTGGTAGTCCGATGAGCTTACCTACAATATAAGTAACAACAGGTAACACTGTCAATTTTAATGCACAGATAGCTGTTGTAATTAAAAGTTTATCGCGAATTTTATATTCAGCCAGTCCCATTCCTAGAACAATTAATGAAAGAGGGGCGGTCATCTCACTCACCATTTTGGTTGATTTATCGATAAAGTTAGGTAACGGTAAACCAATAAAATTCACTACAATGCCTGTAAAAATTCCAATAATAATGGGATTTTTTGAAACATTTTTAAAGGCTTTAACAATCCCTTTAGTTGAAAATTTCCCCATTTGCACAAATTCAATAGAAACCGTCGCAAGCGTCCATAAAATTAATGCATTAAAGATAACGACAATGGCAACAATGGGGATGGCATCATCGCCTAATAACATTTTAATAATAGGAATACCAACAAACACTGTATTGGTGTAAATACTACCCATAGCAAATATTGTACTTTCTGAGCCATTTAACTTAAATATTTTTGATGCAATTAAGCAGCCAATTGCAAAGACGATAAAGGAGCCACCAAAAAAGACGAATAACAGTTTTATATCGATTTGCGAATGTTCAGAAAAATGGCTCATGATCTGAAACAGCATGATGGGAAATGCAATATAAAAGGTAAATTTGGTTAAGCTATCGGTGACTGTTTTTTGCCAACGACCTAGTTTAACCGCTAAAAAACCCAATAAAATTAGCATAAAAAGGGGCAGGGTAGATAAAAACTGCGCCCATAATGTAGTCAGAAATTCCATCGTTATTATTTTATTGATGATTGCGTATGAAGTACCATTCTAAGTCAGTTGAGCGTTTTGAATCAAATTGATAGCCCTCTAGATTAAAACTTTTAATATCGTCACTCTTTTCAATGCAATTTTTTATAATGTATCGACTCATCAGTCCGCGTGCTTTTTTAGCATAAAAACTGATAACTTTATAGGTATCTTTGCTTTGATCTAAAAAGATGGGCTGAATAATAGTTGCGTTTAATTGTTTTGGTTTGATCGCTTTAAAATATTCGTTTGAGGCTAAATTGATTAATGTGCGATGTGATGATTTGGCTAGTTCGCTATTAAGGTGTTGAGTTAATTTATCGCCCCAAAATTGATAAAGGTTACTGTTATCGCCATTTTTTAAGCGGATCCCCATTTCTAAACGATAAGGTTGAATTAGGTCAAGTGGTCTTAAAATACCATAAAGACCTGATAATATTCTTAAATGAGATTGTGCAAACTGTAGATCTTTATCAGTAAAATCTTCAACATGTAATCCTTCGTAAACATCACCTTTAAAAGCAAGTATGGCTTGTCTTGCATTTTCAAGATTAAAATCACTATGCCAATTTTTGAATCGTTCATAATTGAGTTCGGCTAATTTTTCGCTAATAGACATTAATTTAGCCAAACTCTCAACACTTAATTTTTGGCAATCTTCAATGAGTATTTTAGTTGAGTTAATAAATTGAGGTAATGTGTGATTTTTGGTTAATAATGGTGATTGGTAATCCAAAGTTTTTGCTGGAGAAATAATTGTTATCATAACGTATATAGCCTATTGTATTTTGCAATAAATAGGTTTATTTTACATCTAATTCAATCCAAAGGAGTAGCAAAATGAACATCGATAAAAAAGAAATACATGATATTAAATCTTGGGCTTCTGTTCGTGAAACCTCGATTGAAATTGCAGAGGCGATTTTTGAGCTAGCTAACCATGATGAAAAACTTGCTGAACAAATTTGGTCGGAAGGTAGTGATGAAGTGTTGAAACTCGCGTTTTCTAAAACCAAAGCCGATAAGTTGTTCTGGGGTGAGCAAACTATTGAGCGTAAAAATGTTTAAATCTTTATGAATCTAACTTTCTTAGGGACAAGTGCTGGTTCCCCAACAACAGAGCGCAATGTAAGTAGTATGGTACTTGATCTTAGACAAGAGAGGGGTAAGTTATGGCTTTTTGATTGTGGTGAGACAACTCAGATGCAAATGCAAAAAGCCAAATGTAGCCTCGCTAAACTTGAGATCATTTTTTTAACACATTTACATGGTGATCATGTATTTGGGCTACCAGGTGTTTTAACGTCCCGTTCTTTGATGCAAAATCAATCACCTTTAACATTGATTGCTCCGAAAGGAATTAAACAGCTTGTCGAAACAGTTATTGAAATTAGCTATTCTTGGTTAACCTATCCACTCAATATTATTGAACTTGAAGAAAATGGCATTGTTTTTGAAGATAATCAGTTTCAAGTTGAAGCAAAATTATTACAACACCGTGTGCCGTGTTTTGGTTATCGTATTATCGAAAAAGATCTACCAGCTCAGCTTGATATTGATAAATTAAAGCAAGCTAATATTCAGGCTGGTTCTTATTATAGTGATCTAAAAAAAGGCAAAAAGCTAGCTATTTTAGGTGATACCATACCTTGTCAAGCATCGATTGAGCTTGCTAATGATGTGGATTTGCTTGTTCATGAAGCAACACAAGAAAACGCACTAAAAGATAAAGCACTCGAACGTGGGCATTCTACAACCATTCATGCCGCAACCATTGCCAAACAGGCCAATGCCAAGCGGCTTATTATGACTCATATAAGCCCTAGATATAGTTTGAATGATAATAAAAAGTTAGTTAATGAAGCAAAAAGTGTCTTTGTTAATACTGAAATCGCTACCGATTTTGCAATCTTTCACGTTTAATTAATCAAATTTTTTTATTAAACTTCGCCGAGGTTATCGGCGAATTGAGATAATTGACTAAAGACAAAAATCCTTAATTAGCCTTTCTATAGTTACTTTGGTTGGTTTTAAAAAGTCCATGGAAATAAACTCATCCGGTTGATGTGCTTGTTCGATTGATCCCGGCCCTAATACAATTGTCGGCGAGATTTGATTTAAGTATGGTGCTTCGGTGCTATAGTTAACCGTTTCGGCACTATGACCGACTAATTTTTCAATATGCTGTAATGCCGGATGATCTTTTTTACATTCGTACCCCGGAATTGGCGCAACTTCATACTGTATCTCGATTCGATTTGGGTATTTATCCATAACGGGTTGTAGTGCTTCACAAAGCGCATGATAAAGTGAATCAACATTGTTATCGGGCAATACACGAATATCAATCACAAGCTCACAACAACCACAAATACGATTGGCTGCATCGCCACCATGAATAACACCTAAATTTAGGGTAGGGTAAGGTACGCTGAACCCGTCATTATGATATTGTTCTTTAAATTTTTGTTTTAGTACTAACAAGCGTTCAATGACTAAATTCATCACTTCGATAGCGTTAATACCTTTATCGGGATCGCTCGAATGTCCTGATTTACCAATTACTTTAATGGAATTAGAGATAAATCCTTTATGTGCACGAATTGGGATTAACGATGTTGGTTCACCAATGATAGTGCAGTCAGGTTGTAGTTTGGTATTCTTGGCAAAAAATGCCGCACCAGCCATTGATGTTTCTTCATCGGCAGTGGCAAGGATATAAATGGGTTTAGTTAACTTTTTAAGATCAATGTCACGTAGAGCATCTAAAATAAAGGCAAAAAATCCTTTCATATCAGCGGTACCAAGCCCATACAGCTTATTATTTTCTTCGGTTAGTTTAAAAGGATCTTTAGTCCACTGCCCATCGTCAAACGGGACAGTATCACTGTGTCCACTTAACAATAACCCGCCTTGTGTTTTATTTTCGCTGTTTGAATAAGTAGCTAACATATTATATTTATGGCGAGTATTAGGAACGGGTTGGATATCAATAACAAAACCTAAATCTTCAAACCAACTTGCTAACTTATCGATAAGTGGTTTATTAGAATAATCTAATTGCTCGTTAGTAACGTTACTAATTGTTGGTGTTGAAATTAATTCATTATATAGTGTTAAAAAAGATGGTAGCGTCATAAATGCACCTTTAAATGACAAATCGAAGATATACTTTTAATAATGTTATAAGCATACCATTTACATTATTTTTTGCATACAACTAACCACTTTGTTTCAATTAATGTTTTATGTTTTGATAGTATTCAATATGTACATTAACTAATGTATAGTTAGCTGATTATGAGTTAAATTGACTGCTAAATTTGTTGAATGTAGTGTTTTTTATGACTTTTATTCATGTTTTAGATAAGCATTTTATATAATAGGAGGAAGGGGAATAATTATATGAAAAATAAACAAAACAATATCATAAAAGTACGGCAAACATTACCTGATAATGTAAGCTTTATTGCAGAAGAAATTGATTATTTAGATTGTCAAAAAAAAGATATTTCTAAAAAATTGACAGCCTATGAAGCTTATAAAATGATGACATCTTATCAACCTAGATGGCTAAAAATACTCTTTAAAATAAGGGATTGTTTAGTGAAATTAATCGGTGTCAAAGCGATTAATGGATTTGATAGTTCTGCGGAAAATAAGCATCAACCAGACGAAAGCAATATGGCCGATTTTTTTACCATAACAGAGGAAACCAACGATAAACTGACATTAGTTGTAAAAGATTGCCATTTAGATGTATGTGTTTGTATTCGTGTTGTAGATAAAGGTAATGACATAAGTAAAAATACAGTATATTTAATTGCATCAGTTAAAAATCACAATATCTGGGGGAAATTATATATGTTACCCGTTGCTATTTTACATCCTTATATTGTTAATAAATTATTTGAAAATATAAAATAATAAGTCATTTATTATAAATAACTTATCAAGTTGTAATGAGCAGATCAGCTTTATTGCATAATACAGTGATGTTATTAATTTCAAATCTATAAATAAAATATAAAACCATCCTGCTTAATTTTTTAGCTTTTATTGCGATTGTTTTATGAACAGATATTATTTGCCATAAACATTTGATACTATCTAACCAATACAGTCAAATAACCTTTAACGATTTGTTATTTCGTTAAGATTTTCCATAAATCGTTTTAAAAAATAAGGTATTATATGAAAAATATAAGCAGGAAATGGATTGTTATTGCAGTTGTTATTATTGCTATTATTTTTATTTTATGGCAACAATTGAAGACAGATGGATATGGTTCGAATTTTGCTAGTGGTAATGGACGCATTGAAGCAACCGAAATTAATATTTCAGCTAAATTAGCTGGTAGAATTGAAAAAATTAATGTTGATGAAGGCGATTTTGTTAAAGCTGGCCAACCACTTGTGGTTATGCAGACTGACACCTTACAGGCACAATTAAACGAAGCACAAGCGCAATATGGGCAAGCAATCAGTAATGAGGCTAGTGCTCAATCACAAGTTGAATTAAAAATGAGCGATAAAGTCGCCGCTCAAGCCGACGTAAGTCAACGTGAAAGTGACTTAGATATTGCATCTAAACATTTACAGAGAACTACTGCGCTTTATCAGAAAGGTGCATTGTCCATCCAACAATTTGATGATGATACCGCTAAATTTAATAGTGCTAAAGCAGCGTTAGATTCAGCAAAATCTCAAGTTACAGCGGCAGATGCTGCCATTGCTGTTGCTCAGGCTGGTGTTGATAGTGCTAAAGCTGCTATTAATGTTGCCAGCGCTAATATAAGGCAAATTCAAGCTGATATCGATGATAGTACTTTAATAGCGCCTGTTGATGGTCGTATTCAATATCGCATTGCTCAGTTAGGTGAAGTTTTGCCGTCGGGCGGTAAAGTACTAAATTTAGTTAATTTGTATGATGTTTATCTAACTTTCTTTTTACCTGAAACTGTCGCGGGTAAGGTGGCTATTGGTGATGAAGTCAGACTTATTTTAGATGCGTTACCAGATAAAGCGATTTCAGCTAAAATTTCGTTTGTTTCAAGCGTTGCCCAATTTACGCCAAAAACCGTTGAAACAAAAGATGAACGTCAAAAATTGATGTTTAGAGTTAAAGCACAATTAAGCCCTGAATTATTAAAATGTTATATTACTCAAGTTAAAACAGGTTTACCTGGTGTGGCTTGGGTTAAGCTTGATCCTAAAACGCCATGGCCAGCTGGCTTATCTGATATTGCAAAATGTCCAACCGAATAATTGGAGATAGCAGATGTCAGATTCAGACAATAAGAATTTAGTTTTATTAAACCAAGCTAAATCCATTGATGATGCAGTGGTAAAAGTAAGCAATGTCACGCTGTATTACAAAAAAAACTGTGCGCTCAATAATATTAGTTTAGCCATTCCACCGCGATGCATGGTGGGTTTTATTGGGCCTGATGGTGTGGGAAAATCGAGTTTATTATCGCTGATTGCTGGTGCACATGTTATTCAAGAAGGCTTAGTGTATGTTTTAGATGGTGATATGAAAGACAAATCACACCGCAAAAACGTCTGTACACGTATTGCCTATATGCCGCAAGGATTAGGCAAAAATCTTTATCCTACTTTATCTGTTGAAGAAAATTTGCAATTTTTTGCTCGTTTGTTTGGTAATGATGCGGCTGAGCGTCGTCGCCGTATTGATGAATTAACGCGTAGTACTGGATTATATCCATTTTTATCTAGACCAGCAGGGCGACTGTCCGGTGGTATGAAACAAAAAGTTAGCTTATGTTCGGCGTTAATCCACGATCCTGATTTGTTAATTCTTGATGAACCCACAACGGGGGTCGATCCGCTCTCAAGAGCCCAATTTTGGCAGTTAATCAACAAAATCCGTAAACAACGACCACAAATGAGTGTGGTTGTGGCAACTGCCTACATGGATGAAGCCCAAAACTTTGATTGGTTGGTTGCGATGTATGGCGGTAAAATTCTTGAAACTGGCACACCAAAATCATTACTAGCTAAAACAGGAAAAAATAATTTAGATGATGCATTTATTCAGCTCATGCCAGAAAGCGCTAGACAAGGTTATCAAACTGTCGAAATTCCACCTTTAGATCTTAATAAAGATTTGCAAACAGCCATAGAAGCAAAAGATTTAACTAAACAGTTTGGTAATTTTATTGCAGTTGATCATGTTAATTTTTCAATTAAACAAGGTGAAATATTTGGTTTTTTAGGCTCAAATGGCTGTGGTAAATCAACCACCATGAAAATGTTAACGGGTTTATTACCGATTTCATCAGGTGAGGCATGGTTATTTGGTAAACCGGTTGATGCCAGTGATATTAATGTTAGGCGTCATTTAGGATATATGTCTCAAGCATTTTCTTTATATAGTGAGTTAACAGTCAAACAAAATTTAGTTCTACATGCGCGTCTGTTTGGTATTGAAGAAAGTAAAATTTCCGCTCGCGTTGAAGAATTACTGAAACGTTTTGGTTTAGAACAAGACGCACAAAATCTGCCCGATAGTTTACCTTTAGGGGTAAAGCAACGGCTTTCATTGTCAGTTGCCGTTGTGCATAATCCGCAAATTCTTATCCTTGATGAACCAACATCAGGCGTTGACCCCATTGCTCGCGATGATTTTTGGCGTTTAATTATCGAACTTTCTAGAAAAGATAAAGTAACGGTATTTATCACAACTCACTTTATGAATGAGGCCGCAAGATGCGATCGAATTTCATTAATGCATGCGGGTAAAGTATTAGCAAGTGATACGCCAGATAACATTATCAGCTCCAAAAATGCTAAAACATTAGAGGCGGCCTTTATTCGTTATCTTGTTGATGCAGGGGCTGATGATAGTAATGCAGAAGAACGCTCTGTTGAACCGCCAAAAGAAATACTCAATCAAGCAACAAAAACACTACCAAATCATCACCTTCAAGGATTTAGTTTTACCCGTATGATAGGTTGTCTATGGCGTGAGACTCTTGAATTATCTCGTGATCCTTTGCGAGCATTATTAGCGTTATTAGGCTCAGCAATTTTAATGTTGGTTATGGGATATGGCATTACGATGGATGTTGAAGATCTGCGTTTTGCTGTGCTTGATCGCGATCAAAGTGTAATCAGCCAAAATTATACTCTAAATTTGTCAGGCTCTAAACGTTATTTTATTGAAAGGGCACCTATCACTGATTATAACGATATGGATGCGCGGTTACGCAGTAATGACATTGCTTTAGCGATTGAAATTCCACCAAATTTTGGTCGTGACATACAACGAGGCGATCCTGTTGATATTGCCATTTGGATTGATGGGGCAATGCCGTTACGTGCCGAAACAATCAAAGGCTATGTGCAAGGCATGCATCTTGCTTGGTTAAGTGAAAAAGTAAAAGAAGTAACAGGAAAATCCTCAACTAGCTTGGCAAATATAGAAACAAGATATCGTTATAATCCTGATATTAAAAGCTTACCTTCCATGGTACCGGCGGTAATACCTATTTTATTATTAATGATTCCATCAATGCTGGCAGCTTTATCGGTCGTGCGTGAAAAAGAGATGGGGTCGATTATCAATTTATATGTAACACCAGTAACTAAAGCTGAATTTTTGCTAGGCAAACAAGTGCCTTATATCATTATTTCTATGTTTAGCTTTTTATTATTGTTATTTATGGCAATCACCATTTTTGGTGTGCCTGTAAAAGGAAGCTTGTTTACTTTGTGCCTAGCTGCATTTGCTTACTGCATTATTTCAACGGGTTTTGGCTTGTTGGCTTCGACTGTCACCCGTAGCCAAATTGCCGTTATCTTTTTAACTTGCGTAGGGACAATGTTACCAGCAATTCAATTTTCAGGATTGCTCAACCCTGTCGCATCTCTAGAAGGCGGTGGCCGTTATATTGGCGAGGTTTATCCAACAACGCATATGCTAATTATTGCTCGTGGTGTGTTTAATAAAGCGCTAGGTTTTATCGATCTGCATAATTCAATATTTGCTTTATTGATCACAATCCCTATTGTATTGGGTGCCAGTATTTTTCTCCTTAAAAAGCAAGAGGGATAGATATTATGCAAAGTTTAATTAATATTTATCGCTTAGGGATTAAAGAGTTATGGGGGTTATTGCGTGATCCTATCATGTTGCTATTAATTGCCTATTGCTTTACCTTTGATATTTATATTGCTGCAACGGCAACTTCTGACTCGTTACATCATGCCTCGATTGCCGTTGTTGATGAAGATAACTCACCCTTATCAAGACAAATTATTACAGCCTTTTATCCGCCAATGTTTAATACTCCTGTTAAATTATATTCAATGGATGATGTCGATCGTGGTATGGATACAGATAATTATACGTTTGCTTTAAATATTCCGCCTAATTTTCAGCGTGATGTGCTAAATAATCAAAATCCAGAAATTCAACTCAATATTGATGCAACAAGAATGGGGCAAGCGTTTGTCGGAAATGGTTATATAACACAAATTATTACTGGTGAAGTGACTGAATATGTCAACCGTTACAGTAAGGTAACAAATTTGCCAGTTAATATACAAGTGCATACCGCCTTTAATCCTAATTTAACGCGATCTTGGTTTGGTTCGGTCATGGAAATTATCAATATTGTGACAACATTATCTATTATCTTAACTGGTGCCGCCTTAATGAAAGAACGCGAACATGGTACGATTGACCATCTTCTTGCCATGCCTGTTACTCCTTTTGAAATTATGATATCCAAAGTATGGTCAATGGGACTTGTGGTATTAATATCAACTTGGGTAGCGTTGTTACTTGTTGTTCATAGTTGGCTAAATGTACCAATTGCTGGTTCGGTAGCTTTATTTTTGATTGGTGCAGCGCTACATCTTTTTGTGACAACGTCACTTGGTATCTTTATGGCAACAGTAGCAAAATCTACTGCGCAATTCGCAATGTTACTTATTTTAATTTTGTTACCATTACAAATGCTATCAGGGGGGAGTACTCCGCGTGAAAGTATGCCAGAAATTGTGCAAAATATTATGATGTTTGCCCCAACAACGCATTTTGTTGAATTAGGACAGGCAATATTGTATCGAGGTGCTGGCTTAAGTGTGGTCTGGACTTCGTTTGCATGGTTATTGGCAATTGGTACCGTTTTCTTTTTAATTGCTTTAAGGCGTTTTCGTAGTTCAATTGTGAATATGGGATCATAGCATTTATATAATTTGGTACATCAGTGTATGATGCGATGTTTTAGCCAACAACAACTATTAATTGTTCTTGTAAATATTGGCACAACACCGCTTACCCATTTATAATGAAAAAAGAAACTCTATTCTAGCTATTGAATAATAGCGCTTAATTACTATTTGGGCAAAATGGTGTTTATCGATAAAAATAAAAAGCTAAATAAGCTTTTTAAGCTAAAATTAGTTTAAATGGGATTACACATTTTACAATGTGGCATAAATGATTTACATTATGTTAATTATTAATTGACTATTAATAAGCAAATTTTTATATATTGTTTTCTCTTTTTATCTTCATTATATAAATATCAGCAAAATATCTTTATAGCAGTAATTTGATATAAAAAAATTAAATCAATTAATTAAATTTGATTTTAGTAGTTTTTATAGCAAATAAAATATGACGAAAACTGTTATTTAAAGAATTTTAGTGCAATATTAATTTTTACCATACTTTAACATTTGTTATTTTTTTTTACTTATTTGTTGTTTTTTAAAGAAATAAATTGCTATTTTTAGTAAATATCGAGCCAAATTTTCGTGTTTTTTTGTTTTTTTAAGACAGTCGAAAGATCTTGGTTGACACAAGGTCTATAAGAATCAGTATAATGCTTTCAAGTTACTATATTTTCATTGAAATATAACAAAAGGTTCCTATATTAATAATGTCTTTTATTAAGCATACTAAATGTGAAATAGCATTTAATAATAACAATTTACAACAAAAAGAACGCTGTTTTGCATGTAATAAAATATATGCGATTTTGTAATCACTTATTTTAGCTAGGTCTATAAATATAATCTCTAATCTGAAGTTACCGGCCATTACCGAATTTGTCTTTTAAGTAATATTATTTTAGGAGTTTTAAAAAAATGAATCTAATCTGGTCAGCAGTTGGACAAGTTGT
The DNA here is from genome assembly GCF_013344985.1 of Gilliamella sp. ESL0254. Lineage (NCBI taxonomy): Bacteria > Pseudomonadati > Pseudomonadota > Gammaproteobacteria > Orbales > Orbaceae > Gilliamella > Gilliamella sp. ESL0254. The sequence continues at coordinate 689,945 of NZ_JAAEDU010000001.1, forward strand.
TAGTTCTTGTCTTCCGGTTTTTTTGTTAATTTTTCTTGGTTGGTTCTGTGTACAACAAGGAATTTTTTCGAAGGATTCTAAAAAATTATTATCTGGACTGGTATCAAACTTTGTCTTTCCTGCATTGCTTTTTGTGCATACTTCTCATGCTAAACCATCACAAATATTTAATGGTATTTGGATGATTGCCTTTTTCTGCACTATGTCATTTTTATGGATAATTTGCTTTTTAACCAATAAATACATTTTGCATAAAGAGTTAAAATCAACAGCAATGAATGCAATGCTTTGCTGCTTTCCCAATATGGGCGGAATGGGGGTGCCTTTTTTAACGTTGATGCTTGGGGCAGCATCTACCATTTCGGTGGCGATTGCTAATTTTGTTGTCGCATTATCATTAATTCCAATGACAATCTTTTTATTAGAACTCTGTGATACTAAATTATCTGGCGGTAAAGTCACTGGGGATATGATCTTTAGTGCAGTAAAAAACTCGCTCATGAAACCGATGTTTTTAGCCGTGATTTTAGGACTAATTGTTAGTGTCACCGATGGAACCCAATGGTTACCTCATTTTGTATTTAACACTTTTGATATTATGTCAAATGCCTGTAACTTTATTTCGCTTATTGCGGTAGGTGTTGGTATTCATGGGGTTAAATTGAAATTATCTAAACCATTAATGGTCAATATTGTATTGAAAAGTTTTATTACACCAATTGTTGCACTTATTGCCGTATATTTATTTGGTATCACAGGGATGGAGGCTGAAGAGCTAGTATTCCTATTGGCAATGCCAACGGCATCAACAGCAGTTATTTTGGCTTATAATTGGAATGTTGAGCAAGAACAAGCATCAAGCATTTTCTTTGCATCAACGGTTCTATCTATCTTTATTTTACCAACTTTATTACTTATTATGGATTTCACCATTCCTGGTGTTGCTTAATAAATAAAGGCTAGATAAATGCCCTTGTTTTATTTGACTTAAACGAGGGCATTTTATTACTTATTACACATTTCTTGTAAGCGACTTTCCCTTAATTGCAATACAACCTCAGAATAAACCTATCCTATTGTTATAACAAAATACTGCTTTATTTCTTATAAAAAATCGGTCAGAAAAGGCATTGATTTTATTGGTTTTTTTGTAATGGTGGGGGATGATTGTATAAAACACCAATGTTATCAACTGATTTTATTAGTAAAATCATAAATGAACACTTTAAGTACTATTGATAGCACTAAGAACATAGCAAATTATTTAAGATAATAATTTGAAAGAAATAAATTGTCGTTTTTTTTATAAGAGTTAATTAGCTTTTTCGTTCTTTCAATCATTTCTTTACGAACATATTCAGGCTCTAAACAAATACATTGATGCCCAAAACTCATCAAAATACCATAACTATAATCATCGTCAATAAAGTTAAAATCCACAATATATTGTTTATCGTTTAATTTATGAAGATCTTGTTCATCGCAGTAATCTAAAATACGTTCTAAAATGGAATTATCTATTAATAATTTTATTTTAAAGACTCTTTTTTCCATGTCTTTTTCGAATGAAGAAAGTGCATCAGGCGTGGTTTGTTTAATAAATTTGGTATTCGTTATTTTTATGTTAGACATTTTAGACAGTTTAAATAGCCGAAAATCATTTCTACTTAAACAAAAAGCCTGCAAGTACCACTCTTTTTCTTTGAAAACGAGTTTATATGATTCAATTAGACGAGAATCTTGTTTATTTTTCAGTTTCATATACTCACAAGATAAACGCAATTGTTTATTTATTGCCGCTTTGATGATCGATATTTTATTATTAATATTCTGTTTAGAAAGCCAAGGCGATAAATCAACAGTCAGTTGGCTTAGATCATTTCTTACTTGATCGAGATCGTGTTTTGATAAAAGACTTTTGATCTTTTCTAGCGTTCTCACATTTTCATCTTCATTTAAAATTGGTGAGGATAATAAGTTCAGGCCTTTTAATAATACAATGACATCTTCTTTAGTGAATAAACCTTTACTAATTTTATAATTTTTTAAAATACTTATTACACCAGCACTTCCTTGATACGTAATAATGGGTATACCAGCTCCCTCAATAACTTGTATATCTCGATAAATAGTCCGCAATGATACATTTAATTTTTCTGCTAATTCTTTACCGCTTATTTTTTCTCTTTGAAGCAATACCATGATGATAGTAATTATACGATTAATTTTCATGCTTTATGTTTACAAAATAATTTATGTTAAATTTTAAATATGACATACAGTTGTCAGCAATGCTACATCATAATATAGATAACCAAAATTAAGTAAATTAAATTTTATCACCAAAAGGAAACAAAAAATGTTTAAACCTAATAGCGTTATTGTTTATGTCAAAGATGTCGATACTAGTACAGAATTTTACACAAAAATACTAGGACGCCCACCTGTTGAAACTTATCCTGGTTTCGCTGTATTTTTATTGAATGATAATTTTATTTTGGGGCTACAAGGGGCTGATGAAATAACTCCAAAGGCACCCAATCATTATGGTGGTTTTGAGTTGTCATTTAGTGATGTAACAAAAAATGATGTAGATGAGATTTATTCGACATGGAAGAAACTAAACGTCAAAATTGAACTTGAACCCCAAATGCTCGATTTCGGATACACATTTGTAGGAAATGATCCCGATGGTCATCGTCTTCGGGTTTGTGCTACCGACACTTCAAAGTTTGAATAAAACATTATCTTAATAAATTAAAACAATGTGGCTTTTATTTGTAAATACCCCATAATTAGTACAAAATAGACATAGAAAATCATGCTGATTGTTTTAGTGTTTTATACTCAATCGGCGTCATATTATTTAATGCTTTATGAGGTCTTTCGGTGTTATAACTGGTTAGCCATTCTTCGGTCATTCTCCTTGCTTGCTCTAGGTTGTTAAAAAGATACAAATCTAACACTTTAGTTCAATAAGTCCGGTTAAATCTTTCAATGTAACCATTTTGATATGGGCTACTGGGATAAATATAATCAAGAGTGATACCGTGTGATTTTGCCCCGTTGGAAAAGACTCTTCCAGTAAATTCCGGTCCATTATCTTCTCGTATTTTGTTGAGTATAAAACCCTAACACAAGAAGGATTATTTTCTACTTGAATCTTGTACTAAGTTTTGGGTATTTACATTAAAGTTCTTCGTTTCTTATTGTTATATATCATATTGTATATACTCAAACACAGTTTATTTTATTATATGTAATATATTAAATTAAATAATATCCAATTAGGGGAAATAAGGGGGATTAATTGTTAATTTGTATAACTTTCTTGGAGAAAATACCTATTCGTTAATTTATAAAACATCTAAGAACTGTCTAGTTAATCAGTATGTTAATGCTAAGCTAATAATAATTTTGTTTAATGTTTTATTTGTAACAACATATACTCATCTTTTTGTCTAATCCACTATGCACTTTAAATATCAGCAAACCGTAATTAAGGGCTGCACTCAAATTTATTAAATCTAAAATCATTGATACTAAATTTAAATGAAAATTTTTTGAATCCTTTTTTAATTTGGCTAGCTCTTTATTAGTGAGATTAATCTTTAACCATAAAAAAGAGAGGTAGATGATGAATTTTAAAAAAAATGTCCCTAGTTTTGAACGTGTATGTAGAGTTTTTATTGGCACGTGTATTGCTTGCTTGGGTTTTCTTTTTGCACCAACTAATTTAGTTATGTGGATAGCCATAGCAGTAGGATGTGTTTTAGCTTGTACTGGCGTTACGGGTTTTTGCCTTATGTGTTTTATCGCGAAAAGAAAAATAGATTAAATCATTAATTGTAGTTTTCCTTGAAGTTCGGTACTCATAAAAACTATTTACTTCAAGGAAGCTAAAGACTGTACTCAGATTTATTGCACTTAAATTCATTAAAATTAAATGAATTTTTTTTGAATTCTTTTTTAGTTTTATATGCACTTTATGTAAGCAGGTTTGCAACTTACATTTAAATGTGAATGGAAAACCATTTTCTTCGATTAAATTGCATACTAAACATAATAACTTTGGAGGCGAAAATATGTTTAAAAGTTCTTCTGTTGTAGTTCATTTGTTACGAGGGTGTCTAGGATTTGTTTTTTTAGGTCTAGCCATCTATTTTTTTATTCAAGGTACTCTGTTAACTGTAGTGTTAGGGGGTTTTTCTGCTATTTGCGGATTTGTGGTATTGCGAGGATGCCCTGCTTGCTGGGTTATAGGTCTCATTCTTACTATTTATAGTTCAGGTAAAACTTGTGAACCATGCGCAAAAAAAGATAAATAGTTTATATGCATATGTGAGGTGGTCGTAGATTGCATAGTTTTGACCCGAAATTTACTAGTTCTAATAGCTCTTAAAACAGAACTATGCACCCTATGTTTATCTAGAAGAATGAAAGCCATAACATGGTGATAGAGGTTAGATAAGATGTCGCAAGAAGATGAAAAAAATTATCTTCAAATAATATTCGTAAAAATTTGAAGAAATATATTTTGGGTGTGGGATTTATGATTGGTTGTATTGTACTAGTTCGAATGGTTTGGCATGGTTATTTTTTCGAAGAGACAAATAATGCTTATGTTCATGGGAATGTAAGTATTGTGCCCACTAGAGTACCTGAAATTATAACTGATGTTCTAGTACTTGATAATCATAAAGTAAGAAAAGGCGATTTATTAGCTATTTTAGGGGATAGTTACAATCGTTGTCATATTTTATGAGAGAGGTTATTCTTCATAAAGAATTATGATGTTATTACCTACTTTCGATAGTAAAAAATTGATGGCATTATATAATAGATATAATTACTAGTTATTGATATATATCTTATAGTTATCATATTTTTAACACTTAAATATTACAGATTTTTATATTCTATTTAAAAAAATATAAAATATTTGAATCCTTTTTATAGAATTAAATCTCTTCTATGTAGATAAATAAGGAGTGTTTATGAATAAAATTGATGAAAATCTTATCGTATTGGCTCGTTCTGGTGACCAAGTAGCTTTACTAAAATTACTTGAAATATGTCAACCAGATCTAAATCGTTTTTCAAGAAAAGTTTGTTCTAATGCTGAGGATGCTGAAGATGCAGTGCAGGTTGCTCTTTGGATTTTATATAAAAAAATAGAGGTCTTACGTACAATCTCTGCATTGTCATCATGGTTGTTTCGTATCATCGAACGAGAATGTTATCGAATTTTTAGGTCAAATAAAAAAAATTTTCATATGGCTCCAAATGAGGTAGAACAATTATATGATGCTAATTATATTAGTAGCTCAGAACAATCAGTCTTAAAAATTGACTTGAGTAGAGCAATAATTTCTCTTCCGGGCACTTATCGAACTGTCTTAATTCTAAGAGATATTAATGAATTAACAGCTCCAGAGGTGGCCGATATTCTTGGACTAAGCATTGAAGCAGTGAAAAGTAGACTTCATAGAGCTAGAAATATTGTACGGAAAAAATTGGAACTTAGTGGCCATTTTTCCTGAATATAATATTTAAGTGTCAGGATTTATAGTTTTTATAATTTTATAGGATTACTAATGAACACTATGAATATTAAACTAGATAATACTACTTATCGAGGAATAAAAATATAGGCGACTAAATCAGTAGGTTAGTCAAAGTTACTAAAGAAACTTATATAGCTCCTAGTATTAGTTTTGTACCAGATAACATTTCGCACAAAATTTTTATTCCTGGGTCTGGGTTAAATGGTCAACCCTATTGTTTTCTCGTTGATATACAAACTTCAAAAGTAAGGGTAAAGCGTAAACAGCGCATTCCTCCACGATGCCCGGAAAGGTTATTAGTACCCAATAAACAAGGTGAATGTTGGTCAATGGATTTTATGAGTGACAGTAGTGGTAATCAACGTCGCTTTAGGACATTCAATGTCATCGATGACTTTAATCGTGAGGCGCTAGGCATTGATATTGCAGTAAGCTTACCGGCAGGGAGAATTACCCGTTACTTAGATAAACTGGCTGAATATCATGGTTATCCAGTTATAACACCGAAAGACCTTATGAAGCATTAAATAATATGACGCCGATTGAATATAAAACACTAAAACAAGTAGTATTATTTTCTACTTGAATCTTGTACTAAGTTTGGGGTATTTACACTGTCATTGTCATCATTGATACTAATTCTAAAGAAGATTCCTTAATTAATGGGAACATTCTTCCTCTTCAACAACAATATGCTAAACAAGCAAATTATTGTACTAATAATAGTTAATATAGCTAATGTAAAATTGAAGGCACTATGATAACTCGTAATGATATCATTAAGCATAATTGACTGAATATTTGTAGCAACATTAGATAGTGGCGCGGTGAGATTTCCACTAGCTACTGAATTTATCCAGTCTTCTATTACATCGATTGACGAATTATATTTTATTAATAAATCCGGTAAAATACCATTAAGATTAGCGGTTAATAATGAACCATATAATACAACTGCTATGGCTTCACTACCTAAACGTAATGTATTCAATAAGCCAGCTGCCATACCTGTATGATGAGGTTCAACACAGCTTAACGCTAGCCCATCAACAAGTCCTGCTGTTAGTCCCATTCCAGCACCGATCATAAATAATGCAAAACCGATTAGGTATAGTTGTCCATCAACACCACCAACTAAAAACAATAAAATTACGCCAAAAATCATTAAAATAAGGCTAATAAATATAATAGATATTGCGGAGACTCCGGATGAAACAATTTTTCCTGCCAGTAAAGGGCAGAATAATACGGGAACAGTTAATGTGATCATGATAATGCCAGCATAAGAAGGGCTGAACTGCATAACGCCAATTAAATAACTTGGATAATAGGTAAGTAAAGTAACAAAGCTGAAACTAGCAACAACAGGAACGAGAATCAAACCTACATATTTTTTATTTTTTAATAGCGTTAGATTTAACACTGGATTAGTGATCGATTTTTCATACATTACAAATATAACACCCGAAAGAAAGCTAACAACCAACAATATTAATGTTTTTATATTTAACCATCCCAATTGGGCGCTTTCACTAATTGAAAACATTAATAGAAACAAAGCTATGGTGAAAATTATTGACCCAATTTTATCAAATGGATGTTGATGTCTAGTGAGATTATCTTTTGTTATAGTTGGTGTCATTAGTATTACTACAGCCAAGACAGCGGTATGTAATATAAAAATAGCTCGCCAGTTGAATAAGTCTAACAAAAAACCTGATATTGTTGGGCCAAATGTAATACCTATGCCCGCTGTTGTTCCAAAAAATGCGAATGCTTTAGTTCTCTTCTCTCCATCAAAAGTTTTGATTAGTATGGCACTTCCACACGAGAATATAGCAGCACCACCCACACCGGCCAAACCTCGAGCTATATCAAGCATTAAAGGAGTAATGGACATAGCGGATAATAAGGAAGCAACCGTATAGATAGTTGCACCTACTATAAATGATTTTTTATGACCAAAATTATCTGCGAATGATCCCCATAACAAAGTAAAACAAGCAAAGGTCAAATTAAAACTATTAACAACCCATTGTAGTGCAGTTAAATTAGCAGAGAGATCAGCACCTATAAATGGTAGTGCAATCGCGGTTCCTGAGATAGATGTTGGTACTACAAATACTGCAAGCAATATGGATATTAATACAATGGCTGTTTTGGGATTGTCAATTTTTTTGTTCATTTGTAAGTTCTCTAGTTAAATATTTTACAACTCGCGACAGGTAATGTGTTAGGGCGTCTCAAAATAATTCCCTCATCCCAAGACATATCTTTAATAAATTTTTGGTCTAAGCTCAAATCGGGCAACAATGTGAGTAGTGTTTTAATAACGGTACAAATTTCTAATCTAGCGAACTCTTGTCCCATACAGTTTTGCATCCCGTATCCAAGCTAAAAATAAATTTAGTTGAGTAAGATATGTTATACAAATGATGAGTAATACAAATTGATACTTGACGGAATACTTGTAACAATAGAGTTGCATCATAATATCCATTTTCTACATCATTAAAGTACATGTGAGTTTTTGGTAGTTGAGCAGCAATAACGTTGCTATTGTTAGACAATTGCTTCATGTCAGTGAGAAATACTTCATTGATAGCTATTCTATGAACTAGTTGTTTTTTAATTGTTTGACAATTTTCTAAGAGGATAGAGTTTTTTTTGTCAACAGAGGCGAGATTCATATTTATTCCCTTATTATTGTAAGTAATAAACTAAATAGTTTATGTTTTATTGATAATCTTGTAGTATGCTCAGCGGGTTGTATTTTACTTACACACAAGGTTTGAAATTTATCGAACCTTCTATTAATATTACATTTTTATCTAAATGTCAATTTTTTAAGCATTTAAATAAGAAAAAGAACTTATGAGAAAAAATGAATTTAATTAAAATATTTAAAGCATTAAGTGATCCAGCTCGTTTATGGATTATTCAAAGTTTAATACAAGATGCCCCTGGAGCTGAGAGGCATTGCACATCATTTGGGTTGCAATTAACAAAAGCTACTCGTTCACATCATTTCAAAATTTTAAGAGAGGCTGGACTCATATCTCAGGTAGATCGGGGGAATTGCTCTCTGGCAACTTTAAGAAGAAAAGAAATTGAAAAAGATTTTCCAGGCTTACTTGAGCTGATTTCTACTAAATGGAAACCCTCTGAAAAATTGTAGGAAGTATTTTCTCTAATATTTAAAAAAAGATTAAATTAACTTCCGCTATCCGCTCATTAAGTGACTTGTCCACGTTGACTAATAAACGCACCTTGCATGGGGTGATTACTGAGTTTAGTCAGTTATCAGTCAATATACCGGAGTTAATGAAACAGCCGCAGAAAATCACTTACAACGGCAATTTGATGTGGGTGATAAAAAGCAAATTGTTGTCGCGGATTTAACCTATATTCGAGTTAACCAACGTTGGAATTATTTATGTGTTTTAGTGAATTTATCCGATAGGCAGATTGTCGGTTATCATATTGGTAAACATAAAACGGCGAAGCTTGTCATGTCGGCATTAAGTCAAATTAAACAACCAACCATTATCGAGATTGAATTTATTTCATTCAGACCGAGGGTAAGAGTTTGATAATCGGTTGTTAGAGGCGTGTTTTAAGACATTTAATATCACGCATTCATTAAGCAAGAAAGGGTGTCCTTATGACAATGCAGTAGCGGAAGCGACATTTAAAACAATTAAAACCGAGTTTGTAAAAGGCCAACGTTTCAACTCAACAGCTGAGTTATAACGCGCTTTTTCGACTTATGCCTATTGGTATAATCAGAAACGATTACATTCTTCGTTAGGCTACTTGCCTCCCGTCGAATTAAAAAAACATTTACCCCCTTCATTTTTTGTTTGAAAATGTGTTGCCATTCCATTATTTATATTCTAAATATTAATTCCAAAGAAGTTGCTTCAACATCATTCGTGCGGTTTATCCCTATGTGCATAGGGAACAGTTTTTAGAATTAAAAGAGTTTCAGGTGAGGAGCGGTTTATCCCTATGTGCATAGGGAACAGACCAATTATAACATTTTGTTTTATAATTAAAATATTTTAGTTTAAATTTCTACCAACTTTTTTAATTATTCTTAAAATAACAATTATTTTATAAAACATTGTTTTTATTAAATTAATATTAAAAATAAAATAGAGAATATGGCGCTTTTTTTATTCTACCAATTAATCTTTAAATTTCTTATAGTTATAACATAGTTAGCAATAAAACAAGGTATTTCTTTATTAAAAAAAGCACAATTTTTGTTAAAAATATTCAGGAGTCTATACCGTTTCAACGTGAAATTATTTTAAATTTAATGAGTTAATAAATTTTATTGATGAAGAATAATATACTATTTAATGTATTTATTCCGATAATGGACGTGAATGTCAAGGCATAAGTAAACACCTATTTGTTAAAACAGGTAATAAACTATAATATCAATCAAAAAGTTACCAAACCAGCCTGCTCACAAACGACTGGCAAAGCGGAAAGAGTGATACGAACTTTGAATTGCGATGTGGCATCATCAGCCAATATTTAGCAATTCAAAAGATAGGCAACAAAACTTAAGCGATCTATTAACTATTATAATACCGTTAAACCGCATAAAGCGATTGCAGGAAAAACGCCTTATGCGTTTTTAAAGGATTATTTGAATCATGAAGTGTAAACAACTCGGCGTTTTCTTATTGCTAAATTATTACATCCCCAAAAACTTAGAAATTGTTTAGTATGAATTGTGGGCTAATTTTTTGAGTATCACTGAATTACTCTGTTCTATCTTGGAAAGTAAAATCACATTTAAACATTGATATAACTTGTTTTATAAATTCTAATGGACTAAGATCGATTTTATATTGGAGCGGGAAACGAGACTCGAACTTTATATGTAACCTGCTGTTATTAATGCATATTATTTACGCTATATAATTTGGTGTACTAGAAAGTGTACTAAATTTATAACGCTGTGAAATAATAACAGATACAGAGTAAAAAACAATATCTCAGATAAGTCTATCTTTTTAAGATTTTCGAATTAATACCATAAAGTAACTATTGTTATAATTTTTAAAACAGGTAAAATTTAGACAAAATAGCTATTTTAGCTAGAAAGGAGAAATAAAATGCCCACTAAAGTTCTAACCGCCTATGAGGTGAAAAACCGATTTGGTGAAGCTGTGCTTAGTGCACAAGCTTCACCTGTGACTGTCACTAAAAACGGTAAGCCCGTGTTAGTGATGATATCGATGGATGAATATCAGCTATTTGAAACGATGAAAAAGAACCATGTTGATGCACAAATCAAGCTAGGCTTAAAAGATATTGAAGAGGGTAGAGCAATTGATGCCGATACCTTCTTTAAGAATCTGTTAAAGGACTAATCGTGCTACCAATCAAAATTACTCAACATGCAGCCAAACAGCTAAAACATATTTATGAGTATTCCATAAAAAATTGGAGCCAAGAGAAAGCAAAAGAGTATATTTCCAATTTGCATAAAACTATCTCTTTGCTTGCTCAGTCGCCAAGTATTGCCATGCAATATGAAAAGGATATTTGCTATTTTCCCAGTCAAAGTCATATTATTTATTTTATTCAAGACAACAAGAAAATGATCGTTTTGACCGTGTTACATAAATCCTGTTTACCTAGTAATGATCCGATATTACAAAAATAATCAATACAGTTAAGCAGCGTCCGCTATTTTAAAATATTTTGTTAAACTCAATTAATCTGTTATCTTTATTACCGTTTTTTAAAACGCTGAGGTACTTCGATTAAATCCAGTAAAATATGTATATAATCACAATAAGCGCAATAGGTAAGAAAAAATTTTGATAGGTTAATTCGCCTTTTTTGCAAATAGTAGAATATATACGATTATATAAAAAGCCTGTATTATCAACTAATTTTTTTAGTAAAATAATCGATAAATACTTTAAGTTTCATTGAATTTTTATATGTTGAAGGATAAAGAAAACAAAACTCCCAAGTATTTCCTTTATTATACTCAGACAAAATTTCAACTAATTCTTTTCTCTTTAACTCTTCTTGTACAGAGAAACTAAAAAGTTGAACTATACCACCATCGTTTAAGGCTAAAAATTTAGTCGCTTGAATACTATCAAAGATTTGTATTTGGCTATTTTCAATATTGTCTTTACATATATTTTTATTCAAAAATGCCCATTGAAATCGTTTATTATTTTGACTAGAGCTAAAATTGATACATTTATGATTTATTAGTTCATCAGGACAAACAATCATGCCATTTTTTGTAAGATAATTTGGGCTAGCATATAATCCAGTTGTAGCGACAAACAAATTTTTTTTAATTAGAAATGCTTCTAGTCTTGTATTTTCTTGTATTAGCCTAACTGAGAGATCATATTCTTCAGCAACGAAGTCAATATTTCTATTAGTTACATGAAAATCAAGTTTTAAATTAGGATATTCTTCGGAAAAATTAGCTAGATAAGGAGATATTTTATAGTTAAAAAAGGTCTCTGGTACGCTTACTTTTAATTTACCCTCTATTGTATTTTTTTCAGTTTTAATAGAGTGTCCAGCATTAATTAGCATATCTAGTATTTCAGAGCATTTTTTATAATAGATACGCCCTTCCTGAGTCAGGTTGACTTGGCGTGTACTACGTGAGAACAAATCAAATCCGATTCTTTCTTCAAGTCTCTTAATAGAACGACTAACAGCAGCGGGAGTAATATTTAAGTATTCAGCAGTAACTGAAAAATTCTCATTTTCTGCTGCTACTAAAAATAACTCAAGGCTAGCGATATGCATAGTTTTAAACTTTTTTTTCATCGAATTGCTTTTATTTACGAAAAATAGCTACTATCGGAATATTTTATAATTTGGATTAATTGATCACAAGAAAAACTTCCTTGTAACCAACATAATGAATTACAAGGAATGTAAATACAATAGCTTATGCTACAAATTGCATCTTTCCGCCACCAAAAGACCAATTTATAGGCTCATTCTCTATTAAGCAAATAGCAACATCATCTATAGATATATCTAGTTGCCGAGATATTTGTTCCGCTATTTTGTAATACAATTGTAATTTACTTTGCTGTGTTCGCCCCTTATTCATTGTAATTTTGATAAAAATAAAGTTATTGCTATAACTAATATCCCAAAGTTGCTCGGGAGTGAGCTATATACAGTATCGGCGATGATTTTTCTTTTAGATTCAAAATTGTTATTTGTATAATAAATATCGATTAATGGTATATGTAATTCCTTATACTATTTTTTTTAAAATAAAAAATAATTGTTGCTCTTGATAAACTGGGTTATTAATTTGATGCTTTTCTATGAGGTGTATATGATCTACCAGATGGTGTTTTAAGCTCAAAGCCACCGTAAACATCAATTTATATTGCTCTTTAAGTTGTCTTTCAATATCTTGAAATTGACCTACAATAAATGAAAACTCATTCATGGCATCTGTGTTTCTAAGCATATAATTCTTGTATAGTACTAAATCAGCTATACATATCTCGTCAGATGTAAATGTTTCATATTTTTGCATCTCTCTAACCCTGTATTACGATCTATCTCAGCAATATGATGAATAGAAGTAACAACAAATAATATATTTTTCATCGAAGTGTTCCTTGTTTTAAAGTTAATGAATTTATTAATTTTATTAAGTGGGTTTTTTATTTCTTATTTTTAATTGATCTCATGAAAATATTATTAAGAATTAGTGCAATAATAGTGATTATCGCTCCTATAATTTCGGTATATGAAATGGTATGGCCTTGATAGATGCCAATAATAAAAGAAATGACAGGTACTAAATTTACAAAAAGAATACCATTGATAGCACCAAGACCATTGATACCAGCATTCCAAGTAATGATTACTAATGTTGTGGTAACAAGCACAAAAATATCAAATCCACTTGAGGTTAATGCATCCAAACTTGGAGGACTTGCAAAGCCTAAGAAAGACGCAGTTAAAGTAATTGCGATAATACTTATTACGCCAAGAGAAGAACTTAATGCGGTTACTCTTAATGCACTCCACTTGTATTTTGCAATTATCGTATTTGCAAAATAGGTATAAATAACCCAACAAGTTGTAGCGGCTAACAATAATAAATCACCAACAAAATTTGATGAGGCTATCAAATTATTGAAATCTCCATTTGTTATAACCAAAACAATTCCTACAAAAGCTAATACCGTGCATAAAATTGTTTTAATATTAGGTATATTGCGAGTAAGGATGGATGACAGAATAATTGATAACATTGGCATTAATGCTAATATAATTGTTGCATGTTCGGCAGAAGAAAAACCAATGCCGATAAAAGTAAGGAAGTTTAATCCGGCAAAACCTATCGTACCAAAAAACCATAACTGGAAAGTTTTTCCTTCCGTTTGATAACTTTTTTTGCCTTCTATAAGAAGCAGAACAGTGCTTACAAGCAGTGCACCAAGAACGTAGCGAATAAAAGTCAGATAGTAACCATCTATACCAGATGATACAGCATGTTTTGAGGCCGGATACATAATCCCCCAACCTAGCACTGTAATTAATAAATATAATGTGTATTTATAATTTTCTATTCTATTCTCTTTCATAAAAGCCAGCCTTGTTTTGCTTATTATTGTTCATTAACCTTTATAATATTTTTTTGAGAAAAGATCATTATTCTGCCTGTAATATCATTTATTACAGCAAGTAATAAATGATATTGCTTTGAACCTAAGCTTCTGATGCCGATCTTAATGCCGTGCGTCGCCTATTCGAATTGTTACTTAGATTTACTAAGGAAGATGTTCCTAGTTTTCAACTGATCGTTATAAAATATGCAAATCTAAGCGAACAATAGTTTCAGAATGCCTTAGTTGAAGAACCGTGGGCTAAACTACCTGTACTTGTTCCAGAAAATTGGTCACAAGAAAGAACCAGCTGATATACTTACAAAACTGAGCTTGTCTAATCTAATGATTTGCTCAGTGCTTATATTGTGCGGAAACTCATTATAATAATGTAAATTTTATTTGAATTTTGAAATAATTATTGTGTACTTGCAGATCGTTAAATAATTTATGCATGGATACAAAAAATATTCAATTCACTGTATGGGTTTGTTTCCAATCTAAAATAAATTAAAATGCTATATATACATCTAACCAACGTGTTTATCGTTATCCATTTTAATATTTTTGATAAATAATTTAAAAATAGTCATTAGATTCAAAAGTTACATCAGTTTTTAATGTATTTATATTTTATACGATAAAAAATATACCATCCCCTATAGCCCTCTATACTCAGCAATCAATTGTTTTATAACAGCTATCGGTAAAAATTAAAAATTGTGGAAAATAAATTGATAATTATCAATATAATCTATAAAAATAAATTGATCCTCGCCAAAATATTAGACAGTGCCCACCTCTATCATTTTTTCGTATTGGTAATATTGTTGTTCATATTGTTCAGGTGATACCCAGCCATTAGCTGAATGACGGCGTATCCGATTATAATAGATTTCAATATATTCAAATAGTGCTTTATTAGCCTGCTTCCTCGTTTTGTAGTAACAGTCATGAATAATATGTGTTTTGAGTGTATGAAAAAAACTTTCAACAACCGCATTATCAAAGCAGTTTCCTCTTCGACTCATGCTTTGCCTTAGTCCATATTGTAACAATAACTGCTTGAAATCAGCACTGCAATATTGGCTTCCTTGGTCACTATGAATGAGTACATTTTTAGGAAAATGACGCCGAAATAAGGCTTGTTTTAATGTATTACACACTAAATGACGGTCTATGTAGCGACTGGTTTGCCTAGCAATCACTTTTCGTCCATATAAATCGATAATCACCAACAAATATAACCAACCTTCACCCGTTTTAATATAAGTAATATCGGTTACCCATGTCGTATTCGGCTTATCAGGGTTAAATTGCCTATCTAACGTGTTGGGCGCAATATTGCGATGAGCAGTGTCTGTTTTATACTTGAATTTACGTTCTGCTTTACTCCGTAATCCTAATTGATGTATTAGATGAAACCTTTGTTCTTATAGAAAATGGAATGAACTATCCTTGCATATATTAAATTCATGATGAAGGTACTGCCACTACAATTCATCAAAATGAATGAGCCTATACAAATTTTTTCTGCATTTGAAGAAACTTTTATAGATATTTATAATGCGGAGTTTTTTAATGGTATCTATGATGATAGCGTATTTAAAAAATACAATATTCCATCCATCAATAAATTGCATGAAATATCCATAAAAGAAAGGCTGAATATTTGGCTGGTAGGATTGTAACTATCCCCTAAAATAGTACAGCAAAAAAGTAGAAAATTCTCTATGATAAAAGAAAAGGGGATTTAATTATGAAAAAAATGACTGAACATCAAATCGTAGCTATTTTAAAAGAAGCTGAAGCTGGTATTCCTGTCTAGGAGCACTGTCGTAAATTCTGGTGATTTTTTTGAGATACGAAACCTACTACGTTAAATTTAGTTTTTATTATACAAGGAGAATAAAGTGATAATTGCAGCCCTAAAGTTTAAAAAACCGATGCCTGAAATTCTTGCAAAACTGGACGAACATAATGTGTTTTTAGATAATTATTTCGCTCAAAATAAATTTTTGGCATCTGGACTTTTAGAGAGTAAAACAAGCGGTATAATTTTAGTAATGAGTGATTCGATTGAAGAAGCAAAAGATATTATGAAAAATGATCCTTTTTATATTTATGACCTCGTAGATTTTGACTACACGTTGTTTAATGCAACGAAATTATCGCCGAGTCTATCTTCAAAATAAATCGACTTTCTTAATTTAAAAGTATTCTTTGTTTACTCGAGATTTTTAACATACCTAAAGTCCTAAATAAATTGAATAATCGATCAGTTTTATCAATTGAAATAAAAAGGTGCTTTAAAAGCACCTCTGATTGCGGTACTGTCAAGTTAACTCATCATTGACGGCTTGTCTTGATAGCGGAATGACATAATCTGGAATAACGTGCCCGGCGTTGACTAAACGCTTAGATTGTTTAATTTCCCCTGCGGGGATCGTCCATACCTGATTATCTAAATCAAATTGTTCTGGTTTTGAAAACCTTAACTCACCTGGTCTAACCCCAGTTAATAACAACAACTTGAGTGCCAGTTTAGTTTGTATATCCCCCGGATAACGAGATAACGCTATTAAAAACCGAGGAATATCCTGCATCTCCAAGTGAGAGTTATTTTTTGGGGCTGGTTTAGGGAGAGCTAAAAAACCAATATCCGTGGTTGGATTGGTTTTGATTAACCCATCGAGCATGGCATGTCGGAAAATATCAATTAGCCAACATCGCAGCTTCTCAGCAATCGACAATGCACCACGTTTTACTTTACGTAACACTTGCTGAATATCTCTCAGGGTGATTTTCTCAATAGGAATAATGCCCAGTGTCGGTAATATATCTTTTTTAAAATAACGTTCAATTTAAGTTTTAGTCGAATTACGACGTTTAGGGCATCAATGCCCAACTTTTTAAATTTTAGGGCTTTTCATCTTGGGATAAACATTCCCAATGTCAATGAAGTGTTATGATGTGCTTCATATCCTTCTTCGTCCAAGATTTCCATTTTAGCTTGAGCAGCACGACGGTGCCCTGGACGGGGATCTGTTCCTTTGGCAATATCAGCGCGGTAATCATCACGCTTCAATCTTGCTTCTTTCAGTGACAGTTCTGGATAGGTGCCTAAAGAAATTCTCGGTTGTTTCCCTTGCCAACTGAATCGAAAGTGCCAATATTTACCGCCACAAGGGACGACACAAAGGCTTAAACCTTCATCATCATTGAGGGTATATCTTTTTTGTTTTGGTTTGGCATTACGAACGGCAATTTCAGTTAAAGCCATAATAAAACTCTCCTTTAGAAATCAAACTAAAAGGCAGAATTATTATATAAAATAAGAGGTTCGTTTAAAAGATAAAAGTGTACTATCCCGAACTCGAAGTGTACTAAATTTGAGTACCTGTGGGTATATTTGGGTACATCTCAGTATACGAAAAACAACTAAATATTAATTAAAAATCATTAAGTTGTATATTTTAGTACAGCTTTATACATCATGAATTGGAGCGGGAAACGAGGTTCGAACTCGCGACCCCGACCTTGGCAAGGTCGTGCTCTACCAACTGAGCTATTCCCGCGTAAGAGGTGTTTGTTTAATGGTGCCCGGGGCGAGACTTGAACTCGCACGGCCAAAAAGGCCGAGGGATTTTAAATCCCTTGTGTCTACCGATTTCACCACCCGGGCTCAAAACTGATTACTAAGAAGTAATTCGTTTTGAATGCAGTGCATTTTACCGATCTTATGATTTCAGTCAATAAAAATTTTAAATTAATCGTTTAATTGTTCAATGTTTGACTGATTATCACTTTAAATGCAGTATTTTGAATTTGAAAGGGGATGAGTAGTTTTGTTTATACGAACTTTTTGAACAAAACTACTCATATAAAAAAATGTTTAGATGGAAATATTAACTAAAAGTTATTCTTCTTCTAATAAATCGCTATGTGCTATCCATAAATATTGTAACATTGATAATAGCGTTAATACTGTTGCAATAAATAATGCTGCAAGACCTGCGTAAATAACAATGTCACAAGGGCGCCAAAGTAGCCAAGTTAGCGCTGTCATTTGTGCTATCGTTTTGATTTTACCAATTGACGAAACGGCTACATTGTTGCGTTTGCCGATTTCAGCCATCCATTCACGTAAGGCCGATACTATAATTTCGCGCGAAACGATAATAATTGCTGGGATTGAGATCCACCATGCTTGGTAATATTGGGTAATTAAAACTAGTGCAATTGTTACCATGATTTTGTCAGCGACTGGATCTAAAAATGCGCCAAATTTAGTTGTTTGACCTAAGCGACGGGCAAGATAGCCATCTAATACATCAGTCACGGCAGCAATTAAAAAAATCAATGCAGAAAAAAAACCAGACCATTTATAGGGAAACAAATAAAATGCCAACACAAAAAAAGGGATTAAAATAACTCGAAATAGTGTTAAGGCTGTTGGAAAATTAATTTTCATGTGACATAAACTCTTTTTTTATTTTATTAATCAATGTATTAGAGATTGATAAAAAACAGTCTTTTCTTAATGGTTATGTTGCCTGAAATATGTTATTTTTTCAATGTGTTATTGTTGTAAATTTAGATAAATTTTTTCAGCTAATGATTTTGATATACCTTGCACTTGAGCTATTTCGTCAATACTGGCACTTTTTAACTCTCTTAATCCGCCAAAATGTTTGAGTAGCGCTTGACGTCTTTTGGCACCAATGCCTTCAATATGCTCTAATGCACTGTCAGTAAGTTGCTTTGTCCCTTTTTTGCGTTGACCTACGATAGCATGATCATGTGATGCATTTCTAATTTGTTGAATGAGCAATAGTGCAGGGGAATGGTCATCAAGGTAATATCCCGTACCATGAGCTTCAAAAAAGAGGGTTTCTAATCCTTCTTTGCGCTCAGCTCCTTTAGCTACACCAATTAAAATAGGGTGATTTTTGTTCCAATTGACATCCAATTGTTCAAATACTTGTAGAGCTTGGTTAAGTTGTCCTTTACCGCCATCAATAAAAATAATATCAGGCACTTTTTCAGTTGGTAGCTCTTTTTTATTGTAACGGCGAGTTAATACTTGTTCCATTGCTGCATAATCGTCACCAGGTGTAATACCGGTAATATTGTAGCGTCGAAACTCAGATTTAATCGGTCCCTTATCATCAAACACAACACAAGATGCAATGGTATTTTTACCCATAAAATGGCTAATATCAAAACATTCCATTCGATTAATTTTGTCAATCCCCAAAAAGGCTTTCAATGCATCGTAACGTTGTTTAATTGTTGAGTTTGCTAGTAGTTTATTTTTAACCCCAGTTTGAGCATTCACAGTTGCAATATTGAGTAATTTAAGATTATCACCTTTGGGTTCATCAACCAGTTTAACTTGATGCTCAGCAATAAGTGACAGTGTCTCTTCCATTGGTTGTTTATCAGACAACGAAAAATTAAGTAAAATCTTTTTAGGGATATTTCTATTTTGATTGCCTTGCAAATAAAATTGTCCCAAAAAGGTTTCAATAACTTCTTCTAGTTCAGTATTCGATGGCACTTTAGGAAAATAAGAGCGATGTCCAAAGGTTTGACCATTTCGAATAAATAAGACATATATACAAGCCAAGCCTGATTCATAATGGAAACCAATGACATCAAGATTATCATTATTATTATATATAGCTTGTTTTTCATTAATATGTTTTATTGCTTGTAGTTGATCACGCAAAACCGCAGCCTTTTCAAAATTGAGCTCTTTACTGGCTTTTTGCATATCTTCGGTTATTTTTTGTAGTATTTGATCTGATTGACCGGATAAAAATAACCTAACATAGTTAACTTGCTCTAAATAGTCTTCATCACTGACTAAATCTGGAACACAAGGACCTAAACAACGTTTAATTTGATATTGCAAACAGGGACGAGTTCGATTTCGATAGGTTGTATTTAAACACTGTCTTATCGGAAACGTTTTTTGCAATAGTGTTAATATCTGTTTAACTGCATAACCACTAGGATAAGGACCAAAAAATTCATCTTTTTTACGATTAATTGCTCCACGATAAAGGGATAGTTGAGGATGCCTCTCTTTGCTTAGTTTTATAAACGGGTAGCTTTTATCATCCTTTAAAAGCACATTATATCGTGGCTGATGTTTTTTGATGTATGTCTGTTCAAGTAGCAGGGCTTCAGTTTCAGTATTGGTAATTGTAAATTCAACATGATGGATATGGCTAACAAGCATATCTGTTTTTAGTGTTTTTTTACTGCTATTAAAATAGCTTTTTAAGCGATTATTGAGATCTTTGGCTTTGCCCACATAAATAATCGTCTCTTTATCATTAAACATCTGATAAATTCCCGGTTTATGTGGGACTGTTTTCAAAAAGGAGGTTGAATCAAATTGGCTCATATTAGTTTTCGAATGTGAGGGCTTTTTTCTCTATAATTCTCATAATGGTGCTCAGTAAGCCATTTATCAAGAGGTATATTAGCCCAGCAACCACAAAAATAGAAAAATCATAGTAATCACCATTTAATTGATTACTATATCCCATAATATCCATCACTTGAATCATTGATACTAAGGCCGTGCCTTTAATCACAAAAATGACTTCATTTGAATAAGTTGAAAGAGCTCGTTTTAATGCATATGGCATGATAACTTTTAATGTTTGTTTTTTATTCATACCAAGCGCTTGACAAGCTTGCCATTGTCCTTGAGGTAAAGATTTTAGTGCACCATAAAAAATTTGTGTTGTGTAAGCTGCACTATTTAGTGTTAAGGCTAAGTATGCACAAAACCAAGATGATGAAATAAGTTCATAAAGGGCAGGCATTTTACTTAACGTATCACTAAATTGCGAAGGTCCGTAATAAATTAAAAATAGTTGGACAAGCAGTGGTGAACCCGTAAATATAATAATATAAGTACGAATAACTTTAGTTAATACATTTGAATTTAATGATAATAAACATGCTAAGACGATTGCCAGTAATCCTGCCGATAGAATTCCCAAAATACCTAAGCTTAAAGTATTAGGTAGACCTTGTAGTATGATTTTAAGGTAATAAATAAAATTATCAGACATAATACGACCTTATTAACTTTTTGCTGATGTTGGTTGTTCAAAATAAGTTGAACGTTTTTCAATTCGTGATATTACTTTTTTGCTTAAAATAGAGATGATGAGATAAATAATCATTGCGATGATATACCATAAAAAAGGTTGATTTGTTCGGGCAATAATGGTTTTAGTTTGCATCATTAAATCATTAATTGCGATGGTCGAAACTAGTGCGGTATCTTTTAACAAAATTAACCACTGATTACTTAATCCAGGTAAGGCATGACGCCACATTTGTGGCATTATAATACGGAAGAATGTGCGTGATTTACTAAGTCCAAGCACTTGGGCTGCTTGTCTTTGTCCGTTGGGAATTGCCTTGAATGCACCACGAAGCGTTTGTGATGCATAGACTGCGTACAAAAGTGAAAGTGCAGCAACACCACATAAAAATGGGTTAATATTAAAGTCTTGAATATCTAGCTGTATTGTCAATGAGGTAAAGTAAAGATTAACTGTAAAACCATCATTTATTAATATGAGCAATAAGGGTAATCCATTATAAATGGCGACAACAATTAATAGTTCAGGTAAAGCTCGAATCGTTAAATTAAATAGAGACATTAACCATGCAACTGGTTTGAATGGAGCTGATTCTAATAGCGTAAAAATAAAGGCAAAAAACATTCCTACAACTAACGATACCAAAGCTAATGATAATGTAATTAATGTAGCTTGCATTAGTGGCAAGATATATCCATCCATCAAAGATAGAATCCAGTTTATTCCATTTGTTAGAAAGTCTGACATAAAAAAACCGTTGTTAAATTAAAAAATAAACTCGCCGCAAAATATGCGGCGAGATCATAGCGAAGTCGAGTTTTACTGTTTAATAATTATTTATTAAACCATTTTTTATAAATAACATCTAATTCACCATTTGCTTTGAGTTTATCCAGAGCTTGGTTAAATTGATTTAGTAATTGATCATTGCCTTTACGAACTGCAATACCTAAACCTTCACCAAAAAATTCATGATCAGTGATTTTATCACTTAATGGTACAATATCAGAATCTTTACCTAGCCACTCACCAGCAACAATTGAACTTGATACGATTGCATCAATTCGTTTGGCTTTTAAATCTAAAAAAGCAAATTGATAACTATCGTAACTAACTTGTTTAATATCAGGGAATTTTTCATTTAGATATTTTGGATAAGTTGTTCCTTTTTGAACACCTACAGTTTTACCTTTTAATTGTTCAAGGTCAGTCAATGTATCTTTTAATGTAATGAATTGAATTGAGCTATCATCATAATAAATTTTGGTAAAATCAACTTGCTTTTGACGTTCTGGTGTAATATCAATTCCAGCTATAGCTGCATCAATTCGACGAGTTTTTAAACTAGGAATTAAGCCATCAAATGATTGATTGACAACTTTGCAAGAAGCTTTTATTTCATCACAAATTTTATTAATCACATCAATATCGAAACCAATGATTTCATTTTTTTCATCAGTAAATTCAAAAGGCGCATAAGTTGCTTCTGTGCCAATTGTTAAAGTGTCTGTTGCTTGAGCTACAAACGCTGTTCCTGCAAGAAAAATGGCTAGTAACGTTTTTTTCATATATCCACCTAAATTTATTTTAATTAATGTGACAAATAAGCTTTAAACTCTTCAGTTTGAGGATGAGCAAAACACTCCAGTTGTCCTTGTTCAATAATTTTACCGTGCTCCATATAAATGACTTGCGAAGCAACTTTATGTGCAAAATCGACTTCATGCGTAACGATAATTTGCGTAATACCTGTTTCAGAAAGTTCATTAATAATTTCAGCTATTTGTGATGTAATTGCTGGATCTAATGCAGCCGTTGGTTCATCAAATAATAATATTTTAGGTTCCATCATTAATGCTCTAGCAATAGCGACACGTTGCTGTTGACCGCCTGAAAGATGAAGAGGATAACGCTTTGCCATATCATCAATTTGTAATCTGTTTAAAATAGCCATTGCTTTATCGCTAGCTTCTTTTTTAGATAACTTTAATATTTGGCAAGGTGCTTCAATCAAGTTTTCTAGCACCGTCAAATGTGGCCATAAATTGTAGTTTTGAAACACCATTCCTACATTTTTACGAAGATGACGAATTGTTGATTCACTGATTTTTTCAGAAAAATCAAAATGTGAATTGGCGATAGTCATCTGTCCAGATGTCGGTATTTCAAGTAAATTAAAAACTTTTAATAAAGAGCTTTTTCCAGCACCACTCTGACCAAGTAATACAATAGTCTCACCAAGTGGATAGCAGAGAGAAATATCATTTAAGGCCTGATGTTTACCATAAAAACAGTTAATATGGTTTAATTCAATATTCATTGTTAGTCATACATTTTTTTGATGCGATAATTGATTAAATATTACATTTTTTTGCATAATAATGCAATCTAATTTATTAGACTATAAGTTTTTTTGCTCTGTTTTTATGCTTAAACACAACTTTCTTGAAATTTTTTTTACAAAATTTTTCTTTCTAAGAATGTTTATTGAACAGTAGAAAGAATCGGAATTACGGGACCAAGGTATTTAGGTTCTTTTTTTAGAACGTAAAGATCAATAAAAGCGCCAACGCGAGCAAACATTTCACGAATGCGAACTAGCTTCATGCTTTTAGGAGAAGGTACGGCAAAACATTGTGCTTGTATGCCTTGTGCAAGAGCAATAAAAATGGCTCGTTCACAATGAAATTCTTGAGTGATGATAGTAAAATCATTTGCATCAAAAACTTTATTCGCTCGAATAATTGAATCAAAAGTACGGAATCCTGCATAATCTAAAACAATTGAATCACTAGGAATACCTGCTTTGACTAAGTCCTTTTTCATGGTGATGGGTTCGTTGTAACTTAAAAGAGCGTTATCGCCACTTAGTAATAGATAATCAACTTTATTTTGCCAATAAAGATTGATTGCACCATCAATACGATTGCGATAAAAATCATTTAAACCACCACCTCGAACATATTTTGATGTGCCAAGAACAACACCAATCGCTCGATAGGGGAGTTTGTTTTCATCATGGTAAATATAAGGTGCAGTTTTATAACTGATCCAATAATCTAAACTGACAATTGCAATCATCGAAATTAAGCTGAAACTAGCAATACAAGCAATAAGCTTTTTTAATTTCATGCTAAAACCAGTTAAAAATAAGTACCATTATTGGAAATAAAAACGGAGCTGTCAACGATGTCATGACACCACATAAAACTAATGATAACGAACTATACGCACCTTCATTATAATCCACCTCAATACAACGAGCAGTACCAACTGCGTGTGATACAGCGCCAATAGATAATCCTCTTGCAGGTGCTGACTTTATTTTTGCTAAATTTAATATCTGGTGCCCAAATATACCACCTAGTGTACCAACAAATATTACACATAATGCAGCTATTGATGGAACACCACCTTGGCTACCTGCAATTGTGACCGCAATGGCTGTAGTAACTGATTTTGGTAGTACTGATGCAGCAATTTCGATATTTCCTCCTAACCAAAATACAATACAAACACCAGTTATCATTGATGCAAGTGAAGCGGTAAATGTAATAATCATTATTGATTTCCATCGCGCTTTAATTTGTGGAATAAGTTCATATAAAGGATAGGCTAAGGCAACAACAGAATAAGGTAATAACTCATTAATGATTTGTACGTTACGGACGTATTTGGTGTAATTCGTTTTAGTTATTAGCAAAATTGGGATTAGAACAATAACCGTAATTACTAAGGGATTAAATAGCGGATTTTTTATTTTAAACGACATTCTTCGAACAATGAGAAAAACACAAAGCGTTAATGGCAACATCCATATCATGGCTGATTATCCTCATTTTTTTGTGATTCAATTGAATTTTGGGGGACTGTTTTATGAAAATATTCTGTTAAAAAAGCGGTAAAAAGTAATACGATAAGAGTACCACCAACACAGCCAAATATAATTGGAATCCAATTTTGCAATAAAAGAGAATAATTATCCATAATCCCCATAGCAGCAGGAACAAAAAGTAATGTCATATAGCGCATAAAAAGATTACAACTATTTTTAATCCAACAAGTTGGGATTAACTGAAAAGCTAATAAAAAAAATAGGATTAGTAGTCCAATAATACTGCCAGGAATCATTATTGGTAATAATTTAGAAATTATATTACCCGCCCATAAACAGAGAGTTAAAACGAGTAAACCTCGACCATAACTAAAAGCAGTATAGTAGAAAGAATAAAGTCGATGTTTGATTGTGGCGTGCTTAGCTAAAAAATGTTTCATTATGTAAATGCTAATTATCTTAATCTTTAATTATGATGATTATGCCTACGTTAGAGTAGACTATATTTGTCTATATGATACGCCCGCGAAGATTAATTATCCAACTAAATAATGGCAATAGTTATAAAGTTCTTTAATTATTGCTAATTTTTTGGGGTTTTGAATATAAGTTTCTGCAAGTTGTTCTAATGTTAATAAGTAATCTTGTATTTTTGATGTATTGAGTTTATCACGACAATAATCTAGCCAGATTATTTGTTCTTGTTCTGTTAGTGTTTGTGGATAATTCCGTGCTTTGTATCTAAAAAATAGGGTTGCTAAGCGAGGGTCATCAAACGTTGGCGATAAAGTATCTAATAAATTAATTGGTGTTGTTCTAATCTTTTCACAACGTAAATTATCTTGTTTATTTAAAAAGCCAGCATATATTTGAGAATCAACATCAGAATGATGTGAGTAATTATCATCTATTATGAATAATTCTCTCATTTTATTTTGTAATATTTTTTGGTGCTGAAATAATTGTTGTTGATTGATCAAACAGTGGTTTACATCAAAATTAAACCTTTTTGCATTTTCAGGTAGTAGTGTTTTTATCGGGGCAACAATAGGGCATTTATTAATATGAATTAGTTTTAAAGGAATTCGTGATTCATTAAGCTCAAGATCTTCTGTTTTGGTATAAAGCTTTTCTTTAATTCTTTCTACAGGCAAATCAATAATTGAATTGATATCACCAGTTAAATCACAAACAATTACGGCGTTATTTTGTAATGGATGCCAAGCTATAGGGCAAACTAATGACATATTACCGCGATAGCTACCAAGCATACCCGATACGTGAACAATGGGTGTCATATTAACGGTATCAATAAGTTCTGCTACTTTATTTTTATTGCGTAATGTAAAAAAATAATTGAAAAGCTTAGGTTGTTTTTCTTTTACTAATTTGGCCATTGCAATAGTTGCATAAACATCAGACATCGCATCATGCGCATGTTCGTGCTCGATATTGTTTGCTTTTGATAAATGTTCTAAACGAAAGCTTGGTAGATTTTCATCATTGATTGGCCAATTAATTCCTTCTGGTCTTAGTGCATAACAAGCTCGAACTACATCAAGAAGATCCCATCTAGAATTTCCATTTTTCCAACTATAAGCGTAAGGATCATAAAAATTACGATATAAAATATTACGTGTTACTTCATCGTCAAAACGAATGTTGTTATACCCTAAAATACAGGTATTGGGCACACTAAATTCTTGATGGATTAGGCGAGTAAATTCTGCTTCACAAACACCTTTTTGATTGGCTTCTTGCGGGGTAATTCCTGTAATTAGTGCTGCTTCTGGGTTAGGCAAATAATCTTGGGCTTGTGAACAATATATAATTAATGGTTCTTTAATAATATTAAAATCTTTATCAGTTCGGACGCCAGCAAACTGTGCTGGCCTATCTAAAGAAGGGTTAACGCCAAAAGTCTCATAATCGTGGAAGTAAAAAGTCTGTTGTTCTTGATCGTTTTTCATTGTGTGATTTCGCTCGTAATTATTTTACTCTATTCCAGAAGCTATTATGTTTATTCTTGAACACAGATATGGTACTAAGGAGATTTTACCTGAATATTCGATTTTAGAAGACCTTACTTTATTTTTTACTAGTTGATAGGCACGCTTTCGATAATATTTGCCAGCTTTTCAAGTGTTAGTCTTAAAAATTTGGGCATGGTTTCTAATTCAATTGAGTCCATAAGGTTTTTTACATAAAGTCCCAATTCAGTATCTCCTTCAACAATTAAGCGGCGTTGAAAAAATAGGGTATCGGGATCTTGACGTCTAGTTGCTATCATAATTAAATCATTAGCATTAGCGATAAAGCTCACATCAGAAATTTCTTCTCGACTAACAACTAGTTTATTTCCGATCAGGCTTACAAACCAGATAAGTCCTAGATCTGTAACTTCAATTTTAAGCCAACGATTTTCTAAAAAATCAAGATCACCATCTTCTAGGGAATGTTCAAATTGTAAACGTAATAATTGTTCTATGGCTTGTTTTTTGATACTAAAAGGAATGCACCGCAAGGTAAGCCCCAAAACATGGGGCGCATTATTGACAAACTGTGAATGAATCTTGCTTAAGATTTGTTTTTTTTCTCCAATCATTTATGCATCCCCAGAAATCATTTTCTCATAAATATCCAAATCGGTATTTAAATGTTCAAAAACCTCTTCACTAACCTCATTACGAACTTTCATTTGTAAAAGAGCAGTACGTTCTGCACCTATAGCAACTAAACGCATACGTCTTTCTAAATTTTCTGCTTCAAGAGCTTTTTGTTCTAAATCTTTAAGACCGGTTCTACGCCTTAGCGAACCGATAACACGTGAGCCGACTTCATGAATAATTTCTTGATCTACTCGGTCTTCAGCTGTTTCTTGCAACAAATTATTTTGCATTTTTTCCAGGCTTACAATTGCCTCTTCAGCCATATGACCTTTTACAGTTAAAATTTCATTGGTTTGTTCTGAATTATCTAAAATAACACTACCTCTTAATAAGATAGGCAATATAATTACTGCAACAACCAATGAAATTAAAATAATACCGGTTGCAATAAAAACAAGCTGATAACGACCGCCAATTGTCATTGGAATAGACAATACACCAGCTAAAGTGATGGCACCTCGAACTCCAGCAAATGTTGAAA
The DNA here is from genome assembly GCF_013344985.1 of Gilliamella sp. ESL0254. NCBI lineage: Bacteria > Pseudomonadati > Pseudomonadota > Gammaproteobacteria > Orbales > Orbaceae > Gilliamella > Gilliamella sp. ESL0254. Next base: position 718,281 of record NZ_JAAEDU010000001.1, read on the forward strand.
TAAGCAGGTCTCGGTTTGAATAGGATCTGAATGCAAGAGGTCGTTTGGTTCCAAATGGCATTATAGGCATATGCTTCATTGCCCATAACCAAGCAAATCGAGTTCCCATTAATACTGCAAAAACAAATAGAACAATTAAACATAATTGCCATACTTCAATCGAGGTATCGATCTGATTTTCAGCAAAAGTATTGTGAAGAATACTTGGTAATTGAATACCTAATAACACGAATACAAAACCATTAAAGACAAACGTTAACATTGACCATGTACTATCTGATTGTAAACGCGCAGTTAAAGGAGCATTTCGCATCATACCAGAATGATTAACCGTCATACCTGCACTTACTGCAGCCAAAATACCAGAACAATGACATTCCTCAGCAATAATATAAGCGGCAAACGGAAGTAAGAATAATAATACGATTTGGATTGCAGGGTCATTGTGAGTCAGTTGATTTATTTTACGCAAAATACGTGCATATAACCAAGTAAATAAAACGCCAATAGCCAAGCCACCAATAGCAACTATAAAAAATTGTACGCTAATATCAAAGATGTTAAATACTGCATCACCAACTGCAATAGCAATAGCAAAATTCAAAGATACCAAACCTGAAGCATCATTCATTAATGCTTCACCTTCAATGATTTCCATCTTTTCTTTTTCAATACGCCCTTTACCAACAATTCCACTTAATGCAACAGCATCAGTTGGAGATAACACCGCAGCTAAAGCTAAACCTGCAGCTAATTCAACATTTGGTAATATCCAATGAAGAATATAACCTAATGCTATAATAGAGATAACAACTAAAACTAAAGCCAATCCGACAATTTCTCTACCATTGTATATGAAATCTTTTACTGATGTTTTGCGTCCATCAGCAAAAAGTAAAGGCGGAATAAATAAAACAAGAAATAGTTTTGGATCAAATTCTACATAAACGTTAAACGCCGCCAATATGCAACCTAATAATATTTGCATTAATGGTAGTGGAATTTGAATTGGTAACATTTTAACAACGACACCAGAAAGTGATACAATTAACACTAGAAGTAAAATTATTGAAAAAAGTTCCATAGCTTGTCTTTTATTTATCCTATAATCCTATTGTTTGCATTGATTATATCGGATCTTTAGTTAAATTTCAGGTGAAAATTTCATAGAATTATTTAAATTTTGGTCAAATGCAATTATTAATCAAAAAATAGTGATGTAATTAAAAGGCATTTTGAATGGAAAATTGGCAAAGAGCATTTATACTACATACCCGATCTTATACAGAAAGCAGTTTATTAGCCGATCTTTTTGTTGAAAATGTCGGAAAGGTAACAGTATTAGCAAAAGGAGCTAGAAGAAAGAGTTCAGCATTGAAAGGCATGTTACAACCTTTTACTCCACTCATTGTACAATACTCAGGCCAAGGTGAAATAAAAACATTGCGGCAAGTTGAAGCTATGTCGCTGGCATTGCCGTTGGTATCTGTTTTTTTATATAGCGCATTTTATTTAAATGAATTATTACATCGAGTTTTAGTTGCAGAAACTGAAATACCAACTCTTTTTGATGACTATTTAAAAAGTTTACAACAACTAGCTCAACAAGTACCAGCTGAAAATGTATTGCGAACATTTGAATTATCGTTATTAGAAAATTTAGGTTATCACATTGATTTTTTCCATTGTTATATTACTGGTGATGATGTTGTCAAATCTATGTATTATCAATATCAATCAGAAAAAGGTTTTATGAGCAGTTTATTGCAAAATAGTACTAGTTTTACAGGTGAACAAGTTTTGGCTTTAGGAAAACGTCAATTTAATAATGAAAATACGTTAAAAGCAGCTAAGCGTTTTACTAGAATGGCTTTAAAGCCTTATGTAGGGTCTAAACCTTTTAAAAGTAGAGAGTTATTTCTAAAAATTTAGGATCTTAAATTATTAAAAATAACTTTTAGTTAAACTTTATTAGAAACTTGATTAATTAATATATCAAGCTGATTTGCAAATTTTTCTCGGTCTTTATTGGTAAACATAGTTGGGCCTTTAGACTGTATACCACTGGCACGCATAGTTTCCATAAAATCTCGCATAGTTAATCGTTCTTTAATTGTATCAAGCGTATACTTTTCACCTCTAGGCGTAAGTACGAAAGCACCTTTATTTAAAACATCGGAAGCAAGCGGAATGTCAGATGTAATAACTAAATCATTTGTTTTGACTAACTCAATAATTTTATTGTCTGCAATATCAAATCCTTTTTCAACTTGTAAAGTTTTAATATAAGGTGAGAAAGGGATTGTTAATCGCTGGTTAGCAATCAATGTTGTATAAATTGCTTTGCGATTAGCTACACGATATAAAATTTCTTTAATTGGAGAAGGGCATGCATCAGCATCAATCCAAATATTCATAGCAACTATATCTATATTATTAATAGCTAGCAATTATAACTATTATTCTAAAAAACAACTATTTATTTTTATCGAATGTTTAAATGAATATGCTTTTTAGTTTATTTTTTGAATTTATTTAGAGTGATATAATAGTTATTTTTCTATTCAAAATCCTGATGAAAAGTGGTAGTATATCGGACCAATTTATTTAGTACGCAAGTGCGCTTTCGTGTGGCGCACCACTGTTATAAGGATTTATTATGCCAATTATTACTCTTCCTGATGGAAGTCAACGCCAATTTGATAAACCCGTTACCGTTTTAGAAGTTGCACAAAGTATTGGTGCAGGGCTGGCAAAAGCTTGTATAGCTGGGCGTGTAAATGGTGAGCGTAAAGATGCCTGTGATGTTATTGATCAAGACGCAACATTAGCCATCATTACCGCTAAAGATGAAGATGGACTTGAAATTATTCGCCATTCTTGTGCTCATTTATTAGGTCATGCTATTAAACAGCTATGGCCTGATACACAAATGGCAATCGGTCCAACAATTGATAATGGCTTTTACTATGATGTTGATTTAGAGCGCTCTCTAACGCAGGAGGATCTTGATGCATTAGAAAAACGGATGCATGAATTGGCTAAAAAAGATTATGAAGTAAAGAAAGAAATAGTTAGTTGGGAACAAGCTCGAGAAGTATTTTGGGAGCGACGTGAACCATATAAAATTGCTATCTTGGATGAGAATATCTCTAAAGATTCAAAACCAGCTCTTTATCACCATGAAGAATATATTGATATGTGTCGTGGACCTCATGTACCTAATATGCGTTTTTGCCACCATTTTAAATTGCAAAAAGTTGCAGGTGCTTATTGGCGTGGTAATAGTGACAATAAAATGTTACAACGTATTTATGGGACAGCATGGGTAGATAAAAAACAACTTGATAGCTATCTACAATTTTTAGAAGAAGCGGCTAAACGTGATCACCGTAAAATAGGTAAACAGCTCGATCTTTATCATATGCAAGAAGAAGCACCGGGTATGGTGTTTTGGCATAATGATGGATGGATTATTTTCCGTGAACTAGAGGTTTTTGTTCGTACAAAATTGAAAGAGTACGATTATCAGGAAGTAAAAGGTCCATTTATGATGGATCGTGTTTTGTGGGAAAAAACAGGACATTGGGGTAATTATAAAGAGTTAATGTTTGTCACTTCATCTGAAAATCGTGAATATTGCATTAAACCAATGAACTGCCCAGGACACGTGCAAATTTTTAATCAAGGTTTAAAATCTTATCGTGATTTACCATTACGTATGGCGGAATTTGGTAGTTGTCATCGAAACGAGCCATCAGGATCTTTACACGGATTAATGCGTGTTCGAGGTTTTACCCAAGATGATGCACATATTTTCTGTACTGAGGACCAAATTCGCAGTGAAGTAAACAGCTGTATCAAAATGGTTTATGATACTTATAGTACTTTCGGCTTTAATGATATTACTGTTAAGTTATCTACTCGCCCTGAAAAACGCATTGGTAAAGATGAAACATGGGATCTTGCAGAAAAAGATTTGGCTGAATGTTTAACAGAAAATGGTATTGAATTTGAATATCTACCTGGTGAAGGTGCCTTTTATGGTCCAAAAATCGAGTTTACCCTACATGACTGTTTAGGTCGCGCATGGCAATGTGGTACAGTTCAGCTAGACTTTATGCTGCCAGAACGTTTAGATGCAACTTATGTTGGTGAAGACAACGAACGTCATGTTCCAGTTATGATTCATAGAGCTATTTTAGGTTCAATGGAGCGCTTTATGGGAATTTTAACAGAGAACTGTGCAGGATTTTTCCCTACATGGCTTGCTCCATTGCAAGTTGCAGTAATTAATATTACCGATAATCAAGCTGAATATGCAAAACAATTAACCGCACAACTACAAAAAGTTGGGATTAGAGCAAAAGCGGACTTGAGAAATGAAAAAATAGGGTTTAAAATTCGCGAGCATACTCTTAAACGTGTTCCTTATATGTTTGTTTGTGGAGACAAGGAAATGGAATCAGGAACAATTTCAGTTCGAACTCGTCAAGGTAAAGATCTTGGTAGCTTTGAAGTGAAACATGTTATAGAATTGTTGCTTAACGAAATTCATAGTCGTTCATTAGAACAAATGAATTAATGATAAATTAATTTGGAGGAATGAGATATTAAAGTCAGTAAACGAATTCAGTCAACACGAGCACATAAGATCAACGATGAAATTACCGCTCGTGAGGTGAGATTAACCGGCGTCGATGGTGAGCAGCTCGGTATAGTAAGCTTAGATGAAGCTTTAAAACAAGCTGAAGAAGCAACTTTAGATTTAGTTGAAATAAGCCCTAATGCAGAGCCACCTGTTTGTCGAATTATGGATTATGGCAAGTTCCTCTATGAAAAGAGTAAAGCAACAAAAGAACAGAAGAAAAAGCAAAAGGTTGTTCAGGTTAAGGAAATTAAGTTCCGACCTGGTACAGACGAAGGCGACTATCAGGTAAAACTCCGCAGCCTGATTCGCTTTCTTGAAGATGGCGATAAAGCCAAGGTCACACTACGTTTTCGTGGTCGTGAAATGGCTCACCAACAGTTAGGTTCTGAAATGCTTGATCGCATTAAAGAAGATTTAGCTGATTTGGCGATAATTGAATCTTATCCAACTAAGATTGAAGGCCGCCAAATGATCATGGTGCTTGCGCCGAAGAAAAAGTAATGGTTCTACAAGTGAATTTTTAATTTATTGAAAATTACACCATTATTTTATTTTTATTAACAATGCGAAGTGGAAATTAATAAAATGCCTAAAATTAAAACTGTAAGAGGCGCAGCAAAGCGCTTTAAAAAAACAGCTTCTGGCGGCTTTAAGCATAAACAAGCTAACAAAAGCCATATCTTAACTAAAAAATCAACCAAACGTAAACGTCATTTACGTGGTTTGACAACTGTGTCAAAAGGCGATTTAGGTTTAGTTACTGCGTGTGTTCCATACGCTTAATTCATGGTTAATTATTTAGAGGATATAGTTTATGGCTCGTGTTAAACGTGGTGTTATTGCTCGTGCACGTCACAAGAAAATTTTAAAACAAGCAAAAGGTTATTATGGTGCTCGTTCACGTGTATATCGTGTTGCATTCCAAGCTGTAATCAAAGCTGGACAATATGCTTACCGTGACCGTCGTCAACGTAAGCGTCAATTCCGTCAATTATGGATTGTACGTATCAATGCTGCAGCACGTCAATGTGGTCTTTCATATAGTCGTTTTATCAATGGTCTAAAGAAAGCTTCAATTGAAATAGATCGTAAGATTCTTGCTGATATTGCTGTATTTGACAAAAATGCATTTGCTGCATTAGTCGAAAAAGCTAAAGCTGCACTGTAATAAGCTTTATAAGAGCCGAGTTATCTCGGCTTTTATCATTTTAAGTTTTAATTTTTTATTATAAAGAGTAATTTGATTATGAATTTAGTTATTTTTTGTTTGTTTTTTGGCTTCTTTAGTAATACTAATTCGTGAGGCAAAGAAAAAACAAAAAATGATTATAAAAGCCTCAAAGAGAGGCTTTTTTTATGTAATGAACAATAAGCAGGAGAACTGTATGTCTCAATTAGTTGAACTGGTAAATAATGCCAAATCCGCTATTGAAAGTGCTAATGACATTAATACGATCGAACAAATTCGTGTAGAATATTTTGGTAAAAAAGGCTATTTTACAATACAAATGGCTTCATTACGTGATGTTCCTGCCGATGAACGTCCAGCTGTCGGTCAAAAAATCAATGATGCAAAACAAGAAGTCATTGAAATATTAAATCAAAAGCGCAATCTTTTAGAGCGTCAGGCTCTTGATGCAAAACTAGCTAATGAAACAATTGATATTACGTTACCAGGAAAGTCACTTGAATTAGGTGGACTACATCCAGTCACAAAAACAATTAATCGATTAGTCGACTTCTTTGGTGAACTTGGTTTTGTTGTTGAAACTGGTCCAGAAATTGAAGATGACTACCATAATTTTGATGCACTGAATATTCCTGCTCACCATCCTGCCCGTGCTGATCACGATACATTTTGGTTTGACGCAAAACGACTATTAAGAACACAAACCTCAACCGTACAAATTCGCACAATGGAAAATCAAAAACCTCCAATCCGAATCATAGCTCCAGGAAGAACTTATCGTAATGATTACGATCAAACTCACACGCCAATGTTTCACCAAATGGAAGGTTTACTAGTTGATAAAAATATCAGTTTTACTCATTTAAAAGGGCTATTACACGATTTTTTACATTGCTTCTTTGAAGATGATATGGAAATCCGTTTTAGACCCGGTTATTTTCCATTTACAGAACCTTCAGCTGAAGTTGATATTAAAGCTAAAAATGGCAAATGGTTAGAAGTACTAGGTTGCGGAATGGTTCATCCTAATGTACTACGTAATGTGGGTATTGATCCTGAAGTATATGGTGGTTTTGCTTTTGGGATGGGGATAGAACGATTAACTATGTTACGTTACGGTGTCACTGATTTACGTTCTTTTTTTGAAAATGATTTACGTTTTTTAAAACAATTTAATTAATTCTGGAGATCAAAACATGAAATTTAGTGAAAGTTGGCTACGTGAATGGATCAATCCAGAAATTAGTAGCAGTACACTAGCAGATCAATTAACAATGGCAGGTTTAGAAGTCGATGATATTGAAAAGGTAGCAGGTGACTTTTCTGGTGTGGTCGTTGGTAAAATCATTGAATGTATGCAACACCCTAATGCCGATAAACTACGTATTACAAAAGTCGATATAGGTAAAGCAAAACCACTTAATATTGTCTGTGGTGCGCCAAATTGCCGTCAAGGATTAACCGTTGCTTGTGCAACTGTGGGAGCTGTTTTGCCTGGCGACTTTAAAATTAAAGCTGCTAAACTACGAGGTGAACCATCAGAAGGCATGCTTTGTTCTTATTCTGAATTAGGAATTTCAGATGAGCATAATGGAATTATTGAGTTACCTGATGATGCACCTTTAGGTATGGATATTCGCAACTATTTAAAGCTTAATGACGTTATAATAGATATTAGTGTAACACCAAATCGCGCGGATTGTTTTGGTATTGTTGGTATTGCTAGAGATATTTCAGCAGTTAACAATGTTGTTATGAAAGAACTAAAAGTCGACAGTGTACCAGCAACGATTACCGATACATTACCAGTTCAGGTTGATGAACCAAAAGCAGCACCACGCTATTTAGGTAGAATCATTAAAAATATTAATGTTAATGCAACAACACCTCTTTGGATGAAAGAAAAACTTCGACGTGGTGGAATTCGTTCAATTGACGCAGTGGTTGATATTACTAACTATCTATTATTAGAACTTGGACATCCAATGCATGCATTTGATTTGGCTCAGATAGAAAATGGAATTGTTGTTCGTTATGCAAAGGAAAATGAAAAATTAGTTCTACTAAATGGTAATGAAGTTAAACTTAATGATAAAACTTTAGTTATAGCTGATCACAAAAAAATCTTAGCGTTAGCAGGGATTATGGGTGGAGAAAAATCAGGCGTGACGAAATCGACTAAAAATGTATTTCTTGAGTCAGCCTTTTTTAATCCATTAACCATAACAGGCAGGGCTCGAGAGTATGGTTTGCATACAGATGCTTCACACCGTTATGAACGAGGTGTTGATCCTTTGTTACAATTTACAGCAATGGAAAGAGCTAGCCAATTATTAATTGATATTTGTGGTGGCGAAGTAGGTCCAATTATAGATATAACGCATCAAAATGAGCTTCCTACACAAGCAACTATTGAGTTACATCGTAATAAAATTGATCGTCTCATAGGTTATGAAATAGAAACAAAAAAAATCAGTGATATTTTAATTAGACTTGGTTGTGAAGTTGAATATAATAATAATGTTTGGATTGTAAAATCACCAAGTTGGCGATTTGATTTACACATTGAGGAAGATTTAGTTGAAGAGGTTGTCCGTATTTATGGATATAACAATATTCCAAATGCTAACCTTAAAATTGAATCAGTCATGAAACCTAAACCAGAAAGTCAAATATCGTTACGAAGAATAAAAGACTTATTAGTTGATAAGGGATATCAAGAGGCAGTAACATATAGCTTTGTTGATCCGAAAATTCAGCAAATCCTTCATCCTGAGCAAGCTGAAATAAAATTACCTAATCCAATTTCAAGTGAAATGTCAGTTATGCGTTTATCACTATGGTCAGGGTTATTAGATGCAGTTTTATATAATCAAAATCGTCAGCAAACACGTATCCGATTATTTGAAACAGGTTTGTGTTTTATACCTGATGAAAACTGTGAATTTGGTGTACGACAAGAACTAACGTTGTCTGGTGTTGTTTCTGGTTCTTTATATGAAGAACATTGGCAACTTCCTAAAAAGGATGTGGACTTTTACGATCTTAAAGGTGACCTTGAGACAATTTTTTCTCTTTTAGGCAATACCGAGCAAGTACAGTTTAAAAGAGCAAATCTTTCAGCCTTACATCCAGGACAAAGCGCAGCGATTTATTTAAATGAGGAGCCAATAGGATATTTTGGCGTCTTACATCCAGAAATTGAAAAAAAATTATCTTTAAATAGTAAAACGCTTGTTTTTGAAATAAATTTAGCTAAAATTAGTCAAAAAAGAGTACCTGTTGCTCATGACTTATCCAAATATCCGTCTAATAAACGAGATATTGCTATTATTGTTTCAAAAACAACACCTGCTGCAGATATTATTTCAGAGTGTATAAAAGCAGGTGGAGAGCAACTTATCAAGGTTAATCTTTTTGATGTTTATACAGGTGAAAATATCAAAGAAGATCAAAAAAGTCTTGCTATCAGTTTGATTTTGCAAGATAAATCGCGTACACTTGAAGAAGAAGATATAACAAACATTGTAAGCAAGTGCATCATTGCTTTACAAAATCGTTTTAAAGCCCTATTAAGAGAATAATAATATGACATTAACTAAAGCAGATATTGCAGATCGACTTGCCGAAAAATTTAACATTGATCGTCAAGAAGCTAAAGTCCTTGTTGAACTCTTTTTTGAAGAGATTCGTGTGGCTTTAGAAAAAGGGGAACCAGTAAAGCTATCTGGATTTGGTAACTTTGCAGTCCGTGATAAAAACTCACGTCCTGGACGTAATCCAAAAACAGGTGAAAGTGTAGATATTTCAGCTCGTCGCGTTGTTACATTTAGACCTGGAATCAAATTTAGAGAACGAGTAGAAAAGAACTTAGTTATTTAAATTACTAAAGTTATATTTTTCGTTACTCAATGTAATTGCCTTTCTTTTATTAGCAATATTAGAAAGGCTAGTTTCTTTTTTTATAAAAATAGTTGTATTAATTTCTTAAATAAAGCATAATATTTCCTCCTCAATGGAGTCTCTATGGGTCCTCTTGCAACATTTTTTTGCTCATCAGGTCAGGTCTGGAAGGAAGCAGCCAAAGTAAAAAATATGTGTGTGGGATGTGGCTGATAGGGTCTCCTCCAAGCCTCTCTGTTATTATCTAAATATTATTTGGATTGTGTTTAATAAACCAACAAGTCCTATTTAATCTTAAAATATACTTATATTTATAGTTGTATCTATGATTTATTTTTGCGATCATATACACTACGTATTTTTAATCAAAATATTACGATTTCATTTAATTATTCAAAAATTGATATATACCGAAAGAGAGAAAAATTATGATGCGAGTAGGGTTATTTATTCTAACTAACTTAGCCGTTATGTTTGTATTTGGAATTATCTTAAGCATTTTAGGTGTTGATTCACATAGTACGATAGGTTTACTTATTTTTGCAGCAATATTTGGTTTTGGAGGATCGTTTATATCTCTTCTTTTATCTAAGCGAATGGCTTTAAGATCAGTAGGAGGGCAAATTATTACTCAACCAAGTAATAATCAAGAACAGTGGCTATTTGATGTAGTTCGTCGTTTGTCAGCAGATCTTAATATAAAAATGCCTGATATTGCTATTTATGATGCTCAAGATGTTAATGCTTTTGCAACTGGTGCTACTAAAAATAGATCACTTGTTGCTGTGAGTTCTGGTTTGTTAAATGCTATGACTCAAGATGAAGCTGAAGCGGTGATTGGGCATGAAATGAGCCATATTGCTAATGGCGATATGGTTACAATGACTTTATTACAAGGTGTGCTTAATACTTTCGTTATCTTTATTTCTCGAATTTTAGCATCTGTTGTAGCGCAAGCATTGGATGACCGCAATCGTGGTTTATCACAGTTAGCGTATTTCTTGATAGTTATGGTTTTTGAAACAGTATTTGGTATTTTAGCAAGCCTTATAGCTATGTGGTTTTCTCGTTATCGAGAATTTCACGCAGATGCTGGCTCAGCTAAATTAGTTGGCAGTACAAAAATGATTGCAGCTTTAGAAAAACTAAAAACTAGTTATGAACCAAATGAAGATGCTTCCATCTTAGCATTTTGTATTAATGGTGCAAAAAAAGCGAAATTTTCCGAATTGTTTATGTCTCATCCACCGTTAGAAAAACGTATAGAAGCTTTACGAAATAGAACTTACCAAAACTAATACACGTTTTAGAATAAAAAGTATTGTTTTCCTGAAGATTTTGACAATTATTATTAAATTAACAATAATAATTGTCAAAAAAAGTTCAATCTATCAACTAGTTATATCCTAAAGAGTTTATAATGCCACCATATCATTGCTCCAAGAATAAATTAGAATTACTTAGCCCAGCTAAAAATATCGAAATTGCAAAGCAGGCGATATTACATGGTGCAGATGCCGTATACATTGGTGGACCTAATTTTGGTGCTAGGCATAATGCTGGCAATTCGATAAATGATATTGCCCAATTAGTTGAATTTGCTCATCGCTATTATGCAAAAGTTTTTGTGACTTTAAACACCATACTTCACGATAATGAGCTTGAACCTGCAAGGCAGCTAATTTGGCAATTTTACGATGCAGGTGTTGATGCATTAATTGTGCAAGATATGGGGATCTTGAATATGGACATTCCCCCCATAGATTTGCATGCTAGTACTCAAATGGATATTAGAACACCTGAAAAAGCTAAATTTTTATCCGATGTTGGTTTTTCACAAATAGTACTGGCTCGTGAGCTTAATTTAGCTGAAATAACCCAAATTAGTGAACAGGTTGATGCAAAAATCGAGTTTTTTATTCATGGAGCACTTTGTGTTGCTTATTCAGGACAATGTTATATTTCTCATGCACAAACTGGACGTAGTGCTAATCGAGGGGATTGTTCACAAGCTTGTCGTCTCCCTTTTACTTTAAAAGATGAGCAAGGTCGTGTTGTTGCTTATGAAAAACATCTACTATCAATGAAAGATAATAATCAATCTGACAATCTGCTTGAATTAATTAAAGCCGGTGTAACATCGTTTAAAATAGAAGGACGTTATAAAGATATAAGTTATGTTAAAAATATCACAGCATTTTATCGCCAAAAATTAGATAAGATTTTATCTGAATCATCTGAGTTATCCTCAGCATCAAGCGGTAAGACTGAACACTTCTTTACCCCTGATCCTAATCGAACATTCCACCGAGGAAGTACAGATTATTTTATTAATGGTAGAAAACCAAATATTGGAGCATTTGATTCACCTAAATTTATTGGCTTGCAAATTGGTGAAATAACCAAGGTTACGTCTCAAACTATTGATATCAAATCTGAAAGCACATTAACTAATGGTGATGGTTTAAATATACTAATAAAAAGAGAAATTGTTGGTTTTAGAGCCGATAAAGTTGAAAGGCTTTCGATTAATCTATATCGAATTTATCCAAATGAAATCCCTAAATCGCTTTTTTCAGTCAAATTACCTTATTTGGTTAATCGAAATCTCGATCATATCTGGCAACAAAATTTACTAAAAGAGTCAAGCAACCGTCGTATTGGTGTGTCATTTCAATTGAATAATATAGGAAATGGCGTTGAGCTAGTAGCCAAAAGTGAAGAGGGCATTTGCGTCAAAACAGAACTAAATGGCTATTTCGATCTTGCAACACAACCAGATAAATCACTAAAAAACATTAAAGATAATTTATCAAAGCTAGGACAAACCATATATCACTTAACTGGCTTCACAGCGAATTTATCAGAAATTTATTTTATTCCAAGTAGCCAATTAAACCAACTTAGAAGAGACACTATTGATAAATTAACTATAGCAAGATTAGAAAATTATCATCCTCAAAAACGTAAACCAGAACAAAAACCAGTTCCGATTTACCCTGAAAATCATTTGAGCTTTTTGGCCAACGTTTATAATCATAAGGCAAGAGAATTTTATACACAACATGGGGTCGAATTAATCGAAAGTGCTTATGAAGCACACGAAGTTAAAGATGATGTACCATTAATGACAACCAAACATTGCTTACGATTTGCATTTAATTTATGCCCTAAACAGGCTAAAGGAATTCAAGGTGTTAAAACTAAAGTAACACCAATGAAATTAGTTCAAAATAACGAAGAATTATTACTAAAATTCAACTGTAAAGCCTGCGAAATGCAAGTTTGGGGTAAAATCAAAAATCATATTTTAAAATTACCATTAGCAGGAAGTGATGTTATTTTAATAACCAAAAGTTAAAAATATTTAAAAGAATATTATAAAATTTAGATAAATAATTTGGTAGGAAATAGACAACAAAGTTCGCAATAATGAAAATTATTTAACATAATATAGATTATTAGTTCGTATAAAACCAAAGTATTAACTAAAATTAATTTTTGCATTGCAGAAAACATTTTTTCATAGAATTTTTATACTAAATATCAATTTTACATAGAATGAAATGTAATGATGAAGAAAGTCATATTAAAAACTGTTGTAATATCTTTAACTGCGTATGATGAAAATCGTACTATCGAATATTGGAATTCACAAAGAAGAAAGAAACGAATATTTAGCTAAATGTGGTAATGATGATGTAGATAGAAATTCACAAACTTGTAAAAACATGAATAATTCCAAAAAAGGTTAATTATCAAAAATAAATGTTCACATAGCGAGTATTTCCACTTGTCCAACCCCCAAAATCTAGAATTTTATCGGTATTTAAAACTTTTAAGAAAGATGTTACGGATTGTCTGATGCCAAAAATTTTTAAATTAGCGTCAGATTTTGTTGGTCGCATCTACAGAATTCACGTACGTTTATATTAGTGCGCATAATCTATATTATGTTAAATAATATATTTAAGTATATTTTGCTTGATCTATACGAACACTTTATTGTTATTTTTCTACTAATTTTTGTTTTATTTATAAAATATGATAATCTAATCAATCAACGAACTATGATTATTTTTTTCTGTTAATATGCAAAATATTTTTAAGACATTACGTTCAAAAAGTTATTCCGTCCCATGTGAATTCTGTAGTATCGGATCTCTTTGTATTCCTATATTACTCAATAATAAGTTAGATAATATATTAGACAGAAAAATGTCTTATGCTAAAGATGAAATTATAGTCAAAGCAAATACTCCTTTTACAAAGTTCTATATTATTCATTCTGGAGCATTAAAAACTTTTGTGACAACTCCAGATAATAATCAACAAATTAATGGCTTTTATTTACCTGGTGATATTGTTGGTTTAGATTCTATTTCAACTAAAATATACAACAATAATATTCAATCACTTACTAACACACTTGTTTGTGAACTTTATTATGACGAACTTATGTCACTAGTTGATACTCAAAAAAATGTTAGAGATATGGTATTTAATTTACTAAGTTCTAGTATTAATAATTATCAAAAATTAGTATTATGCTATTCACAGAAAAAAGCAGATGAGAGACTAGCCACTTTTATATATTCGCTTTATCGACACTATGAACAACGAGGTCATTCTTCATTAAATATTAAACTTATGATGAGTCGAGCTGATATTGCTAACTATTTAGGCTTAAAAATCGAAACTATCAGTAGAAACTTATCAAAGCTTCAGGAAAAAAACATTTTATCAGTTAGAGGAAAATATATATTTATTAAAAACTTAAATGCTTTGATAGATTTAGGCAATTAAATTTATTTATGTTAAAATAATCACAATAATTTATTGTAAGGTCTTAATATATGGCAAGTTTAAAAACGACATTTATTGCAGTAACAATGGCTTTATTCCCTCTTTCCTCATTTGCTGCTCAACAACTAACTGAGGAGCAAGCTAAAGAATTACAGTCATTTAAAAGTATAACTATTCGTGGAGCATTTTATACTGATAATGATTATGTTTTAGCTATGTCCAAAGCGGCAGATAAAGAAGGTGCAGTTTCTTTTTTCATAACCACCACCAATATTAGCCCTTCTAATGATACTTTGCGTATTGTTTACGCTAAATTATATAAAGCGGATGCTCCTAAAGCTGAAGAACAAACTGAAAATTTGCGCAAATTTGAAGGTGTCTATGAATATCCAAAATCTAAAGCAATTCGTTTAGAGCCTTTTAATATTGTGCGTATTCGTGGCTATTTTCCTAATGAATATGATATGAATCAAGCGATTGCTAAAGAAGCCTCTGCTAAAGGTGCTTACGCCTTTTATATTGATTCACGTTCTGAATTAGGTAGTAATATACAAGTTGCAGCCTATTTATTTAAAAAGGATGCACCTGAACGTAAACTACAACCAGAAGATGCTATTCCTTATGATTCTGAAGCAGGCCAACAAGCTCTAGCTAAAGGTGGTGATGCTGCAATGCAAGTTGAAAAACCAGGATATTATTCTCCATCAGCGTTTAATGAAAAGTTTTATGCAGATAAATTTAATAATAAAGTAAAAGTTATTGATCAATCTACTGATAAAATGAAAACTTCTGCTGCAACCAGTATTCATGAATCTGAAGTTACCAAGGTCGCAGCTGAACCTCAACGCGTTAATCGTTACACTGTCACCCTATCAGACGGACGAAAAATTCAAGAATTAAATGATGCAACTGCGGCTAAAATGGTGGCATTTGATACAATTAAATTCAGAGGTTATTATGTCACCGATCAGGAAATTTCTTATCAAGCAGGTAAACGAGCTATTGATGCTGGAGCCAAGTATTATCATATTGCTAGAGTAGCGCATGATTCAAATGGTCCGAATATAACTGTTTTTGTCGATCTTTATCGATAAACTCTAGATAACTGGGCGCATAAGCGCCCTATTTTTTATCGCACAAAGACCTTCATTCAATTAATAGTTATAGCTCAGATTTTACTTTGTCGATTTGTTGCTTAATACGTTTTACTGAAATTGGATATGCAGTACCTAACTGCTGAGCAAATAGATTCACTCTAAGTTCTTCAATCATCCAACGGATATTTGTTACTTTTTCTTGTGATTTTAAGTTTTCTGATAAGCTATTCACCCATTTTTCATATTGAACTTCAACTTCATCAATTATATTCATCGACTGCCTATCTTTAGTGGTATTCAACATTAGTTTTTCAATTCTTTTTTCAATCGCCAATAAATAACGATTGATATCTGGTAGTCTCTTATAGCTTGATTGTGCAACAAAGCCTTTATAAATAAGATGATCCATTTGCTTTTTTATATCAGATAAAGCAAAAGCTAATGATATATCAATTCGCCCCTTTAACTTTTTACCGATGTTGTAATATAAAGTCAAAATGGACTCAACTGTTTTGGCAATATCAACCACAACATCATTAATATGACTTTTGGTATAATCCAATAATGCCTCATAATTATCTTGGTTTTGAATTACCTGACCATTTTTTTCAATCAAATAGTCAACACCACAAGCAATGCAGTCATCAATTAAACTCAGTACCGTACCAAAAGAATTGAAGTATAAGCCTAATTTAGATTTATTTGGTAATTTTTCATGTAAGTACTTGATTGGTGATGGTATATTGAGTATAAGCAAGCGTCTTAGCCCTAGTTTTGTAAGTCTTTGTTGCTCATCTTGATTATCGACTAACTTAATGCTTACAGAATGTTGATTATCAATGATTGCTGGATAAGCTTTAATCGTATAATTTTTATGATTTTCTTCATAGATATTAGGCAAAGAGCCGAAATTCCACTCTGTTAAATTATTTTGTTCAATTTGAACCGTTTTCTTAATTGTTAAAGATGAAAATGCTTGTTGGAGTTGATTTTTGAGTTTTTCTTTTAGTAAAACTAGGTCTTTACTTACAGCAATTTCTTTATTATTACTATCAACAATGCTAAAAGTCATCTTCAAATAGTCAGGAATTTGCTCCAATTGCCAATCTTCAGGGGCAACTTTTACACCTGTCATTTTGTGAAATTCGGTTTCTAAACTTTCAAGTAAAGGTTGATTCGTTGAAATACCTCTACTCAAAAATGCATCAGCATAGTTTGGTGCTGGAACAAAATTTCGGCGCAATGATTTAGGTAATGATTTAATTAATGCAATAATTAAATCTTTTCTAAAACCAGGTACTAGCCAATCAAATCCCCTATTTTTGATTTGGTTTAATAGATTAAGAGGTATTTTTATCGTGACACCGTCACGTTTATGTCCGATATCAAATTGATAACTTAGTGCTAATTTCAAATTATCTTGATTCCAAAAATCAGGAAAGTCATTTAAATTAACCTGTTGTGCTGATTGTTTGATCAGCATTTCTTTCTCAACATTAAGAAAATCAGGATCTGATTTCTGTTTTTGTTTCCACCAAACATCAAAATGTTTAGATGACACAACCGATTTATCTATTCGCTTTTCATAAAAATTAAAAAGTTCATCATCATCTATTAAAATATCTTGCCGGCGAGATTTATGCTCAAGATCTTCAACTTCATTAATCAATTTTTTATTTTTTTTATAAAACTGATGGTTGGTAAACCAATCACCTTCAACCAAAGCGTGACGAATAAATAGAGAACGACTTAATTCAGGATCTATTTTACTATAATTCACCATTCGACTAGCAACAATAGGTAAACCAAATAATGTCACTTTTTCATTTGCAATAGTTGTCCCCTGTTTTTTAGACCACTTTGGTTCATTATAACTATATTTCACCAAATGTTTTGCTATGGGCTCAATCCATTCCGCTTCAATTTTAGCTACCGTCCTTCCCCATAGCCGGCTGGTTTCTATCAGTTCACTTGCGATACACCATTTAGGTTGATTTTTGAAAAGTGCCGAATTAGGAAAAATTGCAAATTTAATATTACGTGCACCAATATATTCATGCTTTTCAAGCTCTTTCATTCCGATATGGGATAATAAACCGCTTAGTAATGAAACATGTAATGAATTATAATCTGCTGCTTTACTATTTATAGGGAATGCTAATTGTTTAATGGTTTGTCTAATTTGTGTATAAACATCTTGCCATTCTCGAATCCGAAGGTAGTTTAAAAATTCTTTCTGACACAATCGTCTAAATTGATTTCCAGATAATATGGTTTGTTGTTCTTTAATATAATTCCACAAATTAATCAAAGAGATAAAATCAGATTCCTTATCAACAAAACGACGATGTTTTTCATCCGAGGCTTGCTGTTTATCAAAAGGTCTTTCTCTTGGATCTTGGATTGACAAAGCTGCCGTAATTATCATAATTTCTTTAGTACAACCTAATCGCCTTGCTTCAACCAGCATTCTGGCCAACCTTGGATCGATGGGTAATTGCGCTAAAATTTGTCCTATTTCAGTTAAATGATATCGATGATGTTTAGTAAATATTGCACCAAGTTCTTCTAACAATCGGATACCATCACGAATATATTTTGCATCAGGTGCTTCAACAAAAGGAAATGCCGCAATGTCACCTAACCCTAACGAAGTCATCTGTAATATTACTGATGCTAAATTAGTACGTAAAATTTCAGGATCGGTAAATTCAGGACGAGATAAAAAATCTTTTTCATCATATAACCGGATACAGATACCATCTGAAGTTCGTCCACAACGCCCTTTTCGTTGGTTAGCTGAAGCTTGAGATATTGGTTCAATCGGTAAACGTTGAACTTTAGTGCGATAACTATAGCGGCTAATCCTAGCTAAACCCGTGTCGATAACATATTTAATTCCAGGCACCGTTAACGATGTTTCTGCCACATTTGTTGCTAGAACTATTCGCCTTTTAGTATGCGATTGGAAAATTCGATTTTGTTCTGATGCTGATAATCTTGCATATAATGGTAAGATATCAGTATGACGAAGATCCAATTTATTAAGTGTATCGGCAAGATCTCGAATTTCTCTTTCACCAGTTAGAAAAATAAGTATATCACCATCACTTTCAGCTGAAAGTTCATCAATCGCATCTACGATGGATTGAAAATCACTATTTTTATCGTTGCAAGTATCATCTCTATCTAATATTGAAGGACGATATCTAACTTCAACTGGATAGGTACGACCAGACACTTCAATAATTGGTGCTTGGTTGAAATGTTTAGAAAAACGTTCCACATCAATCGTTGCCGATGTAATTATAACCTTCAAGTCTGGACGTTTAGGTAATAATTGCTTAAGGTAGCCTAAAATAAAATCAATGTTTAAGCTACGTTCATGCGCTTCGTCAATAATAATGGTATCGTATTGTAATAAAAGTTTATCTTTTTGAATTTCAGCAAGCAATATACCGTCAGTCATTAATTTAATCAGTGTTGTTTCACTAACATGATCAGAAAATCTGACTTTGAAACCAACTAATTGCCCTATTTCTGTTTTCAACTCATCTGCAATACGATTAGCTACTGAACGTGCGGCTAACCGCCTTGGTTGGGTATGACCTATAAATCCCTTGACGCCTAAACCCAACTCTAGACAGATTTTAGGAATTTGCGTGGTTTTTCCTGAACCTGTTTCTCCTGCGATTATGACCACTTGATGATGCTTAATTGCGTCATAAATTGTTTGTTTTTTTTCAACAACAGGTAGATTATCTGGAAAATCAATGTTCTTTGGTAATGATTCTATTCTAGCTTGGTAATGTAACTTAGCATTTTGTATAGCAGAATCTATATTAGCTATAGTTTGACTTTTTTGGGCAATTTTTATTATTTTGTGCTTATCTAAGAAAGTCATTGAATCAAGGTATTTTAATCGGTCTTGAGGTAACATAGAGAATCAGATATTTTTAATTAACGTCATAATTAGATTTAATTATAGCAAATTTAACCTATCATTAGGAGTTCATATGAAAAAAACATTATTGATAATTTCGCTATTTACTGTTGCTTTGGTTATGTCTGGATGCCATAAATCGAGTAAGATACAAGATACTGATCTTATGCATCATCGTTTTGTATTAATTAGTGCAAATGGTCAGCATATTCCATTAGATGAGCAAGCCCAGCTTATATTCAGTGAAAAAATGACTATCACAGGCAAAATGTGTAACCAGTTTTCAGGTCAAGTTATTTTAGATAAAAACAACATTAAAGGCACAGTTGCAATGACCAAAATGCTTTGTAATGATGATCAATTAAATCAATTAGATTATATTATTGATCAATTAATTACTAGTGGTGCTGAAATCAATTTAAGCAATAATCAATTGACCTTAAAGAACCACGAAAACGAGCTAATCTACCAACTTAAGGATCTAATGTAACTCTAATGTTTCGTTTTTTTTTATATATTAGACACAAATCGTTTTGTTAAGTTGCTAGAGTTCAATTATTTTACAAAACAATAAAATAAATTTAAGATAAAAACCTTTATTTAAAATACCGTTAAGAATATAATAAGAGCAATTTTTAAAGGATTTAACTTATTGATGAAATTATTATATTCTTCAAATGACTTGTGCAACTTGGGTAGCGGTTTAAAGCTACAAAAAATTCTTTTACCAATAATATTACCAATGCTTTGTCATTGGTTTTTTTTTGCGTAATACTGGTTTATCGAATTTTTAGATTGATTAAAAACTTTAACATTAAATAAATTACTAAGTAGATACTATTATGAAAAAGACAAAAATTGTTTGTACCATCGGGCCAAAATCTGAATCAAAAGAAATGTTAGCAAAATTATTAAATGCAGGCATGAATGTGATGCGTTTAAACTTTTCACATGGTGATTATGAAGAGCACGGCAACCGTATAAAAAACTTACGAGAAGTAATGCAAGAAACAGGTTTAAAAGCAGCTATAATGCTAGATACTAAAGGACCTGAAATCCGTACAATTAAACTAGAAGGCGGTAATGATGTATCACTTGTAGCCGGTCAAACATTTACCTTTACAACAGATAAAACAGTTGTTGGAAATTCTCAACGAGTAGCCGTCACTTATGAAGGATTTGCCCATGACCTTAAACCAGGTAATCGTGTGCTTGTTGATGATGGCTTAATTGCCATGGACGTTAAAGAAATCAAAGGTAACGAAGTTATCTGTACAGTTTTAAATAATGGTGATCTAGGTGAAAATAAAGGTATTAATCTACCGGGAGTTTCAATTAAGCTACCAGCACTTGCAGAAAAAGACAAAAACGACCTTATTTTTGGTTGTGAACAAGGCGTTGACTTTATTGCTGCATCATTTATTCGGAAACGTTCTGATGTTGAAGATATTCGTGCTCACTTAAAAGCTCATGGTGGAGAAGACATAAAAATCATCTCTAAAATTGAAAACCAAGAAGGTTTAGATAATTTTGATGAAATTCTTGAAGCTTCTGATGGTATAATGGTTGCTCGTGGAGATTTAGGTGTTGAGATTGCAGTTGAAGAAGTTATTTTTGCTCAAAAAATGATGATCAAAAAATGTAATAAAGCTTCTAAACCAGTTATAACTGCAACACAAATGCTTGATTCAATGATCAAAAATCCACGTCCTACTCGTGCTGAAGCTGGCGATGTGGCTAATGCAATTATTGATGGAACTGATGCTGTGATGTTATCTGGTGAAAGTGCTAAAGGTAAATATCCACTTGAAACAGTCAATGTTATGGCAACTATCTGTAAACGCACTGATAAAACAATTCCTGCCTCATTAGAATTAACATCCAAAGAAGAAAAATTAAGCATAACAGCCGCTGTATGCTGTGGTGCTGTAGAAATTGCTGAACGTTTAAATGCGCCATTAATTGTTGTTGCAACACGTAGTGGTAAATCAGCTCGTGAAGTTCGTCATTACTTCCCAAGAGCTCGGATTTTAGCGCTTTCATCAAGTCAAAAAACGGTAAATCAATTAGCAGTTACTAAAGGCGTGGAACCTATTTTGATTGATTCAATTAACTCAACGGACGATTTTTATCGTTTAGGTAAAGAGATGGCTTTAAAAGTGTGTGGCTTAAAACAGGGCGATATCATTGTGATGGTTTCTGGTGCGCTAGTACCGAGTGGAACCACTAACACAACATCAGTCCACCGTATCTAAACATTAAATTTCCAATCTATATAAAATAAAAGCTAGCTATCTGCTAGCTTTTTTTTTCACATAAGTTATTCTGTATAAAATATTGTTAATAAAATTTAAAAGACTAACATGATTGAAGAAAAAGTCCATTTACCTAAAGAGCTTAGCTGGTTATCTTTCAATCAGCGAGTTTTACAAGAAGCCGCAGATAAGAGTAATCCTCTTATTGAGAGAATACATTTTTTAGGCATATACTCAAGTAATCTTGATGAATTTTATAAAGTACAGTTTGCTAACTTAAAAAAATATGTACTTATAGAACAAGAACAAGCTCATTCTTCTTCTAATGCTAAAAACTTATTGCGCCAAGTAAATCAAAAAGTTATACAATTAGAATTACAGTTTGACCAACTCTATAATGAATTGTTATTGGAAATGGCTAGAAATCAAATCTTTTTGATTAACGAAAGACAGCTCTCATCATATCAAGAAAATTGGATAAAAAATTATTATAAACAAAATCTTAGACAATACATTACCCCTATTTTACTTGATAGTCACACTGAACTTATTCAATTTTTAAAAGATGATCATGCCTATTTAGCTGTAGAAATTATTTGTGAGGATAGCATCAGTTATGCACTACTTGAACTACCGACAGATAATATTCCTCGTTTTGTATTATTACCGTCAGAAGTATCAACTAAAAATAAGTCCATCATCTTTCTTGACAACATACTGCGCTACTGTTTATCCGATATTTTTAAAGTGTTTTTTGATGCCAAAGAATTAAATGCTTATTCAATTAACATCAATAGAGATGCTGAATACGAATTAAATACAGAGTTAGACAGTTTACTTGAACTGATGTCCCAAGGCCTAAAACAACGCTTAACCGCACAGCCAGTACGTTTTACTTATCAAAAAGACATGCCCAAAGCGTTGTTTGAATTATTGATCAATAAATTACGATTAACTGAACAAGATGCAATGCCTGGAGGGCGTTATCCTAATTTTAAAGATCTTGTTAAATTCCCTGATTTTGGACAAAAGAGCCTATTAAATAAAAAAATCCCAAACTTAAGTTATAATCGATTTAAACAATTTCGTAATGCATTTGATGCGATTAAAGATCGAGATGTATTACTCTATTACCCTTACTACTCTTTTGGCCATGTTCTAGAAATCATGCGACAAGCTTCGTTTGATCCTTCAGTTACACATATTCGAATGAACATTTATCGAGTAGCCAAAGACTCACGCTTTATTCACGCTGCAATTAATGCGGCCAATAATGGTAAAAAAGTTACCGTAGTTGTCGAATTACAAGCACGGTTTGACGAAGAAGCCAATATAAAATGGGCAAAGCGACTAATTAGCAGTGGTATTAAAGTTATTTATTCACAACCAAAACTCAAGATTCACGCGAAATTATTTTTGATCGATCGTAAAGAAAACGATGAAATTGTTCGCTATGCTCATATTGGTTCAGGTAACTTTAATGAAAGAACTGCACGAATTTATACAGACTTTTCACTGTTAACGGCAGATCCTGCTATTACCGAAGAAGTCAAAAAAGTCTTTAATTTTATTGAAAATCCATTTAAACCAGTCGCTTTCAATCATTTACTTGTCTCACCACAAAATACGCGATTACGATTCAATGAATTTATAGAACGCGAAATAAGCAATGCCAAAGCAGGTAAAAAGTCAGGAATTTATCTAAAACTTAACGCCATTACCGATAAAGAAATGATCGACGAACTTTACCGTGCATCTTGTGCTGGTGTGAAAATTAGAATAATTGTGCGCGGTACTTGTGTATTAGTGCCACAAATACCTAATTTAAGCGAAAATATTTATGTGACCAGTATTGTGGATCAATTTTTAGAACATGCTCGTGTGTATATTTTTGAAAATGAAGGAAAAAA
The DNA here is from genome assembly GCF_013344985.1 of Gilliamella sp. ESL0254. Taxonomy (NCBI): domain Bacteria; kingdom Pseudomonadati; phylum Pseudomonadota; class Gammaproteobacteria; order Orbales; family Orbaceae; genus Gilliamella; species Gilliamella sp. ESL0254. Next base: position 742,035 of record NZ_JAAEDU010000001.1, read on the forward strand.
AGACACTTACATCTCCTCTGCAGATTGGATGCCTCGTAATATCGATAATCGTATTGAAGTGGGCGTAAAAATCTTTGACTCAATAATAAAATCAACTATCCATAGTATTTTTGACATACAGTGCAATGATAATGTCAAAGCACGCATCATTGATAAAGATGCAACAAATAATTATGTGCAAAGAGGGAATAAGAAAAAAATTAGAGCCCAATATGCCATTTATGATTATTTGAAGCAGTTAGAATCATTTGCATAAGGACTTTAAAATGAATAAATTCAATGAATATGCGGTAGTCGATCTTGGTTCAAATAGCTTCCATATGGTAATTGCCCGGATCATTAATGGTGCAATACAGATTATTTATAAAAATAAAAAAAATATACACCTAGCAACAGGGCTTAATGCTAATAACAAATTGAGTGAATCAAGCATAATGCGAGGTGTGGAATGTCTTTCATTATTTGCTGAGCGATTAAATGGATTCCCTCCTGAACATGTTCGGGTCGTTGCAACTCATACATTACGAGTAGCAAAAAATAGGCATGAATTTTTAACAGCTGCAGCTAAGGTATTCCCTTTCCCTATTGAAATTATCTCAGGTCAAGAAGAAGCTCGTCTTGTTTATTTAGGTACAATGACTGCTGAATCAACATCGTCAACTGATACAAAATTTGTCATTGATATTGGCGGTGGATCAACTGAAATTGCAATAGGAAAAGGAAATGATTTAAACCCCGTGATCGTTGCTAGCCGTCCCATGGGATGTGTCACTTATACAAAACGTTTTTTTCATGAACAAAAAATTAACGCTACTTCCTTTCAACAGGCAAAACTTGCTGCAGAACAACAAATTGAAGGTATGATTAATGCAATAAAAAAATTGAATATTACTGCCGCATTTGGCACATCGGGAACCATAAAATCAATTTATCAGATATTGTTGGATCTTGGTGTTAGCGATGGCATTATTACACCGAAAAGGTTAGATGATTTAATTAGTTATGTTTTAGAATTCGATTATTTTTATGATATTGACTATCCTTCACTTTCCAAAGAAAGAAAAAACGTATTTGTTAGCGGACTGGCTATATTTAGTGGTGTTTTTAATGCACTTGGATTAGAGGCTTTACAATTTAGCCCATGTGCATTACGAGAAGGCGTATTTTACGAATTGATCGACGGCCCTAATTACCAAGATATTAGGCAAAATACCGCACAATCGCTTTCTGAGCATTACAACATAGATAAACGTCATGCTAAGCAAGTGGTTAAAACTGCAAAATATTTATTTTCACAATGGCAACAACAAGCATCAATGACTATTCCCCCTAATCTTGAATCTATTTTATATTGGGCTGCTCAGTTGCATGAAGTTGGATTAAAAATCAACTTTTCTTCGATCCATAAGCATTCAAGTTATATCTTACAAAACAGTAATTTACCTGGATTTAATGAAGAACAGCAGTTACTGTTATCTACTCTTGTCCGTTACCATAGAAAGTCGATAAATATTGATGCAATACCTTATTTTAGTTTATTTGAATACAAGCATATCATATCGTTAATGCAGATTTTAAGATTGTCTATACTAATCAATAATCAAAGAAATCCTGAAATTGATTTACAGGCATTTCAATTAAAATTATTAAAAAATAAACTCACTAATGTGACTTTAGAAATTAATCAAGATTTTGTTGAAAATAACAAATTAATATTGCTTGATTTGGAGCAAGAACAAAAATATTGGAAAACCGTCAATGATTGGAAACTATCGATTGTAATTAGTTAACAATAGAAACACATAAAAATACCGCCAACTAGGGTGGCGGTATTACAATATTAAGAATAAAATTATCTACTTGTTATTAACCAAGACCAATGATCTTCCACCACAAAATACCGACAGTAAAGACAATTACTAGATTCACAACACTACAAATGAACCCCACTTTCCACCATGTTTTTACTGGCACAAAGCCTTCTGCAAATAATAATGGATTTCTCGCATTTGCAAATTGAGTAATTGAACCAAAGTAATTAGTACAAATAACTAATGCAAAAATGGCGATGAGTTGTGGTACACCTAGGGCAATGGAAACAGATAAAAATACGGGAAATAGTGCGGCAATATGAGCATTCCCACTCGCAAAAAAGTAGTGTAAATAAACATAAGCAACACATAAAATAATTAAGACCAACACCCAACTACTTTCGCCTAGATGACCTTTTACAGCACTACCTATTGTGTCACCAAGCCATTTAGTTACACCCAATTTATTTACTTGGGCTGCCATCATAAGTAATGCCGCAAACCAAATTAATGTGTCCCAAGCCGCTTTTTCACCTTTTATATCATCCCAACTTAATACGCCAGTTAAGATTAAAATGGCCAAACCAATAAAGGCTGTAGTTGTTGAATCAATACCAATATTTTTGCCAAAAATCCAAAGTACTAATAATAAAAAAACAGTGCTCCCCATAATGATTTCTTTAACTGTAATTGACCCCATTTTTTTTAATTCTTCAGCAGCTAATTTTGGTGCTTCTGGAGTTCTTTTTAGTTCTGGGTTAGTTAGAAAATAAATTACCAAAGGAATCACAACAAATGAAACTAAACATGGCACAATAGCTGCTACAAACCATTGCCCCCACCCTAGTGTAATACCTAGCGATGTGGTGACTAATTTAGCGGCTAATAAGTTGCCAGTAAATGCCGTTAAGAACATTGCTGAGGTGATGTCATTCATATGACTAATTGTTAGCATTAAAAAGGTACCAATACGATTTCTTGATTCATCTTTAGGATTTGAATTAAAGTTAATGGCTAAAGCCTCTGCTATTGGATATATTACACCACCTGCACGCGCCGTGGTACTTGGAATAGCTGGTGCCAATGCAATATCAGTGACAGATAAACCATAAGCAAGCCCCAATGTATTTTTACCCAACATTTTAACAAGATAATATGCAATGCGTTTACTCAAACCAGTTTTGATAAAACCACGAGCGATCATGAAAGCAATCACAATCAGCCAAATAAGACTACTATTTAATTCGCTTAACGAGATTTTTATCGATTCAGTTGCGGAGGTTGCACCAGATGGTCTTAATACGGCAAAAACGGTAATTGCTAATAAACCAATTGCCCCAATTGGCATTATTTCAGCCACAATGCAAGCTATGGTAGCAACAAAAATAATACTCGTTTGCCAACCTTCTTGGCTAATACCTTCTGGTGGTGAGACATATAACCAAAGTAACGCGGAAATTGCCGCAATAATGATGAGCGCAGGCCATTTCACTGGAGGTTTCTTTACTAAATTCATAGTATTTTCCTTTTAAATTTAAATATTTTAATAAGTTAAGGTTTAATTCTGTTACAATTATGCTACTCTTCATACTATTATTGGCCAAATTTATCGCACTAACATCAGCATAAAAACCTCAATAAAATCAATACCTTTTCTGACAGCTTTTTATTGAAATTAGTTTCCTTTGAATTAAAATACATTAAACAAATCCAAGGAAAAAATATCAATAAAATCAGTATTTTTTCTGAAACATTTTTAATCAAAAATTTAATTTTAATCAGTTTTTATTTGATATTGAGTATCAATTTGTTGAAAAATAAAATTATCGGGGTTTACTAATATGGCTGTTTTATTTTTTAACAAAAAGATAGCCGACAAGTTTTGATGCTTTTGCAAGTATTGTCTGCTTTTATCAACTCCCCATCCATAAAAGACGGTTGAGTAAATATCACCCTCTAATGAAGAATCTGAAATGATAGTTACGCTTTCTAATTCATTATTTAATGGATAACCTGTTTGAGGATTTAATAGGTGATGATAAAGACGATCATTTTGTATAAAAAAACGCTCATAAATGCCCGATGTGACAACTGATTTATCTTTAACTTTTATAATTCCAGATAGTTTTCCATTAGTGGAAAATGGTTTTCTTAATCCTATGTGCCAATAGCCGTTACCATCTGTTAAAGATGAGCCTAATGTTAATACATTACCACCTAAGTTAATGATACCTTTGTACACTTGATGTTGGTGTAAAATTGATTTGACAACATCAGCAATATATCCTTTAGCAATTGCACCTAAATCAATTTCCATTCCCGGTTTTCTTAAAAAAACAGAATATGTATTTGCATCAAGTTCAATATTTTTAGGATCAATTAACAACAGTTTTTCTCTAATTAACTTAGCAGATGGAACTTGATAACCATTGAAACCAATTTTCCAAAGTTTAACTAAGGGACCAATAGCAAAATTAAAGCAACTATTAAAATATAGACTTATTTTTTGCGCTTGTTCAATCAAAGAAAAAACAGAACGGCTCACTATAACGGGGTGGTGTCCCGCAGCTAAATTAATAGACATAACTTCTGATGATGACCTGTTAACGGTCAGTTTATCCTCAAGCATTTTTATGGTTTGAAAAACAGCTTGCACTGCGGTTTCATTAGGCTCAAAAAGCATTAATGAAACCGTTGTTCCTATTAAATGTTGAGTGTATTCATAGTTTACATTTACCATGCTAAACAAGCTCAAAATAGTTGTAACAAATTAGTGTTTAATATAATCAGCCGCTTTTTTACCTGCTTGCATACCAAATATAATGATATCGGCGACAGCATTGCCACCAATACGATTAGCCCCATGAACACCACCTACGACTTCGCCGGCAGCAAATACACCTTGAATCACATGTTTATCGGTATTCAACACTTGTGTTTGGGTATTAATAGTGACTCCTCCCATCGTGTGGTGCACACCTGGTGCGATTTTTATTGCATAAAAAGGCCCTTTTTTGATCGGATGGCGCATGCCTGTTATTCTGCCAAAGTCTTGGTCATGCTTAGTTGACGTAAACTGATTGTAACGTTCAACCGTTTTAACTAATGCGTCGCCATCAATCGATAGCTTTTGTGCTAATTCTTCAAGAGTATTTGCTTGAATAACAAGCTCGTTTGCAACATACTCTTCAACGGCTCTGTTTTCATCACGAACCTGCTGATCAAACAAAATATAAGCATAATGTTCAGGTAATTTAATAATTTCAGCTGATACTTTATCCCTTGTATCAAGTTCATTAACAAATCGTTGACCTTTTTTCGATACCAGAATCGCTCCACCACCACGGATGGATTCAGAAATTAAATAAGACGTTGTCTGTTCAACCGTTGGATGGATTTGAATTTCACCCATATCGACGGTTCCAGCACCCAATTTTTCTAATATCACAATTCCAGAACCAGTTGCACCCTTATGATTAGTGGTCACAAATCCTTTAAGGTCAGGACGATATTTTTCAACCATTGCGGTATTGGCACTAAATCCACCAGTTGCAATAATAACTGCCTTAGCTTTTATTAAATGGATCGAACCGTCTTCTTCTGAAACTTTAACCCCTGTCACTTTATGATGCTCGGTGACAATTTCAGTCACAGCAGTATCAAGTATAACTTCAATACCTCGTTTATTAATATTTTTAACTAGACCACTAATTAAGAAACCACCAACAGCAGCACCACTTTCTGGTCGATGAGTCCGATCAATACTCATTCCCCCCGTTGTAGTAATCCCACTAAGTTCAATGTCATTATCATCTAACCAATTAATCGCATCTGGTGCATTTTCAACAAAATAACGAAGTAAATCAGGATTATTTTTGTTTTTACCTCCGGTCATGGTTTCTTGATAAAATAGATCTTTACTATCAACAATCCCTTTTCGTTTTTGGAATTTGGTTTCAGCCGCATTCATACCCGCTGAGGCTTTATTAGTATTACCACCTATTACAGACATTTGTTCAACAATAACGACACTTGCACCAAGATCATGAGCTTGAATCGCAGCAGTAAGCCCTGCTCCACCACTACCAACGACCACAACATCAAAAGCTCGATCATTAGGATCACCACCTTCGGCAATAATCGCTTCTTTATTAGATCTTGCCATCGCTTTGGTTACGGCTTTTTTAAACGCTTCACATTGTGTTGTTGCGCCAGAAATTGCATCAACATGTGAGCTATTTGAGTCAATAATCCTATGTTTAATTTCAGCAAAATTATCCAAAACTTCATTATCAAAATTTTGGGCATTAATTAATTGCATATCTTTTATAAAATCTTTACCTAGCTCAACATTAATTAAAAACTCATAAGCCTCATCATTAACTTTTTCTTGATAATGACCAGGTTTGAATTTTTTTACATTAAGATTCACATCACGAATCAAACTCTCGACAAGAGAAAAGCGCCATAAAGGTTCTGGAATATTAAGTGTTTCACGCTTATCACTATTAATAAATAATTCTAATTTCTCCCCCTTTTCAATACGGTCAACCCAATCAGGATAAGCAATACAAGCACGTCCTACAGCAACTAAATCATAACCATGCTCAATCGCATCATCCACATCACTTTGATTAACTACATTACCAACACCTACAACGGGAATTTTTGCTAATGTTGCAGAACGCATTGTCACATATTTTTTAATTAATGGAGTCGGATCTTGTGTATCAACAATTGATGGTCTAAGCGTATCGCCCATTGAAAAATGAATATAATCAAGTCCTTTTGCAGCCAATTTTTCAAGCAAATACATTGTGTCATCAAAACGAATTCCTGGAACTTCTAATTCTTCAGGAGAAAAACGGTATCCAACAATAAATTTAGATATTGCATATTGCTTAACCATATTGTGGGTAATATCTAAAACAGCAAGCGCGAATCGCGTACGATTATCACGGTTCCCTCCCCATTTATCATTTCTTTGATTTGAATTAGGTGAATAAAATTGCTGAATTAAATAAGTATTAGCGCCATGAATCTCTACACCATCAAAGCCAGCTTGAATCGCTCGACGTACAGCTTGACCAAACTTATCAATCATGTCGTCTACTTCTGCCGCTGTTAATTCAATTGGAGTGGGGGCATTTGGACGTGGGGCCGCAATAGCGCTAGGTCCAACTGGCGATTGGCCTCCGATAAGTTTAGGCTCCACCATTCTTCCACCATGATAAACTTGAATAACCGCTTTCGAACCCTTTTCTTTGATGGCTTGCGCTATTTTTGCTAACCCTTCAATCTTATCATCACTATTTAAACCAATAGCACCAGGAAATGCTAACCCTTTATTATCAACAAATCCACATTCGACAATAATGGTGCCAATTGATCCTGATCTTGCTCGATAATATTCAATCAAGTCATGCGTAACAGAACCATCATAAAAACCAGAACAAGTTGTCATTGGTGCCATCATTATGCGATTTTTAAGTTCAACACCATTAGGCAAAGTTAATGGCTTAAAAATATTTTCATTTCTCATTTTTTCATACCTAACCATTATCATTTAATCTTTATAGTTATCAACGATGATAACATTACCAATAGTCATTCTCCACTTAGATTAGTTTCATCAGTATTGAGTAATGATAAGTATCATTTTTTCGACATAAATTTTTTAGTTTTATTAATCAATTAGAAAATTATTGATATTAATAAAATAAGATTTTACCGATTTTTGATATTTTATCGTTTTTAAAGTATCGGATATATCATTAAAAATCTAAAAAAAAACACTGTAACTTTTTCATTTAGTTATATTTTTTTGTAATTTTTATGTTGAACTTTAAATTTATTGAGATAGAATACCTTGAAATATAAGGCAAAGAGAACATCGTAATGTTTGTAATACTAGCTAACAGATTAAGATCAACTTTCGATTTTCTATTTATCCTATTTTTAATCCTCCTTCATGGAGGATTTTTTTTTGGTTTAAAAAAACTTTTTTATTTCTATTTTCATTGCAAGGTTAATAATCAATTCTACGTTGAGAACACGTACAGTTAGGAGGCAATATGAAATCTTTAACACCTTTTTATGATCCAAGTATAAGCTACGAAGAAAATTATGCTCAAGGACCATTTGGACTTTTTAGGCAATTAGATAAAGCACAACAAGTATCAATAAAACCTTCAAAATTTTTAAATGTTGAGGTTAATTTACCATTTGGTCAACCTGCAGGCCCACTATTAAATGCAAACTATATCAAAGCTGCTTTTGCTTATGGATTCGACTTATGTGTATATAAAACAGTAAGAACTAAACTACATAAATGCCATCCATTACCTAATGTTTTATCAGTTCACCCTAACGGTAAATTATCGTGTAACTTAGATACGGTATTAGCTGATACCAATTACAGCCAACCATTATCAATAACTAACTCTTTTGGCGTTCCTTCTTTTGCTCCAGATGTCTGGCAACCTGATATGGCTGATGCCGTCAAATCAGCAGGGCACGGTCAATGTGTTATTGGTAGTTTTCAAGGTACACAAGGTAACGGTGAAATTGAAAAAGATTATGCTTTAGCAGCAAAATTAGTTCGGGAAACCAATGCACCTATTCTTGAGGCAAATTTAAGCTGCCCGAATGAAGGGGCTAGTAAATTACTTTGCTTTGATATTGATAAAGTTGAACGAATTGTTAATGAAATTAAAATGGCTGTTCCCGATCGTCCACTTATTTTAAAACTAGCTTATTTTGCTGATGATGAAAAAATTATATCATTACTCAATCGAGTAGGATCCATTATTGATGGTTTAAGTACTATTAACACGTTATCTGCAAAACCTGTTGATGCTCATGGTCATCCTGCATTAGGCGAAAATAGAAAAGAAGGTGGAGTTTGTGGTGATGCAATCCGTTGGGCTGGTTTAGATATGGTGAGCCGTTTAGCTAAATATCGTCAGGAAATGGATCTAAAATTTGCTATTGTAGGCGTTGGTGGTGTTAGTTCTAGTGAACATTATCATCAATTTATAAAAAGTGGTGCTGATGCGGTTATGAGTGCAACTGGTGCTATGTGGAATCCGCTCCTTGCGATAGAAATCAAAAAGAATCTTTAATTTGATAAATATTTCTAGTATAGGGCACTATGCCCTGTTTTTTATTTAAAATAATCAGGAATAGTTTAACAATAAAATTATAACCAATACTCATATTTGCTTAGTAGCACAGAAATAAAGAACGCTCAAGATTCTTACTAGCATAGGAAATGAATTATCAGAAAACACCACAAACAGATAAAAAAAGTATTGCAATAAAAAAAGCACTTTCGTGGAGTGCTTTAATCGATTGATATTCTTAATGAATTGGCGGAACGGACGGGGCTCGAACCCGCGACCCCCTGCGTGACAGGCAGGTATTCTAACCAACTGAACTACCGCTCCGCTTTTTTGATAGCTTTAATGTTAGAGCATTAAAGTAGGCATGATATTAAAGATTATTTTTATTCACGTCAATAAAATTCTATAAATAAATGTTCAACTGAATATAAAACAATCATTAATTCAAATTCCACAATGCTCCACCACATTTTTTATCAATTTTTTTTAAAACCGATTCATGTTCAGAAAGTTCATATTCTGTTGCCTTAATTACTTTTAAAGGCACACCATGGCGTTCAACTCTTTTTATTACATTAGATTCGGATGTAGATGAGTTATTATCCTCTGAACTAAAAGATAAAGTTGTCTGCCCACCAGTCATTGCTAAATAAACTTCGGCTAAAATTTCGGCATCTAATAATGCGCCATGCAATGTTCGGTGAGAGTTATCAATCTGGTAGCGTTCACATAATACATCTAAGTTATTACGTTTTCCTGGAAACAGACGCCTTGCCATAGCTAAGGTATCAGTAACAAGACAATGATCCGAAGTTTTAAAATCCAGTCCACAAAGACGAAACTCATAATCCATAAATCCCACATCAAACGAGGCATTGTGAATAATTAATTCAGCACCATCAATAAATTTGATAAAATCATGTGCTATATTTTTGAATATTGGCTTATCCTTAACAAATTCATCACTGATACCATGAACTTTAAAAGCACCTTCATCAATTAAGCGTTCTGGATTAATGTAGACATGAAAATGGTTACCAGTTAAACGACGATTAATGACTTCAACGGCACCAATTTCAATAATCTTATGTCCTTCATAGTGATTATTGCCACTTTGATTCATACCTGTTGTTTCAGTATCTAAGACAATTTGTCGCGCAGAATTATGTATCACTTTCTTCTCTTTTTATATCAACAATTGGGGAAAAACGTTTTTAATGGTATAGTCTAGCACTAAAATCTTTTAATGTTGATACCTACATAAGTGAAAGTAGCAACCAATTTTACTTATTTATAGAGTAATTATAAATAAATTAGAGTGATACTATTTATCGTTTAATTGGAATACGAAATAAATTAAAATAGTTATAAAAGAAATAAAAAATGTTAAAAAAAATCGAAATATATACTGATGGTTCATGTCTTGGTAATCCTGGTCCTGGTGGTTATGCTGCTATATTAAAATATAAGCAAACCGAAAAAGTATTATCGAAAGGCTTTTTTAAAACAACAAATAATCGTATGGAATTATTAGCTGCCATTGTTGCTTTAGAACAATTAAAACAACCTTGTCAAATTGAACTCTATTCCGATAGTCAGTATTTGCGAAATGGAATTATCAATTGGATAAACGGTTGGAAAAAAAATGGTTGGAAAACAGCTAGCAAACAACCAGTAAAAAATATCGATTTATGGAAAAAGCTTGATGAATTAGTACAAATTCACAAAATTAAGTGGATTTGGGTTAAAGGTCATGCCGGCCATATTGAAAATGAACGTTGTGATATTATGGCAAAAACACAAGCTCAATCCCCTACTTTGCAAGACACAGTATTTGAACAATCTATACAAGATTAATTAATGAAAAAATTTTTTTATGCAACTTTTATAAGTTTATCTACTTCTAAAGTAGGTTCTTCCTAAATAAAGCTAAAACGTAATATGTATCTATTGCATTTTAGCTTTAAAGATAATTATATTTGAATTTTAACCAATTTAGCTAATATTATTGAATTTTGAGAAGCCAGAAATAAGATTAATCATATTAACAAACATAAAATATTCCCCTTGAAATTTTACTGACTATCACCATATTGATTCCACAAACGGGGAATGTGAATAAAAAGTACAATATCTAAACACCGATATTTTCGCCCCCAATGATACCGATTAATTATTTTACTAATTAAGATAAAGCCTCTATTGGTAATTTTAACTTTGACGTAATAGCGGTACCTAAGCACAACGCTTTTAGTCGTGCTTATTTTTTCTGGCGATATTTTAATTTACATAGTTAATGAATATATCTTATTAAATTTAGCATTTGCAACTCAAATGCTACCCTATGATAAAAACATTAAAGACTATTTAGATTTGGTTTCAACAAAATCAGTAACATTACTGTCTATTTTGTCTAAAGAAAAGAAATAAGCTTATTTTTACAATGCATAAATATTAGTAAAAAATAGATTTAAATTTAACAATTAATTATATTTCTTTGCTTTTTTTTAGAAGCCAAAAAGACATTTTTTAGGTATAATGCCAAGCTTAATTTGAGTAAAAATCACAAACTAATGAAAAAGTTATTAATATTTACAGTGTTATGTTTATCTTTGAGCGCCTGTCAGAACCATGGCTATCAATACAATAATAGCGTCTATAAAAAATCTAACTCAAAATCAATAGTTACTAGTAGCATTAAGAGTGGTGGCATTAGTCACACTTCTGTCACGCAAAACCCTTGGCAATTCATGCTAACTCAAATCGATGTGAAAGTACCTGAAAATAGTCGCATCAAAGCAGAAAGAGAGCGGTTGTTACGTAATCCACAAGGATTTGAAACTGTTGCATTACGTTCGGAACCTTACGTTTATTACATTATTAATCAATTAAGAAAAAACGATTTACCTGTTGAATTAGCATTAATTCCATTGATTGAAAGTGCTTACGATCCATTGGCAACTTCACCTGCGCAAGCGGCTGGTTTGTGGCAATTTGTACCAATTACCGCTAAAGAGTATGGAATTAAACAAAATAGTTATTTTGACGGACGACGAGATCTTATTGCTTCAACAAGTTCAGCTATTTCGTTATTGCAAAACTTGAACAATCGTTTTAATGGCGATTGGCTATTAACATTAGCGGCTTACAACGCTGGTGAGGGTCGAGTCAGAAAAGCTATCGAAAAAAACCAAGCGAATGGTTTACCGACAAACTATTGGTCACTTGATTTACCAACTGAAACAATGCACTACGTGCCTAAAATTTTAGCCATTATTGATGTTGTAAAAAATAACAAACGGTATGGTATTAAGTTGCCTGATTGTAATTATGAAAATTCGCTGGTTCGTATTGATATGTCAAAAAATATCTCATTAGCTAAGGTAGCTAAGTATACGGGCCTACCGTTGAATGATTTAATGACATATAACGCTGGTTATGTTCAGCAAAAAGTCAATGGTCCGTTTCATTTACTAGTACCATATATTCATGCTCAAGAGTTATTTAAAAAACTGAAAGCAGAAAACTTAGTGGTAAATCAAGTTACCGAGCTTTTACAAGATGTACCGCATACCAATATGCCATTTGAAGTTAAATCAACGACAAGCATTCAATATAGTGCAATTGATAATAGAAAAACAAACTCTATTTTAACAGCTAATGCAAAATCTAATGGTAAAAAACAGATAACCTACCAGGTTAAAGTTGGCGATAATTTATATTCTATTGCACAAAATTATCGGGTTAAAATAACAGACATACTTCAATGGAATAATCTGAAAAACGCTCGTGTCCAAGAAGGTGATATTTTGACGATTAATATTGTGGATGCAAATCCAATCTAAAACTTACTAATAGAGGATTATGATCTGATGTGGTTGTGCTAATAATTTCTGCTGTATCAAGTCGTAATCCTCGATAAAAAACAAAATCAAGTGGCCTACCCATAAATTTTTTTCGAATATCAACAGAAAAACTAACAGGCTTAAGTTCAATTGAACGAACAAGATTATACAACAAATCAACTCGCTGTTTGCTCCATGCATTAAAATCCCCAGCCAAAATAACTGGGCCATTATGCTCTTTTATTCGAGTTAATAGCATACGTATTTGTTGCCGGTATATTTTTATACCAATGCTAAAATTTACAGCATGAATATTCGCAACTAATAATTGTTGCTTGGAATGATTAATAGGATAAATAGTAATCAAAGCAGATTTAGGAACTCGGATAAGTGGTTCCTTTTCTCTAAAAGAAAAAAGTGAAGTGGGTAATGAATCAGAAATTGTCATTACGCCTGCATAGATATCGTTAAAACAATATGCTGGGACATGATCCGCAATTTTATTATATTGTGAAATAAAATTAAGTAATGGTGGTGTTGTTTGGGCTTCTTGCAACAATATCAGTTTGGCTTTATCAGCATATTGTTGAAGTATATCAATACAATCAGATCTTTTTTGTTTAAAAATATTCCAAACTAAAATCGAAAATGATGTATGTTCAATTAACGGTTTATTACCTATTATTGGTTGATTAGGCAAGATCAACTCAACTTCGCTGCTTGCCTGATATCGTAACGTATAATATCGTTTTTTAAACATTTTTATCGTTCAATTTTTCCGCAAATATTCATCAAAAGTTAAAGTATCACTCTGCTCCTTCTTCTTCTGTTTTTCAATAGATAAATTGCGTTGTTGAACAAAATCACCTTCTGTTAATAATGCTAAGGGTTCTGCCATAAGCTGTTTTTTATATTGGCTTGCTAAAGCTAAACCAAATTTTGCTGTACCTAAATCACTTATTGCTTGTAGTGTTCTTGCTGATAAAGTTAATTCAGGTTGATCAAACATTAAGTCTAAACGCTCACAAACATTACGGTACCCCTGCTTGTCATCTTGATGATCTAAAACATCAGCAACACGTAATAAATCTTTGAATAATTGGTGTCCAACTTTGGCCAAAGGTTCTCGATAGCTATTGCAACCTATACCGATCTCAAGCCCTGGTTTTCGTCCTTCCATTATTACCCTATTCCAATTTAACTTGGCACACTCAAGTTCTTGACTGCTCATTTCAGGCGCAGGTGCTAGTGCACACCAAATTAAAAATAGATCGATAAATCGTATCTGTTCTTCAGTAATCCCCACCGGTGAAAATGGATTAACATCTAATGCGCGTACTTCAATATATTCAATACCGCCACGTAAAAGTGCATCCGACGGCGACTCCCCAGTCATTGTGACTCTTTTAGGTCGAATTGGCCCATAAAATTCATTTTCAATCTGCAATACATTATCGTTTAATTGACGATAATGACCATCAACTTTGATACCCAGTTTAGCAAATTCCGCTGATTTTGTATGCGTTGCTCGTTTTAATCCTTCTACATAACTATCTAAATGATTAAAAGTAATGCCTAGTTGTTTTTGTGCATTATTAGTATACCCAATATCGCTTAACCTTAAAGAGGTTGCGTAAGGCAAATAACAGTTACCATTTGTTTGTTCAATAAAGGCTTTTGCTTTTTGTGGATCTTGAATAAATGAGGAGCACATCGATGGTGATGATCCAAACAAATAAGGAATAACCCACCCAAAGCGATAATAGTTACGAATCAATGTAAAGTAGCCTTCAGAAATAACAGCTTTACCCTCTTCTGTATTTTTTACACCATCTCTTGCTTGCCAAAATGCCATGGGTAATGAAAAATTATAATGAACGCCAGATATGGTTTGCATCATTGCACCATAACGGTTTTTTAGACCTTCTCGATAAACCGTTTTAAAACGCCCTTCATTTGATGATCCATATTGAGCTAAAATAATATCTTCTTCATTGGCAACAAAACATGGCATACTTAATGGCCACATCATTTCATCATCAATATTTACACTAGCATAACGATGAAGATCGCGTAAAAACGTTAGCATATAATCGATATTGGTATTAACTGGTGTAATAAATTCTAGCATTGATTCAGCAAAATCAGTTGTTATCCAAGGATGAGTCAACGCTGCACCAATTTTTGCGGGGAATGAAGTTTTCGACAATGTCCCGTCAGGCAAAATGCGTAAAGTTTCACGTTCAACACCCCGTTGAATACCTTGTAAAATGGTGTAGTGTTTTTCTAACCAGTTAAGCGCTTTAGAAACATCAGGAATCATATTTTGCCTTCCTTAAATGAAATTATTTATTTTTTTATATTAACATAATTTGATATTAACAATGGTCTAATTTATAACAACCACCAAAATAAAAACTAGATATAATTTGTAATTTAATGATAAAAAAATGCAATTCACTCTTTTGTATTAGATTATCTATCTTTTCTTTGTAATAAAACCAAGACTTCCATATGTGAAGTATGGGGAAACATATCAAACAGTTGCACTTTCATGATTTGATAGTTGGATAACAACATCAAATCTTCAACTAACGAGGTTAAGTTACAACTTGAATATAAAATATAGCTTGGTTGTATATTTTCTAAATACTGCATAAGCACTTTTCCAACCCCTCGTCTTGGTGGATTAAGTAGTACTAGATCTGGAATATCTTGCTCAGTAATAGCGTATTGGGTAGCATCAAGTGATTTAAACGTTAACCGCTTAAAACCTAACTTTTTAGCTGATTTTGTTGCACATTCAATCGCATCTGGACTAATTTCAATTCCTGTTAGCTGGATTTGATTTTCAATAGCAAGACTAACACAACTTAAGCCAAAACCACCTACACCACAGAACAAATCCCAAATAGAGTGAATAGATAAATTTGTGACCCAGTCACTTGCAGTTTTATAAAGATTGCTGGCAACATCACTGTTTGTTTGAAAAAAACTTTTAGGCTTAATGAAAAGAGGAACGCCATTTAATGTCATTGGTAAAAATGAGGTGTCGGTTAAAACTAACTCTTCTTCCCCTTCTAAAATAGCTGCATGATTAGGTTGGATATTTATTGAAATTACCTTTAAATTTTGTATTTTATCTTGTAATTGTTTAAAAGAATTATTTATTTTTTCGACAAGTTTGTGCGATCTTAAAACAAATCGCAGCATAAAACAGCTTGTATTATTCTCTTTACTTTCAGTAACAATAACAAATTTCAACTCTCCTTTTCGCTTATTAATATTATAAGGTACAAGTCCCTGTTTACGGATGAAAGTTCGAACAAGTTTTAGGATGTTTTGCATACTATTTGAGTAAAGAGGACAATCACATAAATCGACCATCTCATTATCTGTTTGTATTCCTAAAATAGGTCTTTCAACAGTACCTAACACAGCCATTTTTGCTTTATTACGGAAAGCAAATTCATGACTAGCAAACGGCTCTACAACGTCATTAGGCTTAAATTGAGTTAATTGTTGTAACAGATTATTTTGTTTTTCTGCTAGTTGTGCATCATAGGGCTTATCCATCCACTGACAAGATAAACATTTTTTCTGCTGATAAAAACAACATTGCATTTCGATAAAACCCTTTTTTATAATGAGTTATTATATATATAAAACCTTATTAAAATAAGTATAAGTTTTATTTTATACTAAAACACATTCTTTCCTGAAAGTTTTTACAAAATTTTATAAGAATATAAGTAAAATGCATAATTAATCATCCAGTATGATTTGACGAAATAACGGGGTATGATAGGATATTGTCATTAATATTACAGGAAAAATTTAATGTCTATAAAGTTAAAAACCCCCGTCGAAATTGAAAAAATGCGAATAGCTGGAAAACTTGCAGCTGAAGTATTAGAAATGATTGAACCTTATGTTAAACCGGGCATTAGTACTGGTGAACTAGACAAAATTTGTTATGAACATATTGTTAATGTTCAAAAAGCTATTCCAGCTAATATTGGCTATAGTGGCTATCAACACACCAGTTGTATTTCAATTAATGATGTGGTTTGCCATGGTATTCCAAGTTTTGACAAAAAGTTAAAAGATGGTGATATTTTAAATATTGATGTAACAGTTATCAAAGATGGTTATCATGGTGATACTTCTAGAATGTACATTGCTGGTAAGCCAACTATCGCAGGTGAAAAATTATGCCAAGTTACACAAGAAAGCCTTTACGAGGCGATTAAAATTATCAAACCCGGCATACGTTTAAAGGAAATTGGTAAAACGATTCAAAAATATGTCGATAAGTTTGGTTTTTCTTCCGTTCGAGAATATTGTGGCCATGGTATTGGTGAAGTCTATCATGACGAACCTCAAGTTTTACATTATGACGCTGATGACGGCGGTGTAATTTTAAAACCAGGCATGACCTTTACTATTGAACCTATGATAAATACAGGCGATTGGCGTACCCGTACCATGAAAGATGGCTGGACAGTCAAAACCAAAGATCATGGTCTTTCGGCACAATATGAACATACTATTTTAGTTACTGAAAATGGTGTTGAAGTCTTAACATTACGTAATAACGAAGATTTTCCTCGCATTATTGAACACTAAATAAAGTGGATTCAACAATAAACTATTGTTGAATCCTTTCGCCTTATTACTTTGATAAATCTTAATATAATAAAGTATACAACTTACGTCGATAACTACTGGCCAATGGGTTACTTGTTCCTAATGCTGCTAGTAAATCAAGTAATGTTTTCTTCACTTGTCCGTCACCAACATTAAGATCTTTTGTTAGCGGTTTAAATAACAACTCTAATGCTTCCTCATGACGCCCTACATGCATTAATTGGGAAGACAATTGAATCATTAATTCAACGTTATCAGGGTGTTGAGCAAATTCTGCTTGTAATTGCTGTAATTCAGGAGAATTAGCGGCTTGTTCAAGTAGTTCTATTTCGGCTTGTAATCCATGATAACTTGAATTTTGATCTTGTAGAGGAATAGTTGCAAGCACTTCTTTTGCTTCATTTAGCTGTTTAAGTTCAATTTGTGATTTTATTAGCATTAATGCAATATCTGTTCTTGGTTTGCCCAGATGATCGGTAAGTGATTGCCAAGTTTGCCGTAACAGTGGTAATGCTTCTTCATACTTGGCTTCATGAAATAAATTTTGTGCTTCAATTAATTTAAGCTCATCTTCATTTGGTAGCACTTTTTCTAAAAAAGTTTTAATGGTTTCTTCAGACTGAGGTCCTTGAAAACCATCTACAGGTTGACCATTTTGAAATAAATAAACTGTTGGGATTGCTCGTAAACCAAATTGAGCAGCTAACATTTGTTGTTCATCACAATTAACACTTGCCAAAATAAATTGACCATGATGTTCATTAGCTAATTTAGTTAAAGTTTGAGTCATTGCTTCATAATTTGGACTTCTAGCAGACCAAAAATAAAATAGCACAGGGGATGTCGATGATCTTTCAATCACCTCTTGAATATTTTGCTCATTAATATCAAAAATAAATTGGTTTTGCATATTATGTCCTAAGGTATAATGATTTATTATTTATTTTTTAAAATTTTATCCATTAATCTATCAGGAAGCAAACGTTTAGCAATAGCCGCTATTTTGGTTATTTTTGTTACCCTGTAACGTATTTTAGGTTTATCATGTTCAAGGGCATGGAATAAGTAAGGCAACACTGCCTCGGGCGGCAAAGTAAATCGTTTAGCTATAGGTGGATTTTTTACCATATTCTTTTGCTCTGTCTGATTCACATTGTTTGAGAAATATGTCTTTAATGGGCCAGGTTCAATTAAACAAACCTTTATGTTGGTTTGTGCTAATTCCAACCTTAACACATCAGACCAAGCTTCTAAGGCATATTTGCTAGCTGAATAAGCACCTCTCCCCGGTGTTGCAACAATACCAACAATTGAACTTGTTTGAATAATGCGCCCTTCATCTTGCTTTAGCATGGCTGGAAGTAGTAATTGCGTCAACTGATGGGCACCAAAAAAATTAGTGGAAAATTGAGATTCTAACTGCTCTCGACTGATCGTACTTAATCGCCCATAAACACCGTAACCTGCGTTGTTAAATAACGCATATAATTTGCCTTCAGACAAAGCTAGAACTTCTTGAGCGGCTTGCTTGACCGAGTCTGGATTGTCAAGATCAAGAAGCACAGTTTCAAATCCTTGCTCAATAAGTTTTTGTTGGTCCAATGATTTGCGACACGAAGCAATAATACGATAACCACGTTTTTTTAAAGCAATGGCCGAGATTAGCCCTATTCCACTTGAGCAACCTGTAATAAATATTGTTCGCAATTTCAGCTCCGATTGATTCATATATTGTTAAATTTTTCTTCTCAAACTATGATAGCACATCTAATTTGAAGTTACCCAAACTAAGCCAAGAGGATCGTATGAAAATTGCTATTATTGCTGCAATGGAAGAAGAAGTAGCCATATTAAAAAGTAAAATCACCCATTATCACGTTGAGCGTTATTTAGGTTGTGATTTTCATTTAGGTCAAATTGCTGGTTGTGAAATCGTACTGCTCCAATCTGGTATTGGTAAAGTAGCTGCAGCATCAGGTACTACTTTATTATTAAATAATTATAAAGTAGATGCTGTTATCAACACTGGTTCGGCAGGTGGATTATCTTCCGACCTTAATATTGGTGATATTATTGTTTCAAAGGATGTTTTTTACCACGATGTTGATTTGACTGCTTTTGGTTACAAGCCAGGTCAAATGTCTGGCTGTCCTGTAGCGTTTGATGCTGATCAAAAATACCAATCATTAGCTAAAATCTGTATCAAAAAGCTCGGAGTTAATGCGATTGAAGGTTCAATTGGTAGTGGAGATGCTTTCATAAATGGTAAAAGTAATTTAGCAAGAATAAAACAAACTTTTCCGAATGCTATCGCTGTTGAAATGGAAGCCGCAGCTATTGGTCATGTTTGCTGGTTATTTAAAGTACCATTTGTGGTTGTTCGCGCTATCTCGGATAATGGAGATAGTGAATCTGCAGTTGATTTCCAATCCTTTTTAAAGTTAGCTGCAACACAATCATCACTCATTGTTGAATCAATGTTAAGTGAGCTTGCGTGAGTTATCTTTTTTGGTTTGACATATTAGGTACCATTGTATTTGCTATTTCTGGCGTATTATTAGCAGCTAAAAAAGAGATGGACCCAATCGGTGCCTTAGTACTAGCAGTCATCACCGCTATTGGTGGCGGTACAATCCGCGATATTGTTTTAAATCATGGGCCGATCTTTTGGATCACTGATTCCACTGATTTATATATTGCTATCACCACCTCATTAGTCACCATGCTCTTATTACGTTACTCATCATCAGTTATAGTCCCTAAATGGTTATTTTCTGTATTAGATGCAATCGGTCTTGCTGTGTTTGTGGGTATTGGCGTCAACAAAGCAATTTATTCTGACGTAAACAGCTTAGTGGCAGTTTGTATGGGAGTGATGACTGGCGTAGGTGGAGGTATTATTCGAGATGTACTTGCTCGAGACATCCCAATGGTATTTAAAACCGACATCTATGCTACTGCTTGCGTCATTGGCGGAACAATTCATGTTATCGCCTATAATGCATTCAAACTACCTTTGGAATATTCAACATTCATTGGTATTTTAGTTACACTGGTTATTCGATTATTAGCTATTTATCGTAACCTAACTTTGCCTATTGTTGGATTGAAAAATCATTAAATGCACCACAAACTGCACCTACACTTAATCAATAATCAAAGACAATACTGCTCAAATAAAGGTTTACGCCAACCTATTAATAATGCTGGCGTATTCCCCTTTTTATCGATTTTCCACTTTATGTATTGATTGATTAATCGACGTGAAAGCAATAAATCCTCACTAAGCCCTGTTTGTGAAGAAATAGTCAGTGCTGCTTGTTTTAACTCGCTAGTAATTTTTTTATAATCAGGATAGCTATTAACTCGGCGAATTGGTTGAACTTCAGGTATGGGAGTAGATAAAAGATCCAAAATTATTTGACCATACAAGCGAATTTCTTTTCCTTTCATACCTAACTTATCAAGTTCTCCTAATGATGTCGGTGAATAGCGTGCAATTTTCAATAATACTTCTTCATGTACTACAAAATTTATAGCAATATCGTGTTCTTTCGCTAATCTATATCGCCAGCTTGCTAATTTATACAACTGTCCTAAACTTTTCCCTTTCAATTGCCAACTATTTTTAATATTTAAATAAGCATCATTTGGATCCATTAATTCCGATTTATGGGCAACCACCATTTGGCATTCTTGATAAGCTGCTTGTAAATAATGGTTAGTGCTTAACTGAGACTTTAAAATATTAATTAATGGAAAAAGATATAACACATCATTAATGGCATATTTACACTGTTTTTCAGTTAATGGACGTTGTAGCCAATCTGTTCGGGTTTCACTCTTATCAAGTTCGACCTCTAAATATTTTTTTACTAAACTAGCATAACCACTACTTAATGGATTATCTAGAAAAGAAGCCAATATCTGGCTATCGACAATCGGTGTTGGAACACAGCCAAAATGATAAGAAAAGACCTCGATATCTTCACTACATGAGTGAAAATATTTTTCAATAGTTGGATTATTTAATATAGCCAAGAAAGCCTGCCAATCAGTAATATTAATTGGATCAATTAACGCTGCATGTTCGCCATTAAATACCTGCAGTAAACCCAAATGAGGGTAAAAGGTTCGGGTTCGAACAAATTCAGTATCTAAAGCCAAAGCCGAGCTATTTTCGATTTTTGAACAATAATCAGCTAACTGATCATTACTAACAATAAGTTGATAAGACAAAATCAAATTCCTGTTCAAATATATTTATTCATTGTGCGTATTTTTGTTAAAAACGATATCAATTACCACGATTTCGGAACGAGTCATTAAGCGAATTGGTGGTCCCCAAAATCCATATCCACTACTCACAATGCTGTTAAAATGATCATCTTCTTTTCTATAGAATCCATAAGTATTTTTATACATTAATTTTTCAATAATGTTGATAGGGAATATCTGCCCAGCATGAGTGTGCCCAGAAATCATCAAATCAACCCCCAATTTTTCTGGTTCATTAAGGTCTTTTGGTTGATGATCTAATAAAATAACTGGCGAATCTGTATTAGTGAACATGATAAGATCTGACAGTGAAGCCCTATTTACATTATAACGAAATGAAGAAAAATCATCTCGGCCCACTAATGTAACCCCAATATCATCAAAATAAATGATATCATCCTTTAGTACTTTCATACCGGCTTGCCTAAAAGCGTTAACGATATCTTCTTCTCTATTATTTTCTTGATTAGTCGCTAAGTATTCATGATTACCAAAAATAATATAAGTACCATATTTTGATCTTAATTGTTGAAATTGCTTATCGAAACCATTTTGTGTAAAAGGTTTTAAATATTTATCTAATGTATCACCCGTAATCACAACAAAATCAGCATTAAGTTTATTCACTTTATCAACCATTTGTTGAATAAATCGATTCGTCGTTAGTTCGTTAAGATGAATATCGGAAAGTTGAACAATACGTAAATGTTCAACTTTTGCGGGTTTATCAATTTTAACTTGGTAATGCACAATCTTTGGATTAATTGCCATTTCGTGACCAAAACAAAACAATAATACAGAGGCAACAATATAAACAATTTTAAGCCATAAATTGGGTTTAACCTTTTTTTTACTAAGCCAACGTACAATGTCAAAAATAAGTGAGGTAAAAACGCAACAAATCATCAAACCTATAATGACATTACAACATAATGGCAGCCAATAAGTTGATATATTATCAAATATTTTAGAAAAGATTAGCGATAATCCAGCTATAAAAACAACGATCCAATATATAAATCGATGACAGCCGATCAAATTAAAATCAAACCAAAATAGCCATCGTTTTCCGAGATAGATAGTTATTAAAACACTAACAACAATCGCTATAACAATAGTAATAAAATCGACAAAACCCATAATTATCCGAGCAATTGAATATAAAAAAATGATATGATAACAGAATTAATTTCTATAGTACCAATTAGTTTTATGGATACCAAAAAAGACCAGCTATTCTCGACACCCATTGATAAATTAGGCGATTGGACATTTGATGAAAAAGTCGCTGAAGTTTTTCCTGATATGGTGCAGCGTTCCGTACCTGGTTATTCTAATATCATCTCAATGATCGGCATGTTAGCAGAAAGATTTGTACAGCCTAATTCAACGATTTATGATTTAGGCTGTTCCTTAGGTGCTGCCACATTATCTATTCGTCGTCATGTTAATCACGAAAACTGCCATATTGTTGCGGTCGATAATTCCCAACCCATGGTTGATCGCTGTAAAAGGCACCTTGAATCATATAAAGCAAATACGCCAGTGGATGTAATTTGTGATGATATTTGTAACCTCGATATGCAAAACGCGTCAATGGTAGTACTTAATTTTACTTTGCAGTTTTTGACGCCCGCAAATCGCCAACGTATCTTAAATAACATTTACAGCGCATTAAATCCTAATGGTATTTTAGTACTGTCTGAAAAATTTAGTTTTAGTGATTCAACTGTTGATGAATTGTTATTTAATATGCATCATGATTTTAAGCGTGCTAACGGCTACAGTGAACTAGAAATCAGCCAAAAACGTAATATGTTAGAAAATGTCATGCTAACAGACACAATTGAAACACATAAACAGCGACTGTCTGAAGCTGGTTTTAAACATATAGATACATGGTTCCAATGCTTTAATTTTGGCTCGATTATTGCCATAAAATAAAAAGTTAATTTAAGTGTAATAAATAAGGATAATAGAATGATTGATTTTGGTGATTTTTACCAGATTATCGCAAAAAATAAACTGAGTCGCTGGCTAGAAGTATTACCAGCACAACTGGCAAACTGGCAAAATCAAAATATTGATAACCGTTTTAATCAATGGATCAACAGTATTAAACACTTACCGTCTATCATTCCAGATCAAATTGATTTACTCCATAGTGTATCTGTCAATAGTGAACAACCTATCTCGATAGGTGAACAGCAACGAATTACTCAACTACTAAAAAACATGATGCCATGGCGCAAAGGCCCTTTTCACTTATATGGTATTGATGTTGATACAGAATGGCGTTCAGATTGGAAGTGGGAACGCTTAATTAATCACATTGATAGTTTAGAAGGTAAAATTGTTTTAGACGTGGGGTGTAATAGTGGTTACCATTTATGGCGCATGATTGGTGCAGGAGCAAAACTCGCTGTTGGAATTGATCCTATGGCACTTTACCTATGCCAATTTGAGGCTATTCGCAAATTACTGGGTAACGATCAAAGAGCGCATTTATTACCACTTGGCATTGAGCAGCTACCCAAACTTGGTGCTTTTGATACAGTCTTCTCAATGGGTGTTTTATATCATCGCAGGTCGCCACTTGATCATTTATTTCAATTAAAAGATCAACTCGTTGAAGATGGTCAATTAGTACTTGAAACATTAGTCATTGATGGTGCTGAACATACAGCACTCATGCCGGGCGAACGCTATGCTCAAATGCGGAATGTTTATTTTATTCCATCTGTTCCAACAATGATTAATTGGTTAGAAAAATCTGGATTTTCTGATGCAAAACTGGTTGATATATCACTCACCAGTTTGGATGAACAACGTAAAACAGAATGGATGACATCGGATTCACTTGCAGACTTTTTAGATCCAACCGATTTAACCAAAACCATTGAAGGCTACCCTGCTCCAATGCGGGCTGTTTTTATTGCTAAGAAATAAAGTGAATTAATAATTATAAATGCCGAGGATTTCAAATGATTATCCAATCCCTTTTAATATTTACATTTTATGTATTGTAAGTGGTATTTTTATGTAGAATGTTATAATATTAAAAATAAAATATAAAAAAATTGTTAAAATTTTGAAAAGTATGCGTATTTAAATATAAAACATAATAAAAAAATGATTTTTAGATCTTTATATGAGGAATAGGAATAAATAATGGAATTACTAAAATTAATCTTGCAACTGCCTTTCTATATTTTGCAAAAGGCTTGGGAAATAATCAGTTATTTTCTGCTTTTTTTATTAATTTTAGCAAAAGGATTTTTTTGGTTATTTAGTCCAATTATCGGTGATATAAAATGGTCAACACCAGATTGGTTACCTAATGCAAAAAGATTTTACTATGCAGTAGGTTCTACATTAAAAAAAATAAAAACTTTAATTGGTGCAAGTATTATTTTGGGATTTATTGCTTACTTTTCTGGTAATTACGCCTATCATTGGTATTTAAATCGTCCAAAACCGATTGAACCAGCACCTGTAGTAATAAATACCTATTCAGCTGAATTAACCCCACCAAGTACAAGTGACGGTATAATATATATCCAATTCATCGGTGCTAAACGCCCACCAATTCCCCTAGAATCAATCAACAAAGATGAAATAACAGAAGGTATTACCATTTCACCAAACATTGAGGGGAAATGGACATGGTCAAATGATTCAATAATAAGATTCATACCAAAAGAGAGAAAGTGGCCACTTGGTATCGAATATACAGTCATATTGGATAAGTCAAAATTATTTGCTGAAAACAACGAACTAGAAAAAAATAGTGCAACCTTATCCTTTATTTCTCCTGATTTCGAATATAAGTTCAAAAATCGAGGTGAGCTTTATTCCAATCCTACAGAAACTAATGTTAGGAATGTCATAAATACAGTCAAATTTAGTCATCCTGTTGATAAGCAAAGTTTTGAAAAAAATATTGTTTTATCACTTTATGAAAAAGACAAGAAATATGACAGTTTTTACGAAAAAAACTATGATAAATTCTTAAACCATGTCGATTTTACTATAACCTATGGTGATAATGACAAAATTGCATATATAAAGAGTGCACCTATTCCCTTACTTGATAAAGAAGGTTATTTAAAAATGACAATTAACAAGGGGGTTATGTCAGCTGTAGGTGGTAGCGCAATGAATTACGATATAAATAATAATGTAACTGTACCCGATAAATATCATTTAAGCGTTACAAAAACAGAGCTTACATTGGTCGAAAAAAGCAACGAAAAAATACAGCAGGTATTAGTATTATCATTAAGTCATGCAGTAAGATCTGAAGATGTATCAAAAGCAATCAAAGTTTGGCAATTACCTGAAAATAAAAATGGTTCGTATAATGAAAAATATAACAATAGCACTTCTGGTAGATACGAAATAAAATATAATGTAACACCAGAAATACTCGAAAAAGCAACACCAATATCAATGAAACCAATTGATACTGAACTTACTTATCAGAATCAAATTAGCTTTGAATTCAAAACCGAACAAAACTCAAAATTATATATTGAGGTTAATCAACCTTTATCTTCTCAAGAAGGGTATTTTTTAAAACAAGATTATCAGACAATATTGACAGTTCCTAGTTACCCAACTTATCTTGATTTTGCTGCATCAGGTTCTTTACTATCCTTATCAGGCGAAAAAAAATTACCAATCGTTTCACGTAATTTAGAACAAATGAAGTTAGAAATGGATCGCGTTATTCCTTCACAACTTCAACATCTAGTAGCGTTTAATCAAAGCTACGAATTTAAAGATATGGATTTTGGTGAACTTGATAATGATCATTTTGTTGAAAAATACAGTATAACTAAAGATTTTACAGGAGCTCCAGAGGAAGTAAAATACACCAATGTCGATTTAACTCGTTACTTAACAGCCGATACAAACGGTAATAAAAATCGGGGTGTCTTTTTATTAAGACTTTATGGGAAAAAAACGAAAGATACTCAATATGAGTTCATGGCATCTCGTTTTATTGTTGTGACTGATTTAGGAATTATAGCTAAAAAATCGCTTGATCAATCAAATGATCTATTTATTCAATCGATAAGCTCAGGTGAACCAATTAGTAATGCTAAAGTTTCAGTATTGGGAATGAATGGAATCACTATTACTTCACAAAAAACTGATAGTAACGGCCATGTCCACTTTTCACCATTATCTGAATATTATCAAGGTATTAAACCACTTTTATATGTTGTTGAAAAAGGACGTGATTTATCATTTTTACCAATCAAAAGTTATGAAAGAAATTTAAATTTATCTCGTTTTGATATAGGTGGTATTCGTGAAACCATAGAAGGTGGAGAATTACGTTCACATATTTTTTCAGATAGAGGTATTTATCGTCCAGGTGATACATTCCACATTGGCACCATAGTTCGAGCACAAAATTGGGAAAATTCCTTGGAAGGGATCACTGTAGAAGCAGAAATTTATGATCCAAAATCCAATTTAGTACTAAAACAACCAATTGTACTAGATAAATCAGGATTTAATGAGCTTAGCTATAAAACCAACTATGAGTCCCCTACTGGTGATTGGTATATTAATTTATATTTAAAAAATGATGATGATGAATCTCGGGTATTGTTAGGTTCTAGTTCAATTGTTGTTCGTGAATTTGAACCCGATAAAACAACCGTATCCCTAAAATTATTACCAGAGATAAAAGATGGGTGGTTAAAACCTCAAGATATTCAGGCTGAAATCAAAGCCAAAAACTTATTCGGTACAGATGCTGCTAATCGACGAGTAACAAATACATTGATTCTTGAACCTTCAACCCCTTATTTTAAAAAATATGAGGACTACTATTTTTATCAAAACATTTCAGGGGGAAGAAATAGTTTTAAAGTTGAATTAGATGACAAAACAACAGATGAAAATGGTGTAGTAAAAATCGATCTTAATGAAAATATGCAAAGCTTTGAAGGCAACTATACATTAAGAATGTTAACAGACGTTTTTGAACCAGATAGCGGTCGAAGTGTTGCTGCAACAGCAAGCACCTTTGTATCACCAAATGATTATTTGGTTGGTGCAAAAGCTGATGGTAATTTAAGATACATTAATAAAGATTCGGTTCGTCATCTTGATTTTATAGCTATTAATCCTGCCCTAGAAAAAATAGAGTTATCTGATCTAAAACTTGTTTTAATTGAAGAAAAATATCTTTCAGTATTAGTCAAACAACCTTCGGGGGTTTATAAATACGAATCACGCCGTAAAGAATCGGTACTATTAGAACAGCCATTTAAGATTAGTTCTGAAAAAACAACATACGAATTAGATAGCAAAAATCCAGGTAATTATATTATCCAAATTAGAAATAAAGACGATGAGTTACTTTACCAAAGCAAATACTCTATTGTGGGTACAGCTAATATTACTCGTGATTTAGATCGTAATGCAGAACTAACATTAAAGATTAAAGATGCACAATATAATCCGGGTGACGAAATAGAGGTTTCAATCACTGCACCATATGTAGGTAGTGGTATTATTACCATTGAACGCGACAAAGTGTATTCTTGGAAATGGTTCCATACAGACACCACAAGCTCAGTACAAAAAATAACACTTCCGAAAGACATTAGTGGCAATGGTTATATTAATGTCCAATTTATTCGTGACCCAAATTCAGATGAAATTTTTATGAGTCCACTTAGTTATGGTGTTATACCATTCAAAATTTCAAATGAGCAATTTAACGATAAAATCGTATTACAAGCACCATCATTAATAAAACCTGGAGATACACTGCCAATTACGTTACATACAAATACGCCACAAAAAGCGGTTGTATTTGCTGTAGACGAAGGAATTTTACAGGTCTCAAATTATAAACTTAAAGATCCATTGAATAGCTTTTTACGCAAAAAAGCACTATCAGTAAGAACTTCACAAATTTTAGATCTTATATTGCCAGAATTTCGTCATTTGTTGACAGCTTCCGCTCCTGGTGGTGATGGTGATAATGATGATGTATTATCAAATCATTTAAATCCATTTAAACGCAAAGTAGACGAACCTGTATCCTATTGGTCAGGTATTATTGATGTAGATGGCGATAAAACCTTTGAATATAAAGTGCCTGATTATTTTAATGGCAAAATTCGTATCATGGCTGTATCGGTTGGTGATAAAACAATGGGACATACTCAAATGTCAACAACTGTACATAATGATATTGTTTTACAACCTAATGCCCCATATTTTGCTGCACCAGATGATGAGTTTGAAGTGTCACTAAATGTAACTAATCTGATTGAAAATATTGGAGACAAAGTCATTCCGATCGATATTAAGGTTTCAACATCCCCTAACCTATCAATTATTGGCGACAGTAACAAAGCTATTGAATTAGCTAATGGCAAAACTGGAGTTTTAAAATTTAATTTTAAGGCAACCGACAAACTTGGTAATAGCGATCTTCACTTTTCAGCCAACTATAATGATATTACAATCACACGTGATGTTAGCCTTTCAATAAGGCCATTAACTGAATACAGATTAATCACAAAAATGGGAAGAATGGAAGATCATAAACAAACGTTTACTGATTTTAGAAACATGTATAGTAACTTAAGTAAACGAGAAGCTGCCGCATCTTATTCACCATTTATACTAAGTAAAGGCCTAAGCACCTATTTACAAGACTACCCACACTATTGTTCAGAACAGATTGTAAGTCGAGCAATTCCTGCTTTAATAGCGAGTAAATATCGTGATTTTGATCTGGCTTCGAAAGAAGGGATAGCACCATTATCAGAACTATTCCAAGTGTTGCAATCTCGTCAAAATAGTGAGGGTGCAATTGGTTTATGGTACTCAACTTACAATGTTAATCCTTTTATTACATTATATGCAGTAAACTTTATGCTTGAAGCAAAAGAAATGGGCTATAAAGTACCTAAAAAAATGCTTGATAATGCTAATAAATATCTGCAAACAATTGCTGTATCTAGAGATAATAGTACTTATGGTTTAAGAGTCCGTGCTTATGCTATCTATTTATTAACAAGGCAAAATAAAGTAACAACAAGCTATTTAGCCTCTACCATGAGCGATCTTAATCGAAAAGAAGATTCATGGAAAAAAGATATAACGGCAATGTATTTAGCTTCATCTTATAAAATGTTAAAAATGGATAAAGAGGCAAATAAATTAATCAAACCTGTTTGGCAACAATTAGAAGCTGCATATGATCGTGCTTGGTGGCTAAACAACTATTATGATCCACTAGTCGTTAATGCAGGAAAAATCTATTTAATCGGCAAACATTTTCCTGAAAAAGTAAAAGATATTCCTGCGCAAGCATTAGAAAATATGGTTATCATGCTGAATGAACAAAAATATACTACTCAATCATCAGCAATGACAATATTGGCTTTAAGTAGTTATTCACAGAGCATTGAACAATCAAATTTATCTAAAGATACCCTTCAAATTAATGCAATATCAAAAGATGGAGAAAAACAAAGAATTATTGCAAGTTTAAATGGAATTTTGACTAAAGGTAGGTTTAATGTTCAAGATACGCAATTAAACATAACTAATAAATCAAGCTTACCTGCTTGGTATATGTTTTCCGAACAAGGTTATGACAAAGATATCCCTAAAGAGCCAATTAAAGAGGGGCTTGAAGTATATCGTGAATTTACTGATCTTGATGGCAAACCTGTTGAACAAGTCAAACTTGGCGATAAAATTAACGTAACAGTTAGAATCCGAGCACTAGCAGATGAAGGTGCAACTAATATTGCCATTGTTGATTTACTACCAGGTGGTTTTGAAGTAGTACAACAACCAATAGATTCTCAGGAAGAAGATTCTGACGAATATATTCAAGATAATGAAGAATACGATGACTATGAAGAAGATGATTATGAAGAAGGTGATTATGATGAAAATTATGGTTGGGTTTCACCAATTGGTATAAAAACAGGAAAACATACTTGGTATCCTGAATATACAGATGTACGTGAAGATCGTGTTATTATTTATGGTTCAACTTATAATAATAAAATACAAGAATTTACCTATCAGATCAAAGCAACCAATATAGGAACTTACAGTATTCCTCCTGCATTTGGAGAAGCAATGTATAATCGTGAGATTCAAGCTGTATCAAAAGGTGGACAAAAGATAAGCATCATCCCACAACAATAGTTATTTACAACTAACCATTCACTAAAACGGGCTTATGCCCGTTTTTCAATAAAAGAACCATTATATAGTTACTTTGAGTTGAATTAATTAACCCAGAATTATCAGTTGTTGAAGGTTTTGCTATAAAATTTAACGATTGATTACCGTAAGACAATGTATGCTTACCGTACTCAAATGTATAATTCACACTTGATTTTGCTGGAATGGTTAATTCCTTCACATCAACAATCACTTTAATTTCATTCGGGGTTGGGTTGTCAATCATACGATCAACTAAGCTAGACTAAAAGTTATCTGAACCAAAACAACCAACCAATGTTATATTGCAGACTAGCAACAAAAAATGTTTTATTTTTTCATCGCATTAATTTTTAAAGGTTTTAAAAAGAGCCAGATGTTATCATAAATTTAAAATGAGGTTGGGTCAGTTAATAATAAGCTAAATATAGCAGAATACTGTTTTGGAAGGCTTTATACATAAAAAAACAACTTCAAGCTGAAGTTCTTTTTGTGGACTTGGTGCCAGTGGTCGGACTCGAACCGACACGCTTTTAAGGGCGGCGGATTTTGAATCCGCTGCGTCTACCAATTTCGCCACACTGGCATTAAACGTGTAAATAAGTAAACGTTAGCATTATACTTAGCTTTGCAATATCTGCAACAAGTATTATCGTAAAGTGCTTTATATGCCTAAAAAACAAACTAATATCTAGGTTTCCATGCGGGTAATTTTTTAAGGATTATATAAGCCGTCTGCTTAGCTATTGCATTATCAATATTGTAATTTTTAGCATATTGTAATGTGACTTCATGCCATTTTTCATTAAATGTTTTCATTGTGCCATCTTTATGAGCACAATGCTTACAATATCTTTTAGACATATCAAGCAACGGATAATCAGCAATAGCCGTCATTGGCATGCCACAAGCAATACACATTTTCATATTCTAAATTCCAATAAAATTAAAAAAGTGACTCAATAATTGCCATCTTTATACGTATAAAAAATCCTACTCTTAGTTACACAAGATTACAATATACAATTAAAAAGAGATAAATAGATTTCAAAAATTAAGATCAAATTGTGATGTAAGTGGGTCTAATTGTGGTTGTGGTTGTGGTTGTGGTTGCTGTGATAATAAATAACGGCGCCTTGCTGCCCGTTGTTTGCATAAACGCAAAACATCTTGCTTTTGACTATCACTCAAAGTTAACCACTTAAAGCGTTCGTCTCTTGAGCGATAGCAGGTAATACAATAGCCTTGTTTATCAGTTTCACAAACTCGTTTACAAGGGCTTGGAATATCAAAAAATTCAATCTGATCCAATTTATTCCTCGTTTTTTAGACAAAGCGATATATTTACTAATGTTCTTTTAAGCCCAAACCTTTACTAAGCACTTTGAAACAGTCATCACAATCATGTGTAGCGGCATGGAGTAATGTTTGAGTCGGTGCGTGGATTAATTTATTGGTTAAACGATGGGAAAACTCAGCAAAAACATCGTCAATATTAGCACCCTGCTTGATAGCATTTAAAGCTTTTATTTGTAATTCACGCTTAATACTTTCCGCATTACTACGATACTGCTTAACATAAGCAACTGCATGTCTAGTTTTAATCCAATCAATGAAATGTTCAGCTTGTTCTTGAATAAGATATTGTGCTTCTTTAGCGGCAATAGCGCGTTGCTCTAAATTACTTTCAACCGTTTTTTGTAAGTCATCAATAGTGTAAAGATGCACATTATCAAGCTGATTAACCTCTTCCTCAACATCGCGAGGCACTGCTAAATCAATAAACAGCATTTGACGGTAATTCCTAGCGCGTAAAGTGCGTTCAACCATCCCTTTACCTATGATAGGTAAAGGGCTTGCTGTTGAACTAATCACAATATCAACATCTTTAAGTCGATTAGCAATATCAGGCAATGAAATGATTTCTGCATCAATACCAGCCGCAAGTTTTAATGCCTTTTCACGGGTACGATTGGCAATAATCACGTGATTAAACCCATGCGGTTTTAAGTAGCGAGAGATAAGTTCTATCGTTTCCCCAGCTCCAACAAGCATAATATTTAAATGAGAAGTATCAACAAAAAGATTGCGAGCAACTAAACAAGCGGCATAGGCAACGGATGCCGTATTAGCACCGATATTGGTTTCACTGCGGACAATTTTTGCTACATGAAACACTGTTTGAAATAGTTTTTTTAATTGGACGGATAAACAGTTTTGTTTTTGAGCAAAACTATATGCCTGCTTAACTTGTCCTAAAATTTGTGGCTCACCAATGATCATTGAGTCCAAACCGCTAGCAACCGACATCAAATGCTCAACAGCGTGTTGGTCGTCATACCAATAGAGTGAGTCTTGATATAACTCAATATCAAGATCATGAAATTGCCCCAACCAACTTTCTACAGACTGTTTTAATCTAAGATAGTCAGTTTGATGCTCATAACTCAAATAAATTTCTGTTCGATTGCAGGTAGACAAAATGACACATCCTTCAACCAAAGGATGTTGGTATAGGCTGTATAGCGCTTTATCGACAATCTCAGTAGGAAAAGCAAGTCTCTCCCTTAAAGCGACTGGCGCAGTTTTATGATTAACACCAAAAATTGTAATGGACATTGCATCGCTTCTTTTTTGAAGGTTATATATTGATATAATTATTTTATTTATATTAAACGAGCTCTAAACCTATATTATACATAAAAAAAGAATAAAGATTAATTTACATAGTTACTTTTTCTTATTCAGATAATTATCGGTTATAATACACTCATCGTTGACAACAAACACTAACAACTAAGAGTTACTTCATGTCTAAAATCAAATATGCTTTTATTATCGTGTTATCTTTATTTATTGCCGCTTGCCAATCTACTAAATCACAAAATTCAACTTCAGTTGAGCAACAATGGCAAGCTCACCAACAGAATCTACAACAAATAAATGCGTTTCAAGTAAACGGCAGTATTGCTTATATGAGTAATAAGTCTCGTAATTATGGTCGATTTTTAATTACCCAACAGTCAACAGATAATTACGAAGTCAAATTAACCACCCCCGTTGGTACCAATATTTTAAGCTTAAAAGCCGAGCCTAATTATGCACAACTGATTGATAAAAATGGTGAAAGTTATCAAGATGTCAACGTTGAAAATCTAATGAAAAAAATCTCTAAC
This sequence comes from Gilliamella sp. ESL0254, assembly GCF_013344985.1. NCBI lineage: Bacteria > Pseudomonadati > Pseudomonadota > Gammaproteobacteria > Orbales > Orbaceae > Gilliamella > Gilliamella sp. ESL0254. Next base: position 776,144 of record NZ_JAAEDU010000001.1, read on the forward strand.
GTAAATATACCATTAAATTCTTTACATAATTGGTTAAAAGGATTTTCAGACAACAATAATGCTGACAAATTAGACAATTCAGGGCGCTTAATATCAACCGTCTTTATGCAAGGCAATAATAAATGGGCATTAAAAATTTCCAGTTATACAAATTATACCTATAAAAATAAAGAAATTTATTTACCTACAATCATTGAACTTACCCATGATGATGTAGTGGTTCGATTAAAAATTAGCAACTGGGTTTTACGATAACGGATAATATTTATGAAACAATGGTTATCACCCGCTAAATTAAATTTATTCTTATATATTACAGGCCGTCGTGCTGATAATTATCATAACCTACAAACGCTGTTTCAATTTGTAGATTATTGTGACATTTTGACCTTTACAGTCCGTCAAGATGACAACATAAAATTATTAACACCATTTGCTAACATTCCCGACGATAAGAATTTAATTACGATCGCCGCAGAACGATTAAAGTCGTATGCTAACAAAAAAAATATTGGTGTAGATATTACAATTAATAAAAAAATCCCAATGGGTGGTGGACTAGGCGGTGCTTCTTCCAATGCAGCCACTGTATTAGTCGCACTAAATCAGTTATGGCAACTGAACTTATCGACTGACGAATTAATTGAAATAGGTCAAACAATCGGGGCTGATGTGCCAATTTTTATTTATGGACATGCTGCTTTTGCTGAAGGCATTGGTGATCAATTCCAAAGCATCGATATTCCTGAACACTGGTACCTAGTCGCCTACCCCAATATTGAAATATCAACAGCAAAAGTCTTTAACGACCCAAAACTATGCCGTGATACGCCCAAGCTCAGTATGCAAGAACTTATCACTTTACCGTTTGATCAGTTTAAAAACGATTGTGAAAATGTAGTACGCGAGCGTTATCCTGAAGTTGGTAAACTCATAACTTACTTATCACAATTCGCTCCTAGTAGATTAACAGGTACTGGGGCTTGTGTTTTTACACAGTGTGAATCAGAGCAGCAAGCATTGGACATTCAAGGCAAACTTAAAACACTATCAGTCAATAGTTTTGTAGCAAAATCATTAAACAATTCACCATTATACAAAAAGTAAATAAAAAGAACTTAACCAACACATCATTAATTGGTTAAGTTTTTTTATTCTAACGTCTTTATTTATGACAAATTTTCAATATAAAAAATAGTTGTCGTTTTTTCGGTTGCAGCCGCTACTATATTATTTAATATGCATACTAATTATTAGATGTAATAAAATTAAGGCTTAAAAAATTATGGTTATTAGTAATGCGGACAAAATAAGAGAATATTATCAAGCTTTACTCACAAAAGATCAAAAATATGTGGGAATCTTTTATGCAGGGGTTAAAACGACATCAGTATTTTGTATTGCGACTTGCAGAGCAAGAAAACCAAAATTTGAAAATGTTGAATTTTTTAATACATTTAAAGCTGCACTTGATGCAGGATATCGACCTTGTAAAATTTGCAAACCAACTGAAAATGCTAATGAAGCACCTATTGACGTTACTAAAGCCGTCACATTAATTACAGAAAATCCTAAAACAAAAGTATCAGATACCATATTAAAAAAACATCAAATAAGCCCTGAAATGGTAAGACGCTGGTTCAAAAAACATTATGGAATCACCTTCCAAACTTATCAAAGGATGTACCGAATTAACCAAGCTTTTCAAGAGCTTAAAGTCAAAAAAAATGTTATTAATACTGCTTATAATACGGGGTATGAATCTTTAAGTGGTTTTGGATATACCTATAAAAAAATCATCAAAAACACGCCACTAGAAAGTATCAATCAAGACATTATTTTAATTAATCGTTTAACAACGCCATTAGGGCCCATGTTTGTATGTTCTACCAATCAAGGGATTTGCTTATTAGAATTTGTAGATAGAAGAATGCTAGAAACTGAATTCGAACAACTACAAAAACAGCTAAAAATGAAAATTATTTTTGGTGATAATAACCATATAAAACAGACAAAAAAAGAAATTGAAGAATATTTCCAAGGGAAAAGGCAACATTTTAATATCAAATTGCATACACCAGGAACAGATTTTCAAAACAACGTTTGGGATTGTTTAAAACAAATTCCTTACGGAAAACTAACCACCTATAAACAACAAGCAGAAAAGATTAATAATCCACAGGCTATACGTGCAGTGGCAAGTGCAAATGGATTTAATCGAGTTGCGATTATTGTACCTTGTCACCGAGTCATTGGCTCAAATGGCGAATTAATGGGATATGGTGGAGGCTTAGAGCGAAAACGTTGGTTAATTGAACACGAAAAAAAATATTCAAATCAAAACTAAATGTATTTACCTCAAACAAACTGTGTGAATATTGTATTTATTTGTAAAAAAAAGTAAAAAAACAAGTCAACGATTCTATTTTACTGCGATATTGTCTTTTGTTTATTGCCATGCCAAACGACGAGAGTATATAATGAAAAATTGTCCATTCTTATAGAAATGATATAGAGAACATTTAATATGACTCAATTACAAGAAAAACTCGCACTAATTAAAAATAGTATTATCACCATACCCGATTACCCTAAAAAAGGGATTCTATTTCGTGATATTACTAGCCTGCTTGAAGATCCTGTTGCATTTCGATCTTCGGTTGAGCTATTAATCGATCACTATAGAGATAAAAAAATAGATAAAGTGGTTGGCACCGAAGCGCGTGGGTTTATCTTTGCAGCTCCAATTGCATTAGCATTAAATGTTGGTTTTGTGCCAGTAAGAAAACCAAATAAGTTACCGCGTCACGTATTTAGAGAGGAATATCAATTAGAATATGGTACTGATACACTCGAAATTCACTCAGATGCTATTAATCCCGGTGAACGCGTATTAATTATCGATGACTTATTAGCAACTGGTGGTACAGTTGCAGCAACAGCAAAATTGATACAAAAAGCAGGCGGCATTGCTGAAGATGCAGCTTTTGTAATTAATTTACCCACTTTAGAGGGTAAAACTAAACTCACTGATATGGGAATTAATTGTTTTACATTAGTGGATTTTGAAGGTGAATAACCCATCTATTTAAAAAACATTTTTTTAGGGGTAATTTATATTACCCTTTTTATATATCCTCTATCACTTCTATACCGCTGTATAATCATCAATCGATAATTTACTCACAATATCCGCAACAATTTAGAATCAACAATAATTCAAAGCCAACACCATAAAAACAAAGTTGAATAAAAAATCAAATTTAAACTTGATTTAGTCCATTTAGTGAATTATTATTCAAAAATACAGCATAATTATAAAACAAAAGTGAGTTAAAAATGAAAAAATTTAGTCATATTATTGCAAGAACACCAGCTAAATCACTAATCAACGGTTTAACATCAGCTAACTTGGGCAAACCTGATTATCAAAAAGCCTTAGATCAGCACAACAATTACATCCGAGCATTACAACTGTGCGATGTTGATATCACAATTTTACCCGCCGATGAACGCTTTCCAGATTCGGTATTTGTTGAAGATGCAGTCCTTTGTACGCCATATTGTGCCATTATTACAAGACCGGGAGCCGAAAGCCGCAGAGAAGAAACTGAAATTATTGCTGATACCATCGAAAGATTTTATCCAAATAAAGTGGAAAGAATTAACGCACCTGGCACAGTTGAAGCGGGCGATATAATGATGGTTGAAAACCACTACTACATTGGCTTATCGGCTCGAACCAACCAAGCTGGTGCTAACCAAATGATAGCTATTTTAGAAAAGTACGGATTAACTGGCTCAGTAGTTAAGCTCGAAAAAGTGTTACATCTAAAAACGGGTCTTGCTTATTTAGAGAATAACAACTTATTAGCAGCAGGCGAATTTATCACTAAACCCGAATTCCAACACCTTAATATTATTGAAATCCCTGAGCAAGAAAGTTATGCGGCTAACTGCATATGGGTTAACGACCGCGTTATTATGCCTGCAGGCTACCCAATCACAAAAGGTAAAATTGCAAAGCTTGGTTACCAAGTTATCGAAGTGGATACCTCTGAATATCGAAAAATAGATGGTGGCGTAAGTTGCATGTCATTACGATTTTAAAATGATTGAATGAAAACCTACTAATACTCAACTTAACAATAAGCGAACTATGAATACACCAATACAAAAAAAGCTAGGCATACTTCCCCTTACTCTATTAGTTGTTGGCAGTATTGTAGGAAGTGGAATTTTTAGCCTACCGCAAAACATGGCCGAAGGGTCAGGGACTGCAGGGATTTTAATTGCATGGACAATAACCCTTTTAGGCATGTTCATGCTAACACGGGTATTTCAATATTTATCGATCCGATTTTACAAAATCAATGATGGATTATACGGCTATGTACGAGAAGGATTTGGCGATTATATCGGCTTTAATGCAGCATGGGGATACTGGATATCGGCATGGATGTCGTGTACTAGCTACTTAGTTATTTTATTTAGCGCATTAGGATCTTTTGATAGCTTAAACTTCTTTGGTCATGGCACCACATTACCGGCAGTTATTGCAGCTATTTTATTGTTATGGATAGTACATTATTTTGTATTGAAAGGAATATATCGCGCCTTTTTATTAAATTGTTTAGTTACATTAGCTAAAATTGTGCCTATTGGTTTATTTATTGTTTGTGTTAGCCTCGCCTTTAAAATCTCGACATTTAAGATCGACTTTTGGGGAACACCGCAATTAGGATCAATTATTGATCAAGTTGAAAACACCATGCTTTATACCGTTTGGGTCTATTTAGGAATTGAAAGCGCAACGGTTTATGCCAAAAGAGCCAAAAATATTATCAGTATTAGTCGCGCAACCTTTTTTGGCTTTGCCATTACCAGTTTATTACTTATTTGCGTATCTGTGTTATCGCTTGGCATTGTGCCACAGCAAGAACTGGCACAAATGAAAAACCCATCAATGGCCTTAGTCATTGAACGTGTCATTGGTAGTTGGGGGGCGACCTTGATCAACATCGGCTTAATCGTATCGGTCAGTGGAGGATTATTATCGTGGCTAATGCTAGCTGCCGAAATGCTATTTTTAAGCGGTCAAGGCAAACAGCACACGGTGCCAAGTTGCTTTGGTAAACTCAACAAAGCGGGTACACCTTCCAACGCATTATGGTTAACAACAAGCTTAATAACGGTATTAATTATCCTTGCTCATTTCAATCAATCGGGCTACAACACCTTAATCCAGTTATCAACATCAATGGTGCTGATCCCCTACTTGCTTTCGGCACTTTTTGTTTTCAAATTGGCTATTCAACAAGGCAAAGCCTATTTAATTATGATTGGCGCTTTAGGATCGATTTATGGAGTATGGTTGATTTATGCTGGTGGTACAACTTATTTATTACTTTCCATGATACTCTATAGTGTAGGACTATGTTTTTATCTCTATGCCAGAAAGGAACGATCTTTACCAGCATTTAGTTACTTACACGACAAAGTGTATGCTATTGCAATTATCCTATTAGCTGTCATCGCTATTTTATACTTCTTGATCTGATCATATTTAGTCGAGGCTTTTTGACAATCTCAAAAAGCCTCATATGAGCAAAAAATAAAAATATATAAAAGGAATACAAGCGACTTAAATAATAAATTATATTTGTATATAACATTAATTTTATGCTTTAACTTTTGAGGATGAAAATTTCTTTTATCAAGATTTATTACTTACTATTAAATAAATTAGATTCACTATGAAATTAAAAATAAGTAAGCATCTAAGCGTTATTTTCGAAACAGATAAAAATCAGCTAACAACCGTCTAAACTCTTGTGAATAACGTCCATCATCATCTCGCATACACAATTCCTGCGAATTAATCTTATTAGACTGAATTAATGAAAAAGCCATCAACGACAACGAAAAGCCTTTATCTGCACTATATCTAACATTCATCAATTGGTGTAAATATAACTGATTAGATTCACATAATAACCTAAACTGATTGGATAAATGATAAGGCAAAACTAAACAAAATTGACCTGCCGGGTTTAATAAACGCTTAACCGTGTCAATAAGCTGTTGAAAGTTTAAACTTTCGGTATAGCGTGCTAATTGCCTTTGCGGATTACGACAATCAATGGCGGATTCAAAATAAGGGGGATTGGTCACAATCAAATCATAGCCCACGGCATGACTTGGCTCAAATTGATTAATATCGATATTAATCGCATTAACCGAGGTAAACCCAGCTTGTTGGCTATTTTGCTGGCATTGTGCCACTGCCTGCACATCAATATCAATCGCATCAATTTGACAATGATTATGTTCTAATCGCTGGGCTAACATCAACGCAATTACGCCACAACCACAGCCAATATCCAGTATTTTTTGCGGAACAGAACGAATGGGCGCCCATGCGCCTAACAAACAACTATCGGTTGTTACCTTCATTGGACTTTTGTCATGCCCAACAAAAAAACGTTTAAAGGTAAAGCCACCTTTTTTTAATGGTAATGGATTATTGTGCATGTTTAAAATTTTTAAACAAAGGTTTATTTGACGCAATCGCATCAGCCCAGCGAGTGGGTTCAGGCAAGCGATAGCCACGCAAACATAAATTAACCCATTTTAAAGCACTATCTTGACTCACTCGGTGACCGGCCGAAATAAATAAAGGATTGCAATTATTTTTACTGCATAGCACCCAACCTATCTGCTCTTGCTTATCTTGCAAAGGTGTGACACTACCCGCTTGTTTTGGTAATGATTCATACTGACCACACAACTTTTTTTTAGCCACTCCAATCGTTGGCATATCTAGCAACAAACCTAAATGACTAGCAATACCTAAACGTCGAGGGTGAGCAACACCTTGCCCATCAACGAACAATAAATCGGGTTTCTGAGTTACCTGCTGCCATGCCTCGATCAATGCGGGATACTCACGAAAAGATAAATAACCGGGAATATAAGGAAACTGCGTTTTTATTCGAGCAATATGGTATTCAACAACTTTAAAATCAGGATAAGTAAGAACAACCATTGCAGCTCTAGTCACATGACCATCATCCTCAAAGCCTACATCGGTTCCACCAATAAATTTAACCGACTGACAAAACGCATCGGTTAATATAACTTGTTTTGCTAACGTCTGTTGTGTTTGCCTTAATTGTTCTAAATTAATAGACATTTTGATTCTGTTCAGTATTATTATCCACAATAAATTGATTTTACCAGAATTAGCATGCCATATACATTAGCAAATCCCGTTGAACTAACAGAAGAAATAAAAAAAAGCCGCTTTATTGTCAATGCTGCGCCAGTTACAACAGCCGAACAAGCCACCGACTTTATTAACCAAATCAGTGATCCCAACGCTACTCACAACTGCTGGGCATGGAAGATTGGACAACAATATCGATTTAACGACGACGGCGAACCCACCAGCACTGCCGGTCGCCCTATCCTTTCGGCCATTGAAGGGCAAGATTGTGACCAAGTGGTTGTGGTGGTAACTCGCTACTTTGGCGGTATAAAGCTGGGTACTGGCGGGTTAATTCGTGCTTATGGTGGTTCGGCTAGCCACTGCTTGCAACAAGCTGAGCTGATTGAACTTATTGCCCGTATTCCGTTGCAATTTCACTGCTATTATAGTGAATGGCCAATTATTGAAAATCGTCTAAAGGAGCTTGATGCCATTATTGAAAATCAAGAGTTTGATGCTGAAGGTGTCAAAGTCACAACAGGCATAACACAAGATAAATCGCAATTACTGCAAAAAAATATCAGCGACATCACCCGTGGACGCGTTATTATTGAGTTGTAAAAAACAATACTATATAATCAAATAATTAACTAACAACCATAAGGAATTATATGAAAAAAATACTAATATTGATTACTGCCGTGTTTTTATTCGGATGTAACGAAAAGACTTATACAGTAGAAGATTTTAAAAATAATAAAGAACTACTAGATGAATACCGTAAAAAATGTGAGAACGGTGAAATAGATGGTGATAGTTTAAATTGTCAAAATTCTCATAAAGCAATTATTTCAAAAAATAGAGTTGGTAATGCAAGCTGGAATTAATACAAATTTTAGTATTAACTAGCAACCATAAGGAATTATATGAAAAAAATACTAATATTGATTACTGCCATGTTTTTATTCGGATGTAACGAAAAGATTTATACAGTAGAAGATTTTAAAAATAATAAAGAACTACTAGATGAATACCGCAAAAAATGTAAAAACGGTGAAATAGATGGTGACAGTTTAAATTGTCAAAATTCTCACAAAGCAATGATTGGACTTAGTAGACCAACTAATACTGGAAAATGGACTGATTAATTTAAATGAATAAAAGCCACTCATGTGGCTTTTAAAATTTCAATATGTAGAATAAATTTTATTAATTAACTTCAACAGCACGAAGCATGCAGTCCTAGCCGACTCAGCGCCCAAAGCGGGACTGTTTGTTGCTATATTATCCTCTATTAGCACCGTAACCACCCCTGCGGCCCAAGGATTAAGGACTAAGCTATAAAAGCTAAGGTGTGGTGCAAATAGAGGAATAGATGTTGTAGCCTATGTGGCCGTCGGGCAAGGGTCTGCCGACGCTTTGGTCCCAGAGGATCACGATGCCCCAGCTAAAAAGAAGAGAGGAGGCCTTAGATTCATTCAGCCAGAAGGAGTAGCCGAAGTCGCTATTATGGTAGAATTCCATATTGCCCCACTCCGAGAAAAAACCAGCTCCGATATGACGCATGTAATAATTACCAGATGACCTAGGCGTGGCGCCATCTATACCATTTTGACATGGGAAATTAGTATTATCAACACCACACTTTGAGTTAGTTAAATCCCTGAGCCGTGCTACACGATAACCCAAACGACTACACCAAGACATCATTTCGTCAGACCAAAAATACCCTTTATTCCCCCGACTTACGAACCACTTCTGTAAGACAAATCCATACCTCACCTCACGACCATCACCATCCCTACCCACCAACTCAAACTTCTGTGGCAAAGATGGACGTTCAAGTGGACTAGGATTAGCTGACTGTTGTTGAGTATAAGTCGCCACAGGACCGCTTAACCATACCCTTGTTACATAACTGGATTTATCAGTAATCCATTTATCGTAGCTACTGCTTCGGCTTGGTCGCACCCAACGCACATCTGCCCTTATACGACCACTAGTGTTAACAGTCCAACTCAACTGGCTTCCATCCACTCCTGCAGGCATCTCTAAGTCAAAATACACCCCATTAGTACCCGTTGTAGGAAAATTTTGGCCATAAGATGATGAACGCGTTGACTGAGTTAAAAAACCCTTTGTAGGATTCCATATGTTAGATGGACCGGCATATTGAGGACGATATTGACGGCCAGTAGTACCACCATATAACAAATTCGGCCTTACCGACTGCACAAAAAAGAAACAATTTTCATTTGGACTGAAATAATAAGTCTCTCTGTCATTAGTGGTTGAAAATACACGACGATTTGGCACGCCATACTGTGTAGTTAAACTACCACCATCAGAGCTAAGACCTATTGTTAACTGATAAGGCGCCTTACATGCATCTAATGTATCATTAAGACGTACAGTATCTCCATTCTTATCATGTAACGAAAGCCATAAAGTCCCTGTCGCCGTTACACCTCCATCTCCATCATCATCTCCCCAATAATGATAACGATTGACTAAATCATTTAAACTCAAATAAGTGGTCGATGGTGGAAAAATAGTCTTTATATCACCCAAAGTACGCCATGTTGATAATACTATTGGATTTGTCCTACTTGATGTATTCGTTGACGGCGAGACCTTTACACCATGAGGCAACGTAATGGTGAGCAACGATTCAAGGTCTGTTACCTTGGTTTGGCCTCCATCAGATGTTAAATACGGCCCACTACCCTCAATAACCCTTGAGGTTTGCGCTGTTAAGGCCTGTGCACCAAATGAACACAACCAAAACAATAACGCCGCAATGCATAACGAAGACCTTAATAAGAACGATAAAAGATTGAATCTCTGCCTCGACAACAACCCTACCGATAAACTCGGCGAGTTCACTAAGCTAGATGATTTCGGTGATAAAAATAAGAATGGAGTCTGATTTTGACTACGATGATATTGAAAAAGATTTAGGGCGTAGGTTTGGCATGCCAGATGCCAGATGCCAGATGCCGATTATGATAGCGCATTTCGATTATCCTGTCAAGTAAATTTTTGTTTTATTTGAATTTTTTATAATTGACCGCTCAACTAATGAGCACTCCCTTGCTTTAAAAGCGCTTAAATTATAGTCGGTTGATTAATAATGCGCTAGTTTTTTTGTTAAAAATTTGTAAAGTTTTGTTAAAGGCTGCGTCAATCTACGTTGGTATACTGCTAGAAGCTGGTTTTGGGTGGTGTTTTTCGCCTAAAAACCACAGAATAAAAACTTCAATAAAATCAATACCTTTCCTGACCGATTTTTGGCAAAAAATAAAGTACTTTTTGTTATATGTGATTAGAATTAATTAAGTGTGTAGGTTTCGGAAGTTTGCTTTGGGTGTTCAAAGTAACTACCGTGATCACGTCCGATCTAAGCGGATTAGCAAATCTTCTGAGCAATCATCCTGCGCTTGACTGCAGATTGATAAAAAGGGTTAAATGAATTTTTGTTTTTTTGACAATGAGCAAATTTAATCATTAAAAACAGCCATATAATTAATTGATTTTATTTTTATTTTTAGTTTAATAATAAACCATTGTTACGCTGTGTTTTCTTCATGATAAAAATATCCCTTATTGCCTACATTCAATAATAAAATTACAATAATTTCTTTTAACCACTTACAGCAAAAACATGATCACTTACCACAATGCTACGTTAGAAGATTTACCATTTATTGTCGATGTCTATAATTCAACAATTGCTAGTCGTCAAGTGACTGCTGATACGGTACCTGTTTCTGTTGAAAGCCGATTAGAATGGTTTTACCAGCATAACCCTCAAAATCGTCCGCTTTGGTTAATTAAATATCAAGATCAACCTTGTGGTTGGATCAGTTTATCTTCGTTTTATGGGCGCCCTGCTTTTTATAAAACGGTTGAGATTAGCTTATATCTTGATCAGGATTTTCGAGGTAAAAAAATTGGTCAATTTATGGTAGATAAAATTGAACAATTTGCAAAACAAGCAGGAATTGAGGCAATTTTTAGTTATGTGTTTCGACATAATTTACCCAGTGTTAATTTATTTAAAAAAATGCAGTACCAACAATGGGGGCTTCTTCCAAAAATTGCTGAATTGGATAATGTTCAGCGTGATTTAGTAATATTGGGTAAACGATTAGATTAACCCGCCTATTACCAATAAATTCAACTATTCAAAAGGAATTTTAATGAGCACCTTAAATGATATTAAATATTACGCTAGTCAATCTAAAATCACCACGACGCTAGTAGTAATCAACATTCTGTGTTTTTTTGCATTTCGGCTACTTGATAGCCGCGGGTTTTCGCCACTAAATGAAAATCGCTTTTTAATTGATTGGGGTGCCGATATTGCGGAGCTAACTTTTTCTGGCCAGTATTGGCGGATGTTTACTAATTTATTTATGCATGTCAGTTTTACGCATTTAGCCATGAATATGCTGGCATTATGGAGCACTGGACCAATTTTAGAAAAGCGCATTCCCGCCATGGCTTTTTTAGGTATTTATCTTTTTTCAGGCTTAGTTGGAAGCTTATCAAGTGATATTGCAACTATCAATCACAATGTGATTAGCTGTGGGGCATCGGGGGCAATTTTAGGGATTATTACCGCTTTACTAGCTTATTGTTTGGTGTTTAAAACCAATATACAAGAAATGCCAGTCAAAGCAATGCTAGTTAGTTTGGTATTAACTGCAGGATTAGGCTTATTACCTTCAATCGATAATATGGCACATATCGGTGGCGCTTGCGCTGGGTTTGTGCTGGGTGGGCTGATTTCGTTATGCCTTAAAACATTCAAATACCCAAGTAAGCTAAGTTGGCTTATTATTAGCCTTGTATTTATTGTCACTGCATTGGGGATCTATGCACAATATATGCGCTATGCTTTACCTAGTGGTTATTACGTCTATTATTAACAATAAAAAGGCGCTGATTATCATCAATCAGCGCCTTTTTTATGCAAACTTGATACGACTAAAAGCTATTTAAAATCCGTGCAGGATCGATTTTACAAGCCCGTTTAGCTGGATAGTAACTAGCAATTAAGCTGAGTAACATAGCGGTAATAAACACTATTACTACATCAAATAGATGGATTTCAGAGGGTAAAAAGTCGATAAAATAGATATTACTATTTAGGATTTTATGCCCCAGCAATGACTCAACTCCACCCATAATATTCGACAGTTGCCAAGACAATATCACACCTAAAACAACACCCATTAAGCTACCAATTAATCCTGATATCACACCATACCAAATAAAAATATGCCGAATTAACCGATTGGTTGCACCTAGCGTTTTTAATATGGCGATATCTCGCTGTTTGTCTTTGACGGCAATGACAAGCGTTGACACAATGTTAAAACAAGCCACGCCAATCACTACAATCATGGCTAAATACATGATTTGCCGGATCATTTGAATATCGCGATACATAAAGCCAAAGGTCTGTTCCCAACTATTAAATGTTAGGGGTTCATCAAGGGCTAATACAGCCTGCCCTATAAGATTATTAGCTTGATAGACATCATTCACATTGACCATAATGCCTGTAACACTATCGCCCATACTTAGAAGTTTTTGTGCATCGGTTAAGGGGATCAATGCAATATTGTTACTTAAACTACCGCTTAACTCTAAAATGCCCACCACTTGCAAACGAACGCGTTTAGGCGGCTTGAGTTGGTTTGGCCCACTCGATACAGGAATTAATAAAGAAACCCATCCCCCTTCATTTATCGACAAGCTCTTAGCTAGCCCAGCTCCAATAATCACTTGCTGGCTATCGGGCTTAAACTCTTGCCATTTATTATTCAGGACATAATTAGGCAGTGCGCTAACTTGCACTTCTTGTTCGGGATCTAGCCCTTGTACTTGTACTGCGGCTAGTTTGCTGCCGTTTTCGATTAATCCGGTAAAATTAACAAACGGTAAGGCCGATACAATATGGCTGTTACTTTTGAGTTCTTGTTGAATATGTTGCCAATTATCTAAATTGCCGTATTCAGGATATAGTTGCCCATGTGGCACCACAGATAAAACCCGATTATGTAACTCGCGCTCGAAGCCGTTCATGGCACTTAACCCTATAATTAAAGCGGCAATGCCAATGGCGATACTGAGTGTTGAAATGATCGAAATCAACGATACCATACCACTTTTACGGCGACCTTTACGGAATTTAATGGCGGTAATTAAAGATAAATTCATACTAATTACCTATTCATTGATTATCTGATGATGAGTTATCAGATAGTTGCCCATCTCTCATCACCATTTGTTTATCAAGCTTATTAGCGAGCTCAAGATCATGCGTCACCACCAAGAACGCAGTGCCATGTTCGCGATTTAGTTTAATAAGTAAATCAAAAATCGCATCAGCAGTTGATTTATCAAGGTTTCCTGTTGGCTCATCAGCCATGACTAGTGCAGGGTTATTAATTAACGCACGCCCAATTGCCACACGCTGACGCTCACCGCCTGATAGCTCAGATGGACGATGATTAGCTCGTTTAGCCAAATTAACCGATTCAAGCATCGCCATGGCACGTTTTTTTGCTTCATTTGGGGATACACCACCAATTAATAATGGCATTGCGACATTTTCTAGCGCTGTAAAATCGGGCAATAAATGATGGAATTGATAAACGAAGCCGATTTCTTGATTACGTAGCTGCGCCTTTTCGACCTCGGATAATTGGTTAAGTTGTTTGGACTTAAACATAATTTCGCCCGAAGTGGGTTTATCAAGCCCACCTAATAGATGTAATAACGTGCTTTTACCTGATCCTGAACTACCAATAATGGCGAGTAATGATTTTGGGTAGATATCAAACGAGACATTTTTTAACACCTCGGTCACCATTTTGCCTTCGTTATAGGTTTTATAAAGGTTCTTGGCGCTTAGAAGTATTTGTGGATTATTCATAACGTAAAGCCTCGGCTGGTTGTATATTGGCTGCACGATATGCAGGATAAATAGTTGAAATTAGCGATAACATAAGCAATCCAATAATAATAAAAACAACTTGTGTTGGCTCAACCAATGATGGCAATTGAATGCCAGCAAACGATAAACCAAGCACTTGCATAATTTCGTTTAGATAACAAGCAAGTAACAGGCCAAATGCACTACCTAATAACGTGCCAATTACCCCTGAACTTGCTCCTTGAATAATAAAAATCAGCATGATTTTAAAACGAGACAAGCCCTGCGTCTTCAAAATCGCAACTTCGCCTTGTTTTTCCATAACGAGTAAACTTAGCGAGGTGATAATGTTAAAAGCGGCAACAATGACAATTAAACTAATCAATAAGCCCATAACATTTTTTTCCATTTTAATCGCTTGAAACAGCTCACCACGTTTAACACGCCAATCATTAAAAACTAACCCGTCTGGTAATGGAGTATTTGTTACAGAAGCGATATCAAGCGGTTTATCTAAAAATAAACGCCAACTTGTTATCATATTAGCAGGGTAACGTAACAAATTCCGAGCATCGGACTGATGAACATAAATTAGAGATTGATTAATATCATGATTAACTGAAAATAGCCCAACAATATTAAATAAGCGCTGTGAAGGAATGCGTCCAACAGGCGTAATTTGACTAGCATCTGTCACCATTAAGCGAATTTTGTCGCCAACGGTTACGCCTAATTGATTGGCTAATGTTTGCCCAATAATGACATTATACTGCCCTGCCTGCAAGTCCAAAACAGAACCACTATAGATATAATCATTGATTGGGTCATTATCTTCTGGCGTAATACCCATTAAGGTGCTCACAGTGATACTTTGCTCACTTTGCAAAACCACATCACCAGTAACTAAAGGGCTTATATGATTAACGCCTTGAATATGGATAAACTGTTCACGAGTAACAACATTAGGATCAATACGCCCCTGTGGAGTTGTGATCTGCGCTTGAGGTAGAAACTTCAAAATACTACCTTGCATTTGATCTTCAAGCCCATTCATGACCGATAAAACGACAATCAAGCCAATGGAACCAAGCATAATCCCAATCATCGACAACCATGACACAAAGCGACCAAACCCATCCGTTTTTTGCCCATACACATAGCGCAAACCAATAAAAAAGACTAATGGACGAAATATCTTTGACATAAACGTATATATTACCTAAAACTTTTTGACAAAGTTCTGCTAGTTAATTGCAAGGTGCTTATCATACAGGATTAAACAGTTATAGAAAACAACCACGTAATTACGTTATAATCTGTTGATAATTTTTCAGCAATATCAACAAATTCATCATGTCAAAAATACAACCTAGTTCAACATTAATTCCTCAAAAATCGGGTGAAGTAAAGCAAATTGGACAACTCATCGGTTCATCGTTGTCACAATTTTGTGCCCAAGTAATAGACGCACACGATGGTTTAGTGGTGATTATTACTGATGATATGCAACAAACCGCCCGCATACATGGAGAGCTTAAGCAGTTTTCGCCGTTTCCTGCTATCTTTTTTCCCGATTGGGAAACGTTACCTTATGATAGTTTTTCACCACATCAAGATATTGTATCAGAACGTTTATCCTGCCTTTATCATCTTGGTCATTTAACCAAAGGTGCTTTGATTTTACCCATCAATACCTTAATGCAAAAAGTCTGCCCTCAAAGCTATTTAGGCGGGCATGTGTTTATGATGAAAAAGGGTCAGCAAATTAGTCGTGAACACTTACGTTTACAACTTGAAAATGCAGGCTATCGCTCAGTCAGCCAAGTCATGGAGCATGGCGAATATGCTACTCGCGGCGAGCTGTTTGACATCTATCCAATGGGCAGTGATAAGCCTTATCGTATCGACTTTTTTGATAACGAAATCGACAGCATACGCACCTTTGATGTTGAAAACCAGCGAACGCTTAACGAAATTGAAGAAATCCAGCTACTACCTGCACATGAATTTCCATTTGATAAAGCATCAATTGAGCTGTTCCGCAGTAAATGGCGTGAACAATTTGAAGTAAGATTAGATGCAGAAAGCATCTATCAACAAGTTAGCAAAAATATTTTGCCAACCGGCATTGAATATTGGCAAGCTCTCTTTTTTAACGAACCATTAACACCACTATTTTCTTATTTTTTAGCAAATACCTTAATTATCAATACCGTTAATATTGAGCAATATGCTAACAAATATTGGCAAGATATTTCCCAACGTTATGAAAGCCGTAAAGTCGATCCAATGCGTCCATTGCTTGAGCCTGCAATTATTTGGTCTAAAACTGATGAAATTTTTGCCCATTTCAAAAACTACCCAAGAATAGTAATATCAAATTCGACAATCGTAGAATCGAATAGAAATATTAATTTACCTTATTCTGCATTACCTGAAATCGCCATTCAGATCCAACAAAAAGATCCTTATTGGCAATTTCAACAATTTGCTGATAATTTTTCGGGTAAAATCATCTTTTCGGTTGAGTCTGAAGGACGCAAGGAAGCGTTACAAGAAATTCTTGGCAGAATTCGTATTCATCCAACCACCATCAATCAGCTTGATGAACAAACCAATACGGATAACCGTTTTTGTTTAATGATTGGTACCAGTGAACAAGGCTTTATTGATCAACAAAAAAATTACGCTTTTATTACCGAAAACGAACTATTAGGTCGGCGCATTATTCGTCGTAAAAAAGAAAATAAACAAGCGATTAATACCGACTCACTCATTCGTAGTCTAGCTGAATTAACACCAGGAAAACCCGTTGTACATTTAGAGCACGGTGTGGGTCGTTATGCAGGTCTTACAACGTTAGAAACAGGCGGTATTACGGCAGAATATCTAATTTTGTTGTATGCCAATGATACCAAACTTTATGTTCCCGTTTCGTCATTAAACTTAATAAGTCGTTACTCAGGTGGCGATGAAGAAAACGCCCCACTGAATAAATTAGGCACTGATGCTTGGAGTAAAGCTCGGCAAAAAGCGGCCGAAAAAGTGCGTGATGTCGCAGCGGAGTTACTCGATATCTATGCCGAACGTGAAAGTAAACCCGGATTTCAATTTCAACAAGATCGTGAGCAATATGAACTATTTTGCCAAGGATTCCCTTATCAAGAAACTGATGATCAACAAAATGCCATTGGCGCTGTAATTGGCGACATGTGCTCGCCTTATGCCATGGACCGATTAGTCTGTGGTGATGTGGGGTTTGGTAAAACCGAAGTTGCCATTCGTGCAGCCTTTTTAGCTGTTATTAATCATAAACAAACAGCCGTTTTAGTGCCAACAACTCTACTTGCTGAACAACACTACGAAAGCTTTTGTGATCGTTTCGCCAATTGGCCTATTCGTATAGAGAGCCTGTCTCGCTTCAAAACAGCTAAACAACAAAAAGCCATTATAGAGGCTCTTGGCGAAGGCAAAATTGATATTGTGATTGGTACGCATAAATTGCTACAAGAAGATATCAAATGGAAAGATTTAGGTTTACTAATTGTTGATGAAGAACACCGCTTTGGCGTTCGTCAAAAAGAACGCATTAAAGCAATGCGAGCAAATATCGATATTTTAACGCTAACAGCAACCCCAATTCCACGAACACTAAACATGGCAATGAGTGGTATGCGAGATCTTTCGATTATCGCAACGCCACCTGCTCGACGACTGGCGGTAA
Source organism: Gilliamella sp. ESL0254 (assembly GCF_013344985.1). NCBI lineage: Bacteria > Pseudomonadati > Pseudomonadota > Gammaproteobacteria > Orbales > Orbaceae > Gilliamella > Gilliamella sp. ESL0254. The sequence continues at coordinate 794,027 of NZ_JAAEDU010000001.1, forward strand.
AAACCTTTGTTCGAGAATATGATGATCTTGTGATTAGAGAAGCCATTTTGCGTGAAATTTTACGTGGTGGTCAGATTTATTATTTACACAATGACATTTCTGATATCGAAAAAGTCAGCGAAAAACTGGCAGAATTGGTGCCCGAAGCACGCATTACCATTGGTCATGGACAAATGCATGAACGCGACTTAGAGCGTGTGATGAATGACTTTCATCATCAACGCTTTAACATACTTGTTTGTACTACCATTGTTGAAACTGGTATCGACATTCCTAACGCTAATACCATTATTATTGATCGTGCCGATAAATTTGGTTTAGCTCAGTTACATCAACTCAGGGGGCGAGTTGGGCGTTCTTACCATCAAGCCTATGCTTATTTGTTAACGCCACATCCTAAATTACTCACTAAAGATGCTAAAAAGCGCTTAGATGCGATCGCATCCCTTGAAGATTTAGGAGCCGGCTTTGCCCTAGCCACACACGATCTTGAAATTCGGGGTGCAGGCGAGCTATTGGGTAGTGATCAAAGTGGACAAATTGAAACTATTGGCTTTAACCTTTATATTGAACTGCTTGATGATGCAGTCAAATCATTAAAAGAAGGCAAAGAACCCACACTGGAATCATTACTTAATAGCCAACAAACCGAAGTAGAGTTAAGATTGCCAACATTAATTCCTGATGACTTTATTCCCGATGTCAATACACGCTTATCGCTATATAAACGCATTGCTAGCATTGATGATCTAGACGAGCTAACCGACATTCAAGTCGAAATGCGAGATCGCTTTGGTCAATTACCCGATGCCGTGCTGTTTTTATTAGAAACCACCAAAATCCGTTATCATGCAAGCCAATTAGGCATTACCAAAATCGAATTTGGCGAAAAAGGCGGTTATATTGAATTTGGTCCAAATAATAAAGTGTCTGTCGATTACTTAATTCAAATAATTCAAAAAGAACCAAAAAATTATCGCCTAGAAAGCTCAAATCGATTAAAATTACAAAAATCAGAATTACAACGCAATGAACGTATTGAATATATTAAAAATTTGTTGACTAATTTTGCAGATCATCAAGAATGATAATTTAAAATATAATAAATAACTAAGAGAACAGGAATGAAAAAAACAACACTCGCTATGGGAATCGTTGCCGTATTAGGAGTTTCTTATGTTGGTACGGCATGGTACACAGGTAACATAATTGAAAGAGATATTGACAGCCAATTAGCGTTAATCACCAACAATATTAACCAAATTCAAGACAAATTTACCTTTAATATTGAAAAGAGCAATTACGACAAAGGAATATTCTCAACTAAACTCCATCTAAAAGTGACATCGTCACAAAATCAATCTTTTGATGAAGCTGCTACCCCCCAAAAACTATTTGATGATGATATCACTATCCACCATGGTCCTTTCCCTATTGCAGCCCTTGCCAAAGGTACATTTGTTCCACAAATGGCTTGGTTAGAATACGAAATGACAGAACAAACTAACCAAAGACTTTGGAAATTAGCGGATAATCAGCCATTTATTTCTGGGCATATGGGAATAAGTTATGGTGAATATGTCACTGCTAAATTGACAAGCAAAGCGATAAAATTTATGGATAACGACTTTGATATTGGCAAAGGTTATTTTACCTTTAGTGGCTATATTGATGGTACTGATATGACGGCTAATTTGCAATTAGATAGATTACCTTTTCTATCAGACGACACATACGACTTTAATGTTATCTTTAGTGACTTGAATCTGTCACTAACACCACTTAGCACACTAGATGAGGTAGATTACAAATTAAATATCGGTAATATAAAATACAGTTTTAGCACATATTCAATAGCAGGTTTGGATATTGATAACATTAAATCAACAGGTAAATTTAATTACAAAACCCAAGATATTGATTTGCAAGGCAGTATCGATAAAATGATATTAGAGTCTCCCCCATCGTTATATACCCCAAATATCAAGACATTGGTTTTTAATAATATTACTATGAAGCAAAAAAGTATCTTAAATAAGGCTTCTAATATAATTGATAATTCGTGTTTTGCTAATATTGATTCGATTATTTATGGTCAACAGAATCTAGGCAATATTCAGACCGATGTCGAGTTTCAAAGTTTGAATAGAGATTGGTCCAGAAACTTATTTGATATGAATGATATGAATTTAAACGATATCAATCTCAAACAGAATATCAAATTTTCACTCAATAAATTCAATTGGCACACGCCTGCAGGTGATATTAATATTAATATTAACTTAATGTTAGATGTATTTGATATATATGAGATGTCTCTTGTTCAAGACCCTTACGAAAATATTAATGCGATAAAATTCAAGCTCGAAGCACCATTTGACGTATTAGCGCGTATATCAGCACAAATAGAAAACCCTAACGATAATAACGTAACACCACAACAAATCACAAAAGCCAATCAAATGATACAATTGGTGGCTAACTTACTTAAATCTAAATCCAGCTTTTTAATGTTAAGCAATGGTAAAACTGATGGCTTTTATTTAGACTTGAACTTAGCTAAAGATAGTGACGAAGTTGAAGTGAATGGTAAAACAATGTCAAAAGAAGAATTCTTAGACAATTTATAACTCATCAGTCAACTTATCTAACTAATCTGATCCGCCAGTCATACTGGCGGATATTATTCAGCTGCCCTTTTCAAAAAAAATAAATTGATAAAAACCGACTTATTACCCTTAAAGAAACTAAAATAATCAAAAAATTATCGCCTATAAACTGCAAATCAATTAAAATTACTACAATAAAATTCAATAAAAAAAGAGAAGAAACAATGAAGAAAAGTGTAATCGCTATAGGCATTATTGCAATATTAGGATACGTTGGCTCGTCTTGGTATACAGGGAACGTAATCAAAAACAACATTGACAAAAAAATAGAACAAATTACACAAAAAATTGACAACGACCAAGATGGGTTTAGCATAACCATTGAATATAGTGATTATCGACAATCAATCTTTTCAACCAACCTACACCTTACTGTAAAGGTAATTCCAAAGAATTTTAGTTGGCTTATTGAAGACACAAAAACACTTTTTAATGACGATATCACCATCCACCATGGCCCATTCCCAATCATTGCCCTTTCAGAAGGGAAATTCACTCCACAGATGGCATGGATAGAATATGCAATGAGCGAAGCACTATCGCCAGAACTTTGGCAACTAGCTGGTAATCAACCATTTATTACAGCTAAGCTCGGTATGAGCTACCAAGAAAATCTCACCATAAAATTAGCCAACAAAGCGCTTAATCTTGTTGATTCAGATTCCAATAATAATTCTGAGATTTTGAGTTTTATTAATGGCTCCTTAGAGGTGTCTGATGGTGATATTAATATTGAAGTCAATAAACATCTTTCCGATTTACATGCCCAAGTGAATATAGATAAATTTATTTATAAAAACTATAAAAATTTCTCAAAACCACAAGTCACCCTACAGAAATTTAATTTATCAGCCTACCCAAATTCAGACAAAACAGGAATACATTATAATATCAATGCCGATAAGATTGCATTAGGCTCTCACAATCACTATATCGAACCGCGAATTACTTTTGATAATCTAAAATATCAAGGCGATACCCTTCATAAAACTGGTGTTATAATCCCAAATCATCATACCGAAATGGGAAAAATGACACTTGAATTTAATACCTCTTCGGAACCCGTTCCAGATGATCAAAAGATCATCATTAACAACTTAATGGTCGATCAAGAAAACATCTTCAACCCAACAAACAATACTGTTGATGGCTTATTAAAAGCCGATGCAGAATCGGTATTACTCGGTTTGCCAAATGTAGGCAGTGTTAGTTTAGATCTTAGTTACCAAAATATTCCTGTCACAATGCTATCTAATAATTTTGATTACACCGACTTTGATGACAAACAAACATCATTAAATTCCCAAATTTCACTAAATAAATTCCATTTTAAAAACACCATAGGTGAAGTTAATGCCAATGCTTTTGTAGCTTTATCAGGAATACGCTCAAGACTGGAACGTTTTATAATCAACATTAACAATATTGATAGCCTTAAACTAAACGTCGATGCACCATTTAACGTATTGGCTTATTTCTCAGCACAGCTCAAAACCCCAAATGAAGAAGCATTAACACCTGAACAAATTGAAAAAGAAAATTTATCAATAAAATCATCAATAGCGGAAAATAATTTTATCAAAATCCCACTATTTACCTTTGAAAAAAATAACATTGAAGGGGTCTATTCTGAGGTGGATTATGCCAAAGATAAACAAGAAGCAACATTAAATGGACAAATATTACCAATACAGGATTTTTTACAAAAAGTTTTTGGAGATAATTAATAACAATTAACAAAAAAGCAGCCCACTCATTTATTGGTGGTATATTAATTTAAACATAATAACAATGAATAGAACAAAACGCCTTATGAATACACAACAATCAATCTCATCAAACAAAAATCAATTCAAACGCACCATGAAAACTCGGCATCTTATTATGCTATCACTTGGTGGCGTTATTGGTACGGGTCTCTTTTTTAACACTGGCTACATTATTGCTACCGCAGGTGCAATTGGCACAATTATCGCATATCTAATTGGTGCATTAGTGGTCTACCTAGTCATGTTATGCCTTGGAGAACTCGCTGTCGCCATACCAGAAACAGGTGCTTTTCATACTTATGCCTCGCGGTTCATTAGCCCTGCAACGGGTTATACTGTTGCTTGGTTATATTGGTTAACTTGGACTGTCGCACTCGGCTCAAGCATTACCGCAGCAGGATTTTGTATGAAGCATTGGTTTCCAAATACACCTATTTGGGTCTGGTGTTCTACTTTCTGTACCGTGATTTTGGCATTAAACATCGTTACCGCACAATTTTTTGCTGAGAGTGAATTTTGGTTTTCGATTATCAAAGTGATCACCATTATCATCTTTATTATTGCTGGTGCAGCAGCTATTTTTGGCTTTGTCCCAATGAAAAACGACATCCCTGCGCCCTTTTTACACAATATTACCGATAATGGTTGGTTCCCTAATGGTGTTACCCCAATTATTATGACGATGGTATCGGTCAATTTTGCCTTTTCAGGCACGGAACTTATTGGTATTGCCGCTGGTGAAACAAAAGAACCAGAAAAGACCATTCCGTTAGCAATAAAAACCACAATTCTAAGACTTATCATCTTCTTTATTGGCACCGTTTTTGTCTTAGCAGCCTTATTGCCAATGGATCAAGCTGGCGTTATCGAAAGTCCCTTTGTTACCGTTTTTGAAAATATCGGCTTACCTTATGCTGCCGATTGTCTTAATTTTGTGATTTTAACCGCCATTTTGTCAGCTGCAAATTCGGGGCTTTATGCTTCTGGACGCATGTTGTGGTCGCTTTCCAACCAAGGTACATTACCAAAATGCTTCAGCAAACTTAATAAGACAGGCGTTCCAGCCTTTGCTATTTCCATCAGTATGTTAGGTGGCTTATTGGCATTACTCACAAGCATTATTGCGCCTAACACGGTTTTTGTTGCCTTGACAGCTATTTCAGGATTTGCCGTGGTGGCCGTTTGGCTAAGTATTTGCGCTTCACACTTCTTTTTTAGAAAAAGTTTAACTCGTGAGGAGCAAGAAAATCTAAAATATAAAGCCCCATTTTACCCACTTGTACCTATTTTAGGCTTTATTTTATGTTTAATTGCTTGTATTGGACTCGCATTCGATCCAGAACAACGTATTGCACTTTATTGTGGCATTCCTTTTGTGGTTGTCTGCTTTATTGCCCACCACTTTACCCAAGCTCATCAAAAGCGAGTGGCAAAAAATGAAAAATAATAATCCAATTGGTACACTGTTAAAGCAAAAAAAATACATCATTATTGATGGCGCACTAGCCAGCGAGCTACAACGTCGTGGTTGTGATCTTAACGACAGTTTATGGTCAGCAAAAGTATTAATCGAAAGGCCAGAACTGATCCGCCAAGTCCATTATGACTATTTTAAAGCTGGTGCTGATTGTGCGATTACCGCTAGCTATCAAGCTACACCATTGGGGTTTGCTAAAAAAGGGATTACACTAGAGCAATCCATCAAGCTAATAAAAACAAGCGTCGAGCTTGCCAAGCAAGCAAAGAGTCAATACCTAGATGAAACAAAACAAAATAAAACACTACTAATTGCTGGTTCAGTTGGTCCTTATGGTGCTTATCTTGCAAATGGTTCAGAATATACTGGTGATTATCAACTTTCTGAATCAGAATTTATCGATTTTCACTATAACCGCATCAAAGCATTGGTTGACGCAGAAGTCGATCTGCTGGCTTGCGAAACACTGCCCTCTTTTGCTGAGATCAAAGCACTTACAAAGCTTCTGAAAGAATTTCCAACTGTAACAAGCTGGTTTTCGCTAACATTAAAAGATCCCAATCATCTTAGCGATGGCACCCCATTATCTTTGGTCATTGAGCATCTTAATCACTGTCAACAAGTAGTTAGTATTGGTGTTAACTGCATTGCGCTAGAAAATGTCACTGCAGCGTTAGAATCGTTACAAAAACTTACGCAAAAACCGCTGATTGTCTATCCCAACTCTGGTGAACAATACGATCCAACCACCAAACAATGGCACAAAAATCATCACCACAGTTGCACCTTCACAAACCAATTACCCATCTGGATAAAACTAGGCGCAACATTAATTGGTGGCTGCTGTCAAACAACGCCAAACGATATTAACGAAATTGCAACGTTATTAAAAGGTAGCTAAATCACTTAATATTTGGGCGTAATAATTTATGATGTTCAACCTATCACATTCAAAAACGCCCAAAAACCAATAACAAAAATGCAATAAAAATCGGTCAGGAAAGGTATTGATTTTATTCAATTTTTTGTCGACATTTAAAGTGCAAAAAAATCACTCAATATTCGCATGCCGACACTTCATTATCTCTGGGGTCTGTTGTAAGCTTTCCATTAAACTATAAATAACACTGTCATAAGTTAGTAATGAGAGTTGCTCAAATGTGCTACCCATTGGTTGGCTTAACTTATCAACTCTTATAGGAATAATAACTATATTATCGGCTAATTTTGCCAAGGTCGAGGTGCCGTTTGTTGTGAATAATATGACTTTGACGCCCAAGTCTTTTGCCTGCTGTGCGTAGGCAATTAAACTTTTGGTTTCGCCTGAATTAGATCCTAAAATTAGCAAATCACCTTTATTGGCTTTGGGTTTACTAACTTCGGTAATTAAGCTGACCTTTAAACCTAAATGCATTAACCGATTGGCAAATGCACTTATCATTAACCCTGAACGCCCTGTTCCCGCTAAAAATAGATGGTTTGCACCAATAATCGCATTTTTAAATTCGTGTAATTGTGCTTCGTTGATTGTGTCTATTTGTGCCGCTATTTCAGTTAATATATTACTTAATATTGTTTTTATGCTCATTGCACTTTCCTTAATTAGTTGCCACTTTTAATTTTTCAATATTGTTTGCAATATCATTATTTTTAAAGATAAACCCACCCGAAACAATATTATTAGCTCCGGCTTTTAAGCATAGTGATAGGGTTTTATCAGTAATATTTCCGTCGACTTGAATATCATAAGAGTAATTATTTTTTTGCCGTTCTAAACTCAGTTGTTCAATTTTTTGTAATGTGAAAGGCAAAAAGGTTTCGTTTTTTTGTCCGGGATTAACGGTCATAACAAGGACAAGATCAACAAGCGGCAATAGCATTTTAATGTGTTCAACCGGTGTGCTTGGGTTGATTGCCAAACCGACTTTTATATTATTGTTTTTTATTTTATTGATGATAAACGAATGATGAACCGTTGCCTCATAGTGAAAAGTGATAATATCGGGTTTAGCTTCAATAAAATCGAAAATTGATAATTCAGGTTTTTCAATCATTAGGTGGCAATCTAAAATAAAATGGGTATGCGATTTCAAATTTGATACAAAACCAGTATTAAAACCTAAATTTGGGACATAGTGATTATCCATTACATCAATATGTAAATGCGTAATGCCTAGTGATTCAAGCGTATCTAACGTTTCTTTGATCAGGTAAAGATCTGAATTAAACAATGATGGAGACAAAATCATAATTATCACCTTTATTAACAGCCCATCAACATAAAATTAACATTGCGGGTTCTTTCTCGTAATGAATCCCAGTCAACAAAATAAATTCGCCCAAGTTCGCCCATAAGAGGCTTGCCATTCTTGATGATTAATACCAATGAAAAACTACCAAATAGCGATGATTTGATATGAGCATCGGTATTAAGCATTACCCATTTTTTAGCAGGATAATTGGGATCATTTAGACTTAAACCAAACTCAATATGCTTTGGTCCAGGGCTATTGTATTGATTTTCGCTAGTCATTTTAGGAACAATCTGCTCTAACACATTATTAATATCAACATGCAAATATTCGTCACCAAAAAAATTGGTGTCGTGCATACATTCATCAAAAAAAAGTGAACATGTCGTATGCGTTGTGGCGATGGTCAGTTGACCATTTTGGATATTTGATTGTGCAATAAATTGGTTTAATTCATTAGTAATATCGTGATAAGAGTGTCGACCAGATACCGTTTCAATTTTTATGGCGTGGTGATAAATGTTCATATTGGTATTATTCCTTGTTTATATGCCCCATTTACTTGTTTGCCGTTGGGCTAAATAGCAATGTAAATGGGGCTTAGTTTTATACACCTTATTTAATTTGATAATGCTAGATGGCTAAACGCTTTTTTAGTTCAGCAAAAAATTCGTTTAAACCAACGCCAGTCAACAAAGCTAAACCATTTATAACTTTACCCTTAATTGATTCTGGTACGATGGTAGTGCTAATAACTACGTCATATGTGTCTATTTTATTTAACTCATCGGCTATTTTTGATTGATAGATTTTGACACTTTCTGTTAATTTTTCATCATTTAGCCATTTAGTCACTTTACTAACAGCAATAGTTGATGTTGCATGCCCTGCACCACACATAATGAGTAATTTTTTCATAATCATGTTCCTTTTAGTACATTTCGATTTTTTTGATTTTATTGATATAAATTAGCGAGCATAAAATCACTAGAGCTAAACCTATCAATCCGATATAACCAAGATAGTTTAATAACAACACAAATAAGGTGACTGGCCATAAACCACATAAAATAACTGTGACAATGCCCGCAGTGCCCACATCATAGTTAGCTAAATGAAATACATCGGTAATAACCGGCGCTAGCCAAGTTGCCATATATAGGCAAATCACTAAATAAATTGTGCCCCCAATAATTGATCGAACAATATTTCCTTTAAAAAACGGAACCATCAAACAGATACCAAAAGCGTAGAAGGCTAAATCACCAAAAGGTAACACTTTATTACCCGGCAAGATTAAGGCTAATAGGAGTGAAACCGGAACCATAATTAATGCCGTTGCCATAACAGCGGGATGTCCAACCGTTAATGCCGCATCCATACCAATATTAACTTGCTTGCCATTAAGTTTTTTACTGGTGAATTCTCGAGCAGCTTCAGCAACCGGTAGTAAACCTTCCATAAACATGGCAACCATTTTGGGCATTATTTTCATAATTGCTGCGGTCGAAATTGCTAGCTTACCGATTTGCGGAACATCATAACCAGCTAAAATTCCCACAACTAAACCAATAATTAAACCAATAACGACCGTATCACCAAAAATACCGAACCTTTTGGTTAAAGTTTCTGAATCGGCATTTAATTGATTAAATCCAGGAATACGATCAAAGATCCAATTTAAAGGAATTGCCACAACAGCGCCCGACAAGGCCATTAAGTGAGTAATTGAAATACCTGGATAGCCAAAAAATGAACTTATCGGTTTTTGTAATAAGTCGGCTAAGAACCATTGCAACATAACAGCCGTGATACATCCAATAATCCCTACCCAATAAAATCCCGTTACTGAATAAGCCACTAGTCCTAAGAATATCGCAAACCAAAAATTCCAAATATCAACATTTAAAGTGCGCGTCCAACCGAGTGAAATAAAGATAAAGTTAATTATCAACGAAATAGGAATAAGCAGTAATCCTAACGTAGTTGAAAACGCCAACGGTCCACCTACTCCACACCCAATATCCATGATGCTTAATGATGTTCCGTATTGTTCCCCCATTTTTTGAATTGCAACACCTAAAGTGTCAGACAATAACGTGATCACTAAACCTAAACCGACTATACCAATACCGACAGTAATACCGGCCATAATCGCTTTGGAAAACGGCACTCTAAAAAATAAGGCGATAATAAAGATAATGATAGGTAAAAATACTACCCCTCCTAAATTTATTAGCCATTGAAAAATGTTAATCACACTATCCATTTTAGGACTCCTTTATAAAAGTTAACTTTCTATTTCACACCAGCTACATTTAAAATAGCGATAAATTCGTTAATTGAATGACATTGTTCCAATAATTTTATTTGTTGTTCATTTTGAAATAAGCCTATTAAGTTTTGTAAATTTTCAACTTGTTCATGAGGTTGTTTCATGGCAAGCATAAAAATAAATTTGACGGGAATTTTTTCGTTTTCATCAGTCATACATCTAAAAATGACTGGCTGTTTTAATGATGCAAAACAAATTTGTGATTGATTAACTCTTGATGAATCCGTATGTGGCAAAGCAAACCCAACAGAATTAACCAATAAACCAGTTGGATATTGTTGTTCTCTTTGTAAAATACCGTCTAAAAAATCTTGTTTAACTATCCCATTGCTAAATAACATTTGTGCCATTTGCGTGAGAACTTGCTCTTGATTTAATGCCTCGATATTTAAAAGGCATAACTGTTTATCAAAGTACATTTTTGATTCCTCTTTGATTATCCAAAAATAATTTTAGTTGTTTAAAGCTGGTGATATTTTTTAATGCTGATATAGCATGCTTGTTCGAAACAATTTCGTAAATTTCAGTAAATACTTCATTGATACTATTAATGTTTTTTTCAGAAAGGCTAACCATAATAATCACGCTAACATCAATAACACCCCATTTGATGGGTTTGCGTAAGGTCATAATGGATATACTAGATTTAGTCACAAACATCGGTGAGCCATGAGGTAAAGCGATACCATTTTCGATAGCCGTGTCGCCTATTTCTTCGCGCTGTAAAACAGAATCGCGGTAGTGAGAAGTGACATAACCTTTATCTTCAAGACGATGTATTAATTTGTTAAGACATTCATTTTTATTATCAATATTGACATTTAATTGAATAAGGTCAGGATCAACAAATTTTGCCATGGATGGATAACAATTCTGTTTTTCAGAAAAATCAGATTGTTTATTTAAGACATAATTGGCATATGCCTGAATAATATTTTGGTAGTCATTAGTATTTAGCAGTGAAGATATTTTAACAACTGGCTTATTCAGATTATTGATATCAAGTGTAGTAATAAATAAATCAACATTACTAAGATTGGTCGATGTCAATTTTGAAATCGAATAAACCTCAATATTATCTTTAGATGGTAATATTTTTCGAACTTTATTAAGAATTAGATTTGATGAACAGCAACCATATTGGCAAACAATCACAATATTATTAGCATCAGCAGCTTTATCTAACGCAATTTGAAAATGAATCAATAAAAATGAGATTTCGTGATCGTTTAAACAAATATCAAATTTACGTTCTAAATCAGAAAGTGCATACCACAATACACTAAATAATTTTGAATATTCGTGTTTTATTTCTTTTAATATCGGATTAATAATACGTATTTGTTTTTGCAAACGGGTAATCATGGGTGGAAAGTGAGATAACAATGAATGGAACAATTTGCTATCTTTCGATAAATCGATTCCTTCAATTTCGCCAATTTTTCTTATAATCTTGCGGATGATTTGTTCATAAAAACTATCATCAACTTTTACCGATTCATCGATAATTCGATGTGCAAAAAACAACTTACTGAGATATTTAATATCATTCGTTGAAAACTCAATGTTAAACGTAACCTCAAGCAGTTGAGCAAGATCGGATGCAATCAAATACGATTGCATATAACGGATATGGTTAAATAAAAAATCATCTTCTTCATCGATGGTATAACCTAGTGTTAACCGTTTTAATTGTATTGCTATCGATATTAATAATGATGATAAATAATATTCAGAGGATCGCTGAACGATTGATTCGTAATGTTCAAATAATAATTGGCTAATTTGCTCAAAAGAATCATCATCCATCAATGACTTCATAAGTTGATTAAGATAATAACTGTCTTGTTTATGAATATATAACAATAAAAAATGCTTAATAGCGCGTTGAATTTGATTTTCTTTACCCTCTACAATAATGGCTTTATGCGTGACATTTAGTAAGACATTTTCAGATGCTAATGAACGGTTAATAAACTCAATATCTTTATGTAGCGATGTTTTACTTACAATATAATCATCAGATAGTTGCTCTAATGAGACGTTTTCTTGATTTAATAAACAACGTTTTACAATATCTAATCGACGATATTCCGGTGTTAATCGACGTGAGTTTTTATTAAAATAGCCATGACTATTGTTTTGCTCTAAATAACCAATGACCGAATCAATACAGCCTTTATTTCCCTTCAGTATTAAGCCTTTGCGGGGGGATTTTTCGATATAAATATCGCTATTTGGGACGGTTAATAGCTGATCATTTAATTTCTCAATGTCAAAATAAATGGTTTTGGTCGAAATGGATAACTTTAAACTAAAATAGGCTGCTGGTCTAAATTCAGACTCTTTAAAAAGTAGTTTCAGTAACTCTATTTGTCTTTCCATTACCAAACTCCTTTTTCATGTTTTGTCGCAATACATTTATAACTCTATGCTTTAAAGTATAATTAGTTAAATAAATAAGACGATGACATTTTTTTCCAGATTAATCTGGAATTAGATGTAATTGAAGAAAACGGGAAAAAGAATATGTTGAAATAATAATGATAAAAGATGGCGTATTTATTGGGATTTTTTCTATGATGTTTTAGTTGGTTTAGGATTTAATCACGACAAAATTTTGTAATGCAGTCATAGCATTTTAAAATAGCTAAAATCTAACTACATAAAAACATTTCATAAAAATCGGATAGCATTTTTCTTAAATTAATCAATTTTGTCAATATAAAGAATTTGAAATAAAGCTTAATTTATTATATTGTTGCGAATCTTTTAATAAATAAGGAGTATTAAGTGTTAAGTAAAGCAATTAATTCATGGCTTGATGGCTATAAAAAAATATTTTGTTATAAAGGACGTTCAACTCGTAGTGAATTTGGATTTTTTCTTCTTATCCAATTTATAGTAATGTACCTCTCTTTTTCATTGCTATTCAATCTGGACAATATATTACCATCAGCTTTACTAGGGCTCTGTGTAATGTTGATTTTTATCACCACTTTTCTTGCAACATTGTCTTACAATGTTAGACGATTACATGATATAGGTCAAAGTGGTCTGTGGTGCTTTGTTTATCTTCTCTGTTCAGGAGCTATAATAATTGCATGTTTAATAATAAAACCAACTCCAGGTGAAAACCAATACGGACCTAACCCAAGAACATTGTCAAAATAACAAAATATCCCTTCACCTCACAAGGTGGAGGGATTGCAGTTTTATCTATATTCAATTCCTCGTTCTTAACTATTTTAAACCCTTTACTCTAGGTTTTAAAATAAGTCTCAGCTTGGCATTTTAATGATTTAATTAATGCAAATTTTTTGTTGCTAATACTCGCTCAACGGTATCAACAATCGCTTGAGTTTGTGAGTCGATTTCGATATTAACTTTATCTCCAACTTTTTTAGCGTCTAATGTAGTAATTGCAAGTGTTTCGGGGATTAGATGAATATGAAAGCAATTATCGCTAACTTCGCCAACTGTCAAGCTAGCGCCATCGATGCCAATAAAGCCTTTGTATAATACATATTTGCTAAATTGTGGTGGTAACTGTAACGTCATTTGACAATTGGTTGTGGTTTTTTCAATATTAACAATCGTTGCTGTGCAAGAAATATGACCAGACATAATATGCCCACCAACTTCATCGCCATATTTAGCACTACGTTCAATATTGACAAAATCTTGGATTTTTTTATCACCTAATGTAGTTAATGCTAAGGTTTCTTGCATAATATCAAACGACACCCAATCTTGCCCAAAACCTGTCACTGTCAAACAACAACCATCATTGGCAACAGATGCACCAATTTCAAGGTGATACATTAATTTATTGGGTAATTTGACTTTATACGTCCTTAATTTATCTTTATCTACAATATCAATAATCTGACCAACGCCTTGCACAATACCCGTAAACATATATATACCTCAATTATTCTTAATATTGAATATTCTATCGTAATCTGATTAGAATTTCCTATTTCTATTTTCTACTGGTATGATCGTTTTATATATTTATTGATCAATTACTATTAATATCGATAACAAATTCTTATCTCACTTTTATAAAGTAACTTTCTATTTCAGTGTATGGGCAAGGATACATTATTATGTTAAAACTAATTTTAGCCATTTCAATCGGCTCTGTGGCAGGTGGTTTATTGCGTTGGTTTTTATCGCTTAAATTGAATATTATCGCTTTTGCAATTCCACTAGGCACACTACTGTCTAATTTAGTTGCAGGTTATATTATTGGCTTTGCTATTGCCTTTTTTAACCACTCTAACCTTTCTGCCGAATGGCGTTTACTTGTCATAACTGGTTTTTGCGGTGGGTTGTCAACCTTTTCAACCTTTTCAGCTGAAATTGTTAACTTTTTACAAGAAGGTCGAATATCTTGGGGCTTAGCAACAATATTGATCCATGTAATTGGTTCAGTTTTAATGACATTTTTAGGTATTTTATCGTATCAATATTTACGTTCTTAAGATAATTCAATTGGAAATAATACAAAAAATAATCATAAATAGAGTTTACAACGCCAAAATACTGTATTAATATACACTGTATATAGAAACAGTATTGAGGTTATTATGTTAATTGAACATTCATCGCAACAACTTATGGCTATTCACTTTGAATCTCCTTTCCAACAACTGTTACAACAACAGCGACCTTTATTAAAATCATTGAATAAAGCCAAAAAATGGCAATTATGGTTATCAGATCGTCCAATGTTAAAACGTTCATGGATCAATACTGCAGGCCTAGACAAACAAAAAGTTGTCCATTTAAGTAATTTAAAAAATGAAAATTTAATATCGACGATAGAAAAGGCTTTACGAAGCAAAACTTGTAGTTATATCGTTGCTTGCATTAACGATCTTAATGAACAAAACAAACAGCGATTACAGCAAGCCGTATTATCAAGCAATACCTGCTTGCTTTTAGTTCACGATGAACAGTGTGGACAACTAATTCAATAGCATCAAGCACAAAATATGGTTAAGAAGACAAATACAATTGAGCGAGTTTTTTCCGATCAACTTTACCAATCCCTGTCATGGGTAATTGATCGATAATGACGATCTTTTTCGGCATTTGATAACGGGCAACTTGAGATTTTAACCAACCAACTAGTACTGTTTCGGTTATTTTTGTATTAGATGCTAAAACAACAAAAGCCACTAACCGTTGCCCAAATTCTGTATCAGGAACACTAATGATGGCGATATCTTTTATATCGGGATGCGACAGTAAGCTTTGCTCTAGTTCAAACGGATACACATTTTCGCCACCAGACACAATCATGTCATCTACTCGACCTTGTAGATAATAATACCCATTAGTATCCTTATCGGCTAAGTCTCCTGTTGCTATCCAACGATTACCTTGTGTTGACCAAGCACATTTGATATAGAGCTCGTTTC
Organism: Gilliamella sp. ESL0254; assembly: GCF_013344985.1. Classification (NCBI taxonomy): domain Bacteria; kingdom Pseudomonadati; phylum Pseudomonadota; class Gammaproteobacteria; order Orbales; family Orbaceae; genus Gilliamella; species Gilliamella sp. ESL0254. Next base: position 809,961 of record NZ_JAAEDU010000001.1, read on the forward strand.
GCCCTTTTTTTGTCACTAATTTAGCACAAAGACCTCTAAGTGGTTTACCAATTGTAGTTGGCTCGATAGCTAAATCCTCTGGGGTGGCAATCATACAAACACCTGCCTCTGATGTTCCATATAAATTAAACAAAATCTTACCAAGACAATTTAAAGCTTGTTTAACCAACGTTGCGGTAATGGGAGCGCCACCGCTGATAATACAACGTAAGCTTTTAAGTTGATCTTCAGAATATGTTAGCATTCGATTTAACATTAATGGCACTAATGTAACCACTTCGATTTTATTGTAAGAAATTAATTGGCACGCTTTTGAAGCTTCAAATCGTTTGGTTAAAAACATGGTAGCACCTAACAATACTGACATACATAAAGTAGCTATCCCAAAACCATGATAAATCGGCGTTGCAATATAGATTTTTTTATAATGACTAAGATTCAATTTAATTAGCAATTGGAAAAAAGGACTCATAAAATTTTGCGCCTTACTACTACGACCAGCTATTTTAAAGCGTCCTGTCGTACCACTGGTTAAAACAGTTATTTTTGAAAAGTGTGTCACTTTAATTTTAGTTTGATGCATTAGCGGTAAGGCAGTTAACAAGGAATAAACGGACTGTTTACTTTCATGGTAAGTCGGCAATGCTTTGATGGGTGGCAGATTGGTGATTTCTGGATCATGAATAATCCAATCAAATTGTACATTATTGTTAATATCATTAAGTTGTGTTGCCGATAACTCCGTATTTAATAGATAAATATCAGCGCCAAGCCTTGCAACGGCAAATATTGTATGCACAAGATTAACGTGATTACTTGCGATAATAGCAATTTTTTGATGAGGTTTAATACCACAATACATCGCTAATTGCGTTGCCAAATGTTGAGATTGAGAATAAAGCGTATGGTAATTAATGCAAACACCATCTTCGTTAATCGCAATTTGCTCAGGGCAAAGCTTTTGACGAACATAAAGTAAAGCCATTAAATTCATACCGACAAGGCGAATACTAGCTAATAAATGCCAAATACCTTTAAAAGTCAACAATTGTGTTTTATACAAGGCTAGAATCGATTTTATCATTGTTTTTTCTTAATATAATAAGAATTTAATTTGCACCATACGCCATTAAAAATAACTGAAGCAAGTTGTCCAATAATAACCCACCATGGTTTATATTGACGTTTTTGGCTAACAAGCAAACGGCTAATAATGGTTGCTGCTTGACAGGGTTGCAGTGCAGGTAGTTTTTTATAGATTTTGGTTGGCGCTATCATTCGGGTTTTAACCAAAGGCAAATAAGCTGTAGAAACTTTTATTTGCCGGTTTTCAAGCTCACTACTGGCACAGCGTAGCCACTGATCAAAAGCAGTTTTAGACGCCTGATAAGCTGCCCAATTAACTGTTGGCGCTAACAGCACATTTATAGCCGACACATTAATAATGTGCCCTTTAGATTGTTGTAATTTAGGAATTAACGCCAAACACAATTTGACCGGTGCCAAATAATTTAGCTTGATGGTTCTTTCAAAATCATGCATACGATCTAGTGATTGCATAATTGGACGGCAAATCGATATGCCAGCATTATTAATAAATACATCAACATGGTAAGACGCTAAATAAGCAATAAAACTATCTAACTGTTCAACATCACGCAAATCGGCACAAAACAGATCGATTTTTGCTTTTTTGTTAGATAACGATTGCTCAATTAATTGTAATTTATCTGCAGTTCGAGCTACCAAAATAAGTTGACACTCAATATCGGATAAAAGATGGCACAAAGCTTCACCAATCCCAAAACTCGCCCCTGTAATAATAATAGTTTTATGCCGTAAACACTGCGCTAACTGACAAAAATTAGGTTTGCGTATGGGAAAAAGGAGACAATTAAGCAAGTTAGTCAAAATCTTCATCTATCAATAGTCAGTATTTTAATGTAACAGTATAAAATTAATGTTAAATAAGTCAATATGATAGCCCCTTTAACAAGGGCCCATTAAACAGCCAACCATCATCAGTGGAACAAAAATTGGAAATATAATCAATCCAGCCACATCACCTTTGATATCAAGATCCGAATCTATCTCGTGATTTGGTCTAACTAATACAGTTATTGATTTTGGCAATAAATATTGATCAGACAATGTATTGGCTTGCCTATAAACATTCCCTTTTGTTGTAAATAACACTTGATAATAACCATTTTTCAAAATCACATTTGATTTATACTTTTCGAGTAACTTTTTATCACTTAATCTCTTATTTTCTGGGATAAAATTGATATACTGAGCAGTAATTTCGCCATCTAAATTATCTTGATAAAAAATGATGGATACACTTTCAACATCATTTTTATATTCGGCTAAAAAATCACGATAATTTTTCAGTTTTTTTAACGCATCAGGGTGAGTAAATTGGTATGAGTATTGTTCAGACTCGGCAATAATACCGGTGTTTTCATCTACTTTTAATTTTATAATAGTGTCATTGGTTGGCAAAATTTTGACTTGCTTATGTGCACAACCACAAAGACAAAAAATAAGAATAAAAATAAATCCTTTCATTATAACCTTCCTGCTTTCAATATATTATATGCATCATTATTTTGTCCGTTTTTTACAATCCAAAATAGCCTAACAATATCTGCATAATTTTGATATAAATTATATGAACTTAAAAAATAATTCAAACAATCACTGTTGTTTTTTCAACTAACTGACCATTGATAATCTTTTAGCTCACTAATCAAAAAATCGATTAAACAACGCGTTCGGAGTGGTAACAATTTACGGCTTGGGTAAACCGCATAAATGTTCAAATCCTCAACTTTATAATCCAACAAAACACGCACCAACCGCCCTATTTTAATATCTTGACCAATAATAAAATCAGGTTGCAACGAAATACCGCCCCCTTGTAACATAATCTGACGACAAGTATCACCATTATTACAATAGATATTCGCCTTTAAATTAACCGACAGATCAACATTATCTTTATAAAAATGCCATTGCTCCTTTTTAGCCCATTGGCTATACATCACAATTTTATGATTAAACAAATCATCAGGATCATTCGGCATGCCATATTTAGCGATATAATCGGGCGAAGCGGCAACTATAATTTGCGTGGTTGCCAGTTTACGACTAATTAGCGAGGAGTTTTCTAACCGACCAATTCGAACAGCAAGGTCGTAGCCCTCTTCAAGCAGATCAACTACACGATCTGACAGCGTAATATCTAGCTCAATCTTAGGGTACTTATCGATAAATTTTTGCCATAAAGGCGCTAAATGTAAAATGCCAAAACTAACGGGCACATTAACCCGAAGTATACCTTGTGGACTTGCGTGATCTAAAGTGAGGCTGTTTTCTGCTTCTGCAGTAGCATTAATTATGGCTTTAGCTTGCAAATAAAAAGTTTGCCCTTCAAGAGTGATAACCATTTTGCGCGTGGTTCGTTGTAATAACCGTACTTGCAAGCGATCTTCTAACGCTTGAAGGTAACGTGATACCGCTTGCTTAGACATCTTTAACTTAACCGCAGCATCAACAAAGCTATTACAATCAACCACCGTCACAAAGACCATCATTTCTAGTAATTTATTAGATCTATCCATCTGCCTTCACCTACCAAACAATTGTTCCACTTATTATGACAATAAGTCACATAATAGCTTATTTATCTATAAAAAAATAACTATTAAGATAAACAAATAGTGCTAATCAATCACAATAATTAACTTACAGGAAAAATAAAATGAAACAATATCAAACCGATCTAGCCTCACTCATGTTACGAGTTGCATTAGGTGTCATGTTCTTGGCGCACGGATTAACCAAACTACTCGTCTTTACTCCAACAGGTACAGCACAATACTTTGAATCAATTGGCTTTCCGGGGTTTGTTGGTTATTTGACGATGGTATTTGAAATTGGCGGCGGCTTATTATTGCTTTTAGGCATCTTAATCCGCATTGTTAGTTCATTAACCGTAATTCAAATGGTTGTTATTGCTTTTATTCACTCGGTGAATGGCTGGTCATTTAGCAATGCTGGCGGCGGTTGGGAGTATCCTGCTTTTATGGCGCTAACAGCACTCAGTTTAGCATTGTTGGGAAGCGGTCGGTTTAGTGTGTTATCTAAAAATAGGGAATATTAGTAGGTAAAACTAGCGTTTTTTAAGGTTAAAAAACAACAGCAAAAAACTTTAATAAAATCAATACCTTTTCTGACCGTTTTTTGCTATATTACTTTTTGTGGGTTATCGTGTAGTTTTTTAACTATGTTTTTAGGACCAAGTCAGTTGGTGTATTTTCATATAATTAAATCAAAAACATTCGCATCTTAGTTGGAAGGTTGTAACCTAAGATGTGTATGTCGCTGATTTAACCGTATTCCTTTACTTTCTTCCTTTTTATCAGCAAGTTTGCATGAAAATTTTAGGTTGAAAATCTTGGATGATGAATAAGTGTTGTGCTAGCAGTGTTAATTTTACTGTTAGGTATATTATACCAAGGATTTAATAGATTCCATTAGTTGAATTAACACTACGGTGTCAAAGTACACAGCAAACACTTATCCTTACCACCAATTGCTTGGTTCTTCTTATTTATTTTATATTCATCATTAAATGACATCCAATTTTATTGATTCAGCGCCCAACTGTTGGGGCGCTGTTCTTTGTTAAATTGTACTCTATTTGTACTTTAATCCCCTCCGAAGCCTAACGATTAAGGACTAAAAAATAAAAGCTAAGGTGTAGAACAAATAACAAACTTGCCGCCTTCGGAGAGACGAGCTGCGCGGACGTAATTAAAGCCGTTGCCTGAATTAACTCGGAAGTATACGTTGTTATTTGGAGTATCCCTCGTCCAGTAACCATCAAAGACAGGAAAACCTATATCAATAGCATAAAAGGACAGACTACCCCATTCCGTGAAAAAACCAGCACCTATGTGACGTCTGTAAGAATTAAAAGCAGACAACGGCGTGGCACCATCTATGCCATTTCGACATGGGAAATTAGAATTATCAACACCACACTTCGCGTTAGTAAAATCCTTGACCTGTGGCAAAACATACCCCAAACTGCTACACCAAGAAAATTGGTTAGACCAACTATCTTTTCTACTCCTGCCATAGACGAACCACTTCTGTAAGACAAACCCATACTTCACCTCCTTACCACGATTATCCCTTCCCACCAACTCAAATATCTGCGGCAAAGATGGTTTTTCTAAAGGGATAGGATTAGCTGACTGTATTTGAGTATCACTCGCCCTAGGACCATTTAACGTGACTCGTGTTACATAACTGGATTTATCTCTAATCCAAGCATCAGCGTCTGAACCGCCGCTTGGGGATATGACTCTACCAGAACGCGGCTTTGTCCAACTCACCGTTGCCCTTATACTACCATTCGTAACAACAGACCACGTTAACTCACTTCCATTCACTTCTACAGGCATCTCTAAGTCAAAGTACAATCCATCAGCACCCGTCGTAGGGAAATTAAGACTGTAAGATGAAAAATCATTAGACTGAGTTAAAAAGCCCTTAGTAGAGTTCCATACGCTAGCTGAAATGCCATAATTATCATAAAGATTCGGCCTTGCAAAACAAGCGCCTAAAGGCTGATTCGGACTGATATAATATGACACCGCATGACCAAAAAAATAACTTACATTAGGTAAACCATACTGTGTTTTTAAATACCCACCAGTACTACTTAATGTTACCTTATAAGGAGCTCTACATATACTTAATGAATCACTACGACTTACTGTATTACCATCCTTATCAGTAAAACTTACCGATATACTCCCCGTCGCCGTGATTCCATTTGTACCCTGTCCATCTCCATCATCATCTCCCCAATAATTATATCTAGTGACCAAATCACTTAAACTCACTGAATTCATTGATGATGGGATTAACATATCTATATCTCCCAAAGTACTTCCCACATAAGGCAATCTTATCGGATTTGTCACACTTGATATATTTGTTGACGGTGTGATAACTCGACCATCCTGCAACTTAATAAATAATAAACTGTCTGTATTTGTTATCTTTGTTCGACCTCCATCAAACGTAAAATACGGCAGAGTTCCCTCAATGTTTTTTGATGTATACGCCGTTAATGCCATAGAACCTTGTGTATATAATAACAAGAACAATAGCACGAAGAACAACGATAATTTAGGTAATCTAAATAATTTAAGTAAATTTGGTAATTTAGATAGAAAAGATAAATACCTCGACCTTAGCGATAACCCTGCCGATAGACACGACGACCTCACCAAGCGCGATGAACTCAATAACTTCGGTGATAAAAATAAGAATGGAGTCTGATTTCGACTACGGTGAAATTGAAAAAGATTTAGGGCGTAGGTTTGGCAGGCCAGATGCCAGATGCCAGATGCCGATTATGATAGCGCATTTCGATTATCCTGTCAAGTAAATTTTTGTTTTATTTCAGTTTTTTATAATTGACTGCTCAATTAGCGAGCATTTCCTTGCTTTAAAAGCGCTTAAATTATAATCTGTTGATTAATAATGCGCTACTTTTTTTGTTAAAAATTTGTAAAGTTTTATTAAGAAGATGGAGTTAAGCTTTTGGTGGCATGCTTTGGGAAACGGTTTTGGTGGTGTTTTTTGGCTAAAAACAACCAAATAAAAACTTTAATAAAATCAATACCTTTTCTGACCGATTTTTGGATGAAAATAAAGACTTTTTTGTTTGTTGTGGTCATAGTGGATTAGATGCAGCGGTTTCGGACGTTTGCAGTTTAGTGTTCAAAATAGCGATGTCCGAAACTATTACCTTTATTGTTCTATTCGCATTTCCTCAAAAATTGATGTGACAATTTGATGGGCTTTTTGGGCTGCGGCTATTTGTTTGTCTATATAGGACTGACTGTAGTTTTGGGGTTGAATTGTGAATTCATCTTTTTGTGTTTCGGTTAAATCGTAGGTGTAATCAATATACGCATTTTTTTGATATAGGTAGACAGCACGACAATATTGGTTACCTTCATAATTAAGATTACAATAAAGAGTAAAAGGTTCTTTTTGTGGATGGAGCCAATTCGGATTATTTATGATTATATTATAGATTTTGTTGTATTTATTTCGATCATAAGAAACATATAAAGCAACGCCATTATCAAACTCTTTGTAGTTTTTAAGATGATGATAATCAAGTGGCGCTAAGTCGGTGTTGCCTTGTGTTAGTTGCTTGTTTAAGTCTTCGTTTAGTTTTGTTTGTAAATCTGGCCATATTCGATGACTAGGGACCATATTGTTGGTTGCTTTGATTGTAACATCTGATAACAAGATCTCACCTTGCTTTATGTTATCGCAGTATGCTTTTTGATTCGGCGTTTCAGGATGCCTGCACATTTTTTTAAAGGAATATGACAGTTCAACAACGGGCTTCGGTTCTGTTGCTGAAAATTTGTCACAAAACTCTTTAGTTGTAACATCTGTCATATTTACCCAAAATTCATTACCCCGACTATGTTGGGGATAAAGACGATAAACCGCATCATTCGCCAGTGAAATCAAACGTCCATTTTGCTTGCATTCGCTACTTGGGCGGCTGTTCCAGTATTCAATAAGCATCGGCATTCCAAGATAAATCGGCCAAAAAAAGGTTGCCAATAAGGGGAATACAACATAAACAACGGCAAGATTTAACTTTTGTTTTATGCCTTGGTAGTGTTTTTTGTGCATTTGGCAATAACGAAGACCAACTGGAAAGAGCGCTCCAGTTAACGAAAACAAGAAAAAATGAATATCAGTTGGGGGAAAAATGTATACCAACCACGCACCCACTATAATCATAAAGCCGATTTTTACTTTTTTATTTAATTTAGTATAAACAATAATAGTAGAAAGCAGATAAACCAAATAGAAAAAGGGAAACATTAGCGCCCATAAAAAAGGGTATACTTCAATATTATGGTAATAAGGGTGTAACATGATGACTAAGCCTTTCAATATTCTATATATAATTTATTGAATATAAATAACATAAATTAAATTAGACGTCAAAATTGTGTAGCTGTACTGCTGTTTTGAAGTTGTTAAGCTAATCACGCTGACTATTTTAAATAAAAAACTAGTTGCGAATAAACAAATTCTGTTATATTTTGTTCAGTAGCTTTAATTATCAACTCAGTTAAAGGTTTTTTATTTTTATGAATTGTTTTTGCGTTTTTATTACTAATGCTATTAGTACACATCATCATCACCATCATTCCTGAATAGTCTTCGGGCGATTGGTGCTGGAAGACATTGATCTTCCGGTGATATCGCAAAAGCAAGCAGAGAACCCTCGGAAGATCAAACTTCCGAGGGTTTTTTGTTTGTAGTTTATAAATTTTTAGATAACTTTGGAGAAAGATATGTTGGATAATTCGCGTTTACGCATTGCAATGCAAAAGTCAGGTCGCTTAAGTGATGAGTCAAAAAAGCTACTTGCCCAATGTGGCATTAAGATTAATCTGCAAGAACAACGGTTAATTGCTTTTGCCGAAAATATGCCCATTGATATCTTGCGCGTTCGTGATGATGATATCCCCGGGCTGGTGATTGATGGCGTTGTTGATATTGGGATTGTCGGCGAAAATGTTTTAGAAGAAGAAGTATTAGATAGGCAAGCCGAAGGCGAAGCTCCACAATTTAAAAAATTGCGCAGTTTAGATTTTGGTGGCTGTCGGTTGTCGATCGCAGCACCTCGTGATTTTGAGTATACAGGACCAGAATGTTTAAATGATTTGCGTATTGCCACCACCTATCCTCACCTGCTACGCCGTTATCTGGCACAATATAATGTTACCTTTAAAACCTGCTTGCTTAATGGTTCGGTCGAAGTTGCACCTCGTGCAGGACTTGCCGATGTAATTTGTGATTTAGTATCTAGCGGTGCAACACTTGAGGCCAATGGACTGAAAGAGATCGAAGTTATCTATAAATCAAAAGCCTGCTTAATTCAACGTCAAGGCGAAATGTCACCAATAAAACAGGCGTTAATCGATAAAATCATGACGCGTATTCAAGGGGTTATTCAAGCTCGTGAATCAAAATATATTATGCTCCACGCCCCTACCGAGGTGTTAGATGATATTGTTGCACTATTACCCGGTGCTGAAAATCCTACCATTTTGCCTTTAACTGGCGAGCAAAATCGGGTTGCACTGCATATGGTGAGCAGTGAATCGCTTTTTTGGGAAACGATGGAAAACCTAAAAGCGTTAGGTGCAAGCTCAATTCTTGTATTACCAATTGAAAAAATGATGGAGTAATAATATGAAACTCTCTTATTGGCAACAATGTACAAATGAACAACGAACAGCACTATTAACGCGTCCAGCGATTACAGCCTCTGATTCGATTAGCAAAACTGTTGCAGATATTTTGGCACAAGTTAAACAAGATGGTGATAAGGCATTAAAAGCACTAAGTAGCAAATTTGATAAAGTCCAAATTCAGCAGTTCAAACTCACCAAACAGGAAATCAACGCCGCCGCAGACCGCGTTAAGCCTGAATTAAAACAAGCAATGCAATTGGCAGTTGCGAATATCGAAAAGTTCCACCAAGCTCAAGTAAAACAGACCATTAAGCTTGAAACAATGCCGGGGGTAGAATGCCAGCTAGTTACTCGACCGATTGATTCTGTTGGGCTTTATATTCCAGGGGGATCAGCGCCTTTGTTATCAACAGTATTAATGCTTGCAATACCCGCTAAAATTGCTGGTTGTCGCCAGGTTATTTTATGTTCACCCCCACCTATTGCTGACGAGATTTTATATGCGGCAAACTTGTGTGGTGTCAGCGAAGTATATCAATTAGGCGGTGCACAAGCGATTAGCGCAATGGCACTAGGCACTGAGTCTGTTCCTAAAGTGGATAAGATCTTTGGTCCGGGCAATGCCTATGTTACCGAGGCTAAACGCCAAGTAAGTCAACATCTTGACGGTGCCGCCATTGATATGCCTGCGGGACCTTCTGAGGTGCTGGTTATCGCTGATAGTTCGGCAAACCCTGATTTTATTGCTGCCGATCTGTTATCACAAGCCGAACATGGCCCTGATTCGCAAGTGATTCTGCTTACCCCTGACGAGGTAATTGCGCAAGCGGTATCAATCGCCGTCGATAAGCAACTTGCCCAACTATCGCGCAAAGAGATTGCGGAAAAAGCCTTGAAAGAGAGTCGCTTAATTGTAACGAAAGATTTAACTCAGTGCATTAACATCAGCAATCGTTATGGTCCCGAACACTTAATTATTCAAACAGCCAATGCGGATGAATTAGTTGAACAAATCACCAGTGCTGGTTCAATATTTTTAGGCAATTGGTCGCCTGAATCAGTCGGTGATTATGCTTCTGGGACTAATCATGTACTGCCAACATATGGCTATACCGCAACATATTCTAGCCTTGGGCTGGCTGATTTTCAAAAAAGAATGACAGTACAAAAATTATCACCAGAAGGTTTAAAAGCAATTGGAAACGCAGTTGAACTTATGGCCGAAGCCGAACAACTCACCGCCCATAAACAAGCGGTTACTTTGCGCCTTGCGGCATTAAATTCAATAGGTTAAAAATAGGTGGATAACATGGATATCAATCAATTAGTCAGAAAAAATATTCAGAAACTAACGCCTTATCAATCCGCCCGTCGGATTGGTGGTAATGGCGATGTGTGGCTCAATGCGAACGAATACCCCGTCGCACCACATTTCGAATTAACCGAACAAACATTAAACCGTTACCCTGAGCCACAACCAGAAAATGTGATTCAGCGTTATGCTCAATATGCAGGTGTACAACCCGATCAGTTAATTGTTAGCCGCGGCGCTGATGAAGCTATTGAATTATTAATGCGTGCATTTTGCGAGCCTGAAAAAGACAGCATTTTGTACTGTCCACCAACTTATGGCATGTATCAAGTGAGTGCTGAAACGTTAGGCATAAAAACCAAAACAGTCCCAACCAAAGCCGATTGGCAACTTGATCTTGAAGGTATTGAGCAGCATCTTGATAGCGTTAAACTGATTTATGTCTGTTCACCAAATAATCCAACGGGTAACTTAATTGATCCTGAGGATATTAAGGCGTTGCTCAATATTGCCAACAATCGTGCTTTAGTGGTGATTGATGAGGCTTATATTGAGTTTTCCCCCGACTCAACGGTGGTGAGTTGGCTTGCTAACTACCCTAATTTAGTGGTGTTACGTACACTATCAAAGGCGTTTGCTTTAGCGGGGTTACGTTGTGGTTTTACGATTGCGAATAAACCAGTAATTGATGCATTACAAAAAGTCATTGCTCCCTATCCACTCGCTACGCCAGTGGCCGATATTGCAGCACAAGCTCTGAGTAAAGATGGCATTAATGCCATGAAGTTGCATGTAATCAATTTGAACAAACAAAAAGAAAAATTTGCCAATTCGCTAGCACAGTTATCAGTTGTTGAAAAAGTTTATCCGAGTTCTTCCAACTATTTATGTGTGAAGTTTCAAGATAATAAGGACGTGTTTAATATCTTATGGAATAAAGGGATTATTTTACGCGATCAAAGCAAGTCGATTGGCAAAAATAATATGATCCGAATCACCATTGGTACTCAAGCAGAGTGCGAGGCAGTTCTTTCGGCGCTTAAAGCAATAAAATAGGAGCAAAAATGTTACAAAAATACTTATTTATTGATCGAGATGGCACATTAATTACCGAACCTCCAGTTGACTTTCAAGTTGATCGTTTTGATAAGCTGGCTTTTGAACCGAATGTGATCCCTGCGCTTCTTAAATTGCAAGCCGCTGGCTATAAATTGGTGATGGTGACCAATCAAGATGGACTAGGTACTAAAAGCTATCCACAAGTAGATTTTGATGGACCGCATAATCTAATGATGCAGATTTTTAAATCGCAAGGCATTAATTTTGAAGATGTGCTAATTTGCCCTCACTTTCCCGAGGATAACTGCGAATGTCGTAAACCAAAAATCCAATTAGTGTTACCTTATCTTACTAGTGGTAAATTGGACAAACAAAATAGTTACGTTATTGGTGACAGGGTCACTGATATTCAGTTAGCTGAAAATATGCAAATCAAAGGGTTACGCTATCATCCTGAACAGTTAAACTGGCTTGAAATCGCTCAGCGGTTAACCACCGCAGATCGCTATGCTAAAGTTGAGCGTAATACTAAAGAAACCAAGATTTTAGTAGAAGTGTGGCTTGATCGCCAAGGGGGAAGTAACATCAATACAGGAATCGGTTTTTTTGATCATATGCTTGACCAAATTGCCACTCACGGCGGAATTAAGCTCAATATCCAAGTCGATGGTGATTTGCATATTGATGATCATCATACCATCGAAGATACAGGACTAGCCTTGGGCGAGGCGTTAAAAACAGCACTCGGCGATAAACGCGGCATTACTCGCTATGCATCAGTAATTCCGATGGACGAGTGTTTAGCAAAATGTGCAATGGATATTTCAGGCCGCCCTTATCTTAAATTTAAAGCGGAGTTTACTCACCCAAAAGTAGGCGATATGAGTACACAAATGGTTGAGCATTTCTTTTATTCATTGAGTTATGCTATGGCTATTACGTTACATATTGAAACCGAAGGCAATAATGATCATCACAAAATTGAAAGCTTGTTTAAAGCCTTTGCGCGCACATTAAAGCAAGCAATTAAAATTGAAAGTGATCGACTTCCTAGCTCAAAAGGAGTGCTATAAATGAACATTGTCATTTTAGATACTGGTTGCGCCAATCTTTCATCGGTGAAATATGCAATAGAAAGGCTTGGCTATCAGCCCATTATTAGTCTTGATCCTGATGTGGTATTGAATTCAGACAAGTTATTTTTACCGGGTGTCGGCTCAGCTTTATCTGCAATGCAAAAATTAGAAGAGCGTAATTTAATCGAACTGATAAGAGTTTGTACTCAACCTGTATTAGGGATCTGCCTTGGCATGCAACTTTTAGCTGATTATAGTAATGAAGGACATGTGCATACACTTGGCATAATTAATGAAAAAGTGATTGAAATTCCTGATTGTGGATTACCACTACCCCATATGGGTTGGAATCAAGTCTACCCAAAAGCAGGTCATCATCTATTTAGAGATATTCCTGATGGTGCTTATTTTTACTTTGTACATGGATACGCGATGCCACTATGCTCAGCAACAATAGCAGAAACCAATTACGGCGAAAGCTTTACCGCAGCCGTACAAAAAGAAAACTTTTACGGCGTGCAGTTTCATCCCGAGCGTTCTGGCTCAGCCGGTGCAAAATTGCTCAAAAACTTTTTGGAGATGTAACAATGGCAGTTTATCCAATGATTATCCCTGCGCTTGATTTAATTGATGGTAGCGTGGTGCGATTGCACCAAGGCGATTATGAGCAAAAACGTGATTATGGCAATCATCCACTTTTGCGCTTACAAGACTATGAAAAGCAAGGTGCTAAGCTGTTGCACTTGGTAGATTTAACCGGCGCAAAAGATCCTAATGCTCGTCAAATTTCATTAATACAAACGTTAATTAATGGCGTACAAGTTCCTATCCAAGTTGGAGGCGGAATTCGCTCTGAGAAAGACATACAATCATTATTATCAGCCGGTGCTGCTCGCGTGGTAATTGGGTCAACCGCCATCAAGCAACCAGAAATAGTTAAACAGTGGTTTAAAAAATACGGCGCTGAAAAATTGGTATTAGCACTGGATGTGCGCATTGATACTAAGGGCAATAAATATGTGGCGATTCATGGTTGGCAAGAAGACTCAAAACAGACATTAGAACAAGTGATTGAGGATTATCTACCTTATGGATTGAAACATGTGCTTTGTACTGATATTTCGAAAGATGGCACGCTCAGTGGTTCGAATATTAAGTTGTACCAAGAAATCAGTCAAAAATACCCACAAATTGCTTTTCAAGCATCTGGCGGTATAGGTCAATTAGACGATGTTAAAGCACTTGCCAATAGCGGCGTTGCAGGCGTAATTGTAGGGCGAGCTTTACTCGAAGGCAAATTTACTGTTCAGGAGGCAATTTCATGTTGGCAAAAAGGATAATTCCTTGTTTAGATGTTCGTAATGGTCAAGTGGTTAAAGGTGTGCAATTTCGAAATCACGAAATTATTGGTGATATTGTCCCTTTAGCAAAGCGCTATGCGCAAGAAGGTGCCGATGAGCTCGTTTTTTATGATATTACTGCTTCGTCAGATGGACGAGTAGTCGATAAAAGTTGGGTTGCAAAAGTGGCCGAAGTTATTGATATCCCCTTTTGTGTAGCTGGCGGCATTAAAACGATTGATGATGCAGGGCAAATATTAACCTTTGGCGCTGATAAAATTTCAATTAACTCCCCTGCACTTGCTGACCCTTCTTTAATTACAAGGCTTGCAGATCGTTATGGTGTGCAGTGTATTGTTGTTGGCATTGATACTTGGTATGACAAAGAATCAAACAATTATCACGTTTATCAATTTACTGGTGATGAAAAACGCACCGTTGCCACAAAATGGAACACACTTGATTGGGTAAAAGAGGTTCAAAAACGTGGTGCCGGCGAAATTGTATTAAACATGATGAATCAAGATGGCGTACGTAATGGCTATGATCTTGATCAACTTAAAGCAATTCGTGAGGTTTGTCATGTACCACTTATTGCTTCAGGCGGTGCTGGCACCATGGATCATTTTTTACAAGCCTTTAAAGAAGCCAATGTTGATGGTGCATTAGCGGCCTCGGTGTTTCATAAACAAATTATCAATATTAGCGAACTTAAACAGTATTTAGCTCACAATGGAGTAGAAATTCGATTATGTTAACTCAAAATAGCGATATAAAATTAGATTTACAGCAACTCGATTGGCAAAAAGTAGATCATTTAATGCCGGTCATTATTCAGCATTATGTTTCTGGCGATGTACTAATGCTGGGTTATATGAATCAAGATGCGTTAACTCAAACACAAGCTAGCGGTAAAGTCACTTTTTATTCACGCACTAAGCAACGCCTTTGGACCAAAGGTGAAACCTCAGGCAATTTTTTAAATGTGGTGAGTATATCAGCAGATTGTGATAATGATACTTTATTAATTTTAGTCAATCCCGTAGGTCCCACCTGTCACACTGGGTCTAATAGCTGTTTTACAAAGGCGAAAACCGAGTGGGGATTTTTGTTTGAATTAGAACAGTTACTTGCAGCACGTAAAAATGCCGATCCTAAATCATCCTATACAGCAAAACTGTATCATGACGGCACTAAACGTATTGCCCAAAAAGTGGGAGAAGAAGGTGTTGAAACCGCCCTTGCTGCGACAGTTCATGATCGAGAAGAGTTAAAAAATGAATCTGCGGATTTGGTTTATCATTTATTAGTATTACTCCAAGATCAAAATCTGTCACTACAAGATGTGATTGGCATTTTAAAAGCAAGGCATAAATAATAAAAATAATCAAAGTGCGAATCATATCGCACTTTCCTTTATATCTTTTTTATTATGATGAAAAATAAATTCACTTAGTACACAGGCAATTTTACCCCATTAAACATAGCTAATACTTCGATATTATTTTCACATAACATGAGTTTATCGATAGTTTGTCGATGCAAATGTGGTGAAAACTGCTGAATAAAATCATACATATAACTACGTAAAAATAACGAACGCGCAAAAACGATATAGGTTGTGCTGTAGGGGAATATATGGCCAGCATTCAATACAACAAAATCATCATCTGAAGTATTACTCACCGCCATTTTTGCGACAATGCCAACGCCTACTCCCAACTTAACATAGGTTTTAATTAACTCTGCATCTGTTGTACTAAAAACAATATTAGGCGACTGACGAGCTCGCAAGAAAGCTTGATTTAAATCTGAGCCATCGTTAGAGAAATCATAACTAACTAACGGAAATTTGGAAAGTTCTTCAATTGTAATTAAGCTGCTTTTGGCAAGCGGGTGATCTTTCATCACAATCACGGCTTGGTTCCAGTGATAGCAAGGTAAGGCAATCATATCATCGCTAAGCTGTGAAATGTCGGTCACAATAGCCAATTCGCTCTGTCCTGTTTGTGCTTGAGATATGCACTGTGGTGATGATCCTTGCTCCATATGCAAAGTAATATTCGGATATTGTTGCATAAACTGCCGGATCACAACAGGCAAGGCATAACGTGCTTGAGTATAAGTTGTGGTAATTGTTAATGAGCCTTGATTTGGCTGACTAAATTCTTTGGCAATAATTTTAATATCGTTAGATTTGTTGAGGATTTCTCGAGCAAGCGCAATAATTTTTTCACCGACAGGCGTCACTTCTGAAAGGTGCTTACCCACTCGGGTAAATATCTGAACGCCAAGCTCGTCTTCTAACAATTTTATTTGTTTGCTGATGCCTGGTTGAGATGTATACAGTTTTTCGGATGTTAACGATACATTGAGATCGTTATTGACGACTTCGACAATATAGCGTAATTGTTGCAATTTCATGACAAACAAAAGCTCCTTTAACTGTATGCTTTCTCCCTTTTAATCACATCTTAAAAGGGAGAATTGGTAAGGTAAGTCTTTTCACTGTCTAGCACAAACAATAATAACTATTTTTATACTAAAACATATACTTTCCTGAAACTTTTTAACAAAAGTTTAGTTGCTATTACCTATTTTTTACTATTAATCCATTTGCCATCTACGTATTGCATCACCCAACCTGTCGATTTACCATTAACTTCAGAGGTAACATATTGTTGTTTGCTTTTACGACTAAAACGAACAATGGATGGATTACCGTCAGGATCTTTACTTGGTGCTTCGGTCAAGTAAATAAACTTTTCTGGCAGGCGATCTTTAAAACGTTGTAACTCTTCAATCAACGGTGCACGTGTTTCTCTTGATTTTGGAAAATTATGTGCTGCCAAAAAGATACCTGCGGCACCATCACGCAATACAAAATGTGCATCAGATTTACTACATTGAAGTTCTGGTAAATCAACCGGATCTTCTTTAGGGGGTGCAACATCACCATTTTTTAAGATCTTACGTGTATTTTTACAATCAGGATTAGTACAGCCCATATATAAACCAAATCGCCCTGATTTTAAATGCATTTCTGAGCCACATTTTTCACATTCGATAATTGGTCCTTCGTAACTTTTTACTTTAAAGTTACCTTTTTCAATTAATGAACCATCACAAATTGGATTATTACCACATATGTGTAATTTACGTTCGTTATCAAGCAAATAACTATCCATGGCTGTATGACATTTTGGACAGCGTTTACGTGCTCTTAATGCTTCGGTTTCGGCTGTTTCAGCTTCTTCCAAAATATTTAAAGTTTCGTGCTCCGGAATTAAGTTAATGGTTTGTTTGCAACGTTCTTTAGGCGGTAACGCATAGCCTGAACATGCTAAAAATACACCTGTACCCGCAGTTTTAATGCCCATTTCACGACTACAATTAGGGCATTTAATTTCAGGCGTTAACACTAATGGATTTAGTTGCATACCACCTTTATCAGGCGCTTGTTCGGCAACCTCAAGATGCTGACTAAAATCATTGAAAAACTGGTCAAGTACTTCGCGCCATTCTTGTTTTTTATGGGCAATTTCATCCAATGCATGTTCCATACGTGCGGTAAAATCATAACTCATCAGATCATTAAAGTTTTCGCTGAGTCTATCAGTAACAATTTCACCAATTTTTTCTGCATAAAAGCGACGATTTTCCAAACGCACATAGCCGCGATCTTGAATTGTCGAAATAATGGTTGCATAAGTCGATGGGCGACCAATTTCACGTTTTTCAAGCTCTTTAACCAGTGATGCTTCGTTATACCTAGCAGGCGGTTTGGTAAAGTGTTGATTTGGATTTAAGCTGATTAAATCGAGTTTGTCGTTAACTGATAACGGCGGTAATATTTTATCTTCATTGCTTTTGGCTAGTTGCGGTTGTACTTTAGTCCAACCATCAAAGCGCAATGTACGACCTTTTGCTTTTAAGGTAAAATCGCCAGATTGGACTGTAATAGTAGTTGAGTTATATTCAGCCGATGTCATTTGACATGCCACAAATTGTCGCCAAATTAATTGATATAATTTACAAGCATCAGCATCAATATCACTAATTTTTTCGGCAAGAATGGTGACATCAGATGGACGGATAGCCTCATGTGCCTCTTGAGAATTCTTTTTGCTGCTATATACATTGGCTGACGTTGGTAGATATTTATCACCAAAATTCTTACCAATATAATCGCGTACCATTGTCAATGCATCCTGACTTAAATTGGTTGAGTCAGTACGCATATAAGTAATGTAACCAGCTTCGTACAATCGCTGCGCTAATGTCATCGTTTTTTTAACACCAAAGCCTAAACGCGTGCTAGCGGCTTGTTGCAAAGTCGAAGTAATAAACGGTGCAGTAGGATTACTTTTGGTTGGTTTTTGCTCAATGTTTGTTACATGATATTGGTTTTTATTAAGCTCAGCTAAGGCTATATCAATCGCAACTTTATCTTTTGGTTCGAACGCTTTGTTTTTGTAATTGGTGACCTGTAATGTTAATTGTTCTTTTTGAGCAGTCGTTAAATCAGCATAAAGATCCCAATACTCTTCAGGAATAAAAGCATGGATTTCGCGCTCACGTTCAACCACTAAACGCACCGCAACAGACTGAACACGACCTGCTGATAATCCACGTGCAACCTTTTTCCAAAGTAGTGGTGATAACATAAAGCCCACAACCCGATCCATAAATCGGCGTGCTTGTTGAGCATTGACTCGATCCATATCAAGCATTGATGGTTCATTAAAAGCGTTTTTAATTGCTGTTTTGGTGATTTCGTTAAAAACAACACGACGGTATTTACTCTCATCGCCACCAATAACATCTTTAAGATGCCAAGCTATTGCCTCTCCTTCTCTATCCAAGTCGGTTGCGAGATAGATCATATCAGCGTCTTTAGCCAATTTTTTAAGTTCAGAAACCACCCTTTCTTTGCCCGGTAAAATTTCGTAATGCGCTTTCCAACCGTTATATGGATCAACACTCATACGATCAACTAAAGCTTGCTTTTCAGAACGTTTAACTTTTTTCTCTACTTTGTTTTTTGTATCTTTTGTGTTTTTTTCAGCTCGTTGGCTGCTACCACTCACGGGCAGATCACGAATATGACCGACACTTGATTTAACCACGAAATCTTTGCCAAGATATTTATTAATCGTTTTTGCTTTGGCTGGTGATTCCACAATAACAAGGGATTTTCCCATAATAAAACCTTTTTATTCTGTTGTTTATATTATTTACTATCAAGCTTCACATCAAGAAGCGATAGTAAATCATCTTTAATTGTCGATACTTTTGTTGCATATTGATCTTTCTGCTCGGCATCTTCAATTAATTGTGTAATAGTTTGCGATAATGTACATCCACGACGTTTGGCTAAATTTGCTAATCGTTGCCAAACTAAAAATTCTAAATCAATGGACTTTTTTCGTGTATTTTGTTGTTCTGCATTAAAATGCCGTTTTCGTCTTGCCCGAATAGTTTGCTTCATTCGATTATCTAAGTCGGGATTTAAATGTGCCTTTATCCAATCAACAACTTTCGTTGGATTATGTTCTAATAATAGTAACTCATTGACAGCATGCTCTGCAGCGCTTTTTTCAATATAGCGAGTAATTAATTCGCCTTCTTTATGTCTTTTTACTAAATAGTGCCACTTCCAACCACATTCAAGGTTTTCTAGTTGTTGATATTTCATCGGCTCACCTTGTGACGCTGTAACTAAATAACTTATTTGTAGCATAACCTTGGCACACAATAAAGAAAATTATTACATTTGACAAATTTTTTATAAATCTGCTATCGTTCAGTTTTCATTTTTCTCTCTATGTTAAGGAATCACAAATAATGGCTAAGGCTGATGTTATTTACATTAATGGTTATATTTACACTGCCGACAAACAAGACACCATTTGTCAGGCAATTGCTGTTGCAAACGGCTATATTATTGCAACGGGGACTACACAGCAAATAAATAATAGTCAATATGTCGATAATCATACAACTGTTTACGACTTACAAGGCAAAACCATGATGCCAGGTATTATTGATTCGCATTTGCATACTTTTTGGGGAGGTATGCAATTATCGTCGTGTAATTTGAATTATCAAAGCTTAACTATTGATGATACGTTAGCTATTATACAACAATATTTAGATAAAGATTCTATCAGTGATAATACTCATTGGTTACAAGTTCGTGGCTGGCTAAGGCAAGAGGTTTTACCCATTGGCACAGATATTACACGCTTTGATCTCGATAGACTTAATACAAAACGACCTGTTATTTTGTTTTCAAATGACTGCCATACTTTAGTTGCCAATAGCATTGCTTTAGAGAAATTTGGTTTAGATAGAAACACCCCTGAACCAACCGATGGAAAGATTGGACGTACTGATGACGGTGAATTAAATGGTATATTAGAAGATGCCCCTGCCATGCGTGCGTTTGACAGTATATCTAAACTCACCGATGAACAAGCCGTAAACATTGCTAAATTATCGCAAGCAGAACTTAATAAACAAGGTGTTACGGCAGTTATGGATGCTCGAATTACTGAAACCCAAGCCGATGCATTTTTAAAACTACAGCAACAAAACCAACTATCTATTCGCTTATTTGGCGCGCGCGAGTTACCACCAGATGATGTATCATCAATAGAAGAAATTCCAACTTTACTGAGCAAAGTTAAACAGTTCGCCGCACGTTACGATGACAAAAACTGGCAACCTAAGCCGGGTATTAAAATATCGCATACTAAATTATTTGTAGATGGCGTAATGCAGGCACCTTTAATGACCGCACGCTTGCTTAAACCGTACAATTTAGCCGACGAAAAAGATCGTTACGGTGATCTTTATTATTCCATTGAAATGTTAGATGCTCTAATTCTTGAATCCGCAAAAGCTGGTTTTCATCCGCATATGCATACAGTTGGTGAAGGGGCTATTGAAGTTGTACTTGATGCCATTGAAAAAATGCGTAAAGCATTACCTGATGCCGATATTCGCCCAAGCACTGCGCATAATGAATTAAGTGCAGCACATCAATTTGCAAGGTATAAACAATTGAATGCTTGTGTGGTCTTTTCATTTCAATGGGCAGGATGCAGTTCGGCAATGGTTGAGCAATATCAAACCCTATTTGGTCCAGAACGCTATAGCGGTTTAGAAGCACATGGGCAATATATTGATGCAGGTGTAACATGCGCTTTTGGTAGCGATTGGCCAATTGATCCATTAAATGAATGGTACGATTTCCAAATTGCAATGACTAGACAAATCGATGCCGAGCATCCTCGGTTAAACAGTGATCGTAATCTAACCGCTATTGAAGTATTACGTAGTGCTACTATTAATGCTGCCTATGTACTAAAACAAGATGAATACATTGGGTCAATTGAAAAAGGTAAATTTGCTGATTTGATTATTTTAGATCGCAATCCATTTACCATCCCAGTAACGGATATGCAAAATGTCAAGGTACTAACAACGATTGTCGGCGGTCAAATAGTTTATCAGCAAGCATAGTTTAAACTTCAATTATTTATTAATGCATTGCTACACCAATCACGATTGGTGTAGCATGAGTCATTATTCAGCCTCTAGTCAACTTCAGCTACTGCCTCAGTTTCTACTGCTGTTGGTTTAGTTAAATGTAAAATAGCAGCAATAATTAATGCACCAATAAACATATCAATGACATACCACGCGGCTGCTTTAGTCACCCCACCTAATGCAACTAACCCGCCAAATGCTACCAATGATTCAATACCATTAATCATACCTAGCATACCTGCGATGGCTGTGCCTATCACAATAGCAATAATAACGCGCTTCGGATCTTTAGCCGCAAAAGGAATCGCACCTTCGGTAATACCCGCTAATGACAAAAAGAAAGCGGTAATGCCAAACTCTTTCTCTTCTTTGGTGTATTTTGAACGTGACACAATCAATGATGATACTGCTAATCCTAATGGCGGAATAGCACAGCACATACGAAATACGCCATTTGGACCATAAACTCCCTCAGCCATTGCAGCTAAGGTAAATGCAGTTGCGGCTTTACTACATGGCCCCCCCATATCTAGCGCGGCTAATATGCCAATACCAATACCTAAGAATGCGGCATTGACTTCAGACATACCTTTTAACGTTGCGACCATGGCTTTAACAAACCAATCAAGCGGATAAGATAGCCCATAAATGTAAAGTGGTGCCATCACAAGTATAGTTACAGTTGGAATAATCATCACAGGCATAACCGAAGCTATCACTGGATGAACTTTAACTGTTTTGAACCATTTAACAAAATAACCAATTAAAATACCAAAAATCATTGCACCAATAAATCCAGTACTGACTTGGTTAGAACCAATTGGATTATTTACCACATAGCCCATAATAAATGCAGGTGCTAAAGCAGCATTACCACCAATGGAATAAGCCATATAAGCAGCGAGCACAGGCACCATCATGGCAAAGCCATATAAGGCAACTTGTTTTAAATCAACAAAGAATTGATTACTTGGTAAAATAGTATCGTTTGTTACGTCACCTGTCATTAACACAATTGAAAAAAGTATTCCAGATGCGATAATAACGGGCAAAAACTTACTAATACCCGTATTTAATGCTCTAAATATCTCTTTACCGATACTATCTTTAACCACTTTAGTCGACATAGTTTCTGCATTATTAAAAATATTAACAGTATTTTTAACCGCTTCACCAGTACTCACTTTTATGACATTTTTATAAGGCTCAAGCCTATCGGCGTTTTCAATTGAAATATCAGTCGCTAATAAAATTACATCGGCACTTTTAAGATCTTGTTCGGTTAATGAATTTTCAATACCTGCGGCACCTTGTGTTTCAACCTTATAATCCCATCCTCGCTTTTTTGCTTCATTTTCAATTTTTTGCTTAGCAATATAAGTATGCGCCATACCAGCTGTACATGCACAAATCGCAACAATCTTTTTTTTACTCATATAATCCTCTGATTTTATTTGCTACAGATTGAATATCGCTTTTAAGCAAATCTTCGACAAAATCATCATTAGCTAAATTCGATGCTAATTTAGCAATAATGGATAAGTGCTCTTTATTGGCGTGTTCTGGCGCGCCAATCATCACGATTAACTTCACTTTATTATCATTATTCCAAATGATGCCATCGCTATATTTCCCAACAACAATAAATGGCGTTTTAACAGCACTACTTTTTGCATGTGGCAAAGCAATATCAGGTAACACATCAGTTTCCATCTCTTGTTCATGTGCCATTACATCGTCAAAGAAGGTTTTGACATTAGTTAAATAAGTTTGGCTAGTTTCAACCATTAAATGAATAACTGATGATTTTTGAGTAACAAAATCACCGGTTAAATCAACCGGTAAAACAGGAATAGACTGCATAAATAGCTCCTTTTAAGGATAATAGATTATTCATAATAACTTAATTTCCATTCTACTTGCATTGTAGATAAAATATACAATAATTTATTTACACTGACACTTACTTTGTCTAATAAATAATAGATTTGGATCACAAATATGCAAATCGAAGCGTAATCCTATAACTTAATAATCTAAATTAAATTGAGCTAAAATAACTCGTAAAGCACTTTAAAGCTTATAATTTGTTTGTTTAAGTACCTTTTTACTAAAAATTAACTTGCATAATTATCACAATATGGCAGAATTCCCTGCCGCTTTAAGCGGGTAAAAAAGGCAAAACTATACTTAGTAGTTTTTTATTGTTTTTTGGGACAGAGGAGCAAAGTCATGTCCGCAATAAAAATGAAACGAGTTTTAACCACACCTGCATTAATTGCATTTGGTTTAGCTTATATGGTTCCTTTGGGGATCTTTACCACTTATGGGGAAGTAACTGTTGCCAGTAATGGACACTTACCTATAGCCTATATCATCACCCTTGCCATGATTTTTTTCACTGCATTAAGCTATTGTCGTATGGCAAATAAGTTACCTATTGCTGGTTCTGCTTATTCTTATGTACAACGTACCTTTGGTGGAAAAGTTGGATTTTTGGTGGGTTGGGCACAAATCCTTGATTACCTATTTTTACCAATATTAAATTATTTGGTACTAGGTATTTACCTTAACGAAGCATTTCCTAGCGTTCCTGCGTATGTATTTGTACTTGGATCATTGATTAGTGTTAGTCTCTTAAATTATCTGGGTATTAAGTTGATTAATTCGGTGAATTTCACCTTAATTATTGTTCAGATGATTTTTATTGGGTTATTTATATTTTTGACTTTATTTAATGTGGATTTAACCCCTGAAGCAATGATAAAACCACTACAAGTCAATACAAGTGATTTTAGTGGTTTAATGTCTGGTGCCGCAATATTATGCCTTGCTTTTTTAGGATTTGATGCTATTGCCACCTTAGCAGAAGAGTCTAACGATGCTCAAAAATCGCTACCAAGAGCCATTATCTGGACTGTTCTTATTGCTGGTTGTATTTTTTTAGTGGTTTCTTATTGTGCTCACTTAGCTTATCCTAAATGGAGCGATTTTATCGATAATAAAGATACTGCAAGTTTAGATGTGGTTCGTCAAGTTGGTAATCTCAGCCAATTAGGTAGTAATTTTATGTATAATTTCTTCCAAGCGGCATATTTAACTGGTGTCTTTGCATCGGCTATGACCGCACAAACCAGTGTATCACGGATTTTTTATGCAATGGGGCGTGAAGGAGTGCTACCTAAACAGATTTTTTATAAAATTCACCCACGCTTTAGAACACCTTATTTATCGATTATCTTTGTTGCTTGCTTTTCATTGCTGTCATTAGTACTAGATCTTAATTTAGTGGTTTCAATGATAAGCTTTGGTGCATTAGTAGCTTTTACTTTCGTCAATTTATGTGTGATTAAAAGCTATTTAGGGAAAGGAAGCTCAAAAACAGCATCAATGCTATTTAAATATGGATTATTACCTGCAATTGGCGTGTTACTTTCATTATGGTTATGGACAAGCCTTGATGCGACAGCGATGATTGTTGGTTTAGTCTGGTTAGCGATTGGTTTTCTTTATTTACTTTATCTTACTAGAGGGTTTACACGAATGTTACCTTCGATTGATCATAAAGAACTAAATTCGATAATCAAAGACTAACGGTCTAATTAAAGAAATACGTCTACTCAAAGTATAAAATTAACGCCTTTTTATACAACTCCGTCGACCTAAGTCGACGGAATCAAGTGTTTAAATTGATGATTAGCTAAGCTAATTTAACAATTATTCACCAAAACCAGTAGCAAATAACTCACGAATTTCGTCCATTGCTGCTTGTTCATCTTCACCATCACAGATGATTTCAACCGTTGAGCCACCTTTTACGCCTGCACCAAGTAAACCCATCATGCTTTTTAATTTAATTGCTTTATCATTATAAACAAGCTCAATTGATGATTTATAACGACCAGCTAATTTAACTAGAGTTGTAACAGGACGTGCATGCAAGCCTGTTGAATTTTTTACTACCATTTGCTCTTTTAACATAATAAAGTCCTTATCTATATCTTAATGTTAATACAATGTTTGTATTTATATCATAAATTAAACTGTTTTGCTCATTTTTTACTGGAGATTTTTATATTCATTCACATAATTTTATTTTTTATAATTTATTTAAACTATGGCTATTTAAATATCATGTAAATTTTACACCCAAAAAAAACGTACAACATGAAAGAAAACTGGCGCACTGAAACAGATAGAATCTAGACGATCAAGCACTCCACCATGACCACCGATTAGATTTCCCCAATCTTTTATTCCTCTATCACGTTTGATTGCCGACATAACTAAGCCCCCCAAAAAACCTAATAAGGTGAGCATAAGTGAAATTAACCCAGCTTGCAAAAAACTAAACGGTGTTATCCAAAATAGGCAAGCACCAACAAAACTTGCAGAGAATATGCCACAAAGAAAACCTTCAACCGTTTTTGATGGCGATAAATTTGGGCTAATTTTGTGTTTGCCGAATAATTTTCCAAACACATATTGCAACACATCTGAAAGTTCAACAACCAAAACTAAAAAAGCAATCAAAAGAAGGTTACGATCTTGGTAATGGTCGATTGGCAATGTTAATAATGCCGGTACGCAAGAAATGCTATAAACTGTAATCATTAGTCCCCACTGCACTTCAGCCGTTCGTTCTAAAAAATTATCGGTTGAGCCAGTTATTGCCGCCAAAATGGCTAATAATAAAAAACCATAAACAGGAATAAAAATGCTAAACAATCCATACCACGACATAGCCACCAAAATAAATTGCAAAGGTAAAGCAATAAAATAAGCAAATATCAATGCATAAAAATCATAACGATTAACTGGCGTTAAACTTAAAAACTCTCGAAGCGCAATACCAGATGCCACAAAAAATAGAAAAATTACAGCCAATTTACCTAACAAAAAAGCGATACCAATAATGGCGACCATTATCCACCATGCATTAATGCGAGTATTAAGATTATCAATGACGCTATTTGGGCTTTTAAAACGTCGTTTTAATAGTAAGCCAATTATTGATGCAACAACCAATAACACACCAATACCAACAAATAACAATAAAGTATCGCGTTGATAATTAGACATCCATTTTCTCCTTATTGTATGTTTATCGCTTACTTAAATTTATAATTTTTAACGTTGAATCTTCTAGTTAAAATAAATAATGCCACTGATTAATGTTCCGATTAACAGCAATATTTGTAAAACAAGCCAGATAACTTGTTTTTTAAATAGCTTTATTGTCCCCTTTTGACGTTCACTAATGGAGCGTACTGATAGTTGGCGTGATTTGATTAAATTAAATTGTAGTAATGCATCGTCCAATTCAATAAGTGTGTTAGGTAACCGATCAACATTAATAACTAAATAATCAAATAGTTTTTTATCGAATTCGACTCGCAAGGCATAATATTTACTTATTAATCCAAGTAAAAAAGCGACAAGACAACAAATCGTAAACAAAAAAGATCCTATCCACCAACTTGCCATCATCCCAAAACATAATGCAATTATAGTGAGTAATAATGACAAAACATTTAATTGTTGACTTATCGCTAGCAAACTACAAAATATCACTAGTGTAGTTTGATTGGCAGCTTTTGTTGATTTTGTATTGTCACAACTTAACATACTAACTTCCTTTGTCTATTTGTAATAACCAATCCGATAAGATTAAACGTTGTTTAGCTGAAATGACGATGGTGCTACGGCGCGCTTTTACCATAGCAATTGCTGTATCTAAACTTGGTACTCTTTTCGTCAACAGTAACCAAGCAATAATGGCTGTAGCACTGCGTGAATAGCCCAAAGCGCAACAGACCAATAATTTTCCTTGCTGGTGATACTGCTCAATGATTTCAGCAACATCTTGGCACTGTTTAATAGTTAATGGAGTCATATCCAATACAGGAATCAGATGATAGTAACCTTTAAATTGTGTTATTGGTAATTCAGCACAAAGATCAACAATCGAAATAAAGTGATTTGACTGCAATGTATTATTGGCTGGTATTCGCCCCAAATAAACATTATCACAAATTAAATCTACTGACCTATTTTTAAAAGTCCACAACCGTGAATTAATCCACATAATGATAAAATAAGGTAGATATAAAATAGTAGTAGCCAGATTAAAATGACCATTAACCTGCTTTTGAAAACCTGCCACACCAAATAATAAGTAATTTACTGAAACCAATAAAAACGCGCCTGAAAACCATAATAGCCACAATGCCCAAGAATAAAAGTAAATAGCAATACAAAGCGACAATAAAAACAGTAAAAAATAGATGCTACTCCAAAGATATTGTTTAGGCCGTTGGCAATTTTTTATTGGTGATAGAGCATGATCAGGCCATAGCCAAATACAAAAACACCCAACCCAAACGCCTGTTGGAATGTCAAAAAAATGATGCTGCCAAGTAGTTAATACCGATATTCCAATTAATAAACACCAAATATGCAAAATATAACGCCAGCCACTACGAAAATAGCTAGCATAAAATTTCCACAAAATAACCAATAGTGTAACATGAAGCGACGGAGCTTGGTTAAAGGGTTTATCAAATCCCATCAAAATATCAAATAATCCCCCATACAATCCATCTAATGCAGGACGTTCAAAAGAAAATTTGAGCGGAAACAGCAAAAAACAGATAATGCAAATAATCTGAGCGGATAAAAGTCGAAAACAGAGAATTTTAAGAGTTCGATAAGAGTAAGCCAATAAAATTGCCAACCCATACATAAGATCTATCGACCAATAAGGTACTATAGTCCAAGGCCATAAAGGAATTGAACGCTCCCATCCAAAAACGATATTCCCTATATCACTTCGTGTAGCAGTAAACCAATTGGCAAAATTATAGCTAGTAAAAAAGAAAATAGTTAAGCTAACTAACCATACTAACTTATAAATAGTTAGCTTATCAAATCGTCGTTTTACTCTGTCCATGAATAATTATTTAATTCTTTGCGCTAGTGATACGGTAAAAATGCCCCACTGATCAATACGCATTGTAATTTTTTTAAAACCAGCAGCTGCAACTAACTGATCCATTTCAAGTTGAGTTCGTCTTCGCATAATCCAAGATTGACCATCACGATGTGATGTTAATGCTCTTGCTATAAATTCTAATTGTGGATGCCATGGTTGATTGGTATAAATTAAATATCCTCCTTCTGGTATTGACTCAGCAAGACCTGATAGAGAATCGCATAGCAACTGGTTATCACTAAACAGTTCATACAAACCAGATACAACAGCCAAAGTGGGGTTAGGTGATAATTGAGTTAGTTGCTCTCGACTAAAAGCATCACCTTTTTCAAAGCGAGCTATATTAGCTAAACCTTTTTCTGCTATTAATGCTTGGCCTTGTTGTACATTCATATCGCTATAATCTCGTAATAATACCGAATTAGGCTTATTTGTGATTTGATTGACTGTTTCTAAAATATATCGACCGTGCCCTGCTGCTATATCCACAATATCAACAGAACGATTATGCTCATAAAGTTTATTAATAGCCAGTTTTAATAATTCTTCAAGATGTGCTTTACGTTGCCGAATTCCACGCCAACCTATAGATTGTAAATAAATATAATCAAAAAAACGTCCTAGTTTTGATGTTCCTGATGGCTCATTGCGATAAACATAATCAAGCGTACTACCCGAATCAAAACCAGTATCAAAACCAAGTTTAATTCCATCAGAGAGTTTACTTGCATATTTTAAATTGGCTTTAATAAACTTCCAATATAATGGCTTAATCCAACCCGATGGTGGCATTGTTAAATTATCCGCCTCTTGCCTTGTATAACCAACACGATCTGCATTAACTAGTGATGGGGTACTTAGTTCATTGGCAAAACAACCAACAATAAATCGTCTTGCCCGCTCAATAGCAAACTTTCGATCTTTTTCACCAAAAGTATCATGATAAAAATCAGGCAATATATGAAACTCTTTTTGTTCGGTACCTAAATTATCATAAAATTGTTTTTGTGGTTTACGCCTTACCACATAATCTGAACCCGAGACCAATAACTGTGTTGGAACCCTAATGGCATTGGCATCTTTAACAATACGATCGGACACTGCATATAAATCAAGAAGTAATCGAACCGATATTGGTCGAGTAATTAATGAATCTTGAGTAAATGATTCCGCACGCTCCGTATCATGTGTTAACAATTTAGGTTTAACATAGCTATTAACAAAAAAATTACCTTTTAAATTATATAATAATTTTAACCCTGGTACGGCGAGTGGAACATATAGCTTAACACTAAATGCTGGTGATCCTAAAATCAATGCGCGAATATTGGGTACATAATCATGTACCCAAGCTGATGCAATCACTGCACCAACACTTTGGGCAATAATGGCGATATCTTCTTGATTAAGCCCATACTCATGGATGATATGCTCAATAAAACAGTTAGCATCTTTAATTAATGTTGCAAAATTAGGGGCATCACCGCGCTCGCCTTCCGATTTTCCATTACCTCTGGCATCCCAAGCAAATATCTGATAATCGGGTAGTTCTAATTCCTCAGCTAAGTGCGCCATGCGCCCTGAATGTTCATGTCCTCGATGAAAAAGCACAATTGCTTTAGAAAGATCTGTATTACTATCAACAGCAGGCCAATAGCGATAAAATAGCTGACACCCATCGTGACTAATAAAGGTTTTTTGTTGCTGTTGGCGCATGTTCTTCTCCTTGTTATTTGTTTGCTTCTTGCATACCTTTTCGGACTCGGTTAATGACTGTATAAATAAGTAAAAAACTGATAATCCATAGCAGTGCATTGATCCAACTTAAAGGTAATAGATAAGTTGCAATACCTAAACTTATCATCCCCAAAATAAGCGCACGATCACTTTTCCCCATCGGCCCATCATATCGTCTTGATGCACCAATCATCACACCTAAAATACCACTATATTCCGTTAAAAACGACAGCAGAACTACAAAAATAACTAAATAAATATTTACATCAACTAGTTGCGTAAAAATAAGTAACAGTGCACAGTCAGAAATCACATCACAAATTTCATTCAAATAAGCACCTAAGTTTGATTTTTGGTTGTATTCTCGGGCCAACATTCCATCAATAGCATTAAGTGCCATACGAATAAACATCCATAAAGGAATCAAGCCAAAAATCCATTGATATGATGCCAACAGTCCAACGATAAAAGCAATCACAACAGAGCCTAAACAAGCAAATAAGGTTACTTGGTTAGCTGTAATATTGGATTTATAAAGACGATCTGTATATGGACGGAGTAATGATTGAAATTTGGGTTTTAATTGATAAATTGATAACATCTACGTTCCTGTCGTCAAACCGACTGCTGTAATTAAATTTGAAAAACAATCTAACTATATCATTTTATAAGAATTAAACAATGCACAGTGATTGTGTATTGTTTAAATAAGGAAGCATAAAATATAAATAACTTATGAAAACGGCTAGCTGGTGATCCCAACTGGTATGAAATTTGGTATATATAAGTATTATTAAATCACACGCTTATGGACCTTTATATCGCATCAGCAAGATCAACACAATGACACAAGGTTTTTAGGTAATATATACTTTTGAGTATATATTACCAGATTAAATATGTTAATCGTTTAAAGACTACTTTTGGCTAAACCTTGCTTAGCAATTGTAATCACATTTTTCAAATCAACACCTTGTGCTTTCGCTGCAAAAATACAGCCACAATAACATTGTCGATAAACATCGTACTCTTTGCAAAGTTCGATAGAACGTTTATAACCATTATTTTTTTTAAAATCAGAAGGAAGGTAATTGACCGAGAAGATTTCTTGGATTTCAAACCCCAATTCATTAATTTTTTGGCTATTTTTTTTAGGACTAAGGGTTAATGCACTAGCAAAATAATCAAAACCCAGCTCTTGAGCTTTAATTGCAGCTAAATCCAAGCGCATTTTATAACAAAGATGACAACGCTCACCACCTTCGGGCGCATCACGCAAATGTTCGACTTGTTTAATAAATTCTGCAGGCTGATAAGGAGCTTCTAAAAACTGAACGTTATTACCCGTTTTTTCATTAAAATCAGCAATAAACTTTTGTTGCACTACGCTACGATATTCGTACTCAACACGCGGATGAATATTAGAGTTAGCAAAATAGATTGTAATATCGGCATACTGCGCCAAATATTCTAAAACATAAGTACTACATGGTGCACAACAGCTATGAATCAGTAGCTTAGGTCGAACTTCTCCCGATTGCCAATCAGCAATGACTTCTTTTAGAACAGAATCGTAATTAACTTTATTATGTGGATTTAATTTATCAAGAATAGTTTTAGCATTAATTAACATGAGGACTCATTTATTTGTTATTTTAGTGAATAAAGCCTTTATGGCTGGCTATAATATAATGATATACATAACCCTTCAAGATGAGCGTTAAATTTTTATATTTATAGTTAATTATCAAAACTTAATTTAAGAAATTAGTTTATCGTCATAAAGTTGAAATGATAAATTTATTAAAAAAAGCACCGCGCAAATCAATGCAAAACTTAGAAAGTACTTAATCAACGCTGTGTTTTTATTTTGATTTAAACACAGTAATTTTAATTTTTTTCTTCTCTAATATATGCAGACATTGCCTTTTGAATGCAACGTTTTTCTAACATGAATGCGATACAAAAATAAACAATGGTTAATATCCATAAATGCCAATATTGTGCGCTAAATTCAGCAAAACTTGCCCCCATTTGATTTATTTTTACTGAACCTACTATAGCTGGTACGGCTGGAAATATATCGCCGATCAAGTGGAACAAAGGCGGCATTAATTCTTTTGGCCAAGATAGTCCTGTAACAAAAAATATAACCATACTTGTCGGTATAATTAAACAAAACACATCACTGACCGTATGGACAACATGTGATATCACTTTACCTAACAACGCCGTAGAAAAAATAAAAGGAATAATAAATGATAACGAAACTGAAAGATGACTTAGTCGTGGTAACTCATACCAATAATTAGCAAATACGGTATAAATAATAAAATAGATTAAATAGAGTATTAAATAGGTCAATAATTTACCCGAAAGCAATAATAATGCTGAAGATGAAGCGTTATTCTGTTTTTTAATAAAATCTTGTTCAAAATTAGAGTTTTTGCTAAATAGACGACATAAAATACTGCCAATAAGTAATGTTTGATATAAGATCAAAATAAAAGCGGCAGGAATAATATAGGTTGCATAACCAGATTGAGGATTAAATAAGCTAATCAACTGGGAATTAAACGGCGAAACATTATTAGTCGCTACTGCAGGATCAACACCTTGAGCTATCTTTCGAGAAATTGAAATATTAGCGCCAAAATTACTAGCAACAGTATTAATAGCGGTTGCAACATTACTATAAATCAAAATATAGCTAGCATCACCATAATACAAAACGGGGCTCGTTTTCCCCTCTAAAATATGTTGCTGAAAACGATAAGGTACTAGTATTGCACCATATATTTTACGTTCTTCAATCTGCTTTTTAGCAGTTTGTAAATCCGCAATATGCAAATCTATTTTAATCGATTTATTGGCATCCATTTGCCTTATTAGCTCTCGACTATAGTTGGAATTATCTTGGTCAATAACGGCAATGGGCACATCTCGTATCGCTTCATTTAAGTAAGGTTGTGGATAAAAGAAAAAATAGATAAAAATCCCAACAAACATAACGCTAACTATCGCTTTAGTTTGGAAAATACGTTTTAATTCATCATAGGAAATTAATAGTAAAGATTTAATCATATTAACCGCCTACGGATTTTTCGTAAATGGAGAGTAATAAGCGCGACAACAACGCTCAATTGGATCAATAAATAAACAAATGGTTCTAATGAAGTTATTATACTTGGTGCTCTTAATGTTTGATCTAAACGAATCTCTATATACCACGTCACTGGTAATAAAGCACCCCAAATATAAGCAAAAGTATTCATTGCAAGACGAGGGAAAATAAGCCCTGTAAATCCAAAACATGGAGATGCAACTAAGCTTGCACTACCATAAGCTTGCGCTAGTGTTGAACCTGTTAAACCAAAAAAAACACCATATAAACATGAAGTTAAAATAAATCCCATTCCTCCAAGTAGAAGCAATACAAAATGCCCATTTAGTGGTAGATGAAAATAAGTGATTAAAATAATATCAAATAAACTGAGGCAAAATAAAAAATAGCAAAAATAAGGAAGAATGCGTCCCGATAGAAAAATTAAAATATTATGATTAGCCAATTGAAACGTTTTTTGATAACTTGTTACATCAAAGCGGTCACGAGTAATACTTGTTACCATTGCCATCATAATAATTATTTGCAAAATAGTGGGAATGATACCGCTAATTAAGGTATATAGGTAATTTAAGGTTGGATTATATAGTGGATGTAAACTTGTTGGGACAGTTTGCATTTGGCTTTCCGCCACAGGTGCCGCAATCCCCTTTTCTAACAAACCTTGCAAGACTATTTGGCTATTTGCCGTTTTCAATGCAGAACTCATAGCTCGGAAAATAATCGTACCAGCAGACATATATTGGTTATTATAAAAAGCCACAACTTCTGGTTGATGACCAGCTATAAGGTCTTTTTCAAACTCTGGCTGAATAAAAAGTACTGCATAAACATCTCCCTTAATCAAAGCATGTTTAGCAGAAGAAAGATCTTGATAACGTTTAGCTACTTGTAACTGCGGTGAAGCAGCAACTTGTTGGATCAGTAAACGTGATGATTTAGTTGTATCTTGATCAACAACAGCGATAGGTACCTGAGTAATAATGCCAGCATGGTACATGTAAAGAAATAAAAAAATAAATAATAAAGGATAGATGAAAACCAGTAAAAACAAAAAGCGTTGTTTTATTAATTTACTCAGTTCCCACCTAATCACTTTTAATAGCGAATTAGACATCAATGCCGTTTCCTTTTGTGTAAAATCGCCACCTGAGTGATTATTTTAATGAGATTGCCATTTTGTTGTGACACTCATTCCCGGACGAAGACCAGATACTTTATTGATCGGTTTAGCGCGCATTTCAAAAGTTTTCAGATCAAAATCTCCTGTTGCTTTAGTCGCTTGCCAATTAGCATATTGACCTAATGCATTTAATACAGTGACTTTAACATCAATAATTTGGTTATTTAATGCCGGTACCTTTACTTGAAACGTATCACCGACTTTAAGATTTCCCAGTAAATCTTCACGAATATTAAAGGTAAACCAAATATCATTTAAATCAATAATAGAATAAAGTGGCGTTCCTGGACTATACAATTGCCCTGTTTCGGCAACACGAGTCGTAATTTGACCACTAATAGGGGAAACTAAAGTCAATTCATTTACATCCGCTTTTACCTGAGATAAAGCGGCTTCAGACTGTTCTACCTGTGCATCAGCTAATTTTTTCTGTTCTATACTACTACCATTTTCGGCTAATTCTAAATTAGCTTTAGCTGCTTCATGAGCTTTAATTGCCGCTTGATATTGATTGAAAGATTCATCATAACTCTGTTTTGAAACCGTTCCATTTTTAGCTAAGCGATCAATTCGTTCATAGCTTGTTTGTGCTAAAACTAAATCAGACTTTGCTTTATCTAACTGCGCCTTTTGTACATCAATGGTTTCTGGCCTAGTACTATAAGTATTATCACGGCTCGCCATTGCTACTTTTAACTGTGCTTCTGCGGTTGTTAGTTGAGCTAATAATGCTGGACTTGAAAGGGTAAGAAGAGTATCGCCTTGTTTAACATCATCGCCGACATCATAATTAAACTGAATTACTCGACCTTGCACTCTGGCGGCGACATCGACACGGTTAGATTCAACCTCACCTTGTAATATAATCGTACTAGGTTGATTAGCAAGATATATAATGATAACCAAAGCAATAACAGCAATGATCGCTATAATCAAAGAAAGACGTTTTTTATGCATAAATTATATTTATAAATGATTAGAATAGAACGAGAATAAGATTATTGGCAATAATATAAAGCCAAATATGAAATTACGCAATAAAATATAGCGTTATATGTGTTAGCAATTTAAAAAAAACATTTATTTTTAGTTAATTTTGAATTATTAATATTTAAAAGACCAACATTAAATTATTTATCAACCAATTCCAAATGTATTTTTTAAGCATAAATTTATTTCTGTTAAATAATAGCGTTATAATAAATAGCATATTTTAATGTATAAATTTAGGCCTTAAATTGAATGTTGAAATTATTAGCCGCTTAAAAGAATTTCAAATATATAAAAAAAGACATTCAAATAATGTACTCTTATGGCGAGAAATTTACCCTTTAGCCATTCCTATACTCATTGAAAACCTATCAGTTATATTAATGGGTATTTTTAGTACATTTTTAGTTAGCTGGATAGGCAAAGCCGAGATGGCTGCCGTAGGTCTAGCTGAAAGCTTTAATATGATTATCATGTCATTTTTTATGGCTGTGGCGCTTGGAACATCGGTAGTTGTTGCCTTTAGCCTTGGACGTCACAACCGAAAAAAAGCCGTTGTTGCCGCCAGACAGTCCATTTCATTACTCATTATTATCTCAATTTTATTATTTATTCTTATCGAATTTTCAGGATATTGGATAATTGAAATTATCGCAGGTCAAGCCGAGGCCAATGTTAAAGAATTGTCATTAACCTTTCTTAGATTAACTGTATTAGGTTACCCTGCACTAGCCTTTATTTTGATTGGTTGCGGGGCATTGCGTGGAGCAGGAAATACTAAACTACCCATGTATTTAAACATTATCATGAATATCTTAAATTTATTGATAAGTTATGTATTAATCTACGGTATATTTGATTGGCAAGGGTTAGGATTTATTGGTGCAGGTATTGGCTTAACTATATCACGTTATTGCGGTATGTTTTTTATATTACTAGTATTAACGATCAAACCAAGCCGAGCACTTTTTATCCCTTTTAGAAGCTACTTTCATTCGTTTAATGCAAAAATTCTTATTGATATATTAAGCATCGGTTTACCTGCAAGTGTTGAATCGGTAATGTTTAATATAGGCAAACTACTAACCCAAACCTTTGTAGCAGGAATGGGTACATCAACCATAGCCGCTAACTTTATTGCGTTTTCAATCGCAGGCTTACTTAATTTGCCTGGAGGCACTTTAGGTGCCACATCTACGATCATCGTCGGTAAGCGCATAGGTATGGGACAAATATATCAACCAACCAGACAACTCAAATTTATCTTTCATTTAACTAATTTTCTATTATGCCTTCTAGCTTTTTTATCAATACCTTTTGCGGGATTATTAAGCTCACTATACACCAACGACCAAGAAGTTATTGACATAGCCAAACACCTGCTATGGTTTAATGCTCTATTCACCCCATTTTGGGCATCTTCGTTTGTCTTGCCATACGGCTTTAAGGGTGCAAAAGATGCCAGCTATACCATGTGGATAGCAATAGGCAGCATGTGGATGTGCCGAATTGTAGTTGGATATCTTTTAGGGGTTTATTTTTCATTTGGTGTGATAGGTGTTTGGTTTGGTATGTTTATTGATTGGATAATCAGAAGCCTATTCTTTTATCATCGATTAGTCAGTGGGAAATGGCTCTGGCGCTATAAAAAACAAGATAGAGAACTTTTATCTCAAGAAATAAAAAGCCTTGATTAACAAAGCTTTTTATAAAATATATCTATTTTAAAATTGAATCACTCCCATTCAATGGTAGCTGGCGGTTTTCCACTTATGTCATAAACTACTCGCGAAATACCATTAACTTCATTGATGATGCGATTGGATACACGACCAAGAAAATCATAAGGTAAATGAGCCCAATGAGCGGTCATAAAGTCAATAGTTTCAACCGCTCGCAGTGAAACGACCCAGTCGTATTTGCGACCGTCACCCATTACACCAACCGAGCGTACAGGTAAAAATACGGTAAAGGCTTGGCTGACTTTGTGGTATAAGTCTGCCTTATATAGCTCTTCAATAAAGATGGCATCGGCTTTGCGTAATAAGTCGCAATACTCTTTTTTAACTTCACCAAGTACACGCACACCTAAGCCTGGTCCTGGGAATGGGTGACGATAAAGCATGTCATAAGGTAGCCCAAGTTCTAAGCCTACTTTGCGTACTTCATCTTTGAATAATTCGCGTAATGGTTCAACTAAGCCCATTTTCATATCTTCGGGTAAGCCACCAACATTATGGTGTGATTTAATTACATGAGCTTTGCCGGTATCAGCAGCTGCCGACTCAATAACATCGGGATAAATAGTACCTTGAGCCAGCCATTTTACATCTTTTAATTTTGCTGCTTCTTCATCAAAAACAGCAACAAATTCACGCCCGATAATTTTACGTTTTGCTTCAGGATCTGCTTCACCTTTTAGTGCAGCTAAAAAGCGCTCTTCGGCATTTACTGCAATAATATTTAAGCCAAATTTATTACCAAACATATCCATAACTTGTTGTGCTTCGTTCAAGCGTAATAAGCCATGATCAACAAATACACAAGTTAACTGATCGCCAATGGCTTGATGCAATAGCAACGCTGTAACTGAAGAATCCACTCCACCTGATAAACCAAGTAATACTTTGTCATTACCAACCTGTTCTTTAATGCGCGCAATAGCATCAGTAATGATTGAAGATGGTGTCCAAAGTTTTTCGCAGTGACAGATATCAATCACAAAACGTTGCAATAACTCGAAACCTTTAACAGTGTGAGTCACTTCTGGGTGGAATTGAACACCATAAAATTGTTTTTCGTCATTAGCCATAATAGCAAATGGGCAAGTTTCAGTGCGACCAATCAGTGTAAAACAGTCAGGCAAGGCTGTTACTTTGTCACCGTGGCTCATCCAAACATCAAGTTGATTAATGCCTTGTTCACTTGTACTATCCAATATGCCATCAGTTAATTTTGACGATCCAACAAGATCCACTTTAGCATAACCAAATTCACGTTGATTAGAGCCAGTGACTTGACCGCCCTTACCAACTTGAATTGCCATAGTTTGCATACCATAACAAATACCCAAAACAGGTACGCCGGCATTAAAGACATACTCGGGAGCACGAGGGCTATTAG
Source organism: Gilliamella sp. ESL0254 (assembly GCF_013344985.1). NCBI lineage: Bacteria > Pseudomonadati > Pseudomonadota > Gammaproteobacteria > Orbales > Orbaceae > Gilliamella > Gilliamella sp. ESL0254. Next base: position 848,782 of record NZ_JAAEDU010000001.1, read on the forward strand.
CTTCTGTGGTACTTTCAGGACCACCTGATAAAATAATACCTTTAGGATTAAATTGTTTAATTTTTTCTTCTGATACATCCCACGGCCAAAGTTCACAGTACACACCAATTTCACGAATTCTACGAGCAATTAATTGAGTAACTTGTGAACCAAAATCGAGGATTAATATGCGCTGTTGGTGGATGTCTTTTTTCATCAATTTTATTCCTAAACTATGAACTAATACAAAATTAGGCTGATATTGTACCATTTACCACATAAATTGAGAGCATTAATTAAAAACAATTATAAATATTTTATATTATTAATAATGTTGAAATCATCTTATTACAAAATTCAATAACAAGGTCATCAAATTCACCTTGTAATAAGTCAACAAATCAAAAATTGAATTGTCTTTACTTAATTAATAAGTGAACTTATAATAAGTTAACTTATCAAAAGGAGACGCTATGAATACCATTTCAATTTCTTTCATATTACCAACCAAAGCTAAACCAACTCAAATTTGGCAATACTATACTGATCTTAATTTAAGAAAATTATGGGAAACTGATCTTGAAGACTTTCGTATATTTGGTGACTTAAAAACAGGGGCTAAAGGTATTTTCAAATTACAAAATATACCGGAAATGGAAGTGACTTTATCAAAGATTATTGATGAGCAAGAATTTACAGAACAATTTGATATGCCTGAAATAGGTTTACTGTTTTTCTCACATCAAATTATTGAAATATCGCATAATCAATATGCTTTAAAATCAGAAATTTCTCTAAAACCGGATTCAAAAATGCATACTAAAGCATCCTATGATTTTATAAAACAGATTTCAGATGATATTATTGATAAAACTTACAAATTAAATGGCTTAGTTGAAGGGTAAATTATGACAAAGGACAATAAGTTTTTAACTCAATTCCAAACTGATTCTGAATCTATTGGTTTTGTTTTTATGAAAACTTATTCGTCCTGGCATACGAATATCAAAAATTGCTTGAAAAAACAGTCTATCACTCATCCTCAATTTATAGTGCTTGCAACGCTTGCTTATCTATCACAGCAACCAGACGAAATAACACAAGTTATTTTATCAAATAAAACAAATATCGATGTGATGACAATTTCCCAAATATTAGAAAATTTAGAAAAAAAGGATTATATAAAGCGCTCTTGCTCAATTAAAGATAGTCGAGCAAAATCCATTCAATTAACCCAAAAAGGATTGAATAAAACAAATGAAACTGTACCTTTGGTTGAACAGATAGATAAAGATTTTTTTTCAACATTACAAGGTGATAAAGAACAATTTATGAAAATGTTATTAACCCTATTAAAAACCAACATGGAGGGATAAAATCATTTATAAATTTTTATTATTTATTGTTTTTATCAACTTTGAATGCTTGGACTTGACTTAAAATAAGTTTTTGAAGAACTCATTACTTGGCTAAATTTAATAAAAAAAGGTGATATTGCATCACCTTTATCTATAGTTAAAACGTTTTGCTAAATTTATTTTGCAGCATTTTGTTCTTGTGCTGATTGAATTGCGGTTAATGCAATAGTGTAGACAATATCATCAACTAATGCACCACGAGACAAATCATTCACAGGTTTACGCATACCTTGTAGCATTGGACCAATCGAAACAAGATCAGCTGAACGTTGTACAGCTTTATAAGTAGTATTACCCGTATTAAGATCAGGGAAGATAAATACTGTTGCTTTACCTGCTACTTGTGAATTTGGTGCTTTCGATTTTGCTACATCAGGCATTACCGCAGCATCATATTGCAATGGACCGTCGATCATAAGATCTGGACGTTTTTCTTGAGCAATGCGAGTTGCTTCTTTCACTTTCTCAACATCAGCACCTTGACCTGAACTACCTGTTGAATAAGAGATCATTGCAACGCGTGGTTCAATACCAAAGGCGATTGCTGTATCAGCTGATTGAATCGCAATTTCTGCCAATTCTTGCGCATTTGGATCTGGATTAATTGCACAGTCACCATAAATATACACTTGATCAGGCATTAACATAAAAAATACTGATGAAACAAGTGAACTACCTGGTGCAGTTTTAATTAATTGTAATGGTGGACGGATAGTATTAGCCGTTGTATGCACAGCACCTGAAACTAAACCATCAACTTCATTTGCTTCAAGCATCATTGTACCAAGTACTACATTATCAGCTAATTGCTCACGAGCAATCACTTCTGTCATACCTTTATTTTTACGTAATTCAACTAAACGAGGTACATATTTTTCACGAATTAATTCAGGATCAACAATTTCAACACCTTGACCTAAACTCACGCCTTGAGAAGCGGCAACTTTACGCACTTCGTCCGGATTACCAATCAATACGCATTTAGCGATATTACGCTCAGCACAAATTGCAGCTGCTTTAACTGTTCTTGGTTCATCACCTTCTGGTAATACCACTACTTTTTTCGCATTACGTGCAAGTTCAGTTAATTGATAACGGAATGCAGGTGGCGACAGACGACGTGCAGAATTCACCACTTCATTTAATGATTTAACCCATTTAGCATCGATATGGTCAGCCATATAATTTTGGGTGTTTTCCATACGCTCTTTATCATCAACAGGAATTTCTAAATTAAATTGTTGTAAGTTAATCGACGTTTGGAAAGTGTTAGTTTTAACTGTAAATACAGGTAACCCCGTATCAAAAGCAGGTTGGCATAATTTTGCGATTTTTTCGTCGATTTCGTAACCACCGGTTAAAAGCACACCACCAATAGCTACACCATTCATAGCTGCTAAACTAATCGTCACTAATACATCAGCGCGATCAGCAGAAGTCACTAACAGTGCATTTGGTTGTAAATGACTAATAATGTTAGGCACACTACGTGAGCAGAAAGAGATATGTTTAATGCGGCGGTTTTTGATATCACCTTCATTAATAATTTTTGCGTCAAAATGTTTTGCAATATCAATAGAACGACAAGCACTTAAATCCATATTCCAAGGAATACATCCAAGTACTGGCAATGGGCTATGTGCATTTAAATCATCGATAGTGATTTTTTTATCATCAAACTTAGGGGTGTGATAAATTTCAGCAACATCAGGACGAGCAAGGCTTTGTTCTTCAACTGGCGCATTGACTTTATTAACAATCACACCAACGATTTTTTCGTTTTTAATGCCGCCAAAATTAGAACGAGCAATCTCAATACGATCTCTAAGTTGTTCAGGCGTATCTTTACCCATGTTGACCACAAAAATAATTTCGGCACCAAGAGTTTTAGCGATATTATTATTAAGCTCATTGGCAAAAGGATAATCTGATGTTGGTACAATGCCTTCAACCAAAACAACATCAGCGCCTTTCGTGTTTTCAGCATAAAGGGCTACGATCTCTTCCATTAACACATCTTGTTGATTTAAACCTAATAGGTTTTCAACATGGCTCATTTTAAGCGGTTTTAGTGTTGGAATTGAAGTATTATGACTAACTAAAGTTGTCGTATTGTCTGGCGCATCGCCACCCGCTCTAGGTTGTGCTACTGGCTTGAACACGTTTAAGTTAATACCTTGACGCTCCATAGCTCGAATAACACCAAGACTCACACCAGTTAACCCGACATTGGTACCAGTTGGAATGAGCATAATAGTACGAGACATAATTGTTACCTCTTAATTCTTTATTGTATAAAAACAAACCGCCATTTAGGCGGTTTTAAATATTTATTACGCAGTTAGACGCGCAGCATCTTGAGCGATGACTAGTTCTTCATTGGTTGGAATTACCATCGCAATAGCAGAACCATCTTTAGTGATTGTGCCACCTTTACCAAAACGAGCTGCTAAGTTACGCTCTTGATCAAGTTCAAAACCTAATATACTTAATTTGTTAAGTGCCATACGACGAACTTCTTCAGAGTTTTCACCAATACCACCAGTAAAGATGATAGCATCTAAACGACCGTCTAAAAGCATTGCATAACCACCAATATATTTAACTAAACGGTGAACAAATACATCTAAAGCATTTTTAGCATTTTCATCTGTTTCGTAATGATCTGTAACATAACGACAGTCACTACTTACACCCGTTAAACCTAATAAACCTGATTTTTTATTTAACAGGTTATTAATATCCGCAACAGACATTTTTAAATTGTCGTGTAAAAAGAACATAATAGCAGGATCGATATCACCACTTCGTGTACCCATGACTAAACCTTCAAGTGGTGTTAGGCCCATTGAAGTTTCAACACATTTACCGTTTTTAACTGCAGTGATTGATGCACCATTGCCTAAGTGACAAGTGATCACATTAGTTTCTTCAACTGGTTTATTTAACAATTTGGCAGCTTGTTGGCTTACATAATAGTGACTAGTACCATGTGCACCATAACGACGGACACCATGTTTTGTGTATAATTCGTTCGGAATCGCATATAAATATGCTTCTTTTGGCATTGTGGTATGGAAAGCTGTATCAAATACCGCCACGTTTTTATTTTTTAAGTGTGGAAACGCAGCAAACGCCTCGCGAATACCAATTAAATGCGCCGGATTATGTAATGGAGCAAAAGCAGCGGCATCTTCAATACCTTTTAATACTGAATCATCGATAACTACTGATTGAGTATATTTTTCACCACCATGAACAATACGATGGCCAATAGACTTAATACTATCTAATAATTCTGGTTTTTTTGGGAAGATACTATTAACAATAAATTTAATTGCTTCACTATGTGCAGCACCTGCACCTAAAGATGCTTCACCTTTAACGCCATCAAGTTTCCACTTAATACGTGCATCAGGCAGGTTAAAACATTCGGCTAATCCAGAAAGAAACTCATCACCGTTTTCAGGGTTTATAATAGCAAATTTTAATGATGAACTTCCGCAATTAAGAACAAGAGCGTTATTACTTGATGACATAGTAATTCCTATAGATTGAATAAAAAGATATATACCAATCAAAATTGGTAACTCTGCACATGATTTAAAAATCAATGTGACTACGCTAAGGTGACTTCTGATATCTTACTTTTTGAGATAGAATAAAAAGAGTCCCCAATTTGAATAGTACTATTTTAAGATAATAAGAAGTGAATGTCGAGGAGTCACAAAAATATGAATCTAATAAACACATATAAAGCTGGACAAAGGTATATGAAGCTTTGCCCGACAGACAAACAACTAGCACATTCATTTCCTGAAGTAAAAATCATTAACCACATAAAAACCGCAACTAAATACCTACCTCCTATCGTGATTAGTTTGCTGGTTTGGCAATATTACATGCCGGCACCAATTGCGGTCACAGCAATAACGATACTATTTACCTTAAGCCTGCCGCTACAAGGAATATTTTGGTTAGGTAAACGTGCCCTATCCCCCTTACCACTTAACTTAGTTGACTGCTATAATCAACTAAAAGGAAAATTAATTACTAAAAAAGTCATTGCCGAAAACGGTACCGAAGCCAACACATTAACATTTGAATCATTTATGAAAATCATAACATTAGCAAAATTGCACTTAGGCGATTATTTTGGTCAAGATAATGATACTCCCACCTTATAACAAAGACTAACAACAATGGCAAATTTACTCGCTACACTACAAAAGCAAATTGACCAATTAGAACAACAAGTTCATTTGGCAAACGAACAGAAATTTAAAGAGCCTTATTTTGACGAACAACTTTTTCATACCAATAAAATTGTAACGGATAAAACGTTTTACCTTGAAAAAATCAAACAAACGTATCACGCATTAGTTGCTAATATTGAATTAGAAAAAGTCGAACAAATTACTTTTTTATCAGAAACATTAGTCAACCAAATGGCGGCTCTGACGCGCGAACTTGCGACCCACAACTTGCGTCAAAAACAGCCCAAAACCATTATTGAAGAAACCCTAGCCCAAAAACACATGCGCCATTTAGATTATTTGCGCCGATTGCAAGAGATGAAATACGAGCTAGAACTATCGCAAGACGTCATTAACCAAAGCAAAATAGCCGCACTTGATAACCGAATTTACCGTTGTGAACAAGCTATTAAGAAGATTGAATTAGAGATGGAAAATGATGTTTCTGGATGAATTTAAAGAAAATTTAGATATTGCTCTTCAGGTTTAACCATCCGTTCATTAAATTATGCCTAAATAACTAAATTTCTACATTTTAATACAATTTAAATTAGGTAAAAAGTACTATTAAGCACTATATAAAAAGCATAATTAGTTATGCTTATGACCAAAACGAATATTGTTATAATTATTAATTAGTACCATCTTTTTTCGTTCTATTTATAATAATAAGTATTATTAGCAAAACAACGTCATGCTATTTCCTTTATAGCAATTAACAAGGATTCTAATATGAGTAAAATATTTGATGATAATTCACAAACCATTGGTCATACGCCACTGGTTCGTTTAAAACATTTTGGTCATGGTAACATATTAGCAAAAGTCGAATCGCGCAACCCTAGTTTTAGTGTGAAATGTCGTATTGCTTCAAATATGATTTGGGATGCTGAAAAACGCGGTTTATTAACCTCTGATGTTGAATTAATCGAACCAACAAGCGGTAATACAGGTATTGCACTAGCGGCTGTTGCTGCTGCTCGTGGCTATAAATTAACATTAACCATGCCTGAAAGCATGAGCATAGAGCGCAGAAAGCTTCTTAAAGCCTTAGGTGCAAATTTAATTTTAACTGAAGCAGCTAAAGGGATGAAAGGCGCAATCGAAAAAGCCGAAGAAATTGTGGCAAGTGATCCTAAAAAAAACCTCATGCTACAACAATTTAGCAATCCAGCTAACCCAGAAATCCACGAAAAAACAACTGGCCCTGAAATATGGCAAGATACCGATGGTCAAATCGATATTTTTATTGCTGGTGTCGGAACAGGCGGTACATTCACTGGCGTAACGCGTTACATCAAAAAAACACAAGGCAAAAATATTACCGCAGTTGCCGTTGAACCGACCAATTCACCCGTCATTAGTCAAGCACTAGCAGGCGAGCCTATCAAACCAGGACCGCACAAAATTCAGGGTATTGGAGCTGGTTTTATTCCGACAAATCTTGATTTAAGTTTAATTGATATAGTCGAAAAAGTATCGAACGAAGACGCTATCGAAACAGCACGCGAATTGATGGAAAAAGAAGGCATATTAGCTGGGATATCATCGGGTGCTGCTGTTTTTGCCGCGGATCGCTTAGCTAAATTACCTGAAAATATCAATAAAACTATTGTGGTTATATTGCCGTCTTCTGGCGAACGTTATTTAAGTACCGATTTATTTAGTGGCATTTTTACTGAAAAAGAACTCGGTTAAGTCAAAATTAGCAATATAGCATCAGTAAATAAAAAAACGTGACTCATCTAATAGTCACGTTTTTTTATGAACCTTAAGTTTCTCACAACCTTAACCTAATTATCCTGAATAATGCCAAAATGGCGATACGCATGTGGTGTTGCGATTCTGCCACGAGGTGTTCGTTGAATATAACCTTGTTGAATTAAAAACGGCTCGAGCACATCTTCTATCGTTTCGCGCTCTTCACCAATGGCAGCGGCAATGTTATCTAATCCAACTGGACCACCCATAAACTTTTCGATAATAGCCAGCAACAATTTGCGATCCATATAATCAAAACCCTCGTTATCAACATCAAGCATATCAAGTGCTTGAGTGGCAATTTTTTTGTCGATAACCCCTTTTGATTTTACATCAGCATAGTCGCGTACACGACGCAAAAGACGATTGGCAATTCGTGGTGTACCGCGTGAACGTTTAGCAATTAAATGTGCACCTTCGTCTGACAAATCCATACCCAAAAATTTAGCGCTACGACTAACAATATATTCCAAATCCTCAACCCGATAAAACTCAAGGCGCTGCACAATACCAAACCTATCCCGCAGTGGCGAAGTTAACGATCCGGCGCGAGTTGTTGCACCAATTAAGGTAAAGGGGGGAAGATCGATTTTGATCGAACGTGCAGCAGGACCTTCACCAATCATAATATCTAATTGGTAGTCTTCCATCGCGGGGTATAAAATTTCTTCAACGACAGGGGAAAGACGGTGGATTTCGTCAATAAACAGCACATCGTTAGGCTCTAAATTAGTCAGCATAGCCGCTAAATCACCAGCCTTTTCTAAAACAGGACCAGAAGTGGTGCGTAAATTGACATTCATTTCGTTCGCCACAATATTGGCTAAAGTTGTTTTACCAAGTCCTGGGGGGCCAAATATAAGTACATGATCGAGCGCATCACTACGTTGTTTAGCTGCTTGAATAAAAATCTTCATCTGCTCCCGCACTTGCGGTTGCCCAATATATTCGTCCAAACATTTAGGGCGAATAGCACGATCAAGTGATTCTTCTTCCTTTTGCGCCTGTGGGGCAATTAATCGATCCGCTTCAATCATAATAAATTCCTATTTATAATGCTGATTTTAAGGCTTCACGAATCAACGTTTCGCTATCCATATCTGGCTTGATGACTTTATTAATAATACGGCTAGCTTCTTGTGGTTTATAACCTAAAGCAATTAAAGCAGAAACGGCCTCGCCTTCAATTTGATTAGCTGATTTAAGAACGTTGCCTGTATCAACAATTGTACTAGCGCTTGATAATTGCTCTCCAAAACGCTTAATACGATCTTTCATTTCAACGATTAGCCGTTCAGCCGTTTTATTACCCACGCCCGGCAACTTAACTAAGGTTTTAATTTCGCCTTGTTCAACCGCACTAATAAATTGCGATGCAGACATACCCGACAAAATAGCTAATGCTAATTTGGGACCAACACCATTAACCTTAATTAGCTCACGAAATAACTCACGTTCCTGCTCTTGATTAAACCCATAAAGCACTTGAGCATCTTCACGCACAGCAAAATGAGTTAACACAATAACTTCCTTCCCGTTTTCAGGTAATTCATAAAAACAGGTCATCGGCATAAACACATTGTAACCGACTCCACCAACTTCAATCAGTACTTTAGGAGGTTGCTTTTCAATAATAGTGCCACGTAAACGACCAATCACAATATATCCTTAATAATAAAGCGTAATAATTAAGCAAATGATTAAAGTAGTTTACCTGATAGCAAAAAAATAATAAAGAAAAACTGTATAAATAGACAGGCATAATTAAAACATTGCCGAGTTGATTAACAAACTCGGCAATATAAAAGAGATAACTAACTAAATGAATGCGTTAACTTAAAACGGCATTTTAAAACCCGGTGGTAATTGCATGCCACCAGTTACTTGCGCCATTCTTTCTTTTTGTGCGTCATCTAAACGGCGAGCAGCATCGTTATAAGCAGCGGCAATAAGATCTTCTAACATCTCTTTATCGTCTTCTGCTAATAGTGATGGATCAATTTCAACACGTTTACAGCTATGCGTACCGTTAATAGTGACTTTAACCATACCCGCGCCCGACTCGCCAGTCACTTCTAATTTAGCGATCTCTTCTTGCGCTTGTTGCATTTTTGCTTGCATTTGTTGGGCTTGTTTCATTAAATTACCCAAGCCGCCTTTTCCACCTGAAAACATAATAATTCCTCGTTAAAAAATATAGCCACGATTATACAGGACGAACACTTGCTTCATCAATCTTGGCATCAAAATATCGGCAAATTGTTGCCACTTTTGGATCTTCGGCAATAGTTATTTTTGCCTGTGCTAGTTTTTGTTGATACAACTCTTCACGCATTTCGATTGGCGTCTTACGATTTTGATCATCATCAATAACAATCTTCACATCAAGCTCTTGATTGTGATATTTACAAAGTGCTTTTTTCACTTTAATCACATTCCCTGCCGAATTAATTAAGTGTTTAACTGCCGATCGCATATGCAACACTATCGTTCCATTATCTACTTGCTCAAAAGCGGAGTTAACCACAATTTGCTTAATCAAAGGCGACAAATCCAACTGCTCAATTTCAGCACACCATGCATCCTTTTGAGCCATTTCGGCAATCAATTTTTTGGTCATTTCGGGGGTCTTTTCACCATTAAGTGACTCTCGAAAAGCTTTTGTATCAACCACAACCTCTTCTTTCATAGCAATTAAGCCACTGGCTTGCCATTGATAATTTTCGGCTGTGATCTCTTCTTCCTCGTTCTCACAACTACCTTCATCGTTATCAGTATTGACTGACTCAACAGTTGCCGAGTTTTGTTTAATTCGTTCAAGTGATGCACTGACTACTGGAGTTTTGGGTTGAGCAACACTAGTCGCGCCAACCGCTTTAGACTTTTTTGGCTTTTGTTCCTCTTTCATCAACTGCATACGCATTTCTAAAATACTCTTAGTCACAGACGAAACATCTTCAGGAATCGCTACATCGTCAGTGGTTGATTTAATATTAGCCGTTTGCTCAACCTTTTGCGCTATAGCAGACGACGTATCACTCACTGGTTGCAAAGAATTTTGTGGTTGTTGTGATAAAGGCGAACTAAGATCTGATTGTTGCGTATTGACGGATGGTGATGTAGTTTGCGCTGAGTGAGTAGCAGAGATATTCTCAGGCTGAGCTACTTGTGGTGCGCTTGTTGTTGGTGCAGGGTCAGCATACTGAGTTTGCGACTGCATTTGCCCTTGTGGCTTCGTATTGCTTTGAACAGAAACAGGACTAACAGCAACGGGGGGAGTGACAGCATCAACCGCCTTAGGCATAAAAGCCAAAGCACGTAAAAAGCTCATTTCAACACCGATTTTTTTATCGGGAGCAAAAGCAAGCTCTTTACGACCCATCAACAAAATTTGATAAAACAACTGCACATCATTCGGCGACATATATTGTGCTAAAAAGCGGATACGGTCTTCGTTATCGGTATAATCACCTAATGCTGTTGGCACTACTTGTAATAACGCAATTTGATGCAACAAGGTAATGGTTTCGGCTAACAAAGTATCCCAATCCGCTCCCTGCATAGCAGCCGCTTCGATTTGTTGCATTAGTGCATTACCATCACCATGATGCAATGCCTCAACAAACGAAAACGGAATTGATTTATCAAGCGTACCAAGCATAACCGCCACCGAATTAGCATCAACCATACCATTACCAAGAGCGATGGCTTGATCGGTCAAACTCAGTGCATCACGCATACTTCCATTAGCGGCTTTTGCCAACATCCCAATCGCTTTAGGTTCGCTACTGATTTTTTCTAACTGTAAAATATGAGCTAATTGTTTGCTGATTAGCGCTGTATCAAGCACATTTAAATGCAAATGCAAACAACGCGACAAAATAGTAATCGGCAATTTTTGTGGATCCGTTGTCGCCAATAAAAACTTAACATGCTCGGGTGGCTCTTCTAGAGTTTTTAGTAATGCATTAAAACTACTGCGTGACAACATGTGGACTTCATCAATCAAATAGACCTTAAAGCGCCCTTTGGTTGGCAAGTATTGAATATTATCAAGTATTTCGCGTGTATCTTCGACCTTAGTACGCGATGCGGCATCAATTTCGAGTAAATCAACAAATCGCCCTTGCTCAATATCACGACAATTATCACAAACCCCACAAGGCGTTGCCGTAATGCCAGTTTCGCAATTAAGCCCTTTAGCTAACAAACGCGCAATTGAGGTTTTACCCACGCCACGCGTGCCTGAAAATAAATAAGCATGATGAACGCGACCAAGTGATAGCGCATTAGACAAAATTTTAAGGACATGTTCCTGCCCCACAACTTCAGAAAATGATTTTGGTCGCCATTTGCGTGCCAGAACTTGATAACTCATAATCACCATAACTTATTGTCGTTGAATTTGACGATAATCATACCATAAACCAATAAAATAGTCTTTAAACTGCCGATAATTGATGCAATATTAAACAATATAAATTACCTCACAACGAGGGAAAGTTGTTTATTGGTGAATTAATTTAAATAAGGGGGATGTAGACAAGCTATTAGTAAAAAGTAGTAGTTAGTAGGTTATCAATACAAATCGATAGATTTTTTAAGTGTTTGATTTTAATTTAAAAAAGGAAAATAAAAACTTCAATAAAATCAATACCTTTTCTGACCGATTTTTAATGAAAAATTGAAGCGTGTTTTAAGAATTAAAAGTAGTTATTGCTTTGGTTGTTTGCGGCTTATGTTGTTGTAGTAATTAACCACAACAGCACAAGCCCCATTTTACTAATCCCCCCAACTCCGCGGAGGCGCTGTTCTTTGCTATATTGCCTTCTTGTTGGCACCATCCGCCCCCGAGCCCTAAGTCTAAGAATTAAAGACTAAAAACTAAGGTACGGTGCAAACAACATGATTGCGGATCTCCGGAAAGTCGAGAAGGACCTTGCCGTCAATCGGGTTGACAGAAAACCACTGATTACCTGAAGCGTCGCTCGTCCAGTTTTCGTAGCGACCAAAGCCCGGACCGCTGTAACTTATCAACTGCCCCCACTCAGTGAAAAATCCTGCACCTATTTGTCGTTGGTAAAAATTATGAGATGATGACGGTGTTGCGCCATCGATTCCGTCTACGCACCGAAAATTAAAATGTATACCACACTTCGCGTTAGTTAAATCCTTTATATGCGGCATTCGATAACCCAAACTATTACACCAAGCTGTTTGAGTTTCTATATCAAAGAACTCATACCCCCGATTGACAAACCACTGCTTCAACATAAACCCATACTTGAGTATCACATTACCACTACTATCCTTACCCACTAACTCAAATGTCTGCGGCAAAACTGGCTTTTCAAGCGTACTAGGATTATCAGAAGCCACCTGACCAGGAGTTGCCCTAGGACCCGTTAATGTTACCCGAGCTACACGGGTTGTTCTATTAAAAATCCAATCATCACTTTTGTTTGGTCTTACCCATGTGACTGTAGCAGTTATCCCGCCCAAGGTGACAGGTGACCACGTCAACTCATTTCCATCTCCGCCACGGACAATTAAATCAAAATACAAACCATCAGCACCCGTAGTAGGAAAATTATTACCGTAAGATAACGGACTGGTTGACTGAACTAAAAAACCGTTGCCGGGATTCCATATGTTAGCTGGGCCTCTAAAATCATGTAAGCCATTATTGAGATTCGGCCTTATATAACAAATACTAGAATCATACGGATTGATATAATACGACACTGAGTAACTATCGAAATGGCTTGTATTAGGGACTCCGTACTGTGTAGTTAAACTTCCTTCTGTACTACTCAATGTTATCTTATATGGGGCCTTACAGGAATCTAATATATCATTACGACCTACCGTATTACCGTCCTTATCAGTAAAATTCACCGAGATACTACCCGTCACAGTAACACCATTGGTATCCTCACCATCTCCATCAGCATCTCCCCAATAATGATAGGTGTTCACTAAATCATTTAAACTTACTGAATCAGCTGATGGTGGTATTAACGTGCCTATATCCCCCAATGTAATCCCTGCATAAGGTAATCTTATTGGATTCATGGCATTTGATGTATTAAACGTTGGTTTAATGATTCGACCATCTGGCAACGTGATAGACAATAAAGTCTTCGCTGAAAACTCTTTAGTTCGCCCCCCATCAAACGTTAAATACGGCTCACTACCCTCAATAACGTTTGATGTACTTGACGACATATAAATCGATAACGCTTGTGTACCAAACGAACACGACAGTAACAACAATGCCGCAAAGACCGGGGAAGACTTTGATAAGGGGGATAAAGGCTTGCACCTTGACCTTGATGATACCTCAGACGGTGACGCTAAGCTCGATGATTTCGATAATAAAAATGAGAATGGAGTCTGTTTTAGACTACGGTGATATTGAAAAAAATTTAGGGCGTAGTTTTGACAAACTAGAATCCAACTATGGTAGCGCACTTCATTCATCCTATTAATTAATTGTTTTATTTTAATTTTTATAATTGCACGCTCAACTAATGAGCATTACTCTGATTTAAAAAATTTAAATTATAATTAGTTGAAAAATAATGTGTTGGCCTTTTTGTTAAAAAACTGTAAAATTTTGTCAGGATGATGGATAAGATTTTATCGGTATGTTTTGGGAAATGGTTTGGGTCGATTAAATAGACTAAATGCGAGAGTTTTGGACGTTTGTAGTTTTATGTTCAAAATAGCTACCATAACCACATCCTATTTAGAGGATTTTTTTGCAAAATAAACAGCTTCTAAAAATGCATTATGTGGGTTGTCTGGAAATTGCTTTAATGCCATAACTCCAACATGGTCACTTTGGTGTGGTGTAAAGGATCGGCGGGTATCGGGGATAAAGAAAGCGTCGTCCATTTTATGTAAGCAATGGATTTTACCATTTTTAAACAGTGTTTAGATAATAAAAAAAGAGGGACGTCCCTCTTTTTTATGAGCCTGCGCGATAATTAGGTGGCTCTTTGGTAATAAGAACGTCATGGACATGGCTTTCTTTCATGCCTGCGCCAGTAATACGGTAGAATGTCGACTTTGTACGTAAGTCATTAATTGTTGCGCAACCAGTTAGCCCCATGCAAGATCTTAAGCCCCCCATTTGTTGGTGAATAATTTCTTTTAGTGGACCTTTATAGGCAATGCGCCCTTCTATGCCTTCTGGTACAAGCTTGTCGGCAGCGTTGTCGGTTTGGAAATAGCGGTCAGAAGACCCTTTGGCCATTGCACCTAGCGATCCCATTCCACGGTATGATTTATAGGCTCTACCTTGGAATAACTCGATTTCACCTGGGGCTTCTTCGGTACCGGCAAACATTGAACCAACCATTACACAAGAAGCGCCTGCGGCGATCGCTTTAGCAATATCACCAGAAAAGCGAATTCCACCATCAGCAATAACTGGGATGTTGTGTTTTTGTGCCACTTCGACCGCATCCATAATAGCGCTAATTTGTGGTACACCAACACCCGTGACAATACGGGTTGTACAAATAGATCCAGGCCCAATTCCAACTTTAACCGCGCTAACACCTGCATCAATTAAGGCTTTGGCGCCTTCGGCTGTTGCAATATTGCCACCAATAATTTGTAGATCAGGATAAGCCTTTCTTGCTTGGCGAATACGCTCTAGTACACCTTCTGAATGGCCGTGTGATGAATCAATTAATAATACATCAACCCCCGCTTCAACTAATGCGGCAATGCGCTCTTCATTTCCGGCTGCAGCACCAACAGCAGCACCTACACGTAGGCGGCCTTTTTCGTCCTTACAAGCATTAGGTTTTTGTTCCGCTTTGTTATAGTCCTTGACGGTGATCATGCCTTTTAGGTGGAATCGTGAATCAACCACAAGAACTTTTTCAACACGGTGTTCATGCATTTTTTTCAGTACGATTTCGCGTTGCTCACTTTCTTTTACAGTAACTAAACGTTCTTTTGGCGTCATAACAGCTGTAACGGGTAAAGATAAATCAGTTGCAAATCGGACATCACGTGCGGTAATAATTCCGACTAATTCTTGGCTTTCAGTTACAACAGGAAACCCTGCAAAACCATATTCTTTTGCCAATTCAATTACTTGCCGTATAGTTGAAGTAGGTAAGACAGATACCGGATCTTGCACAATACCACTTTCATGCTTCTTAACACGTCTTACGTGATTAGCTTGGTTTTCGATGGACATATTTTTGTGTATAAAACCAATTCCGCCTTCTTGCGCTAGCGCAATAGCAAGATCAGCTTCAGTAACTGTGTCCATTGCAGCAGATAGCATTGGAATATTGAGCTTTATTGTTCGGGTTAGTTGAGTGCTAATATCGGCTGTGTTAGGTAATACCGTTGAGTGAGCTGGAACTAACAATACGTCGTCAAACGTGAGGGCTTCTTTAATTATGCGAGACATGACAATATTCACCATTGGGTTGGATTGTTGATAAAATATTGCCGAAGCATTTTACTCACTTTTACTATAAAAAACTAGCGATATTTAGTGTTAGATGCGATTTATTATCGCAAGCTATTTACGATTGGCCATTAAAATGTAGTTAACATCAATATTTGGTCCTAATTGAAATTGGTTTTTTAATAAATGGTATTCCATTCCTATTACATCACCAACAATAAGTTCAGCTTGTTCAACAAGTGTCATTAATTCTGATGGGCGAATAAAACGATTAAAGTCGTGCGTACCTTTGGGTACTAAGCGAGCAATATATTCTGCCCCATAAATTAATAATAATTTGGCTTTATGATTGCGATTGATGGTCGATAAAAACAGTTTGCCTTCGGGTTTAAGTAATGTTGCACAAGCCTGAATAATCGAAAACGGATCAGGCACGTGTTCTAATAACTCCATGCAGGTAATCACATCATAATGCCCTGGGTGTTGTTGTGCATGATCTTCAACCGTTTGTTTTTGATAATTGATCATAAGGCCATTTTGTTCGGCATGAATTTTGGCAACACTAAGCGATTCATCTGCAAGATCAATGGCGGTTACATTTGCTCCCAATTTGGCTAGGCTTTCAGACAAGATCCCACCACCACATCCTACATCAAGTACGGTTTTGTTAGTTAACGATCCACATTTTTGTTGTACATAATCCACTCGCAATGGGTTGATTATATGTAGTGGTTTGCATTTGCCATTTGGATTCCACCAATCGGCGGCAAGTTGTGAAAATTTGTCAATTTCGTTTTGGTCTATATTTTGTGACATAATGACTCTTTAGTATCAATAAAATCTAATATCAACTATATGCTATGTGCTTGTGATTATCAATAAATGGCCCTAATTATTCTTGTTTATAAAATAGCGACCATTGCAATCATCTTAAAATTAAATATCATATATGTCTATTTAACCTGCTAAATTTTCATACAGATTTAACTAATAACCTGAATAATATCTTGTTTATAGGTTTGTTTCATGGCATGATCAAAGGTTTATTAACAAAAAAAACACTATTCACAACGCTGAATTAAATTAATAAGACTAAAGGAAAAATATTAATGAGTACTGGTACTATGAAAAAAAACCACTCACAATGGAGCTCGCGCATGGGATTTATGCTTGCTGCGGCAGGCTCTGCTGTTGGGTTGGGTAATATTTGGAAATTTCCATATATGGCAGGTCAAATGGGCGGTTCTGCATTTGTACTTACCTATTTGCTATTTATGTTTCTTATCGGCTTGCCGATTTTAGTTTTAGAATGGCTAATTGGCCGTCGCGGGCAAAAAAACCCAATCCATACAATGGAGGATGTCGCTGTTGCAGAAGGCCATTCAAAATCTTGGCGCTGGGTCGGTATTATTGGTGTAGTAGGTTCTTTTTTAATCCTATCATTTTATAGCGTTATTGGCGGTTGGGCGACCGATTATATTTTTATAGCAGCTAAAGGCTCATTTGATGGAGCAAGTGGTGCAATTACTCAACAAATTTTTGATGATTTCCGTGGTAACGTAAGCCATTTATTAACTTGGCATACCATATTTATGGCCATCACTGCACTTATCGTTGCGTTAGGTGTTGGTGCTGGTTTAGAGCGTGCTTGTAAGCTGATGATGCCAGGATTAGGTATTTTATTATTAATTCTTGTTGGCTATGCGGCTTATGCTAGCGGTCCATCTTTTGGTGTTGCATGTGAATTTTTATTTTCACCTAATTGGTCAGCGTTAAATGGCACGGCTATTTTAGCGGCATTAGGTCATGCATTCTTTAGTTTATCGTTAGGTATGGGTATTATGATGGCATATGGTTCATACCTAGGACAAGACGTCAACTTATTGTCAACTGCGCGTACAGTTGTAATATTAGACGTTATTGTTGCCGTATTATCTGGTTTAGCTATTTTCCCTTTAGTTTTTGCTAACGGTTTACCTCCAGCAGTAGGAGAAGGCCTTATTTTCGTTACACTACCAATAGCATTTGGTAACATGGCTGGTGGTGCGATTTTAGGTATATTGTTCTTTATCTTCTTAACTTTTGCGGCATTAACGTCTTCTATTTCGTTACTTGAACCAACCGTTGAATTATTAGAAGAAAAAACTCCACTAGGCAGAAAAGCAGCAACGCTCACAAGTAGTATCGTCATTTGGGCTTTAGGTATTGCTTGTTTGTTATCCTTTAACTTATGGTCCGATGTTCAACTCTTTGATAAACACATTTTTGATTTATTAGACTATTTAACAAGTAAAATCATGTTACCAGTGACTGGTTTAGGCACTGTGATATTTGGTGCTTGGATGATGAACCAAAAACGTATCTGCTCAGAGTTAAATTTAAGTCCTTTCTGGTTTAGTATTTGGACTTTATTATCACGATTCGTTATTCCTGTTGCGGTAATTTTTATTCTTGTTTACGGGTTAATGTAATTGTAATTTAGTGTAACGTGTTTTTTTAGTTTAAAGCCTTGATTCATTCAAGGCTTTTTTTACCCTATTTTTGCGGCAGTTTTAGTTAAGTTTATTAACAAAAAATAACCAAACAATGTGTAAGAGATAAATTAATTTTCCCATTTCTATTGAAATCTTTTTTTTTATTCCCATATAGCAATACATCAATAAATCAAACCATTATGTTAATTTTATTCGGTTAATACTAACTGATAATGTACTAAGTAGACAGCGTAAAATAATAAAAGTTGTTATAGAAAATTTATTTTTGTCGTTAGAATTAATTGAAATAGCTAAATATAATAGAGGTACTAGTCAATGAGTAAGCAAGGCACTGAAACACGTGGATTTCAATCCGAAGTTAAACAAATCCTACATTTAATGATTCACTCTTTATATTCAAATAAAGAGATTTTTTTAAGAGAGCTTATTTCTAACGCATCTGATGCGGCCGATAAACTCCGCTTTAAAGCACTTGAAAATCCAGATCTATATGCTGGTGATGGTGAACTTGGTGTGCGTATTTCGGCCAATAAAGAAGCCGGCACTTTAACGATTGCCGATAACGGTATTGGGATGACACGTGATGAGGTGATTGAAAACTTAGGTACAATTGCTAAATCAGGCACTAAAGCATTTTTAGAATCGATTGGTAGTGATCAGGCTAAAGATAGTCAATTAATTGGTCAGTTTGGTGTAGGTTTTTATTCTGCTTTTATTGTCGCCGATAAAGTTACTGTTAGAACACGCGCAGCCACTGCAAAAGCTGACGAAGCGGTTAAGTGGGAGTCAGCGGGTGAAGGTGAATATACAATATCTGACGATAATAAAGAAACTCGTGGTACCGAAATCACTTTACACTTAAAAGAAGACGAAAAAGAGTTTTTAGATGATTGGCGTTTGCGTTCTATCATTAGCAAATATTCTGATCATATTTCACTTCCTGTTGAAGTACAAACCACTGACGAAGAGAGCAAAGAAGTTAAGTGGGAAAAAGTCAACAAAGCCCAAGCACTTTGGACACGTAGCAAATCAGAAGTCACTGATGAAGAATACAAAGAATTTTATAAACACTTGTCACACGATTTTGCTGACCCATTAAGCTGGAGCCATAATCGTGTAGAAGGAAAACAAGAATACACTAGTCTACTTTACATCCCTGCAAAAGCACCTTGGGATATGTGGAATCGCGATAATAAACACGGTCTAAAACTGTATGTACAACGCGTGTTTATTATGGATGATGCTGAACAATTTATGCCAAACTATTTACGTTTTGTTAAAGGCTTAATTGATTCAAATGATCTACCATTAAACGTATCGCGCGAAATTTTGCAAGACAACAAAATCACCCAAAACTTGCGTAATGCATGTACTAAACGTGTATTACAAATGCTTGAAAAACTTGCTAAAGACGACAAAGAACAATATCAACAGTTCTGGAATGAGTTTGGTTTAGTATTAAAAGAAGGTACTGGTGAAGACTTTGCCAACCGTGAAACAATTGCTAAATTACTTCGTTTTACGTCAACTCATACTGATAGCGATGCGCAAACTGTTGCGTTAGATGATTACATTAGCCGTATGCAAGAAGGTCAAGAAAAGATCTACTATATTACCGCTGACAGCTATGGTGCCGCTAAAAATAGCCCTCATCTTGAGCTATTCCGTAAAAAAGGCATTGAAGTATTATTATTGTCCGATCGTATTGATGAATGGATGATGAGCAATTTAACTGAATTTGATGGCAAACAGTTCCAATCTATTAGTAAATCAGACGAATCAATCGAAAAACTTGCCGATCAAGATAGTGAAGAGCAAAAACAAGTTGAAAAAGAACTTGAACCATTTATTGAACGAGTCAAAACCGCATTAGGCGATAAGGTGAAAGACGTTAAATTAACTCATCGGTTAACTGATACACCAGCAATTGTCACCACAGCTGCTGACGAAATGAGTACACAAATGGCTAAATTGTTTGCAGCAGCAGGTCAGAAAGCGCCGGAAATCAAATACACGTTTGAAATCAATCCAGATCATAAATTGGTTAAACGTATTGCCGATACACAAGATGAAAGCGCATTTAACGATTGGGTTGAACTATTACTTGATCAAGCTTTACTTGCTGAAAAAGGCTCGCTTAGCGATCCAAGCAAATTTATTCAAACCATGAATAAATTATTAGCGCAATAATTAAGCTAAATATCAAAATATTACCCGATACGCTTAGTCGATCGGGTTTTTTTTGTAATATTGGGTATTTGTCAATAACTGATCTAGCAAAAGTATGATACTTATCACACTTTTTTATATTTCTGCTTTCTATTTTTTGAGTGCGATTGATAATAGCTTATCTAAAAAGTTAGATTAAATATAATGAAAGTTCATAAAATACTAAATAATAACGTTGTTGTGACAATCGATGAAAAAGGGAAAGAGCTTATTCTTACTGGCCGTGGCATCGGTTTTAAAAAACGCGAAGGCGATTTAATTGATTCAAATCTTATCGAAAAAAAGTTTTCACTAGAAAACAAAGACACAGCATTCAAATTTACCGAGTTACTGTCGCAGATCCCACTTGAGATATTAACCACGTCTGAAATTATTATTAATCATGCGAAACAATTTATTGAAGGTGAATTACAAGATAGTATCTATATTTCGTTAACCGATCATATTCATTGGGCTATTGAACGCCATAAGCATGGTTTTGATATTCCTAATGGTTTTTTGTGGGAAATCAAAAAATTCTATCCTAAAGAATTTAAAATTGGTTTATATGCTCTATCGGTAATTAAACAACGCCTAAACGTAGAACTGCCAGAAGACGAAGCAGGTTACATCACATTCCATATAATTAATGCACAACTTAATGGCACTATGCCTAATATTTTTAATATGACAAAAATCATGCGCGAAATACTCAATATCGTAAAATACCATTTTAACTTTGAATATGATGAAAACTGCCTATCTTATCAGCGCTTTGTCACTCATTTAAAATTTTTTGCACACCGTATACTAAATCAACAATCCCAACCACAACAAGATGCTTCTTTGTATGAAATTATCCGCCAAAAATACAAAAAAGCCTATTTATGTACTAAGCAAATTGATCTGCATTTGATACATCAATATCAGCACCCGCTTTCTGATGATGAAAGTCTGTATTTAACCATTCATATTGAGCGACTGCGTACGGAACTTAAAAATTCATAATGTGAGGTAAATCACATTTTTGTGATCATTATTATAGAAGTCTTATCTATTCTGTAAATTTGTGCTAGTCTAAAAATCACTGAGTGGATTGTTACTGCAAAGTTAAAAACGTTTACTTTGCAAGCAAAACCTAGACCCAAAGCTTGGGGTCTAGGTTTTTTTTTGTCAAAAATAAGGATAAGGTATGAAAAACAAAGAGCTTGCCGAATCAATAATTAATAATATAGGTGGTAAAGATAACATCATCAGCCTAGTGCACTGCGCAACTCGTTTACGATTCGTCCTAAAGGATGAAACAAAAGCTGATGCCGAAGTGCTAAAAAAACAAAAAGGTGTAATAACCGTTGTACAAAGTAGTGGGCAATTTCAAGTAGTAATTGGCAATAATGTTGCTGATGTTTATAGTGACATTATGCAGTTAACTCATCTCAACGAAACCGACAACAAAAAAACTCAATCGAATAAAAAATCGGGGTTATTATCGAAACTAATCGATTTAGTATCAAATATTTTTATTCCTGTGTTAGTCGTCATGGTGGCAGGTGGTATTTTAAAAGGAGTGTTTGCGCTATTACAAACAGTAGATATTGTCCAAAAAGGCACACCAACTTTTAAGTTTCTAGATGCAATATCCGACGCTCCACTCTACTATTTACCGATGATTTTAGGCTTTTCTGCCGTTAAAAAGTTTGGTGGTAACCCTTATATGGGGTTAGCTATTGGCGGTGCATTGCTTCACCCAAGTGTAAGCAACATGATACCGGCAGGCAAACTTTTGCTAAAAACTGAACTATTTGGCATTCCGATTGACTTAATTCCTTATGGCTCATCGGTATTCCCAGTTATTTTAGCTGCATGGTTTTATTCGTTATTAGAACGAAATTTATATAAAATCATGCATGATTCATTCAAAAAATTCATTGCACCATTACTTGGCTTCATTATCACAGTGCCATTGACCTTTGCGCTTATTGGTCCTGCTGTAACTTATGGTAGTGCTTGTATAGCTGCTGGTATTGAATATTTGTATGCACTTAACCCAATTATTGCATCGATGATTTTAGCACCACTTTGGCAAGTATTGGTGATTTTTGGTATTCACTGGGGTCTTGTTCCGCTTTGTTTAAACAATATAGCAACTGTTCATCAAGATTTTCTATTACCAATATTATTTCCAGCCGTGTTTGCACAAGTTGGTGCAGTATTTGCTGTAATGCTAAGAGCAAAAGATCCAGAATTTAAAGCGCTAGCAAGTTCTTCGGTATTATCTGGTATTTTTGGTGTTACTGAGCCGGCTATTTACGGTGTTAACTTACCACTTAAAAGACCATTTATTATTGGTTGCTTATCGGCAATTATTGGTGGTGCAATTGTTGGTTATTACCATAGTGTGATTTATTCTTTTAGCTTTATTAATGTCTTTTCATTTTTACAATTAATTTCACCTGAACACGGCATTGATGAAAAATTTTACGCAGTTGTATTTGGTTGTATTATTTCGTTTATCGTTGCCTTAATCGCTACTTATCTGTTTGGCATTTCACAAGATAAAATTAGCATGATATCAAAAAATGATACTCAAAAAGACGAAGAAAATAACCAAGACAACACCAACCAAACTAATACCGACAGCGTCACTATTTTCAGCCCAATGACAGGCAAAGTTATCCCACTAAGCGAAGTTAACGATCCTACTTTTGCCAATGAATTGATGGGTAAAGGCATTGCCATCATCCCAACTGTTGGTCAAGCCGTAGCACCTGATGACGGTGAAGTAGTATCACTATTTAGAACAAAACACGCGATTGGTTTCCAAACGAATTCCGGTGCCGAAATATTAATTCATATTGGTATTGATACCGTAAAATTAGACGGGCAACACTTTCAAGCGCATATCGAAGCAGGAAGTAAAGTGAAAAAAGGCGATCTATTAGTTAGTTTTGATATCGACGCAATTAAACAAGCAGGATTTGAAGTAACCACACCGATAATTATAACTAATACTGATAATTATCAAGATATAGAGTGTATTTTTAAACAAGATATTACCAAAAATGGTGATGCATTATTATCGCTATCAGCAGATAAGGAGTAAAACATGTCAACACAATTTCCTAGTGATTTTTTATGGGGTGGTGCTATTGCCGCCAATCAAGTTGAAGGCGCATATCGCAAGGCAGGTAAAGGGTTATCAACATCAGACTGCACACCTAATGGCCTGTTTGGCGATATTATTGATCGAAACAAGCACGATATTAGTAGTATAAAAGACAACGCAATTGATTTTTATCACCGTTATCCAGAAGACATCGCTCTATTTGCTGAAATGGGTTTTACCTGTCTGCGTACATCTATTGCTTGGACGCGAATTTTTCCTAATGGTGACGAAAAGCAACCAAATGAAGATGGTTTAGCGTTTTATGATAAGTTATTTGACGAAATGGCAAAACACAATATCACGCCACTTGTCACCCTATCACATTACGAAATGCCCTATTATCTTGTAACTGAATACGGTGGCTGGGGTAATCGCCAAGTGATTGAGTTTTTTACGCGTTATGCCAAAGTCGTCTTTGAACGTTACAAAAATAAAGTTAAATATTGGTTAACATTTAACGAAATTAACATGTCATTACACGAACCATTTACAGGTGTAGGATTAGATAGAAACAGTACAAAACAGCAAATCTACCAAGCTATTCACCACCAACTTGTCGCCAGCAGCCGAGCGGTCAAATTATGTCATGACATCATCCCTGATGCCAAAATCGGTAATATGCTACTAGGTGCTGTTGCCTACCCATTAACACCAAAACCAGAAGACGTTTGGGCTACACATCAAGAAAACCACGGTTGGTTATTCTTTGGTGATATTCAAGTTAGAGGTTATTACCCAACCTATATGAATCGATTCTTTAAAGAACATAACATCAAGCTCGATATTACTGAACAAGACAAACAGGATCTAAAAGAAACCGTCGATTTTGTTTCGTTCAGTTATTACATGAGCTGCTGTGCAACCGCTGACGAGTCGCAAAAAACCAAAGGTAATATCTTAGATATGGTACCAAACCCTTACCTTAAAGCCTCAGAATGGGGATGGCAAATCGATCCTGTTGGTATTCGCTATCTACTTAACTTACTTTATGAACGTTACCAAAAACCATTATTTATTGTCGAAAACGGCCTCGGTGCCAAAGATACACTCGAAGCTGATGGTACTATCCATGATGATTACCGCATCAATTATATGAATGATCACTTAGTACAAATCCGAGCAGCCATTAACGACGGCGTTGAAGTCATGGGTTATACCAGTTGGGGGCCAATCGATCTTATTAGCGCCTCAAAAGCAGAGGTAACTAAACGTTACGGCTTTATTTATGTTGACCTAAACCAAGATGGTTCTGGCACATTAAAACGCTATAAAAAACAAAGCTTTTACTGGTATCAATCAGTAATTTCATCTAGAGGTGAGAATTTAAAATAGTCAGATAATTTAAGGGGGAATGATGATAACTAATTCCCCTATTATCCTAAAATAAATTTTGCAAAATGAGTGTGCCCTACTAACCGTTAGCCACTCAAGGAATATAACATGAAGAAAAAAACAATAAAAACGTTACTAACCAGTACGTTAATCATTATTACAGCTTTACTAACCAGTTGTGCCCACTCGCCATCTAAAGCAAAAGACAACAAGGCTGATGGTGATATAACAATCTACTTTGCTCGCCATGGTAAAACCTTATTTAATACCTATGATTTAGTACAAGGTTGGGCCGATTCGCCGCTTACAGATCAAGGTATTGAACTTGCACACTATCTTGGCGAAGGATTAAAAGATATCCAGTTTGATGCTTATTATACAAGTGATGCAGGGCGACAACGCGAAACCATGCAAGAGCTTCTTAAACAAAAAGGTGTTAAGGATTATAAAATTCGTGAACTTAAAGAATTACGTGAAGTATTTTTTGGCGGTTTTGAAGGTGGACCAAATAAAAAAATGGTTCGTGCTAGCATGAAACTAGCAGGATATAACTCTGTCGATGCGTTTTATAAAAATTACCAAGCTGGCAACCTAACTATAGATGTAATGATAAATTCAACTGCCAAAGCAGATCCCAAACACCAAGCAGAAAGTTACCAACAAGTGAAGGCAAGAACACAAGATGCGTTAAAAACCATCATCCAAAATGCACAACATAATCATGAAAAAACTATTCTCGCTATTTCATCTGGAATGTCAATGCAAGCGATGATTTATGATCTTACTGACAACAAAGATAAAAATAAACCGCTATCAAATGCAACAGTTGTTAAAATTACCTATAAAAATGGTCAATATAACGTGAGTGAAATTGGTAACATGACATATGTCAATAAAGGCAAATCCGCATTAAACAAATAAAAATAAAAATATAATCTATACATAATGGAATTTACTAAATAAAAAATGAATTTTAATTTTTTATTTAAACATAAGCTAGGAAATACAATAATGAAAGTAAAATATCTCACACTTGCATTGCTGAGTCTGTCAACTTGTTCGGCTCTAGCGGCTCAAGTGAACAATAATTCAGCCTTATATAATGCCTTTTTCACAGATTCTAAATTTAATTTTTCTACGCGTAATCATTGGAAATATTTAAAAGAAAATGCAGCCCAACCCAAAGAAGTACACAGTGCTTGGGGACAAGTATTTAGTTTTGATTATAATTCTGGTTATCTATTTGATACTATTGGATTTGATATTACCTATGATAACGTAATAAAATTGGGGGCCAGTGATTACTTTGCATCCCGTAACTTACTTTATAATGATGGTAAAGGCTATAACAAACACAACGCTCAAGGCTTTAATAAATTTACCCAACGTTATGCAAAAATTAAACTAGGAAACGACGACTTCAATTTAAAGGGTAAAGCAGGCTGGCATAGTTTGAAAGACTTTGGAATAATAAGTTCCGCTAAACATCTTACTCGCCATAGCTATCTTGGTTATAGTGGTACACTAAAATATGATAACATCTACTTTTCATTAGCCTATATCGATAGTACCCTTCCTCGAGAATCTGCTAAAAAATTACATTTTTTAACGGCCGATCGTAAAAAAGTCATCGATAACATTTCAACTGCTGAAATCGCTTATAAAGATAAAGATCTAACTTTGGATTATTCTTATGGTGTTGCTAAAGATTACCTAAGGCGCCACGTAGTTGAATTATCCTATAAACCAATGCAAAAATTGATTTTAGGCGGGCAATTCTATGGAAGCTATGCACTTGACAATTATGACGCCATGAAACAAAACAAAAAAGAGTTTGAAGATCATGCATGGCATTATGCAACTGATGTCGAATGGAAAGAAGATGACTGGAGCGTCAAACTTGGCTTAGCTTACACTGATGCTAACAAACACAATGCGATCGGATATTATAACCGGCATTTAGGTAAAAACACCCGAGGTCGCTTTAATGGGTTAGCCGCAGCAGGTGCTGACTATATGCGTGATGGAGAACTTGTCTTCACCAGTGTACTAACTTATGATTTTGTCAAAGATAACAGCACTGGATTATATATGAACTATGGTGAATTTAATTACAAACATGACACACTAAAAAATGGCGAAATAAATGTTTTCGACATATGGAAACCAACCAGCGGTGCATTTAAAAACCTGTCTATTTTATCTAAAGTAGGTTATGGATGGTCTTACAAAACCACCAGCGGATCAGATATTACACCAAAACTCGATAAACATGGAAAAGCCCAACGCTCACCAACACTTTCTGCAGAAACTGTTATTGATTACCGATTTAATTTGTTATAACTAAGGATAAAATATGAAAAAATTTATTATATTAATCAGCTCATTAATCATCGCTATTTCAACTCTATCACAAGCTTTTGCTGATGATGTTTACCTTTACGTCACTCGGCATGGGAAAACCATGTTCAATAACGTACATCGTGCTCAAGGTTGGTCAGATACACCACTAATAAAACCCGGTGTTGAAGTTGCCGAGCAACTTGGCCGTGGTTTAAAGGATGTCAAATTTATTGCTGCTTATTCAAGCGACTTGGGACGTGCACGTCAAACAGCTCGTGTGGTTTTAGAATCTAAAGGCGATACAACCATTAATATCAACGAAATGGAAGGCCTACGCGAAACCTGTTTTGGTGAATTCGAAGGCGATCTTGATCCAAACATGTGGACCCCTGCTGCACAGCATTTAGGTTATGCAACGGATAAAGATTTAATGGCGGATTTCGCAAAAGGAAACATCACCCTTAAAAAAATGATGGATGCCATTGCCGCTGTCGAAAAATCTGGTGAAGCTGAAGATTACAATAAAGTAAAAACACGTATGCAAGCCTCGTTAAAAGCCATTGCCGAATCAGCTAAAGCACAAGGTGGTGGTAACGTCTTAGTGGTATCTCACGGTATGGCTATCATGGCTATGGCTGAAGAATGGTTAGATAAACCAGTGACAGAGGGGCTTGGTAACGCAAGTGTCACTAAAATTCGTTATACTGATGATGGAAAATTTATTGTCGAAAGCTTAGGTGATATGAGTTATATCGAAAAAGGCAAAAACAAAACTAAATAACCGCAAAATATATGGCTCATTGATGAGCCATATTCCCTATTATTTACTATTCAAACAATATTGATAAATAAATTGGTAGTAATTATCATCATAAACAAGCATAATTTAACATCGTTTTTATCGAATAGAGTTAAAAGACAAGATGTTTTATTTATGCAACTATTCATCCCCAATGGGATTAATTACTCTAGCCAGCCAACAAAATAAGTTAGTTGGAGCTTGGATTGAAGGCGAAAAATATTTTGGTTATACAATTAACACTCAAACAGAAGAAAAACCTAATTTAGCTATTTTTAACTCGACAAAAAAATGGTTTGATGATTATTTTTCAGGAAAGAAACCGAATCTATCTCAACTTAAGCTTGCACCAAATGGCTCCCCTTTTCGACAGCTCGTATGGGAAATTTTATGTAATATCCCATATGGCAAAGTCACAACCTACGGTGATATCGCAAAACAGATCGCCCTGAAAACAAACCAAACAAGCATGGCTAGCCAAGCAGTAGGCGGCGCAGTTGGGCATAATCCAATATCCATTATCATCCCTTGCCACCGCGTTATTGGCGCAAACGGTAATTTAACGGGTTATGCTGGAGGTATAGATAAAAAAATTCAATTGCTACAACACGAAGGGGTCGACACCACACTATTTTTTGTGCCTAAACAAGGTCATTTAAGCACAATCTAAAAAAAACGAAATCTTTTTAATTTGTTTATTTTAGGTGATTGGTTATTTGTACATCATATTTACTTTCATCTATAATATTTACCCAACTTGGTATAATGGGTGTTCGACAGTAATAATTAGCTGAAGGCTGTATATCTTTATTTCTAATTTTTTGAAATTCTGGCGTTTGAGGATCATCAAATAGCTCAGGATCCCGACGACGATTCATTTTGGAAAACAAAAATTCTTCATACCAACTGTTGTGTAACCATGGTTTTGGATAACCTAAAGTGGCATAAATACGGTTACAAATAAAAGTTAACCTCCCACCAAAAACGAAGAAAAAAAAGAACACAAAAGCAACAAAGCCAATACAGCTTGTTTTGGTAATTTCTATCACTTCTAAAGAATCCCACTCATGATTGAATAATACGCTAATGAAAATAAAACCATCGGTACATAATATTATCGATCCAACACCAAACATACAATATTTCAGCAATTGCAACGTCGAAAGACCAACTCCTTTAGGAAAAAATAAAGCATGATATTTAGGAAAGCGGACGGCATAAGCTTGATATTTGTTCTTATCAATTTGTTTGACGACCATTTCGACGTAATCACCATTGTTAAAAGCGACATTTTCTAGCTTACCTTTAACTTTGACATTACCGATATAACAAACAAATGGTGTGCCTTTTAATAGCTTGGTTTGTAGTAACCCAAAAGTAAATAAACTAAGGACAAATTCATAAACAAACTTACATATAGCTGCGGTTATTAGAATAAATCCTCCCAGCATTTCGATAAATAGCCCCCAAATTGACTCAATAAAATCACAGTCTTCAGTTTTTTTATTTTGATCCTTTTCTTTATCTACTTTCAATATTTTTAAACGTCTTACTTTACCTTTTAATAAACTATACTTTCCCATTACTTTTTTTACTCCATTTAAGTAGGCTTTGCTTTTTTAAGCTAAAGCCCAACCCCTCCATAGTTAAATAGCGTGATAAATATCGGCATTATAAGTGTTAATAAAAAACCTTGAGCAATAGCTGCCGGTACAATGGCTATTCCCCCACCTTTTTGTAGCATTGGTAGGGTAAAGTCCATTGATGTTGCACCACATAGTCCTAATGTTGTTAATTGATAACGCTTAATCAATGTAGGAATTAAAATAATCGCACACAATTCTCGTAATATATCATTTAAAAATGTAGCACTACCAATAATTGGACCATGGGCTTCTGTCATTAAAATACCAGATAATGAATACCATCCAAAACCAGAAGACATGGCAAGACCAACACGCGTTGGTAGGTTTAAAATAAATGAGCCAATAACGCCTCCAAGGAAAGCACTTATCACAACCAATAGTGTTGTCACTATACCTATTTTGTTGAGTAGAATTTGCTTTATTGAAATATTATTACTACGTAGTTGAATTCCGATTAAGAATAATAAAAAAACCAATACAACCTGAGTAATGTTTTCAGCATATTGCCAAATAAATAATGGCAATAATCCACAAATAAACCCAATAATTAATGCAATACAAACACGTAATGACTCAATAATCATTTTAAAACGTGAAGCATAAGTATGATCTGTTTTATCTGCCTTGCGAGGGAAAATGTAATCAAAAATAATTAAAACAATAAAATTCCCACCAAATGTACAAATAAAAAGAACAATTGCATAATATAAAATAATTTGCAAATTAGTGGTTAAATTATCTAAATGAGCAAGCTCAGCGCCCATAATGAATAAAATAAGGTAAACCATCCAACTCAACGTTTGGTTAATTTTGGTCATCCAGCTGTTGTTTTTAATTTTAATTAAATAGCCTAAACCCAACGGTATTAGCGCAATAAGAATACCAAAATACATATTTTATTCCTTAACTATTCCTTGCTTACATTGTTAAATTATGGGGTAAGCATACGTTTTAATATATTACTACTAATCATTAGGTTAATGATGCTAACGTTTGCTCAATATTAATTTGAAGCTGATCCAATAACGCATAGCGGTTACGATATTCTGAGCGTTTTTTACTGGCAATTTCTTCAATTGATTTTCGATTAATTTGGTTTGGTAGTATAAATAAACCATTAGTATCTTGTTTTCCATCAAGGGTTAACCAAAAATCGTCATAATCAGACAAAATGCGTTCTTGACGGCTATTATAGCGCCAATTGTTATAAATATGAGTTTTGTTACCCACGGCAACAATTTGCGTTAATTGATAGTAACGGGCAACAGTTAATACAGCTTCAACTGCAACACGTTTAGGAAATAGCCCATAGCAGGCTTTAGTTGCTTTTTGTACGCGAGTACGTGCGTCATCGTGTCCTGTGCCTTGTAATCCAGCAATAAAGAGTGTTGGTTTGCCTTGATATTCAACAATTGAAAACGTTAATGTGGTTAAATCAATCCCATCGCTATCATAAAAATAAAGACTTACTTCGCCTTCTCTGGCAAATTTGTTACGGGCTTGAACGGCAATTTGGATATTCGTTTCATTTTTAACAGCAACATTCGCCAATACAAAAGGCGATTGCGGATTATAAAAAGCTTTAGTTACGCTATCGGGTTGTTTTGCTAAAAAGTCATAATGGTAGGCCAATGCATCATAACGTTCTTTTTGGCTCAAACAAGATGCCAAATAAGGACGTTGTAATTTACATGGTAAATTAGTTTGGCACGAGAAATAATAGCCAAGCAATGGATACTGTCTTAATTTATCAAGCCATTTGAGAGTAATTGGGCTTAAGAACAAGGTTCTTAAAAAAAACTTATAACGATAGGTCGGGTTAAGCCATAATTCGTTTAGCGATAATTTACCGGTATAGAGCCAGTTAAAGAGTTGCCATTTACTTTTTGGCTGAGACATATTCGTAATATTATTCATAAGTAGAACTTTAAATCGAGTTAGTTATTTTAACAATTATAGGGCGACTAAATTAATCAATACGGATTAGTTATTAATAAGTCATAAAAAAATCAAACAATAAGAGTACAACACAACTTTAGTCGGTGCAACCATTCCTACATTAAGTAGGTTAAAATTATATGAAAATAAAAAACGGTGAACTGGTCACCGTTTTTTAGTGATAATTTAGTTTATAAAAACTAATTATTGACCTTTAACTTCTTTTAAACCATTGAATGGTGCTTTTGAACCTAAAGCTTCTTCAATACGGATTAATTGATTATATTTAGCAACACGGTCAGAACGGCTCATTGAACCAGTTTTAATTTGACCAGCAGCTAAACCAACTGCTAAATCAGCAATTGTTGAATCTTCTGTTTCGCCACTACGGTGAGAGATAACAGCGGTATAACCGGCATCTTTAGCCATTTTAACTGCAGCGATAGATTCAGTTAATGTACCGATTTGGTTTACTTTAACTAAGATAGAGTTAGCAATACCTTTTTCAATACCTTGTTTGAAGATTTTAGTATTAGTTACAAATAAATCGTCGCCCACTAATTGAATTTTGTGGCCAAGAGCTTTAGTTTGGTATGCCCAACCTTCCCAATCGCTTTCATCTAAACCATCTTCAATTGATACGATTGGATATTGTTCTGTTAAACCTTCTAGATAATGAGTAAATTCTTGCGCAGTGAATTCTTTATTACCTTCACCTTTTAATACATATTTACCGGTTTCTTTGTTATAAAATTCAGAAGCAGCACAGTCCATCGCTAAAGTAATGTCTTTACCTAATACATAACCAGCTTTTTCTACCGCTTCTTTAATGCAAGCTAACGCTTCAGCATTTGAATCTAAGTTAGGCGCAAAACCACCTTCATCACCAACAGCAGTGTTCATGCCTTTAGCATGTAATACTTTAGCTAAGTTGTGGAATACTTCAGAACCCATGCGAATTGCTTCACGTACTGTTTTAGCACCAACTGGTTGAATCATAAATTCTTGTAAGTCAATGTTGTTATCCGCGTGCTCACCACCATTAATGATGTTCATCATTGGTAATGGCATTGAGTATTGACCTGGAGTGCCGTTAAGGTCAGCAATGTGTTGATAAAGAGGAACACCTTTAGCAGCTGCGGCAGCTTTAGCGGTTGCTAAAGATACGGCAAGAATTGAGTTAGCACCTAAATTAGATTTGAAATCAGTGCCATCTAAATCAAGCATGATTTGGTCAATAGCAGCTTGATCTAATGCATCTTTACCAACAACAGCTTTAGCGATTGGTCCATTTACGTTTTCAACTGCTTTTAATACGCCTTTACCTAAAAAGCGAGATTTGTCACCATCACGAAGTTCTAACGCTTCACGTGAACCAGTTGATGCACCTGATGGAACAATTGCAAGGCCAACAAAACCGCCTTCTAAATGAACTTCGGCTTCAACAGTTGGATTACCACGAGAGTCGATGACTTCACGACCATGTACTTTAACGATTTTTGCCATGTTATTTTCCTCTATATGACAGATATATTAAAAATTTTAATTCAAAACTATTTTTGTTGCTGCTCTTGATAAGCTTTGGCAGCCTTAATAAAACTACTAAACAGTGGGTGTCCATCACGTGGTGTAGAGGTGAATTCCGGATGGAACTGACACGCAACAAACCATGGATGATCTGGAACTTCAATGATCTCAACCAGCTTTCTATCCGTTGAAAGACCAGTCACTTTTAACCCAGCTTTAACCACTTCAGGTAATAAATTATTATTCACTTCATAACGATGACGATGACGCTCAGTAATCGACTCATTTTTATACATATCGTATACTAATGAATTAGGCTCTAAATGGCAAATTTGCGAACCTAAACGCATTGTGCCACCTAAATCACTATTTTCATTACGTTGTACTACATTGCCAGATTCATCGCTCCATTCTGTGATTAAAGCAATAATTGGGTTTGCACAATCTTTAACAAATTCGGTTGAGTTAGCATCTTTAATACCTGCAACATTACGTGCATATTCGATCATAGCCACTTGTAAACCAAGGCAAATACCTAAATATGGGATTTTGTTTTCACGCGCATAACGAGCTGCCATAATTTTACCTTCAACGCCACGATAACCAAATCCACCTGGAATTAAGATCGCATCTAAGCCTTGAAGTAATTCTGTGCCACGCGATTCAAGATCTTCTGAATCAATATAACGAATGTGCACCGTTAAACGATTTTTTAATCCCCCGTGTTTTAACGCTTCATTCACTGATTTATAAGCATCCGGTAAAGCAATATATTTACCCACCATACCAATGGTTACTTCACCCACTGGGTTCGCTTCTTCATAAATCACTTGTTCCCATTGCGATAAATCGGCTTCTTTACATTCAAGATTAAATCGTTTGCAAACGAAGGTATCTAAGTTTTGCGATTTTAATAACGCAGGTATTTTGTAAATAGAATCAACATCTTTAAGCGAAATAACAGCACGCTCAGGCACATTACAAAATAGTGCGATCTTAGCCCGTTCATGAGCAGGAATAATACGATCAGAACGGCAGATTAATACATCCGGTTGAATACCAATTGACAGTAACTCTTTCACTGAATGCTGCGTTGGTTTGGTTTTAACTTCACCAGCAGATGCTAAATAAGGCACTAACGTTAAGTGCATAAATAACGTGTGTTCACGACCCACATCCACCGCTAATTGACGGATCGCTTCTAAAAATGGAAGAGATTCAATATCACCTACTGTACCACCGATTTCAACAATGGCAACATCAAAACCTTTTGCCCCATCAATCACGCGTGATTTAATTGCATTAGTGATATGTGGTATAACTTGAACCGTTGCTCCTAAATAATCGCCACGACGCTCTTTGCGTAACACATCAGAATAAATACGACCTGTAGTGAAATTATTTTTTCGCGTCATTTTAGTGCGAATAAAACGTTCATAATGACCCAAATCAAGATCGGTTTCAGCTCCATCTTCAGTCACAAACACTTCACCATGTTGAATAGGACTCATTGTGCCCGGATCGACATTAATGTAGGGATCAAGCTTGAGCATGGTGACTTTTAAATTGCGGGCTTCTAAAATTGCAGCAAGAGATGCTGCGGCAATGCCTTTACCAAGAGAAGAAACGACACCGCCTGTAACAAAAATATAATTCGTGACCATTAATATTAGACCATTATTAATTTATTAGAACAATATTGCATCGATTTTTAGACATCAAAACCAATACAACATACAAGAATCAGACGGGAATGCAGTATAACAGAATCCGCCTTACCTCACAATTGAATAATGAGTTTTAATTGATGTTTTCATTGTATGGATTTGTAAAATTTTTTCTATTTTATTTGTTAGTAGCTCAACATAAGATGTTTAGATTAATAGATAAAATAGCCACATTGCATAGGCTATTTATAGCCATAATATTATATTGCATAGTGGCGCGTTTTTATCTATTCATTTGTTGAATATAAAATATTCAACAATATCCTAATCTGAAATCTTATCATTGCATTTAATAAATTCTTTAAGCTTTTCCATACTTTTGATTTCTAGTTTTCCTTCATTTTTTTCAACAATATCTAATTTAACTAGCTCACTCACAGCTCGACGATAAACACGATCGGTGGTACCAAAACGTTCTGCTTCTAAGTAGTTTTTTTGGAAACTACTTACTGGATGTATATTTAAATAATGCTGATAAAGATCGAACGCAATATTATAACAAATTGAATATAAAGTTCTCTTTAAGAAAATATCTAACGTATCTTGATAATCAAAAGCAATTGCAGTAGCAAAAAACAATGCTAATTTAGGGTATTCAATCAACGATTGATATAATTTATCGGCGCTAACAATTGACAATGTTAACGCCTCTTCAGCAATGATATCAAATTGGCATAAATACCCCGTAAAGAATTCCATTTCACCAAGAATGTGTTCATCGCAATCAAGCGTACCAAGATGAAAACGACGTCCATTAGCGGCTTCGTAACGGATAGAAATCATTCCATTATAAACTAGAACTAAATCATTAACCTTACAACCCTGACGGAACAAAACCGATTTTTCATCGACAATTTTTGTTTCAACAACACATTGTTTAATAACGGACTCAATCAAATTATTGTTATTTTTCCAATATGTACTAAACCGACCTTTATTTAAAGACTTCAACTGCATATAATTTTAGCCACCATCGTATAACTTATCGTTTTTATTCAAAAAATTATTTTTTAAAATATAACATTATTTTAATTAAAATTTATAACTAAAACTAAAATAATGACCGATACCGCTGGTTTTCCCTGCTCCAGATTTATTTTTAATCAATGACATATTATGAAAATACTTTAATCCATAACCCAATGCCATATGATCACTATGCCAATAAAAACCATTATACCATTCAATAGCATTATTACTATACAATGAGTTATCGGTTATTTTATTGGCGCCAAATTGATAATCAAAATAGCCTTGATAATTGATTGTACTTTGATTAGTAAATTGATAAATGGGTTTTGACCAACTTGTTGAATACATATAACCATCCCACTTACCTTCATTAGGTTCATTATAGTTTTCACGAACATAGCGCGCATAAACGTTCATACCCATCACACCAAACCATGGCATATCCACATCGGCGCCTATTCCTAAATATTGTTCAAACAACTCTCGATCACCAATATTATTTACACTAGCAATATACAACTCTTTAACTGCTCCAAACGAAAAATCCGATTGGAATAGACCATCAAGTGAAATTCTTGGTGAAATTTTAGCAAAGAAATTATCGCCCCCATATCGATCATCATGTTTACGATCAAAAATGTCGAAGATATCAACATAGCCATATAGATCCAAAACACCATATCGAGCACCAAACTCCGTCTCAAGATAAGTATCATTTTTTATATCATACGGTATTTTAGCATCGACACTTTGCATCAAATTTAACTGCAACCAACCATAATCATTTTTATGTAAGTTACCATCTTTATAATCAGCAGCATTAACGTTAGCAACACCAAACCAAATCAAAAGCATGCTTAATGTTAACTTTGATAATTTATAATAATTCCTCATGATATTTCCCTTCACTTCAGGTTATTTTTCCGCTTCAACAACTGAGAAATAACCAACATTACAATAATAACTGCATAAAAAACTGGAATTGCATTCATAATAATTTGCGTACCAAAATATTCTTGGAATAAAGAACTAATTGCAGGGCTAAACATTGCCCCAGCACTACCGCTAACAAGAATAAAAGACACATTTTTACTTGATGCATTTTTAACAAATGTAACCCCATAGGCAACAAAAGAGTTATATAGTGCAGAACAAACAAATCCATAGCCATAAGTGAAATAACTAATGTGATTAAGATCCTGAGTATTAACAATCGCAATTGTTATCACAAAGGCTAACAAAATGATTGTCATAAAAAAATGATGAATTTTAACTCGTGAAACAATAGCGGTTGAAACTAACGCCCCAATTAATGCAGCAGCCCAATATTGCGTAATGATATTTCCGGCATCTTCAAAGCTAATCGTAAATTTTTGACTAACAAAAAGTGGTGCCCAAGTTAGAAAAGTGTATAAAGCCAACATAGCCAAAAATAACCCTATACCAGCCGATAAAATGCCAAAATTCCATTCTGATTTTTGATTATTATTTTGTTTTTCAACCTCTTTAGAAGTTATGATCAAATCAAAATTGGTAACCAAAATAATCACTAGCGTCAATACCGCAATAAGACCCACCGTTAAATAGCTACTCGCCCACGATAAAGAATGGGTTAAAGCATAAGTGGTAATAAGCGGAAAGATAACACCAGCAATATTAAACGTTGCATCTTGCACAACCAACATAGTGCTTTGGACTCTATTTTGCCAAATAGAAACGACTATTGTTCCTGCGATACATAGCCCAACACCACCACACAAACCGATTAATGACATGCAAATATCTAACACTATTAATGAATTAGTGAAATACAACATCAATGTACATACAACAATAAGTATGTAACTTAATAGAGTGATGCGTTTGATACCAATAATATCGATCAAGAAAAAAGCTAAAATAGTACCAACTAACGCCCCACCATTAAGTAAAGAAAAGATAAAAGCAATCGTACTGACATCAGCATGAAAACATTGTGCAATCGGTTCGATTAACATACCAAATTGGCTGGCAAAACCCGCCATAATAAAATTAGCCAAAAAACTAATTAGGGTGAGTAACAGCTTATGTTTCATAACATTATCCTAAAAATGATTTAGCATGGTAATTCAAGGTTTAATAGCAACTTGTAAGGCTAGCTTAATCATATTGTTAAATGTCAGCTGTCTTTCTTCTGCAGAGGTTTCCTCACCAGTTAGGCAATGATCAGAAAC
Organism: Gilliamella sp. ESL0254; assembly: GCF_013344985.1. Classification (NCBI taxonomy): domain Bacteria; kingdom Pseudomonadati; phylum Pseudomonadota; class Gammaproteobacteria; order Orbales; family Orbaceae; genus Gilliamella; species Gilliamella sp. ESL0254. Next base: position 887,002 of record NZ_JAAEDU010000001.1, read on the forward strand.
AGTTAAAATAGCTAAAGACTCAATATTGAATTGTTGAGCAATACCATATAAACCGGCCACCTCCATATCAATACCTAGAACGCCTGATTTTTCTAAAGTACTAATTAACGATTCATCAGGATCATAATAAAGATCACCACTAAAGACATTGCCAGCCTTAACGGGGATATTCATAACTTTGGCAGTTTCATAAGCACTATGTAATAAAGAAAAAGTAGCAGAAGTAGCAATGTTATAACCATTTGCTCTTTTTTGATTAGTTATTGAATCAGTCCCAGCGGCAACGGCTAAAATCACATCACGCATTTTTACGCTGTGCTGCGTTGCACCTAAACTACCGATACGAATAATACGCTTTACATTAAAATCATTGATTAATTCATGGGCATAAAGCGTAATTGACGGAATCCCCATTCCGTGTCCCATAACAGAAACAGGAATACCGTTATATGTTCCGGTATAACCTAACATGTTACGTACATTACAAACTTGCTTTGCATCTGTTAAATAAGTTTCGGAAATAAATTTTGCTCGCAAAGGATCACCAGGCATAATAACGGTTTGAGCAAAATCATTTTTCTTTGCATTAATATGTGCTGTCATAATATTTCTTAACTATTTGAAAAAATGACCTTAAGTATAGTAATGGCTTTTCGCTTTCAACTAGGACATAAGTCCTAAACCCATGATCTATACCACATTTTTACAAAATTGCTTGATAGCTAACGAATTGTTGGATTGATAAGATTAGGTTTTTTTGGGAAGTTTTTGCCTTGGTGGTAATATAGCTATAGTTATATTGAATAATTTGGTGTGTTTTGAATTAAACGAAAAAATAAATAAAATCAATACCTTTCCTGACCACTTTTTGGATGTAATTACATTGTTTTTTAATACAAAAACAACTCACCCCAAAACACCTAAGATTATGTTGTTTGTCTTGCTCCGGCGTCAGAATGTGCCGACAACAGAGCAAGGTTAGCACGCCAAACAGGACGTTTGGCGAGTTTGTGGTGCGCCGGGAGCACGTCCACAAACAGTGCGTTAAGACCGACCGACGGCGTCGGACAAATTTGTCTGGAACAAATTTGAACATCTGAGCACAGCGAAGATGGCCTCGTAGAGGCGAGTATCAGGATGATACGAGTAGTGCCGTAGGCCACATTCTGTAGCCAAAGCGTGGGATTGCAAAGGGAATTAGCTTTAATTCCCTTTGTTCGGACGTGGTCACTGTAGCTATTTTATTCACCAAAGGTCAAAACGTCCGAAACCTTGCCATACTATAAATAGACCACGAATTTAAACCGCCACAGCCTAATCACTATAATTACCAACCACGCTTTCAGAGTTGGCGGCGGAGGCGGCGCGATTGTGGCTTCGCCGCAACAGCGCAACCCTAAGGGAAATGCCCCAACTTACGCGGGGGCTTTATTCTTTGATAAATTATCCTCTATCTGCACTATAACCCCCCCGTGGCCCAAGGATTAAGGACTATGAAATAAAAGTTAAGGTGAGGAGCAAACAGCGTAGCGGCTATCGGAAACGCTGTCGCTGTAGATGTCTCCGCTTTGTGAGTAGACATCGAATCCATTGCTACCTGTTGTGTCACTCGTCCAGTAGCCGTAGTGGACGAAGCCCACATCAGCGTAGCGGTACATGACGCCCCACTCCGTGAAAAAACCAGCACCTATGTGACGCTGATAATAACTAGCAGGTGAACTAGGCCTGGCGCCAGAAATAGAAGGACTATTTGTGCGCACCGCGTTAGTTAAATCCTTGACCTGTGGTAAACGATAACCCAAACTACTACACCAAGATATTTGATTATACTGACTATCCCATTTTTTACCACGATGGACGAACCATTGCTTTAACACAAATCCATACCTCACCTCATTACCTCGACTATCTCTACCAACCAACTCAAATTTCTGCGGCAAAGATGGTACGGCTAGAGGACTAGGATTATTTGTATTTATCTGAGTTCTATCCGCCCTAGGACCGCTTAACGTTACCCGTGTGACATAACTGGATTTATCTCTAATCCATTCATCGGCTTGTAGAATATTTCCATGTGGGTCTGTGAATGCACCAGAACGCGGCTTTGTCCAACTTACCGTTGCTCTTATACTACCATTCGTGACAACAGGCCACGTCAACTGACTTCCATCTACTCCAGCAGGCAACTCTAAATCAAAATACAATCCATCAGCACCCGTTGTCGGAAAATTTTGGTCGTAAGATGAATAATCATTAGATTGAGTTAAAAAGCCCTTTGTAGGACTCCATATGTTAGATGGGCCTGCGTAATGGGAATCGTCACGGATATTATTAACTGTAGCACCAGTACCACCGAAGTACAAATTCGGCCTTGCGTAACAAACTCGAGCAACAGTGTTATACGGGTTGATATAATAATCCACCGTAGCTCCACCGAAATTACTACTCCTTGGCACCCCATACTGGGTAGTTAAACTTCCTTCTGTACTTACTAACCTTACCCTATAAGGAGCATTACATATATCCAATGCATCACTACGATTAACAGTATTGCCATCCTTATCCGTAAACGATACCGATATACTCCCTGTAGCCGTTACTCCATTAGCCCCCTGTCCATCCCCATCATCATCTTCCCAATTACCCTGAACAACCAAATCATTCATACTAATTGAACTCTGTGATGACGGGACGACCATTGTTATATGACCTAAGTTACTCCCCACATACGGCAAACTTATCGGATTTGCTGCACTTGATGAATTAGTAGATGGTGTGATAACCCGACCATCCTGCAATCTTATAGACAACAAACTGTCTGCATCTGTTACCTTTGTCCGACCACCGTCGAACGTTAAATATGGCGCACTACCCTCTATTTCCTTTGATGTATTTGCCGTCAATGCTATAGAACACTGCGCATACGACAATAAGAGTAGCAACGCAAAGAACAACGGCAATTTAGGTAATCTAAATAATTTAAGTAAGTCTGATAATTTAGATAGAAAAGATAAGTGTCTCGGCCTTGGCGATAACCCTGCCGATAAACATGGCGATTTCGCCAAGTGCAATGATTTTGATAATTTAGGTGATAAAAATAAGAACTGAGTCTGATTTAGACTACAGCGAAAATGAAAAAGATTTAGGGCGTAGGTTTGGCAGGCCAGATGCCAGATGCCAGATGCCAGATGCCATGCATGGTAGCGCATTTCGATTATCCTGTCAAGTAATTTTTTGTTTTATTTGAATTTTTCACAACTGACTGCTTAACTGATGAGCTCTCTCTTGTTTTGAAAGAGATTGAATTATAACCGGTTGATTAATAATGTGCTAGTTTTTTTGTTAAATATTTTAAGGTTTTGTTAAGGCTTAAGTCAGCTTATGTTAGTGTGTTTTTGGGAAGGGTTTGGGTGGTGGTTTTGGCTAAAAACCACCAAATAAAAACTTTAATAAAATCAATACCTTTTCTGACCGATTTTTGAGCGGAAAATCAGGCCTTTTTTGGGTTGGTGGATAGAATAAATTGGGTGCGCAGGTTTCGGACGTTTTGACCTTGGGTGGACAAAATAGCTATTGTGACCACGTCCGAGCTAAGGGAATTAGAGCGAATTCCCTTAGCAATCCCGCGCTTGGCTGCAGAATGTGGCCTTCGGCTGCCCGACGCCGGTGCTCGGTCTTAACGCACCGTTTGTGATGCGTTCCCGACGCACCACAAACTCGCCAAACATCCCTGTTTGGCGTGCTAACCTCGCTCTGTTGTCGGCACATTCTGACGCCGGAACAAGACAAACAACATAACCATCTTTTTTGGAAGATATTATGTTTTTATAATTATATGATTTATTTTATTTTAATTAAACGCCTATACGGCGTTAAGGTTGATGCTCTAATTTTGTTGGTTTTCAATATCTTTCTAAACCGCCTATACGACGTTAAGGATTTTGATACACACTCAATTTACGGCTTTGATTTTCTAAACCGCCTATACGGCGTTAAGGAAGTTCTTATTTATGTTTCTTTAGTAATGAAATTTCTAAACCGCCTATACGGCGTTAAGGGCTGTTAAAACCAAATTCTGAGTTTGATAACTTTTCTAAACCGCCTATACGGCGTTAAGGTAGAACTCAAGATTTGATAAATCTTGTTGTATAAAGATAAACAACAATTTCATCTTTGAAAACCCTTTTTTTGAGGTGTTTTATAATTTGTTGATTTTATTTAATTTTAAATTTTCGTTAAAAAAAGGGTTTGGAGCGGTTAATTTGCTGTTATTAGGGTGCTATTCGTGGTTTTGTTGATTTGTTGTGTGTCAGCGCTTTGCTTAGGTTGTTTAAGTGATTGATTTAGCTTAAAAATAGCAAAATAAAAACTTCAATAAAATCAATACCTTTTCTGACCACTTTTTGGATGCAATTTCATTGCTTTTTAACACAAAAATAACTCACAAAAAGCACTAAAGGTTATGTAGTTTGTCTTGTTCCGGCGTCAGAATGTGCCGACAACAGAGTGAGGTTAGCACGCCAAACAGGGATGTTTGGCGAGTTTGTGGTGCGTCTGGAACGCGTCCACAAACGGTGCGTTAAGACCGAGCGGCGGCGTCGGGGAGCCGTAGGCCACATTCTGTAGCCAAAGCGTGGGTTGTCAGGGAATTCGCTTTAATTCCCTGACTCGGACGTGGTCACTGTAGCTATTTTGTTCACTAAAGGTTAAAACGTCCGAAACCTGCGCACTTAATTTATTCTATGTCGGACAAATTTGTCTGGAACAAATTTGAACATCTGAGCACAGCGAAGATGGCCTCGTAGAGGCGAGTATCAGGATGATACGAGTAGTGCCGTAGGCCACATTTTGTAGCCAAAGCGTGGGATTGCAAAGGGAATTAGCTTTAATTCCCTTTGTTCGGACGTGGTCACTGTAGCTATTTTATTCACCAAAGGTCAAAACGTCCGAAACCTGCTGTACTATAAATAGACCACGAAGTTAAACCGCTACAGCGTAATCACTAGGAATGCCAACCACGCTTTCAGCGTTGGCGGCGGGGGGCGGCGCTATTGTGGTTTTGCCACAACTGCCAACCTTAAGGGAAAACATCCAAACTTACGCGGGGGCTTTATTCTTTGTTAGATTATCCTCTATTTGCACCACAACCTCCCCGCGGCCCAAGAATTAAGGACTAAGCAATAAAAACTAAGGTGCGGCACAAACGCCATAGCGGCCGTAGCCATCACTGCTGTCGGTAACGGAGCCATAGTACGAGCTGACACGGAAGCCATTGCTACCTGTTGCGTCGCTTGTCCAGTAGTAGGGGTTGGCGAAGCCAGCAGCGTAGTAGCCCATGGCGCCCCACTCCGTGAAAAAACCAGCACCTATATGACGCATGTAAACATTATTAGATGAACTAGGCGTTGCGCCAAAAATAGAAGGATAATCTGTTTTGACTGCATTGGTTAAATCACTTACTCTAGCAAGACGATAACCCAAACGACTACACCAAGAGGATTGATTAGACTGAGCATCCTGTTTATCACCCCGATGGACGAACCACTGCTTTAACACAAATCCATACATCACCTCATTACCTCGACTATCCCTACCGACTAACTCAAACGTCTGTGGCAAAGATGGCAACGGAGTAAGCGGACTAGGATTACTTGTATTTATCTGAGCACTATCAGCCCTAGGACCGCTTAACGTTACCCGTGTTACATAACTGGATTTATCAGTAATCCATTCATCGGCTTGTCTGGTATATCCTTCTGGGTCTGTGAATGTACCAGAACGCGGCCTTGTCCAACTCACCGTTGCTCTTATACTACCATTTGTGACAACAGACCACGTCAACTGACTTCCATCTATTCCAGAAGGCAACTCTAAATCAAAATACAATCCATCAGCACCCGTTGCCGGAAAGTTTCGGTTGTAAGATGATGGACTTGTTGACTGAACTAAAAAACCCTTAACGGGACTCCATATGTTAGCTGGACCTGCGTAGCGAGGATTATCATTAGAAACAATGTCAGTAGTACCACCCATTAGCAAATTCGGCCTTGCATAACAAACAGGAGCAACAGTGTTATACGGATTGATATAATAATCCACCGTAGCTCCACCGAAATTACTACTCCTTGGCACCCCATACTGGGTAGTTAAACTTCCTCCTGTACTTACTAACCTTACCCTATAAGGAGCATTACATATATCTAATGCATCACTACGATTAACGGTATTGCCATTTTTATCCGTAAACGATACCGATATACTCCCTGTAGCCGTTACTCCATTAGCCCCCTGTCCATCCCCATCATCATCTTCCCAATTACCCTGAACAACCAAATCATTCATACTAATTGAACTCTGTGATGACGGGACGACCATTGTTATATGACCTAAGTTACTCCCCACATACGGCAAACTTATCGGATTTGCTGCACTTGATGGATTAGTGGATGGCGTGATAACCCGACCATCCTGCAATCTTATAGACAACAAACTGTCTGCATCTGTTACCTTTGTCCGACCACCGTCGAACGTTAAATACGGTGCACTACCTTCTATTTCCTTTGATGTATTTGCCGTCAATGCTATAGAACACTGCGAATACGACAATAAGAGTAGCAACGCAAAGAACAACGGCAATTTAGGTAATCTAAATAATTTAAGTAAGTCTGATAATTTAGATAGAAAAGATAAGTGTCTCGGCCTTGGTGATAACACTGCTGATAAACATCGCGACTTCGTTAAATGCAATGATTTTGATAATTTAGGTGATACAAATAAGAACTGAGTCTGATTTAGACTACAGCGAAAATGAAAAAGATTTAGGGCGTAGGTTTGGCAGGCCAGATGCCAGATGCCATGCATGGTAGCGCATTTCGATTATCCTGTCAAGTAATTTTTTGTTTTATTTGAATTTTTTACAACTGACTGCTTAACTGATGAGCTCTCTCTTGTTTTGAAAGAGATTGAATTATAACCGGTTAATTAGGAATGTGCTAGTTTTTGTTAAAAATTTTAAGGTTTTGTTAAGTGTATAAGATTAAGCTTTTGTTGGCCTATTTTTGGGAGGAATAGTTTGGGTCGTGTTTTTTTGAATAAAAAAACACAAAAAATTTCAATAAAATCAATACCTTTCCTAACCACTTTTTAAAGGTAAATTTTTTCTATAATCCAATTACTTATGCACTAAAAACAATAAATAGAATATAAAAGCCCAAAGTTTTACGGCTTTACCAAATAACATTGCTTAAATCATTCCTATACAAATGGTTTAGTTATCGTTCTTCGATAAAGCCTACATTTTTGCTATAAATCAGTTATAAATAGTCATTATGTTATTTTATTTTCATATGATTTAATTATTTTATTTTTTCGCTGCCGATTCGCAATTAATTTATAGCAAATGGTTATGCCATGAAGCAACGCTATTAAAGCAGTGATAATAAAAATAGAGATTCCGATAAATATAGGCGAGGTAAATGACAATAACTGTTCTTGATGGAATCTATATAAAAAATCATCATTAATAGTTAGATCTAAAATTGTGTTATCACTTTGATAATTAACCCCCGTCACTAGTCCTGAAACCTTCACTTTTCCGCCCTTTCCTAGTAACGCATTATAGTATGTTTCTGTCAGGCTTATATCTTTGTCATCGGGATAGCTGATTTTTATCTCTTGTGTATTTGCTAATGCTAAGCCGACACTTTGTGCTGAGTGTTGATAATCAGTTAGAGCTGTGTTTGCTTTTTCTAGGTAGTAAGATAACACACTTCTTTTTAAGTTATTGATTTGTGGTTCTAGGTGTTCAAGCATGCCGGCAACGATAATCTTTTCGTAGTTTGGGTGCTGTTTGCTATATTCAACAAGTTGAGGCCATTGATCGAGTGTGCTGGCGGTTGGTTTAATGGTTTGGAGTAAAATCTGCTTGGCTCGTCTACATTTGTCCTCATCTAACAATTGGCAGCTTTCGTCAACGGTTAGAATTATGCGATCAATATGTAATAGTTTGGTTAATATTACGCCAAATTGGTAATCCTCGTTGTAGTCTGTGTTTTTTCTGTTGTTTAGCTGTTTTTCAAGCTCTGTTACGTCATTATCTCGTGCTGTTTCAATTAATTTATCGCCAAAAAACGCGTATAACAAATCGTTCTCAAATGAGGCATCTTCGGCATTGTTTGCGGTTTGCTCGTTAATAAACACTTTATCGCAATGTTCTAAATACATGTTGCTTTGCGCATTACATGATGCGCCATTGAGTTTTATATTAACCAAGTCGCCCTTTTTGATTGGGCTGTTTTTTAAAGATTCGGCATCTTTAATGTTCCAAATACTGACATGGTCATTAAAAGGATAACTAGCCAGTGTCAAATTATCGGTGATATTAACTAATTTAAAGATGCTAATAGATAAAATAAGCGCTGTAACAAATAGTATTAGATTGCGCATTATAAATTTTGGCGGTCCAAATTCTTCTATTTCACGACTGATGGATAATGAATTGCCATAACGAAGCAGTTTTTTGCTATTTGCAACGATATCCATGTCGATATTTTCATTCGTTTTATCAGGCAGAAATGGAGCCCAATAAGCGGGGTATTTTAAAGTTAGATCATCACCAACGATCATTTGGTTTTTTATTTCATTTTTGTGTCGAATTTTCGTTTTTATGTGGTTAACATCTAATGTATAAGATTCAGCTTTACGAAAGTAAAAGAAAGCAGTAGCAGATAAACTAAGCGCGATAAATACAGGTAAAAAACTATCAAAAGAGTACCAGTACTTAGCAAATAACATCGCTGCTACCACTAAAAAAACGGCGGCAAATATGCCATTGTTTTTTTTACTTCGATTCGCCGATTCTAGAGGTGTTTCTTCACGCTGTTCGACTATTTCACAAGTAAACTTGCTTTTTAATTCAGTATCTTTATCAATTTTAATTATGCTGTCATTTGCATCAGTTAGGTTTTGTTCAAGTTCAAGTTCGACTTCTGCTTTTTGACTTTCCCAAGGCTTCGCAAAATGTGGTTTTAGGTTTGGTTGCTTTTGATTTTGTTGTGCTGTTTTTAGGTCACATTGATTGAGTTTGATCACTATTGCATAGTGTTCGGTAAATACGACTTGTACGATGTTGATGTCTTCAACGTATTGTTCCATGTCATAAGGAAAAAAGACAACGGTATCACCAATTCGATAAGTGTAGATAGGATCATTACGCTTATTAGATTGGTTAATAGCAATACAAGAACCAACAATAACTGAAACTGTTGGACTAACTAGTGAAGGTCCATGTTCATAAGGCCCTACCATAGACGGGTCGTTAAGATAAGGTTCAAGTAGTTGGTATTCTTCTTCTCTTATTGTTCGACTTAAGTTAGAGAAAAATGATAAACCATATTTGTTATTTTCATCATTGGAATTATCACTAAAATCAGCTAACGTGTCTAAACCATAGCCGTTAAAACTAACGGCAATCGCATAGCGCGATGTGAAAACGACTTCCACAACATTATAATCTAAAGCAAATAGTTGTAAATGATAAGGAAATAGGACTTCGATACCATCAATTTTGTAATAAAATTCGGTTTCTTTTGAATCGGTATAAAGACTATGGCGAACGCAGTCTCCCTCAATAATAGATACTTCAGAATTCACTAATGAAGATTGCAATTTATAAGGCTTAACCAATTTTTTATTGGTGAGATAAGGGGTTATCAGCTCAAGTTCTTCTGATGTTAATCTTCTTGTTGTTTGGCGATTATTTATACGCTCTTCTAGGTTTCTTCTGTTTTGTCGACGTTCATATTTAAAATCACTCCACTTCGCAAATCCGATTAAGGCACTAAATAACATGATTAGGAGTAAAATGATTTTTAAAGTAAAAATAGTATCCATTGTTTGGCGTTTTCCTTTTTATTTCAGTGTATTTCTATTTTCTTTATGTTTAACAATGTAGAAAACCAATGCGATTACATTTAATTTTCTATATAACAATATGTTATATAATAATTATATTATTCGATTTTTATATATAGCTAAAATTTTATTCTTACGTCGATGATTAGCCAACAATTTGTAACAAATTACAACGCTATTTAAAATCGAGACTAAAGCCGTAATCATAAAAACAGCAAGACTAACAAAAATTGGGGATACGAATGAAAATAGTTCATCTAAATTCGTACTGTAATGAGAGTTTGCCTTAATCTTCAAACCCGATATTGAATTATCATCTCGATAATAAATATCGCTAACTCGTCCAACAATGTCAATGTTCCCCGCTTTTGCAAATAGCACATCATAATAGTATTCTACATTTAATAATGAAACAGGCCCTGATTTGTCATTATTTATATGTTCTAGTTTGCCCATTTCTAAGTAACTATTTTCGGATAAATCAATCCTAAAACTTGATTTATTATGCTGATAATCTGAAACAACACTCTTTAATCTTGTGATTACATCTGCCTTCAATCTTGAGATTGAACTATCAAGCTTAGAAAAATTTCTGAGGGAAACAATTTCATCATGATTTGGATTAACTTCAGATATATTAACAACTTTTTCCCAATCAGATAAATCATCTGAAAACTGTATATTAAACAAGCCAGTCAACTCTTTCTTGACGCTAAAGCAATCGATTTCAGAAACTTTGCAAACTTTATTCACAGTAATTACGATTTTTCCAACATCTATTAGTTTTGTAAGTGATTCGTTGATATATCGTTGATGTTGAGATGATATCCTATTGATTGAATTATATAAATCAATCAATAGGTCTTGATGTTGCTCAGCTGCAATAACATCTTGATCAACACGAGTATTTATAAAATTATCGTCAAATAAATTTTTCATTGGTTCAGCTATTGATACTATGTAATTCGTTTCGATATCAATAGGTTGATTATTGATGAATAATGTATGACACCTATTTTCATTTTTCTTTTTATTTACATCGCATGATGCACCACTCATTTTTATATTAACTAAATCACCTTTTTGAATTGGACTATTTTTTAAGGTTGATTCATCCTGTAAATTTCTAGTGGTTATATTGTCGTTGAAAAATTGATAAGCTAACATTGCATTATCAACTAAACTTGTTTGAAAATAGACAACAGCAGATAAAATAGTTCCAGTAATTAAGAGTGTTAAATTATGCTTAGCAAATTTTGGTGCTCCAAATTGTTCGATTTCTTGGTTAATTGAAAGTGTATTTTCATAACGAATTAGCTTTCTATCACTTACTAATATGTCCATGTTTGCAGGCAAAGACGACTTTTCAGGAAGAAAAGGCAGCCAATGGTGGGGAATGTTTAAAATATAATCTTCACCAATGGTAACTTCTTTTTTAGAAACGTTTTTATTTTTAATTAAGCCCTTAATGCAAATTACGTTGTTTAAATCGTATTTAGATCTAGGCTGATACCAATAAAAGACAATGGAAAGTATCGTACTAAAAATAACTAAAATAAGGATGGTAGAATTATTGGAATGCCAATAGATAAGGGAAAACACAGTCATCAAAGTTAAAAAAATAGCTGATAATAGACCGTTACCTTTTTTATTTCTATTTTTTGATTCTAATGGTGTTTCTTCACGTTCCAACAATTTTACAAAATCTATTTTTTTGTCAGGGTTCGGTTTTACGCTCGCAACAGTGCCATTACTTGTTTGTTCATCTTCTGGCATTTTAGAATCAAAAGATTGCTCATACATCCAAGGTTCATCTAATTCTGAGCATATGATTCCGCCTTGAGATTCTGCGGCAGTTTTTAGATCATAATCATTGATTTTAACTACAAATGCATATTTTTCGGTAAAAACGACTTCTGCAACGTTAAAATCTGAAATATGGAGGTACATGTTATAAGGGAAAAAGAGTTCAATCCCATCAATCTCATAATAAAAAGATGTTTCTTCAGTATTCGTATATAAACTATAACGGACACAATTTCCTTCTATCTTTGATACTTCTAAATCAATTAATGATGATTGATATTTATACGGAAACACTAACCATTTATTATTCAGATAAGGTTCTAAAAGTTCAAATTCGTTTTCTGTTAATTTTCTTATTGATATGCGATCTTTAATGACATCCTTTAAATTTCGATTATTTGTATGTCTTTTTGAGCTATAGTTAATCCAAGAAAATATAGCAAGGCCTATTAAAAAAATCTTAATTAACCAATAAAACTCCATTTCACTATTTTCCTTATATTATTTTTTTATTCTAATATTTTTAATAACATTAAGGCGCACAATGCGCCTTAACTAAAGATGCTAACAATGAATATCGCTATTTAACTGTTTTTTCACTACGTGATAAACCAATAATCCCAGAGCGTACAGTTTCGACAATATTACAAGTTTCGCGAATTGAAGCTAAGAATGAGTCTAGCTTTTCACTTGTGCCCGATAATTGTACGATGTAATGAGTTGCAGTCACATCGACAATCGATCCTCTAAAAATATCGGCACAACGTTTTACTTCGTCACGCGCATCAGAACCTTTTGCGGCAACTTTGACTAGCATGATCTCACGCTCTACATGTGGTCCTTCGGTTAAATCATGCACGCGATAAACATTAACTAATTTATGCAACTGTTTTTGGATCTGTTCAAGAACATGCTCATCACCCGTTGTTTGAATCGTCATACGATGCATAGTTGGGTCTTCAGTTTGCGCGGTAGTAATTGTTTCAATATTAAAACCACGTTGTGAAAATAAGCCAATTATTCTTGATAATGCGCCGGGTTCGTTTTCGGTTAAAATTGATAAGATATAACGCATTAGGTTCTCTCCGTTTTACTAAGCCACATTTCGTTCATTGCCCCACCTCGCACTTGCATTGGATACACATGTTCAGTGGCATCGGTCATGACATCAACAAAAACCAACCGGTTTTTAATTGCTAACGCTTGTTTTAATTTTGGTTCAAGTTCTTCACGCTTGGTTATGACCATTCCAACGTGGCCATAGGCTTCTGCAATTTTGGCAAAATCAGGTAAAGATTCCATATAAGAACTGGAATGCCGTCCAGCATAAATCATATCTTGCCACTGCTTAACCATGCCTAAAAAACGATTATTTAAATTTAAAACCAGTACAGGTAGGCCATACTGTAATGCGGTTGATAGCTCTTGAATATTCATTTGAATACTGCCATCACCAGTTACGCAAACAACGGTTTTTTTAGGGAATGCCAATTTAACCCCTAAAGCTGCTGGTAAGCCAAATCCCATGGTGCCAAGTCCACCCGATGTAATAAAGTGACGCGGTTTGTCAAATGGGTAATAAAGTGCCGCAAACATTTGATGCTGCCCAACATCGGTTGCCACAAAGGCATCACCTTTGGTCAATTTGTATAATACTTCAATTGCTTCTTGTGGTTTAATGCTTTCTCCATCATGACGATAAGCCAAACAGTGACGAGCTCGCCAATGTTCGATCTGCTTCCACCAATCAACTAATGCATCCAAATCACGATCTACATTTAGCTCATCGATTTGAGATAACATTGTTTCAACCACCATTTTTGCATCGCCCACAACCGGTATACTTGCCATAATGGTTTTTGATATTGAAGTTGGGTCAATATCAACATGAATAATTTTTGCTTTTGGGCAATATTTTTCAACATTATTTGTTGTTCTATCATCAAACCGTGCACCTATAGCCAAAATGACATCGGCATTATGCATAGCCATATTCGCTTCATAAACACCGTGCATACCAATCATGCCAAGGTTATGTTTGTCTGTACCAGGAAAGGCGCTAATACCCATTAATGTTGAAGCAACTGGTAAATTTAGTTTTTTAGCAAACGTTTTGATTGCATCACTTGCATTGGCGGCAATCACACCACCACCAATAAATAAAACGGGTTTTTTAGCTGCTAAAAAAGTCGTTAACGCTTTTTTAATTTGCCCTTTGTGACCTTGTATCGTTGGGTTGTAAGAGCGCATGGTGACAGATTTTGGATAATGATAGTTATACTTATTGGCAGGATTAACCATATCTTTTGGCAAATCAATCACCACTGGCCCCGGTCTACCTGTCGATGCGATATAAAACGCTTTTTTAATCGTTTCAGGGATGTCTTTACTATCTTTAATTAAAAAGCTGTGTTTCACAATGGGGCGTGAAATTCCAACCATGTCACATTCTTGGAATGCATCGTTACCAATTAAATTACTCGCAACCTGCCCGGATAATATTACTAGTGGTACAGAGTCCATGTATGCCGTTGCAATGCCAGTAATGGTATTTGTAGCTCCAGGACCCGATGTAACTAAGACGACACCAACATCACCCGTTGCTCTTGCATAACCATCAGCCATATGTACCGCAGCTTGTTCATGACGAACTAAAATATGTTCAATGCCACCTAATGTGTGAATGGCATCATATATATCAAGAACACTACCACCGGGATAACCAAATATCTGTTTTACTCCTTGGTCAATCAAAGATTGAATAACCATCTCTGCGCCTGACAGTTTTGCCATGGTTGTTGCCTCCAATGTAACTGATTTGTCATTTTTAGAATCATTTTGCATCAACTTGTAAGTAAAATCAATAAAGTCAATTAGCTAAGTTTATTACAAGTAAAATTGAGCACTCACAATATTAATTTTTAAAATATTGTGAATAATATCCATAATCTATCAATTTTATTTAAATATTGCTGATTGATTTTATTGTTATTTTATTGTTTTTTATATACACTCAGAATCTAAGTATTTCTAGTCATAGCAGTACTAGAATTCTTCATTATTCAAAGGTATAAATATGAGCAATATTTCATCTAAACCAATCTCACTTGCTGACTGGCAATTGGTTAAAGTTACTGGCGACGATAGCCGTGTTTTTCTGCAAGGACAAATAACCAACGACATTAACCGACTTTCGGAACAATCAACACTCTATGCCGCTCATTGCGACAATAAAGGCAGAATGTGGAGTACTTTATTATTATTTCAACGCGGTAACGATATTTACTATATTGAGCGTAAAAGCGTTGTTAAAAAGCAAATTGCTGAACTGGCAAAATACGCTGTTTTTTCTAAAGTGACTATCGAACCAGTCCAAGATTTAAATATGATCGGTTTGGTCGGTGATGCGATTCCCACAGCAATCGCTACAAAATTAAGTGATATAAGCTGTTTAACTGAAAATAATATCACCTATATCAAAGTACCTTTACCGGAAATGCGCGTTATTATGATCACGCCAGAACCAATTCCGGATGATTTAAATCCATGTAGTGACTGGTTAAAACTTGATTTGCAAGCGGGTTATCCTATTATTGATGATAGCAATATGGCAATTTTATTACCGCAAGCCTGTAACTTACAATCTTATGATGCAATTAGCTTTGAAAAAGGCTGCTATTGTGGTCAAGAAATGGTCGCTAGAGCGCAGTTTCGTGGTGCTAACACTCGTGGAATGTATGTAATAAAAGGCACCAGTGATATTCTTCCTAAAATTGGCAATACGCTTGAATATAAACTTGCTGGTGGTTGGCGAGAAGGTGGACTGGTATTAGCCGTAGCCAAACTTGATGACAAAGACGGCATTTGTGTTCAAGTCGTTCTTAATAATGGTATTGATTTAAATACACCATTTAGAGTTTTTGGAAATGATAACAGCCGAATGACGTTTTAATTCTTTTTGATCAATAAGCTGGAATAACATCACGTTTATTCCAGCTGTCTTTGTGCCTATCGTTTTATCTTAGTTCGCAAGTTCTTGGTTAACAATTTCAATAAAATAGCTTACACCAGTTGTTAACACTTCATCATTGAAATTAAAGGCTGGGTTATGTAAGTTAGCACCTTTACCAGCACCTAGCCAAACATATACTCCTGGTATTTTTTGCAACATAAAAGCAAAATCTTCTGAGCCCATTGAAGGAAGAGGATCAATAATTACGTTATCTTTCCCAACGATTTTTTTAGCCGCAGTGATAGCAATATCGGCTTGTTTGGCGTAATTAATTGTCGCTGGGTAACGGCGTTGATAATCCACTTCAGCCTTAGCTTCAAAAGTTGTTGCAATACCTGTTGCTATTTGCTTAATGCGACTTTCAGCCATATCTTGCACTTGGGCACTAAATGTCCGAACCGTGCCACGAATCACTGCTTCTTGTGGTAACACATTCCAGGTATCACCACTATGGATTTGCGTTACGCTAACAACCAACGAACTTAAAGGATCAGCATTACGACTCACAATACTTTGTAAACCATTGACGATTTGTGTAGCCGTTACGATGGTATCTTTGCCAAGATGAGGAGCAGCAGCATGCGCACCCACACCTGTTATTTTGATTTCAAATACATCATACGATGCCATCATGGGACCATGATTGATATAAAAGTGATTTAACTCCATATTAGGTTGATTATGAATGCCATACACCGCTTCAATCGGGAATTGTTCAAATAAACCGTTTTCAACCATAACGCGTGCCCCGCCCTCGTTTTCTTCGGCAGGTTGAAAAATAACTACAACGGTACCAGCAAAATCACGGTGTTCACTCAAATACTTAGCCGTGCCGAGCAACATAGCAGTATGCCCGTCATGACCACATGCATGCATTTTGCCATGCGTGGTTGAGCAATAATCGATAGTATTTTCTTCAATAATATCTAATGCATCAATATCAGCCCTAAGCGCAATCCATCGCCCTTCTTGATTACCTTTAATAATGCCAACAACGCCCGTTGGTGCAAAATCAGTATATAACTCGGTAATGCCAAATGATTGCAGTTTTTCGATGATAAATTTGGTGGTGTTGACTTCTTCGAAAGCAGTTTCAGGATGAGCATGAATATGATGGCGCCATGCGATCATTTCGCTTTTCAGTTGGTTAATAGTATTTGATATCATGAATGATTCCTTAATTAGTGACTAACTTACAGCATAACACGCCGATTTAGCTAGCACTATAACGCGATTTTCACTTTTATAAAAATAACTATTTTTACTATGGATAGCAATTTTGGTTATATGTTGAATATATTAAACAGAATAATTACTTTATGCACTTTTAACACATTATTGATTAAATAATTTATTAAAATTAAATGGTTCCTAAAAATTTTTAACAATAATAGTAAAGCACATAACCCGATATTAATAAAAAAGGACCAAATGGAATAATCTTTGTAATATTTTGATTGAGTGCATATCGCAAAAAAAGATAGTACATAATCCCCAGTAACGAGGAAAAAAACAATAATAGGGGTAATAATGTATAAGGTAGCCAAGCTCCCAATGCAGCAAGTAGTTTGATATCCCCACCCCCTAATCCCTCTTTTTTAGAGATTAAATAAAATAATGTGGCGGGTATCTTTAATAACAGATATCCTAAAAAAATGCCCAGTAAAGCATCGGCTAACTCAATGTTTGTTATATTAAAATAGGCAAGCATAATACCTATCCACATCAACGGTTGCGTAAACAGATCAGGTAATAAATAGTATTTAAAATCAATGAACGCCAACAGCAAAAAATAGCAGCCAAGAAGCATTAAAATACAACTTTGAAAATTAATACCTTTATCAAAATAGATAATCGCAAATAATGCTGCGACAAATAATTCAACAATAAGATAACGACATGAAATCTTGGCTTTGCAATAATGACAGCGCCCTTTTAGTATTAGCCAAGCAACAACTGGTACCAATTGCCAAGCATTGAGTCGATGATGACAATGTGGGCAAGCAGATCGGTACACACTAATGTGGTATAAATATTGGCAAGGCGTCAGTGTTGGCAAATAGCGACAATAGGCGACATGCACAAAGCTACCCATGCAAAGCCCCAAACAGATGATCATAAACATTAGCATTAGTGAATCACCTCGCCCATTTGAAAAATAGGTAAATACATCGCCACAATTAAACTACCAATAATCAAGGCTAATACAAGCATTAATAATGGCTCAAACGCTTGTGATAGATTATCAGTTAAAGTCTGATTTTGCTCTTGATAATAGGTTGCTAGCTTATCAAGCATTAAATCTAACGTACCTGACTCTTCTCCCACAAAAATGAGTTGAGCGCATAAGTGGGGAAAGTGTACTTGCCGATGTAATACATGGCTAAATGAATACCCTTGTTCAATGTCTGTAATGATTTGAGAAAGACTATCACGATAAAGACCATAATAAGTGGTATTAGCCGCTGCAGCTAAACCGGCTAATAATGGTATGCCTGCTTTTTGGGTGATAGCAATGGTTTGAAAAATTTGGGCTAAGCAACTGGTTTTAATCACCTGACCGATAAAGGGAAATTTAATTACCATCGCCTCTATTTTATGGCGATAACGCACTTTTAAATAGCGTTGATAACATAAATAACTGATGAAAAAGACTACGCACCAAATTAACCAACTTTGTTGTAAATAGTTGGAAAAATCGATAATCGCTTGTGTAAAAGCTGGCAACTCGGCATCGAAATCTTGATAAATATCCGAAAATTTTGGTAAAACAAATAACAACATCACTAAACTTACAATTACCGCAACTAATAATAAAAATAGTGGATAACGCATTGCCTTTTTGAGTTTTTTTTGTAATTTTATTGATTTTTCAAGTAATAACGCCAACTGCTCAAAGCTTTTATCAAGCTGCCCTGTGAGTTCACCGGTTGCAATAATTTCGCAATACAGTGCAGAAAACACCTCGTGATGTTGCTGTAATACTTGCGATAAAAATTCGCCTTTAGCTACTTGTTGCTGAATATCAAGGAGCAGATATTGCCAGTGTGGTTTGGTTTGTTCTTGGGCGAGCAACTGTAATGTATCAATGATGGATAACCCCGCCTTTAACATAGTCGCTAATTGTTTGGTAATGATCAGCAGATCAGCACGATTAAAACTGCGTGCGGTAATAATATTACCTGCTTTGATCTTAATGGCGATTTTACCTTGTAACAATAACTGACGTTTAACCGCTTGTTGTGATTTAGCGATGATTTTGTGTTGATTAAAATCTATATCATACCAATAATAGAGCCGTTTCATACCGTATCACCCAATACGCGATTTAATTCAGCTAGCGTTGTAATGCCCTGTTTAACTAATATTTGCCCAGCCATTTTTAGCGAAGTCATATTTGAAGGAAAAATAGTTTGATTCGCTAATATCTGCTGTTGAATATTGGGGGTGATAACTAAAAGTTCGTATAGTCCAATTCGTCCTTTATAACCGCCAATACAATTAGGACAACCTGTGGCCAAATAATGTGGCTCGAGTTCATTTCCCAACCTAACCAAATCACTTGCCACCACTTTGCAATGTGGACATAGTTTCCTAACTAGCCGTTGGGCAACAACTAATTGTAGACTTGATGCCAACAAATAATTTTCAATGCCCATCTGTTTTAAGCGGGTTATTGCCTCGACACTTGAATTAGTATGCAAGGTTGAGAGAACTAAATGCCCTGTTTGCGCAGCTTGAATAGCAATTTCGGCAGTTTCACGATCGCGAATTTCACCAATCATCATTACATCAGGATCTTGCCGTAGTAAGGCCCGTAAGACCATAGCAAATGTTAACCCAGCTTTAAGATTAATAGCAGTTTGGTTAATGCCCTCAAGAGGAATTTCAATAGGGTCTTCAACACTGCAAATATTACGTTCGGTTTTATTTAACCATTTTAATCCACTATATAATGTGACTGTTTTACCACTACCAGTTGGTCCAGTAACTAAAATCAATCCTTGGGGATAATCTAGAATTTGTTTGAACGTTAATAGATCAGCATCAGTTAAGCCCAAGTCATTGATTGTTAATTCAGATTCATGATTATCCATTACTCTTAAGACAATCTTTTCACCATGCATAACCGGTAAAGAGGCTATACGCATTGTGTAACGGTCAATCACAAGTTGACCATCTTGGGGCAATCGATGCTCAGCGATATTTAACTTAGACATGATTTTTAGCCTTGCTGTTATCTGTTTAGCCAATGAAAGCTGTGGTGATAACATATCATGTAAAACACCATCAATGCGCATGCGAATACGATAGCTATGTTGGTAAGGCTCAAAATGAATATCCGAAGCGCGCTTTTCTAATGCTTCAAGCAACAATTTGTCGATACTTTCAATTAGTTGTTCTTCTTGCATAAAGGCGCTTCCTTATTTATTAATCGTCAAATACGAACATTAAAATTTAAAGATCTCTTCACAAGCGCTAGTTAAACTGGCATCGACTGGCGATGTGGTGCAAGCGCGAGTCCAATCTAAATTACCATGCGTGGCATTAATGGTTGGTGTCAGTGTGGTGGTTAACCCCGCTAAGGCACTAGTTCCAACCAAGGTAATAACGCCATTATTGACCGTTATTGAAGTTACATAGTTAGACGTTCGGCTTGCCGGTACACCATTATTACCATTACTACAATTGGTTAAACTGCCTTGCTCTACAGCACAAATTTCGACAGCCGTTTTATAAGATGTCATGGTTTGCAGCATATCAGTCAACGCCGCTTTTTTTACATATCCTTGATATGCAGGTACACCAATAGCCGTTAAGATGGCAATGACAATAATGGCAATCATAAGTTCAAACAACGTAAATCCCGATTGATTAGACATAAATACCTCGATTTTTCAGTCAATGATTTAATAGAAGAGCCTTTATAGCAAAACAAAAAAATGGAATAATAGCGAAGTAGTAAGTTTGGAAAGAAAAATCCATTACGCAATTTGTTATTACGTTGTATGCTCAATTTTTCGCGAAGCAGATCGCAAAACAAACAAATCCATACATCGGTTTATTAGATAAGTTGGAGTCAATATGTCCCTAAAAATTGTTAACGGTTGGTTGCAAGGTATAAAACACGTCGTTTCACCTTTTTATAATGAACGACCAGCCAATAAACCGATATCATTACTTGTTATCCATAATATCAGCCTACCGCCCAATCAATATGGAGGGCCTTATGTTGAACAATTATTTACAGGTCAGCTCGATCCTAATAAGCATCCCTACTTTACTTCAATTTATCAACTTGAAGTCTCAAGCCATCTGTTTATTCGGCGAGATGGCGAAATTATTCAATTTGTGCCATTTGATAAACGCGCTTGGCATGCAGGGAAATCCGTATTTGCAGGGCAAGAGAATTGTAACGATTTTTCAATCGGTATTGAAATAGAAGGATGCGATAGCGACAGTTTTACTGAACAACAATATCAGCAATTAGCGAACGTGACGCTATTATTACAACAAACTTATGGGATCGAAAACATAGCTGGCCACAGCGATATTGCCCCAGATCGTAAAACAGACCCTGGTCCCTGTTTTGATTGGCACTACTATCGAAGTTTGTTAGCGCAAAAATCACAAGAACAAAAGCTACTCAATCAAATCGAGCAAATTATTGCAGAGTTACAAAAAATCGATTTATGGCAAATCACACCACCAAAACCTGATGCATTTTTAAGCCAAGAGCCCTTTGCGCTTGACACCATGCAAGCACACGAATGGTTACAATGGATTTTTCTTCCACGAATACAAGCCATGATTGACGCTAAAGTAAACTTGCCAAAATTTGCTTTGCACCCATATTTTGAAGAAGCGTTAAAAGAGCAAGAACAAGATGTTAATCGCCTGCTCAATCTTATTAAACAGCTTGATGAATTATCATAAATTAACAAGATAAAATGTACCGCATTAATATACGGTACATTAGTGTGTAATAATGGTTAAAACCGAAAAAATCGAATAAAAATCGGTCAGAAAAGATATTGATTTTATTGAATTTTTTAAATCTAATTTCCACCATTCGATAACTGTCGATATACATTAACCGCTTGCTGATGGTTGCTATAAGTGGTTGAAAAGGTATGCCCACCTGTTCCATTCGCAACAAAAAACAGATAATTGGTTTTAGCTGGGTGCGCGGCTGCTTCTAATGAAGCAAGGCTTGGCATTGCAATGGGTGTTGGCGGTAGTCCCTCAATGACATAGGTATTATAAGGATTTTGGGTATCGGTTAAATCAACCCGCCTAATGGTACCTTTATAGTTATCACCTAAACCATAAATAATGGTTGGGTCAGTTTGTAACTTCATTTTGCTTTTTAGGCGATTAACAAATACCGAAGCCACATTTGCCCGTTCAGAGCTGATGCCGGTTTCTTTTTCAATGATCGATGCAATAATAAGTAGCTCATAAGGTGATTGGTAAGGAAGATTGCTATCGCGGTTATCCCAGATTTTTTGTAGATTACTTTTCATCGTCATATGTGCACGCTTTAAGATATTAATATCTAAAGTGTCTGCGGTATAAAGGTAAGTATCGGGTGATAACCAGCCTTCAATCGATCCTTCAATGCCTAATAATTTAGCAATTTCGTCCTCTGTTTTGCCTGCTAGGGTTTGTTGAATATACGGGGTGGTTTGAATAACATTTAACCAATCTTTAGCGCGTTTACCTTCAACAAATTGGATCGAAAAATTGCTCTCTTTGCCTGATACCAACAATTGCAAAAATTCTTCGACTGTCATATGTGGATGCAATTGATAAGTTCCTGCTTTAATGGATCTTAACGATGGGTTTAATTTGCATAAATAAGGTAGCAAATATGCGCTTTCGAGTAATTTACTTTCTTTAACTTGCTCAACTAACTGATGCATAGATGTGCCTTTTTTCAAAACAAACATTTGATTTTCGGCAGTGACTTGCATTTGCTTTGTAGAAAACTGCTGTAAAAAATAATAACCAATGCTAATTGAACCACCCGCAATTAAGATCAGGGTGAATAGAGTGTATAAAAATATCTTTTTAATCATAACTTATTTATCTAATATAATGAATTTTTGCGCGTGAAGTTAAGCGCGTTATTAATTCGTAAGCACTAATACCGGTGTGCTTAGCGATTTCTTCAACGGGGAGATCTGGTCCCCAAAATATGACTTCGTCACCAGGTTTTTCAAGGCTGTCGATGCCCAAATCAACCACAATCATATCCATTGAAACTCGACCAACAATAGGCACTTTACGACCATTAATCAAAACAGGGGTATTTTGTGGAATACTACGTGGATAGCCATCACCATAGCCCATCGCAACTACGCCGAGTTGAGTATCTTGTTCACAACACCAAGTCTGACCATAGCCAACCGATTCGCCTTGTTTGTGCTTTCGTACTGCGATTAATTCTGATTTAAATGTCATCGCTGGTTTTAAATCGGCAATTGGTGCATCAAAGGGCGAAACACCATACAAAGCAATGCCTGGACGCACAACATCACGCTGAGCCATTGGCCAAGCCAAAGTGCCACCCGATGCGGCAATCGAACATTTACCTATTAGTGATTTATCGTCAATTGAAGCAATAAACTGATCAAAGCATTCAATTTGCTTTAACGTTTGCTTTGAAGTGAGATCGTCAGCCGAACTAAAATGACTCATAATATTAATCGGTTTACAAACGACAGAACAGTTAGCTAAACGATAAAACTCTTCTTTAGCTTCATCAAGACAAAAACCTAACCTATGCATACCAGTATCGATTTTAAACCATGTAATAATTTGCTTTTCAAGCGGTGATGATTGCAGCACATCGATTTGCCATTTGCTATGAATAGCTGGTTGAACATTAAAATTAATCAAATCCCACATATCATCATGCGGAAAAAATCCTTCCAAAGCCACAATAGGCGTATTAATACCTGTGTTTCGCAATTGTATTGCCTCGGCAAGCCGCGAAACGCCAAAATAATCTACCTTATCGGCTAATAGCTGCGCAATTTCCTCAATACCATGGGAATAAGCATTGGCTTTAATAACCGCAACTAGCTGACTATTGGGTGCTATTTTTTTTAGATATTCAACATTATGAATAACGGATTGACGACTGACTTCAATAACGGCGATAGACATCTTATTACCTAGATTTTGATTAAGTGATTATTTTAAATTTTGTTTCTAATAATAACAAATTTTTATTTTTATATATATCTATTAGTGACTTAACATTATTTATAAATGGGTATCTTTTTATTTACATCGTTAATGATAATAGTTATCATTTGCATTATAACTAAAAATATCAAATTTTTACTGATATAGGAAATGATAAACAATGAAATTAAACGTAATCAAGCTTTATAGACCGACGTCATATATTGCAATGTTAACCCTTTGTTTTAGTGCTGATACTTTTGCCGAAGAAAACCGGACATCTTCTCATGACACCATTATCGTGACAGCTGATCGTAATGAAAAAAGCATATGGGACAGCGCTGTATCGGTTAATGCGATTAACCGTGATGATATTGAAAAGCAAAATGGTGATTCTGTTGCCGAGGTATTACGCGATATTCCCGGCGTTGAAATTACCGACAATTCGCTAGCGGGTCGTAAGCAAATTATGATTCGTGGCGAAGCACCATCGCGCATTTTAATGTTAATTGATGGGCAAGAGGTGACCTATCACCGCTCAGGACACGGTTCTGGAGCAGGTGTATTAATTGATATGGAATCAGTTGAGCGGATAGAAGTCATTAAAGGTCCTCATTCTGTCCTTTATGGTTCACAAGCCATCGGTGGTGTGGTTAATTTTATTACCCGAAAAGGTAGCAAAAACGGAGCTCTCCTTAATGGTGATGTTAAAGTTGTTTATAACCAATCAACTAATGGCTTTACCGAAATGGGCACGGTTAATGGCACAATGGATCAGATTTTTGATTATCGAATCAGTGGCACTCATGCCCAAAATAACGATCGTAAAGCTTATCAAGGCAAACTTCACAATACTGATTTCGGTAATGATAGTTTAAGTTCATGGTTTGGAGTTAATTTAGATAAGCATAAATTTGGACTTGCACTCGATCATTATAGACTTGATACTAAAACTTATTTTGATAAAGATAATAACGCTCCTTCAATTAAAGAATTTTGGGTCAAATTACCCAAATTGCAACGTGAAAAAATTGGTCTATTTTATGACTATAATATTGATAGTAATGTCCTTAAAAAGCTACATTATGATGCCTATGCACAAAAAATGAATCGTGAATTTAGAAATCATGTTGTTGTGTCACCAAGACCTATGATCAAAGTTAACACCAATAC
This sequence comes from Gilliamella sp. ESL0254, assembly GCF_013344985.1. Lineage (NCBI taxonomy): Bacteria > Pseudomonadati > Pseudomonadota > Gammaproteobacteria > Orbales > Orbaceae > Gilliamella > Gilliamella sp. ESL0254. The sequence goes on from NZ_JAAEDU010000001.1 coordinate 912,101, forward strand.
AGCCACAAACGATGAACAAAAGACTTATGGCATGACATTTCAATCCGATTTTATACCACATAAAAACATGAAACTAATTACCGGAGCACAATATCAACAAGATAATGTTGATCAAAATTCACATAACTCGTTGGTATCCAAAATGCCATCACCAAGAGCAAGCTATACTCAGCATAAATATTTAGCGAATAAATGGCAACAAACTAGTGTTTCTTTATTTGGACAGAACGATTGGGCAATAACTGATGATATATCTTGGAACATAGGCGCTCGTCAATATTGGGTTGAATCAAAACTCAAAAATGGAACAACGTCCCTAAATAAAATACCCGTTATAGGTCGCCCATCTACAACTTATACTATTGATGGAAAAAAGAAAGATCGCGATAACAATTTTGTTGTGTCGTCTGGATTAACCTATTCTGGCATTGAAAATACACAATTAAGAGCCTCGTTTGCACAGGGCTATGTTTACCCAACACTTTCACATCTTTATGCAGTTACCTCGGCATCAACCCAAACACTTTATGGTAATTCAAATTTAAAACCTGAAAAATCAAATAACTATGAAATAGGATTGCGCTACAATAACAATACTTGGTTAGTTGATAGCGCCATTTATTATTCTGCCGCTAAAAATTATATTACTGAAATGAGTTGTAATGGTTCGGCTATTTGTGATGGTGCATCAGGAGCTAATTTTAATTATTATAATAATGCTAACAAAGCCAACACTCATGGCTTAGAATTTAGCATAGAATATCTTGATCTAGCTTTTATCCCTTATGTTAAAGGCAATTATTTGCGACGTCAGATAAAAACTGAACGGTACACCACTTATGATTCAGGCAATCCGCGTTTTATGGGGAATGCGGGTATCAAACATACAGCTTATTTAGATTGGTTTGATATTGATTCTGATCTATTTATGCGATTTTCAACAAAAGCAACTCGCCGCAGTGATTCATCGGTTTACCGTTATAGTGGTTGGTCAACCCTAAATTTATCAACCACCACTTCATTTGGCACCAATCGCCAATACCGGATTGGTTTAGATATAAATAATATATTAAATAAAAACTATACAACCGCTTACGAAACCATACCTGCAGCAAAATTCCATGCACTACTTAGCGCAAGTATGAAATTTTAACACCTCAAAGATATAATTTAAGATAACAATCAAACCTATTCCATCCATTACCCGTTACTCTTTTTATAATTAGCGGGTAATATCACTGAAGTCAGTAGCCTATTATTTACTCAACAAATTCTTATAAAGATGCCTAAAAGCCATTACTGGATGATAGATGATCATCCTTGGGCCGGCATAGCGCATAACTTGTTTTATTTTTTGTTTATAATCCTTACGATAACAATGTTTTGGGCAACGCTCACAGGTTGTTTTGGCTTCACCAAAACGACACATTGTTAAACGTTGCATAGCATATTGCAATAGATCATTGCATTCATTACATAACTGGTAACGTGAGGTGTGATGATTTTGGTTGCAATATAAATAAATCATTGCACTCACTGTTGCTTTTTCTTGCTGTATTTTAGGACCAGTATTGTTTGCAACCATAAGACATACACATTAATGAAGAAAGTGGTAAAATAAAATCACCAAACTATGATTACAAGGATTTATTGTAATGGCAAGAATTATCAATAAAGACACGACTGTTTGCATGTCCCTTTCAGCCAGACCAAGCAATTTCGGTACTCGCTTTCATAATTATTTGTATGAAAAACTCGATCTTAATTACTTATATAAAGCCTTTACTACCAATAATTTAAAAGATGCAATTTATGGCATTAAAGCCTTAGCAATTCGAGGTTGCGCCATTTCAATGCCTTATAAAGAAGCTTGCATAGAATTTATTGATGAATTAGATGACTCGGTAAAATCTATTCAATCGGTCAATACGATTGTTAACACAAACCATCATTTAAAAGCATATAACACCGATTATATTGCGGTTGCCAAGCTCATTACCGAAAATAAAATCGATAATACTACACCATTTGTGTTAAAAGGCAGCGGCGGTATGGCTAATGCGGTGATTGGTGCTTTTTATGATGCAGGATTTAAAAATGGCATTATTGCAGCGCGTAACCAAGCAAAAGGCGAAGCGTTGGCCAAACGCTACGGTTATAAATGGGTCAAAAATGAACAAGACATATTGCCAAAACAAGCCAAACTGATTATTAATGTGACTCCAATTGGTATGCTTGGAGGTGTTGAATCTGAAGAGCTTGCATTCCCCTCTATCATGATAGAAAATGCCGATATTGTGTTTGATGTGGTTGCATTACCCGTTGAAACACCAATGATAAAATATGCCCAAAAGCTAAACAAAACCATTATTTCAGGTGCCGACGTCGCGGTGATTCAAGCTCTTGAACAATTTGTGTTATATACGGGCGTAACACCTAGCGAAGAGTTGGTGAAAAAAGCAGGTGAGTTTGCAAGACAAGGCTAAATAGTGTTATTCATTCCACTGAGTATATCGGTGGAATGAATAACAAATAGGTTATCACATCACCTGATGTAATTTGTTATACACAGCTAATAATTTTTGATGCATAGCAAATTGCGCTAAATTATCATTAGTCGCTTTATCGGCTGTAGCAGAGTCAGCCAAGCCAAAAAATGTTTTTTCGCCATTAGCGTATTGCCACATATCGTCAACACAAGCTTTACCATACATTTTATTAAATGCAGTTCGATAGTTGTTAAACTGTTTTTTGTCACGTTGCAAAATAAAGTTAACCAGCGTTTGCAAGCAACGATAATCATGATTGCGCTCTGGAGTAAATATAGACTCATTCATTTCAACTGTCCAATCAATCCATTGTTGTGCTTGCACTAGGTCTTTACCTGCCAATGCCAACATTGCTTTTAATTCACCAACGCGCAGTGTAAGCCAAGCATTATCGTTACCGGTTGCAATGCCAAGTAGTTCGCGAACACGTGCATAATCATCAAGACCTTCATCATCAAGCTGTTCAATAATGGCTAGGTACTGTTTAGCAGTGCGTTTTTGATAAGGTAACGACAAAATAAGATCACGCAGACCAATTGCCATATTGCTATTAGCAATTAAAAGATCTTCAGGGGGATAGATTTCCGACATACCAACGGCTAAAATTCGACAAGCATAAACGCCAAGATGCTCATAGTCCATAATTAACACTTCGGTGTTATGACGGGTAAAAATAGCCATTAAATTAGCAAATTCTTGCTCGGTCGTGCCTGAAAAGTCCCAATCGACAAATTCATAATCAGCTTGCTCATTAAATAGATCCCATGAAATCAAACCGCTTGAATCAATAAAATGGGTTTCTAAATTGCTAAGATCAGCAATATCATCATTATCAAAACTTGGTGGTGAAAATACATCAAGATCTTTTAAACTACGCCCTTGTAATAGTTCAGTCACAGTGCGTTCAAGTGCAACGCCAAAATTTGGATGTGCACCAAACGATGCATAACATGTTCCATTTTGCGGATTAAATAACACCACACAAATAACCGGAAACTCACCGCCTAATGAAGCATCAAAACAATAAAGTGGAAATCCCTCGCTTTCAAGCGCCTCAATGGCAGCTAAAACAGCGGGATAGCGATTAATAACTTCGGTTGGAATAATCGGTAAGCTAATGGCCTCGGCAATAATTTTGTTTTTCGTATAACGTTCAAAAATTTCCGATAACCCTTGCACTCGCGCTTCATTACGAGTATTTCCTGCTGACATACCATTAGATGCATATAAATTAGCAATTAAATTAACGGGCACATAGACCGTTTGCTTATCAGACTGCTGCTCAAACGGTAATGCGCAAATACCTCGCTCGCCATTACTTGATTGTAAATCAATTAAATCAGTTGCACTTAACTCATGATCGGGATCATAAAATTTAAGTAGTTTTTCAGATAATAACCCTTTAGGGAGGGAATTATCTTCAGGAATAGAGAACCATTTTTCGGTCGGATAATGCACAAAATCAGCATTTGCAGCTTTTTTGCCTAAATAAAAATCGGAAAAAAAGTAATTGGTTGATAATCGTTCAAAATACTCTCCTAATGCTGATGCTAACGCCGCTTTTTTGCTTGCACCTTTACCATTAGCAAAACACAGTGGGCACTTTGTATTTTGAATATGTACTGACCACACATTAGGCACAGGGTTGAGCCAAGAAGCTTCTTGCACTTCTAAATCATATTTTGTTAATTGTTGCTGAAAATAGTTAATGGAATCTTCAAGGGCTGCATCTTTGCCTGGGATATAAGTTTTCATAGTTAATCTCAAAATAATTTTATGTTATAATTTTCGATTCTTATCGCTTTTAAGAATTTATCACTTTATACGCAAATATAAAAAAATAGAAGTAATAAAATTAACCTACCTAAATAAGGAAATAAAATGAACAAAAAATTTGATTTTAAAGATCTTACCATTAAAGATTTTTTCTTCTTTAATAAAATGTTAACACCTTCATTTATTACTATCGTGTATTGGATCACATTAATTCTTATTGGCTTTAGTACATTGACTATGATATTAGGTAGTTTTGCTTTATTTGCTTATAGTTTTACTGCAGGTTTATTTACCTTTTTTACTGGTATTATTACCTTTGTTGTAGGATTTGTTTCAACTCGTATTGGTTTTGAATTGATTTGTGTGCTATTTAATATTAATCACAATATTCAAAAATTAGCTAACGAAAAAACAGATTCCGAAAAAACGGAAGAATTGTCTAACACCGATACTATTAATTAATAGTATTGATTCAACTATATAGGCAAAAAAGCGGGAACTAGTTCCCGCATTTTTTTTGCTTTTGTTGTAATCTATATTTTTAAATCAAAATAATCGGTTAACTAGCATTAAGCTCGCTAAGAGGCCATCTTGGTCTAACATTGATTGCTAAATCTGAATACTGCTTTGCTTTTAAATGAATCATCCCCGCATAAGCAATCATGGCACCATTATCGGTACAAAATTCGAGTCGTGGATAATAAACCTGTCCTTTACGCTGATGCATCAACTCAGTTAACCTATTACGCAGTGTTTGATTAGCGCTTACTCCGCCGGCTATCACTAAATTTTTAAATCCAGTTTGATCAAGCGCTCGCCGTGATTTAATTACTAATGTATCAACCAAGGCATCTTCAAAGGCTCTAGCAATATCAGCTTTAGTTTGCGCATCAATAATATGATTATCACTATGTTGATGAATGATATTGGCAGCGGCTGTTTTAAGGCCTGAAAAACTAAAATCCAGCCCAGGACGGTCGGTCATCGGTCGAGGAAAATGAAACCGAGCTCCATTACCCTGCTCAGCTAATTTCGACAATTTTGCCCCGCCTGGATAATCTAAACCAAGTAATTTAGCAGTTTTATCAAAAGCTTCGCCTGCTGCATCGTCAATGGATTCGCCAATAAGTTCATATTGACCAATACCTGTTACGCTAATAAGCTGTGTATGCCCACCCGAAACTAATAATGCAACAAAGGGAAATTCAGGTGGATTAGATTCTAACATTGGCGCCAATAAGTGCCCTTCCATATGATGCACAGCAATAGCAGGTACATTCCACGCATAAGCCAGCGAACGACCAATTGATGCACCGACCATCAAAGCACCAATTAAGCCTGGACCTGCTGTATAAGCCACACCAGCAATATCTGCTGGCACCACATTTGCTTCTTTTAATGCTGCTTGAATTAAAGGTACGGTTTTACGAATATGATCGCGCGATGCTAATTCAGGCACCACACCACCATAATCAGCATGCAATTTAATTTGTGAATAAAGTTGATTGGCAAGTAAACCATTGGCATCATCATAAATAGCAACACCTGTTTCGTCGCACGAAGTTTCAATACCTAGAATCTTCATTAATGTTTACCTGCAAAATCGGTAAGGTCTTCTTCACTCCAAAGATCTTGTTCAGTAATGTCTTTATCGGCAATGCGATGTTCCTCAGTTGCCCAATCGCCTAAATCGATAAGCTGGCAACGCTTGCTACAAAATGGACGGTACGGACTATCTTTACTCCATACAACTTGTTTTTGGCAAGTTGGGCAATTGACATATGTAGTGTTATCTTTATTCATTGTGACTCTTTTTTTTTAAAATTAGTATTTAGCAGTACTAACAACAAGCTAATTCAAATTCAATACTATCGCTATTCACGTTATCACAAGTATCAAGCGGTAAAAACCGAATGCTATAGCGTGACATATGACCAGACACTTGGGGATAGACATTTTTATCTAACGAAACCCGAATACGAATTAAATTAACATCACCATTGGTTTCTTGAAAAAAATTATTAGAACAAATAAATGGTTTAAATTCACCCATTTGTCTAATTAATTGCATATAGCATGTTAGAGATTTATCTAAAATTGACAAGTGTTGTAACCAATTTTCAACTTGAATATTACGCCTTTCTTGCGGAATTTTTAACCACAAATGGAACAAAGGCAAATCAAAACTACAACAACCTCCGGGGATCGTTAAACGTTGGCGAATAGCAGTAATAAAACGGTCGTCTTTTAATGGTTGCCCTAGGCGGGTTATCAGATTAAATTGAGCTAAAAAATAATCAAATTGGTGAATCAAGTTGTTAAGTAAATCATAATCCACACCATCAAAAGTTAGCCACAAGATTAACTTTTGTTTTTGTGATTCAAGTTCTTTAATCAAATCACCTTTTACATCGTTACGTTCAATAATTTCTAATAACTCAGACAGCGCGTGAAAAAAAATCAACGCATTATTTTGATCAAACTGACAATGCCTATTTAATTGATTTAACAAAAATTCAACACGAAGCCAAGTACGCATTTTTTCATTTAATGGATGTTCAAAAATAATGTTATTCATCAATCTAAATCTTACAATTAAAGTTATCTAAATATTGTTGATGCAATAAATTAACTTGTGCTGTTAGCCTAGCTAAATTATCATCATTTACAATAATATCATCAGCATAAGATAAGCGCTTTTTTAAAGACACTTGCGACAATATCATCTTTTTTGCTAATGACTCACTAATATTATCTCTTTTTACTAATCGCGCCAATTGTAACGACTCAGGAACATCAATGATTAGCACACGATCAGCCAGCGTATGCAAATTGTTTTCAATCAATAACGGCACAACCCAAATTACATAGGTTGTATTTTGCATAGCAATTTGTTTTTGAGTTTCTTGTTGAATAATAGGATGCAACAAATGATTAAGCCACAGTCGTTCGTGGTCATTATTAAATATAATTTCACGTAGCTGACTGCGATCAAGTTCGCCATTAGCAAGCAAAATTTCTTGGCTAAAGTGCTTAACAATTTGGTTAAACGCATCACTACCGACTTGCACAACTTGCCTTGCAATAATGTCTGCATCAATAATAGGTACGCCCAATTTGGCAAACAAATTGGCGATAGTACTTTTACCACTGGCAATACCGCCACTTAGTGCAACAACATAAGGCATAAGGCAAATTCCAATTCAACAAAAACAGGGCATCATTATAACATATAACTAGGTTGATCATATAACGTAAAATACAGACAAAAACTTAACAATTAATGGGATATTTATCGATAGTAAATTCGTAAACTTACTCACGTCAACGGAAAATTTATCGCCTACTGTCAAATAAATAGAATAAAACAGTTGTTTTATATCATTAGCTGTATATAATCACATGTATATGTATATAAAAACAGGACAAAGTAATGAAACCGTTAACCGAACGTCAACAGCAGATTTATGACTTAATTAAAGACAATATACAAACCACAGGTATGCCACCGACACGTGCTGAAATTGCCCAAAAGCTAGGATTTCGATCTGCCAACGCGGCTGAAGAGCACCTTAAAGCGCTTGCTAAAAAAGGCGCGATCGAAATGATCGCCGGCTCATCTCGTGGGATTCGTCTTTTACTTGAAAGCCAAGCTGAACAAAATGAACTTGAAGGTTTACCCCTAATTGGGCAAGTAGCTGCTGGATCGCCTATCTTAGCGCAAGAACACATCGAAAGTCATTACCAAGTTGATCCGTCACTATTTAAACCCCATGCTGATTTTTTACTAAGAGTACATGGTATGTCAATGAAAGACATCGGTATCTTAGACGGCGATCTATTAGCCGTACATAAAACTCAAGATGTTAAAAATGGTCAAGTTGTTGTTGCCCGTATTGACGATGAAGTTACCGTTAAACGCTTATCACGTAAAGGCAAACATGTTCATCTGCTTGCAGAAAATAGCGAGTTTTCTCCCATTGAAGTCGATTTAGAACAACAAAATTTTGCTATTGAAGGGCTTGCCGTTGGCATTATTCGTAATGGCTCTTGGATGTAATAATGTAGATGTATAAACAAAGATGGTATAGAATAGTAAGCAATAAAAAGTAGGAGATTACTATGTGGCTATTTTGGTTATACGAAGGTTTAGCATTTGTTGCAATCATATTGCTCATTTTTGGATATTGCCGTTTTAGAGGAATTGGTTTTTGGTCCCTCATTTGGAAATATTTAAAATGGTTCTCTTTAGCTGTACTTATTGTTTGGTTAGCCATCGCAATTCTTTGTCGAGTTGACTTATATAACGCTGCTCACTGCTATTTTAGAGGTGAAAGTATGCATGCAAACACCAAATATTCTATCTTTTTAGGTGAGTGCCAAGTTGAAACGCCTAGTGGCAGTTATGTTCCGATTGAGCGAGCTAGAGCATTACCAGGTTCAAGTAACCATGATCACGATGATGACCACAGCGACTCCGGCTCTACAAGTGAATTCTATCCTGTAAATTAATGTATTGAAAATAAATAAAACAATCAAAATCCGGCAAATGTTATTACAATTGTCGGATTTTTGTTTAAGTAATAAATTACAATCTAAATGATGAGTTGAGAGTGGATAAATCGGCAAACCCAATAAAGTTATCCATTGTTTTATTCATTAACTTTCTGAAAAGCCAAGCAACGCTGCTCTAATTTTTTAAAACCAAAAATTAACGTAAAGCTAACACAAAGATAAATCACCGCAGCAATCCCAAAGGCATGAAAAGGTTGATATGTTTCAGCATAAATATCACGTGCAATTTTCATTACATCTGGCACTGTAACCGTAAAGGCAAGCGCCGTTGAATGCAGCATAAAAATCACCTCGTTACTATAAGCAGGCAATGCAATACGAAACGCTCTTGGCAAAATAATATAACGATATAACTGAAAACGGCTAAACCCAAGTGCAGTTGCAGCTTGCATTTCGCCTCTAGGTACATTGCGCATGGCACCAGCAAAAACTTCAGTAGTATAAGCGCAGGTATTTAAAGTAAAGGCTAACACCGTGCAATTTAAACCACTTTGAAAAAAGTCACCCAGCCAAGCATAATTTTTAACCACACTCAATGTATAAATGCCAGTATAAATAATCAGCAACTGTACATATAAAGGCGTGCCCCGAAAAATATAAGTAAACAGCCAAATGGGTAATTTAATCAGCTTATTTTGCGAATTTCGCCCTACTGCTAACCCTAGCGACAAAATGCCACCCATTAAAACTGATAGAATCAAAATCCACAGCGTCATCGCCAGACCAGTGATATTATAACCATCACTCCATAATAGTGCTTGCCAATATTGTTGAATAATTTCTAGCATGAGTTCTTATAACTTAGTTTTGATTGTGCCAATGGAATAACGCCGTTCCAGCCACCATAACACGATATTCGATATTGACGTAAAAAACAGATAAAATGCCCCTGCGATTAAGGCAAACAATAAAGGTTGGTACAAGGCTTCACCTGCGTTTTTAGTGGCTTTAACTAAGTCCGATAATCCCAGTAACGACACCAATGCCGTGGCCTTTAACACCACTAACCAATTATTTGCAATGCCCGGCAAGGCAAAGCGCATCATTAAAGGAAACATCACATAACGAAACACTTGGACTTTACTAAGCCCAAGTGCCGTTGCCGCCGCTAACGTATTTTTAGATACAGCAAGATAAGCCCCTCGAAAGGTCTCGGTAAAATAGGCGCCGTAAATAAAGCCTAATGTAAAAATACCAGCCATTAATGGATTCACTTCAATAAAAGAGGCATTAAAATAATCGGTAATATTATTAACCAAAAACTGCAAACCAAAAAATATTAGCATCATTAGCACTAAATCAGGCACACCTCGAATTAACGACGTATAAGCCTGACAAAGCACATTACACACTTTTGAATCGGCCAACTTGCCCAGCGCACAAACAATGCCAAGTAGCATAGCTAACAGTAGCGATGCTAGTGCTAAAATAATGGTTAGCCATGCCCCTTGGCAAATTAACGAAATATAACCTTGCATGGTTTATTTTTTATTACCATACACATTAAAATCGAAGTACTTATTATTAATTTTTTGGTAAGTGCCATCGGCTAAAATCGCTTTTAACGCTTGATTAAAGGCTTCGCGTAATTCATTATCGTTTTTACGAAAGCCAAGACCCACCCCCACATCAAAATAGTTAGCATCTTTCAATTCATCGCCAGCAAAAACAAAACCTTTACCTTGTGGCTGTTTTAAAAAGGCATAACTTCCAGTAACTTCGTCTTGCAATGCCGCATCTAAACGACCCGCCACTAAATCCGAAAATACTTGCAACTGATTTTGGTAAGGGACAATTACCACGCCATGAGGACGCCACATTTCGTTGGCAAAATGTTCTTGTGAGGTACCTTGCTCAACCCCAACGCGCTTACCTTTTAACGATTCAGCATTAGGCATTAAATTAGTACCTTCTTTAACAATCAAACGCGAGTAAGTCATAAAAATCTCGTCAGAAAATGCAATCTGCTTTTTACGCTTTTCGGTCATCATCAGCGAAGAGGAAATCATATCAATCTTTCTTGATAATAACGAAGGGATCAATGCATCAAAGTCGGTCGATTGAAAGGTGCATTTAATGTTAGCCTTTTCACATAAGGCTTTAGTAATTTCAATGTTAAATCCTGTAATATTACCGTTAGCGTCAATAAAATCAAAAGGCGCATAAGATGTATCAGACCCAACTTTAATCGATTCAGGCAACGCGGCATAACTTGTTATAGGTAAGCTTAAACACCCCAAAATGGCTAACGCTTTTAATAAATTCTTCATAATTTATCTTCCTTCGTTTTTAGCTAAAGGCATAATATAGCGCGTTATGTTGTATTTTTATAATAAAAAAAAGTTATTATTGTTGTCCAAAAAATTAAAATTACTTAACTGTAAACACAAAAATAAAATTTTATTTGTAAATTAAAACACCACTTTTTAGCCTAAAAAACATTAATAAAATCAATACCTTTTCTGACCGATTTTTGTGCTATTTTTATTCTTGTAAAACATAGCTGAAAACGTTATCAATGCGGTCATTTTTGCGACTTAGCATATCCCCAATAATTCAACCACATCAAAAATCTAAATTAAAACCCCCCCCTTCGATTTGCGGCCCCCAGCTTATAGCTGTTATAATTTCCTCATCTTTCAAATTAGGATCACCTTTATGTACACCATTTATGGCATTAAAAACTGCAATACAATGAAAAAGGCCTTTACTTGGCTTGATGAGCATCACATCAATTATCAATTTCATAATTATAAAACTGATGGGCTGTCAGAAGCACTTTTAGATAGTTTTTTGCAATTGGTAGACTGGCAAAGTTTGCTTAATACTCGCGGTACCACATGGCGTAAGTTAGATGAGTCTGTCCGTGCACAGGTTGATAATGAGCAAGCAGCAAAACAGATCATGTTAGCCAATCCTTCCATTTTAAAACGTCCTTTGCTTATTGATGGTAAGCGTGCTTTGTTAGGTTATTCAGACGAACTTTATTCCCAATTTATTTCACAATCTAAATAAAATCGAGACCATTATGAATGAACCTGTTATTGTGCTAACCAAAGCACTCATTGCTGAAAAATCGATAAGCCCTGACGACAAAAACTGCCAAAAACTTATTATTGAACGATTAAAACCACTCGGTTTTATTATTGAAGAAGTCAATATTGGGCAAACCAAGAACTTATGGGCCTATCATGGCGATGCTACCGGCAAAACTTTGATGTTTGCTGGCCATACTGATGTCGTACCAGCAGGTGATGAAAGCAAATGGCTTTATCCGCCATTTTCACCAACGATTGATGAAAATGGCATACTTTATGGTCGTGGTGCATCGGATATGAAAAGTGGTGTTGCTGCCATGGTTTGTGCAGCAGAAGATTTTGTTAAACAATATCCTAATCACACTGGGCGCATCGCCTTTTTAATCACCTCAGACGAAGAAGCCGATGCAAGCGATGGCACAGTTAAAGTGGTCGATCTACTGATGAAACGCCAAGAGCGCATTGATTATTGTATTGTCGGCGAACCGTCGAGCGATACAGTGCTAGGTGATCAAATCAAAAATGGCCGCCGCGGTTCACTGACAGCCAATTTAATTGTGCATGGTATTCAAGGTCATGTGGCTTATCCTCATCTTGCTGATAACCCTGTGCATCGTTTTGCTCCTGCATTAAATGAACTGGTTAATACTGTTTGGGATGAAGGCAATCAATACTTTCCACAAACGACAATGCAAATAGCCAATATTAATGGTGGCACAGGAGCTGAAAACGTCGTGCCGGGTGAGCTTCGTGTACAATTTAATTTCCGTTATAGTAGCGAATTAACCGACGCAGACATTAAAACACGCGTTGAACAGATTTTACAAAAACATAATGTAAACTACACCTTAACTTGGCGGTTATCAGGCCATCCATTTTTAACACCACAAGGCGATTTAACCAATGCGGCTGCTAGCGCTATTAAGGAATTCACCAACATTGATACCAAACTATCCACCAGTGGCGGCACATCTGACGGACGCTTTATTGCCAAAATGGGATGCCAAGTAATTGAGCTTGGGGTACTTAACAAAACCATTCATAAAGTGAACGAAAATGCCAATTGCCAAGATATTATTACCTTAACCGCAATTTATCACCGCATTTTAGAAAAATTGCTGTTAGTATAGTATTGCTAGCATCGTGTTATTGGCATGTATGATTGCTATAGTTGGATGATTTCGATTTTAACTTAAAGGAGAACACGATGGAGTGGCTCAAAGATTATTGGTGGATAATTGTCGTTATTTTAATTGGGATTTTTATTAATACCATTAAGGCACTAAACCGATTGAGTTATAAAGCGTATCTTGAAAAAAAGAAAGGGATAAAACCTATCCCTTATCAAGATGACGACGATGATGATTGGCCGTCAACAAATTCAACGAAAAAAAAGTAATACTTCCCTTAACGAAAATCTTGGCTACCGCTGTCAAATAGTGCTTGATGACGGTAGCGATCAACCCACATTGCCGTTGCGCCACAAACCGCAATAGGCATAATAATTAAATTAAGCACCGGTACCATGGTAAAAAAGCTGACTAACATGCCAAAAGTTAAATTATCGACCCGATCTTGTTTAAGTAACTCACGCATACGTTGAAAAGTGATTTTGTGGTTATCAAAAGCATAATCGGCATATTGGATATTAATTTGCCAAGCCGTAAATAAAAACCAAATCACCGGCGTTACTGATTGCCCAATAACAGGAATAAAATAGGTCAACAGTATCGGAATGGCCCATAACAAATAATTAATCAATTTTTGAAATTCGCGACCAAAAATCCGTGGAAGATCTTTAATGATGCTCATCCACGATGTATCAACTGCTGGCATCCCTGTTAACTGCGCTTCGACTTGTTCAGCCAATAAACCATTAAAAGGTGCGGCAATAATATTTGTCACCGTACTAAAAAAATAACAAAACAAAATCACCAGCATTAAAATCACAATAAAAACTATAATATAGCCCAACCAATGCAACCAACCCGGCACATACGATAATCCCCAATCCACCATGCCAGTAATGGCAGTAAAAAACCAATAAAATAGTGCCGACATAACTACAATATTAGCAATTAATGGTAAAAAAACAAATCGCTTAATCCCCGGACTAAATGCTAACGACCAACCTTTAAAAAAGTATTCAATTCCTGTTGTTGGTTGACGTTTTGGATTGTGGTTGTTTGATTGGTTGTATGTTTGATTTTGCGAATAGCGATGTTGCATCTGATTTTCTAATTTATTATGCATCACATTCAGTTCCTTTTAAATTAAAACGAATTGAGTTAAAACAAATTCAGTCAAAACATGATGACTATTGTAAACATACCGCTTGATAACCTGCAATGGTGATCAGCTATCTTTACTGACTATTTCGGAAAATATTGCATTACTAGCCTGCTTTGCTAACCATGTTTTAACTTCATGTTTAACAGCTTGCATTAATGCATTTTTACCTGCAAGTTGGTATGAATCAATAACTAAAGGCTGATTATTTTTGCTTTTTAACAGTGCGGATAAAACAGGAAAAGAGAATACTTGAGATGATTGTTGGTGTATTTGTATATACCTATTTAATCGACATAATGCAGCATAACTGGCTTCGAATGGCCGATGATAGTGAGCAAATCCAGTAAGTTCATCTAAATCATTGACATCTAAATCTAATGATAATAGCCAACCGCCATCGCTGATAATCATATCGTTAAACGGTAAATCAATGATATCCTTCAGCCAATAGGCGTTACGCTGTAGTTTGTGTTTTAATTTATAGGTTAACAGTTCTCCAGATCGGGTGATTGGTTTAAGCGCCATAACCGAATAACTGCCACTACTAGCTTGTTTATGGCTGCTTACATGAACCAAGACAAAACCACAAGCGGTCCAAAATTGATAATTAGACGAGCTATAAGCAAAACTGACCGACACAAAATCTTTATTTTGCACTTTGGCATGATCACAAATCGTCTGCACCAGTTGTTTTGCGATATGCTGCCGTCGATAATCCTCCATAACCGCAATGCGGTTAACGCGAACTGAGCGCAACTTAGCCGCTAACCGTTCACCAGCATGAGCAACGAGCGATTGCGCCACTAAATTGCCTTTAGGGCGGCGTGTTCCTTGCCATACTTGGGTTATTAGGTTATCAGGCAAATTCCCCTCGGTAAGTGTAAGTGCCGCGGCAATTTGTTTATGGTCTATTGTTGCCTGCCAAACCGACAAATTTTGCGCATCAAACAGACGCCTTAAATCGATTAATGTGGTTTGATAGTGAGCCACTTTTAATAGATAAAAGATCGACCTTAAGGAATCAACATCATTGCGTTCAACCATTGAATATTGGGTTGATGATAGGCCTGTAACAGGGTTATCATCCTGAATTAATAAGCCATTAAGTAATAGCCGATCACTAAATTGCTCTAGCATATCACCTGCCTGCCAACGAATCGGGGTGTGTAGATGAAAATATTGGCATGCTTTACCTGATAGCAATTTCAACAAAAAGCCCTGTCCAGTACCTTCATATCCGTCAACGGTGGTGGTTAACAATATCCGACAATTATTGGCAATTGCCAGTTGTAGCAGTTTTTCGAGCATAGGTAACGGAATCATGGCTGCTTCGTCAATAATGAGATAATCAGCAAAATCAATCTTTGACTGCAAAATTAATTCATCAGGTGCAAAAAATGGCGTATCGGGCTTAGCAAAAGCAAAAAAGGTCGTCAATGCTGATTTATTGGGCGCAGTGACAATACTACGTTGATAATGGCTAAACATTCCTGCTAGTGCCGATTTACCCCGTCCGCGTTTAGCAACTAATACATTTATGGGCTTATTGCTATTTAATAACTGTTTTAATGTGGCTTGTTGTTCGGCTAAATCACAAGGATCATCGCTCATCACTAGCAAAGATGATGTAACGGATATAGCGTTTTTTGGCAAAGATGTTGAATTGATTGACACACCAAATTCGGCCAAAGTTTGTATTAAATGTGCAACAAAATTAGGTACAGTAATCGGATTTTGGCTTTCGTTCCAGCGCAAGCTATCTTGATCATACCAAGTGGACAGATCCTTAGGTAATAACAAAACCAACACACTACCTTTGACTAGCGTGCCAACCAACATGGCAAAAGCATCAAGATTAAATCCTGCCGTTGCATCAAAAATAGCATGTTGATACTGCTGGCCTAATAGTTGTTTGGTTTGATGGGGCTTGAGTACGTTGGCAATTAACGAACTAGGCAAATAATCAGGCTGATAGGTAACAGTTACCCAATCACCAACGTTCTGCTCAAGGATGGAGCTCAATTGTTCAAATAATTGCGTGCTCTCACCCTGTAACACCCATAGCATTCGGGTGCTGTTGGGATTGTGCATAAACTAACTTTTCCCAATTAATAGCGATAATATACCGGCAGCAATCAGTGGACCAACTGGAATGCCTTTGAAAAATGCAACACCAATTAGCGTGCCAATAATTAAGCCATTGATAATGGTAGGATGTGCACCAATGAGCGATATACCACGCGTGCCAAGCCACGAGACTAAAATACCCACCAAAATAGCTAATAGTGATTGCCAAGTAGTAAATGATTTAGCAATATCACCAATTTTTAACGATCCATCGGCCAATGGCACCATCATCGCGGCAGTTAAAATAACAATACCGATAGTTAAGCCATATTTATTTAAAAACGGGAAATAAGTGTCAAGCGGCGTTAATTTAAACAGTAACAATAACAGTACAGCAAATGTCACTGTGTTATTATGAGTTAAATAACACAGTGCCGCTAAACCCAAAAGAAGAAAAAAAGAGATATCAAACTGCGCAAACATTACAAAGGCACACCAATGCGTTTTGCCACTTCTTCATAAGCTTCAATCACTCCACCCAATCCTTGACGGAAGCGGTCTTTGTCCATTTTTTTAAGTGTGGACTTTTCCCACAGGCGACAACCATCAGGTGAAAACTCATCACCTAAAGTAATTTCGCCTTTAAATAAACCAAATTCAAGTTTGTAATCAACCAATATCAGCCCTGCTTTATCAAACAAATCAGTCAAAATGGTATTAATTTTAAAGCTGAGTTCTTTCATTTTGGCTAATTGCTCATCGCTAGCCCAACCAAAGGCTTTACAGTGTGATTCGTTAACCATTGGATCGTGCAATGCATCATTTTTTAGAAATAATTCAAATGTAGGAGGATTTAAAACCTGACCTTCTTCAATCCCTAAACGTTTAACTAAAGATCCCGCTGCGCGATTGCGCACTACACATTCAACTGGCACCATTTGCAATTTTTTAACAAGTACTTCATTGTCAGATAATAAGGACTCAACTTGAGTTGGAATGCCAGCTTGGCGCAATTGCGTCATAATAAAATAGTTAAATTTATTATTCACCATGCCTTTACGATCTAACTGCTCAATGCGTAAACCATCGAATGCTGATGTATCGTTGCGAAACTCAAGGATTAGTAAATCAGGGTTTTCGGTGGTATATACCGTTTTTGCTTTACCACGATAAAGCTCAGCCAACTTTTTCATGTTTATAACCTTATATCAAATTGCTTATAAATAATTAAGGAGCTATACGCTCCTTAAATTCCAAACTTATTCTTAATTTGTACTGCTCACGGCTGTTGCTGGTTTTTTACTTTCGGCCTTATTTTTTTCAGCTTCTTTATCTTGTGCTTTTGGCGGCGCTACACGCATTGAATCTGGTGCAACATCATCCATAATGTCATTAAACAAACCGACAACATAGCGTTGAACTTCAATTGGTTGTGAAGTTAAATCGTCAGTGCCACGAGTTAACGACGTGATCAAAATAGTGATTGTTTCGGTATCACCTAGCAATTGACGTTTAATTGAATAAGAAGCCTCAACCGCTTGCTCTTCATCCGCACGGATTATAAAAGCTTTATTTGTTTGAATAGCGTTGCTATCTTGGCTAGCGATTGAAATATTTCTTTTGCTTAAGCTATTAGGAATGCGTTCCCACACTTGATTACTTAATGGTGCATTAAAGGTAACTGAACCACTATTATAAACCGCAAAAGCATCTGGCACTGTTGGGATTGGTAAACTTGGCGGTCTAATATCCAATTGTTTGCCTAAATTGCCTTTAATCTCGGTTTTATCAACATAAAAGTCACTTGTTGCAGTTGGTACTGAAACGCCTTCGGGAATGATTAACGGTTTTAAAGAGGGAGATTGAAGATAATCTTCGTTACCTTCGACTTCGCGCTTAAAGTTCTGATCACTACCACAACCCGCAAGGAACAAAGAAGCCACAACGGACAAAATCGCCGTTTTTTTAAGGACATTGCTTTTAAATAAGGTTCTGTTCAATGTATTATTTAACATAGATATCTGCTTTTTAATTAAAGGTTATACAAAACTATTACAGTAAATTTGCCTCTTTTAACGCTTGCTCAACCGCTGGAATTGACGAAGTGCTTAGCGATACCAGTGGCAACCGAATTGTTGCGCTTTGCATTAAACCTAATCTTGCGCAAGCCCATTTAGCTGGCGTTGGGTTGGGTTCAATAAATAAATTATGATGTAAAGTCATCAAAGTATCATTTAAACTGCGTGCCTCTTTAATTTGGTTATTAACCACAAGCTGACAAACAGTTGCAACGGCTTTGGCTGCTACGTTGGCAGTGACCGAAATCACTCCATCGCCACCTAAAATCATAAAGTCTAAAAATGTTGAATCATCGCCACTTAATAATTTAAAATCAGGACCGACCAATTTGCGAGTTGGGTAAACTCTTGAAAGATCACCTGTTGCATCTTTTAACGCAACAATATTTTTGATCTTCGCTAAACGCCCAACGGTTTCAGGTTTAATATCACTACTAGTGCGCCCAGGTACGTTATATAAAATCTGTGGCAATGCAGTGCTTTCGGCAATAGCTTTAAAGTGTTGATACATGCCTTCTTGTGTTGGCTTATTATAATAAGGCGCAACAGTTAAGCAACCGACAACACCGATATTTTCAACCCGGCTGGTTAATTCAATAGCTTCCTTCGTTGCGTTTGCACCAGTACCAGCAATAATAGCAATACGCCCATCGGCATAATCAATTGTTCGTTTTATAACATCGATATGCTCATGGTGATCAAGCGTAGCCGATTCGCCAGTAGTACCGACCGAAACAATACCCGATGTCCCATTAGCAATATGGTATTCAACCAATTTTTTTAAGCTTACGTGGTCAACGTTTCCTTTCGTATCCATGGGAGTAACAAGTGCAACCAGACTTCCTGTAAACATAAAATGACCTCTCACATAATCGGTTTATAACATAGGGTAAAGAATAAAAAATCTGCGAATAAGTATGCGATATTTCTAAGGTAAATTCAACTTTTGTTATGCAGGATTATCAATATCAACAAAAATAACCTCAACACCATAACTACTCGCTAACCATTTCCCTAGTTTTTCAATACCATAACGCTCGGTTGCATGATGCCCTGCCGCATAGAAGTTAATACCATATTCGCGTGCAATATGAATGGTGCGCTCTGACACTTCGCCAGTAAAAAAGGCATCCACGCCCATTTGCGCTGCTTGTTCAATATAATCTTGTCCACCACCACTGCACCACGCAATGCGCTTAATCACTTGCGGTGCGTTATCACCACAAAACAGCACTTGCCGTTTATTATTATGTAACAGTTGCTCAAGCTGGTGTTTAAATTGTAAAGCTGTGAGTGGAGTATTTAGTGTGCCAGTAAAAAGTAAATCGATGATATCATTACGCTTATCGACCGAAATACCCAATAAATTAGCCAGCTCAATATTATTACCCAAAATGGGGTGACCATCTAACGGCAAGTGGTAACCATATAGATTAATATCGTTAGTTAATAGTGTTTTTATTCGTTGATATTTAATGCCGGTAATGGTTTGTACTTCATTCTTCCAAAAATAGCCATGATGTACTAGCACGGCATCGGCTTGTAGTTCGACTGCTTTATCTAACAATAACTGGCAAGCGGTCACGCCTGTCACAATCTTATTGACTTGCGCACGCCCCTGCACTTGCAGTCCATTTGGTGCATAGTCCCGATAACGAGCAATTTGCAACTCGTTATTAATAATCTGCTCTAATTCTAAGTGATGCATAATCTGCTCGGTTTTAAAATCATCAAAACATAGGGGATAATTATAATCGCTTTAGCTAATAAGCGCATCTACTCGTTTATCTTAATGTGATTTGCATAAAACTTAGAGAAAATAGATTAACAACAAACGCTTAAAGCCAATACTAGGCGAACCGTTTAAAAACTGGCATAATAGCCTTTTTTGACAAATAAGATAAATTGTTGTGCCAAACGCCAAATTATGTGAACGCTTTCGTGGATTTTATCCCGTTGTCATTGACATTGAAACCTCAGGATTCGATTCAAAACTCAACGCCATTTTAGAAATCGCCGCCATTACCTTAAAAATGACACCCGACGGCTGGTTAGAGCCAGATCAAACCTTGCAATTTAATGTAACCCCATTTAATGGAGCCATTTTAGAGCCCGCGGCACTCGCCTTCAACGGTATCGATCCTGACAATCCACTGCGCGCTGCCGTGGACGAAAGGCAAGCCTTAGACGAGATATTCAAAATGGTCAGAACAGGCATAAAAGACAGCAACTGCACGCGCGCGGTAATGGTTGCACATAATGCGCACTTTGATCACAGCTTTTTAATGGCAGCGGCTGAGCGCTCAGGCATCAAGCGTAACCCTTTTCATCCATTTGCTACCTTTGACACTGCATCGCTCAGTGGTCTAGTTTTTGGGCAAACGGTGCTAGCCAAGGCTTGCCAAGTGGCGCAAATCACCTTCGATCATAAACAAGCCCACAGCGCGCTATATGACACGCAAAAAACCGCTATACTTTTTTGTAAAATTGTTAATCGACTTAAATCGCTTGGGGGATGGCCTTTAGCGGCTATAGATAGTGAAACAGAGACACAACAAGAACAGAACCATAACAGTGCGCAATAAACTAAAAACGAATAAACAGATAAATACAATCGAAAATTAATTTACTCGTAGTATAACTCACACAAAAAAGCGCGCTAAAGTTGCGCGCTTAATTCGTCGCTTAATTAAGATTTATGCTTTTCAGCAGTTTGCTTAATAAGCGTTTGCAATTCACCAGCTTGAAACATTTCTAACATAATATCACAGCCACCTACTAATTCGCCTTCCACCCATAATTGTGGAAACGTTGGCCAATTAGCAAATTTAGGCAATTCGGCACGAATATCAGGGTTTTGTAAAATATCAACATAAGCAAATGGCTCGCCACATTGCGATAAAACCTGCACCGCTTGAGCCGAAAAGCCACAACTTGGCAATCTTGGCGATCCTTTCATATATAGAATAATCGGGTTTTCAGCAATTTGTTTTTTGATTTTATCGAGTGTTGTCATTTCGGTTGTCATGCGATTTCCTTGGTAATTTATTGTAATAATGTAAGCTATTTTAACGCACAATTGGGCTTGTTCCTACTGCTATCTTATAACCGAATTGCTTAATGGAGGTTTTTAGAGCAATTTATGGAGGCGTTGTTTTTGTGAAAAAACAGACAGAAAAAACCTTAATAAAATCAATACCTTTCCTGACCGATTTTTGTGGGGAATTTTTAGCTTTGGGTGGTTGTGTTTTGAGTGGTTTTGAGGGCCAAGTCAGTTGGCGTTTTGATATAACTAAATCAAAAGCCATTCCGCACCCCGCAGTCGGGAAGTTGCAACCTAAGATGCGCATATCGATGGTTTAACAATATCCCCTCACTCTCGTCCTTTTATCAGCAAGTTTGCGTGACAATTTTAGGTTGAAAGCCTTGGGTGATAAATAAATGCTGTGTTGTAGTGCTCATTTTATTGTTAGGCATATTATTCCAAGCATTTAATAGATGCCATTAGTCGAATTAACACCACTATGTTAAAGTACACAGCAAACACTTATCATTACCACCAACTGCTTGGTTATTCTTATTTATTTTGCCCTTGAGCCATCGAAAGCCACGCTTTCAGCGTAGGCGGCGGCGTGGGCGGCGCGATTGTAGCTTCACCACAACAACGCAACCCTAAGGGAAAACGCCCAACTTATGCGGGGGCGTTATTCTTTGATAAATTATCCTCTATCTGCACCATAACCGCCCCGCGGTCTAAGGATTAAGGACTAAGAAATAAAAGCTAAGGTGTGGTGCAAACAGCGTAAACGGTATCGGCAAAGTTATTGCGGTCAACTCTGCCGTCGCCCCCGTTGACAGCGAAGCCTTCGCTACTACTTACTACGTCGCTCGTCCAGTAGGTGTTGGGGACGAACTCCGCACCAGAGTAATTAATCATGCGGCCCCACTCAGTGAAAAACCCTGCACCTATGTGACGCATATAAGTATTATTAGATGAACTAGGTGTGGCGCCGACAGAACCTTGACACCAACTTCCTGAATTTTCACCAGAACAAACCTCATTGGTTAAATCTCTTACCCTAGCAAGACGATAACCCAAACGACTACACCAATTGGAGTGGGTAGACCGGTTACCCGTAGAAATACCCCGATTGACGAACCACTGCTTTAAGACAAATCCATACTTCACCCCATTACCATCACTATCCCTACCCACCAACTCAAATGTCTGTGGCAAAGTGGGTACATCTAGAGGACTAGGATAATTTGAACGTATCCGAGCACTATCCGCCCTAGGACCACTTAACTTAACTCGTGCGACAACTTTTCCCCTATCAACACTAGGAATCCAACTATCACTAGGTGTAACACTTGTCACCGTAGCTGTTATATTACCATTCGTGACAACAGACCACGTCAACTGACTTGCATTAACTCCAGTAGGCATCTCTAAGTCAAAATACAACCCATCGGCACCCGTTGTAGGAAAATTTTGGTCATAAGATGATGAACGCGTTGACTGAGTCAAAAAACCCTTTGTAGGACTCCATATGTTAGATGGGCCTGAGTAGCGAGGGTTGTCACTAGAATTGATGCCAGTAGTACCACCATATAACAAATTCGGCCTTGCCGACTGCATAAAAACCAAACAATTTGCATTTGGTTTGAAATAATAATACTCCCTGTCATTAGTGGTTGAAAATACACGTCGATTTGGCACGCCATACTGTGTAGTTAAACTAGCACCATCGGGGTTTAAACCTATTGTTACCCTATAAGGCGCCTTACATGCATCTAATCTATCATTAGGACGTACAGTATCTCCATTCTTATCATGTAACGAAAGCCATAAAGTCCCTGTCGCCGTTACACCATTAGTACCCTGTCCATCTCCATCATCATCTCCCCAATAATGATAAGTATTGACTAAATCATTTAAACGCACAAAAGTGGTCGATGGTGGAAAAATAGTCTTTATCTCACCCAAAGTACGCCATGTTGATAATACCATTGGATTTGTCCTACTTGATGTATTCGTTGACGGCGTGACCTTTCCACCATAAGGCAACGTAATGGTGAACAACGATTCAAGGTCTGTTACCTTGGTTTGGCCTCCATCAGATGTTAAATACGGCCCACTCCCCTCAATGACCCTTGAGGTTTGCGCTGTTAAGGCCTGTGCACCAAATGAACACAACCAAAACAATAACGCCGCAATCCATAGCGGAGACTTTGATAAGAACGATAAAAGATTGAATCTCTGCCTCGACAACAACACTACCGATAAACTCGGCGAGTTTATTAAGCTAGATGACTTCGGTGATAAAAATAAGAATGGAGTCTGATTTTGACTACGATGATATTGAAAAAGATTTAGGGCATAGGTTTGGCATGCCAGATGCCAGATGCCAGATGCCAAGTATGATAGCGCATTTCGATTATCCTGTCAAGTAAATTTTTGTTTTATTTGAATTTTTTATAATTGACCGCTCAACTAATGAGCACTCCCTTGCTTTAAAAGCGCTTAAATTATAACCGCTTGACTAATAATGCGCTACTTTTTTTGTTAAATATTTGTAAAGTTTTGTTAAGTGCATAAGGTTGAGCTTTTGGTGGCGTGTTTTGGGAAATGGTTTTGGTGAGGTTTTTTGAATAAAAAACAGCTAGAAAAAACTTTAATAAAATCAATATCTTTTCTGACCGATTTTTGGCGGAAAATTAGGTCTTTTTTTGTTTTGGTGAATAGGATGGATTGGGTGCGGTGGTTTCGGACGTTTTGACCTTTAGTGAACAAAATAGCTATCGTGACCACGTCCGAGCAAAGGGAATTAAAGCGAATTCCCTTTGCAATCCCGCGCTTTGGCTGCAGAATGTGGCCTTCGGCACTACTCGTATCATCCTGATACTCGCCTCTACGAGGTCATCTTCGCTGTGCTCAGATGTTCAAATTTGTTCCAGACAACTGTTGTCGGCACATTCTGACGCTGGAATAAGACAAACAATATAGCCATCCTTATTTGGAAAATATTATGTTTTTATAATTATATAATTGATTTTATTTGAATTAAACGCCTATGCGGCGTTAAGGGTCGTTGTTTTTTTACCCTGTACTTGCAGTATTTCTAAACCGCCTATACGGCGTTTAATTAGTGGTTTTCTTACTCTATTTATATTTTTATACAAACGTTACTTCCTTGCATAAATCTTTTTTTCTGAATCAGGAACCGGTTCGCCAACTTCCCTTGCAATTAATTCGAATTTGTTCTCGATGACATTTTTATAAAAGATATCAATAAACTGTTGAAAAGCTAGAAAGTTATCTTTGATTTCGGTGCTTGATGATGGTTTTTGTTCAATAGAAAAATCAAGTATTGTGTCTTTATTGCCAATATTTTCAATATTTAATTTGATACGGATACAATCCAATTTAATAGAGTCAAGAGTATGGATAAAGAAGATGTGGATTCGTTGTAGTGGGATTACCGTTGTTGGTCGTATTTCAGATGATAGGGTTAGGTTGTGTTCATCAATGCTGATTTGTAGATTTTCTTGCTGTTTTTTTACTGTAAGATAAAAGCCTAATCGAAAAGCCGCCGCGGTGATTATGAGATACCCAACACAGATGCCTACTGGCACCATCCAATTTTTTGAAGTACAAGTTAATAGAAGATAAATAAAAATTGCTGTTGGTATGATAAACACAAATAGAAGAAATAACATTTGGATAAAAGTGGAAAAGCCTTTATCTGCAGCGTGCACGGTAAATTTGTAGTTATGGTTCATTAGACACCTAAATATCCTATCCTGATTTTTTTAATTATAAATTAAAGCAATTGTTTTTTATATAAAAAATTAAAGTTATTTTTATTTTCAAACGGTTGTTATGGTGTTTATTTTAGTGGCATAAAAAAACCGACCATAAAGGCCGGTTTGTTGTTTGATGGTTAATTACTGTTTAGCTTCGATATTGTCGCCAACTAAATCTAGATGAATGGTTTTACCCGGAACTAGTTTGCCAGACAGTATTTGCTGTGCCAATGGGTTTTCGATCTCT
Source organism: Gilliamella sp. ESL0254 (assembly GCF_013344985.1). Lineage (NCBI taxonomy): Bacteria > Pseudomonadati > Pseudomonadota > Gammaproteobacteria > Orbales > Orbaceae > Gilliamella > Gilliamella sp. ESL0254. Next base: position 937,530 of record NZ_JAAEDU010000001.1, read on the forward strand.
TGTTGGATTGCTCGTTTTAGTGGTCTTGCCCCATAAATTGGGTCAAAGCCGACTTTAGCAAGTTGTTCCAACGCTGCATCCGAGATATCCAATTGGTAACCACGTTCATCTAACCGTTTTTCAACATGTGCTAATTGAATTTTTGCAATCGCTTTGATGTTTTCTTGACCGAGTGGGTGGAAGACCACTGTTTCGTCAATACGATTGATAAATTCTGGTCTAAAGTGTTTAGCAACAACTGTCATCACTAGCGCTTTCATTTCGTCATAACTTAGATCAACTTGACCTTGAATTAGGTCAGATCCTAAGTTTGATGTCATAATTATGACGGTATTACGAAAATCAACCGTGCGACCTTGGCCATCAGTTAAGCGTCCATCATCGAGAACTTGCAGTAAGATATTAAAGACATCTGGATGCGCTTTTTCGACTTCGTCAAGTAAAATGACTGAATAAGGTCGACGTCTAACTGCTTCTGTTAAGTACCCGCCTTCTTCATAACCAACATAACCCGGAGGTGCACCAATTAAGCGAGCAACAGAGTGTTTTTCCATAAACTCTGACATATCTATACGCACCATGGCATCTTCGCTATCAAACATAAAGTTAGCCAGTGATTTGCAAAGCTCGGTTTTACCTACCCCTGTTGGTCCTAAGAATAGGAACGATCCAATTGGTCTGTTTGGATCTGAAAGCCCTGCTCGGCTACGGCGAATTGCATTAGCAACCGCTAATACCGCTTCGTTTTGGCCAATGACACGTTTATGTAAAGCATCTTCCATATGTAATAGTTTGTCTTTTTCGCTCTCAAGCATTCTAGAAACCGGAATACCTGTCGCTTTAGATAGCACTTCGGCAATTTCGTTATCGGTCACTTTGTTACGCAATAACTTCATGGTTTTGCCTTCTAACTGAGTTGCTGAAGCAAGTTTCTTTTCGAGCTCTGGTATTTTGCCGTATTGTAATTCAGACATTTTGCTCAAGTCGCCAGCTCGACGTGCTTGCTCTATTTCAGTACGCGCTTTTTCTAGCTCAGCTTTGATGCTTTGCGTGCCCGAAACAGCTGCCTTTTCTGATTTCCATTCTTCTTCAAGTGATGCATATTCCTTTTCTTTTTCGGAAAGTTCATCGTTTAACATCTCAAGTCGTTTTTTACTGGCGTCGTCAGACTCTTTTTTAAGCGCTTGTTGTTCAAGTTTAAGTTGAATGATGCGCCTTTCAAGTCGATCTAAAGATTCAGGTTTGGAATCCATTTGCATACGAATGCTGGATGCAGCTTCATCAATTAAGTCAATTGCTTTGTCAGGTAACATGCGATCTGAAATATAACGATGCGATAACGTTGCCGCAGCCACAATTGCCGGATCGGTAATTTGTACATGATGATGCAGTTCATAACGTTCTTTTAAGCCACGCAAAATGGCAATAGTATCTTCAACTGTTGGCTCAGCAACATAGACTTTTTGGAAACGACGCTCTAATGCCGGATCTTTTTCGATATATTGACGATATTCATCTAGTGTTGTTGCGCCCACGCAGTGCAATTCTCCACGCGCTAATGCAGGTTTTAGCATATTACCGGCATCCATTGCACCATCGCTTTTACCTGCACCAACCATGGTATGGATTTCGTCGATGAACAATATTATGCGACCTTCTTCTTTTGCTAAGTCTTTAAGCACGGCTTTTAACCGTTCTTCAAATTCACCACGATATTTAGCACCCGCAATTAATGCGCCCATATCTAGCGATAAAACGCGTTTATTCCGCAATCCTTCAGGCACTTCGCGGTTAACAATACGTTGAGCTAAACCTTCCACAATGGCGGTTTTCCCCACGCCTGGTTCACCAATTAATACCGGATTATTTTTAGTACGGCGCTGTAATACCTGAATTGTTCGGCGAATTTCTTCATCACGACCAATAACAGGATCAAGCTTACCTTGTTCTGCTCGTTGAGTTAAATCAATAGTATATTTTTTAAGAGCACCACGTTGATCTTCTGCATTAGGGTCGTTCACGTTATCGCTACCTCTTACTTGATTGACTGCTTGGCTAAATTTGTCTTTATTGACGCCTGATCTTTTAAGAATATCACTTAAGCTACCTTTGTCTTCTAAAGCGGCTAATATAAAGAGTTCTGATGATATATAACTATCGCCATTTTTTTGGGATAATTTGTCGCATAGATTTAATACACGAACAAACTCTTGTGATGGCATAACATCCCCACCCACACCTTGAACTTGGGGTAATCGATCAATGGCTTGCGTTAATTCTTGTTGCAAAACAGCGACATTTGCACCAGCAGTAGTCAATAATGGCGTTACACTGCTACCTTCTTGATTAAGCATGGCTGATAGAACATGCACAGGCTCTATATATTGATTGTCTTTACCTAATGCCATTGACTGCGCATCAGCTAAAGCTTGTTGAAACTTGTTTGTTAATTTATCTAACCTCATAGTATTTATCTCCTGAGCAATAGATTTGGATTCAATGCTTAACACATTCAACCCATTTGCATGTGATCTAAATGTGTGTTGCAATCTAAATTTCAAGAGCAAATTTAGAATATTTTTTATAAAATTTATACAGCAAGATCAGCAAATATTTAAAGCTTAACTAGCGTTAAAAATAAAGATGATCGCAATTCAATCAATTACCACTCAATGTTGTTTTAAATAAAACTTGCAAGATGACAACTCAGCTTTTATCTATTATATTAGCGCCTTTATTTTGTTAGGTTAGCTAACCGTGGTTCGTAACCCATCCCACGTAAAAAAACTAGGAATATAAAATGTTCAAAATAGCTAAAGAGTTTCAATTTGACGCCTGTCATATGCTAGATGGGCACAATAAAAAGTGTCACAATCTGCATGGTCATACTTATCGCTTATTAGTCGAAATTAGCGGTGATCTTATCGATACTGGTTCGAGTCAAGACATGGTCATGGATTATGCTGATCTAAAAATGATTGTTAAACAGCATATTATTGATCCACTGGATCACGCTTATCTTTACAACCAAAATAACCCAAATGAGTGCCGTATAGCCACGTTACTACAAGAAATGGAGCGCAAAATTTTTGCCTTTCCATGCCGCACTACTGCTGAAGCAATGAGCAAATTCATATTTGATTGCCTGTCGCAATATTTGCCTGTTTCGATGATCAAATTATGGGAAACGCCAACTTCATATTGTGAATATCATCGGAGCCAAAAATGATCGAATTTCGCATTGTTGAAATCTTCGAATCTTTACAGGGCGAAGGTTATAATACAGGCATGCCTGCTGTTTTTATCCGTTTTGCTGGGTGCAATTTAAATTGTGCTTGGTGTGATACTAATTTCCGCCAATTTACCCGGATTACGTTAGATACGCTGCTTGCTAGAGTGAGTGAATATAACAGCAAAAACATTATTATTACTGGCGGCGAACCGACTATGGTTAAAGCATTATCTCAATTGCTTGTACCATTAAAAAATGCGGGTTATTTTATTGCCATTGAAAGTAATGGACTTGGCAAAGTTGATCCGCTTATAGATTATATAGCTCTTAGCCCTAAGTTTTGTTATCGGTCACGCTATCAAGAAATAGTACAAACTACTGCCAATGAAGTGCGGATTGTTGCCGAAAATCATGCTGATTTTATCCCTTTTTGCCAATATATCGAAACTCAAATTCACGCCAAACGCTATTACCTTTCACCGTGCGAAAAAAATGGTGCGTTTAATATGTTTGAAACCATTGAACTATTGGGGAAAATCAACAAAGATCGCTTTGATAATAAATGGCTACTTAGTGTACAAAGCCATAAGTTTGCCAATATTGATTAGTCTTTTAAATTGAAGGAAACGGTTTTGCTATTAAATAGCAAAACCGCTTGGCATGCACTTTTTAATTACTCAGCACGCCAACTGTGCAGGGTGCTGTTCTTTGATAAATTATTTTTTATTTACACCATAAGTATCCCCACAGCCTAAGGATTAGAATCTAAGGCGTGGTGCAAAGGCCATAGTAGTTGTAAGAAGTTCTTTCTTTGCGCACGGTACCGCCGAGCGTGACATGGAACCCTGAGCCATTAATAACATCATCCGTCCAATAATAGAAGCTGTCAACGAAGTTCGCACCGACGTAATCAGACATGCGGCCCCATTCAGAGAAAAACCCAGCACCAATATGACGCATGTAAAAACCCTTAGACCCCCACGGAGTGGCCCCGTTTATACCTCCATAACATGGAAAAGCACTTGTGATACCACACCGATGGTTAGTCAAGTCCTTGATCTTAGGAAGACGATAACCTAACCTACTACACCAAGAGGAATGCTCAGGCTGCGTCGCTGCTCTATTGTTACGATTGACGAACCACTGTTTTAACACAAATCCATATTTAATCATCACATTACCACTTCTATCCCTACCCTCTAACTCAAAAGTATGTGGTAAACTTGGCGCATTTAAAGAACTAGGACTAGTTGTATTTATCTGACTAGTACTCGCTTTAGGACCATTTAACATTACCCTCGTTACAGGCTGAGAGTTAATAAGCCAATTATCACTGTATCTTCCCCATGTGACTGTTGCAGTTATCCCATCATGAGAAACAGGAGACCACGTCAACTGACTTCCATCCATTCCACCGATATCTAAATCAAAATACAAACGATCAGCACCTGTTGTCGGAAAATTTTGGCTGTATAATGTGGGATTGGTTGATGGGCGATCTTTAAAACCCTTCTTAGGATCCCAAGCTGGACCGATATGCCCAGTATCTTGGGGACTGTCGCCCATGATACGACCTGTACCACCATAGAACAAATTCGGCATTACGGAACAGATTTCTGCTCCCGAAGAAATATAATATGTTGCCGTGCCACTAGGAAAATCACTACGATTAGGTAGGCCATAACGAGTTTTTAAACTTCCATTTGTAACACTTAATGTCATCTTATATGGTCCCCAACATGGGAGTAAACGATTACTAAGATAGTTTACATTGTTACCATATCTGTCTATGATCGAAATTGATAAACGTCCCGTCGCAGTAACATTATAAGTACCTTGACCATCTCCATCATCATCCCCCCACCAATTCTGATAGGCCCTCACTATAGTATCTAAATCCGAGGCAAAATTTGGGGAAGGCACAAAAGTCCTTATATCGCTAAAGGTACTTCCGGCAGGTAACATTATCGGATTTCCCGCACTTGTTGTATTAATTGACGGCGTAACCCTTGTACCATTAGGTAATGTGATAGTCAATAAATCATCCGTTGTGGTAGCCCTAGTTCGACCGCCATCATACGTAAAATACGGCGCAGAACCTCGAATAACTTGTGATGTCTGAGCTGTTAACGCCTGCGAACTTTGCGAATACGACAATAACAGCAATGGTGCAAAGGCCAATGGTGACTTCGATAAGTAAGATAAAAAACTCGGCCTCTGCGGTAACGCCAAGCTCGATGATTTAGATAACTTCGGTGATAAAAATGAAAATTGAGTCTTTTTTGGACTACGGTGAAATTGAAAAAGATTTAGGGCGTAGGTTTGGCAGGCCAGATGCCAGATGCCAGATGCCAAGTATGATAGCGCATTTCGATTATCCTGTCAAGTAAATTTTTGTTTTATTTGGATTTTTTATAATTGACTGCTCAGCTAATGAGCATTTCCCTGCTTTAAAAGCGCTTAAATTATAAGCTGTTGATTAATTATGCGCTACTTTTTTTGTTAAAATTTTGTAAAGTTTTGTTAAGGGGTTGGGGTTAAGCTTTTAGTAGTATGCTTTGAGAAATGGTTTTGATGGTGTTTTTTGACTAAAAACCAACAGATAAAAACTTAAATAAAATCAATACCTTTCCTGACCGTTTTTTGAACAAAAATAAGTTTTTGTTTTGGTTAATAAAATATTTGGGTTGGCGGGAGCTGACGTTTGTAGTTTTGATGGTCAAAATATCTCTCTCAAATTTCAGACAAAATTATTCATAATAAATTGATTTTATTAGTTCTTTTAATTTTTCTTTTAAAAAACAAGAATCCTTCACCATATCCAATCAGTGACAATTCTTCACTTTCTCGGTATGATATTAGCTATTTTAGTATATATAGATTAGGTTTAGTGTGAATATTCAACAATTATTAACGCAACGTGTTTCGCAAGCAATGATTATGGCAGGTGCAGATAAAAACTGCGACGCTCTAATTAAGCAATCAGCTAAAGTGCAATTTGGCGATTATCAAGCAAATGGCATTATGTCTGTAGCCAAAAAACTCGGAATGCCGCCTCGGGAGCTTGCTCAAGCGGTTTTACAACATTTAGATATTGACGATATTGCCGAAAAAGTTGAAATTGCAGGTCCAGGCTTTATCAATATCTTTTTAAAAAATAACTGGATTGCCGAGCAAAATGAAGTTGCTTTAATCAGTGATAAACTTAATATCACTTTACCCGCAAAACCACAAACAGTTGTGGTTGATTATTCAGCACCTAATGTCGCTAAAGAGATGCATGTTGGGCATTTGCGTTCAACCATTATTGGTGATGCCAGTGTTCGCGTTTTATCGTTTTTAGGGCATAACGTTATTCGTGCTAACCATGTTGGTGATTGGGGAACACAATTTGGTATGTTAATTGCGTATCTTGAAAAAATGCAAAATGAGCATGCCAATGATATGGCTCTATCTGATTTAGAATCTTTCTATCGCGCTGCCAAAAAACATTATGACGAAGACGAAGTGTTTGCCGAAAAAGCCCGTAATTATGTAGTAAAACTACAAGGTGGTGATGAATATTGTCGCGAGATGTGGCGAAAATTGGTTGATATTACCATGACGCAAAATATTGCCACTTATAAACGTTTAAATGTTACGTTAACAGTTGAAGACACCATGGGCGAAAGCATCTATAACAGTATGCTACCGGGTATTGTTGCCGATTTAAAACAAAAAGGGCTAGCCGTTGAAAGCGAAGGCGCGATTGTTGTGTTTTTAGATGAGTATAAAAACAAAGAAGGTGAGCCGATGGGTGTTATCATCCAAAAACGGGATGGTGGTTATCTTTACGCTACAACCGATATTGCTTGCGCAAAATACCGTTACGAAACGTTACACGCTGATCGTATTCTTTATTATACTGACTCTCGCCAACATCAACATTTGGAGCAAGTTTGGACAATTATTCATAAAGCCAAGTATGTGCCCGAATCTTTAAAACTTGAGCACCATATGTTTGGTATGATGCTAGGTAAAGATGGTAAGCCATTTAAAACACGTTCTGGCGATACCGTTAAATTAAATGATTTGTTAGATGAAGCTTGTGAACGTGCAACAACATTAATTCGTAGCAAAAATCCTGACTTAACAGAAAGTGAGCTTGCCGAAATCGTCGATGCAGTCGCTATCGGTGCAGTTAAATATGCCGATCTTTCCAAAAACCGTACCACCGATTATGTTTTTGATTGGGATAATATGCTGTCATTTGAAGGCAATACCGCACCTTATTTACAATATGCTTATACCCGTGTGTTATCAATATTTAAAAAATCAAATATTGCCGAAGACAGCTTAACAGGTAATATTAGTTTAGAAACCGATAAAGAGCGTGCCTTAGCGACTCGTTTAATTCAATTTGACGAAACAATTTCAATCGTGGCAAGAGAAGGTACACCGCATGTACTTTGTGCTTATCTTTATGAAATTGCGACGCTGTTTTCAAGTTTTTATGAAAACTGTCCTATTTTAACAGCCGACAGCGAAAGCTTGAAGCAAAGCCGCTTGAAATTAGCTTGTTTAACAGCGAAAACACTAAAAATTGGTCTTGATATGTTAGGTATTAAGACGGTTGAAAAAATGTAAGTAAACTGCCACCGATGTGAATGCATGGGTGGCAGTTTTTGCTAACATGCCTAGCATTTTGGACTATTAACTAAATATGATCAGGTTTATTGTTCGTCATCAAAATAAGTTAATGGCTTTGTTGCTGTTATTTATTACAATTTTTGCTATTCGTTTATATCCACATCCCCCACTTTCAGAATCACTAAGCTTTTCAAAGCGCTATTATGATGACAGTGACCAGTTAATTCGCATGACATTAGCCAATGATGATCGTTATCGTTTATGGACGCCTTTAGAAGATATTTCGCCCGATATTGTTAACGGCTTGTTACTGCACGAAGATCAGTGGTTTTATTATCATATTGGTGTTAATCCATTTAGTTTGATGCGCGCTTTTGGCGCAACTTATTTGACTGGAGGCAATCGTCAAGGCGCATCCACAATCACCATGCAACTGGCACGCATGCATTGGCGGTTAAATACTAGAACTATTGGTGGTAAATTGCATCAAATAGCTAGGGCAATTCAGTTAGAATTGATGTATTCCAAGCATGATATTTTAGAGGCTTATTTAAATTATGCGCCTTTTGGACGCAATATTGAAAGTGTTGGCGCGGCATCATTTATTTACTTTAATAAACCACCTGCACAAGTTAATTTACCCGAAGCATTAACGCTGGTGGTTTTACCTCAATCCCCAACCTATCGAGTTGATCGTAAAACAGGATTTGCAGGTAAAGCATTAGTTAAAGCAAGAAATCAATTATTTGATCGTTGGCAAGAAAAATATCATGTTGATAGCCATATTGCAGCGCTTTTTTCGCAAAAGTTGGTTTTGCGTCAACCAGAACAAGTGCCCTTTGTGGCGCCCCATTTTGTGAATCAAATCATTCACCAGAAAAACGACCAAACCCAAAAAGTCAAAACCACATTAGACAGCAATCTGCAAAAAATCATCCATCGCCAAGTCAACGCGTTTATTGAGCGCAATCGTTTGAAAGGCATTAATAATGCCTCAGTGATTTTGGTTGATACCCAAACAATGAAGGTTAAAGCGCTGATCGGATCGGCTAATTATTTTGATAATTCAATTCAAGGTCAAGTGAACGGTACACTTGCCAAACGTTCACCGGGCTCGACGCTTAAACCGTTTATTTATGCGCTTGGCATTGATCAAGGTGTTTTGCATCCCCGGACCATTTTAAAAGATGTAGCAACCGATTTTGGTTCATACACCCCCGAAAATTTCGATCGCAACTTTCGTGGCCCTATTTCGGCTACCGATGCGTTAATTCATAGCCGTAATATTCCTGCGGTATGGGTTGCATCAAAATTGAATAATCCCACTTTTTACCAATTTTTAGTCAACGCCCATATCCAAAAGCTCGCCGACGAAGCGCATTATGGCTTGTCTTTAGTGTTGGGGGGCGGTGAAGTGAGCCAGCAAGAATTAGTTGGCTTATATGCCATGCTAGCTAATGAGGGACGCTGGCAACCACTGCAATTTACCGAATCAGAAACACTTCCCGAACCGGAAAAGTTGTTAAGCCCGCAAGCGGCATTTATGACTATCGATATGTTAAAACAAAATACCCGTCCACAAGATGTGCTGAGCAAAATGCAAAAAAATGTAGTCCCTGTTGCTTGGAAGACGGGTACTTCATGGGGCTTTCGTGATGCTTGGACTGCAGGGACTTTTGGACACTATGCTATGGTGGTTTGGCTTGGTAACTTTGATGGTAGTGGCAATAATGCCTTTGTAGGCGTTGACGCTGCTACACCACTCTTTTTTAATATCGTTGATAGTATTAACGCTTATTATCCTAACTTGCGTGCGCCCTATCGCCCATTACCGCCAAATTTAAGACGCATTGATATTTGCCTAACCAGTGGCAATTTACTTACCCAATGGTGTAAAGCAAAAGGCAAAACGTGGTTTATTCCTGGGGTATCCCCCATTAATCCTGATACTATTTTCAGACCAGTTATGGTCGATAATCAAACAGGTAAAGCGGTTTGCCCTCCTTATGATTTAGCCACATCCCACTTAGCTGTTTTTGAATATTGGCCGTCCGATTTAGCTGCTATTTTTGCCAAAGCAGGTATCCCGAAAAAAGCCCCCCCTTCAACAAAACATTGTCGTTCATCACAAAGCTATTTAGGTGAACCCCCTAAAATAACGTCACCTCTCAAAAATGTGGTTTATCAATTTAGAACAACAAAACAAAAAAATGAACAAATTAGTTTTACCGCTAATAGTGATGGTGATGTTAAAACACTTTATTGGTTTGTCAATGACAATTTTATTGGGCAAACCGATCCCCGAAAGGCAATTAACTGGATCCCAACACAAAGCGGAACGTTTAAAATTTTAGTGCTTGATGACCTAGGGCGAAGTGATTCACGAAGTGTAAAAATCGAACTCTTTGATTAATAAACATGATAGTTAACCTTAAGTAGCTAACTATCATAATCAACTTTTAAGCTACATGATTTGTTTAACTATATTAATTTCTAACCCATCAACGTGATCTTTAGCAAAGTTGGCAAATTCGACAAAATGAGGCGTTGCATTGTGAAAATCAATTGCCTGCTGTGAAGCCCATGTTTCGATCACAACAAAAATATTAGGGTTATCAATACCTTGATTAAGTTCATAGCGCACGCAACCTGCTTCGGCTCTACTACCTGCGACTAATCGTTTAAATATCGGTTGAAATGCATTATAAAATTCTGGTTTAACGGTGATTGTAGCAACGATATTTAATTGGCTCATGTTAACTGCCCTATATTTCAAAATAATTGGTTAGCACAGTATACGCTTGGTATTACGAATAATCCAAAACAGAATAATGAGATGAATAATCTCATTTTTGTGACGTTTAATTATTATTATTAAATAATAAGTTACCATTTAATTTTTTATTATATGAGTAATTTATATTTATTGAACACTTTTTTTTCAGTATAAAATCTAAAAAATAATACTTTAACCATTTCATTTATTTATATATTTTATGAATTATAGTGCTTGCTATTAAAAATATTTTGGTTAGAATTTCTGCAATTTTTAATTGATTAGGTATAAGCGCAATGAACACTTGTAAATCAATAATCCTACTAAATAAAATTATTGATATTACTTTTATCCTCCTTTTTGGGGGATTTTTTTTGCCTATTGCGCTCGATTTTATCCACTTTATTTAAAATAATTGCATTGTAGAGGCACATTATGATTGAACATAAAAACATGTTGTTAACCACAAGAGACCAAAGTTTAAAAGCCTATTTAATGAATAAAATTAAACAAAATGGCGGATGGGTTAATGCTCATATGCATGCCGATCGTGCTTTTACTATTTCGGTTGATAGTTTTGATGTTTATCAAAAACAGACCTTAATTGAAAAATGGGATACATTAGATAAAGTCAAGGCATCAATGAGCGAAGATGATTACTATCGCCATTTTAGTATGGCGGTTGAACGGATGATTGAGCAAGGTGTGAGTGCAATGGGATCGTTTGTTGATATTGACCCTATCGCTCAAGAACGGGCAATTAGAGGCGCGTTAAGAGCACGCGAAACCTATAAAAATGACATCACTATAAAATTAGTCAATCAAACACTTAAAGGCGTTATCGATAAAGAAGCTCGTTATTGGTTCGATAAAGGCGCTGATTTAGTTGATATTATTGGTGGTTTACCACGTCGTGATGAGCGCGATCATGGTGAAGGAATGGGACTGAAACATCTTGATGTGCTAATGCAAACAGGTAAATCATTAGGCAAAATGGTGCATGTACATGTTGACCAGTTTAATTCTCAAGATGAGATCGAAACGGAACAGCTTACCGATAAAACCCTTGAACATGGTATGCATGGTCGCGTTGTTGCTATTCATAGCATTTCGATCACAGCCCACAGTTTAGAATATCGCCAAAAACTCTATAAAAAAATGAAAGAAGCAAAAATGATGGTCATTGCCTGCCCATTTGCTTGGATCGATAGCCCACGCCGTGAAGAACAAGGCCCTACTCGTAACTCACTCACCCCAGTTGATGAACTAGCTGCTGCTGGTATTCCTGTTGCCATTGGTACAGATAATGTTAGTGACTATATGTTACCATTTTCAACTGGCAATATGTGGGAAGAGCTTAAATTGTTAGTGACCGGATGTCGTTATACTGATTTAGATAATGTAATTAATGTAGCAACCAAAAATGGACGAATGGTGCTTGGGCTTGAATAGTTAATCATCTATCTTAAATAAAAATCCCACAAACAATAAATAATGTTGTTTGTGGGATTTTATTTTTGCTGTGCATATAAATATTATGCACACTGATGAGATTAGATTATCTTTTGTAAAAATTAAAATATAAACTTTAATTAGTTATAAATATGAAAGATCTCTAATAATATCGTCAAACCGTGATTTTAGTTCGGTTAATTGCTGTTCTTTTGCTGCTTGAAGCAAGCTATCTTTAGTTTTCAACACTCCTTCACTATGGTTGCGCAAATTAGAGGGCACATTACCAGAATAGATATAATCATGTTTTGCCGATGTTTGAACAATGTCAAATTTTTTATTGTAACTATAAGCACCATGGACATCAATTTCAGTGGTCAAGGTTAATTTATTGCTATGCGTCACCGTTTTTAAATTAAATTGCTGATCTTTGTAGGTTTTAACTTGCTTTTTGTTGCCGTTTTCGTCAGACACTTCAACAAATTTATCAAAGACTTGTTCGGTTTTGGTTTCATTGTTAACAGACTCCCCAAGATCAGAAAATTCAACGTTCGTCGTAATACGGATTGTGACATCTGCCTGACTTGGTTGATAAGCAATGAATTCTATAAAGTCCTTACTTAAGATATCTAATACAAAAGATTTTAACTCTAAAGAATTATAATAAACTTTAATTTTTCCTTTTTTGGTATATTTATCTGCTTGTGAATTTGCATCACGAAATAATCCGTATTGACGATAAGTAGAAGAAGCCGAGGCGTAATATTTAGCAATTTCACGAAATTGATAACGATGCGTTGCAGTCTTTGCTAGTTGTTGTGCTTGTTCATAAGCAATCTCTGCTTGTTGAGTAGAGTATTTTCTATCATTATCAACAGAAAGTTTATCACTATCTTTGTACTTACCAAGTGGTTGATATACCGCCGATGCGTTATTAAATGCCTCGGCAGCGGCTTTAAAATCACCTTGTCGTTCTAACATTTTACCTTGGTCATAATACTCTTTAGCCGCAAGTTGTATATATTTTGTATTGGCATTTTTGTACAAACTTTCGATATTTTTATAGTTGTATTGCTCAAGCCCTTTTCCATATAAATCAGCTCTTATTCTATAACTTTCACTGTCGGTACCAGTGATTGAATTGCCATAATTGTAGTACTCTTTAGCAATATTTTGTTGTAATTGAGTAGTATCATATTTGTTATCGAAAAAACTGATTTCTTGGCTATAAAAACGATCAGTTAATCGCATTTTCATGGCTAATAGGTTTTCGTAGCATTTTATTCGTGTGGCATAATCCGAGTTATTGGTGTTTAAAAGGCTTGTTTCATAATGTTGCATGACATTACTGACTATATTTTGCAGTCGTTGTATATCTTGTTTTCCAAATTCTGCAGGGCCTTTGTCCTCAATGCTGTCACCTAATAGGTTGATACTTTCTAAATATTTTCCTTCTTTATAAGCATCTTCTGCTGTACGTGTATGGCAAGCAGTTAATAAAAACATAAAAAAAACAACTATGATTATACGCATAATTTTCCTTTCAATTCATTGTAGCTTTGTGCTCGTTCATCTATTTATTATGATGAAAACTGTTTTAATTGAACTTAATTAATAAGCAGGCTAGTGAGTTTATTATAAATTGTCTCTAATTTATTAACTTTTTTTGCTAAAGTTGAGCAAAATCTCATCATCAATCAATGAGTGAGATTATTTTAAGGTAATATGAAGTATACAATTTAGTCACACTGTTTACAGTTATTTGTTCAATACGGAGATGAATATACATACAAATATTTTATCACAGACAAGCGATAGGAACTTTCATGGCAATTTGGGTAAAAACGTCTTATGAGTTTTTAGCAGATTATTCGAATCATGAAAAATAAACAACTCGCCATTTAGTCACCTAATATTAGTCAATATCAAGAATATGTTAGCATATTAACAGTCATTAACAATTTTTAACGATATGCTTGTTGATTAAATTAGCATTAATTTATTATTCTACATGTAGTTGTAAAAGTAATGGCTAATCTGATCATAATTTAGTAGAAAATTTTTACTTCCCAAAAGGATCGTAGTCAAGTGAATCAACTTATCCTTAAAACTATTGATGGGAATAATATTGGATAGCCATAAATAAAAAATACCGGATAAAAAATTTAAAAAATGAGTAAAATAATGATTAAACAATTTATAAAATCCGCTTTTTATGTATCTATATTATTTCAGCTATTTCCAATAAGTTATGCTAGCTATACTGCGCACACAGCACAGGTTATTCATGGAACGAGGCCTTCTTTATCACCGCTAATAGAAGAACATATTAATGATTTAAATTTATTTGGTTTAAAATCAGGTGATGAAGAGTATTTCGGTGATGAAGAAATAAAAAACATCTTGCTTTCCGGCTATTCCCCATTAAAAAGTCAATTATCCTCAATATTAAAACAGCCTAATAGTGATGAATTTTTTGATCCTGATGGAGATGAATTTAAAATACTCAACCTAAGGAATCAACATAAAGTTAGCATAACTTGGTATTATACTAATATAAATAATGAATTAGTGGAATTTACTCCTAACAATGAGGATACTTTTTGTAGCTTATCCACAAGAGGCATGTACGCGCCTTTTAAAGTAAAATTATCTGCTAATTTAGATTTATATTCAAAGTATGGCGTACCGAATAACAAAACCTATCCAAATGAAGAGAACTCAACTCTCCCAGCTAAAATGTATACCATATTAGGACCAAACGATGCTTTTATTTGCTTTGCAAGACCTACGTTAAATCCCTCCAGTGTTAGTGGAAGTGAAAAAAAACAATGGAATCCAGAATATGGTTTCTTAACTCAATCGATTAGCAATCCATCTGAGAACTTTCCAACTACAGGTTTTTATGGAGCTAAATTTGACCTACTTTTATCCGACAAAAGAATGGTTTCAAACTACACTTGGGCAATTAAACAAGGCAGTGATCTTGTTACTCTAACCAATCATCCTAACTTTATAACAATAACTTTTAATACAGCTGATGCAAAAGATCCTGGAAAAGCTTGGCAACATGTTATGGGTTCTGATGCTGGGTATACCGTAATAATTGAGGGAAGACACAAAACCACAAATAAAACCATCCAATATGCATTTACCATTACTAAATGGTTTGACACTTGGAAACAAGATACTAATGAAGCAGGAGAACTAATAGCTCTTAAAGCTCCTCTTGAAGAGGTAATAGCTGCATGTAACGCCAAAAGTGGGCATTATCATGTAAGCCACTCAAATGAAATAAGTAATGCGCCGTTTGACAGTGGTACTGGGTATACTAGATATACACGTGAAATAGGTTCATTATTTAGTGAATGGAGTGATGTAGTTCAAAGTGCTTATCCCGGATCTTTTGGGCCAGATCTTGAGAAGCAAAAAGGAGTAGCTATGAGAAGGTATTATGTATGGGATATAAATGAAAAAAAATATTGTGATGTACACGCTCACAATAGTAAATACCACTGCCGTAGTGAACATGAAGAGAAAAATGCCGTATGTGCCTCTACTCCTAAACAAAAAAATATTAGCTACGTTCTTATCCGTCGTCCACGTATGAATTAAAGGTGACAGTTAACTCTGTCACCAAATTCAATAATAAACTAACCGAACACTCTTTTCCTGTTTTGGGTGGATTGTTCCTTTTCCAAAAGTCGTATTATCAAAAAATATAGCAAGATAGCTTATAAAGTTTACATGACATTAATATAAAATTATGATGTTTATCCAGATAACGAATTTGGCTGATGTGATCATAGTAAACAACCTTGCATCTAATCACCAGATGTTAGTCAAATCAATGAATGTTAAAATGTTAACAAATCTTGACAAAAATTAACTATTTTTTAACAGTGTGATTATTGATTAAATTAACATTAATTGATTATTCTATATTTTGTTCATCAAGATAATGGCTAATCTGATCATAATTTATTAGTGGAAGCTTTTTAGCTACCCAAAGGATCGTAGTCAAATGGATAAACTTATCCTTAAAACTATTAATGGGAATAATATTGGATAGCCATAAATAAAAAAAACACCATATAAAAAATTTAAAAAGTGAGTAATATAATGATTAAACAATTTATAAAATCCGCTTTTTATGTATCTATATTATTTCAGCTATTTCCAATAAGTTATGCTAGCTATACTGCGCACACAGCACAGGTTATTCATGGAACGAGTCCTTCTTTATCACCGCTAATAGAAGAACATATTGATGATTTAAATTTATTTGGTTTAAAATCAGGTGATGAAGAGTATTTCGGTGATGAAGAAATAAAAAACATCTCGCTTTCCGGCTATTCCCCATTAAAAAGTCAATTATCCTCAATATTAAAACAGCCTAATAGTGATGAATTTTTTGATCCTGATGGAGATGAATTTAAAATACTCAACCTAAGGAATCAACATAAAGTTAGCATAACTTGGTATTATACTAATATAAATAATGAATTAGTGGAATTTACTCTTAACAATGAGGATACTTTTTGTAGCTTATCCACAAGAGGCATGTACGCGCCTTTTAAAGTAAAATTATCTGCTAATTTAGATTTATATTCAAAGTATGGCGTACCGAATAACAAAACCTATCCAAATGAAGAGAACTCAACTCTCCCAGCTAAAATGTATACCATATTAGGACCAAACGATGCTTTTATTTGCTTTGCAAGACCTACGTTAAATCCCTCCAGTGTTAGTGGAAGTGAAAAAAACCAATGGAATCCAGAATATGGTTTCTTAACTCAATCGATTAGCAATCCATCTGAGAACTTTCCAACTACAGGTTTTTATGGAGCTAAATTTGACCTACTTTTATCCGACAAAAGAATGGTTTCAAACTACACTTGGGCAATTAAACAAGGCAGTGATCTTGTTACTCTAACCAATCATCCTAACTTTATAACAATAACTTTTAATACAGCTGATGCAAAAGATCCTGGAAAAGCTTGGCAACATGTTATGGGTTCTGATGCTGGGTATACCGTAATAATTGAGGGAAGACACAAAACCACAAATAAAACTATCCAATATGCATTTACCATTACTAAATGGTTTGACACTTGGAAACAAGATACTAATGAAGCAGGAGGACTAATAGCTCTTATAGCTCCTCTTGAAGAGGTAGTAGCTGCATGTAACGCCAAAAGTGGGCATTATCATGTAAGCCACTCAAATGAAATAAGTAATGCGCCGTTTGACAGTGGTACTGGGTATACTAGATATACACGTGAAATAGGTTCATTATTTAGTGAATGGAGTGATGTAGTTCAAAGTGCTTATCCCGGATCTTTTGGGCCAGATCTTGAGAAGCAAAAAGGAGTAGCTATGAGAAGGTATTATGTATGGGATATAAATGAAAAAAAATATTGTGATGTACACGCTCACAATAGTAAATACCATTGCCGTAGTGAACATGAAGAGAAAAATGCCGTATGTGCCTCTACTCCTAAACAAAAAAATATTAGCTACGTTCTTATCCGTCGTCCACGTATGAATTAAAGGTGACAGTTAATTCTGTCACCAAATTCAATAATAAACTAACCGAACACTCTTTTCCTGTTTTGAGTGAATTGTTCTTTTCCCAAAAACAGATCAGAAAACATATTGATTTTATTTAAGTTTTTAATTGGTGTTTTGGCTGTTCTTCCCCCTTAAATAAAGTGTATTATTTAAGGGTATATAGAGTTTATTTTTTTGTTGTCCCTTGACGTGGTGAGCGCGATATTTTTGATAAATTGGTTAATTTAGCTCGTTTGGGTTTGATAATTCGTCTATCTGAAGCAGAATGAGTGGTAAAGCTCTTGACTTCTTGTGGTAGACCGACAAGTTCTCGTAAATAATTTACTGAATCAATGCCTAATTCCATCCATGTTCCACGCGATAATCCTTTAGGTAAAGTGATATTACCGTAGCGGATTCGTAATAATCGGCTAACTTGCACTTCTACCGCTTCCCACATACGACGAACCTCTCGATTACGGCCTTCGGTTATCACAACATTAAACCATTGATTAATTCCATCGCCACCTTGTACTTTTATCGATTTAAATGATGCTGGACCATCCTCTAACTGTACACCTTTACGTAACTGAAATATCTGCTGATCGGTAATTTTACCGAATACACGCACGGCATATTCGCGTTCAATTTCGTGGCGTGGGTGCATTAGGCGATTTGCAAGTTCACCATCTGTGGTAAACAATAATAAACCTGATGTATTGATATCAAGCCGCCCAATATTAATCCAGCGTGCATTTTTTAAACGGGGTAAACGTTCAAAAACAGTTGCTCGTCCTTGAGGATCATTGCGCGAACAAATTTCACCTTCAGGTTTATAATAAGCAAGCACTCGGCAAACTTCTTTTTCTTTGCTTCTAAGTGGAACTAAATGACCATTGATGCGAACTTTAGGACTGGCATTAACGTCAACCCGATCACCTAATATGGCAATCTTACCATCGACACTGATTTTACCAGCTATAATCATCGCTTCAATTTCGCGACGTGAACCATGTCCTAAATTAGCTAATACTTTTTGTAACTTTTCTGTGTTGTCATGTGCCGATGTTTTACGTTTTGCTGTTGATGCAATTGGCTTTTTCGGTTTTTCATTGGCTTTGTTTTCTTTAGCCTTAAGGTTACTGTTTTTTTTGGAAAATTGTGGTAATGCAGATCTGCTATTTTTCATATTATCCTCGCTGTTACCTTCTCAGGTATCATTTTTTCTATTCACTTTATTGTCTGAATGTTGACAATAAAAAACGGTCATTTATTCGAATGGTTTAGTATCTCCACTTCCTTGACGAATAATTTCTGGATAGCTATTAGTTAAATCAATCACAGTAGTGGGTTGTTCACCAATATAGCCTCCATGCACAATCGCATCAAGCTGGTGTCCTATTCTATCTTCTATTTCGTCGGGATCGGATTGCGCTTGGTCATCATTAGGTAAAATTAACGTCGCGGTCATTAATGGTTGCCCTAATAATTCAAGTAGGGCTAAATCAATTTTATTATCTGGTACACGTAATCCAATGGTTTTACGTTTTTCGTTCATTAATCGACGTGGAACCTCTTTACTCGATTGTAAAATAAAGACATATTTGCCCGGTGTATTATTTTTTAATAATCGAAAAGTCGTATTATCAACAAAAGCATAGCAAGATAGCTCAGAAAGATCACGGCACATTAATGTAAAATTGTGATGTTTATCCAACTGACGAATTTGGCAGATGCGATCAACACCATGTTTGTTATCCAGTAAGCACCCTAATGAATAGCCTGAATCGGTCGGAAAAGCGATAACACCGCCATCATTTAATATTTTAACAACTTGATCTAATAATCGGGTTTGAGGATTATCTGGGTGAATATAAAAAATTTGGCTCATAATTTATTCTATATCAATTTTTAGTGTTTAGTTCAATGCCATCAATATTTAGGCAAAACGTCAATATAAAGTCATTTAGTCTTAATTTATTTAGCGTTTCCAATTATGCCAAATTGGCGTAACACTACCTGGCAATGGCATTGTTTTGCCTAAATCCAAATAATTAACTAAATCATGAAAATCCGAACCTTGCGATGCTAACATGTCAAATTCATTGGCTAATTTAGCTAGTTGATGTAAATCATCTTGCGTTTGCCTGCTTTGCGAAACCTCAATTGCATCACCACCACAGTCTTTGAATTCACTCAGTAACAATTTCAATTTAGTTAAGGTTAGATCATAACGACTTGGATGCGCAAGCACCGCTTGCCCTCCTGCCATGTGAATGGTATTAACCGCATCAGCGATACTACACCATGTTGGAGGCACATAAGCATATCCCCCTTTACCTAGGTATTTTTTAAATGCGCGTTTGATGTCCTTAACATAACCTTTAGCAACTAAAAATCTTGCAAAATGAGCTCGCGAAACAATGTCTCCTTTAGCAAATTGTTGCGCTTGTTGATAAGCATTTTCAATACTAACCTTTGCCAATTTTTGGCTTATTGCCAACGCTCGATTAATTCGTCCTTGCTCTTGTGATGATAATAGTGTCAATAATTGAGGATGCTCAATATCAATATTGAGTCCCACAATATGGATTTCGTTATTTTTCCAAGCCGTTGATATTTCAACACCACAAACTAATTTAACAGGCAAATTTTCATTAGCAATTGTTTGTTGAGCTTCAGGTAAGCCTTTAACGGTGTCATGATCGGTAATAGCCAAAATATCGATTTGGCTATCCACCGCTCTTTTGACAAGATCGCTTGGCGTTAAAACACCATCCGATGCCGTAGTATGAGAATGTAAATCAACGATCACTTTTTTCTCGAAAATTATTTTGAAACGTGTAATATACCACACAATTTGCATGACCACTAAAAGGTATATTATGAAAGATCAAATTATTCTTGCTCAGCAAGATACTAACGCTATTATTCAAGAATTGTTAGAAGATGGTAGCGATCCTCATGCGCTTTATATTATTGAACATCATGTTTCATCGCAAGATTTTGATAAACTAGAAAAAATAGCAGTAGAAGCTTATAAGTTAGGCTATGAAGCAACCGATCCCGATGAAGATGTTGATGATGCTGGTAACGTTGTTATCGGTTTTGATATCATTACCGAAAGTCCGCTTAATGCTGAATTAATCAATGCGCAAATTGCCGAAATTCTCACCCTTACTGTCCAATTTGGCGTCAATTATGATGGTTGGGGCACTTATTTTGAAGATGGAAGCGATGACGATTTTGATGAAGTTGAGCTAATGGAAACACTTCATTAAATATTATTAATTCTCTTTCTGATGCATTATTCTTATCAGGTAAAAAAATAAAAATATTTTATTTTTAACCTAAAGTTATTTCAGTTTTTCTATACAATTAGCATTTTCTAGTTTGCTGATATAACAAATAAAAAAGAGAAATGATTCACATTTCTCTTTTTTATTAATATATTTATTTACCATCAAATCAAATAACTTTTAAGAAAACATTTAAAGTTAATTTTCTGTATCAATCTCATCAAAACTTTTTACTAACTCATCAATAGCTTTCATCTGTTTTAAGAAAGGCTCTAGTTTATTAAGTGGTAACGCGGATGGTCCATCACATTTTGCATGACTCGGATCCGGGTGTGATTCTAAAAATAGTCCAGCAATACCAACAGCCATACCAGAACGAGCCAGTTCAGTTACTTGACCACGACGCCCGCCAGATGCTGCTCCCATTGGATCACGACATTGCAGCGCATGAGTAACATCAAAAATAACTGGTGAGCCTTTGCTTGCTTTTTTCATAATGTTAAAACCAAGCATATCAACCACCAAGTTGTCATAACCAAAACAACTACCGCGATCACAAAGGATAACTTGGTTATTACCAGCTTCTTCAAATTTCTCAACAATGTTACCCATTTGCCCAGGACTGACAAATTGTGGTTTTTTGACATTAATAACTGCACCTGTTTTCGCCATTGCAACAACTAGATCAGTTTGCCTTGCTAAAAAAGCCGGTAATTGAATCACATCAACCACATCAGCAACCGGTTGACATTGCGCTTCGGTATGGACATCGGTAATAATTTTAATGCCAAACTGCTGTTTAAGCTCTTGGAAGATTTTAAGCCCTTCTTCTAAACCTGGTCCACGATAAGAATGTATTGAAGAGCGATTCGCTTTATCAAAAGACGCTTTAAAAATATAAGGAATATTCAGCTTATCAGTGACAGTGACATAATGCTCACAGATTTTCATTGCTAAATCACGAGATTCAAGTACATTCATACCACCAAATAGTACAAAGGGTAGATCATTGGCAACAGTAATGTCACCAACGTTTACTTTTTTTTGCTGCATAATAAAATTTTCCTAGTTAAGGTTTAAACCAGCGACCCAGTGTAACTCTATCATTACCACTATAGTCGGTGAAGGTTTCTACTAATTGAAATCCGTGTTGTTTAAAAATGGTTTGCACTACCTCGCCTTGTTTCCAACCATGTTCTATCAGTAACCAACCATATTGGTTTAAATGCTTAGTTGCACCTTGTACAATAAGTTTGATATCAGCTAAACCATCATCTTCAGAAACGAGTGCGCTTCTAGGTTCATAACGCACATCACCTTGTGATAAGTGAATATCTGTTGGTTCAATATAAGGAGGATTACTAACAATCATTGAAAACTTGCGGTTTTTTATTGGTTTATACCAATCTCCTTGTAAAAAATAAACATTATTTACTCCAATTTGAGCTGCATTTTGCTGAGCTAAAATTAATGCATCTTTATTCTTTTCAATTGCAGTAAATAAACAGTCTTGACGCTCAGTTGCCATAGCGATAACTATCGCACCGGTCCCCGTACCAAGATCCAATACTTCACAGGGCACTTTAGGTAGATACTCTAAACCTAATTCGACTAATTTTTCGGTATCAGGTCTAGGGATTAACGTAGCGTTAGAAACATTAAACTTTAAAGACCAAAATTCTTTTTCGCCAGTAATATAAGCGATAGGTTCGCCGTTTTGCCGGCGTTTTAAACATTCAGATAAAGCAATTAGCTCATCATCAGTAAGCAATGTTTCGCTAAATGCCATTAAAAATGTTCGCGTTTTGTGAGTCACATAACTTAATAAAATTTCGGCATCTCGCTTTGGGCTTTCACTATCGGTTAACGTTTGAGATGCGCACTTAAGCCATTGTAAATAAGTCATTCATCTTGTTCCGATAAAGCGGCCAGTTGATCTGCTTGATATTCTTGTACAATTGGATCGATTAGCATCTCTAATTTTCCTGCCATTACTTCGTCTAAACGATAAAGTGTTAGGTTAATTCGATGATCAGTAACTCGACCTTGTGGATAGTTATATGTTCTAATTCTATCTGAACGATCACCCGATCCTAATAAATTACGTCTTGTAGAGGCTTCTTCTTGTTGACGCTTGCGCAACTCCGCATCTTGAATACGTGCAGCCAATACCGACATCGCTTTGGCTCTATTTTTATGTTGTGAGCGCTCATCTTGACACTCAACCACAATACCAGTCGGTAGATGGGTAATACGAATGGCCGAATCGGTAGTATTAACATGCTGACCACCGGCACCAGATGAACGATAAGTATCAATTTTTAAATCAGCAGGATTAATTTCGGGCATTTCAGCCTCAGGCACTTCGGGTAAAACAGCAACAGTACAGGCTGAAGTATGAATACGACCTTGCGATTCTGTTTCTGGAACACGTTGAACACGATGCCCACCCGATTCAAACTTCAAATGACCATAAACACCATCGCCACTGACTAACATAATCACTTCTTTATAGCCACCATGCTCACCATCACTTGCGCTCATAATTTCAACTCGCCAATTGCGTGATTCAGCATAGCGTGTATACATTCGGGCTAAGTCACCAGCAAATATAGCTGCTTCATCGCCACCTGTTCCCGCTCTCACTTCGACAAAACAGTTATATTCATCATTAGGATCTTTAGGAAGTAATAGCACTTGTAATTGTTTTTCTTGCTCTTCAATTCGACTTAATGCTTCGTTTAACTCCTCTTGCGCCATTTCGCTCATTTCAGGATCGGATAGCATTACTTTAGCTGTCTCAATATCCGCTTGAGTTTGCTTCCAATCGGTAAAACACTTAACAACACCAGTTAACTGTGAATACTCTTTTGACAGTGTACGAAAGCGATTTTGATCGGCGATAACCGAAGCATCAGACAATAATGCTTGAACCTCTTCATAACGCTCTTGCAGCGCTTCTAACTTACTGATAATTGAAGATTTCATAAAAATATATTTTTATAGAGATTAGTTGAATTTGCTAGGCATTATATACTTAATTGCCTTGAAAATACAGTTTCGGATTATCGCCAAAGTCATCTCCGATCATAGTATAAGCAATCAATAATAAAGCAATTGAATAAAATGAAAATAATAGCGCAGTTAAAATAGATATCACTTGGAATAAATTTAATTTAAGCTACTATTTAACAATACATATTGAACTTGAATCAACTTATATTGAGAGTATAGTTAAACTATTGAATAAAAAATAAATTAACCTTGCAAAATAAATGTAGAGGGGGGGGGGAATAAAGATGAAGCAAACGATATGGAAACTTGAAAATAAAATCAAAGACTATGATTGGGGAAGTATCGAAAATATACCAAAATTATTTGGTTTTAAAAATCCATCCCAAAAACCCATAGCAGAAATCTGGATGGGAGATCATCCTTTAGGGTGTTCATTAGCTATTAATAAACATAATCAAAAAATCAGACTTGATGATCTTATTAAAAACCATCCTTTAGAAATATTAGGAACAAGAACCTTTAAGCAATTTGCTGCTTTGCCTTATTTATTTAAAGTGCTTTCCGCAAATAAAGCACTATCCATCCAAGTACATCCAACTAAAATAAATGCACAACAAGGTTTTGCAAGAGAAAACCAACTAGGCATTGCCTTAGATGATCCAAGGCGCAATTATAAAGATCCAAATCATAAGCCAGAACTAATTTATGCCTTAACACCATTTAAAGCTATGCGATCTTTTCGACCGATTCATGAAATTTTAGAGTTATTTTCTAAAATCAATCTTTTTTCTTTGAATAAAGAGATTGATCAATTACAAAAAAATCCGAACAAACAGCAGTTAAGACAGTTTTTTCATGCATTACTAACACTACCACCAGAAAAAAAGCATCAAGGAATTAATCAATTATTAGAAAGTATTGAACCGTTCTGTGATGAGCCTTATTTAACAATTAAAACGCTAGCCAAAGATTATCCAAATGATATTGGGCTCTTTATGCCTTTAATTTTAAACATTATTGAATTGCAGCCCTCACAAGCAATGTTTTTAAGTGCCGAAACACCCCACGCTTACTTAAGTGGTACTGGGCTTGAGGTTATGGCAAATTCTGATAATGTGTTAAGAGCTGGATTAACCAATAAGCACTTAGACATTGATGAGCTATTAAAAAATACTCAATTTAAAAGTCTAACTTTGAATGAATTATTAACCCAACCTATTACCCAACAAAATAAAATTGATTATCCAGTTCCTGTTGATGATTTTAAATTTGAAATAATTAAAAGCGATAATCAACAAAGAGTTGAAAAAGTAAACAGTCCACAAATTCTATTTTGTATTACAGGAAATATCACACTAAAAACAAAATTTGATACTTTAACCCTAACTAAAGGAGAATCCGCTTTTATTGCTTACGAAGCTCAATGCTATCATTATCAAGGAGAGGGAGTATTGGCAAAAGTTTTTAATTAAATTATAACCAATAAAATATAACTAATTAATTTTAATTAATATTAATGTTTTACATAACAAAAACAATATATTAATATGTGTTAAGATATTAATGCATATTGTTGTCATCATGAACCCTAAAAATAAAATTCCACGCCATCTTTTTATCCAACAAGATTTATTGAAAAAAATTCAGTCAGGAGAGTATGCTCAAGGTCAATTAATTCCAAAAGAAACTGAATTGACCAAAATTTATAAAGTTAGTAGACCGACCGTACGTCAAGCAATTCAATATTTGGCCAATGATGGTTACCTAGAACGTAGAAAACGCCGAGGAACCATAGTTAAACAACAGAAAATAAATCAAGAGTTTACTCATATTATTGAAAGCTATGATTCGGAAATGAATAGAAAAGGTCTTCACCCTAGAACACAAGTTCTTACATTCAAAATTGATAAAGCAACTAATGATATAGCAAACCATTTAGAAATCAATGAACAAGATGAAATTTATAAATTAGTCCGTTTACGTTATGCAGAAAATAAACCGATAGTATTAGTCACTACTTATTTACCATTAAAACTTTTACCTGACTTTTTGAATAATGACTTTGAACAAGAAAAGCTATATTCCGTACTGCAAAAGATGAATTTTCCGGTATTGCAAATACGTAGAAAACTAGATGTTGTCAAAGCAGATGAAACAACAAGTGATTTATTAGATATTGAAGAAGGAAACCCTATTTTTTATTTTCATTCAATTGGTTATACACATAACAGAATACCAATTGAATACTCGATTTCTAAATATCGTGGAGATATCAATTCATTTATTTTTGAATTAAATCATTCAGCTTAAATTATTAGAACCACTAATAAGTAAATTAACAATAAAAATACCCACTTATTAGTGGGTATTTTTAGGTTTAAATATCTGTTTAGGTATAAATTAATTAAATTTCAATAAAGTCTTTTTGGCTATTTTTTAATTCTTGTTTTAACTCTTCAATAATGGCAATACCCGCACTTGTACCAATTCGCTCGGCACCCGCTGCAATCATTTTTTTAAATGTTTCAGCATTACGTATTCCGCCAGCTGCTTTTACTTTAACAATATCACCAACATGCTTTTTCATTAACTCAACATCGGCAAGTGTTGCACCTGAAGGTCCAAATCCTGTCGATGTTTTGATAAAGTCAGGTCTAACTTGAACAGCAATTTTACACAGTGTTATTTTTTCTTCCTCTGTTAGATAACAGTTTTCAAAAATGACTTTCGAAATAACATTGTGTTTACGACATATACTGACAATTTGTGCCATTTCATTTTTAATATATTCCAGATTTTTAGCCTTTAATTCAGAGATATTAATCACATAATCGATTTCGGTTGCTCCATTTTCTATCGCATTTTGCGTTTCAAAGCATTTTGACTCAATAGTTGTTTGTCCAAGCGGAAAAGCAATTGCAGCGCCAATGTCCACTTTAGTATCTTTTAATAACTCTGCACATAATTTCGATTGAACCTGATTAATCGCTACCATTTTAAAGTTATAGTCACTTGCTTCTTTACAAAGTTTTTCCATCATGGCGGTAGTTGCATCCGGCTTTAAATTTGTGTGATCAATAAATTTGCTTAACTCTAGTAAAGAATAACTTTTCATAATTCCTCTCCAACTTAAATATGTATTTACATTATATTAAAAACAATAAAAACATTGTCAATGAGGTTTCCTTTAAAATCGTGACATACTTCTCAATTAATGAAAAATACAACTCAATCCATTTGTTTTAGCCAAAAAATATGTAAACATATATTTAAACAATAACCACAAGGAGTACTATCATAATGAAAATAGTTATAACTTCACATGGTGATTTGTGTGAGGGGATTTTGACAAGTTATAAAATGATTGCAGGCGATACATCAAAATTCATTGCAGTCAAGCTTGATGAAAACGGAATTGGTGATTTTTCATTTAGATTAACGAAAGTTCTTGATGAACAGATAAACGATAATAAAACAGTGATCGTCTTAAGTGACATAATGGGAGGTACACCTTACAACGAAACATTACGTTACATGCTTGCTCATCCCGATAAAGTTTTTTTATTTGCTGGATTAAATTTGCCAATGCTAATCCAAGCAGGCACTTCATTAGAAGAATCCAATATACCAAATCTGCTTAATTCAATTTTAGAAGCTGGTCAAACTTCGGTTTTATTGGCTCCATCAACAATAAGCAATAATGAAGACAT
The DNA here is from genome assembly GCF_013344985.1 of Gilliamella sp. ESL0254. Lineage (NCBI taxonomy): Bacteria > Pseudomonadati > Pseudomonadota > Gammaproteobacteria > Orbales > Orbaceae > Gilliamella > Gilliamella sp. ESL0254. The sequence continues at coordinate 965,196 of NZ_JAAEDU010000001.1, forward strand.
AGATTTTTAATAAGTTATACGATAGGAGTAAAGATTTATGGCAATTACATTAACCAGAGTAGATGATCGTGTCATTCACGGTCAAATAATGACACGTTGGACAAAAGTCAGACCCGTCGATGGAATACTTGTTGTAGGCGACAATATTGCCTCGGATGAATTACGAAAACGTGTATTAAAAGCAGCTGCAGGCACACTAAAAATTGGAATTTATACAGTTGAACAAGGTGTTGATAAAATAAAACAAGGTATGGAATCAACTAAAAACTTTTTTTTAATCAGTGATTCCCCACAAACATTTGAAAAACTACTTAGAGCTGGAGCTAAACTGAATCCAACATTAAATATAGGATGTATGAATACTCGGGCAGGAGCAAAAGTATTAGGAAGGACCGTCGCTATTGATGAAAATGACTATAAAGCTTTTGAATATATTGAAGCTCAAGGTATTAAGATTGAATTTCAACTTTTACCAGACGATGAGCCTAAAACTTGGTCAATAATGAAAAAGAAATATGACACTTTATAGATCTCATTCATTGAGGAGAATATTATGGAGACAACACTATTTATTCCAGCCTTACTCACAGGAGTATTCTGTTACTTAGGCGCCATAGAATCACCTTGGTTATTTGGTATGTCAGGCGGTTTTTATATTGTAGGTAGGCCGTTAGTTGCAGGGTTATTAGTTGGATTTGCTTTTGGCGATGTACAAGCGGGTGTTTTGTGTGGCTTAGCTGTTCAAGCTGTTTTTATCGCTAACTTATCAACAGGAGGAGCAACTAATAGTGAGATCACTTATGCTGCTTATGGAGGTATTGGTTTAGCTTTAGCAACAACAAAAGAACCCGCTGTAGCAGTAACATTATCAGTATTATTAGGGCAAACTTTTGGTTTAATATTTTACAACACTCGAATGGCACTTTATTCATTCTGGAATAATAAAGCACAACAAGCTGCAGAACATAATAATACTCGAGGTATTATTTTAAATCATTTATTTTACCCCCAAATAACAACATTTTTATTACGAGCAGTCCCTGTTTTCTTAGCTATTTTCTATGGTTCAGGTCTAGTCGATTGGTTATTAAGTAATGTCCCTGAAGTCATCACAAAAATTATTTCTGTTTTAGGTGGTGTCTTACCAGCGCTTGGTATTGCCATGTTAATGAATATCGTTATTAAGTCAAAAATTCAGCTTATATTCTTTTTTGCCGGTTTTGTTTTATTGGCTTTTGCCGGTTTAAGTATGATCGCGTTGGTGTTTATTTCAGCTTTAGTTGCTTATCTATATTATATGGCAATTAATAAACCAGCATCTTCCGCTGTCAAAGAACCTAATAACTCAAATTCAAATATTTTTGAAGATGATGATCTATTTTGATAGGAGAACTAAAAATGGATAAAAAAATGAATAGCCAATCAAAATTAACCAGAAAAGAATTACGTCAAATTTGGTATCGATGGGGATTTACACATTTATCATCTATGAGCTATGAAAAATTACAAGCACATGCTTGGGCATTTTCTTATATCCCATTTGCTGAAAAATATTACAAAAATGATCCAGAAGCAAAACGTCGATTATTAACAAGACATTCGATGTTTTACAATACAGAACCACAAACAGGTCAAATCATAAATGGTATTGTTGCTTCAATGGAAGAAGAGATAGCATTAGGTAATAATGTGCCAGAAGAATTGCCGGTGAATATCAAAGCAACATTAATGGGTCCATTAGCTGGTATAGGCGATTCTTTAATTCAAGGCATTATCGTTCCTATCTTGTTATCAATTGCAATGGGAATGGCAGCGGGAGGAAATGCCATTGGTCCAATCTTTTATATTTTATCTTATGGTATTTTGGGTCCTTTAATTTCTTATATAAGCTTTCATTATGGCTATAAACTTGGTGTAAATGCCATTGATAATATTATTGGCGATAATGTAAAACGAATTACCGATGCTTTTAATATTCTAGGAATTATGGTGGTTGGAGGACTTGCTGCTGGTAATATCGTGCTAAATTCGCAATTGGAAATTCCAATGGGTGATAGCATGCGTTCGTTACAAAGTGTACTTGATGGTATATTCCCGAAAATACTACCTTTGACTATGGTTTTACTTGCTTGGTGGTTAGTGTCTGCAAAACAAATGACAGCCACAAAAGTCATCTTAATTCTGACTGCAATTACTTCGCTCGGTGTAATTATTGGTATATTTTAATCTACACAAAGACCTTAAACTGCTCAGTAATTAAATATAAAAGTCAGAAAAATAAAAATGCCGTTAGTTTGAGCTAACGGCATTTTATTAAGTAAATAAATGACTTGTTGTCACTATTTTTTCTTTGCCTTGGCATTAGGTAAATCGGTGACTGAGCCTTCATAAATTTCAGAAGCTAAGCCGATTGATTCATGTAATGTTGGGTGAGCATGGATAGTTAATGCAATATCTTCTGCATCACAGCCCATTTCAACAGCTAAAGTGATTTCACCTAGTAATTCACCGCCATTCACACCAACAACCGCACCACCTAACAAGCGATTATCTGCTTTATTGAAGATCAGTTTTGTCATCCCTTCTGAACAATCTGAAGCAATAGCACGCCCTGATGCAGCCCATGGGAAGATTGACACTTCATAATCAATGCCTTTTTCTTTCGCTTCTTTTTCAGTTAAGCCCACCCAAGCCACTTCCGGTTCAGTATAGGCAATAGAAGGAATAGTTTTTGGATCGAAGAAGTGTTTTTTACCAGCAATGACTTCTGCTGCCACATGCCCTTCGTGTACGCCTTTGTGCGCAAGCATTGGTTGTCCCACAATATCACCAATGGCATAAATGTGTGGTACGTTGGTACGCATCTGTTTATCCACTTCGATAAATCCACGATCTGTGACGTTAACGCCAGCTTTTTCTGCACTAATTAACTTACCATTTGGCGTACGACCAATCGCCACTAATACCGCATCATAAGTATGGGTTTCGGTGCTGCCGTCTTTCTTTTCCATGGTGACGTAAATTGCATCATGTTTGGCTTCAACGGTGGTCACTTTGGTTTCAAGTCGTAAAGTGAATTTCTTTTGGATCTGCTTAGTAAAGACTTTAATCACATCTTTATCAGCAGCTGGGATCACTTGGTCAAACATTTCAACCACATCCACTTCTGAACCTAATGCATGGTATACAGTACCCATTTCAAGACCAATAATTCCACCACCCATTAATAATAATTTTTTAGGAATGGTGGTTAGCGCTAAGGCATCTGTTGAATCCCAAATACGCGGATCATCATGTGGAATAAAAGGTAACTTAATTGGACGAGAACCCGCTGCAATAATGGCATTATCAAAGGTAATTTTAGTGATGCCTTTTGATGAAGTCACATCCATAGTATGGCTACCAGTAAACTGCGCTTCACCTTGAATCACATTGACTTTGCGCATTTTTGCCATGCCAGCAAGCCCATTAGTCAGCTGACTAATGACTTTTTCTTTCCAGCCACGCACTTTGTCTAATTCAAGTCTCGGCGTACCAAAATGGATACCATGTTCAGTTAATGATTTTGCTTCATCCATTACTTTTGCAACATGCAGTAATGCTTTTGATGGAATACAGCCTACATTTAAACAGACACCACCAAGTGTTGAATAACGTTCAACAAGGGTAACATCTAGTCCAAGGTCTGCCGCGCGGAACGCAGCGGAATAACCCGCTGGTCCAGCCCCTAAAACCACAACTTGCGTTTTAACATCTTGACTCATAATTTGATCTCCTTAATTACATCACTAAACGACGTAAGTCGGATAAGACGTTAACAATATGGCTTAAGAAGCGCGCACCATCCGCACCATCAATCACTCGGTGATCAAAGGATAATGATAAAGGTAACATTAAGCGTGGTGTAAACTCTTTACCATTCCAAACTGGTTTCATGCTAGAACGAGATACACCTAAAATACCCACTTCTGGCGCATTAACAATTGGTGTAAACGAGGTTGTACCAATACCACCAAGGCTAGAAATAGTGAAACAGCCACCTTGCATATCGCTACCAGTCAATTTACCTTCACGCGCTTTTTTAGAAATTGCCGCAAGTTCTCGAGAAAGTTCAACAATACCTTTTTTATCAACATCTTTAAACACTGGCACAACAAGACCATTTGGTGTATCAACAGCAACACCAATATTAATGTATTTTTTGATGATTAGCGTTTGAGCATCTTCAGATAATGAGCTATTAAAGCGCGGATACGCTGCTAATGCGCTAGCTACCGCTTTCATGATAAACACTAAAGGTGTGATCTTAAGATCGAGCTTCTTCTTATCAGCTTCTGCATTTTGTTGCTTACGGAATGCTTCTAAATCAGTAATATCAGTTTCATCAAACTCGGTCACATGTGGGATCATGACCCAGTTACGGTGTAAATTTGCACCTGATACTTTTTGAATTTTAGTTAATGGTAGGCTTTCAACTTCACCAAATTTGCTGAAATCAACTTTCGGCCATGGTAATAAACCTGGCAATGCACTACCTGCAGCACCACTTTCAACTTGCTTAACTGCATTTTTAACGTACGCTTGAATGTCTTCACGTAAAATACGGTTTTTAGGACCTGTCGCGGTAACTTTAGCGAGATTTACGCCAAATTCACGCGCTAAACGGCGCACTGATGGTGTTGCGTGTGCATAAGCATCATTTTCAACAAAGTCATTACCTGATGCTACAGGCGCTGATTTTGTGGTAGCAGGTGCAGGTGCTGGTGCGGCTTTTTCAGCAACAGGTGCTGAAGCTGCTGGCGCTGTTTGGGTAGCAGGCGCTGCACTAGTTGTGGTTTCAAATTCCATAATTTTGGAACCTGTTTTCACTTTATCACCCACTTTTACTGTGATACTTTTAACTGTGCCAGCAATGCTTGCTGGTACTTCCATTGACGCTTTATCACCTTCAACGGTAATTAACGAGTCATCAACAGATATAGTATCGCCAACTTTTACTAAAAGTTCGGTCACTTCAACTTCATCGCCACCGATATCGGGTACATTGACATCAACAGTCTGACTTGTGGCAGCAGCCGTTGGTGCGACTTCAACTTTTGGTGCTTCTGGTGCTGGAGCTGCAGGCGCTGCACCACCTTGTTCATCAAATACCATAATGTCTACACCAGTTTGGACTTTATCGCCAATTTTTACCGAAATAGATTTAACAATACCGGCTTGTGGTGCTGGAATTTCCATTGATGCTTTATCACCCTCAACAGTCATAATTGACTGATCAGCTTCAACTTTGTCACCTACATTAACCAGAATTTCGGTCACTTCGACCTCATCACCGCCAATATCGGGTAATTTAATTTGAATACTCATTATAACAACCTCTTATGCAATTCGTGGATTAAGTTTATCAGCATTGATTTCGAATTTTTTAATCGCTTCTTCAACAACGCTAACTTCGATATCGCCACGTTTAGCAAGTTCACCCAATGCTGCAACTACAACATAAGATGCATCAACTTCAAAGTGATGGCGTAAATTTTCACGGCTATCACTGCGACCAAAGCCGTCAGTACCAAGCACCCGATAACTTTCAGAAGGTACAAATCCGCGAATTTGCTCAGCAAAAATTTTCATATAATCAGTTGAAACTACTGCTGGATTGTTATTCATAATTTGTGCAACATAAGGCACTTTTGGTGTTTCACTCGGATGTAGCATATTGTATCGTTCACAGTCTTGTCCATCACGAGCAAGTTCAGTAAATGATGTTACGCTATAAACTTCAGAACTAATGCCATAGTTTTTAGCTAAGATATCAGCCGCATCACGTACATGACGTAAAATCGAACCAGAACCTAATAACTGAACAGTCGGTTTACCTTTTTGACCTTCAACAGTATCAAGTTTATAAATACCACGACGAATGCCTTCTTCTGCACCTTCTGGCATTGCAGGTTGTGCATAGTTTTCATTGAGTGTTGTAATATAGTAGTAAACGTTTTCTTGTTCGCCATACATACGACGTAAACCGTCTTGCATAATAACCGCAACTTCATAAGCATAAGCAGGATCATATGAGATACAGTTAGGTATGGTTAATGATTGAATGTGGCTATGACCATCTTGGTGTTGTAAGCCTTCACCATTTAATGTTGTACGACCAGATGTACCACCGATCATAAATCCGCGTGCTTGCTGATCGCCAGCTGCCCACATTAAATCGCCAATACGTTGGAAACCAAACATAGAATAGTAAATGTAGAATGGAATCATTGGGAAATCATTGGTACTATACGATGTTGCAGCAGCTAACCATGAAGCCGTTGCGCCACATTCATTAATCCCTTCTTGTAAAATTTGACCTTTTTCATCTTCACGATAATAAGCAACTTGCTCTTTATCTTGAGGCGTATATTGTTGTCCATGTGGGTTATAAATCCCAATTTGACGGAATAAGCCTTCCATACCAAAAGTACGCGCTTCATCAGCCAAAATTGGTACTAAGCGTGGTGCTAATTCTTTATCCTTAAGCATAATGTTAAGAGCACGGACAAACGCAATTGTTGTTGAGATTTCTTTTGATTGTGCTTCAAGTAGTGATGAGAATTCACTTAATGCTGGAATAGAAACAGTACCAGAGAATTTGGTTAATCTTGATGGAACATAGCCGTGTAATGCATTACGACGTTCATGAATATATTTGTATTCTGGCGTGTGCTCTTCAAATTTGATATAAGGTAATTTTTCAAGTGCTTCATCTGTTACAGGAATATTGAAGAAATCACGCACATGACGCACTCCATCCATATTCATTTTTTTCACTTGGTGAGCAATATTTTTCGCTTCAGCAGCAGCACCCATACCATAACCTTTAATGGTGTGAGCAAGAATAACAGTTGGGCGATCTTTGGTTTCTTTTGCACGCTGGAATGCAGCAAACATTTTAGCAGGATCTTGACCACCGCGATTTAATCTAAAGATTTCTTCATCAGACATATCTTTAACTAATTCAGCAGTTTCTGGATATTTGCCAAAGAAATGCTCACGTACATATGCACCATCTTTTGATTTTAATGTCTGGTAATCGCCATCAAGTGTTTCATTCATTAGACGAATTAATTTACCTGATTTGTCTTTTTGTAGTAATTTATCCCAACGATCACCCCAAAGAACTTTAATCACATTCCAGCCTGCGCCAGCAAATACGCCTTCAAGTTCATTAATAATTTTACCATTACCGGTCACTGGACCATCTAATCGTTGTAAATTACAGTTGATAACAAATACCAAATTATCTAATTTTTCACGCGTTGCAACGGTGATTGCACCTTTTGATTCTGGTTCATCCATTTCACCATCACCTAAGAATGCATAGACTGTCTGTTCAGAAGTATCTTTCAACCCACGATTTTCTAAATATTTTAAAAAACGTGCTTGATAAATGGCACTAACAGGGCCAAGTCCCATTGAGACTGTTGGGAATTGCCAAAATTCAGGTAATAATTTAGGATGAGGGTAAGAAGGTAGTCCTTTACCATGAACTTCTTGGCGGAAATTATCAAGTTGTTCTTCGGTTAAACGACCTTCAATAAATGCGCGTGAATAAATACCTGGTGAAATATGTCCTTGGAAATAGACCAAATCGCCACCATCTTTTTCGTTACGTGCACGGAAAAAATGGTTAAAGCAAACTTCATAAAATGTTGCAGCAGACTGGAATGATGCCATATGACCGCCAAGCTCTAAATCTTTCTTTGACGCTCTTAGTACCATCATAATTGCATTCCAGCGAACAATTGAACGAATGCGGCGTTCTATTTCCCAATCGCCAGGATAAGCAGGTTGTTCTTCTACTGGGATAGTATTGACATAATTACTTGTTGAAGAACCAAAAAGTAGTGGCACACCGCCATCTTTTGCTTTGTTGACTATTTGCTCAATAATATATTGTGCACGTTCTATACCTTCTTCGCGAATAATTGAATCAAGACTCTTGAGCCAATCTTGTGTTTCAATGGGATCGATATCATTCACTTGCATATCCGACATATAAAAACCTCTTTTTTGTTTAAAAAAATGCAGTATTTGCTATCCTTAGCTATAACTAACTATATAAATTACAACTCTGCATTATGGAGTTTCATTTGCATCAGTCTGCCATTTTCATAAAAAAAGTAAAGCAAACCAAAGCTTAGAAAAGCATGTTAATTCCTATCAAATTAATCAACTATTTCAATGATAACATTGAAAACAATGTTAGTGGCTTGATAAAAAGGAAATTTTACTAATAAATAAATACAAAAAAATAGATAGTATGTCTATACCGAAGTCATCTATAAGTTGTCAAATTATAGTAAAATTTGATATATATTGATAAATTTTTTGTTAATGCCACCAATAACAATAAGCAATACTATGAACATTAATAATGTTATCATCCAAGACCTACATATTGTTCCCTATATGCAAACTTATCAGGCTATGCATGACTTTACCCAAAATCGTCATGAACAAACAATTGATGAAATTTGGTTAGTAGAACATCAACCTGTATTTACCCAAGGTAAAGTGGGCAAAGCGGAACATTTATTAAATCATACAGATATTCCAGTTATTCAAACTGATCGCGGCGGTCAAATTACTTATCATGCTCCCGGTCAACAGATCATGTATATCCTAATTGATTTAAGAAGACGCCATATTGGTATTCGCGATATAGTGAGCTTTTTAGAAAATAGTGTCATCCAAACTTTAGCACACTATGGTATCATAGCTTACACAAAAGCAGACGCTCCAGGTGTGTATATTGATCATAAAAAAATTTGTTCGCTTGGTTTACATATAAATCGAGGTTGCACCCTACATGGACTAGCCTTAAATATTGATATGGATCTTACTCCGTTCAATAACATTAACCCTTGTGGTTATGCTGGATTACAAATGACACAATTAAAAGACTATGTTTTTAATATTGACCGCAACGAAATTAAACAACAATTAACCGACAATTTTATTAATCAACTACCTAAGTATTAAGATACCTAATATGCAAAATAATGAAACAACGATCAGAAGCTCAAAATATCGTGATGCAGATAAAACACGCTTAATCCCAACAATCACATTAGAAGATGCAGCGCCACTTAAAAAACCTGAATGGATGCGAATTAAATTATCTGCTCACTCTGATAATATTGCGCATATCAAAAACACCATGCGTAAACATGGTTTGCATTCAGTTTGTGAAGAAGCCTCTTGCCCCAATTTAGCTGAATGCTTTAACCATGGTACAGCCACTTTTATGATTTTGGGTGATATTTGTACTCGCCGTTGTCCATTTTGTGATGTTGCCCACGGCAGACCATTACCGCCAGATCGCGAAGAACCCATAAAACTAGCTAAAACAATTCAAGAGATGAAGTTACGCTATGTTGTTATTACTTCTGTAGATAGGGATGATTTAAAAGATGGTGGTGCCAGTCATTTTGCCTCTTGTACTCAAGAAATCCGAACCTTAAACCCCAATATAAAAGTTGAGACACTCACTCCCGACTTTCGTGGCTGTATTGATGAAGCAATTGAAGTGTTAAGTGCTAATCCACCTGATGTGTTTAATCATAACTTAGAAAATATCCCACGTTTATATAAAAAGATCCGCCCTGGAGCTAACTATGAAGGATCACTCAAATTACTGGCAGCGTTTAAAGCTCGACACCCTCAGATTCCGACAAAATCTGGATTGATGGTTGGGCTGGGTGAAACAAACGAAGAGTTAATTCAAGTATTAAAAGATTTACGTAGTCATGGTGTAACTATGTTGACGCTAGGTCAATATTTGCAACCAAGCAAATATCATTTACCGGTTGAACGTTATGTGTCACCACAAGAATTTGAAGAATTGAAGCAAACAGCATTAAATATGGGCTTTACTCATGCAGCTTGTGGACCATTTGTACGTTCATCTTATCATGCTGATTTACAGGCAATGGGTAAAGAGGTGAAGTAATCTTCACCCTATTTTTTTATTGTTCGTTCTACTCAAAAACTAAATCAATTATCTACGACCATAAAACGGCGATTTTCAGTGACTATTTGCAAAAAGACCGGCAAGCTGATTTTTTCGCCTTTTTGTAATTTACCATTAAGATCATAAATTTTAGAACGACCAAAGGCATCTAAAACCACTGTTTTATCATCATAAAGTGCAGCGATCATATTTTCATCACCAGCAACTAACCATTGTCTAGGTTTAAAGTTAAATAAATTTTCACATTGGCTATACTGCTGTGGCGGTGTTGTGACATAAAATACGTCTTGCATTAATGTACACATAATATCAGTTTGCGAAGTTGCTTGCGTTATTTGTGCGCTTCCTTTATTTGTCCATGACATAATCAAAGGAACTTTTAATGCTTCGCGATTAAAGTCTTTATCTGTATTACGTAATGCTATTTTTTTCGCTTCATCAATTTTAATATCATTCGTACCTGTAATTATAATAACCGTATTATCATAGGCATTAGATAATCTTAAATAAGCAATTAATGACTCAATATACTGATCTAATTTTTTCGCTTCAGATTGAAGAGTTGATATCGACACTTTTTTATTTTTATCAAACATTGAATATTGGATTATAGAAAATAAAGGTGCATGATTATCAAGACTATTCTGTTCTTCATGCCACTTCATCCAGTTTTCAGTTATTTGTTTATTAGACTCTCTTTTAGATTCTGGTATTGAGAAATTAGATAACAAAGCCGAACGATATAAAGGTTCAGCAAAACCGTCTACTGAAAATAATCCTAGATTATAGCGTTGTTTAGTAACAACTTCGAGCAATACGGACGGCTTATGCCCAACCAAAATACTATTATAGTAATTAGGATCTAATCCATAAAATAATGAAAAATCATTCAAATAAGATTGATTACTTGCACCATAATGATTAGTAAAAGCAATATTATCTTGAGAAAATTCATTTAACCACGGCATATATTTTGTCAATAAATCAACATTCAACCCATCAATAACAATCATTAGTACATTGTTTTTTGGTGGTTGCTGATCATAAACAATTCGTCCCAACGGATATTCAATTGTCATCGCAAAAGGGTTTCCTTCTTGCGTAACACGATCCCGATAACCGTTTTCTTTCATAAAACCATAACGTTCAAGAAAATGGCGGGCAGTCAAAGGATAAGAAAGCGGCAAGCTTGCTCGCTGCATAGTAATGGGTCGATAAAAATTAGCATCAGCCCAGCTATGAATCAAATGCGAGGCAACAAAGCAAACAATAAAAACAATCACTATTGGTTTTGCATAGCGTTTGCGTTTACTTAAGCTACGTAGTTTTTTCCAGCTCCATAATGAAAATAAAATCTCAATCAATAAAATAAATGGAATAGCAATAAATACCGTACTTAAATAAGAAACATTTTGTGCTGAAAATAATTGCCAAATCGACAAATTCAGATGCATTCTGAAACGCGAAAAAACCTCAATATCAATAAGCAATAATGAAAGACCGACTGTTGCAAAAGCCGTTGCAATAATCCTTTGCCATCGAGAAGAATGAATAAAAAAACTTAACGGAAAAAGTAAAATTAGATAAGCGATAAAAGTCAAATAGCTAAAATGACCAATTGCACTGATAATGGCATAAAATCGCCCCATAAAAGTACGAGGCCAATCTGCAATAAGTAAATATTGACTACCAAGCAAAATTACAACAAAAATATTAAACAACGTAAACCAATGTCCCCAGCTAACAATTTGTGAGGCACGATCGTCTTTGAAGTAAGTATTTTTGATTTTGAGCATGTTTAGTCGTTGATAATGATGATAGTGAAGTTAAATAAACAATAGGGTTTGGCCTAGTTTACCTGATTTTAAAAAATCTTTCTGTAATTTTTTTATTTGTTAGCACAAAGATTTTGGTAATCTGTTGGCGATACATCGGATACTTGTTATAATTTCAAGATGAAATAAGCTAACAAAAAGACAATAATTTTGGCCATTACACAACTCAACGCACAACAGATCCAACCTGATTTATCTCATATTTCTAAACTCAGAAACACAACTAATACTTCAACGGTATTAGCGTCAGAAAAATCAGAACATTTACTTATGTGGCAACCTCGTGTCGCTTCTGCCTTGTCGCTATTATGTCCTACCAAAAGAGTATGTTATAGCCCACGTTTTATGTTGCTTAAAGCACCTGAAAGCGAACTCTTTTTTGATTTATTCCAGCATGCCATTAAATGTGATTTACCTTCATCCCCACTGGGTTACAGTTATTTTTTTAGCGAAAACAAAATTACACTAACCGAAGCAAAAAGCAAACAAGATAATTTTGCAGCTCAAGATAATTGTTTATTTGCATCTTCTATTGATGCTGAAAAACTTTTTGGTTGTGTTAGACAACCAGAAAATGGTCCAATAAAATTACAAGCAGGACTGGTTCATCGTGCTAATGGTGGCGTTTTAATTTTAGGTCTTCGCTCTCTCCTTAGCCAACCATCGCTATGGACAAAGCTAAAGCAAATGGTAATAAAACAAGAATTTGAGTGGGTTTCAGCTGACGAATCTCACCCTTTACCTTTATCTATTCCGCCTATGCCACTTGATTTACGTGTCATTTTAGTCGGGGATAGATTAAGTTTAGCCGAATTACAAGATTTCGAACCTGAATTTTATTCAACATCTATTTATACTGAATTTGAAAATGAATTACAGATCAAATCACCCGAACAACTTGAACACTGGATTAAGTACTTAAAATTTATTGCCAATAAACAGCAATTACCTGATATTGATACCTCAGCTTTTGCAAAAATTTACAAAGAAGCAACACGCTATACTGGTGATCAATATTACCTAACACTTTCGGTCGACTGGATTAATTCGCTATTAGTCAATGCGACTCATTTTATGCAAAATAGTGTAATTGACGAATCAGCGATCACAACGGCAATAAAACAAAAATTATGGCAAGAAAATTATTTGCACGAGCGACTACACGATGAGATTTTTAGCAATCAGATAATGATTAACACTAAAGATCAAGTCGTTGGTCAAATAAATGGCTTATCAGTCATTGAATACCCAGGACATCCAAAAGCTATAGGTGAACCAACACGTTTAAGTTGCCTTATCCATTTTGGCGATGGTGAGCTAATTGATATTGAACGCAAAACAGAATTAGCCGGTAATATTCATTCAAAAGGCATGATGATAATGCAAGCATTTATTATGTCGGAATTTGCGATTCATCACCAATTACCTTTTTCAACTTCTTTAGTATTTGAACAGTCCTACAGTGAAATTGATGGTGACAGTGCTTCGCTTGCAGGGCTTTGTGCAATCATTAGCGCGTTATCCCAACAACCTATCGATCAGCAATTGGCTATAACTGGTTCAGTCGATCAATTTGGTCATGTTCAAGCAATTGGTGGAGTGAATGAAAAAATTGAAGGATTTTTTGCTGTTTGTCAGCATCAAGGTTTAACAGGTGCACAAGGTGTAATCATACCTGCCACAAATCAGCGCCATTTAAGTTTAAGTGATGAAGTTATTGAAGCTATTGAACAAGATAAGTTTTCAATATGGACAGTTGAACATATTGCCGATGCTCTTTATTTGCTGACAGGTATTCCGTATAAAGATAAAAGTGGTATTAATCTTTATCAATTAATTCATGCACGTATGCAGGCAGTATTATTACAAGACAAAAAACAAGATAGTTGGCTAAGTAAATGGCAAAAATATTGCAAAAAGTGACAATACCCAATAAACTTTAGCCCAAAATTTTATTCATTATGGAATAAAAAAGGACGCTAGGTAACTTTTAATTTTTCAAAGCATGTTTTAATTTACATTAAATAAAAGGTTTTTTTATGACATTTGAACGTAAATCATCGTACGATAAAGCAGATTTAATTAAATCAGGAAATAATGAATTATTTGGCCATGATGGCCCGCCATTACCATCTGATTTAATGTTAATGATGGATCGCGTTATCGAGATGAATGAAAACGGTGGTAATTTTGGTAAAGGTTTTGTCGAGGCCGAACTTGATATTAATCCTGATTTATGGTTTTTTAAATGTCATTTTAAAAACGATCCAGTTATGCCTGGTTGTTTAGGGCTTGACGCTATGTGGCAACTAGTTGGATTCTATTTAGGTTGGATTGGCGGCAAAGGTAAAGGACGGGCTTTAGGTGTTGGTGAGGTTAAATTCACTGGACAAGTGTTACCAAGCAATAAAAAAGTAACCTATAAAATCCATTTTAAACGCGTAATTAATCGTAAATTGATTATGGGTATTGGTGATGGTGAAGTTTTTGTTGATGGGAAACTCATTTATCAAGCATCTGATTTAAAAGTAGGTCTATTTCAAGATACCAACTCATTTTAATTTAACGTTATCCCCCTCCCTCTTGTCAGCTTTACTCTATATGAGTAAGGCTGAATATTATGGTTTTTCTTATCATGTTCAAAACATAAGTAATTCCTAAATAACTAATTAATTTTTAAATAAAAAGAACGTCTCAGTTTACTGAGTTTCAATAATCAATGTATAATACTACAAAGTTTTTGTCTTCTCTTATTAATAATGAATCACTTAAAACGTTTATTTGTTTGTATTATTTTATTTTGTTTCTCAAATACATTAGTTTATGCTGATTTCAGCGGTAAAGTTGTTAAAGTGATTGACGGCGATACGGTAGATATTTTAACTGTCAAAAAACAAAAAGTCCGTGTTCGTTTACTTGATATCGATGCCCCAGAAAGCGGGCAAGCTTATGGTAATGCATCCCGTAAATATTTAGCATCCCTTATTGCGGGTAAAAATGTGTTTGTGAAAGAAAACCAAAAAGATGTTTATACAAGAACTTTAGGCACCATTTTCTTAAATAAAATCAATATCAATACCAAAATGGTCGAAAATGGTTATGCTTGGGCGTATCGTTATCACAACGTAGCTAATAATAAAATAATGGTAAAATTAGAAATAAATGCTAAACAAAACAAAAAAGGACTATGGAAAGATAAACATCCAATAGCCCCTTGGGATTTTCGTCATAACAAACGTTAAATTATATTCTAAAAATCTTATTTTTTAAGTAAACTTGCTTCAACTTGTTTAAGTAAATCCAAACCTTGTTTACAAGCTGAGTCTTGATTATCTGCAGACAGTGACGAAATTTGTTGTTTACCCATTTCTAAGTTTTGTTTAATCATATCAGATTGTTGTTTAGTTAAAGAGCCTTCAGGGATGGCTTTGACTAAACCGTCAACTTTATCAAAATAGGTTTTACAAGATTCAGGTAGATCCGCCATAGAAATTGCAGAAAAACCTAATAACGCAACAGATAATAATAACTTTTTCATTTTCTTTCCTTACATCATAAATTTATTAGAAATATTATTAAAGATGATAATTAATGCTAGAAATAGCCAGAATTATGGTAAAAAATTTAATGAGGGAAGTCTATATAAGAAAATACCCTATCAGTAACTATTTACTGATAGGGTAGAAAATCAAAAAATAAAATTTAAATCATTAGATAATGATAACATCTGCTGCTGCAGGGCCACGAGGGCTATCTTGAATTGAAAATTCTACTTGTTGGCCTTCACCTAATGTTTTGAAACCGTCACCAGAAATTGCAGAAAAGTGTACAAATACATCTTTGCTACCATCAGCAGGAGAAATAAAACCAAAACCTTTACTTTCGTTGAACCATTTAACTTGACCAGTTTTCTTAGACATAATAATCTTCCTATAAATAAATTAATCTCAGCCATTAAAGGCTATATTTAAAAACATAAAACCTAGGTTACTTAATTAACACGAAGAAGAAGATACTGAAGAAAACTAATCTCTAAGACAAAGTAAACTACAAACTACATATATCTAAATGTTATAAAATAAATCCGCATGTCATATGCTTAGGTCTATTTACTCATAAAAAAGTAAGTAATGCAAGCAATCTTTTGAAAAAGATTATTAATAATGAGGAAATAAAAAATTTATAACTTTTAATTCAATGAGATAACATTATCAATTTATGCCCTATTACCCCTCTGCCATTTCCTTTGATTTTTTTATAGCTGCCTCTACCGCATTAATAATTGCAGATCTAAATCCTTTTTCTTCAAGCGCATGAACACCTTCAATAGTCGTACCTGCAGGTGAACAGACCATATCTTTTAATTCACCTGGATGTTTACCAGATTCAAGCAGCAGTTTTGCCGATCCCATAACAGCTTGAGCTGCGAATTTGTAAGCTTGAGCTCTTGATAAACCGCCTTTCACAGCACCATCAGCTAATGCCTCAATAAACATAAAAACAAAGGCTGGAGAAGAACCACTCGCACCAACAACTGCATCAATTAAATACTCTGAAACAACTTCTGTTTCACCAATACAATTTAATAATTGTTGAACTATAGACAATTCTTCATCGGTAACCTCAGTATTAGGAGTAATAGAGCACATAGCGGCATTAACAAGTGCTGGCGTATTTGGCATTACTCGAATAATTTTTTGCTCATAACCTACACATTTTGCAATCGTTTTAATGGTAACGCCCGCTGCAATTGAAATAACGATAGTATTCTTCTTTAATTCTTTTTGAATATCATTAAGTACATCAACAATCACATTAGGTTTAACGGCAACAAATACAATATCAGACTCGCGAGCAACCTCTCTTGCAGAATCAAGATTATTAATTGAATAAACCTGATTAAGAACCTGACCTTTTTCTAAATGAGGATCATAAACATACATTTGTGTTCCAGAAACAATATTGCTCGCTAAAATACCTTGTAATATAGCATTGCCCATATTGCCTAAACCAATAAAACCAATTCGCTGTTCCATTTATTATCCCTTCTTTTACAAAAGACTATTTGAAAGATTATAAATGATTTTAAATATAAATCTCAAAATTTTGCATTTAAAAATGCAACGCTAACTTTTATAAACTATAAACAATAGCAAATAGTGTTAACTTTCTGGCATCACTTGCATACCATATTGTTGGCCTGTTTGCATTAGTGAAAAGATTTGTTTGATCTTCCCTTCATTGATTAAATTACTGACAGCTGGTGTATTGATAAGAATTTCAAATAATGCTTTACGACCATTCTCAGTGGGTACTAACTTTTGACTTATAATTGCTCTTAAATTATTTGATAATTGTGTACGAATAAAATTGCGGGAGCTTTCATCAAATACATCAACAATACGATTAATACTTTGAATGGCAGAACACGTATGTAACGTGGCAAAAACTAAGTGTCCCGTTTCTGCAGCTGTCAATGCAGTTTGGATAGACTTTCTATTGCGCAATTCACCAAGCAATATAATGTCAGGATCTTGCCTTAAAAGACTATCAAGCGCATGGTCAAAATTCGTAAGTTCTCGCTGCTGAATTAATGAATGTTGATTATGATAAACAAATTCAATAGGATCTTCTAAAGTAAGAATGTGTTTAAATTGAGTTGAGTTAATATGCTCAATTAATGATGCAAGCGTCGTTGATTTGCCACTTCCTGTGGCTCCCGTGACTAAAATAATCCCGCTTTCATGCGTTATTAGCTTTTTAAATACCTCGGGGGCACCTATTTCAACTAATTCCGGAATATGGCTTTTGATGATACGAAATACCGCTGAAATACCACGTTGTTGATAAAATATATTGATCCTAAAACGCCCTATTTCAGCAGATTGGTAAGATAAATCAATTTGCTTTTCTTGTTGTAATTGTATTTTTTGTGATTCAGTGAGTAACGTTAATAGTTCAGCTTCTAAGTCTAAAGGTGATAACTTTTCGTTTGATAAGCATTTTAATTGTCCATTAATGCGAATGCGGGCAACGTCACCACTTGAAAGGTGCAAATCGGATGCCTTTTGCGTTACACTAAGCGACAATAGTGAATTTAACATTACATTTGACCTATTAGTTATTAATTGGGAATTAATATGAATACAGTACGTGACAATTTACTCGCCATTAAAAGCAAAATTCAAAAAATAACCGAAAAATGCGAAAGAGATCCCAATACAATCGAACTTATTGCTGTTAGTAAAACAAAACCCGTGGACTTAATCAAACAAGCAATTGATGCAGGCCAACTTTCTTTTGGTGAAAACTATGTTCAAGAAGGTATTGAAAAGATCCAGCACTTTAAACAAAACCTTCCCAATACTCCATTAACGTGGCATTTTATTGGTCCATTACAATCAAACAAAAGTAAATTAGTTGCCGAACACTTCGATTGGATGCATACCATTGATCGCTTCAAAATCGCACAACGTTTAAATGACCAGCGCCCTACATCAATGGCTAAATTAAATGTATTAATTCAGGTCAATATTAGCCACGAAGCAAGTAAATCAGGGATTTTACCTGACCAAGTCGCTGATTTGACTAAGCAAATCCTTACATTACCCAATTTAAAGTTACGCGGTTTAATGGCCATTCCTGAAATCGAAAATGATTTTGACAAACAATTACATGTCTTTACCAAAATGCAGGAACTGTTAAATTCTTTACAATCCGACTATCCATTTATGGACACATTATCAATGGGTATGAGTAACGACATGAAAGCGGCAATTGTTGCAGGTAGCACAATGGTTCGCATCGGTACGGCAATTTTTGGAGCAAGGCAGTATTTGTGATATATTGCCTAGATAGTTTATTTTAAGGAGTGTTGAATGGCATCGCTTTATTTTTTAGGAAAAACCGTTTTAACGATATGCTTATACGTTTTAATTTTGCGCTTATGGATGCAACGAGTACGGGTCAATTTCTATAATCCATTTACCCAATTTATTGTCCGAATAACCCAACCAATTATTGCTCCATTACGTAAAGTTATTCCCTCTATTAAACAGATAGATACAGCTACATGGGTTCTTTTATACTTTTTTGCTTTCATAAAAATTACGTTTATTGGCCATTATGGAATCATCAATAATTTTAGCTGGCCCGTTGGATATCTTTTATATGCTATTGCTGCCATCGCTCATGCTTTTGGACATCTACTATTTTGGTTATTACTATTTAGAGCAATTTTAAGCTGGGTAAGCCGAGGACAATCGAATGCTGATGAGTTGCTTGCACAGCTAACAGAACCATTTATAGCACCAATTCGACGCATCGTACCACCTATTGGTATGATCGATATTTCATTTATGATTTTTGTATTTATTTTGATGTTTTTAAATATGTTTGCTATCGATATTGTTGGGGATTTATGGCTTGTACTTTAAATTCAGATAAGAGGAAGCAATAGCTTTTTTAGATTATTAACAAAGAGCTCGCTTTTAGCGAGCTTATTTTGATCTAATAAAAATAAGTAAATAACTACAAACCTTTCCAATACTGGAAGTTACCCATAAAAAGCAGTCAGAAAAGATATTGATTTTATTTAAGTTTTTATTCTGCTTTTTTAAGAGAAATCACATCATTGATATGCTAAATTAAATCATATAAAGGCTAGTGAGCAATCTGAGGACACTATAACCATTTTTAGAGAATATGATCTTCCCAACAAATCACATCTTTTTCATAAACAATTCGATTTTTAACAGAAATTTTTAGCTTGTGCATAAGCTTCTTATTACCTGTAATAAGTGGATGCCAATCGGGCAATCTCCCCGTTTCAGAAAAATAACGGTAAGTACAAGTTATAGGTAACCATTCAATGGTGAGAAGATTATCGCGAGTCAACTTGATACAATCAGGTTCGTAATCGAAGCGGTTATAATAATGCTTACACTGGCAAGTATTCGAATCTAGCAAATTGCAAGCTACGTTAGTATATAAGATTTCGTCGGTATCTTCGTCCATCAATTTATTTAAGCAACACTGACCACAACCATCACAAAGTTGTTCCCATTCCTCATCACTCATCTGTTCTAGGGTTTTGTGCTCCCAAAATGGTTCAATCATACTTTAAAATCATCTTCTTTTAACATTTGTAAGAAAAAACCATCAGTTTTAATTTTTTCTTCTATTTCATCAGAGCTACCAACAACAAAACGGCGTTTTCCATCAAGTAATACTTTCATGGTAAACACTGGAGTACCAAAAAGAGACATTATTTTTTCAGGAATAGCTGAAAAATCGTTTTCCTTATCCATATATAAATAACAATTTTCTTTTTTGGTACTTCGATAAATATAACACCACATCATAAAACAAAACCTTTACTTATTAACATTATGTAAGACAATTCTGCAAATAAACACCAGCGCCAAACAACCCCGGATCTTCATGAGTTATCACATAAACAGGAACTTTTTTGACTAAATACGACATACGACCTTTATTTTCAAAAGCCTGTCTAAACGGCGATGCTTTAAAAAACTCAATAAAGCGAGGTACTATTCCCCCAGCAATATAAACACCACCTAGCGTATTAAGCATTAATGCTAAGTTACCGCCAAAACGCCCCATAAAAGTACAAAAATAGGTTAAAGTTTGCAAGCAAAGTGGACAACTATGTGATAAAGCTTTCTGTACAATAATGTCTGGCGTAATCTCTTCTACTGGTTGATTATTAATTTGTAATAGAGCTTGATAAATATTAACTATACCATTACCTGATAAAAATCGCTCAGTAGAAACACGTCCAAATTTTTTGCGCAGTTGCACTAAAATACGATCCTCATCATCACTTATCATCGGAAGTTCGGTATGCCCACCCTCTCCAGACAAACTAATCCAACGCTCACTGACTTTAATCAAATGTGACACACCAAGCCCTGTACCTGCGCCATAAATAGCAATAGGATAATTTAAATCAGGTTCATCACCACCAATTTTTACAAGATCCTGTTTGGATAATTTAGGAATTGACATTGATACAGCAGTAAAATCATTAATTACTTCAAGCTTAATCAGATTTAATTCTTTAATAAGTTCAGAACGTGAAAATGACAAATTATTATTGGTCATTTTGATCACATCACTATCATCAATCGGACAAGCAATAGCAATACAAGCCATTTCAACGATTATTGATTGAGATGCTAAATAGTTTTTAATTAATGTTAATAACACATCATCTTTTGCAATAAGTACTTTAGTAATTGCAGATAACTTATTAGTCTCTAAATTATAAAGTGCAAATCGTGCATTTGTTCCACCGATATCGGTGACTAGTGCATATTGATTCATGTTATTTCCTTTGTGATAAATTAATTTTTATTTAAATAACAAGCTTTAACCATCAAGAGAAGAAAGCATAATAGCGAATATTATTAAATTCCGTTAATTACCTTACAGATACGACAAAGGTAATTTCCGCTAAACGAGCAAAGTATTAACGGCTAAAGACAATAGGATTAAGTAAATAGATCTATAACCACTTTTTCAGTTTAAAATAAATATAAGGAGCAACACCTGCTAGTAACATTAATAATAATGAAAATGGGTAACCATATTCCCATTTTAATTCGGGCATAAACTCAAAGTTCATACCATAAGCAGACGCAACCACAGTTGGAGGTAAAAACACAACCGAAACAACCGAGAAAATTTTAATAATTCGGCTTTGTTCAATATTAATGAAACTGGTTGCCGCTTGCATCAAAAAGTTCACTTTCTGAAATAATGACTCATTATGAGGAACAAGTGACTCAATATCACGAATAACTTCACGCGCCTGTTCTAGTTGATCTACTGGCATTTTTGCACGACGAACTAAATAGTTAACAGCACGTTGACTATCCATTAAACAAAGCCGTACTTTCCACGCAGTATCTTCAAGCTCTGCCAATGAGGTAATCGCTTCGTCATAATGTTCTTGCGCAGAACGATCCATAATAATTAAACTTAATTCTTCTAATTCACTATAAATATTTTCGATTTGATCTGCTAACTGCTCAACTTTGACTTCAAATAAGTCAAGTAACACTTCATAAGGATTGCCATCACTCATACTTTGATAGCGCGATCTCATACGATACAAACGAAATGCAGGTAAATCACGTTCACGTAGTGTAAATAAACGTCCATTATGCACTGTAAAAGCTACAGTTGAGTTACCTGCACGATCTTCTGCGTCTTCATAAAAGAAAAATGAGTGAACATGTAGCCCTTCGTTATCTTCAAAAAAACGAGCTGACGCTTCGATATCATCTAGCTCAATACTGGTTGCTAAGTTTTGTCCTAAATGTGTTAAAACAAAATCGCGATCGGCTTCTTCTGGTTCAATTAAATCAATCCAGGTCGCATTATTTATATCGCCTTCATTAATTTTTACTAATTGTTTGTTTTTTAGCCCAAACGCATTAATCATAAGGCCTCCTGTAGGGGGAATAATCTTTTAGAACATAACATTAACAAATGTTTGGCATTATACCCGTTATAACAATAAATTCCTATGTCTAAGCCAATCTTTCTATATTTTTACAAAATGAGGGCAAAATTCCATTATTAAATTAAATTCGCTGATATTACTGCAGTCTCATGCTACAATATGCGCCTTAAAATACTTATGCAATTTTTAGGAGTTAATAATGGCCAATAGAGGAATAAATAAAGTCATTTTAGTCGGTAATTTAGGTCAAGATCCCGAAGTTCGTTACATGTCTAATGGTAATGCAGTTGCTAATTTTAGTATCGCAACATCAGAATCATGGAAAGATAAACAAACAGGCGAAACCCGAGATCGTACTGAATGGCATCGTGTTGTCGTATTTGGTAAACTCGCTGAGATCGCAGGCGAGTATATAAAAAAAGGTACTCAAGTCTATCTTGAAGGACAACTTCAAACGCGAAAATGGCAAGATCAATCAGGACAAGATCGCTACACGACAGAAGTTGTGATCAATCCAATTGGCGGTATTTTACAAATTTTAGGCTCCCGTAATAGCGGTGAAAGCATGGATGGCAGTTCACAAAACTGGGGGCAAAGTGCTAATAACACTTCATCTGCGCCAGCGTCTCAAGCTCGTCCTACAACACAAAACGCACCGACACAACCTACAACTGCGCCAGAGCCTCCAATGGATTTTGATGACGATATTCCTTTCTAGGATCATCATTCATTTATTATACAATGTTGGGCGTTAACTACGCCCACATATCATTTTCTATCTATTTCAATTATACTTAACTGAATTCTTGTCAAATCAAAAAATAAATCTATGTTGGAACTTTTACAAGCTATCGGCTTTGGTTTAATTTTATTTATTCCATTAACAAATCCATTAACCACAGTAGTACTTTTATTAGGTCTATCGGGTGAGATGACCAATGAAGAACGTAATTACCAATCAAAACTAACTTGTATTTATGTATTTATGATTATGGTAGTATCGTTTTATTGTGGGCAATTGGTGATGAGTACGTTTGGTATATCGATTCCCGGATTACGCATTGCTGGTGGTATGATTGTTGGCATTATTGGCTTTAGAATGTTATTTCCACAACAACCATCACATAAAAGCCTTGAAGCAGATGCAAAAAAGAAAGAGATCTCAAATAATATAGCTTTTGTTCCGCTCGCCATGCCAAGTACCGCTGGGCCAGGAACCATAGCAATGATCATCAGTATGTCCTCAACAGTAAAAAGTGGAGGCTATAACGTTTCAACTTGGGTTGTTTACACTGCCTCAATATTAGTGCCTCTATTGTTATCTATTATTCTTTGGTTTTGTATGCGCAGTGCTGGCAGTATAATGCGTTTTATGGGGAAAAGTGGCATTGAGGCCACTTCAAGAATTATGGGATTTTTATTAGTTTGTGTTGGTACACAATTTATAATCAATGGTGTTAAAGAGCTTATATTAAGCTTTCCTAATATTTAATATAAAAAAAATTTAACAAAACTAAAAGGTTGGTATGTTTTTAATCATTTCCACCCGCATCAAATAATCATAAAGTGGAACTAGCTGCTTAAACCCTTTAGTCAATCTTTGGGGTAAATCACTATTTAACACGTCTTCAATATGATTGCTTGTCACCATAACCGCAAGATTTTTTCGGTTATACCATGTAGCTATTTTTGCATCTTGCTCTTTGATTAGTGGCCGTTTATAACTTTCACCAACAAGCTCAAATGGTTTTTTAACACAATGCGTCATTGCTAAAAATTTCTGAGTATCATTAAGGATTTCTTCTCGGAAGATATCCATCGTTTGTTTTGATGAACAATAATAACCAAGACCATATTGATAGCTACTTGGGCTAATTTCAAAAAAATAAGCAGGTGCTTCTTTCCAATCTCGATTGGGTCTTTTAAAAGTCAGCCATAATCGACTACGATAAAGTGATTTATCATTTGAAAAACGAGTATCTCGATGTATACGGGAAATAGTTTTACCAATAGCAGGGCGAGTTTCAAACCACTCATCAATTTTGAGCATTTCTGGTGTTAGTTGCTCAACCAAAAGTCTAAACGGCTTAACTAAATCGCTATCATAAATAGCACGATGTTGTTCAAACCATGGTTTACTATTATTTATCCAAGCATCTTGCAAAAAATTAAGACCAGCTTGGGTAAAGCCGGTAAAATTAGCCATAGCTCAATCCTTAAATAGTGCCCTTACTTTTTCCAAATCTTCTTGTGTATCAACACCAATTGCTGGCGATTGCTTTGCAACTGCAACATGTATTTTTTCGCCGTACCAAAGCACTCTAAGTTGTTCTAACATCTCAATTTGTTCAAGTGTAGATGGCGCCCAGTTGATATACTGACGAATGAAGCCAGCACGATAAGCATAAATACCAATATGACGAAGATAAAAATCACCAATACTGGATTGTTTTAATAAATCAACCGATTTAGCAAATCGATCGCGTTCCCAAGGAATTGTAGCACGAGAAAAATAAAGTGCATAACCCTCTTTGTCGGTCACAACTTTAACCGCACCGGTATTAAATGCCTCTTCAACAGAAGCAATTGGCACCGCTAATGTTGCCATTCCAGTTTTATATTGCACCAAGTTTTCAGCCACTTGATCAATAATAACGGGTGGAATTAAAGGTTCATCCCCCTGTACATTAACAATGATTTCATCATTAGCAAACTGATAAGCATTAATGACCTCTGCTAACCTTTCAGTACCAGAATTATGCTTGTCACTAGTAAGAATGACTTCACCGCCATACTCCTTGACTACATCAAAAACTTGCTGATGATCTGTTGCAATAATCACCCGATTGGCTGACGATTTTTTTGCTTGCTCCATCACCCGAACAATCATAGGTTTACCATGAATATCCGCTAGAGGTTTAGCTGGCAAACGACTTGAAGCATACCTAGCAGGAATAATAACCGAAAAATTCATAATTAACGCCTTATATTTTATTCTTGAACAGACGATGATTGATTGAGTGGTTTTGCTTCACATTCAAGCAAAATGGGAATGTTATCTTTGATTGCATAAACCAGATTATCTGTTTGGCAAATTAACTGCTGATTGTTGGCATCATATTGTAGTTGCCCATGGCATTTAGGACAAGCAAGTGCGCTTAATAAGATTTCTTTCATGTTTTATTCTCTTTGAGATTTTGTCTTAGCTAATAACAAACAGATCTGATCAACTGCCTCTACGGGTATTACCGCATCAATGGGTAGATACCACCAATTTTTCTGGGCAAATTGCCTACATTTAACGGCGTCTTTTTCAGTCATTAAAAGTGTTTGTTCACTACTTGCGACATTGTTTAACAACGGTAAAGTAAATTTTTGATGGTCAGCAAAAGAAACGGTTTTAACCACATCAATTTGCATGTTGATCAGCATATCGAAAAAACGTTTTGGATTACTAATACCCGCAATAGCATAAATATTTTGCAATGAAGATAATGCTTTTTTTTCTTTAGTTAGTAAATTTACTGCATATAGTGGCGTTAATTGCATGGTGTAGGTTTTATTTGGATACTGCTGAGCCAAATTATTTACGCTATCACCGTTTATAATAATCAGATCAACCGATTTTAATCGTCTTTTTCGCTCTCTCATTGGTCCTGCTGGCATCCACCATCCATTACCAAATAAACGTTTTCCATCAACCACTACTACTTCAATGTCGCGCGATAATGCATAATGTTGTAAACCATCATCGGTCAAAATGACATCTAACTCATACTGCTTTAATAATGCTTGAACAGCTTCAGCTCGGTGGGGTGATACAGCAACAGGCACATTAGTACGTTGAAAAATAAGTACCGGCTCGTCACCAGCTTGTTCGGTTGTGGTTGTATTATCTAAAATAAGCGGATAGCTATCAGCCTTGCCACCATACCCTCGCGAAACAACGCCAACTTGTAATCCTTTTTGTTTTAACGATTCAATTAAACCCACAACCAGTGGTGTTTTGCCATTACCACCAACAGATAAGTTGCCAATAACAATAATAGGTACAGGGGAACGCCAAGATTTAAAAATACCTAATCGATACAAAGAGCGGCGAACAAAAGCAATCAAACCATATAATAAAGAAAATGGTATGAACAACCAAAATAATCGATTTTTACCATACCACATTTTTTCAATCATAACTTTAACATCACTTAATTACATTCAGTAAAATTGTCTTATCTTTTAATGTCGATATAACAATTGTTAACATGGTTGCCTATAGCAAACGATAGCCTATTTTACTCATAAATTGGCAAACTACCAAACCAATCATGATACCATCTGGGTTTAATTTCGCCTCGCATGGTTTTTAACTTCCAAGTGTGTTTATCAAAAAATAGGCTTATTTGACCAGTTCTAGCTGTAACATAATAATCTAAGTGTAAATTTTGATACCTTGTTATTACCTTATGGGATGGTAGTTTCCAGGGATTATAACGAGATGTAGACGCTAACGATTTTACCGCTTTAACGTGATTTAAAAAAGTATAACTTGATGAAGTAGTACTACCATGATGCGGAATTTGTAAAATAGTAGAAGCTAACTGATTTCGATATTTTGTGACTAACTGATATTCCTGATTGCGCTCTAAGTCTCCTGTTAATAATACGGAAAAGTGCCCATCAGTTACTTGTATTACACAAGAGTCCTCATTTTGTGCATATTCAACCAGTTTATTAGGCCACAATATATCAAATGTTAGCTCGTTCCAATTAACACGATTACCAGCTAAACATGGATAATCATTATTTAAATCAAAAGAGGAACTCATTAACCATGCCTTAGGGTAAATTTGTTGAAGCAATTTCAAACCTCCAACATGATCATTATGTTGATGACTAATAATAACTCCTTGTACATTCAAATTATGCCATTGCAAAAAAGGTATAATAACCCTTTCCATAGCAGAACTTTTTCCCCAGTTGGCTCCTGTATCGTATAAAATAGCTGACGTTCCATCATGAATAACAATCGCCAATCCGTGACCAACATCAAGCATATCCAATCGCCAACGATAATGCTGATGTTCAAAAAGTGGCGTGACTAATAACATAAAAATGACTAATAAAGTAATTCTAAAACAACGCCACGTTCCAGTACGTATTATAATGACAACTAACCAGCCTAAAAAACTTAACCAATAAAAGTCTGAAGGTATGTTAAGCCACAATAAATTAAGCCAATTCAAACTGAAAAATAACAATTCCAACGATTTATCAGCAACCATCCACCACCATAATGCAATATAAAAACAATCCATCAAAGTAAATGCCAACGCAAATAAAACAGCAGGGAAAGTGCATAATGAAATAATAGGAATCGCAATTAAATTCGTTAAAATAGAAACCGCACTAACACCATGAAAAATAAAAAGTTCAATAGGTAGCAACAACAAGGTCAAACCCAATTGTAAATGCAATAACCTAACTATATACCAACGCTTTTTATGCTTTATTTCTTGAGGTATTGGTAACCATTCAAATAAAAAAATTAAGCTAATTACTGCGTAACAAGATAACCAAAAACTCTCAGATAAAATCATCAATGGATCAAACAACAATAACAACGCAATAATTCGATTAACTTTTTGCCATGCACTAATTTGATGTTTTTTGTAACGTAAATAGATCCAAATTGATAAAGCCAATATAGCACGTAATGTAGGCGGACTGAAACCAGTTAACCATGCGTAAAAAAGTGCGCACAACCAACCAACGATAATCGGCACAAAAAAACAGATAAAACGCTTTGGAATAAAAAACAGAACAGTCTTAACAAAAAAACAACTAAGACCAAAAACCAATAAAATATGCATACCCGATATTGCCATTAGATGGGCAACACCTGTTTGCATCATCACAGTACGAAGCGAGTCATCTAATTGAGAACGATCTCCAAAAGCAAGGGCTAAGAGTATGCCTCGATAACTAAATAGATCAATGTAAGGTAGTGCCAAATCAATAATAGATTGTCTTAAATTAGACTTATCATCTAGCAGTTTGGCGTCAATTACTTTAGCTGATAATAAACTTCGGTTTGCTATCGAAAAGCGCTGACTATCAAATCCTCCTTCATTTAAATATCCATGCACAACTTTTGTTTTTAGTGTTAATTGCCAAATTTGCCCCGATTTTGGCATAGATAAATTATCCCAATAAACCGAGATCAGAATATCGTTAGAAAGCGTAACATCTGAAATAGAAAAAACAGAAAATGACATATAATAAGGTTCAATATCTGTTGTAGCTTGTCTGGTATTGATATTTTGGACCTTTGCTTTAACAACTAACGTTTTATCAATATAAGGCAAAATACTTGATAAATATTGCTTAGAATAAGCAGTAGACCACAAAATACCTAAAACAAACACAACAAAAATAGACAAATACCAGCGCAATTTAGCCGGAACAACCAATGCAAAAATAACCAAAATAATGGCAATAAAATACCACTGAAAATCAGACAATAAATGCGGCAAAAACAGTAATGGCAAACAACCTAATGAAAACATGATCGCCAATAAATCAAGAGAACAAAATTGTCGCATCTACGCTCGCCATATTTATTAATAATAAAAAGCTAGCTTATCAATTGATATTATAAAAAAATAACTGAATTTGAATCTTTCGATCTGAGTTCCATTTTAACTATTAATCTTGATAATATTTACTGAAATTACAGGTAAAGGTTCAGAGATTGTTAACGATGATAACTAACGAAACGTTGATTTGTTTTAACTAATGAATTATGGGGCATGAATAAAATGAGAGAAATTTAAGTTTTTAAAATAAAAAAGCCATTGATTTGACTCAAAGGCTTTTAGCTAAGTATAGAATTTAAAGACTATGCTTTTGCTGCATTATTTACTCTTTCACGTAGCTCTTTACCCGGTTTGAAGTGAGGAATATATTTATGTTTAACTTCAACATTACCACCGGTTCTTGGATTTCTTGCTTTACGTGGTGCACGATAGTTTAAACTAAAACTACCAAAGCCTCGAATTTCTACACGATCGTTACTTTCCATAGCTAAAGCGATCTGCTCAATGATATCTCTAACTGAATCATCAACTAGTTGCATAGGAAGATGTGTCCGCCAGTTAACAATTCGTTCTACTAAATCCGATCTGTTCATGATCACTCCTAATTTATTTATGTGGTATGTAACTTCTTCATTTTATACCATAAAAGAAAAAGAGGGCAAGCCCTCTTTACTCTTTACATCGATATTTTTTACTCAGTTTTTGATGCAGCTTTGAATGCTTCAGCCATCGCATTAGTAAATGATGCATCTTCTTGAGTTGCAGTGTTATTTACCGCAGCAAGTGCTTCTTTTTCATCAGCCTCATCTTTAGCACGTACCGATAATGAAATTGCACGAGTTTTACGATCAATATTCACAATCTTAGCTTCAACTTCATCACCCACTTTTAATACAGTTGTCGCATCTTCAATACGTTCACGAGCAATATCTTGTGCTTTTAAGTAACCTTCGATACCTTCAGCGATTTCGATAGTTGCACCTTTAGCATCAACCTCAGTTACAGCACCTTTAACGATCGTACCTTTTTTATAGTTAGATGCAAAGCTACTGAATGGATCGTCTTCTAGTTGTTTAATACCTAAAGAGATACGCTCACGTTCAGCATCAACTTGTAACACAACCGCTTCAATATCATCACCTTTCTTATAAGCTTTAACTGCTTCTTCACCAGGCATATTCCAAGAGATGTCTGAAAGATGAACTAAACCATCAATACCGCCATCTAAACCAATGAAGATACCGAAATCAGTGATTGATTTGATCTTACCGCTAACTTTATCACCTTTATTGTGTGATTCAGCAAACTGTAACCATGGATTTGGTTTACATTGTTTAAGACCAAGAGAAATGCGACGACGTTCTTCATCAATTTCAAGAACAATCACTTCAACTTCATCACCTAAGCTAACAACTTTAGATGGGTGAATATTTTTGTTTGTCCAATCCATTTCAGAAACGTGAACTAAACCTTCAACACCTGTTTCGATTTCAACAAAACAACCGTAGTCAGTTAAGTTAGTTACTTTACCTGTTACTTTAGTACCTTCAGGGTAACGTTTAGCAATTGAAACCCATGGATCTTCGCCTAATTGTTTTAAGCCAAGTGATACACGTGAACGGTCTTTATCAAATTTAAGCACTTTAACAAGTAATTCTTGACCAACTTCAACCACTTCACTTGGATGTTTAACACGTTTCCAAGCCATATCAGTAATATGAAGTAAACCATCAACGCCACCAAGATCAACAAATGCACCGTAATCAGTAAGATTTTTGATAATACCTTTAACTTCTGAACCTTCTTGTAGATTTTCAAGAAGTTGTTCTCTTTCTGCGCTATTTTCTGATTCAATAACTGCACGACGAGAAACAACGACATTATTGCGCTTTTGATCTAATTTAATAACTTTTAATTCAATTTCTCTGTTTTCGATATGAGAAGTATCGCGTAATGGACGAACATCGACAAGCGAACCAGGAAGGAACGCACGAACCCCATTAAGATCAACCGTAAAGCCACCTTTAACTTTACCATTGATAACACCTAAAACTGTTGCAGCGTCATCAACTGCTTTTTCTAAAACTAGCCACGCTTCATGACGTTTAGCTTTTTCGCGAGATAGGATTGTTTCACCAAAACCATCTTCAATTGAGTCAAGTACAACATCAACAACGTCACCGACTTGAACTTCTAATTCGCCTTGGGCATTTTTAAACTGCTCTACTGGAATTGCCGATTCAGATTTTAAACCAGCATCAACTAAAACAACATCTTTGTCGATAGCAACGACAGTACCGCGGATCATATTACCAGAACGAGTGTCTAGTTGATTTAAAGACTCTTCAAAGAGTTGAGCAAAAGATTCAGTCATATTTTTATATCTTAAATTAATATTAACGTCCACATTACATCCTGTCTTATGGGGTTATTTACGATACTCCACTCATCCTTGAAATAGAGCTTGGTTAACACACGCTGTAAACAAACTTACAACGCAATTTTTTTGTTTATATACGTAATAGATTGATTAAAAACATCTTGAATCGAAAGCGATGTAGTATCAATTATTAGTGCATCAACAGCAGGTTTTAGCGGCGCAACAACCCGATTACGATCACGCTCGTCACGCGCAGTTATCTCCTGCAAAATTTCGGCGAATTTAACATGATTTTGCCTATCTTGCAACTGTTTCATTCGCCTTTCTGCACGAGAGTGCGCACTTGCATCAAGAAAAATTTTAACTGGTGCATCACTAAACACCACACTGCCCATATCACGACCATCAGCAATCAAGCCTGGAGCTTTCCTAAAGTCACGTTGGCGCTGTAATAAAGCTGTTCTAACAGAATTAATTGCCGCCACTTTTGATGCAGCCCCACCCGTTTGTTCTGTACGAATTTCGTTAGTGACATCAACATTATCTAATAACACTTTAACATCACAACCATAAGTATCAAACGTTAGCGGCAAATTAAGGGCTAATTGGGCTAATTGACTTTCATCATCCAATGCAATGCCTTGCTTAAGTGCGCTAAGTGCTAGTACACGATAGATAGCGCCAGAATCTAAAAGATGCCATTTAAAATGATTAGCTAACGCTTGGCATAAAGTGCCTTTACCAACACCACTTGGCCCATCAACAGCAACAACGGGAACAAATTTATTCATTTTATTTTTCGCTTAATCGTTTAAATTGTTCAAAATAATCAGGAAAAGTCTTCATTGTGCATTTAGGATCTAATATTGTCACAGACGTATCAGAAAGTGCCACCAATGAAAAACACATAGCGATACGATGATCATTATAAGTTTCAATTTCGGCATAGGTTAATTTAGCTGGTGGCACAATAGTAATATAATCGCGACCTTCATCAACGGTTGCACCGACCTTTTTTAACTCCGTAGCCATTGCATGTAAGCGATCAGTTTCTTTAACTCGCCAATTATAGATATTGCGAATGGTAGTAGGAGTTTTAGCAAACAGTGCTGTTGTAGCAATGGTCATTGCCGCATCAGGGATATGGTTCATATCCATATCAATACCGTGTAATTCACCACATGAACATTCAATATAATCATCAGCCCAAGTTACTTTAGCGCCCATTTTTTCAAGAACATGGGCAAATTGTGTATCACCTTGTAAACTTTTTTTACCAATACCCGTGACTCTCACTGTGCCACCTTTAATTGCAGCCGCTGCTAAAAAATAAGAAGCAGAAGAGGCATCGCCTTCAACTAAATAATCACCAGGAGCTTGATAACACTGATTAGCTTTAATAATAAATTTTTGATAGTTATGATTTGTCACCGAAACACCAAAAATAGCCATCATTTTGATAGTAATATCAATGTAAGGTTTAGAGACTAAATCGCCAATTATGGTTATTTGAGTATCATTTTGTGCTAGTGGCGAAGCCATTAACAAGGCAGTTAAAAACTGGCTAGATACCGAACCATCAACGTCAATATTACCACCGATAAAACCACCTCGAATATGTAGCGGCGGATAACCTTCATTTTCAAGATAATCAATTTTAGCACCACCTTGGCGTAGAGCATCAACTAAATGACCAATCGGACGTTCTTTCATACGAGGTTCACCCGTTAATACAATGTTATTATGACCAAGACATAACGCTGCAGTTAAAGGGCGCATAGCCGTACCGGCATTACCTAAAAAAAGCTCTAATGTATGGTCAGATTGCAACAAACCTCCCACACCTTGAACATCACAAATGGTACGATCATGCGATAGCTGATACTTCACACCTAAGGACGCAAGTGCATCAAGCATATAACGCACATCATCACTATCCAGTAAATTAGTTAAGCGCGTATTACCTTTACTCAATGCTGATAATAATAAAGCACGATTAGAAACACTTTTTGAACCGGGCAAATTAATCGTACCACTAAATTTTTTTATTGGTTGTAATGTTAAGGATAACATAATGACTCTCTTTAATATTCTTTAAAATCTTTCTAGCGTCGTTTTTAATAAATCAATTGCTTGCTTATCTTTAGCACTATTTTTCCATAACTCATCAAATAAATGTCGATATCTTTTAATAGCATCATAAGATGACGTGATCGACGCAATACCAGTAGTTACATTAGGTAACTCACCTAATCGAAACGGACTCATTGCTAATGAAATAGGATTACTATCTTGATAAAAAATCTGAAAAGCAATTGATGGAATTGCTTCTTGTGTAATAGCAATAGTGGGGGCAAAGGATTGTTGTTCTATTAGCTCAATTAAATGATAAACTTCTTTACGTGCTAATAACATTCTTTCTGACTTCTTGCCTGGAGAAATTGTCAAATTTCCCACTAAACCAATATGCAAAAACCGCTCTACATTACGCAAGCTAATTAAATTAATCACCTTTGGTACTGATTGATAAAACTGCTTTTTACGTTCTTTTAAAATCGACAAAATAACTGAATATTTTTGGTGATCAATCAACTCGTTTGATTCATTTAGCATCATAGCTAAATGAGTCAAATAATCAGGTGAAGTTAATAAAAACGAAAAAGGGTCGAAGTGAGAATAGATATGGGTTGATTGTTCTTCTAACTGGCGCATACGCTCAAAAAAACCGTCACCACTCGAATAATACTCGGTATCAATGCCAAGTAAACTCGCAAAAGAAGTATCGAGTAACAAGGCCAATCGTTCTAAAGTTTCAATTTTAACGATTTCGCCTTTTTCTAACCGATAGACTGCTGCTCTTGAAATTTTAAGGCTATCAGCAACATCTTCAGCCTTCAGTGAAGCGGCAATCCTATACGCACGTAAACGTTGACCTATAGCACAATAATCAATCGATCCAGTAATCATAATATACTCAAACTATTGGGATTTTGGCAGTGTATCACAAGGTGATAACAATGCCAATTTTTGGCAAAATGTTTCCGGTGTAGCCTATATTTTCACAACAACTTAAATAACACCTATTTTAATAACTCATTTTGCAATGCTGATACATTTTCAAATTCAGTAAACTCAGAAATTGCCTCTGGTTGTTTAGCATTATCTTCACGCTTACCAAGAACTTGCGATGCAAATACAAAACCTTTTTTATCCATAACTGAACGGTTATAAAAATCAACTAAATCTTGTTGAGTGATTTTTTTCAATTGTTCAATTTTTTTGTGCCGTGAATCAAACGTAAAACGCGAATTCCGATAGTCAGCTATATAACGACTAAACTCTTCATCCAATGTTTGCGGAGGCATTTTCAACTCATCAAGTACCGCTTTTTTATATTGCTCAATATCTTCTTTAGATAATGCTTTAAGCTTATTTGATATAACAGGATAAAATTCTTGGTAACGCTTAAATAAATAAGCTGGATCGTATTGGTTACTTTGAATGATAAAACTCATTCCAACTGAATCTCCAACTGTAACAGGGCCTGCAAATACAGCGTAGCCGAGTTGCTCGTTAGTACGCAATTGATCAAAAAACCATGGTGATATGATTTTAGACAGCGTATAACTTAGCATACAACTGCTAATCCGATCATAACCGGTTGGAATATAGCTCATCATCAAAGCATTATCAGTGCTTTTCGCATGTTGAGTCATTTTGGCCTCCAATGATTTTTTAATCTGAATATTATCAACAGGAGTAAATTCAACATCACGCACTAGTGTTTTTTGGATGGAATGATAAAGATCTAAAGAATCCTCGTTAGACAAATTACCCAAGCTAAGCATATAAGGTACTGAGTGGGTTAATAAATTATCGCGATAAGTTAACACGTCATTAATAGTCATTGTTTCTGTAATTTGACGTCTTTCATCCCGTTCAAAATATGGTAAATCTGACAATTCATTAACAGGATTAACCGCCAACCAATAACTTTTAGCATGCTCAGATTTATCCAATTCTTGCAAATACCAAGATTTAGCTAACACTAAGCTTTGTTCATCAATCGTCACATTGCGATAACTATTAAGAATTGCTGTCACCATTTTAGGTAAATGCTGACTAAAGCCACTAGCTGAAATCATCAGTCCATTATCATTATTTGTTGATAACGAAATACCCGCAACCCTAGCCTGAAATCGTAATTGTTCTAAATTACGACTTGCAATGTAATCAAGTAAATTAAAAGCGACCTCTGCTTTAGCATCACTAAAAGCCTCGTTATTCCGTAACGAAACCACAATCGCCGCTTTAGGTTCAGTTTTGAAATATTGACTAACAAAATGAAGATGATTACCACGTTTACTAAACCCAGCTGGTTGAGCTTGAGCGCGGTTTTGCTTCACAATTGAAAAATCGTCAGGGATATAAGGATTTAATTCAGGTAAACTAAATGTGAAATTTTTGCCTAAAGCCAACCAATTCGCTTTTTGCTCACTAGTAATATTATCGATTTTATAAGGTGCGTCTACAAAATAAGCCGTCTTATTAGTCGTTTGATTTGGTGAAATAATCCAAGCTCTAACGTTATCCGGCGTTAGGCTTTTTAAGCGAGCGGCGATCGCTGTTTTATCAAAATTATTAGCAATAAAATCAGAGTTTAATATATTTTTAACGGGGTACAACAACATTTGATCAGATAGCCATTCCACATAAGACATATCACGCTCAACATCCTGATACTTAAATTCTAGTGCTAAAACTTTCTTAAGTTCTTCATAATAAGCATCAGAAATTCCTTGCTTTTGAATTAACTGCAAATAATTAAAAATAGCCCCAATAACTTTATCTTTTTGAGCGAGACCATCGTCGGTTAAGCTCACATTAATACTCAACATACCACTATTACCATAACGGATAGGGTTGATAGACGAACTAATACCTTCAATAAGACCCTGCTTTTGTAACTGATCAGACAACGTGTTGGGGCTACTATTATCAATTAAATAAGTGATATATTCATCGCTTTTATCAGCAAATTTATCTAAATTGTTTTCCATTGGAAATTGTAAAAATAGCAATTTCTTAGGTTGCGCTGGCACCATTGCAATCTGTTTGCTTAACACATTTGGAGTGATCGCTGGCTTATCAACTATTGGAGCATTAATGTTTTTATTAGGGATTTTACCAAAGGTGTTTTCAGCTAATTTTGCTAATTTATTGATTGACTGATTACTATAAATTACCCCCACCATGATATTAGACGAATAATAATTTTTATGAAAAGTCACTAAAGCATCTTGTAATTTACTACTTGGTTTATCACTTAATGTTTCTAAATTGCCACCCGAAAATTGTGCCGATGGGTGATTAGGATTAATAGTTTCGGAATTAACTTGTTCAATACGAAAACCATCGTTCGATCTAGCCATCGTCATTTCGGCATTAACAGCATTGCGTTCTTTATCGGCAAATTTAGGATCTAAATTCGGCTCGGCAATAGCATCGGCTAAATGATCCAGCGCTTTATCAAATGCACTATTTTCAACTTCAAAATAAAAAGCCGTTCTATGTGCCGCAGTGCTGGCATTATAACTTCCTGAATGACGACTTAAAAACTGAGAAAAGCTTGCTGGTTCTGGGTAATTTTTCGATCCCATTAATACCATATGTTCAGCATAGTGCGCCAGTCCTTGCTGATCTTTTGGATCTTGCAGTGACCCAACTGGTAATGCTAACGAACCGAGTGACATAACAGCATTAGGATCAGACACAAGTAACACGCGCATTTTATTTGATAGCTCAATCACTTCATATTGGCGCTTATCGCGCTCACTTTGCTGAACTTTTTCTAACAAAACGGGGCTCACAAGCTTATTTTCAATAGCAAACGATACCGGTGAAGTAGTCATAGTTAATAATCCAATAAAACTACCTATTATTAAATTAACTATTTTTTTATTTTTCAAATCCATAATATTCACTCGCTTGACTTTATCGTCAAAAAACTGCTGTTAAAGAGAAAGAAGCGGATTTATCAAAACACCTAGGCATAATAATAAATTCCGCTATTATGTGATAAATACAATTAATGTTCCCGAGTTTTTCTAAATTCAACATCAGGATATCGTTCTTCGGTCAAATTCAAATTAACCATACTTGGCGCAATATAAGAAAGATTATCTCCCCCATCCAAAGCCAAGTTCTGCTCGCATTTGCGCTTAAACTCTTCTAATTTTTTCACATCAGAACATTCAACCCAACGAGCGGTTGTCACATTAACAGACTCATAAATGGCTTCAACGTTATATTCCGATTTTAAACGCGCAACAACCACATCAAATTGCAGCACCCCAACAGCACCCACAATTAAGTCATTATTGGTTAATGGACGAAACACCTGAACGGCGCCCTCTTCAGACAATTGCACTAATCCTTTTAGTAACTGTTTTTGTTTAAGTGGATCTTTAAGACGAATTCGGCGAAATAGTTCTGGCGCAAAGTTAGGAATACCAGCAAATTTCAAATCTTCGCCTTGAGTAAACGTATCACCAATTTGAATGGTCCCGTGATTATGTAAACCAATAATATCGCCAGCATAGGCTTCCTCAACATGTTCACGATCGCCGGCCATAAATGTCAATGCATCTGAGATATTAATATCTTTAGCCAAACGAACATGGCGCAATTTCATGCCTTTTTCATATTTACCCGATACAATGCGCATAAATGCCACACGGTCACGATGTTTAGGATCCATATTTGCTTGAATTTTAAAAACAAAACCACTGAATTTTTCTTCTGATGATTCAACTTCACGCTTATCAGTTTGAC
Source organism: Gilliamella sp. ESL0254 (assembly GCF_013344985.1). NCBI lineage: Bacteria > Pseudomonadati > Pseudomonadota > Gammaproteobacteria > Orbales > Orbaceae > Gilliamella > Gilliamella sp. ESL0254. The sequence goes on from NZ_JAAEDU010000001.1 coordinate 1,003,354, forward strand.
GAGGTTGAGGAGTTGGCGCCCAAGCAGTTAAACCATCAAGCATATGATCAACGCCAAAATTACCTAGTGCTGTACCAAAAAAGACTGGCGTTAAATCACCCGACAAGAAAGCATCTAAATCAAATTCATTTGATGCCCCTTGCACTAACTCAAGTTCTTCACGCAGTTGCTGTGCTAAATCATCACCAACAGCCACGTCCAAATCAGGATTAGAGAGCCCTTTAATAATTCGGACCTCTTGTATGGTATGACCTTGACCTGATTGGTAAAGGTATGTTTCGTCTTTCGCTAAATGATAGACACCTTTAAATAACTTGCCACAACCAATCGGCCAAGTAATTGGTGCGCACATTATATTTAGCTCGTTTTCGACTTCATCAAGCAATTCCATCGGATCGCGAATATCACGATCTAGCTTATTCATGAACGTTAAAATTGGTGTATTACGCAAACGCGTGACTTCCATTAATTTACGGGTACGATCTTCAACCCCTTTTGCCGCATCAATCACCATCAAACAACTATCAACCGCTGTTAACGTACGGTAAGTATCTTCAGAAAAATCCTCGTGCCCTGGGGTGTCTAATAAATTAACTAAGCAATCATTATAAGGAAACTGCATCACAGATGTCGTAATAGAAATACCACGCTGCTTTTCCATTTCCATCCAGTCTGACTTAGCATGCTGAGCATTAGCGCCACGGCCTTTAACCGTACCAGCTGTTTGGATTGCGTGACCAAATAAAAGTACCTTTTCGGTAATGGTGGTTTTACCGGCATCAGGGTGAGAAATAATCGCAAAAGTACGACGCGCATTAACTTCATCTAAATAAGCTTGTTCTGTCATAAAATAAACTATTTTAACCTACAAAAAATAATCGCTCATTTTAGCAGGTATCCGCCTATTTTGCCATTGATGTTACATCATAATGCTATTTACCTTATTTGATTATCTATGCATAATATTTCCACTAATCAGTAATGCATGATTTACGGCTTCTTAATAAAAAACCTACTGATCCTGCATTTTAGCGCAATAACCGGAACTAACCATAACTATGAACATTCGTGATTTAAAACTGTATTTACATTTATGCGAAACCTGCCACTTTGGCATAACCGCGAATGCCATGCATGTTAGCCCATCGACCTTATCAAGACAGATCCAACGGCTTGAAGAGCACTTTGGACACCCACTATTTATTCGCGACAATAGGCAAGTACAAATCACTCAAGTCGGCGAAAAGGTCAAACACTTTGCTCAACAGGTCATAAACCTGCACCAACAACTAAAGCACGAGTTAGATCAATCGAACCAACAACTTGTTGGCGAACTGACCCTTTTTTGCTCGGTCACTGCCGCCTATAGCCACCTACCTGAAATACTTGATCGCTTTAGGATCCACTACCCACTTGTGGAAATAAAGCTATCCACGGGAGATGCTGCAGATGCAGTTGAAAAGATACAATCAAATGCAGCCGATTTAGCTATTGCCGGAAAACCAAAACAACTCCCGAACGGCATTGAATTTTTAAAATTTGGTGAAATTGAAATGGTCTTGTTGATCCCTAAACTTAACAGCTCATTTAGCGACAAATTACATCAAAAACAACCAGACTGGCATAATATCCCCTTTATATTGCCAGAACATGGACCAAGCCGTCACCGCATTGATTTATGGTTCAAGCAAAGAAAAATCACCAACCCAAAAATCTACGCAACAGTTGCCGGACACGAAGCCATTGTATCAATGGTTGCTTTAGGCTGTGGCGTAGCCTTATTGCCCAAAGTCGTAATGGACAACAGCCCTGAACGGATAAAAGATCGTATAACCGAATGGTCAACCAACTTAATGGAACCGTTCGATGTCGGCATTTGTGTACAAAAAAAACGATTATCAGAAAAAATCATCGCCGCTTTTTGGGAAATTAGCAATCTAAATTTACCCAATAACGAATAACAAAAATATAGTGTATAATCACGCCTTAAAAGACATAAAACTATAATAATAAATGTATTACCCAACCAGTTAACTATAGCTGGACGTAATTATAATGGAATTAAAAATGAAACAGATAACAATAAAAACATTAGCCTCATTAATACTTCTTTCCGCTTTCGCTATGCCATTGGCCGCGCAAAACAATCCAACAAAAGCGCCTGAAACTGACAAAAGCACAAAAGCAAGTACTTCTAAAAAAAGTACCAATGCAAACAAAAATAAAAATGCTAGTAATAAAGCAAATACTAGTTCAAACACCAATAAAAGTGAGAACACAACCACAATTTTATCTCCAACACCAGAAACCAATACCAATGTAAACAACAATAACAACCCTCAAATTGGTAGTGCTATCACAAAACCAAAGTGGCTAGTTCGTAGTACCTTGGCTTATTATGATGGCGATGAAAATGACCTTGTCACCGCAGGGCTTGGTTTTACGCCATTATCCACAACTATTGTGACACCAGAAGTTGCCATTCCAACCAAACCACACTTTCAAGAACGACGACAAGCCAAACTCAATCGTTATATTGATACAAAAAATGGCGAAGGAACATTATTTGGCTTTAGAAAGCAAGAATTAACTCCTTTATTTGATGGTAAAGTTACAGGTACTGAAATAACTGCCGTACAACGAGAAGACGGTGTCGGCATGTTGTTGCAAATTCCGATTGATTTTAATAAAAATAACCCCTGCATTATTGTCGTTCCGGCTAGTGATTCAGACGGAATATTAAATGCTAAAGATGTACAAATTCGCGGATTATGGGGACTTCGCCACAACTGCGCAGTAGTATATAACGACAAAGGTTTAGGTAATGGCATTTATGACATTGAACACAAAGTTGGCTTTACTGTATGGGGCGATGTAAAAGACAGTAATATCTTATTTTCTACATCAATTAACAATAGAGAGCAATACATCAAAAAATATCCCCACCGTTATGCCATCAAACAACTACACTCAAAACAAAATGCCGAAGCTCGTTGGGGAGAACATGTACTAAAATCCATTGAATTTGCCTTTTATGAACTCAACAGTATGTTTTCACCCAATCAGAAAACAATATACAACAAAGATAACACTCTTGTCTTAGTGTACGGTGCAAGCGATGGTGGCGGAGCAGCACTAAAAGCAGGCGAATTAGATACCCAAAATATGATTGATGGTATTGTGGCAGTCAATCCACAAATTCAACCAAATATAGATAAATCTCAGATTACACTAAAAATAGGCAACACGCCACAACAAAAACTAGCAGCCAAATCGATTGCAAATTATAGTGCTTATGGTGCATTATATATACCTTGTGCGATTCCAGCAATAAAACCCTATAAAGATGATTCTTATGTGCCTTATGCAGATTATTTTCTTTATTCTCAAGAGCGCTGTAATGCGCTAAAAAAAGCAAAATTGCTAACCAAAGGTACTCCTGAAGAAGCGCTAGAAAAACTCCACAAAAATGGCTGGACACCAGACATGGATATTCAGCTACCATACTTCTACTATACCGAATCAATTGGCCTACCTTATCAATATATTAGCGCTTATGGCAAATACGATGTCACCGAAAACATGTGTGGTTTTTCAGTAGCAAGTACTCAGCAAAACCCAATATACTACAGTGGCAAAGTGGCGCCATTAGAAGAAGTTTCATTTGAACAAGTATGGGGAATGGCAAATGGGCATTTACCGCTGTGGAATGGGGATAATGCAACGATTTTGGATCTAGTGGAAAACGAAGATCTTAATACTCCAAGACGCGAATTTTACTCTAGTTCACAAACAAAAGACACGGTTGACTATGGCACTAAAGGTTCAATTTGCGTCTATAAAAAGTCACAAGAGCCCCGCGTTAATCAAGGCATAAAACAAGTTATGGCATCGGGTAATTTACACGGCATAAAAACCTTTATTGTGCATGGTCGTAATAATGTTAAACAACTACCCGACTACACATCGCGCCCTTATGTAGCGTTAAATAGTTTAGTTGAAGGCCAACAATCACAACTAAGATATATCGAAGTTGAAAACGCAAGCTACTTAGATGGAGTAGCACCATTTGACAACACATTACTACCAATTGATTATTATGGTGAAGATGCTATCGAATGGTTATGGGCTAATTTAACTAACGAAGCGACCCTACCTGTAAGTCAAGTGGTACATACAAAACCCCGTGGGGGCAAAAGCGGTTATGCGCCACAAATAACCGACAAAAATTTAAAACCAATAATGCAATCCCCAAGTCGCAATGATATCATTCAAAAAAATGATGGCAAATTAATATTGCCAAATTAACGACCAATACCCCAAAACAACTTTAGCCAATGCCATCTTTTACCGCTAAACAAATTTTGGGGTATAACACAAAAAACAACGACTCAAGTTGCGCATAGTATTGCTTAATATCAACAATGGTTTCTCTTAACAAATACAATTTTGGTCGTCGATTTGCCATGCCACCAAGTACATCACCAACAAAATCAATAGAAGCATAATTTTCTAGCCACGATCCTTGCCACATTGCATTCATAAAATTCTGATAATCGGCAGGATACGCGCTAATATAAGGTTGGATATGTACTTTTGTTACTTGATTAAATTGAGCCACACTTGGAAGTAACCCATAATTAACCCAATGTTTTGACAAAAAGTGATCCCAAACAATATCTAACGCAATTGGAGCTACGCGCTGATGTGATTTTCTAAACAATAACTTAGCTTGCTTAACTTCAAATAGGCTATCGGTCAAACTATCAATTTTACGATGCAGCATAATGCCATCGGCAATATCGCAGTCATAAGTTAAATAAGGATCACCTTTAACAAAATCTGCCACGGTATTACCAATTAACGAACTGCTCGCTAATGTAGCCAAATGCAAATGTGCCAAAATATTCATAAAAATAGCAACACTTATTATTCGCGATGCTTAAATTCGCCCTCGGCAAAACCTTCGCGCCAATAGCTGGTAATATGAAAAGCATCTGGTGACAAATGGCTATATTTTTCCTTAACCGCCTGGCGAACAAGCCGCGCCAACGAACATTCCATGCCTCCCCAAAACAACAGTTTATCGTGTTCTGATAAATCCGCACTCATTACACCATCAACTAATTGATGGGGATTACTTTCATCTTGCACAAACCAGTTAACTTCAATATTTTCGCCATCAACCAATGGCACGATATCATTTTTGTCATTAATTTGAATAAAGGCAAACGCTTTTTGTTTTTTAGGAAGATGTTCAAGTGTGTAACAAATAGCTGGCACAGAAGAAATATCACCAACTAAAACCAAACAATCATCAGTAAACTGTAATTTACTTGCAGCGCCAATCAAACCAATTTGGTCACCAATTTTAGCATTTTGCGACCAAACAGAAGCCAAACCCGAGTCATGAATGGCAAAATCGACAAAAAACTGATTGGTGATACGATCAAATTCCCGCACACTATAACTACGCACAAGCTGACGTACTTTATCACCGATCACGATTTTATTATTATTATCAAGCTTAGGAAATATAATTTCGCCAGTTAAAGGATCGGGAAAAAGTAATTTTAAATAAGGACAAATCCATAGTGGATTGACATTAATAGGTTTATTGCTACTAAACTGGACACGAATAAAACTCGGTGATATTTTTTCAATACTCAATACTGTTAATAATGCATTAACAATAACTTTTTTATCTATTTTAATTTTTTGTTCTTTTTTATCCATCGTATCAGTCCTTATATTTATTGTAGTTAAGTGCATCATACAATAAAAAATGTTAGAGTAATGCTATTTTTACAATTGAAAAAACAGATAAACTTGTTTCACCTAAAATTGATGAAACAAGCTTCAAACAAGATCAAATTGACAATGAAATTTAAAAAGTTAACGATCCAAAGGTACTACGCCAATCTTGATCAAACTTAGCAATGGCTGCATCAACCGCAGGATCTGAAATAAAAAGCTCAGCAACATCAACAGGCAACGTAATTGCCTTACATCCTGCTAGCATGCAATCTAATGCTTGTCTTGGTGTTTTAAAACTAGCGGCCAACACCATAGATTGTGGACAATGCAAATCTAATAATTTTTGCAATTCGAGCACAGTATCTTTACTATTTCCACCTTGAGCATCAATACGATTGACATAAGGTGCAATATATTTAGCGCCAGCAAGCGCACCTAAAAAACCTTGCCCTGCCCCATAAACTGCTGTCCCCAACGTTGGAATACCTTGTTGAGTTAACTCTTTAATTGCAATCAATCCTTGGGCATTAACAGGAATCTTAGTCACAATTGAAGGTACCGCCTTTCTAAGTTGATAAGCTTCTTTTATCATCTCATCAGCATCACTTGAAAGCACTTGTGCAAAAAGTAGTTTATCTGGACCTAAAACCTCTTGTAATTGAACTAATAACGGAAAAATAGGCTTACCTGACTTTGCCACAATACTTGGATTAGTGGTAACCCCACTAATCGGCAACACCTTAGCTAAACGTTTAATAGCAGCAATATCGGCTGTATCTAAATACAATTCCATAGTTAACTCCTAACTCGTATGAATCATCATCAATTAACGTATAACACCATTTTCATAGCCAATATAGTAAAAAAAAATAACATAATGGCCTAGAAGACGATCTTGCCTTTTACTGGATTTTTGTACGCTAAACAAAAAAATGAGATTTAGATCACATAATCAAAAACTAAAAGTAACTTATTAAATAAAATAGCAATTTAAACTAATTTTCATTTTTTATATTCATCTAAAATCTAAAAAATTGCACATTACTTAACTTATCGTCGATACAATTTTATGACCGAATCTATCAATAACGCATTAGCCAAGCTAGTGAATCATCAACAGACTATTAACCACATCTATTTTGCCAACAACAGCGCTAATCCCCCTTTGTTGGCCTACCAAGTCAACTTTCCCAGAATTGAAATCATATTAGAAGGAAAGCAACAAATGTTATGGGCGGATAAAGATGGTAAAACCATTGAAAAAACTTTATTGACTAATGATCTGTTATATATTTCTGCTCAAAGCTGGAACAAACCCATTTGGACAACCCCTGTTACATCATTAAGTATTTTGTTTGGAAAACAACAAATTGGAATGAGCTTATTGCACTGGGATGGCACTCAATTAATCCCCCATGGACAAGTAAACAAACCTAGGCGGGGTCCAAGAGTGGGAACATTTATCATTCAAGCGCTTACAGAACTAAATTGGCAAAATCAACCACTGGAGCAAAACCAAACAGCATACTTTCTGATTCAAAGCTTGCTCAGCAATACACTAGATTTACTTAATGTTGAGATCGAAACATCATCCAAAACCACCAGCTTATTTGAAGCTATTCGCCAATACATTGATACCCACTTTCGTGAAAATATTACACGCGACTTTTTAGCTAATATGTTTTACATTTCGCCCAATTACTTATCGCATCTATTTCAACGCGAAGGCAAAATAGGGTTAAACGAATATTTAAACCATATTCGCTTAGAATATGCAAAATCATTATTGAAAGATTACGATCTGAATGTAAAAGAAGTTGCTTTAGCATCAGGTTTTAAAGATAGTAACTATTTTTGTCGAGTTTTTAGAAACAAAACGGAGCGCTCTCCAACAGAATATCGTCGCCAGTATCACAGTAAATTATTGCGAAAATAACGTGATTATTATCGGGATTAAATCGAAGCATGTTGATAGCAATAAAATTGGATAAAGTCACGATTATTGTTGATAGTTTTGAACTTATCTTTTATTAAAAAGATTGGCAAAAGAGTGCTATACCTTGCCCTTTTTCGACAAGATTTAATAATTGACTTAACGAGTCCACCGTAATTAATTTTTCAGGTGGATAACTGCAATCTAACGTTTTAGCTCGCAGTGGACAATGCTCATCATTATTAATCAATATTGGTATGACGACTAAAATTGAATTAAATGATAATTTTGTTCAAAGCAGATACATGTTAGAAGAAAATTTCATTATTCCTGCTCAATCACAATTAAATAATTTTGATTTTAGAATTCCTAAATATCAATATTATACAGGCCAAGTAGTAATTTATAATCCTGACAAATGCTATATTTACTTTTTTTAAAGACAAACCAACTAAAGCCAATCAAAATTTATATCAAGTTTTACATCTTTCATTAGATAACTAATTTTCAAAATAGACGTTGAGTAACGATAAAAGAGGGGGGATGATCTCCCCTCTTTGCTTGGGCATAATATCAGTGATCATAAAATCCTACATTATTAAAATGTCCATAATAAATCGATATCAAAAAATCAATCTAACTTAGGATGCTGATCAACCAAATCCTGTCGCTGTTTTTTTAAAGTATCGATTTGCTGTTCTATATCTTCGACTTTTTGCTCTATTGAATCAAAGTGATCAGATAAAATTTCTTTGGCTTCTGAGCGATCCGATGCTGCTGGTGTTGCACCTCGAAGTGGTTTATTCGCCGTTTCATTCATTTTTAAGCCAGTCACTAACCCAACTACTGCAACCACCATTAAGTAATAAGCAGGCATATACAAATCACCACTTGCCTCAACCAACCACGCAGCGACAGTTGGCGTTGCCCCAGCAATGAGTACAGAGATATTAAAGGAAATAGCTAAAGCACTATAACGAATACTTGTTGGGAAAATAGCTGGTAAAATAGAAGCCATCACACCCGTAAAACAATTAAGTAATACAGCTAAAATCAATAATCCGATAAAAATAAGTCCAATAACATCGCTGTTAATCATCATAAATGCAGGATAAGCAAGGACAAGTAAACCAAAACTACCACCAACAATAAAAGGTCTTCGCCCAATTTTATCACTAATCAAACCAATCATTGGTTGTACAAATAACATACCAATCATAATGGCGATAATAATTAATACACCATGATCTGCCCGATAATGTAAGTTATGTGATAAATAGCTTGGCATATAAGTAAGTAGCATATAATAAGTCACATTGGTAATAATCACCAATCCGACGCAAACAAATAAACTTTTCCAATATTTGGTGAATATCTCTTTAAAGGTCATTTGGGGTGGATTAGCAATGTTTGTGCGCTTATTGTTATCCAATTTATCGGTGTGTTGCTGAAATGCGGGGGTTTCATCTAGAGCATGACGTAAATACAGGCCAATTAAACCCAATGGTAATGCAAACAAAAACGGAATTCGCCATCCCCAATCTTGGAATTTTACTTCGCCAAGAATACTTGATAACAGCACAACTAAGCCGGCGCCAACTAAAAATCCGGCAATTGAACCAAAATCTAACCAACTCCCCATAAAACCACGCTTACGGTCTGGCGAGTATTCTGCAACAAAAATCGCCGCACCTGAATATTCTCCACCAATTGAAAACCCTTGAGCCAATTTAGCGAGTAACAATAAAAGCGGTGCAAAAATACCAATAGTTGCATAAGAAGGAATCAGCCCAATACAAAACGTACTTAATGACATGATAATAATTGTGACAGAAAGAATTTTTTGACGTCCCAATTTATCACCAAGTACCCCAAACACCAAACCACCTAATGGGCGAACTAAAAATGGAACCGAAAAAGTTGCCAAAGCAGCTACTACCTGAATACTTGGCGATGCATCAGGAAAAAACACTTGCCCCAAAACATAAGCTAAAAATCCATAAACGCCAAAATCAAACCACTCCATAGCGTTTCCTAGTGCTGCTGCGATAATTGCCTTTCTTAATTTATGATCATCAATGATGGTAATATCATTAATATTTAATGGCTTCCTTTTAAATCTTATTGCTTTTTTCATAACATACCGCCTATTTAAACTCAAATAAAGAAAAGGAATAAAGAGGTAACATCAATGATATAATTGTGTGATGTAAAACTAATATCAGCGATATTACACAGAAAAATACACTAAAGGACTAATAAAAATTGATGCAAAATCAAATAAAACAAAATAAAAAGAGGACAATAAAAAGCAAAAACGGGTAAGTGATTTCGGCTAGCCATATTGCGACTTGATAGCTGTGAAACAATTCCTTTTCATGAAAATTGTTTATCAAGTATAACAAAATATCCCACTTTAGTAAAACTCAACAACTAAATAGCCAATGCTACTTTTGCTCACCGCAATTAAGAAGCGTCGATTTTTTCGAACAAAGATAAATACCAATAACAATAAACAATGTACTGATAATATGAAAATTAGCGATTTCGGTATGCAAAAATAAAATACTAAAAATGCCACCTGATAAAGGAATAATATGGGTATAGATCTGCCCACGACTTGCGCCAATTTCAGCAATACCTCTATTCCAAAATAGATAAGACAGCCAAGAAGCAAAAATGGCAATATACAATAACCCAAGTAAAAAGCTAGCATCAGTATAATGCGCTAGGTTTTCAACAGGATAAAAATAGAAATATACTAAAGCAATAGGTAGTAACATCAAAGAACCTAGTACCGCACTAACTGTTACAAAAGCATTACCGGCAATAGATTTATCTTTTAAACGTAAGAAGGCACTATAACAAGCCCAGCTCATTGCTGATGCCATTGCCCATAAATCTCCTTGGTTAATATTACTCAATGAATTTAAATTAGTTAGATTCCCTTGCAAAATAAGGTAAATAACTCCCATCGTACTAAACAACACACCTAAGATATTATTTTTTGAAATTGAATCATTAAATAACAATTTATTCATAACCAAAACCATGCCAGGCGTTGCAGAAAGGTAAATAGACGCATTCAGTGACGAGGTATATTGCAATCCCACATACAGAGTTAAAGGGAACAAAATCTGACCAAAAATCGCCAACAAACAAATTGACCCAACTGAATTTTTAATCTTAACCCAATCATTGCGCACTTGATGGTGATACAAACACAACAATAACACCGCAGTGATAACCCAACGACCTTCTGATATCACCATGGGATCGGCTTGTGTCACCAAAACACGTCCAACAACATAGTTCCCGCCCCAAAAACAAGCAGCCAACGTAAGTAATAGATACGGCATAACAAGCCCCTGACATTAGAATGAAGATACGGTAGAATTTACCAATATTATATACCTAAAATAGAGCAAGAAAATAACCGAACCATACTCTTTACCTACCTATATCATTTTGGCACATCATTATTTTCCCATATTACAGCGATAGCATTGACTTAACCTAGTATCCTTCATCATTATCCATTAAAATAACAAAATAAAAACTGACAAGGTGCCTCTTATGCGTTGGAAAGACCAAAGAGAAAGTGACAATATTGAAGATCGCCGCTCACAATCAAGCAGTGGAATGGGGACCGCAATTCCCATTAAAGGTAAAGGCAAAATTGCTTTATTTATTGTCGTTTTAGTAGCGGGTTATTACGGTGTTGATTTGACTGGATTACTCAGTTCCGACCTAACCACCTCAGACAGCACACAGAAAACCTCCTCAGAATATACAGCAGATGACCGCGAAGCAGCCAAATTCACTTCGGTCATATTAGCTAGCACCGAAGACTACTGGAGCGAGCAATTTCAACGTTTAGGCAAAACCTATGTCCCACCTAAATTAGTGCTGTATACTCACTCAACCCAGACATCGTGTGGCACAGGCCAAGCTGTTATGGGGCCGTTTTATTGTAATATAGATAAAACAGTATATTTAGACCTCTCCTTTTATCAAGAGATGAAACAACGCCTTGGTGGCGGTGGTGATTTTGCGCAAGGATATGTCATCGCCCACGAAATTGGTCATCATGTACAGAATTTACTTGGAACATTTAACCAAGTTGCACAACTAACGCAGGGTCAATCAGACACCGTCAAAAATCAAATATCGGTAAAATTAGAATTACAAGCAGATTGCTATGCAGGTATGTGGGGCAACGCAATGCAAAAAAAGAACATTCTTGAGGTTGGCGATATAGAACAAGCATTAAAAACAGCGCAAGCCATTGGAGATGATCGACTGCAACAGCAAAGTGGCGGTTATGTTATGCCCGATAGCTTTACCCATGGATCATCAAAACAGCGTTATACATGGTTTAAACAAGGATTCGATAACGGCTCGATTAGTCAATGCAATACTTTTGCAGAATCTGAATAAACATCAAAAAGCCCCAAATTGTCTTCCACCATTTGGAAGACAATTTAGCCAATCCCCATCATTAATGCTTATCCTTAACCAAAGCACAAAACAGTAATGAAATGGCAACCATGGCAAATGCAATCCAATAAATAATTTCATGTCCATAAGATTCAGAAACAAATCCCTGAATAATTCCCGCCAAAATAGTGCTACAAATAATACCATTATTAAATAATGTTGAGGCAACGCCCATTCTTGTTGGTAATAGATCTTGAAAATAGATAATACCAATGTTTGCAACAACACCAATAAAAAGGGCATTAAAAAGTTGCAAAGCAAATAATGCAAATTCGTCAGTAAATAAAATCATACCGACATAAAACAGCAAACCACAAATGATAGCGATAAAAAACAAATTTCTCTTACCCAAAACAGGCACTAAATAGCCGGCAATAAGCATAGCTGGAATTTCAATGCCTGCCGCTAATCCCATTAATTGCCCAGGTAATGAATCTGATAAATGTAATACGGAATTCACATAAAGTGGCATATCGATGATATACATCATATTAGCAGTCCACATAAATACAGTCGAAAGCAATAAATAAACGACATTCCTATTTTTAAATAGTCGCTGGTTAGCTGATTTTATATCAATCGTATTATCAAGTTGTAAGATGGGATTTTTTTCAACCGAAGGTAAAAAAAAGGCTGCAAACAACATCGCAACGAAAAACATAGACATCGCACTTAGATACATGACGGTAAAACCATAGTGGATAGCTAAACCAAATGAAAGAGGTGGACCAATCACCCATGCTAAAGAAAGTTGTGCTCGGATTAACGAATTAAATGCTACAACATTACGCCCCGTTTTTACCGCATATTCACGGGCAAGTGCAAAAACTTGTGGCATAGCGGCAGATGATAAAGCAGCAAACAAAACACCAAGCGTAATTAAAATATAATAGTGCCTAGAAAAAGCAAATATCACACTATTAACAACCCCCATCAAACAACAAAATATAACAATATTCCGCCTATCACCTTTTTTGTCTGAATATTTAGCCAATAAAAAACTTCCAATGATACTTGCTAATGCATTCACTGAAAAAAAGAGCCCAACTAAACGGGGATCAGCCTTTACTTCAAAAGTCAAAAACCGACTTAAAGTGGGGGATTGTAAAGCACCGGCAATGCCAACAATAAAAGTAGTAAATAAAAAAGCGACGAAGATAACACCTTGACTTCGGCGAAAGGAAGAAACATTAGCCATAAAACAATCCATAGATGAGTTTTTGTTGATTATATACTTAAAGTCGGCGTAAAAGTAATAAAATTCAAAGGGGGAATAATCTGGATATAAGAGTGTTGCTTTAAAAAGCAACACATAAAAATTTAATAAAATCAATACCTTTTCTGACCAATTTTTGGCGAGAAATAAGGACTTTTTTGGGTTGGTGCATAGAATAAATTAAGTGTAGTAGTTTCGGACGTTTCCGTTTCGTGTTCAAAACAACTATCTTGACCACGTCCGAAATCTTGCCACATTAAAATAAACCACAAATTTAAACCACAACAACGCATTTGCAATAGTTTGCCCCAACTGCGCGGAGGTGCGGCTCTTTGATAACTTGGCCAACTATAGTCATATAAACACCACCGCGAACTTAGGATTAACAGCTAACAGTTAAGGAGTAGTACAAACAGCATAAAGCCCGCCGGCAGTAGCGTAAAGGACCGTACCGGTGTCCGCATTGGCAGCAAACAATCGGCCGGCAGCGGCAAAGTCAGGAGTCCAGTAAAAGTAGTTGGCAAAACCTGCATCGGCGTAACCGTACATGGCTCCCCACTCAGCAAAAAATCCGGCCCCTATTCGTCGTTGGTAATTATTACTAGGTGACGACGGTGTGGCACTTGGGCAACCGTTACAATAGGCATTAGTCAGGTCCTTGAGCTTAGCAAGACGATAACCCGAACTACTACTACACCAAGATGATTGGTTAGATGGGAGATCTCTTTTATCCCGTCTATTGACGAACCACTGCTTCAACTGAAATCCATATTTCACAACCACTCTACCACTGCTATCCCTACCCTCTAATTCAAAGGTCTGCGGTAAAGATGGCACACTTAAACTAAAACTACTTGAATTTATCTGACTATCATTTGCCCTAGGACCATTTAGCGTTACCCGAGTTACATATTGGGATTTATCACTAATCCAACTATCAGATGGTCTGTTAACTCCCGTTGGGTCTGTGAATGTATCAGAGCGTGGCCTTGTCCAATTCACTGTAGCCGTTATTCCACCGCGAGAAACAGAAGACCACCTCAACTGACTTCCATCCACACCACCTATATCTAAATCAAAATACAAACCATCTGAACCTGTAGTAGGAAAATTAAGACCATAAGATGACGGATTTGTTGACTGAACTAAAAAGCCTTTATCAGAATTCCATATATCTGCTGGAGCACCTGAATTTTGAGCAAGATTTGGCCTTGCGTAACAAATCATAGCTGCAGTTGAATTCGGATTGATATAATACTCCACCGAATTACCCCCGAAATTACTACTATTAGGAACACCATATTGTGTAATTAAACTACCACCTGTGCTACTTAATTTCACTTTATAAGGCGCTCTACAGATGTCTAATATATCGTTACGGCTTACTGTATTTCCATTCTTATCAGTAAAACTCACCGATAAGCTTCCCGTTGCCGTTACACCATCAGCTCCTACACCATCCCCATCATCATCATCCCAAAAATAATAGCGATGCACTAAATCATCTAGACTCACTGAAGTCACTGATGGTGGAATTATCATGCCTATATCACTAAGCCTACTTCCATTTATTAATTTTATTGGATTTGTGACACTTGATGTATTGGTTGACGATGTGATGATTCGACCATCAGGCAATCTAATAGCCAATAACATGTCAGTAGTGGCCAACTTAGTTCGACCTCCATCAAATGTTAAATACGGAGCAGAACCTTCAATCACTTTTGAGGTATAAGCCGACAACGCCTGAGAACCTTGCGAATAAGACAATAATAACAATGGAGCAAATACCAAGCACGACCTCAATAAGAACCTCGGCCTCAACGACAACTTTGTCGATGATGTCAAGCTCGATAATGAACTCGATGATAAAAATGAGAATTGAGTCTGATTTCGACTACGGTGAAAATGAAAAAGATTTAGGGCGTAGGTTTGGCATGCCAGATGCCAGATGCCATACATGATAGCGCATTTCGATTACCCTGTCAAGTAAATTTTTGTTTTATTTCGATTTTTTATAATTGACTGCTCAACTAATGAGCTTTCCCTTGCTTTAAAAGCGATGAAATTATAACCTGTTGAAAAATAATACGCTAGTTTTTTGTTAAAAAATTTAAAGTTTTGTTAAAGATTAAATCAGCTTACGTTGGTGTGCTTCGTAGAATGGTTTTGGGTAGTGTTTTTTGACTAAAAAAGCACCAAACAAAAACTTCAATAAAATCAATACCTTTTCTGACTTATTTTTAGTAAGAAATAAGAACTTTTTTTGGTTGGTGCATAGAATGAATTAGGTGTAGTAGTTTCGGACGTTTGCAGTTTAGTATTCAAAATCGCTACCGTGATCATGTCCGAAATCTTACCGCGCTAAAATAGAGCACCAATTTAAACCACAACATCGTAAAACTCCAATAAGGCGCCCCAACTACGTAGGGCGCTGTTCTTTGCTAGATTGTCCTCTCTCTTTGCACCATAACCACCCCCACGGTCCAAGGTTTAAGAACTAAGAAATAAAAGCTAAGGTACGGTGCAAACAGCGTAATAGTTGAAGGATAGGCTGCTGCTTCCAACGAAGCCGCTGACCGAGTAAACATAGAAGCTATTGCTACCTGACACGTCGCTTGTCCAGTAGTTGTAGTCGATGAAGCCCACATCAGCATAGTTATACATGACACCCCACTCCGTAAAAAAACCTGCACCTATGTGACGCTTGTAACGATCAACAGATGAACTAGGCGTGGCTCCGATAGCACCAGTACAAGGATAATTTGGATCAACATTCAAACCAGAACAAACCGCATTAGTTAAATCCTTGACCTTAGCAAGACGATACCCCAAACGACTACACCAAGACATTTGTTCAGACGGATTACCCGTGTTATTACCCCTATTGACGAACCACTTCTGTAAGACAAATCCATACCTCACCTCATTACCTCGACTATCCCTACCCACCAACTCAAAGGTCTGTGGCAAAGATGGCAACGGAGTAAGCGGACTAGGATTATCTGATTGTATTTGAGTACTATCCGCCCTAGGACCTCTTAACGTTACCCGTGTCACATACTGGGATTTATCTCTAATCCAAATGTCGTAATAGTTGGATTGGTTTGGCCTTATCCAACTCACCGTTGCTGTTATTCCACTACGAGTAATAGAAGACCACGTCAACTGACTTCCATCAACCCCAACAGGCAACTCTAAATCAAAATACAACCCATCAGCACCCGTTGTCGGAAAATTTCGGTCATAAGATGATGAACTTGTTGACTGATTTACAAAACCTTTTGTAGAACTCCATATGTTAGATGGGCCGGCGAAGTGAGAATCGTCATTAAGACCATACATAATAGCACCAGTGCCACCAAAATATAAATTCGGCCTTGCGTAACAAACACGAACAACACTGTCCGGATTGATATAATATGTCACTGTTTGACCACTAAAACTGCTTATATTCGGAACTCCGTACTGTGTTTGTAAATATCCATCTGTATTACTTAATGTTACTTTATAAGGGGCACTACATATACTTAATGAATCGCTACGACTGACAGTATTACCATCCCTATCAGTAAAATTTACTAATATATTCCCTGATGCTGTTACACCATTAGCACCCTGACCATCTCCATCATCATCACCCCAATTACCTTGAGTGATTAAGTTACTTAAATTCACGGTATTCGCCCCAGACGGCACCAACATGTGTATATCATTAAAGGTACTTCCATTAACTAACTTTATTGGATTTGTCGGACTTGAAGTATTGGTTGATGGACTGATGGAACTACCATCAGGCAATTCAATAGTCAATAAACTATCCGCTGAAATTACCTTAGTTCGTCCCCCATCAAGCGTTAAATATGGCGCACTACCCTCAATTACCTTTGTGGTTTGCGTCGATAACGCCTGTGATTTTTGCGAATACGACAATAACAACAACGATGCAAAGACCAATGGCGACTTAAATAATTTAGATAAGAAAGATAAGTACCTTGGATTTGGCAACAATCTAGCCAATAATCTCAGCGAGGACGTCAAGCGCGATAACTTTGATGATAATAATAAGGATTGAGTCTGTTTTAGACTACGATAATATTGAAAAAGATTTAGGGCATAGGTTTGGCAGGCCAGATGCCAGATGCCAGATGCCATGCATGGTAGCGCATTTCGATTATCCTGTCAAGTAATTTTTTGTTTTATTTACATTTTTTATAATTTTCCGCTCAGCTAATGAGCGTTCCCTTGCTTTGAAAGCGCTGAAATTATAACCGGTTGATTAATTATGCGCTAGTTTTTTTGTTAAAAATTTTAAAGTTTTGTTAAAGCTTGAGTTAGCTTACGTTGGCGTACTTTGAAGAATGGTTTTGGTGGTGTTTTTTGAATAAAAAAACAAAATAAAACTTTAATAAAATCAATACCTTTTCTGGCCAATTTTTAGTGGGAATAAAGCCTTTTTTGGTTGGTGGATAGAATGAATTAGATGCAGTGGTTTCGGACGTTTGCAGTTTAGTGTTCACAATAGCTACCGTGACCACGTCCGAAATCTTACCGCGCTAAAATAGAATACCAATTTAAACCGCAAGCGCCCCAATTTCGCGAGAGCGCTGTTCTTTGTTAGATTGTCCTCTTGCACCATAATCACCCCTCGACTTCAGGATTAATAACCGAGAAATAAAAGCTAAGGTGCGATGCAAAGGGCATAACGATTGTAGCTGGTAATGCCGCTGTAGACGCCACCGTTGCCCGAGTAGACAGAAAGGCCATTGCTACCTGCAGAGTCGCTTGCCCAGGCATTGCCGTTGACGAAACCTGCATCAGCGTAGTGATACATGTGGCCCCATTCTGTGAAAAATCCTGCTCCTATTCGTCGCTGGTACCAATTATAAAATGAGTTAGGCGTAGCGCCATCTATGCCGTTTATACATGGAAAGTCGGTATTAACACCACATTTCGCGTTAGTTAACTCCCTGACTTGTGGTACACGATAACCCAAACGACTACACCAAGATATTTGGTCAGACTGATAACCCAGTTGGTTACCCCGATTGACGAACCACTGCTTTAACACAAATCCGTACCTCACCTCATTACCATAACTATCCCTACCGACCAACTCAAAGGTCTGCGGCAAAGATGGCGGTATTAAAGGACTAGGATTAGCTGCGTTTATCTGAGCATCACTCGCCTTAGGACCATTTAACTTAACCCGTGCGACAATTTTTCCACTATCAGCACTAGGGATCCATCTGTCATTAGCTGTTACACTTGTCACGGTAGCCGTTATCCCACCACGCGTGACCGGAGACCATGTCAATTGACTTGCATAGACTCCACCTATAAGTAAATCAAAATACAATCCATCAGCACCTGTTGTCGGAAAATTTCGGTCATAAGATGATAAACTCGTTGACTGAGTTACAAAACCTTTTGTAGAGCTCCATATGTCAGATGGGCCGGCGAAGTGAGAATCGTCATTAAGACCATAAATAATAGCACCAGTGCCGCCAAAATACAAACTCGGCCTTGCGTAACAAACACGGACAACACTGTCCGGATTGATATAATATGTCACTGTTTGACCACTAAAATTGCTTGTATTCGGAGCTCCGTACTGTGTTTGTAAATATCCATCTGTATTACTTAATGTTACTTTATAAGGGGCACTACATATACTTAATGAATCACTACGACTGACAGTATTACCATCCCTATCAGTAAAATTTACCGATATATTCCCAGATGCCGTTACACCATTAGCGCCCTGACCATCTCCATCATCATCACCCCAATTACCTTGAGTGATTAAGTTACTTAAATTCACGGTATTCGCCCCAGACGGCACCAACATGTGTATATCATTAAAGGTACTTCCATTAACTAACTTTATTGGATTTGTCGGACTTGAAGTATTGGTTGATGGACTGATGGAACTACCATCAGGCAATTCAATAGTCAATAAACTATCCGCTGAAATTACCTTAGTTCGTCCCCCATCAAGCGTTAAATATGGCGCACTACCCTCAATTACCTTTGTGGTTTGCGTCGATAACGCCTGTGATTTTTGCGAATACGACAATAACAACAACGATGCAAAGACCAATGGCGACTTAAATAATTTAGATAAGAAAGATAAGTACCTTGGATTTGGCAACAATCTAGCCAATAATCTCAGCGAGGACGTCAAGCGCGATAACTTTGATGATAATAATAAGGATTGAGTCTGTTTTAGACTACGATAATATTGAAAAAGATTTAGGGCATAGGTTTGGCAGGCCAGATGCCAGATGCCAGATGCCATGCATGGTAGCGCATTTCGATTATCCTGTCAAGTAATTTTTTGTTTTATTTACATTTTTTATAATTTTCCGCTCAACTAATGAGCGTTCCCTTGCTTTGAAAGCGGTGAAATTATAACCGGTTGATTAATTATGCGCTAGTTTTTTTGTTAAAATTTTATAAAGTTTTGTTAAGGCCTAAATCAGTTTACGTTTGTGTGCTTTGGGGAAGGGTTTTGGGTGATGATTTTTGGCTAAAAAACACCACATAAAACTTAAATAAAATCAATACTTTTTCTGACCAATTTTTGGATAGATAAATAGCTGTTATTAAAGCACTTATTTATGGTTTTGCTAGGGGACATAACATTTATAAATGTTGTATAAACTTTTGATTTTGAATAAAAATAGAAAAATATTAGTGAAATAAATGTGTTTCATGAAAGATTTTTAAGTAAAAACTTTATGATATTTAAATACTATAAAACCCATTAACCTAGATGAACAATGGGTTTTATTGTTATTTTTATGAACATTTTATTTTGTTATACAAACAAAACAAAGTCATGTTCATTTATTTAAAAGCTGTAACGGTATCCTACATTTGCTTGTTTTTGATCAAACTTGTTACCGAGTGAATAACCAATGTCGCCATAAATCTGGTGATTTTTGTTAAATTGCATATTGATACCAATGCCGTTATCCCACCAGTTACCACCAAAATCATATTTTTCTTTAGCTACATGATTAAAGGTGTAAGCTGTTTCGCCATCAAATTCTTTTAGATAACCAGTTTTAAAGTAGATATTTGCTGGGTTATCACTGTCTTGTATTTCGTAACCTAAAATAACACTAGTTCGACCAATAAGTGAGTTATAGCTACTTAATTTGGTTTTTAATCCATTAGTAGCTTTAATTGTTGTGTTATTTTGACGAGAATACGTTAGCTGTGCTTGTGGCTCAATATACCATTCGGACGAGTAAAAACGTTGTCCAACTTCGGCTCCAACTGAAAATCCGTCTGTGTCGCCATCACCTTTAACGTTATAACCACCACCAGTACGACTATTAAATTTATTTGCCATTCGCATATACTTCACTAAACTGTCGACATATAAGCCACTATGCGTTTGCATTGTAGAATATAATGCAGCAGAATAACTTTTAGTGTTGCCATCGCCCACGTTATGATCAATCTTGCCTCGGCCAAAGCCTCCCATAATACCGTAATAGATATCGTAGTTATCATTATCAAGTTGTCGATCAACACCTAGTTGAAAACCATAATAGTTCATATCAAAATTAGACAAACGGCTATCATTAAATGAACTTAATTTACCTGTATAGACTCGCCCCCATGTATCACCACTGGCGCCATTATTCATATTGAGTTGACCCATTCGTTGCAATAATGCTTGGGTTTCAACATAATTCATTAAATAGCTTGAGTTTAGAATATTGGCGGCATTTTGCGCGGTATGAGTTAATAGCGGTTTTTGAGCTATTGGTTTGTTAGGCGTGTTACCATTACCACCAACATCATTGTTGTTATTGTTGTTTCCATTTTGATGAGGTAGTGATCCAGATAAAACCCAATCTTCAGTACCTGCGCCACGAGCGCCATTGACTTTAGTTAATGTATTAAACTGATAAGGACCAACATCAAAAGACTGTGATGACAGACCAAAAACAGCACTACCACCTTCGGTCTCAACAAGCGTTATTCTTTCATTTCCTGTTACCGAGTTTGCACCTGTTTTATCATCAATAAGCGTAATTTTATGATTACCTGTAGCCAAGCCAGTACCAATTATTTTAAGCAAATCATTAGCAATATTTTGACCAATCCCAGTTCGCATTTCAAACACACCGTTACCAGCTAATGAATTTGTCACTAATCTCATCGCATTAGTGCTATTAAGAACATCCACTGAACTTGGCGTTGCATAGCTGTAACCAAAGCTAATTTTAGCATCATTGCCTAACGTTAATGAATCTAGGGATGAATTGTCAGTCATCTTCCATTGGCTTTGACTGCCTAGAAGAGATAAATTAATATCACCCTTACTTAACGGTGTTAATACATTATTTTCCATCGCAGCTAATAGCGTTGAACCATCGGTAAGGTTGAGATTAATAATTCCCCTGCCATTTGCAGTAGTCGTTGCATAAATATCACCTTCAAGATTTGTTTTGCCATCGATATTTACTTCACCAGTATCGGCTTGTACTGCATTGTATTGCAGATTATCACGAGAAATAATATTGTTTATATTTGAACCACTTCTAATGTTCACTTTACCGTTTTGTTGATTAGAATAAATTGTTGTACCATGTTCAGTAATAACATCTAATCCATTATTAAAATTAACAGTAGAGCTTGCATTAGCATTTAGCCCCCCAGATTCGACTCCCGTCTTAATACCAATACCACGTTGCCCCGTCATATGAATGGTAACATTATCATTAAAAATTAAATGAGAGGCTAGCGCATTAGGGTTATTAGACTTGATAGAAATAATACCCGAACTATCTCGCCCCGAAGAAGTGATATACACTTTATCATTAAATTCACTTTTAGATTCGGAAGTTGATAATGCATTGTGACTACGTATACCGTAAAAACCGCCTGTTCCTGTACCTGTGATACTGACCTTTTTCTGGAATAATCCTTCCGAGCCACTAGAGATATAAATACCTGTACCATCAACTATATTCAACTCAAGTTCACTATTAGAAACTATTCGCCCCAATTGTCTTACACTAATACCATAAAAAGAATTCTGGTTACCAACGACATTTCCTTTAATAATAAATTTATCAGTGCTACCTAATGATCCAACAGTTATGTTTTTTCTATTCGATTCGAGTCCTATTCCTCCATTAGTACTTATGTTAATATGTGGTCCAGTGGCAGAAGAGGTCTCTATCAAAATGTCGTCATTACTACGGAGAGTGCTAATCCCTGTAGTGCGATAACTACTAATATTAGTATCATTAATATTCACTGTGGCATCAGTCAGCATAGGAATCATAGGTAGTATGCCTAATGCTCCCCTAAGCAACAACGTGATTTTATTTAAATGTATCATAATTAATTCTTTCCTTTAGTTGTAACTAATATAATTAGCTTGTATATACGTACAACAACAAGCGCCAAAGTAACAAAACACTACCATTACATCTATGTCTAAACACTGCTCAATATCTAAAAAAAATATCAATTTAAAAATACTTTATGCCTAAATATCAATGTGCATTTATTGCTTATTGTTCTGTTTTAACCAACTAAATTTCATACAAAAACATTATCATTGTTCACCAGTAGTGCACAACGATAATATTTATAACTTATTGGATTTTTTAAAACTTTATGTAAAAAACAGCTATTTTACAACACGAAATGGATTGGCTTTTGGTTTAACTTGTTCAGTTTGTTGAGATGAGGTTTCACGCTGTGCGTGATATTGTGGTTCATCCTCAAATCCCATTCCAACACCATTTTCACGAGCATAAATTGCTTCAATTGCCGCCATTGGCACCACAATATGTTGAGGCACACCAGAAAAGCGAGCATTGAATTCAATTTGCTCATTAGTTGCTAAATATTGACCAACTGACTGTGGTGCAATATTTAATATAATTTGATTATTTTGGATAAATTCTTGCGGTACTAATACACCATATACTGATGTATTAACGACAATATAAGGCGTTAAGTCGTTATCTAGTATCCAATCATAAAAAGCCCTAAATATATAAGGACGACGTGGAGTCATTTGCTCAAGTTCCATTAAGGCTACCTTGTCTAAAGTTATCGTAAATAAAGATAAATTTAATTGATTATGCTCTTATTCTTTTTTCTTCTTCGGTTAATGAACTAACAAAAGCTGGACGTTCAAAAATTCGTGCCATATAAGCTAAATAATTCTTTTCAGCCACTTTTGGTAATTCAATACCAATTAATGGTAAACGCCAAAGTAATGGGGCAAAATAACAATCACATAATGTAAAATCATCACTCATAAAATAATCTTTTTCTTTAAACATGATTGAAATTGAAACAAGATCATCAAGAAGATTTTTTCGTGCTATTTTGGCTTCATCGCTATTAGGAGCAGCAATAATTGTTTCGTAAGCACTGTACCACTCTTTTTTTACACGATACATTGTTAAGCGAGAATTAGCACGTACGATTGGATAAACAGGCATTAATGGTGGATGTGGAAAGCGTTCGTCAAGATATTCTAATGCAATGTGTGGTTCATATAACGTAAGGTCCCGGTCAATTAATGTTGGAATTGAAGCATATGGATTAAGATCCAACAATTCCTGAGGTAAATTATCTGCCGTTACAAACTCTATTTCGGCCGTTACCCCTTTTTCTGCCAGAACAAAACGGATCTGATGTCCGTAAATATCTGTTGTATCACAAAATAATGTCATCACAGAACGCTTATTAACAGCAACAACCATATCCACTCCAAATATACAAAAATTAAAATAAGTTTTGATGTTTACTATTCTAACAAATTAGTTAACAAATTTGTTAAAAAAAATGAATTTTATTGCATTCTTTTTATAAAGATCAAATATTGGCAAAAAATTCAAAACAGCATAAAATTTAGCATAAAAAATAAAATTATTTATATTCATTAAGTTAAATAATGTTTTTTTTATAAACAACCATTTTTCATTCAAATTTATTCAGCAAACCGACAAATTATTTTTTCTAATACTAACAATTAGCATAAAAAAACCCAGCTAATGCTGGGTTTTTTTGAAATACAATTGTAATGTTCTTGTAATGTTGCTTCGAAGTTACAATTATCGTTTGCTGAATTGTGGACGACGACGTGCTTTGCGTAGACCCACTTTTTTACGTTCAACTTGACGTGCATCACGAGTAACAAAACCTGCTTGACGTAATGCAGAACGTAAAGTTTCATCATATTCCATTAATGCACGAGTAATACCGTGACGAATTGCACCCGCTTGACCTGAAATACCACCACCTTTAACCGTGATGTAAAGATCAAGTTTGTCAGTCATTTCAACTAACTCTAGTGGTTGCATAACAACCATACGAGCTGTATCACGACCAAAGTATTGCTCTAATGAACGTTTGTTAATAACGATATTACCACTACCTGGTTTGATAAATACACGAGCAGCGGAACTTTTGCGGCGACCTGTACCGTAATATTGATTATCAGCCATCTTTTATCCCCTTAAATATCTAATACTTGCGGTTGTTGTGCCGCATGATTGTGCTCATTACCAGCATAAACTTTTAGTTTACGGTACATTGCACGACCAAGAGGACCTTTCGGTAACATGCCTTTTACAGCAATTTCGATGACTTGTTCAGGATGACGTTCAATCATCTCTTTAAAAGTCGCTTCTTTAAGTCCACCGATGTAACCAGTATGACGATAATAGATCTTATCAGTGCGTTTTTTGCCTGTTACAGCAACTTTTTCTGCATTGATAACGATAATATAATCACCTGTATCAACATGTGGTGTATATTCTGCTTTGTGTTTACCACGCAAACGGCTTGCGATTTCAGTAGCTAAACGACCTAACGTTTTACCTGCTGCATCAACAACATACCAGTCGCGTTTAACTGTTTCTGGTTTAGCTGAAAAAGTACTCATTCGTAATTATCCAATTTTTAATTAATCTCACGTTAATAAATCATTTTGATTTATTTACACTTTTTGATTGCTTCTATTAACCAACTCACCCCTTCGAGTGGCCATATTAATGTCGACAACCGCAAACAACGTTGGGAATAACATTGTCGTAACGTGGGTGGCAGTATTATACAGAAATAATACAAAAGCGCTAGAGCTAAAAAGAAAAAATCATGGCGATAAGAAACGCTTGCTGTTAAAATTTCGCTTAACATTAAATAACGACATGTTGATATAAATGGATAATACAATTTTACTTTCTAAAGATGATTATATAAGCAAAGGGTTACACCGTAAATGCTATCATCATCCAATAGATCCTAATAAATGCATTAAAGTTAATTACAATGACGGCGCAGAAGAAGAAACAAACCGCGAAATAGCTTATTATAAACACCTTATTAGACGTAATATTGCATTTGATGCATTAGCAAAATATTATGGTCCTGTTTCAACCAATTACGGTAAAGGCCATGTTTTCGAGCTTATTCGAGATTATAATGGTGAAATAGCCATACCACTAGAAAAGTACCTTGCTGATAATACATTAACTAACCAATATTATGATGATTTAGTTATATCATTAAAAAATTTAAAATCAGCTTTATTAAAAGATCGCATTATTACAATGACAATCAAAAGCAAGAATATCTTATTTCAGCATTTAAGTGCAGATAAAAGCCGCTTGATTATTATCGACAATATAGGTAATTCAACCCTTATTCCCATCGCTAATTACATTTCTTTTTTTGCGAAAGCCAAAATTGAACGAACTTGGCAACGTTTTTTAACCTCAATTATTAAAGAAAACAGCCAAAATAAATTAATCACTCGTTTAGTTGAAGATGTGAATCAGTAATCCGAAATTGTGCAATAGCACCTTTCACATTATTAGGTCTATTTTTTAAGGTAAATAGACCTTGATGTAATTTAGCAATACGATTAACAATACTTAAGCCAAGTCCAATACCATTATGTTTGCGATCCATACGAAAAAAGGCTTGAGTCAGTTGTTCGCTTTTAGATTCATCAATGCCGTACCCTTCATCTTCGACCGTAATAACTATGTCTTTTTTATCTTGATAACAACTTACCAAGATTTTAGTGTTATCTGGACTATAGCGGTAGCTATTTTCGACTAGATTACGTACTAAAAGTTTTATCAAAGTTGCATCACCATTAAAAATAAGGTCTTTATTAGTCGTATACCATTCGAGCTGTTGCTGTTTTTTTGAAGTCAATTCTGTCAGCTCATCAGATAGCGGAATCATAATGTCATCATAAAAGTTAATATGCTGATACTGTCCTACAGTAAACTTTTGGCTAGCTCGAGCAAGCATTAATAGTTGTTCGACAGTATTGACTAAACGATCTATACGACTGATTAATTCACTACAATCAATCTTATTTTTATTTTCTAACAATTCTAAATGCAAACGAATCCCTGCTAAAGGTGTTCTCATTTCGTGCGCGACATCAGCAGTAAAAAGCCGTTCTTGAGATAGTGTTGCATTGAGCCTAATAAAAAGATTATTCAATACTGATGTAATAGATTTAATTTCACGCATATTACTTATTGGTATAATGGGTTTCAGGTTCTCCTCGGTACGCTGATTAAGATCTTTCTCTAAAATTTCGAGCGGTTTTGTGATCCGCTTGATCGCTTGGTATGCTAAAAATAGTGTCACTAACATCATTGAAAAAGCTGAACAAAATAAAGCAAAAATAGCTTCAAGTTCTTCATGCTCAACAACCTCATTGATTTTATTTTGACTTAACGTTAAGTTAACTAGAACATCAATTTGCTCTTTGCTTTCATGCCATAACCAAAGAACAGTTATAATTTGGCAAACCAACATAATAAAGCCCAAAGTAAAAAAAAGGTTCCAGCGAATACTGTGCCGTATATTACTCAGTGATTTTGAAATCATAATTTAATTATCTAATTTAAATTAATCGAATTATCAACACTCATTGTTAAGTTGATAGCCATAGCCTCGCACTGTGCGAATCACATTTTTACCTAATTTATTGCGTAATCCATGTATATAAACTTCAAGAA
Organism: Gilliamella sp. ESL0254; assembly: GCF_013344985.1. Lineage (NCBI taxonomy): Bacteria > Pseudomonadati > Pseudomonadota > Gammaproteobacteria > Orbales > Orbaceae > Gilliamella > Gilliamella sp. ESL0254. Next base: position 1,030,799 of record NZ_JAAEDU010000001.1, read on the forward strand.
CATTAGAACTAGGATCACTTTGCCAATCATAAAGATCATTTTGCAATAAATCTCGATGTACCTTTTCGCCAGCTTTTAACATCAATCGAGATAAGACAATAAACTCTTTTGGCGTTAAAACCACCTCTTGGTTATTAAGAGTCACTTTTTTCTGTTTAATATCAATAGCAATGGAGCCATAACTAATAAGGTTATCAGCAGTACCTTGATCTCGGCGAATTAGCGCTCTTACTCTAGCTAATAATTCAGTTAAAGCAAAAGGTTTAATTAAATAATCATCAGCCCCATTATCTAGACCATCGACTCTATCTTCGATAGTATCGCGAGCAGTTAAAATCAGCACAGGGGTTGAAATATGATTTTTCCGCCAGCGAATGAGCAATTCGAGCCCATCACAATCAGGCAGCCCTAAATCCAGAATAATCAAACTAAATTGTCCAAATTGGATATACTGTTCAGCTTGCTTTCCATTTGATGCAACTTCACAGACATAACCATTGGATGTTATACCATCGTATAGCCCTTTTTGTAGCAAGCTATCATCTTCGACAATTAATATCTTCATTGTTGATTTACCTTAATTTGGATATTAAAACTAATCAAAATGCTCAGTTCATCATTATATATAGTATTCAGTATGTCTAAAGCAGAAAATTGTCTCTACCGACAAGACCATCGATTGAGCAATTTATTAATGCTTATCCAAAATTTTTTAATTAAATACACCGATATAATGCTCACAAGAAATCCAACAGCGATATCTAATGGCCAATGAATACCAAGATAGACTCGGCTCCAGCTAACGAGTACTGCAATTAGAGCAAATAAGTATAAAACTATTCTAAAGCGGCATGTGTAATTGAATAAAACAGTAAAAAAAATTGTCCATACAAATACCGCATGTTGACTTGGTAAAGAGCTTGTGTTGTCGTGGAAAAGATTATGGGTTCCAACGTCAACAGCAAAAGGACGTGGAGAATAAAAACAATGACGAATAATAAAAGCGACAAACAGCGCCACTCCTAAACTAATTACCATTTTTAGTATTAATTGACGATAAAAAGGCCGGATAAACCAACCTATTCCCATAATAATAATAGGTATATAAACCAAATATTTCGCACAAAAAATAGCAAAATAAATAAGCAGTTTTGACGCTTTATCAGAAGCGTTAACTAATAGAAATAGTTGGGTATTAAAATCACACCACATAACCTATTTACCTATATTTATTTAAATTATTAATAATTTAACGCATAAACCTTAAAAGAACCTTAATAAAATTCTTATTTACTAAACGGGCCAATATAGATAGATAGAAAATTATTTAGAATGAAATAATCGACATTTTGGCAAAATAGAAACAGCAAAATCAAGCGATGCGCAGATAATAAAATAAACGACAATAACAAATAAAAAGATCTCAGTTGGATAAACCATACTACGATTATTAACTTGAGTAGCAATAAAAGTAAATTCGGCCACTCCGACAATATAGGCCAAAGAAGTATCTTTAATAAGCGATACCCACTGATTGACAAAAGACGGCAACATCATTTTAAGAGCTTGTGGTAAAATGATAAATAGAATAACTTGCTTTTTAGTCAACCCTAACGAAAATGCGGCTTGCCATTGATCTTTAGCCACCGCAATCATACCGGCATGCACTGAATGACCAATATATGCAGCGCCAATTAAGGATAATGCACATATCACCGTTGCAATAGCTGGCACATCAACATTAAGCAATACAGGTAATAAGAAGTAAGTCCAAAAAATAAGCATAATAACAGGAATTGCTCTTAAAAAGCCAAGTATACCAACTAATAAATAGCGTACTGTTCCTTTTAAGACAGTCAATCCTACGCCTGCAAAAATACCTAACAGTGTTGAAACGATAATTGCAGCAAAACTCATTAACAACGTTAAAAAAATGCCTCCAGGAAAGTTTCCCCACATCATATAACTTAAATTGTTATAAATAACCTCTAAACCTTTAAGTTCCATAATTGATTACACCTTACCTATTTGTAATCGTTTTGCTTGATAAATATTACCTAAAGTGCCAACCATCACTATTGCCAAAATATATAATAAAGTTGCAATGGCAAAATCTTGAAAGGTTTTTAATGATTCGGTTTCAACTTGACGCGATACATAAGAAAGCTCTAGTACACCAATAGCCATTGTTAACGACGAATTTTTGATAATATTCATATACTGCCCAATTAAAGGCGGAAAGGCAATACGAAAGCTTTGCGGTAAAATAATAAATCGCATACTTTGCCACCAAGTTAACCCTAATGCTAATGAAGCCTGTCCTTGCCCTTGTCTTATACCAGCAATGCCGGCTCTAAACTCTTCGGCAATAAAAGCACTGGAATAACACGTTAAACCAACTAAACCAATTATAAATTCAAAGGACGGCATTTTCAGTGAAAAAAAGAACAACGAAATTTGTGGTTCATCAAATAGCCATAACTTAAATTTGACTGGTAATAAATTACCCACACCAAAATACCAAAAAAAGAGTTGAGGTAATAATGGAGAATAACGAAAAATTGCGTTATACCCCATTACAATCCCTTGAATAATCTTAATTCGACTTTGTTGAGCAATAACTAATAAAAAACCCAGTAATGTTGAAAAGACGATAGTAAGCAATGAGATAGCTAACGTAACTAAAAAACCATCCCATAACCACCACCAATAACGGGATTCAAGTAATTGCTCGTGCATAACTTACTGACCTTTACCTATTTTAAAATCACCACGAGGCATAGCTGATGTGGTTTCAGGTCCAAACCAACGATTATAAATTGTTAACGCTTGACCATCTTTTTCAAGTGTTAATAAAATTTGGTTCACTTTTTCTTTCAAACGATCTTCCCCTTTTGGTATACCAACTGCTTGATATTCTTGGGTAATACTAAATGGCGAAATTTCAAATGCTGCGCGTTGTTCTTCTGGCACATTAGCGAGTAAACCAATTAATTTAGCATCATCTTGAGTAATTGCCTGTACAACACCATTACGTAATGCCGCAAAAGCAAATGGCGTATCATCATAAGAAATCACTTTTGCAGTTGGGTATTTTTCACGCAGTGTGATTTCCATGACAGTACCTTTATCGGCACCAATACGAAGGTTCTTTAAATCATCGACTGATTTTAAAACACCTTTTTTTGCTATAAATTTTTGACCAGTCGCAAAATAAGGCAAACTAAAATCAACGGTTTTTGCCCGTTCATCTGTAACAGTAAAATTCGCGACAATTAAATCGGCTTTTTGAGATGTTAATAATGGAATTCGATTAGCAGGATTAGTTGGAACAAGATCAACTTTAACATTGAGTGCTTTACCGATTTCATTTGCATAATCAACGTCAAGACCAACAATTTTATTAGTTTTTTCATCAACATATCCAAATGGCGGGTTACTATCAAATACTGCTATTTTGATTTCCCCGCGTTTTTCGATGTCATCAAGGCGGTCTGCGTAAGCAGAATTTGCACCTAACAAACTACTTATTAATGCGACCACTGTTAGTGATTTAGTCAACAATTTCATCCTGATTCTCCCTAATAAAGGTTATGTTATTTTCAGTTAAAGTCTAACAACAAAGAATCAAATGAATAAATAACAAATACTCACATGGTTATAACTTAAAGTTATAAGTCAAATCAAAAACGCCAAAAATGATGACGTTTTAGATTATATATGTGAACAAATTTTACTTTTCTTTTAACTTATTAATGCTAATAACTAAATCCTTTTCATTACCAAAAGCTCCTGCTTTTGTGATAACTTTAATATCTCCATATTCTTCATGAATCAAATTAGACATTACAATCCCTGGTGAAATTTCTTGTTTTATCGAGCATCCTGCAGCATTAATTTTACTCACAATATTTACCGCTGTATCACCTCCCGTTAAAAAAAGCCCAGTAATATTCGATTTTTTTAGTACACTATCGACAATATAAGCTAAACAGGCCTTAACTTTATTTGCCGTATCATATGATGAGAAACCATTATTTTTTGAAACGGATAAAGTCTTTTCATAGTCTTTTTTACTTTTACAAGTTGTTATAATCACATCATTTTTTTGAGACAATAAAAAGGATATTCTCTCGATATAGTTGTCATAAGTTTTACTATCAAAAATATCAGCTGGCTCAATTTTTACGATATTAATACCTTCTGATTCAGCATAATTAATCTGATCTATTGATACTTGACTAATACTCGCAACAACTCCCAATACAGGATCGGTTGGATACAATGAATTAAAAATCCCTTCTGCTAATCCAGCACTTCCAACATATAGAATTCTTTTATTCAAATTCAATAAAATTTCTGATAATTTCGCTATATGCTTATCTGCGGCTATATCAACAATATGTAAATAACCATCTTTAATACTAAAAGTATTTTCTTCTAATTCAGATATTGGATGGTAATAAACTTGCTCCTTGAATGCTTGTTGTAATATTACAGTTAAATCATCAGTTATAATTGGGCTTAATGGATCTTTTGTTAATTCAGTATTCATTAATAATTGCCCATTTAAATACTGTTTACCATTTTTAGTTATTCTATTTAATTTAGGAAATGCTGGGGCAAATACAATTATATCGGGATGAAAAATGTCTGCTACAGCTTTTATTTCTTGTGCTATATTACCTCTTAGTGTTGAATCTACTTTTTTATAAACAATATCAAACTTCCCTAAAGAATAAACTTCTGAAGTCATTTTTTTAACTTTTAAATAGGCTTCATCGGCACATAAATTTCTTGATTCAGTATCAAGAACAATCGAGTTTGAATGAGAGGTCGGGGTAAGTAATACATCAACAGCTATTCCTCTTTTTTTCATTTGAATACCTGTATCATTGGCACCTGTATAATCGTCTGCAATAATTAAATATTGTGTTGTCATTTTGTTTCTCCCTTATTAGCATCTTTTTCTAATTTTGCTTTAAGTTTCTTGTTTTCTAATTTATTTAGAAAACTAACTAAAATAGGGCATAAAACAGCAGTAACAATAACAGCAGCCGCCACTTGTGCTGTAGCTTGAGGCATAATTTCAGCAAAAGTAGGATCTACTGCTGCTACTGCTGCAGGAGTTGCAACTGCATTACCTGCTGTTGCACCTACCGCAGCACCAACTTGAGGAAATTTGAAACGGAAGAGTTTAAAAGCAAAATATCCAGCAAATCCAGTGATTACAACACAACTGATACCTAAAATAATACCTGACACTCCAGCGCTAATGAGCTGGTTAAAATTTAATGCAGCGCCTAAGGGAAATGCAAATAAAGGGATAAGTATACTTGTTCCTGGAGCTAAAAATTTTCTTATATTATCATCCAAATTACCTAAAACAAGACCGAGTAAAATTGGAATTAATGCGGCTAATAAAACTGTAAATGAAATTTGTGCTAACCCAGTGGCACCAAAAGCTAACATTGTAAAGAATGGACCATCAGATAACGCTATAATTGATACTGCTCCAACATCTGTTGAATCTCCATATTCACCGGCCAATGCAGCGTATAAACCACCATTTTTATTGGTTAATGAAGCAATGATTGCTAGTGGGGTAATTCCAAGTACACCATATATACCCCAAAAATGGTTCACTAAAATACCTAATAATGCTCCTATTATAACTTTTACAACTAATAGGATAATTCCTTTTAATACAGGTAGACCTGCTTGTCTAATTTGAATTTGTGCACCATTACACATTAAAAAAGCAGCCAATAAGGCTGGAGCTCCTGTTTTTAGCAATGCCTCAGTAAAGCCTCCAATTGTAAAAACTTGAGGAGCGAAGGTATTAGTAATGGCGCCAAGTACTAATGGAACAACCATTAATCCGCCTGGTATTTTTTTTACCGTATTTAAAATATTCATAATAACTCCTTTGAAAAAGCTTTCGTATAACTTGTGATAAATTATCAACATCATGGATGATTTAAATAAATCATTTTTGATTTATTTAAATCACATATTAATTATATAAATTAATAAAAACAGTTTTTTTGATTGTTTTTATGATTTTGATCACACATAAACAACATTAATGATTAATTTAAATCATTTTAAATGGATTTTTGATAAAAAAAGTTATATAGTTAATCTAAAAGAAGATATAAATTTAATATTTGTAATTAAAGGAGATATATCGTGTCAAAAATCATAGCAATAACAATGGGGGATCCTGCTGGTATTGGACCTGAAATTATTGTCAAAGCATTACAATCTGATGTGCTTAAAAATGTGCATTCTGTTGTAATTGGTTCTGCAAAGCTTTTAGAAAAACAATTAAAAATGGGACTATTCAATAATGTTGCGATTAACGTAATTGATCATGTTAATAAAGCTACTTTTAAACCTAATGTTATTAATGTGATTGATATAAAATTAGAAGATATTGACTCATTAAAACCAGGCGAACTACAACCACAAGCGGGAGATTTAGCATATCGTTGTGTAGTAAAAGCCACTGAACTTGCTTTAAACGGAGACGTAGCAGCGATTGCAACTGCGCCATTAAACAAAGAGGCGTTGCATTCTGCTGGACATATGTACCCAGGTCATACCGAACTATTGGCAAAATTAACCAATAGTAAAGATGTTGCAATGGTTCTTTATACAGATACCCTTAAAGTTATTCATGTGACTACCCATGTTTCATTACGTAACTTTTTAAACAACTTAAGTTGTGAGCGAGTTGAAAAAGTCATTAAAATCGCTGATCAATTTCTTAAAAAAGTTGGAATTAAACAACCTAAAATTGCAGTTGCAGGGGTAAATCCTCATGCGGGGGAACATGGCTTGTTTGGCGATGAAGAGATAAAATTTGTTACCCCAGCTATTGAAAAAATGCGTAATCAAGGTATTAATGCAATTGGGCCATGCGCTCCAGATACCGTTTTTTTACAAGCCCATCAAGGCAAGTTTGATATAGTTGTAGCTATGTATCACGATCAAGGCCATATTCCGTTAAAATTATTAGGGTTTTATGATGGTGTTAATATTGCGGCAGGTTTACCATTCATTAGAACTTCGGCTGACCATGGCACAGCATATGACATTGCTTGGCAAGGTGTTGCTAAACCAGATAGTATGATAGAATCAATTCGATTAGCTGAACTGTTATCTTAAACAACCGCATAACTAAAAAACGAGGATTGTGCTGTGAGAAAATATAATCGACTAGATCAAATCATGGACTATCTTAAAATTCATAATCTGGTAACTGTCGAAGAATTAGTTATAGCAACAGAAGCTTCTCCTGCCACAATTCGTCGCGATTTAATAAAATTAGATCAGCAAGGCGTAATAAGCCGAACACATGGAGGGGTGACACTAAATCGATTTATTCCCACCCAGCCTACAACACTAGAAAAACTGCATAAAAGTTTTACCGAAAAACAACTTATCGCAGATATAGCAGCACAATTAATAAAAGCTGGTGATTCAATCGCTTTAGATGCTGGTACCACAACACTTGAAATTGCGAAAAGAATCACCCAAATGCCAATTAGAGTTATCACATCCGACTTACATATTGCCCTATTCTTGTCTGAATTTAAGCAAATTGAAGTGACAATCATTGGGGGCAAAATTGATGACAGTAGTCAGTCCTGCATTGGTGAACATGGACGTTCATTATTACAACAGATCAATCCTGATATATCGTTCATTAGTTGTAATTCATGGAGCCTTAACAAGGGTGTAACCGCTCCAACAGAAGATAAAGCCTTAATTAAAGCAAGTTTTGCCGAAAAAGCCGATCGTGTGGTGCTTGTAGCCGATAGTAGCAAATATAATTGTTATTCATTATTTACATCAATTCCACTAAATCGCTTTACTGACATTATTACCGATAATCATTTAGATGAAGAAACATTACAACTTCTAAAGTGCCAACCATTTAAATTGCACATTGCAAATTAGTTTACAATCATCACCAACATAAAAGCACAGTGTTTTACAATATTGATTACCCAACTATCTCACTATCAACAAAAAAGTAAGCAATTTCCTTTTCGGCCGAGGTTAAAGAGTCTGAACCATGTACGGCATTTTCGGTCATGCTATCAGCAAAGTCAGCCCGTAAAGTGCCTGTGGTTGCTTTAGATAGATCAGTCGGTCCCATCAATTCCCTATAACGTTTAATGGCATTATCGCCTTCAAGAATCTGAACAACTATTGGGCCAGATATCATAAAGTTAACTAATTTATCAAAAAATGATTTACCTTGATGCTCTGCATAAAAGCCTTCAGCTTGTTCTTTCGTTAATCTAAGCATTTTTAATGCAACAATGTTGAGTTTTGCTTGGTTGATACGCGTGACTATTTCACCAATCAATTGCTTTTTAACGGCATTGGGTTTGATGATGGATAATGTTCGTTCAATAGTCATATGCTTGCTCCTAGTTAATCAAGGGTAAATGACAGTCGTAAAATTTGACCACTTTGATCTAATAGTAATAGATGATGTAAACCTGTTTGAGTTACCCTTAAGGCAACTTTTTGATCGTCATGGGTTTGCTCAATCAGATCACCATCTAGAAACCACCATTTATCGCCTGTACCACCCTGTGGTGTTACATCAATGGTAACATCTTGTTGCCCGGGTAAACGTTTTACCCATTGTTTATCTCGCAGGCCAATAATATTAAGTGGTGAAAAGACATCTTTACCAAACACCGGGCAATCTTTATCCATTTCAGGAAATAGCGATTGCCTGCGTTCTTTCGGTAACAGCCAATTTTCTAACGCTATTGGCCATAATGCAATCTGTTTTTTGTGCGCATTAAAACAATCCGCAGACACACGTTTGCCCTCATTATTAACCCAAATAGTGACCCACCCTGAACGATAGATATTGTTATTAAGCACCGTAAGCGTATCAAGCGTTGGAGGAATCATATTATTTAATATCCAAGCATTTTTCTGCCGGTGACAGTTTTCATCGTTTGCTGGCAGAGCTTGCCCTGATGGCCAACAAATTTTTGCTGAAGTCACCGTTGCCGGTTTTGTTACTAAAGGTAATGGTCTATTGAGTCGTCGCTCTTTATTTAATAATAACGAGTTAACTTGTTGTAAAATCGGCACCGCGGTAATACTGCCGTATTGTCCAACAACAGGCGTTCCATCAGGACGACCAACCCAAACACCAATTAAATAACGAGGGTTCATACCAACCGCCCAAGCATCACGATAGCCATAACTAGTACCTGTTTTATAGACAAGTTGATGATTATTAACTAGCATCTGCCTTGTGATCCATGCGCTACCATCGCTAATAAATGGCTTACTTAGCAATGGTTCATCTTGCGTAAAACGTAAAGGACTAACTTGTCCATGACGAGCAAAGGCACTATAGGCGCTGACCAAATTATCCATTCTTAACGATGCACCACCTAATATATACGATATATTAGGATTATTACCGTTAGACTCAAGCGGTAAACCAATACTAGCAAGCTTACCGGCAAACCGTTTAGGACCATAAAGCTCAATTAGCTCAACCGCAGGTAAATTTAATGAATTTTTTAATGCTTCTGAAGCACTGATTGGACCATAAAAATCTTCATCAAAATTTGTAGGCCTATAATCAGAACTGATTCGCGGTGTATCTTGCAATAGCGACTCAGAATGAATCATACCATCATCAATTGCTAGCGCATACATAAAAGGCTTTAATGTTGACCCTGGTGAGCGAAGTGAGCTTATCATATCGACCTGACCAAACCGCTCTTTATCATTAAAATCAACTGAACCTATATAACCTTTTACTGACATATCGGTATGATCAACAACTAAAATAGCCAGCGAAGTTTTGGGGGGGAGTTGGTTTTTACGATTATTGGCAATATCTTCAAGACTATATTGCAAAGATAAATCGATAGTTGATTGAATAATATCGATATTTGGGTATTGTTGGTTTAATCTTCGAGCTAACAGAGGCGCAAGTTGTGGCTTTTTACGTGGGTAAACCCAGACCTCTTCTTTTTGAACTTGCTCTATAATATCAGGTGACCATACTCGGTATTGAGCTAACCTTGCTAAAACCTTGTCCCGAGCCTGTTTGGCGCGCTTAGGATATCTATCAGGACGCAAACGGCTTGGCGCTTGTGGCAATACCGCTAATAACACCGCCTCGCTACGCGTTAACGCTTTTGGCGCTTTACCAAAATAAGACCAACTCGCCGCTCCCAAACCCTCGATAGTGCCGCCAAATGGTGCTCGGTTAATATACAAAGTTAAAATCTCGTCTTTGGTAAAATGCAGCTCAAGTTGTAACGTTCGAAATATTTGCTTCAACTTACCTATCATCGTACGATCATGCGGATAGAGCAACCTTGCAACTTGCATCGAAATCGTACTCCCACCCGAAATAATTCGCTTATTGGTGATATTTTGCCAAGCGGCTCGTAGTAATGAAGCGGGGTTAATACCCACATGCTCATAAAAATGGCGATCTTCATAATTCAGCAACACATCAAGATAATCGTTAGGCACATCATCTAATTGGATTGGATACCGCCAAACACCATTTTCATCAGCGAAACGCCAAAGGGGTGTGCCATCTTCAGCAAGAATGGTTTGTGTCGTTTTATTGTTTGTAATAGAGAGTGGAAAGAAATGATCGACAACAAAAAAGCCGCCTAATAATACAAGGATGAAAAAAAACAAGAAAACTAAAATATAGCGCAGGCACTTTTTCATTTTGTCAAAAGCTTCAAAAAACTATAGTTGAATATAAAATAGATACCGCTAACGAATGTTAGCGGTATCTATTTATTTATATTTTTAATCATCAAACCGAATTAAGACCTACTATTGTTGATCTGAAATATTCGATTCACCATTACGCTCAACAATAGATATCAAATCAAAGGATTGACCAATGGCAAACCTCTCAGGGCGATACATTGATTCGACGTAAGGATATGGAATCATATAATTCCCCGCTGTTACCGCCCTAGCTAAATAAGCAACGCGAGTACGATATGTACCATCACTCACATAATGATTAATATCAACGGCCGCAACGTATCTATCATCACGAAATTCTTGATATTTAACATCATTGCTGTCTTCATCTTTCAACAAATTAGCTAGTTCAGGAATAGCCTGCAAACTCACACTACTATTGGTTAGATTTTGATTTTCTAACTCAACACCAGCCGGTAAAAAATCAACAATCAATGCATCGTGAACAGCTTCTTTATGCGCGTTAACTTCTAATAAAACTACCATCAAATCCCCTACTTTCATATTATTCGGTTGAATTTTATTACCGTTCAAATCGTAATAAGTACGTTTAATGGTTAATTCACTATTATCACTTGTTGGCGCTGGGGACTTCTTGCCATAACCTGAAACAGTGAATTTGACATAAAGCGGCTGCGCATTTTCTGGATTTGAAATGGTTAAGCCATTAGACAAATCAGCAAAATCCAAAGAGCGCGAGAGTGCTGAATTGACATTATTTGTATGATTATTAATCACAACATCAAATTTTTGCGAGGATTTATGTTGCTCTAACGACCAACCCGCCATAAATAAGGCATTAAGTTCCTGCGTTGAAAAATAACGCGTATCATTGAGTAAATCTGATAACTGAATTAAATAATCCGCTTGTTTATCAACACTGAGTCCGTTGTCGACCAATAAAGATAACACCAATGCGTTATCACGAATAGCACTACCATATTCACCCAACCAAGAATATTGATGATTATAACTTGTAGTAAATACCTGCGGCATTAAACTGTCATAGATATTATCAAAACCAGCCAGTTTCGCAGATAGTGCCAACTGAGCAATCGGCAGAGGTGAAAACACCTTAACATTACCCTGAGTGATCTGTTGATACATTCGATTAATTTCGTTACGCACCGATACCGTGATTTTATTTTGCTTTGTCAGCACCATTAAAGCATAAGCTTTAGTAGCAAAATGTGTATAATCAATTACTTGTGAGTTATCGTAGTAATTTTGCAAACTATTAAACGCATTGGTATCGTAAACATATTGGCTAATACGCGAAATGGCCGCATCAAGTGCATTATTATTCACATTATAGCCCCGCTCTTTGGCTTGCAATAAAAAGTCAGTTGCATACACAGTTAGCCAATATTCTTCGGCACTATCTCTACTCCACAAACCAAAACTACCATTATTGCGTTGCATTGATAAAATGCGCGAAATACCCAATTGCACTTTTTCACGTCGTTTGTCATCCGATTCGGTTTTAATCCCTAAAGCAGAAAGCTGCTCTTGGTTTGCATATAATGACGGTGTTAAACCACTAATGGTCTGTTCCAAACAGCCATATGGATAGGCAAATAACGTTTTAACATATTGAGCAATATTGAGCGGAGGTTGATTTGATACAATTAATTTACCATCAACGGTATTGTCAATCATATCAACAAGACTATCTCCAGGTAATGACCAGCTTTCACCTCCATTGATTGCTATAGAATAATACCGTGTGGTTGCGGCATAAGCAGGTCTAACACCAATGTTCCAAGATCGTTTGATCTGGTAATCAGAACCATCTTCTAACAAAATACCCTTAACATTAACAGTAACCGTACCTTGCCCATAGCCATAATCAGCAGCTATTGGCACTTGAATAATTTGTCTTTGCTTGCTATCAAGCGTTAATGTTACTACCTTATCTGAATTTTGATAAACCAAACCATCAGTAGAAACCTCGATCTGCATCGTTTGTGCTTTGTCAGTTAGATTATTCAAATCCAACGCCAAATTAGCCTGATCACCGCCCGATAAAAAGCGCGGTGTTGATAGTTCAGCCACCACTGGTGATGCAACAAGCATGGTTTGTTCAGCCTTACCAAAACGCGTATCATCCCATGCTTGTGCCATTATGCGCAATTCACCATTAAAATCAGGTAAAGCAAGGTCAACAACACCTTCGCCATCATCATTTAACTGAATGGTTTGCAATTGCTGAGCCACAATATTAACATCATTTGATGGCTTTTTACCGCCTGCACTAGCACCAAGCATTGCATCACCACCAAAGCTCATATTGACATTGCGCCCTTTACCTTCAATCAACTTACCATAAACATCATAAAGATCGACGTTATAACGTTTACGGCCCAAAAACGTACTATAAGGATCAGGCGTTACAAAATTGGTAATATTTAGCACACCAGAATCCACAGCCGAAACTAACACCGTTACCTTATGATTTTGCTGGATTGCATTTTTATCCATTTTGATTGTTATTGGAATGGTCTTTTCAGGCTCTGTCTTTTTGGGCGCTTCAATACTTACATTTAATTGACGATCAGACGTATCAATTGGCAAATAAAGTAAACCAATCGCCCGCTTAATGGTCTGTACCGCGGCATCGGTTGATGGTCGAATAATCATCGCACTAATATAAATATCATGACGCCCCCAATCTTGAATTGGAATATCGACATCAAGACCATCGTCATCAACGGTAATATCTTGCTTCCACAACATACCATCATTGGTTTCGAGCGAAATATAGCCAGAACCCGCAACAGGAGCTTGAACATGTATTTTAGCAGTATCACCAACGGAATAAGCTGTCTTATCAAGACTTAATTTAACCTGATCAGGACGAACAGAATGGGTACCGTTGGTATTATCCTCCCAATCGTAACCACTTCTAAAACGTAAGCTACTGGTCACACCATTTTTAGTATCAATCACCTCAATACGGTAAGAGCCATAATCATCGGTTTGGTAGCTTACTTTAGCGGTGCCATTTTCATCAATAGAAAGCGGTTGCTCTTGCACAACAAATTCGTTCGAATTGTACTCTTGATGCCATCCTGAATCGTCAGACCAGCTCCAATAGTAATTGCGGCGCTCACGAATAACCCTTGCCTTTAAGTTCCTTGCTGCCAGCTTATTGCCCTCAACGTCGACATAAGCTACTTCAAACTCAGCATTGGCGCCTTTATCAACCGTCGGGCTGTTTTGATAGCGATCTAACGACCAATCATAATAAGGTGATTGGGAAAACAACGCACGCACAGCCGGCATTTGCTCGCTTGGCCAAATAGCTTGACTGGCATAACGCGTCACTGGCCGACCACCAGAATCAAGCAAACTGGCTTGTAAAACCACATTAATAGGGGAACTTAACTTACCCCAATCTTTAGTATTAATCTTAATTTGCGCAATACCATTGTTATCTAAAAGCGTATCAATATTATCAAGCTGACGATCTCCCCCATTATCAACCACATTACCGATTTTATAATCAGCAAGCTCAGGGATTGTATCGATCTTCTTAACATAAACATAACTTTCTAAACGATTACCCGAAGCAGGGGCACCATAAAGATACCAACCTTTAACGTCAAAACGAATTTCATTATCAAGCATGATAGGGTTGTTTGATGTGGTAGTAATTTCCATCCCCATGCGCTCTGGCAAAAATTCCTCAACATTAAAATAAGCATAACGGTAATTATCATCCCCTAAATTAAAACGAAAAGCCCATTTGCCTGTTTCGGCATTCGCTGGAATAGCATATTGCCATTGGTATAAACCGTTTGAATCAGCTTTCGCTTTGATTGTAAAATTTTCAACCACCAAATTATCGGGTGACATAACATCAACCACAATCGGCTGAACAGGCAACGGCTTACCATTGGCATCACGCAAAAGCGCATTAAAATAGACCGTCTCTTTCGGCCGATATAAGTCACGAGCGCCAAAAGCAAACAACTGTTTTTGATAAAAAGCCGAACCCATTAAATTATATTCACTTAAATTTAATGCACCACGATCCAAATTAACCAAAGAAATCTGCTTACCATCGCTTGCTGTCAACAAAGCGTACTCCATACCTTTAGGCAAAGTTATATCGGCATAACCATTAGCGTCAGTTTTGGCAGAAACTGTTTTACAGTCCTTATTACTGTCTCGAATACTTTTGCTACATAAAACCGATAAATTGATATCGGAAAGAGGTTTTCCATTATCTAATGCATGGGTAATGACTGATAATTTACCGTTTTCATAGGCATGCACTGCAAAACCAATATTACTGATCGAAAACATCGATACAGGATTTGAATAATTATGAATTCCAGCTTGATTCATCACCGCAAAATAAACACCCTCTTGTTGTAATGGTGTAATGGACGACAAATCAAGTAATACGGTTTCTTGTGAATTACGTTTTGGATTTAAGTCAAATCGAGACGTATAAACTAAATCAACAAACTGATATAAATCCTTAGAGTCCCAAAATGACAATTGATTCATAAAACCATAATTATCAATAAAATCAGACAGCTTTTCAGGCTTAATTTTAAAAAAGTTAACATCGACCTTATCAACGTTAAGAGTAACCACAGGCAAACCACTCATTGATTTGCTTGGCAACAAATAACCACTGCTAGCAAACCCAACCATTGGCTTACGATCTTGAGTTTTAATATGAGTTTGATAAACCGCGGCTAAACTACTACCGTTAATACCTGCTAACATCTTATCTATAGTGAGTTCTAAATCACGGTTTGGTTCAAGGTAACGATGTCTTAATTCTAATCCATTGTCAGACAATTCCCATGCACCATCAACATTCCCCGTTTGACGATCGACTAAACGCAACAAATTCGAAAATTTAAGATTAGGATTTAAAGGAACAGAAAAGGTAATAACCAGTGTACTTGAACCATCAAGAATAACTTCCGAACTATCAATGACCTTTAATTCTTTATCATGATATTTTTCGACTAATTCTGGGGTAGGTTTAAAAAGTGACTTGGATTGATTGTCTATTTTAGCGTTATCATTGGGATCGGTTGTATGGTTATTATCAACTAATTCCGATGGCGTTGTTGATAGTTCAGAATTTGCATTTTGCTTAGCATCTTTATTATCACAGCTAACTAATACTAATAGCATACTCAATACAGCGGCCTGTTTGACTAATCCCATTTTCATTACACCCCATATATCATAATCTATCATAATCGCTATTGTGGATTATTTTTATTTATTAACGGTTATATATTATGCACTAGCCCTTACTTTTTGGCAAAGCGTGTTTAGTAAAGTTTGGTAATTTTTAAAAAATTACTAAAACAAAAAAACTAATATTATCAATAGATTAGTTTTAGGTGCGATTAGGGATTTTTGGGTTGGTGAATAGGATGGATTGGGTGCGGTGGTTTCGGACCTTTTAAGCTTTGATGTACAAAATAGCCACAGTGACCACGTCCGAGTTAGGGAATTTAAAGCGAATTCCCTAACAACCCACGCTTTGGCTGCAGAATGTGGCCTGCGGCTACGCTACTCGTATCATCCTGATACTCGCCTCTTCGAGGCCACCTTCGCTATGCTCAGGTGTTCAAATTTGTTCCAGAAAAATTTGTCCGCCGTCGCTCGGTCTTAACGCACCGTTTGTGGACGCGTTCCAAACGCACCACAAACTCGCCAAACATCCCTGTTTGGCGTGCTAACCTCGCTCTGTTGTCGGCACATTCTGACGCCGGAATAGGACAAACAACATAACCATCTTTTTTGGGATGGGTTGTTGTGTTTTTGTAAGGCAGTTTTTGTTAAAAAACAGCCAGAAAAAACTTCAATAAAATCAATACCTTTTCTGACCGATTTTTGGGCGGAAAATCAGGCCTTTTTGTTTTGGTGAATAGAATGAATTAGGTGCGGTGGTTTCGGACGTTTTGACCTTGGGTGGACAAAATAGCTATCGTGACCACGTCCGAGCTAAGGGAATTAAAGCGAATTCCCTTAGCAATCCCGCGCTTGGCTGCAGAATGTGGCCTACGGCTACCCGACGCCGTCGCTCGGTCTTGACGCACCGGCTATGATTCGCTCCCGGCGAAGCATAGCCTCGCCAAACATCCCTGTTTGGCGTGCTAACCTCACTCTGTTGTCGGCACATTCTGACGCCGGAATAAGACAAACAACATAACCATCTTTTTTGGGAAGATATTATGTTTTTATAATTATGTAATTGATTTTATTTGAATTAAACGCCTATACGACGTTAAGGGATTTAAAGTTGATACGGGTTTGCACGCGTGGTTTCTAAACCGCCTATACGGCGTTAAGGAAACGGAGTGATTATGATTACAGATGAAGAATTTTCTAAACCGCCTACACAGCGTTAAGGTAGAGCTTAAGATTTGATAAATCTTGCTGTATAAAGATAAACAACAATTTCATCTTTGAAAACCCTTTTTTTGAAGTGTTTTATAATTTATTGATTTTATTTAATTTTAAATTATCGTTAAAAAAAGGGTTTGGAGTGGTTAAATTGCTGTTATTAGAGCGCTATTTGTGGTTTTGTTGAGTTGTTGTATGTCGGCGCTTTGCTTAGGTTGCGTAAGTGATTGATTTAGCTTAAAAACAGAAAAATAAAAACTTCAATAAAATCAATACCTTTCCTGACCACTTTTTGGCTGTAATTTCATTGATTTTTAACAAAAAAAATTCACCCAAAACACCTAAGATTATGTTGTCTGTCTTGTTCCGGCGTCAGAATGTGCCGACAACAGAGCGAGGTTAGCACGCCAAACAGGGATGTTTGGCGAGTTTGTGGTGCGCCGGGAGCGCGTCCACAAACGGTGCGTTAAGACCGAGCGGCGGCGTCGGGGAGCCGCAGGCCACATTCTGTAGCCAAAGCGTGGGATTGCAAAGGGAATTCGCTTTAATTCCCTTTGCTCGGACGTGGTCACTGTGGCTATTTTGTTCACCCAAGGTCAAAACGTCCGAAACCTTGCCGTACTATAAATAGACCACAAATTTAAACCGCAACAGCGCAACCCTAAGGGAATGCCCCAACTTGCGCGGGGGCGTTATTCTTTGTTAGATTGTCCTCTCAAGCACCATAACCGCCCCCGCAGCCCAAGGATTAAGGAATAAACGCTAAAAACTAAGGTGTGGTGCAAACAGCACGGATGATGTAGGAAACGCCGCCGCGACTAACGTGGCCGATGTACGAGTCGACAACGAACCCATCGCCACCTGCCGCGTCGCTTGTACAGTAGTCGACGTTGACGAAGCCCGCAACAGCGTAGTAGCGCATGTCGCCCCACTCCGTGAAAAATCCAGAACCTATATGACGCATATAATAATTACCAGATGAACGAGGCGAGGCGCCTAAGGCGGTTGAATTGGTTAAATCCTTAACCTGTGACAAACGATAACCCAAACTTCTACACCAAGATGAGTGGTTAGACTGATTATCGAGTTTACTACCCCTATGGACGAACCACTGCTTTAACACAAATCCATACCTCACCTCATTACCACTTCTATCCCTACCGACCAACTCAAACTTCTGTGGCAAAGATGGTACTGATATTTGAGAAGGCCCCCTTAATGTTACCCGTGTTACATAACTAAATCTATCTCTAATCCAATTATCACCACTGTTTGGTTTTACCCAACTCACTGTTGCCCCTAGACTACCATTTGTGTTAACAGTCCAACTTAACTGTCTTCCATCCACTCCTGCAGGCATCTCTAAGTCAAAATACAACCCATTAGCACCCGTTGTAGGGAAATTCCGGTCGTAAGAGGATGAATCAGTTGACTGAGTTAAAAAACCCTTATCTGGATTCCATATGTTAGCTGGGCCGGCGTAATTGCCTGTGCCACTAATAAGATTAGGCCTTGCGTGACTCACAAAGTAACAACCACCAGAACCACTGTCATACGGATTGATATAATAATCCACCGTAGCTCCACTAAAACTGGTTCTATTAGGAACACCATACTGAGTCTGTAAATATCCCCCTGTACTAACTAAAGTTACCTTATAAGGTGCACGACATTTACTTAATGTCTCACCACGACTAACAGTTCTGCCATCTTTATTATAAATCACTACCCATATATCCCCTGATGCGGTAACTCCATTAGCACCCTGTCCATCCCCATCATCATCTCCCCACTTCCCTTGCCTAATTAGACTATTTAAACTGGTAGATGTTGAACCCGACGGTATCACCATATGAATATCATTAAATGTGAAATTTCCATTAGGTAACATTATCGGATTTGTAGAACTCGATGTGTTAGTTGAAGGCGTGATAGTTCTACCATTCGGCAACTCTATTGCCAAAAAAGTATCTGTATCGGTTGCCTTTGTCTGTCCTCCATCAAACGTTAAATATGGCGCACTACCCTCTATTACCCTTGAAGTACACGCCATGAATGGCTGTGAACAAGGCGTTAATGCCACAGAACCCTGTGTATACGACAACAACAACAATGACGCAAAGAACAACTCCGATTTAGATAACAATGAAGCTCTAAACCATAATGGCGGTTTGTATACCAATGGCGGTTTTAACAACCACTTGGATATCGACGATAATTTTGCCGAAGAGGTGGCCGATGACCTGACCAAAGCGGTTTCCGACGATGTCTCCAAGGATGTTGCCGAAGTACCCGCCGAAAACATCGCCAGTAAAGACCTCGATGACGGCGTCCATTTCGCTACGCGAAATGACTTCGCTGATGAAAATAAGAACTGTGTCTGATTTAGACTACGGTGAAATTGAAAAAGATTTTGGGCGTAGGTTTGGCAGGCCAGATGCCAGATGCCAGATGCCATAAATGGTAATGCATTTCGATCATCCTGTCAAATAAATTTTTGTTTTATTTCGATTTTTTATAACTGACTGCTCTAATAATGAGCACTCCCTTGCTTTGAAAGCGATTAAATTATAACCGCTTGACCAATAATGCGCTACCTTTTTTGTTAAAAATTTGTAAAGTTTTGTTAAAGGATGAGTCAGCTTATGTTGGCGGGCTTTGGGAAATGGTTTTGGTGATGTTTTTTGAATAAAAAACATCAAATAAAAACTTTAATAAAATCAATACCTTTTCTGACCGATTTTTGAGTGGAAAATCAGGCCTTTTTGGGGTTGGTGAATAGAATAAATTAAGTGCGCAGGTTTCGGACGTTTTGGCCTATAGTGAACAAAATAGCCACAGTGACCACGTCCGAGCTAAGGGAATTAGAGCGAATTCCCTGACAACCCACGCTTTGGCTGCAGAATGTGGCCTGCGGCACTACTCGTATCATCCTGATACTCGCCTCTACGAGGCCATCTTCGCTGTGCTCAGATGTTCAAATTTGTTCCAGACAAATTTGTGTTTCCGATTCGGTGCATTCAGATACCAGATAAAGGGCTATCTTGACCTTTGAGTGTTGTGAAATATTAGTGTGTTTTTTTATAATAATAGTTGAGATAGATCATTAAAAAACAATTGATTATAAAGAGTGATTTTTTAGTATTAAACATAAAACTCACCAAAATAATAATGAGCTTTATGTTTGTTAAGGTGAGACAATAAATTTTAGAGTTTAATAATCAATTATTTTTAGGCGCTGAGACTAATTTTTTTAGGATAAAATTTAAAATCATTCCGTAAAGTGGCAAAAAGAATAGCCCACAAATTAGAATTTTAAAACTATAGTCCATTAACGAAATTTCGGTCCAATGATTTGCCATAAATTCATCGCTACTTTGATAAAATGCGATAGCAAAAAAGACAATAGTATCAATACCATTACCAAAGATTGCTGATGCAGTTGGTGCCACCCACCATGATTTATTTTTTCTTAAATAGTTAAAAACAGTGATATCCATCAATTGCCCAACTAGATAAGCAGCAAAACTGGCTAGCGCTATTCGAAATACAAAGCTATTAAATTCGGTCAATGCCGAAAAGCCAACCCAATGTGTCTCAAAAAATAGCACCGAAATAAGGTATGAAAATAGCAATGCGGGGATCATCACCACAAAAATGATCTTTCTTGCCAAACTTGCACCATAAATTCGAATGGTTAAATCGGTGGTTAAAAAGATAAATGGAAAAGTGAAAGCCCCCCATGTGGTGTGAAAACCAAAAATATCAAATGGGATTTGGACTAAATAATTGCTTGAAGCAATAACTAAAATATGAAAAAAAGCCAACCAGTAAAGCGCTTTTTGCTGTTGCCCACGGGTAAAGTTTTTTTCTATCGATTCGAAATGATTCTGTAAGTACATCTTTTTTCCTTTTTAATGGGGTGAGAGAACCCAGTTATTAATAAATCTATCTAGCCCTGGCCATATATTCTTGCAAGCCCTTATCGCGCAGCAAACAACTAGGACACTTGCCACATCCCCCATCAACCCCGTAATAACAGGTGTGGGTATGTTGTTGGACATAATCAAGATAACCCAGTTTATCGGCCATTTCCCACGTTTGTGCTTTGGTTAAATACATCAGTGGTGTAATAAGATTAAACGCATAGTCCATGGCTAAATTCATCGATACATTCATTGATTTAATAAAGATATCACGACAATCTGGATAGCCGCTAAAGTCGGTTTCACAAACACCAATAATAATGTCAGCAATGCCCTGCTGTTTGGCATGGCAGCCAGCTAAAAGTAAAAAGAGCATGTTACGCCCATCCACAAACGTATTAGGATAATCGCCATCTTGAGCCGCTTGAATTTCTTGTGAGTCGTCGATGAGCGCATTATTTGTGGTTTGTTTGATAACTGATGTATCAATGACAGTTTGCTTTATACCTAAATCTTTGGCGATCCATTTGGCTTTTTCAAGCTCAATTGCATGACGTTGACCATAATGAAAGCTGATTGCCTGAACGTTTTCACGTCCATAATCGGCAATGGCTTGCAGTAAGCAGGTAGTTGAGTCTTGCCCGCCAGAAAATATAACGAGTGCTTTACGAGTCTGCATTAAAAGTTCCTGTTTGGATGGATTATAAATTAGCGATTATCCACTTTTTCTGGATACATATCGTGATTAGCTAATCGATTAGCCGCAACTTGTTGCCAATGAGTACCTGATTTGCCATAGTTGGCGTAAGGATCAATCGAAATGCCACCGCGTGGTGTAAATTTGCCCCAAACTTCAATATATTTAGGATCCATTAATTTAATCAGATCTTTCATGATGATATTAATGCAATCTTCGTGATAATCACCATGATTACGAAAGCTAAATAGGTAGAGTTTTAGCGATTTACTTTCGACCATTTTGATATTGGGTACGTACGAAATATAAATCGTCGCAAAATCAGGCTGACCAGTGATAGGGCAAAGGCTAGTGAACTCTGGGCAATTAAATTTAACAAAATAGTCGTTATTCGGATGTTTATTATCGAACGTTTCGAGTATTTCAGGACAATAGGTTGTAGGATAGCGAACAGACTGATCGCCTAGTAGTGTAATTTTATTCATGATGTTCCTTAGTTTTTTAGCGTGGGAGGTTTACGAACCACGTAACAAGCCGCACACCATACTCTTTTTAAATAAAAAAGTCTAGTGTGGTAAAAAATACAAAATATCAAACTAGCACCATCAACAATAACCATTGATAGTGTTAATGATAAAAACACGGTGGAAAAGCAAGCAAAGTGGGTAAATAATCTATCTGTTACTGCTTATCTTAATTTTAATTCTTGATAAAATTTAGCTAATTCAGCTTTAGCTTCATTGAGTTCTTTTTCGGCATCGGCTAATTTGGCTTGTTGTTTGGCAATTTTGTGCTCATTACCTTTTGTTTTTGCCTGATTCAATTCTTGGGTTCTTTCGACAACTTTATCTGTCTTTTCTTGAATTTTTTTATTATATTTTTCTTCTAATTTATCATTTGAACAATAATTATTGACATCATGTAATGCCTTTTCAAGCCCTTGAACTTGGTGAGAATTATTATTTTTTTTGGCATAATCAATCTGTGTTTCAATAGTTTGTTTTTTGCTTTCACACGTTAATCCTTCAGAATGTTCTGAAGCATAAGCACCAAGCGAAAATAAACTCGCCAAAGTAATAATGGTTACTTTAGTCATGACTAGAATTACTGATTTCATATCAATTTCCCCCCTTTTACCCTATTTTCTTAATTGAACCAAATCAACTTTGTGATTTTTACCTTTAGTCAGGATTAAACTCGCCCTTTCTCTTGTAGGTAAGATGTTTTCAACCAAATTTAACTCATTAATTTCACGCCAAAGGCGATTAGCAATGTTGACAGCCTCTTGTTCTGGCAGTTTTGAGTAGTGGTTAAAGTAAGAGTTGGGGTCACTAAATGCACCGGCTCTAAATTTTAAAAAGCGGTTCACATACCAATCATGTAATAACGAAACCTCGGCATCCACATAAATCGAGAAATCGACATAATCAGAGACAAAAACACGGTTATTTGCTTGCGGATAATTCAAGGTGCTTTGTAGTACATTTAATCCTTCAAGAATCAAAATATCTGGGCTATCAATCACCATTTCTTCACCTTCGACAATATCATAAACCAGATGAGAATACACCGGTGCTTTAACGTTAGCTTGTCCTGATTTTATATCCGCAACAAAATTGATCAGTTTTTTAATATCATATGATTGTGGAAAGCCTTTTTTGTTCATTATCCCACGCTCTTCAAGGCATTTATTGGGGTATAAAAACCCATCGGTTGTCACTAACGCTACTTTACGATGCTCTGGCCAACGCGTTAACAATGCCTGCAATACCCGTGCAGTTGTGCTTTTGCCTACTGCAACGCTACCGGCAATACCAATGATATAAGGGATTTTGTGACTTTTGCCTAAAAACTTAGACAGTACCGCCTGCCGGCTAAAGCTGTTACTAATATAATAATTAAGTAATCTTGATAAAGGTAAATAGATGTCACTGACTTCATCCATAGATAAGTCTTCATTAATGCCTTGTAAAGAAGTTAACTCGTCAGGGGTTAACGTCATCGGTACTGCGTTACGCAAACTTGCCCATTCTTGACGGTTAAATTGCATATAAGGGCTCAAATGATTTTTCATTTTATTTTGTTCTCTAATTCGATCTGACAAATTTATTGGGCCCAGATTATACATAAATCTCTTTTTTTACAATCTTAAATTAGCATGACTGCTTCATCATAGCTATATTTAAGACTTACTGATAAAATACGCTGGTTAAATGATTAACCCTAATATTAAACAGAGATTGTATGTTAAAGAATAAATCGAAACAAAAAACTAAAAAAAGCCGTCAAGAGATTAATGAAGAGTCTCGTGAGCTAAAGCGCAAACGTAAGCACAAAGGCTTACCAAGTGGCTCTCGCTTTAATAATCAAGATGATAACAAAAATAAAAATTCGACAAACAAAAGCAAAGATCCACGCATTGGCAGTAAAAAACCGATTTCATTAGTTGTTGAAAGTGCTAGCAATGCAATAAAACCGGTTAAACAACCGAAACCGGCTAAAACAGTTTTATCGCCACAACAAGAATTAGAACAATTAGAGAACGACCCAAAACTAGATATGTTACTGGATTTAGTAGAGCAAAATGCCAAACTCACTAAAGATCAACAAACTTATCTTGATAGCAAATTAAATCGTATTGATGAGTTAATGCAAGAGCTCGGTTATACTGATGATGATTTTGAAGATGAAGAAGAAAAGAAAGAAGATATTGTTAGTTTATTAAAACGAAACTAATAAGGGATAACTGTCATTAGTACTTATTAGTATCTTCTCAATGCAAGCAGAAATAAGATCCTAGTCATTTAATTTCTGCTCATAATTTAAAATTAGAAACTATTATTTTTTATACAATCCGTTGATAACTTAAAAGCGAGCGAATCATAATGCCAATATTAATTATGTTAAGTTTATATTTTGGGTTATTAGTCTGCACATTGTTATATTTAAATAAAACCAATCGAATCAAAATTAAAACAAAAATTAGAAACCAACAAAAACAACAATTAAAAATTCACAAAAATAACAACATTAAACATAGCTCTAAACGGAAGCAACAGCATGACTAATATGCAATTATGGGATCAGGCGTTAATTGAAAAATATAACTATTCTGGTCCAAGATATACCTCTTACCCTACTGCACTTGAATTTAATGAAAACTTTAATGAGCAGGATTTTTTATCGGCAGCAGCACGTTACCCAACAAAGTCATTATCGCTTTATGTGCATATTCCGTTTTGCCATAAACTTTGTTATTTTTGTGGTTGTAATAAGCTTATTACTCGCCAAACGCAAAAAGTCACCAAATATTTAGATATTTTAGATATTGAAATTGCCAAACGTGCCAAATTGTTTAACAATCGCACAGTAACCCAAATGCACTGGGGTGGCGGTACGCCAACTTTTTTAACTAATGATGAAATCACTCGACTAATAACTTCGCTAAAAAAGCATTTCAATTTTGCCGATAACGCTGAACTTTCGATCGAAATCGATCCGCGAGAAATTACCCCACAAACTATTGATCATTTAGCTCACGTTGGGTTTAATCGATTAAGCATGGGAATTCAAGATTTTAATCATGAAATTCAAAATCTAATTAATCGCGAGCAAGATGAAACATTAATACGTTCTCTTATTAATCAAGCTCGCAAAAATAATTTTGACTCAATTAGTTTAGATCTCATTTATGGCTTACCGAAACAAACAGTTACTAGTTTTACCGAAACGCTCAATAAAGTGATTGATATTTCGCCCGATCGTTTAAGTGTATTTAATTATGCCCACTTGCCTAGCCGTTTTGCAGCACAGCGTAAAATTAAAGATGCAGATTTACCTAATGCTAATCAAAAATTACAGATTTTATACACAAGTATTCAAAAACTAACCGAAGCAGGATATCAATTTATCGGCATGGATCATTTTGCCAAACCTACTGATGAATTAGCAATTGCCCAACAAGAGAATCAATTGCACCGTAATTTTCAGGGTTACACAACGCAAGGAGATGCAGATTTACTTGGGCTGGGTGTGTCAGCCATTAGTATGTTAGGTGATAGTTATGCGCAAAACCAAAAAGATCTTAGATCTTATCAAACGCAAGTTGAACAAAAAGGTCATGGATTATGGAAAGGATTCACCTTAAATCGTGATGATATTATTCGTCGTGATGTAATCAAGCAACTCATTTGCCACTTTTATTTAGATAAAAAAGCAATAGAAGAACAATTTCATATCCAGTTCGATAACTATTTTGCTGAGGACTTAAAACTACTCGCTCCATTGCAACAAGATGGGTTAGTTACAGTAAATGACAAGATAATTAAAGTTCAACCTAAAGGGCATTTACTGATACGCAATATTTGTATGTGCTTTGATATTTATATGCGAAAAATGGCTAGGCAACAGCAGTTTTCTAGGGTTATTTAATCTGAAGTCGTTTTCCAAATTACTGTAAACAACGCTAGTGATTCCTACAAAATAAATATTATGATAAAATTTAATCGAATTTAATAAAAAAAATAATAAATTAGCTTTTAAATTCAAAATTTTAGCCTTTAGACATGAAATTTTTATTTTAATAAGGAGTATATTTATAAAATGGGATCGATGAATAAATTAGTAGAAGTATTTCCAACTCGCCCTTTAAAAGTTATGAAACTAAAGCAAGAAGGCTCATTTCATCAAATAAGAAGATTACTTGCGGCAATAATTCTCTTTGTGTTAGCTATATTTCTTGGCATAAGAAATTATCCTGGATTAATTGATGATTATAGAATATCACGGAATCCAGTTGTGGTTAACTATGATGTAGAAGGAACATGTCGTGCAAAACGTTCGATTGATAACTGTTCAGTGAAAATTACCACTGATACAGGACAAGTTATTAAGCGTGATTATACTTTCATTGGAGGGAAAAAAGGAAATTATCAAGTTGTAACTATAGCTTCTGCCGATGATCCATCACTCGTAACAATCGACTTAGCTATTGAGAATATGCGAACTGTATTTGTGGCTACAACTGGTCTTATTATTGCTTTGTTGTTGGTTGCATGGATGAGTTTAGGATGTTTTTTAAGAACACATAAAATGACAAAAGTTATCAAGGAAATTAACGGGCAAAAATTAACACCTGTTATTGTGCCAGTTAAATTAGTTTCTTATGGTAAAACAATAACAGCTTTATATCGTGCAAACAATGCACAAGGAATAAATGCTAAATATGCAGCCAATTTTAATAAAAGCTCAAACGGTGGACCAATCATTATAGGTGATAGGATTAGAAATAAATGTAATGTGTTGGCCGTAGTCGGAGAAAGCAACTCTGTTCCTATTCTTCTTGATCAAGAATTTACGCGCTGTGATTTTACCTATAATGAAATGCAGGCATTAAAAGAAGCTCTCTCTTAATTGAGATATGATATCAATAATAGTGAAATCAGTTTAAGCTTAAATATTTAAATTTTATAAATAGGGCGATAACATCGCCCTATTTTTTTAAACTTGTGATATGTATTGCAACTTATTATTTTTTAAATAAAATAAATAAACTGCGCTTATTAATGACTTGCTAGATAAACCTTAAATTTTGTCGTTTGGGCAATCACTTCAACGCTTTTAAATGTTTCATCTAAAATGGTTTGATACGGTAAAAATGAATTTGCCACAATGCACAAATAACCATTTAATTTTAGGTGTTTTTTCGCCTCTTTAATTAGTGCATTAACGGCTGTGTAATTTGTCTCTTTGCCATCATGAAAAGGTGGATTAGAAACAATTAAATGATATTTATCATTCAGATTAGAAAAAACATCACTCGCCACAACGGTTGCATTCACGTTGTTACTGTTTAATGTTGCTTTACTTGATTCAATTGCTGCACTGCTTACATCGGATAACGTTAGTGCAATATCAGGGTATAATTTACCTAGCACCGTGGATAAGATGCCAGAACCACATCCCACATCTAATACATTACCTTTAATAATATCAGTACGATCCATTAATGCATTTAAGAGTAATTCACTGCCAGCATCTAACCCTTTTTGGCTAAACACACCGGGTAAACTTTTGATTTCAATATTCTGATTTTCAATAGTTAAATGATAACTTAACCACCACTCATCAAGATTAAAGGCTAAACGGCTATCCGCCTGAAAGTGGTATAAACCACAACGCCTTGCACTGTCGATTTTTTGAATTGTACCAAAATCACTCAATAACGCTTCCACGCTTTTTACACCTGTTCTATTTTCACCAATGATAAAAATATCACTGCCTTTTGGCATATTATGCAATAAATAAGAGAGTTGAAACTGCGCTTCGCTTTTTGTTTTTGGCCAATAGTAAATTAGCGTATCCATACCGGCATAGAGTTCTGCTTCTGGCAATAATGAAAAATAAGTATTCTTGCCACGGGCACTATTTTTTAAACGCAAATAAGTATGAAATTGTGTGCAATGAATCTTAACTTGATTTGCCGACATAATAGCCGGATAGCTATCTTGAATATCACCAGCTATAATCACATTTTTATCGTTAAAAAATGTTTGATGACGTTCAAGCACTTGACTTGCTGGAGTAAAAGCAGATGTTGCCATATTTCCTCAATGAAAAACCTTTATAATTTGATGCGTTGATTATACAATTAACTATCTTTAATCTCTAATAAAAAACAGTAAGTCAATAATGACACAACAAGATTGGTACCTAAAACAGTGCAATATAACGCAATATGTTTTGCGTAACACGAATGTCTTTAAAGGCGAAATCGCACCCCATATCAGTGATAAGATCCGTTTAATTGTCGTTGCCAAGCAGCAACCTACCCAAAAAATCTATTTAGATATATTAAATGCGATTAGCCTTACTCAAGATCAGGTGTTAGTATTAACACCATCCCAACTCATTGTACCAGCAAATGATATTAAGACTGTGATTTGGTTTATTGATGTTAAGCCCGAAGAGTCTTGGCAAAATCCATTAACCATTCAAACCGCTAGCTTAGATCAGCTTGCCAAAACACCACAACAAAAACGCCTATTGTGGCAACAATTATGTCAATATGAAAACTATTTCCACCCTGACCGAACATGATTTAACAAAAGCCTTTGAATTAGAACAGATCTGTCATACAATCCCCTGGTCAAAACAGACATTCTTTTCAAACCAAGGTGATCGTTACTTAAATTTTAAAATAACGATTGATAACCAAATAGCAGGATTTTGTATCTGCCAACAAGTCGCCGATGAAGCCAATTTATTTAATATTGCAATACATCCCGATTTTAGAAAACAGGGACTAGCAAAGGCTTTGCTCAATCATTTGATAGACACGTTAATAACTATAAAATCGCCTTGTCCGATTTCGACGCTTTGGCTTGAAGTGAGACAATCAAATAGCCCTGCAATCAAGCTATACCAAACTCTGGGGTTTAACCAAATAACTGTTCGTAAAAACTATTACCCAACAGCCGATGGTAAACAAGAAGATGCAATCATAATGGCTTATACATTAGCTTTATGATAAACCAATAAGATAAGCAAAAGGAAAAGTGTAATGTCGAAAAATAGTGCCTTACTTTTTGTTAACGGTGAACCACCACACCACACCGTTTACCATTTAGATAATTATAGCTACATTGCTTGC
This sequence comes from Gilliamella sp. ESL0254, assembly GCF_013344985.1. Classification (NCBI taxonomy): domain Bacteria; kingdom Pseudomonadati; phylum Pseudomonadota; class Gammaproteobacteria; order Orbales; family Orbaceae; genus Gilliamella; species Gilliamella sp. ESL0254. Next base: position 1,060,257 of record NZ_JAAEDU010000001.1, read on the forward strand.
ACTGATGGCGCTTACCATAATTATCTGTCGGCATTAACAATTGAGCCTGATTTTATTATTGGAGATTTAGACAGTTATCATACTAACAAAACAATTCCACCTAACACCCAAATTATTCACACGCCCGACCAAAATAAGACTGATTTTGAAAAAGCTATTTTATTTTTAGCTAGTAAAGGGGTGACAAAATTTGATGTTTATGGTGCTTGTGGTCGTGCTAGCGATCACTTTTTAGGAAATATTTCTGTCGCAATGCAATATTATCGTCAATATCAAATCACATTTTATGATAACTATTGCTATTTCTTTTTTGCTAAGTATGATCAAAAAATTACCAATGTAAAAGATCATATTATTTCGCTAATGCCACTTTCCAAAGTAATTGGATTAACCATCACTGGCTTTCAGTACCCTTTGATTGACCAGACGCTATCGTTAGGTGGACAGGTTAGTTTACGAAATAAAGCGATCAACAATTTAGTTCAAATATCTTTTAAGGAGGGACACCTAATGGTTTTTATTGAAAATTTACATAATGTTAATTAATATTGACATCAACATTTACATTACTTTACAATGGTTAACCAAAATAATAAGCATAATTACTGGTCAAAGGATATTCGCCATGCTTTTAAAAAAAATTTCTGTTTTTGTTTGTGCCTCATTTGTTTCCTGTATGTCTTTTGCACAAATGAGTGATGCACAAAGCGAAACAGATAACGTAATCGATACGTTTTTTCAATGTGATAATCAGTTTTACGAACAACTTGCCAAACATCAAGAATCAATAAATCAATACGTTGATTTGGCAACCACACCCGATAATGTAACTTATATCCCTGTTGAATCTATTCATGAGAACGATAAAAACAAAGTTCTATTTAAAAAACCATTGGAGTATCGAGGTTTAAAAATTACTGGCTATCAAAGCATCTATATTCCCACCACTTTATCTGGTCAATATTTGTACTGGGGATTTATTTTTGATAATAAAGAAGACGAAATTAAAAACGCTTTAAATAATATTAATTGGTTGCCATACAACACCAATGTTTATATCGCAAATGCTAAAATTTATGATCTCAACGCAAAATTAACCGAATGGCAAGATGACCTTTATGCCATTGATGGTGTTGCACCAAGATTTGGTACCATTAATAAAGCACTTTATTTAGAAGACATTACCGATAAGCAAAGTAGTGTTTTTTGCTCTATCCAAGGTGATTTAAAAAAAGAAATCCTTATTGAAGCCCGTCCGGATCTAAAAACAATCATCGAAAAACAAGAAGCTGAACAACAAGAACGCATTAAAGCATATAAAGAGAAGAAGCAAAAAGAAGAAGCAGAAAAAGAAAAGTTACAGCAACAACAATCTCAACCACAAACTAATACGACAGAAACAACGTCAAAAGATGGAGATAATATTTAAATGAAAAAGCTCAGTTTATTCTTAATTCTCTTTTCTTTTGTAACATTTGCTCATGCAGTTGAAGAAAAAGCCGACACCGAAGCTAAAACAAATACAGCAGCCGAAAGTTTGAAGGATCCTAGAGTAGGTAAGCAATTTATTCCTACCTCTAAATCTACCGAAGATAATATCATTGGTTATTCATTTTTAGATAGACAATCAATCAAGCTGCATCCTTTCAATGAACGAATTCGTGTATTTAGTGAAGTAACTAATTACAGTCCTGAATTAGTACAAAAAAATGATGATGGTACTGAAACACCATATAATTCCATCAAAATTGATTATTATGCCAATTGTGACAAAATGGAGTTAGCAAAAGGTAAACTAAGAACAATCAAAAATAACTTTGGTGATGGCGAATTAGTTAACACCATTGAAATACCAAACCGCTGGGTAGCGATAACTCAAGACAACGAACAATATAAGTTATTTGTTATTGCTTGTTCTTTACCGCTTGCTAATAAATAATTATTAGATCCACCCCCTATTTTACTCTTGCCACCTTGCTGTGGCAGAGTATATCCATTTATGCTACTATCGCACTATTATTTATTTGCATGATGATACCTTTATGAATATCACACAATTCCATACGCTTGCTGATCAGTTATTTAATAAAATCGAACTGTTTTTGGATGATTATGCTGATGAGCATGACATTGATTTAGACTATGAAACCAATGGTAACGTTATTACTATTAGTTTTCCCAATGGTAGTAAAATCATTGTTAATACTCAAGAGCCACTTTTGCAGGTTTGGCTAGCCACACGAAAACAAGGTTATCATTTTGACTATGTTAATGATAATTGGATCTGCAATCGAACTAACGAATCATTTGACCTAATTTTTTCTGAATCAGTAGTAGAGCAATCAGCCCAATAGCACAAACAAAAAAACGGGAATTAATTTAACCATTAATTCCCGTTTTAATTACATCATGATACAAACTAAACAAATAAAAGCTATAATAAAGTAAGATTTGCTAATTTAACCACCAGCCATTTAACCCCTTCATTGACAAAAGCTATTTGTGCTCGCTTATGCTCACCTTCACCATCGATACAAACAATGGTTCCTTCACCAAAACGATTATGTAACACTTTACGACCTAACTTATAACCATCATCAATTTGGCGAGCCTTTTTAGGATAAGCTTTTTTATAGTCACGATATTCGTTTCGATCAGACGATTTGATAGCACCTCGATGGCTGATCTGGTTTAATGCATCCACCGGTAATTCGGATAAAAACCGTGAAGGCAAATTACGCTCTTCACGACCATATAAGCGCCTTATCTCTGCTAATGACAGTGTTAGGCGTTTACGAGCTCGAGTGATACCGACATATGCAAGACGCCTTTCTTCTTCCAGTTTTTCGACATCTTGTGCTGAACGCTGGTCTGGGAATATGCCATCTTCTAATCCAACGATAAACACATTATCGAACTCAAGCCCTTTAGCTGAATGTAGGGTCATCAATTGCACGGAATCTTGTTCATTAACTAAATCTCGGCTTTCTAGTGAAGTGTAAGCTAAAAAAGACTCTAAAACAGTTAATGGTTTACCCGTCTTACTATCTTCAATAACGGTATTTTCAGCAGAATGGTAAAACTGTTCTGCAGCTGATACCAACTCTTCAAGATTTTCTAACCTTGATTGCCCTTTTATACCGGGTTCTTGCTCGTACATCTGTAATATGCCCGATAATTTAATAATAAGATCAAGTTGCTTGTAAATTGGTTGTGATTCTACTTTATCAAAAATAAATTCCATCAAGTCCAAAAAGCGACTCAAACCTAGACATTGTCTTTCGCTCAATGCATTGGTTTGGATTAGCGTTAAACAGGCATCCCACAATGAAATACCATGTTGCTTGGCTACAGTTCTAACTCTATCTAGCGTGATACTACCAATACCGCGTGTTGGAGTATTAATTGCTGCTTCAAACGCCATATCATTATTGTGATCATGTAATAGGCGTAAATAGGCAAGCGCTAATTTTACTTCTTGTCGTTCATAAAAACGAATAGAGCCATAAATTTGGTAAGGTAGTCCCGCTTGTAATAATGTATCTTCAAGTATACGTGATTGCATATTGCTTCGGTACAAAATAGCGCAACTTGAGTAATTGTCACCTTCTTGATGGCGTTTTTTTATTTGATTGGCAACAAACCTTGCTTCATCAACATCGTTGTAACCAACATAAAGCAAAATCTGTTCGCCATCGCCACTTTCTGTCCATAAGTTTTTACCCAATCGCTTGGTATTTTGCGCTATTAACTTATTTGCAGCGTCTAAAATATTACTCGTTGAACGATAATTTTGCTCTAATCGAATAATTTCAGTTTCAGGATAATCATTGATAAATAATTGAAGATTATCCGCATTGGCACCACGCCAACTATAGATAGATTGATCATCATCACCGACAATCATCACATTCGCAGTATTGCCAGTTAATTTTTGTAACAAACGATACTGAATCTTGTTAGTATCTTGAAATTCATCGATTAAAATATTACAAAAACGATGATGACAATACTTCAAGACTTCTTCGTCTCGACAAAGTAGTTCATAGGTTCTTAGAATTAATTCTGAAAAATCAAGATAACCGAGTTTATCACAAATAACTTGGTAATCATGATAAATCGTTTGCCACATGACTTGTTTAGGATCTTCAGGAACAATATCCTCTGCACGAATCCCTTTTTCTTTTTGAGCAGAAATAAAAGCAGCACACTGTTTAGCTGACCACTGTTTTTCATCAATTTTGAGTTCGCGAAAAATCCTCTTGATAAGCCGAACTTGGTCTTCGGTATCAATCAGTTGGAAATTAGGCGGCAGCTTAGCCTGCTCTGAAAACATGCGTAATAACCGATGAGTCAACCCATGGAAGGTACCTACCCACATACCATTAAAATAACTTTCACCAACTAATGCTTGGATACGTTCTTGCATTTCAGCCGCGGCTTTATTGGTAAAAGTAACCGCAAAAATTGAGCCGGAAGAATATTGCTTTTCAATACAAAGCCAAGCAATCCGATGAACTAAAACCCGAGTTTTACCACTTCCTGCACCAGCAAGAACAATGGTGTATTGATTATCAGTGGTGGCAGCATTTTGTTGTTCTGCATTCAGGTCTTTTAATAATGATTTATTCATTTCCATTATATTTGAACCTATTTTAATAATAAAAAATGCTAACAAGCATTAATATTGAAAATGTTAATATTTTCATCATATTCCGAGATGTTTTTGTTGAGCGTGATCAAATAGAATATAAAGGTAATAACAAAGCCATCAAGCGCAACATACCGCACACTCAATAAAGCTTAACTTACCTTTACTTGGATTTACAGTCTATTTATGCAGATAAAGGCAAAATTATAACAGATTATCTAATTCTGGCAATTGAGTTATTTCAATGTGAGGTACACACCTTGCATCATCAAGCTGTAAAATATCACGTTCATAAATATTAATGAAACAAGCTAAAAAACCGTTATTGATGGCACCATTAACATCTGTCAATAAATTATCGCCCACATGTAAGATATGGTGCGATGGAATAGCCAGTTTATGACAGGCCAATTCAAAAATCTCAGGAAAGGGTTTTGAACGCCCGTGTTCACCACCACGTAGTGAAAATTGGAAATAATCGCCCAGACCAATTTGGTTAACATCAACGTTACCATTAGTGATCACAGCCAAAGGGTATTTGGTGGCTAATTTGCTTAATAATATATGGGTTGATTCTGGAACTTGAATCTTATGTCGCCAAAAATTAAAACAAGCAATTGATTCATCAATTACATCTGCAAATTTTTGCACTGGTATGTTAGTTTTACTTAACAACGATTTGATAGTTTGAATTCGCCAAACAATCACATCGTGATAAATTTCAGGATCAGACACAAGCACAGCGTGCTTTTCAGCAAAATATTCCGATATTGTTAGCGTGCGTAATTGTTCATAACCTTGAAGCGTTTTGATCATTTCTTCTTCTGCTTTTTCAACAATCATGCTGTTATCATATAACGTATCATCAAGATCGAAAGTCAATGCTTTAATCGTATTAATAGATCGATAAAAGTTCATCATTTATTTTCCTCTTTTTGCTCGTGGATGCGCTGAATCATAAACTTCTGATAGGTGTGAAAAATCCAAATGAGTATAGACTTGGGTCGTTGATAAATCAGCATGCCCTAGCAACTCTTGGACTGCACGCAAATCTCGACTTGATTCAAGCATATGTGTGGCAAATGAATGGCGTAGTTTATGAGGATGAACATGACTGCTTAAACCTTGTTTAACGCCCCACTGTGCAAATCGTTTTTCAACATTACGTGGTGAAATTCTTCTGCCTAACTTTGAAATAAACAAGGCATCGTCTTGTGGAACAAGACAATCTCTCATAGACAGCCAATGTTTAATCCATTTGATAGATTCTCGACCTAACGGCAGTTTTCGTTCTTTATTACCCTTACCCATTACGCGAATTTCGCCATCGGTAAGATTTAATTTCCGGCAATCAAGGCTAACTAATTCAGAAAGGCGCAATCCTGACCCATACATGATTTCAAGCATTGCTCTATCACGGACTGAAAGTGGATCGTTATAATTGATATCAAGCAACTTATTAATCTCGTCAATATCAATATTTTTAGGTAAATGCTGACCTAATTTTGGATTTAACACTCCGCGAGCAGGGTTAGCTGTAAGGCGCTCATTTTTTACCATCCAATCACAAAAACTACGCAAAGCCGATAGCCTTAATGATAAGCTTCTTGCTTGTAATCCTGTTTGTTTACTGCGACTAATTAACACCCTTACAGCCGACGAATCTAGATCTTGCCACGTTGAAATTTCAGCCTCTTTTGCCAATGAAATAAGCGCATAAAGCTGACGTCGATAATTTATTTGAGTATTTAAACTGAGCTGTTTTTCTGACTTTAAATAATTCAAAAACTGATCAACAGGCAAAGTTAATGTAGCATTACTATTTTCATTAGGCTGAACCATGACATTTCCTTATCTTTTCCGCATAATCCATCGGCTAATTAAAATAGGTAAAATTTCACTCATTTTTTCAAGTAACAATGTACCTTGTCCGGCTTGATAATGTTCTGGATTAGCGCTAGTAAACATTAACAGCCCCAAATCACCAAATTGCCCTAATAAAGATAAAGCTACCGATCCAACATAGCCATGTTCAGGTAATAAAAAATCAAGTTCAGTTGAATTTAGTGTGCCTAAATATTGTTGGCTATACTGTAAATGTCTAACACGAATAAAATCAAATTGTGATGAATTTAAAGCTAAGTGAAGATAATTTGACGGTGCCTTAAGTAGCCATTTATCGTCAAAAAGATATAAATAGGCACCGCTAAGCCCTAACGATTTTGCCCACGTGTTTAATAATACAATTAATTCGCTTAGATCCTGAGCTTTAATCAATTCAATTTGCAGATCCATCAGTTGGCTAAACAACAGCTCGTTAGCACTGGCATGTTCCATCAATAATGAAATCTCGCATTCTAATTGATTAATTTTGTTGCGCTGACGGGCCATGTTCCATTCAGGTAATGAAATAATCCCTCGCACAGGATGAGGTACTCGCATACTCTCAACATACCGTGCATTTCGTATAAAAAAATCAGGATTATCAATAAGATATTGACTCACAATTTCGTCATTTAATTTTACTGATGAACACTGTTGTCGAGCTTTTTTTGCTCTTAAGTTTCGTGTATTTTTACCAACCATATTAACGTCTACTGTATTATTGTGTTATGTTTCTGCTACTTTTGGGCTTTGTTTAATGCGTTGAAGACACAAATAAAAACTTTAATAAAATCAACATCTTTCCTGAACGATTTTTGCCTTGTCATTTTTTATTAACAAATGCTAACATTTATTGGTGATGATATTAAAGTTAAGTCGCAATAAAACCATCATACACATGTGTAGCCGGCCCTGTCATATAAAGTGGTTGATTGCCACCTTTCCATTCAATCAATAATTTACCTCCAGGCAAATTAACATTAACACTTTGATTTAATAACCCTTGATTGATACCAACTGCAACAGCTGCACAGGCACCTGTACCACAAGCTTGTGTTTCGCCAACTCCGCGTTCAAATACTCGTAAGTTAATATTATTGCGATCAATAATATGCATAAACCCAATATTGGCGCGTTCAGGAAAACGTTCATGTTGTTCTAATAGTGGACCAAGCGTTGCAACTTCTGCCGTTACAATATTATCAACTTGAATCACACAGTGAGGATTGCCCATAGATGCAACACCACATAATACAGTCTGTTCTTGAGCTCGAATGATATAGGTTTTTTCTTCTTTAATAGCCTTGAAAGGAATTTTATTCGGTTCAAAAATAGGCACACCCATATTCACACGTACTGTATCATCGTCATTGACGGTTAAAACAATATTACCTTTCATGGTGCTGACTTTTAATACGCGTTTTCGACTCAATCCTTTTAAACGAACAAAACGCGCAAAACAACGCGCTCCATTACCACATTGCTCAACCTCAGAACCATCGGAATTAAAAATACGATAATGGAAATCACTCTCTGGCACATAAGGCGGTTCTACTATAAGGAGCTGATCAAATCCAACGCCTGTATACCTATCTGCCATTCGTTTAATCATTTCAGTCGAGAGATGAACATTTTGCGTCACTGCATCAATAACCATAAAATCATTTCCGAGTCCATGCATTTTTGAAAAGTTCATCGTTAGTTTACCTTCTACTGTAACAGGTTATTATTTATTTTCTTTTTTGTTTCTAGCTTTAAATGTTAAACAGCATCCACTTAAATCTGAAATGTGATTATCATTAAGCAATACAATTTATCCAGATTATAAAACCACTTCACCGCGCCATAAATCTTCGAAAGATTCACGCTCACGGATTAATTTATGCTGTTGTTCATCAATAAGCATCACTTCAGCAGGTCTTGGATGGCTATTGTAATTTGATGCCATACTAAAGCCATAAGCTCCAGCACTACAAATGACCAATAAATCATCCTGCTTAACCGAAAGCTTGCGCTGATAAGCCAATACATCGCTTGATTCACATATTGGCCCAACGACATTGTATACAAAAGATTCATCGCCAGCTTGTGGGTGTTTTTCGGGCAATATATTCATCCAAGCATCGTAAAGTGCTGGACGGATCAAGTCATTCATCCCCGCATCAACAATCGCAAAATGGTTATCATCTTGGTGTTTGGTATATTCTACTTTAGTAATTAACACACCTGAATTAGCAACAATAGATCGTCCTGGCTCAAACAAAATTTCAATATCGGGATAATTAATTAATTTATTTTTCAACTCAGTCACAAGTTGCGATGCTGTCGGAGGTTGTTCACTATCATAGCAAACACCTAAACCGCCGCCTAAATCGATATGTTCAATAATAATGTTATCTGATTGCAATTTATCTACTAAGGCAAGAATACGATCGGCAGCATCAAGAAATGGCGATAATTGAGTTAATTGTGAACCAATATGACAATCAATACCAACAATATTAATATTGGCTAATGATCGTGCCTTTCGGTAAACATCTAAAGCTAACTCGTAGCTAATCCCAAATTTATTTTCGCGTAAACCTGTTGAAATATAAGGATGTGTTTTAGCATCTACATCAGGATTGATTCTTAATGAAATCGGTGCAGTTTTATTTAATCGTTTGGCAACTTCATTAATTCGATACAATTCAGCTTCAGACTCAACATTAAAGCATTTAATACCGACTTCGAGCGCACGTCCAATTTCAACGACTGATTTAGCAACACCAGAAAAGACGATTTTTTTAGGATCAGCACCCGCTTTTAATACTCGTTCTAACTCGCCTTGTGAAACAATATCAAAACCAGCCCCCAGTTTTGCCAGTAAACTTAAAACAGCTAAATTACTATTAGCTTTAACCGCATAACAGACTAAATGCTTATTATTGATCAAAGCTTGTTCATAGGCTAAAAACTGTTTACTTATGTGATCAGCCGAATAAACATATAACGGGGTACCATACTGCTTTGCAAGATCGGCTATCGCTATTTGATTTGCAAATAAATGATCATGTTGATAATTTAAAAAATCCATCGCTTTATTCCATTATGCAATTTTAATCAATATATCGGATTGAATTGAGGCAGTTTTTGTTAGTTGGATTTGTTGCGTTTGTGCCTTTTCAACTGGATGATAAAGTGGGCCCTTTAATCCACATCCCACCAATGCCAAAGTAACGAAAAAGATAGAGAGTGATTTTATAGTTAATTTCATACAACCTTCGCAATTCTTTTCATTTTTTATGATGCTATCTATATTACACGATAGCCATTGCAGTGCAAAGCGCAAATAATCATGGCTAACCAAACAGATATAAAAATGGGTAAACTTATAAAGTTAAAAATTTAAGATTAAAGCCATACATCAATTTACCAAGTAATAAACAATTGAGTAATTAACTGTTTTATAGCAATGAGTTGGATTGATAATAATTTAAAAATATAATTTAAAATCAACACATTAAAGATTACGCATTAATATATTTTTCACGATTTGGTAGCCAGCAATCAACTAATTGCACTGCGCTTTGTGGGTAGTTTTTTTGGATATCATAAGAGGCTTGCTGTACTTCGCTAATCAAATGCTGGTCGCGAATCAGATCAACCACTTTAAAATTAGCCATTCCCATTTGCCGTGTTCCTAAAATTTCACCACCACCTCGAAGTTCAAGATCTTTTTGAGCAATAACAAAACCATCATTACTTTCACGCATTACCTTCATACGTGCTTGGGCAATTTTGCTTAAAGGTGCTTGATACATCAACACACAATGAGACACCGCCGAACCACGTCCGACTCGTCCACGCAACTGATGCAATTGGGCCAAACCTAATCGTTCTGCATTTTCGATAATCATTAAACTAGCGTTAGGTACATCAACACCGACCTCAATGACCGTTGTGGCAACAAGCAATTGAATTTTTCCGGCTTTAAAGTCTTGCATGACGGATTGTTTTAAATCAGATTTCATTTTGCCATGCACTAACGCAATGCTTAAATGAGGTAAACGCGCTTGTAATTCAGCAACCAACATTTCAGCCGCTTGCGCATCAAGCGTTTCGGACTCTTCAACCAAAGTACATACCCAATATACTTGACGATTATCTAAACAAGCCTGATTTACACGTTCAATGATCTCATCACGGCGAGTATTAGGTATAACAACTGTGGTAATCGGCGTTCGTCCCGGTGGTAGTTCATCAATAACTGAAACATCGAGATCGGCATAAACTGTCATGGCTAATGTTCTGGGAATAGGCGTTGCGGTCATAATTAATTGATGTGGATAAAGATGATCTTTAATGCCTTTTTCCCAAAGACTTAAGCGCTGATTAACACCAAAACGATGCTGTTCATCAATAATAACCAAACCTAATGAATTAAATTGCACTTTATCGACAAATACCGCATGCGTTCCAATTAACATGGTAATTTCACCATTTAAAATACGCTCATAACGCTGTCGCTTATTTTTGGCTGTTAAACTCCCTGATAGCCAATCAACAGAAATACCTAGTGGATCAAACCATTGTTTAAAATTGTGATAATGCTGTTCTGCTAATATTTCAGTCGGCGCCATTAACACCACTTGGTTACCGTTTTCAATCGCATTTAATGCCGCTAATGCAGCAACTAATGTTTTGCCAGAGCCCACATCACCTTGAACTAATCGCATCATCGGCACAGGTTTGGTCATATCTTGATAAATATCTTGCACAACTCGTTGTTGAGCACGAGTTGGGGTAAAGGGCAATGATGATAAAAACGGTTTAATCAAGCGTTGATTTGGAAAAAATTGATGCGATTGCTGGTTTTGGTTATGTTTTTTTATCATCAACATACTCAAATGATACGCAAGCAATTCTTCAAAGATAAATCGTTTAATCGCAGGGTGTTCTCCCGATTCTAACTGCGCTATTTGGGTATCAATCGGTGGGTTATGAATAGTATTTAAACAATCTAATGCTGACAAAAAATGACAAGCTAGTTGTGGTGGTAAAATTTCGTCTGGAGGATTATTTTTCAAAAACAATAATGCCGTCATAATCGACCGTCGAATCACTGTTTGAGATAATCCATAGGTGGTTGAATAAATAGGCGTATATTTTTCTTGATCATCATTTAAAGTGGTATTTTTATCATCCCGATTGGTTTTAAGTTTAAATTGAGGATGAATAATTTCAAGGTGGTTTTTTCCGCGTTTTATTTCACCATAAGCACTGACCCATTTTCCTTTTATTAACGAAGCTTTCATACCCGCAGTAAAATGCATAAATCGTAATAAAGCAATGCCTGAATGGTCTTGAACATAGCAAACGAGCATTTTCCGACGGCTAAATGTCACTTCGCTTTTGACAATCACACCTTCGATTGTCGTAAATTCACCGATAACGGCATCACCAATAGCACAAGACGAAGTGCGATCTTCATAGCGTAAAGGGAAATGCAATAGCAGATCTTTGGCGGTATAAATACCTAATGTATTGAATTTTTTTTCTAAACTTGCACCAATCCCCATTAATTTTATTAATGGCAAATGGTCTAGAAAACGATTTATCATAATGACTAATTTATATTTCGTATAACACTTACTACATCAGGTTGAAGTGATATTTTACGAATTAATTCATTAAGTTGTTGAGTATTGTTTACTTCTATCTGTAAGATAACAGTATAAATTTGCCTATCTTTTTCTTCAGTATTTAGCCATTGCAAATGAGTATTGTCATCATTAATAATCGAAAGAATATGAGCTAAAGAACCTTGAGTATTTAAAATATCGACCCAAATTTCAGCAACAAAGCGTTGAGAAATATCTGGTGCCCATTTGAGCGAGATGTATTTTTCTGGGTTATTTTGATAACCAGTAATATTGCGACAAGATTCATGATGCACTGTCAATCCCTTTTCAGGGCTAACATGCCCAACAATAGGATCATTGGGAATAGGATGACAGCACTTAGAAAATGTCACCAAAACGCCTTCGCTACCAGTGATAACAAGTGTTTTATTTTGCTCTGATTTACTTTGTAACAGCGATTTATGTTCTAAACCTTTAGCAATAAAATGACTCATAATATTGCCTAGCCCTATTTCGGCTAAGACGTCATCAAAAGTGGGTAATTGTGCTAATTCAACCGCTCGAGCTTTTTGACTCGATGATAGCCCACTAATACCGCCAGATTTAACTAACGAAAGATTAAGTAAACGTCGGCCTAGTTCAATGGCATCTTCACGTTTAAGTGTTTTTAGCGCATGACGAATACGCAACTTTGCTTTAGCACTCACTACAAAATTCAGCCAATTGGCATTAGGTCGCCCTTCTGGTGAGGTAATAATTTCGACCGTCTGCCCACTGCTTAATGGCTGTGATAGTGGATAAGGTTTACGATCAACAATCGCGCCAATACATTGATAACCAATATCTGAATGAACCGCATAAGCAAGATCAACCGCAGTCGCCCCTTCAGGTAACTGAACAATACGGCCTTTAGGAGTAAAAACGTAAATCTCTTTAGGAAATAAGTCTGATTTTACGTTTTCGATAAATTCAAAAGAGTTCCCTACACTTTGTTGTAGTTCTAGCAGGCTTTGCATCCAACGCTGTGCTTTAATTTGCGTTGTAGTATTGTTTAATTCGTCAGTTTCGTTATATACCCAATGCGCAGCAACGCCCATTTCGGCCATTTGATCCATATCTTCTGTACGAATTTGCACTTCAACGGGGGTTCCGTGTGGACCAATTAACGATGAATGTAACGACTGGTAACCATTCGCTTTAGGAATTGCTATATAGTCTTTAAAGCGATTAAGCCGTGGTTTATATAAATTATGTACCAGCCCAAGCGCACGATAGCAGGCATCCACATCTTTAACCACAATTCTAAAAGTGTAAATATCCATAATGGAATGAAACTGCTGCTCGCGCAGTTTCATCTTTTGATAAATCACATAAATATTTTTTTCAATACCTGTCACTTTTGCATCAATATAAGCATCGAGTAATCGCTGTTTTATTTCAGACAAAATCTGTTGAATAAGCTCTTTTCGGGTATTACGCGCTGTTTTAACCACTTTTTCAATCACTTTAGCGCGATTAGGATGCATTGCTGTAAAGCCCAAAATCTCAAGTTCAGTTTTAATATGATGAATACCTAAACGATGAGCCAAAGGAGCATAAATTTCGAGAGTTTCTTTAGCAATGCGGCGGCGTTTGTCAGGCCTTAAAGCCTCCAATGTGCGCATATTATGAGTACGATCGGCAAGTTTAATTAAAATAACGCGCACATCTTCGGTCATGGCGAGCACCATTTTTCGAAAATTTTCGGCTTGTGCCTCTTGTCTGTTACGGAATTTTAATTTATCAAGTTTAGAGACACCTTCTACTAAAACGGCGACATGATTACCAAATTTGTTTGTAATATCTTGAAAAGTGACTGGAGTATCTTCAATAGTGTCATGTAAAAGTGCGGCAATAATGGTTTCATAATCAAGCCGCATTTCAGCTAAATTTGTTGCCACTGCAACAGGGTGAGTGATATAAGGTTCACCACTACATCGGAATTGCCCTTCATGAGCATTTTTAGCAAAAAGATAAGCATCTTGTATCAATTCGACTTGTTTAGGAGGAAGATAAGATGCTACAAGCTCTTTTAAGCTATCAAAATATTGCATAAGCAATTCCTGTCAAGCTAAACTTATTCGTACGATGGCGTATTTTCGAGAAGAATCGACTCATGAAGCGTTGCACGCACTTCTGCTTCTTCATCTTGGCGTGCTTGGAAATCGGCAACATCAAGAATTTGCTTATTTACAAGACCTTCTTCAATTTCACGCAAAGCAACAACCGTTTCTTTGTCGTTTTCTTCCGGAACCAGTGGTGATTTATTTTCAACTTGTAGTTGACGAGCGCGTCTTGCTGCTACAATAACGAGATCAAAGCGATTACCAATTTTTTCTACTGCATCTTGAACAGTTACACGTGCCATTTTTACCTCTAAAATTGTTTACTAAAATGCTTCATTTGAAAGATCTAGTATTCTACTTAAATTTGTAGGGTATTGTCTATATTAATATTGGCTGATCTATCGAAATCAAGGGATATTTAGATAAATAAAAAAAACAAATCTGTCATATTTAATCACCCATTATGATAACTGGTCATATTCATCGTCAATCTTATTATCCATATGCTCCTTACTTTGAACCAATCTAACCGCAAAATAAAGATCATAAGCGAACTCAACATATTCTTCATCAAGCCTAATATTCATTTTTTTAAACCAGTTTTTCAGCGTTTTACGTCGACCGGATAAAATTAGAATAATGTTTCTTACTTTTAAAGACTTCACCAACTCATCAATTCCCGAAAGCACACTAACATCTTTATAAGTAAAACAAGGAATTGCATCAACAATCACATAGTGTATAGGCTCTTGAGCTTCATCAACATAACTAATAATTCTTCGTTTAAAATACGCAATATTAAAATACGTCAATGGAGAATTAAATCGATAAATCATAGTATTACTGAGCGGCTTTACATCTTGGCTTATTGAATGAATTCGACCACTTTCATCTACGCCTAGCAATTGATCGTTTGGCCTAAATACACGACGTAAAAACAAAAATAGCCCTAATAATACTGCTAACGCCATACCTGGAATAATACCGATAACCAGTACTGATACAAGTGTTGTCAAACTTAAATAAAATGCATCCCGATCAAATTTAAAAAAACGGATAATTGTTTGAAAATTGATTAACGAAATTGAAGAATAAATTAAAATCACCCCTAACACGCAAGTTGGAATAAATTGTAAAGGTGAAAGAAAAAACAACACAACTAGACCAATTAACATTGCGGCAATAATCGAAACGAGCTGAGTTTTCCCCCCATTGGCATCATTCACAGCGGTTCTTGATGACGTACCACTAACCACAAAACCTTGTGATAACCCAGCTACAATATTGGCAATACCCAATGCTTTAAATTCAACATCAGCATTTGTTTCATAATTATTTTTGGATGCAAAACTGCGCACAGTTATCATCATGCTCACAAAACAGATGATGGCAATATTAAGTGAAGGAACAACTAAATCACGCATTAAACCTTTATCAAAATCAAGCCATGATTCGGCTGGAATAAAATCACTACTCACATTACCAATAATCCGAATATTAAAGTGATCAAAATTAAACAGCCATGAAAAAAACGTCATCACAATAACGGCTAACAGCGGCGCTGGATATTGAGGCTTTAAACGCTTTAAAACAATTAAAATTAATAACGTAAAAAATGAAACCAGTGCAGTACCTATATGGATTTGTAGTATTTTAAAGGGGAAATACACAATTCGCTCAATCAAATAAGAATAATCATAACTAAAGCCCAATGTTTTAGCCAACTGATCAACCATAATGGTGATTGAAATACCATTTAGTAAACCAATTAAAATAGGCTGACTAAGCAAGTCGGCCAAGGCTCCTAAATGCAACTTTCCTGCGATGATACACCAAATACCTATCATGATTGTTAATATCACAACTAATTGCCAACGCAATATTGGATCATTTGCCGCTAACGGTAATACAACAGCCGCAACCACTGCACAAGTAGCCGTATCAGGCCCCACAATCAGTTGTTTAGAAGAACCAAAAAGCGCATACACAATTAAAGGCAAAATGGTCGAATATAGTCCAGCTATAGCACCAACGCCAGTCAATTCAGCATAAGCAATTGACACAGGTAATGAAACAGCGGCAACCGATAGACCAGCCTTAATGTCAAAACCTAAATACTCGCGTTTATACTGTAATAAACTGCTTAACCCTGGCATCCATGAAGTTATTTTTTGAAAAAAAGCACTGTGAAAAAATCTGCCCATACTGATCCTTATTTTCCGGCTATGCTCATATTATCAATCAAAATTGATCCACATTGGATATTCGTTCTTGTCTCAATATCATTACCGATTGCCACAATGTTCTTATAGATATTTTTAAGATTACCAGCAATGGTAATTTCGTTAACTGGATATTGAATTTGACCATTTTCAACCCAAAAACCAGTAGCACCACGCGAATAATCACCAGTCACACTATTAACACCTTGCCCCATTAACGAAGTTATAACAACACCTTTATCCAATTTTTTAAGCATATCATCAAAACCCGCATTATTTTGGCTTGGTGATACAAACCAATTATGAATTCCACCTGCATGCCCAGTCGATGTTAAACCCAATTTACGCGCAGAATAATTCCCTAACAAATAAGTCTGCAACACGCCTTGCTCAACAATATTACGTTGAACTGTTTTAGTACCTTCGCTATCAAAAGGTGATGACCCAATACCTTTTAGAATATGAGGATCTTCATAAATGGTTAGCCAGTTAGGAAAAACAGTTTGCCCAACACTGTTTAATAAAAACGAGGATTTACGATAAATTGCCCCGCCACTTATAGCGCCCACTAAATGCCTAATCAGCCCAACGGCAACTTCCGCACTAAATAGCACTGGTGCTTGCATGGTTGGGAGTTGCTTAGCGCCTAAATGTGAAATCGCTCTGTCGGCCGCCTGCCTACCAACCCAATTTGCTGATTTTAGCTCACTAAAATCGCGTGATGAAGTATAAGCATAATTACTTTCCATCTGCCCTGCTTGTTCAGCAATGACAGAACATGAAAGTGAATGTGAACTTGCGCAATAACCTTGTAACATCCCTAAACTATTACCGTACACATAAACACCATAGCGACTACTAAAATAACCGCCATCAGTATTAATTAATTTTGAATGATTGAGCGCGGTTAACTCGGCTTGTTTGGCCTGCTCAATAGCGTTATCGACATTCAAATCACTTGGGTAAAATAAATCTAAATCAGGTGGATTAAATGCCATTTGGCTTGCATCCCCTAAACCAGAACAAGGATCGGGCGAGGTATATTGCATAATATTAATTGCCATATCCACCGTTTGCGAAATAGCCTGTTCGGATAAATCATTGGTTGACGCACTGCCTTTACTTTGATTTTGATAAACAGTTATAGATAGCGCACCATCACTATTAAACTCAACATTTTCAGTTTCGCCTAGACGCGTGCTTACACTAATACCTGTTGATTGATTAATTGATACCTCAACAGCATCAACACGTGATTTTGCTTGATTAATAGCATTAGCGACAATGGCTGATAAATGTTCTTTTTGCTTTAAGGCTTCTTTTTTATTCTGTTCAATGCTCATTTTATTATTTTCTACAATTCTGCTAGTGATACGTTATAATAAGCCAGAATTAAATATTAGTTAACAAAAGAAATAATATGAATCACAATCAAGAGACAAACCTAGAACCCAACTTTGCTATTGACAATGAAGACGAGGAAATCATTTACGTTAGCAAAAGTGAAATTAAACGCGATGCCGAAGCCCTCAAAAAATTAGGTATTGAACTTGTCAATTTAAGTAAAAACGAACTAGAAAAAATCCCTCTGGATGAAGATCTTATTTATGCTATTGAACTTGCGCAGAAAATAAAAAAAGAAGGATATCGCAGACAAATTCAATACATTGGTAAACTGTTACGTAGCCGTGACATTGAACCTATCAGCCAAGCGCTTGATAAACTGAAAAATCGACACAATCAGCAAATTGCCCTATTTCATAAACTCGAAAAGCTACGCGATGACCTGATCACAACTGGCGATGCTGAAACCATTATGGACTTATATCCAACAGCCGATCGCCAGCAACTTCGCACCTTAGCTCGTTTAGCTAAAAAAGAGCAAGAAGCCAATAAACCCGTCAAATCGGCAAGGCAAATTTTTCAATATTTAAAAGAATTGAGCGATACAGAATAATCTTTATAATGTGCCGCTTATTGTTAATAACAAACACTATATAAACTTAGATAGAGGATACAAAAATGGGACTTTTAAATGTACCAGCAGGTAAAGAATTACCAGATGATATTTATGTTGTGATTGAAATTCCAGCTAACGCAGATCCAATAAAATATGAAGTTGATAAAGACACCGGCGCTGTATTTGTTGACCGTTTTATGGCAACAGCAATGTTTTATCCATGCAACTACGGTTATATTAATCACACATTATCATTAGATGGCGATCCAGTTGATGTATTAGTCCCAACACCATACCCATTACAACCAGGCTCTGTTATTCGCTGCCGCCCTGTTGGTGTATTAAAAATGACTGACGAAGCCGGTCAAGATGCAAAACTAGTTGCAGTGCCTCACAGCAAACTATCAAAAGAATATGATCACATTAAAGATGTTGATGATTTGCCTGAATTACTTAAATCGCAAATCAAACATTTTTTTGAACAATACAAAGCATTAGAAAAAGGTAAATGGGTTAAAGTTGACGGTTGGGACAATGCTGAAGCAGCCCGTAAAGAAATTATTGAGTCATTTGAACGAGCCAAAAATAAATAAAATTAAGTAACAAAAAACTTCAACAAAGCCATAAATACCATTTATGGCTTTTATTTTATATAGGGGCTATTGATTTTCCATTATCAATGGTACAAATAAGTTATATCGGAGCGGTGCGTATGATATGGCGAAAAATGTAAAGAAAATTATGATTAATACAAAAAATCAACAACCTCTAATATATCGACTTTCGAAATAATTTAAAAGATTCAATTACCCAGCAATTTACTTTTTATCAATTAATAAGTGACTGTCTAAAAATTTAAGAAAAACTGTATTCTAAGTAAAAAAAATTGTTATTAACATCTTGCTTTCGATTATAAATTATGCGGTAATAGCAATGGGCAAACAACATAGTAAAAAATTACGGAAACGATTCACCTTAATTAATGTAACATTGAGTACATGATTATGGTTTTGAGCTACATAATTAATACAATGTTAATACCCATACGAGCCGAAAGGCTAATTATTAATTATTGTTAGGATGTCTAGTAAATGAATAAGAAAACAGGCCAAGTGAAATGGTTTAATGAAAGTAAAGGTTTTGGTTTTATTACCCCTGCTGATGGAAGCAAAGATGTATTCGTTCATTTTTCTGCTATTTCAGGTGACGGTTTCAAAACCTTAGCTGAAGGGCAACAAGTTGAATTCGCTATCCAAGATAGCCCTCGCGGACCAGCCGCTGCTGAAGTTGTTGTTATCTAATAATTGAAGCTTAAAAAATTCATTTCCATACAGCAAAACGCCCATTCGAAAATGGGCGTTTTTTATATTCTAAAATTACCTAATTTAATGCATAAAAAAAGCGACCCTAAGGCCGCCTTTAAACAAAGCTAAATGTTAATTATTTCTTAGAAATAACCGCAATTAAGTCTAGAACTTTGTTTGAATAACCTACTTCGTTATCATACCAAGAAACAAGTTTAACAAAGTTATCGCTTAATTGGATACCGGCTTTAGCATCAAATACAGATGTGCAAACTTCACCTAAGAAATCAGTAGAAACAACATCATCTTCTGTATAACCAAGAACGCCTTTCATTGGACCTTCAGCAGCGGCTTTGATTGCTTTACAGATATCTTCGTATTTAGCAGGTTTAGCTAAACGAGCTGTTAAGTCAACAACAGAAACGTCTGGAGTAGGAACACGGAAAGCCATACCTGTTAATTTACCATTTAATTCAGGGATAACTTTACCTACTGCTTTAGCAGCACCAGTTGATGAAGGGATGATGTTTTGAGCAGCACCACGACCACCACGCCAATCTTTATGAGATGGACCATCAACAGTTTTTTGAGTTGCAGTAGTTGCGTGAACAGTAGTCATTAACGCTTCAACGATACCAAAGTTGTCGTTGATAACTTTAGCTAATGGCGCTAAACAGTTAGTAGTACATGATGCGTTAGAAACGATATCTTGACCTGCATAATCTTTATCATTAACACCGATAACAAACATTGGTGTGCTATCTTTTGAAGGACCAGTTAAAACAACTTTTTTAGCGCCAGCTTGGATGTGTTTACGCGCAGTTTCGTCAGTTAAGAATAAACCAGTTGCTTCTGCAACAACATCAACACCGACTTCGTTCCATTTTAAGTTTGCAGGATCGCGTTCAGCAGTAACACGGATTGCTTTACCGTTAACAACCAATTTACCGTCTTTAACTTCAACTGTACCGTCAAAACGACCGTGAGTTGAATCATATTTAAGCATATAAGCCATATATTCAACATCTAATAAATCGTTGATTGCAACAATTTCAATGTCTGAACGTTTTTGAGCAGCACGGAAAACAATACGGCCAATACGGCCAAATCCATTAATACCTACTTTGATTGTCATAACAATTACCTTCTTTTTTTGAGTTTTTAATGTAAAAATCCTTTCGTGTAAACTATCAAATTTTATAGGTTTATTCAAGAAGATTCCTAATAATTAAACACGAATTGATTAAATAGATTAGACCAAGTTAAGGTTAGATAAATTATCGCAAATAAAATCATTGTGTTATTTAAAATAATTGCCCAGTATCGTAAGACGTACTATAGTTAAACTATGATTGTAAAAAGTTTATATGCGCGATAGATTCAATTGGATAAAAAGCGGGCTGAAACATTTTTCTTTAAATATCTATTAAAACGACAAAAAACTATATTATATTCTAATAACCTAGTTTAGTTGTTGGCACATTCTGATGCTGGAATAAGACAAATAAAATAAATTATTTTTTTATGATTTACATTTTTTGATTGGGTATTTTTTGTTAAAAACACCAAAAAAAACTCCAATAAAATCAATACCTTTTCTGACCGATTTTTAATGAAAAATTGAATACTTTTTTGAGAATTAAAAGCGATTATTGCTTTGGTTGTTTGGATCTTATGTTGTTGTAGTAATTAACCACGACAACACAAGCCCAGTTTTACTGGTCCGCCCCAACTACGCGGGAACTTTATTCTTTGTTAGATTATCCTCTATCTACACTATAACCCCCCCCGCAGCCCAAGGTTTAAGGACTAAGAAATAAAAGCTAAGGTGCGGTGCAAACAGCGTAAGAGCTATTGCTGATGCTGAGCCCGTTAACGGCGCCGCTGTCCGAGTAGACATTGAAGCCATTACCACCTGAGGCATCGCCCGTCCAGTAGCTGCCGGGGATGAAGTCCGCACCAGCATAGATGCCCATGCTGCCCCACTCCGTGAAAAACCCAGCACCTATGTGACGTTGGTAAACATTATTACTAGACGACGGCGTGGCGCCTACTGCAGCTCGACAAGCTGAACCTGAATTAAAACCAGAACAAGTCGCATTAGTTAAATCCCTAACCTCTGACAAACGATAACCCAAACTTCTACACCAAGAGGATTGATTAGGCTGGCTATAGTTATTAGCCCCTTGATGGACAAACCACTGCTTTAAGACAAATCCATACCTCACCTCATGACCACGACTATCCCTACCGACTAACTCAAACGTCTGTGGCAAAGATGGCACAATCAATGGATTAGGAGTAGCTGACTGTAACTGAGTTCTATCCGCCCTAGGACCGCTTAACGTTACCCGTGTTACATAACTGGATTTATCTCTAATCCATTCATCGGCTTGTAGAATATTTCCATGTGGGTCTGTGAATGCACCAGAACGCGGCTTTGTCCAACTTACCGTTGCTCTTATACTACCATTCGTGACAACAGACCACGTCAACTGACTTCCATCTACTCCACCTATGTCTAAATCAAAATACAATCCATCAGCACCCGTTGTCGGAAAGTTTCGGTTGTAAGATGATGGACTTGTTGACTGAACTAAAAAACCCCTAACGGGACTCCATATGTTAGCTGGACCTGCGTAGCGAGGATTATCATTAGAAACGATGTTAGTAGTACCCCCCATTAACAAATTCGGCCTTGCGTAACAAACTCGAGCAACAGTGTTATACGGATTGATATAATAATCCACCATAGCTCCACCGAAATTACTACTCCTTGGCACCCCATACTGGGTAGTTAAACTTCCTCCTGTACTTATTAACCTTACCCTATAAGGAGCATTACATATATCTAATGCATCACTACGATTAACGGTATTGCCATTTTTATCCGTAAACGATACCGATATACTCCCTGTAGCCGTTACTCCATTAGCCCCCTGTCCATCCCCATCATCATCTTCCCAATTACCCTGAACAACCAAATCATTCATACTAATTGAACTCTGTGATGACGGGACGACCATTGTTATATGACCTAAGTTACTCTCCACATACGGCAAACTTATCGGATTTGCTGCACTTGATGGATTAGTAGATGGCGTGATAACCCGACCATCCTGCAATCTTATAGACAACAAATTGTCTGCATCTGTTACCTTTGTCCGACCACCGTCGAACGTTAAATACGGTGCACTACCTTCTATTTCCTTTGATGTATTTGCCGTCAATGCCATAGAACACTGCGCATACGACAATAAGAGTAGCAACACAAAAAACAACGGCAATTTAGGTAGAAAAGATAAGTGTCTCGGCCTTCGTGATAACACTGCCGATAAACATGGCGACTTCGTTAAATGCAATGATTTTGATAATTCAGATGATACAAATAAGAACTGAGTCTGATTTAGACTACAGCGAAAATGAAAAAGATTTAGGGCGTAGGTTTGGCAGGCCAGATGCCAGATGCCAGATGCCATGCATGGTAGCGCATTTCGATTATCCTGTCAAGTAATTTTTTGTTTTATTTGAATTTTTTACAACTGACTGCTTAACTGATGAGCTCTCTCTTGTTTTGAAAGCGATTGAATTATAATCGGTTGATTAATAATGCGCTAGTTTTTTTGTTAAATATTTGTAAAGTTTTGTTATGGATAATAGGAGTTAAATTACCGTTGCTTGTTTTGGGGAATATTTTTGCTGGTTGCTTTTTTAGTACCTTTAAAAGTACCAACAACTAGGTAAGATTAGCACCTTAAGAAGGAATATGTGGCTTGGCTTTATAGGATTTCGCATAAAAATTCTTCACTCGGGCGTTATCTCAGATGCTATTTATTTTTTAAAGACCAAAACGTCCTAAACCAAACCACTCCCAGCTATTTTATATTTTATATTTTATATATAATAGTAGGTATTAAAATGTTTTTACTGCAAGTTATCTAATTTGATCAATATACCCTTTTACTATATTTACGCTTTTTTCAAAGAGTTGTTTTTCATTTTCGGTAAAGTCGAGCTTGATCACTTTTTTGATTCCATGCTGATCTAAAATTGCAGGGACACCAATAGCAACATTTTTATAGCCATACTCTCCGTCTAAAATACAACTGAGCGCTAATGCTCGGTGGCTGTTGGTGAATATATGTTGGCATATTTCGGTGATAGTGCTGGCAATACCGTATTCGGTACAGTGTTTTCGATTCGCTATTTCAAAGCCCATTTTTCGAGCTTGGCTACCCACTTCATCAAAATCTATTTTGTTTTTTTCTAGATCATTTAAATTAATACCATAAACTGATGAATGAGACCAAACTGGAAATTGCGAATCACCATGTTCGCCCACAATGAAGGCGTCAATGCTTTGTGGGCCTATGTCCATTTTTTCGCCTAACAATCGACGTAATCGTACCGTATCAAGCCATACCCCTGTACCAATTACGCGGTGACGAGGTAGCCCTGATAGTTTCCAGACTTGATATGTGATGGCATCGCAAGGGTTGGTTGCAATTAAGAAGATGCCTTTAAATCCATTACTCATCATGTTAGGTACAATGCTAGCAACAATTTTAGATGTACCAGCAAGTTCTTCGGCTCGGCTTTTTTGGGCTATGCCTGATGTGACG
Source organism: Gilliamella sp. ESL0254 (assembly GCF_013344985.1). Lineage (NCBI taxonomy): Bacteria > Pseudomonadati > Pseudomonadota > Gammaproteobacteria > Orbales > Orbaceae > Gilliamella > Gilliamella sp. ESL0254. The sequence continues at coordinate 1,084,629 of NZ_JAAEDU010000001.1, forward strand.
GTGATAATGGCAATATCTATGTCAGCGCAATCTGTCGATTCACGCAAGCTAACTTTAACCATGTTTTGCCGATAAGCGGCGGCATCTAATAAGTCTTGCGCATGTCCATAGGCTAGCTCTTTATTGAGGTCAACGAGTGCGATTTCTTCACAAATGCCTCGGTTAACCAATGTATAAGCTGTTGTTGATCCAACATTACCCACGCCAATAATCATTACTTTTCGTAATTTCATGTTAAGCCTCGCTTGATTTAAGAAATAGGTAAAACAGTAAAAATTAGCTCAATAATATACCTTTAGGTATTATCAATAAAGAGACATTATTGCGACCCAGTTAATTATTTGTTTTGTGCTAACTATTAGTTAAATAGACGGAATTACCTACTATTTAATTGAGTTTTATATACAATAAATTCAGGCTATCGTTATAGCAATAATGAAGCAAGAAACAGCGAGTTTTAAAAAGGATTTGACTTTATTGAACTAAATGATAATAATTCTCATTAACATTTAATTTTATTGCTGTTGCAGACGGTAATGCTGTTTCATTATTATAACTAATTAAATAAAAGATCTCTGCTTGATTATTATATCGCTATCACTGAATTTTGTTATTTGATTATGTGTTGTTTGCAAGGAGTCGCTAATGAAGTTCATTTTTTTTAAAAACCGCAAAACGTTATTAAAGGTTATTTTAACTTCGTTAATTATTTTGGCTGGTCTTTCTGAATCTGCCCATGCGGTAGGAAAAAAGTTTAAAGTGGTTACCACCTTTACCATTATTCAAGATATTGCGCAAAATGTTGCTGGTGATGCTGCTGAGGTTGAGTCAATTACCAAAGTCGGGGCTGAAATTCATGAGTACGATCCCACTCCGAAAGATATCACTAAAGTGCATTCAGCCGATTTGGTGTTATGGAATGGCCTTAATTTAGAGCTTTGGTTTAAACGTTTTTTTGAAGACGTTAAAGATGTACCTTCGGTTGTAGTGACAGAGGGTATTGAGCCAATGCCAATTCAAGAAGGTAGCTATAAAGGTAACCCAAATCCGCATGCTTGGATGTCGCCAACGTTGGCTTTAATTTATGTTGAAAATATCCGTGCGGCGTTTGTTAAATACGATCCTAAAAATGCAGATATTTATAATAAAAACGCAGCCGATTATATTGCTAAAATTAAAGCTCTTGATGCACCATTACGTGAACGTTTAGCTAAAATTCCTGAAGCTAAACGCTGGTTAGTCACCAGTGAGGGCGCGTTTAGTTATTTGGCTCGTGACTATAATTTGAAAGAAGCTTACCTTTGGCCAATCAATGCCGAGCAACAAGGCACCCCTCAGCAAGTTAGGCATTTAATTGATTTAGTTAGAGCAAATGATATTCCTGTTATTTTTAGTGAGAGTACTATTTCAGATAAGCCCGCTAAACAAGTTAGTAAAGAAACCGATATTAAATATGGCGGCGTTTTATATGTCGATTCACTTTCAACTAAAGATGGCCCTGTACCCACTTATATTGATCTACTCAAAGTGACCGTTGAAACTATCGCTAAAGGATTTGAAAAATAATGACTCAAATTTGCTTGAATGTTGATGATATCACCGTGACTTATAATAATGGTCATACCGCAATTTATGATGCTAGCTTTCGCTTAAATGGTGGCACTATCTGTGCGTTAGTTGGCGTTAATGGTAGTGGTAAATCGACGTTATTTAAAAGCATTATGGGGATGGTTCGTCCAACTCGTGGTCATGTCACATTTAATGATATGTCAGTTAAGCAGACCTTAAAACAAAATATCATTGCTTATGTCCCACAAACCGAAGAGGTCGATTGGGATTTTCCTGTCCTTGTGTCAGATGTGGTCATGATGGGGCGATATGGGCATATGTCCTTTTTACGTATTCCAAGTAAAGAAGATAAAAAACAGGTCGATCTTGCCCTTGAGCGTGTCAATATGCTCGATTTTAAACATCGTCAGATTGGTGAACTGTCAGGTGGACAAAAAAAACGGGTATTTTTAGCTCGAGCGTTAGCTCAGCAAGGTAAAGTGCTGTTGCTAGATGAACCCTTTACTGGGGTTGATGTTAAAACTGAAAATGCCATTATTGATCTGTTGAAAAATCTGCGCAAAGAAGGCCATTTGATTTTAGTTTCAACTCATAACTTAGGTAGTGTGCCAGAATTTTGCGATCAAGTGGTATTAATTAATCAAACTGTTTTGGCCTTTGGTCCAACTAAAACAACCTTTACACCACAAAATTTAATGACCACCTTTGGTGGTGCCCTGCGTTACCTGAGTTTGTCGGGCGAACAATTGCACGATGATGAAGATCCTCGTAAAGTATCGATCTTAACCGATGATGAACGCGCTGCAATTTTTTATGGGGAAGGTAAGCATGACTCACCTCATCGAGATTTGCTAGTTAACCATCATGATAATGAACCAAAAGGGCAATAATAAATGGAACTATTACTTGAGCCATTCACCTACGGTTTTATGTTAAAAGCAATTTGGGTAAGTAGTATTGTGGGTGCTGCCTGTGCTTTTTTATCGGCTTTTTTAATGTTAAAAGGTTGGTCACTCATGGGCGATGCGCTTTCGCATTCTGTTGTGCCTGGAGTTGCAGGGGCTTATGCGTTGGGAGTACCTTATTCTGTTGGTGCTTTTTTTACCGGATTACTCGCTGCGCTAGCCATTACGCTAGTGCGTGCCTTTACCCGATTAAAAGCAGATGCCATTATTGGTTTTATCTTTTCAACCTTTTTTGCTGTCGGTTTGTTAATTATTTCGCTCAATCCAACATCAATCAATGCGCAAACCATTATATTTGGTAATATTCTAGGAATTGATGATAGTGATATGTGGCAAGTGCAAATCATTATTTTGGTGTCTTTTATATTACTTTTCTTTTTTTGGAAGGATTTGTTAGTCGTTTTTTTTGATGAAACCCATGCCCGATCCATTGGATTAAAACCACTACCATTAAAAATCCTATTTTTTACCATTTTAAGCGCCTGCACTGTTGCGGCACTGCAAACTGTTGGTGCCATTTTAGTAATTGCTATGGTTGTTACACCTGGTGCAACCGCTTACTTATTGACTAATCGATTTTCGCACTTATTGATTATTTCGGTTCTAATTGGTGCGATAACAAGTGCTATTGGTGCTTGGATCAGTTACTTTTTAAATGGCGAAACCGGTGGCGTTATTGTTACGTTGCAAACGCTAATATTTATTGCTGCATTCTTATTTGCTCCACAGCAAGGGTTAATTGTAAATCGCCTTAGGATCCGCCAAAGCCGTTTAAATAAAAGGGGGCTGGTATGACAGAGTTTTGGGAATATATCTATTATCCGCTTACTCTTCCCCTTATTCAGCGCGCAATCTTAGCTTCGTTAGCAACCGGTATTGTGTGTGCCCTACTATCTTGTTTTTTAGTTTTAAAAGGTTGGTCGTTAATGGGCGATGCGATTTCGCATGCGGTTTTACCCGGCATTGTGCTGGCATATGTAGCAGGTATCCCTATTATCATCGGTGCTTTTGCTTCTGGCCTATTTTGCTCGGTTGCAACAGGTTATATTAAAGAAAACAGTCGCATTAAAGAAGATACGGTCATGGGAATTGTGTTTTCGGGGATGTTTGCTTTTGGCTTAGTGTTATTTTCCAAAGTAGATACATCGCAACATTTAAATCATATCCTATTTGGTAGTGTGCTTGGCACCAGTTATGACGAGCTTAAACAGATCATCTTTATTGCTGTAATTGTCTCGCTTTTAATTATCATTAAACGCCGTGATCTTATGCTCTATTGCTTCGACCCAGTGCAAGCTAAAGTTGTAGGACTGCCCGTTAAGTTACTCCATTACGGTTTGTTGAGTGTTTTGGCTTTAACTATTGTAGGATCATTAAAAGTCGCTGGGATGATTTTAGTTATTGCGATGTTAATAGCCCCTGGCATCACTGCTTTTTCATTAAGTAAACGCTTTGAATGGATGTTAGTGATTGCCGTATTGGTTTCGACATTTTCAACAGTGATGGGAACGTTAATAAGTTATTATATAGATGCGTCAACTAGCGCTTGTATCGTTATTTTACAAGCAACTCTTTTTTTATTTGCCCAAACTTATCAGTTTGTTGCTCACAAAAAAGTGCGCCGTTAAATTAATTTTTGAAACTACTATTGAAATCACTATTAAAACTACATTGTTAATAGCTATAAAAAAAACAGCGTAAATATATTTGTAACTCTATTTACGCTGTACTGATGCTTATTACTTTTAGTTTTTACTCATCATCCAGATATTTACTATTATCTGCATAATTATCAAAACGTGAAAACTGACCTTGGAATTTTAATCGTACTTTACCAATTGGTCCATTTCGTTGTTTCCCTAAAATGATTTCAGCAATACCTTTATGTTCTGATGCTTCGTTATACACCTCGTCGCGATAGATAAACATAATCACATCAGCATCTTGTTCAATGGATCCCGATTCACGCAAGTCTGAGTTAACAGGTCTTTTATCAGCACGTTGTTCCAAACTACGATTAAGCTGAGATAGCGCAACCACAGGCACTTGTAGTTCTTTAGCCAACGCCTTTAGTGAACGTGATATTTCGGCAATTTCTAGGGTACGATTTTCAGAGATATTAGGCACGCGCATAAGTTGTAAGTAATCGACCATAATCATACTCAACCCTTTATGCTCACGATAAATACGTCTGGCTCTTGAGCGTAACTCCATTGGCGTTAAGCCTGATGAGTCATCAATATAGATATTTTTCTTTTCCAGCAATAATCCCATTGTGCTTGAAATTCTTGCCCAATCATCGTCTTGTAATTGCCCTGTTCGAATTCGGGTTTGGTCAACACGCGAAAGTGACGCTAACATACGCATCATAATTTGTTCTGATGGCATTTCTAAGCTGAATATTAACACCGGCTTTTCTTGCTCTAGAGCAGCATTTTCACACAAATTCATGGCAAAGGTGGTTTTACCCATTGATGGCCTTGCTGCAATAATAATTAAATCAGAACGCTGTAAACCAGCTGTTTTTTTATCTAAATCAGTATAACCGGTTGAAACCCCTGTCACACCATCATGTGGACGTTGGAATAACTCTTCAATCTTAGCCACTGTTGCTTCTAGTACTTCGGTAATACTTTTTGGGCCTTCGCCCTGTTTAGTTCGGCTTTCAGCAATTTGGAAGATTTTGCTTTCCGCCAGATCTAAAATTTCGGTACTATCCCGTCCTTCTGTGGCATAACAGTTATCGGCAATATCATTTGATGCGCTAATTAATTCACGCAAAATCGCTTGTTGGCGAATAATATCGCTATAAGCAACGACATTAATCGCACTTGGCGTGTTTTTAGAAAGCTCGGCCAAATAAGCAAATCCACCTACATCGGCTAATAGATCTTTACTTTCAAGACTTTCTGAAAGAGTAATTAAATCAATTGGCGTCCCTTTGCTGACCAAGGTATGCATTTCAGAAAAGATCAATTGATGATGACGCGAGTAAAAATCTCGCTCAGTGATCATTTCAGATACCGCATCCCAACGTTGATTATCAAGCATCAAGCTACCCAGCACCGCTTGTTCAGCTTCGATTGAGTGCGGTGGAAGCTTGATATTGTGCAGATTTGATTTTTCTGCTTCTTGATTTTTAGAATCTTTGTTTGCTCTTGTTCGATCAGTATTCATTACATTCATCTTTTGTTCTAAATTGAATTTATTGCTAAGCTACGTCGCTTATCTTAAAAATAATGGACCTAAACTAGGATCGGGTATTTGGTATTCAGATGGATAATCCACCTGAACTAAATATAATCCTTCTGGTTTTGCTGTTGCGGCAGCTTGCGTTCTGTCCTTAGCTTGCAAAAGTTCATAAATCCACTCTGGACGCTGATTTCCCGCTCCAACTTCAAGTAAACTACCCACAATATTGCGTACCATGTGGTGCACAAATGCATTGGCTTTTATATCAACAATAATATATGCACCTTGCCTTGTCACTTCAATATGATGAATATTTCGCCAAGGCGTTCTTGATTGGCATTGAGCCGCTCGAAATGATGAAAAGTCGTTTTCACCTAATAAATACTGCGCCGCTTGGTGCATTAATATTTCGTTTAATGGTAAATAATAATGTGATACCCCTTTAGCTAAAATAGCAGGACGATAGCGATGATTATAGATCACATAACGGTAACGCCGAGCTATCGCACTAAACCTTGCATGAAAACTATCCTCAACGGTTTGCGACCAGCGCACTGCAATATTATCAGGTAAATGCGAGTTAACGCCCATTGTCCAAGCACTCGGTGAGCGCTCAGCTTGGGTTTCAAAATGCACAACTTGTCCTGTAGCATGCACGCCAGCATCGGTTCGACCAGCACAAAATACGTTGATTGGCGCATTAGCAATAATTGATAATGCAGATTCTAGCTTTTCTTGGATAGAATCGACAGATTGCTGTCGTTGCCAGCCAAAATAACCACTGCCATCATATTCAATACCAAGGGCAATTTTACAGGTAGTCATTAATCAGGATCTCAAGCGTCTCAATTAACATCAATGCCCCTAAATAACGGATATTATCGGCTACTGACCAAAATTGAATTTGTTCATAATGGCCATAACTATGTCTTAAATTCGCTAACTTTATAACCAAATTGTGTTCTGATTCGGTACTGACTTCGGTCACTGGCGTTGGCAAATTATCGCCTTGTACTTCAACACCAAATTCACCAAAGCGTGCCATATCTAATTCAATCGGTAAGCTACTTGATACATTAATAGCTTGTGACACGCCATAAAACACGGGCACAATCACTGACTCGATAGAGACAGGAAGTTCATAATTACTCAATACTTTACGGATCTGATCAACTTGTGATTTTTCTCCTAGTATTGCATCGTGATGTTCGTGCGATACCGGTAATAGATTAAAAGCTAATTGCTTATCAAACAGTTGATTATCAACTGGCATACCATTTAACAAGCGAGCACTTTGCCCTGCCAGCTCATCAACACCCGGCTTACCATACAATGATGCTGGGATAAAACTAGTCGCATGTAAATTTGTTAATAATTCCATATCAGTTAATGAAGCAACACAACGCAACAACTGGCATACAGTGGCACTAGCAACGGCAATGATGTTTTCATTACGGTATTCGGTCAATACACTATTATTGACTTTAGGTACCACTAATGGAATATGATCTTGCTGAGCAAAATAACCACTTGCATCAATTACCACACATCCAGATTCTGCAGCAACTTGCGCATACTTTTCACTAGTTTTAGCACCAGCGACGAAAAAAGCAAAATGGCACTCGCTCCACTCCATTTGCGTACTATCAATCACCGTTAAATTTTTGCCAGCAAAGCGAACTATTTCACCAGCGCTATTGTCGCTACCGACTAAATAAAGATTTTCAATTTTTAGACTACTGTCTTGTAAACTACGTTGCTGTAGCAACTCAACTAGCGCAGAACCAACTTGGCCTGTCGCCCCTATAATAGCAATATTCCATGCAGACATATTTATAAACCCAATAAAAAATTTAGCGGTAATTATATCACTATATTGTCAAAGATAGATGAATAGATTTTATTTGACTATAAGCCTGAACATTAAAACGATAAGCCATCATCAAGATGGCTTTATTGATACTAAGCTTTTAGTTATAGTTAACTCGATTATTATATTAACATCTAGCTACCTAACTCATCTTCCGCATGTTTTATCGCTTGTCGATCTTGTTCAATTAAACAAGTAAGTACTTTATGTAAATAAAGTTCGATATCACTCTCATGAATTGGAGCTGGTGTTGCTAAACACGTTTTATTTATGTTTTGTTTTAATGCTGTAAATGAATCTTGTTGTTGCTTTTTATTATCAAGCTGATTTACTTTTTCTTTTAGCTGATCTTGATAATAATGATAAACTCTAGATGCAAGACTATAATCGGAAGAGCCATCCTTAGATGATTGATCAAAAAGTGCAATTGACTCTTCTAATGTTAAACCATACTCAACAGCGCCTTCGTGAAATTTAGTATTAAATTGGTTAGGATAGATAATGTGATAAGTTGCTTCTGGCATATTGATTTGCATCTCTTTAAGCACAAATCTCATATTACTGGTATCAACATTGTAATGCTTCCATAATGTAGGAAAAGTCCCAGACTCATCCTCAATCGGCTCTGATTTTATTGACAATAATGTGTAAATATCGCCACTTGGTGCAATATAGTAATGCTGATAGCCATTCCAAAGATTAGGATTATTAGAAAAAGAATTATTTGCTAAAAAAAGCTTATCAATTACCTGATTTTTGCTGATTAAAGATAACGTAATATCTCGCCCTAAATTAGGTAAATCTTCTTCGTTTTGATTCTTAGGATTAATTGGGCTAATGCTCAATTTTAGTTGAAAATCATTACCATTATAGGCAATAGGATCTTCATCAATTAATTTATCTAGCCGTTTAAAATCAAATTTCAAATTGTTGAGAGGACAACGGCTATCATATTTTATCTTTTCTTTTTTATCGAGTTGATTATATTCATCTTCGTTTCTAGCGCAATCTTGTTGCAATTGATGCATATCAACACTCATAAAAAATGGTTCACCACGATATTTAGAGTTAATATCAAGTAATTGACCATAGACACAATAACTAAACATAAATAAAATTGCGCCCAATAAAAGTTTCAGTTTCATATCAAATTCCTTTTTCTACCTCATGTTAGAATCATTTCATTCTATTTTTTCATTCAAGTATATTTTTCACATTATATATAACATGGTTATATTACTTATACCATATTTTTGATACAGCATATCCGTTTAAGCGGTTTAGATACCTATGATAGATATTTTGGAACACAGATCGACAAAACAAAATTCGATCCCTTACAAAACAACTCAATATCAGTAAAGTGATAAGCCATTTTAATTAATTTTATTTATTAATATGCCAAAAATCACCCTATCAACAATTGCCAAAAAAGCCAACACATCAGTCGCTTCGGTATCTAGAGTGTTAAAAAAACCACATTTAACGTCCTCTCAAATACAACTACGCGTTTATAAAGCTATTGAGGAATTAAATATGGACACCTCAAAAAATTTCAAACCCTATAAACCAATACATAATAGCGGCAAGATATTAATTATTGATAACCAACTTTTTTCAAAGAGCTTAATCAATATTGGTGTAGAGCAAGAACTAAAAGAAAAGCAGTATCAAGTGTTTTATTTGCAGTTTCCTTATAATAATAAAAGTGATATCCATCATATTATTCGTTATGTTGCTCAAAATGCCTTTGACGGAATTATCATTATTAATGATGCTCCCTACTTAAAAACGTTGGTTGCTTATAAGAATACATTACCACCTATTGTATTAGTTAATCATTTTTCGCTTGATTTTGTTTGTGTGCACTTTGATCATTTATTAATTGGGCATCAAATAACAAAATATTTGATTGATAAATCACATAGCAAAATTGCCATTTTGCTTAACAATGAAACACTAACCAGCTCCATGCTTTTGCTACAAGGTTATAAACAGGCTTTACTGCGCGCCAGTATTGCTATTGAACCCCGATATATTATTCACGGCTGCTTTACCTATCAACATGCTAGATCAGCGGTAAATAAACTAATAAACAGTACAAAATCACCTACTGCGATTATTTGTACCGATCATTTTAGTTTAAATTACTTGAATAAAAATAACTATAAAGAACAACACCACCAATTACCCGATAGCATGGTTCTGGGCGCCTTGCACCAAGCCAATGAAAATAAAGCAAAACTGACTAAACCACTTACAATATCGTATTTTAGTGCCTCTAAGGAACTTAAATACAATGAATTAGATAGCCTGTGCAGAATAAATAAACCATTGTTTAAAATGGGCCAAAAATCGGCTGCTTTACTGTGTGAGCTTATAGAAAACACAATAAAACCCATTAAGCGCTGTACAATCATTAACACTGAATCAATGTTTTATTAATGTTTGAGCCGCATGATTTATTGTTAAACTTATTGTAATCAACGTTTCACCACCAAGTTCACTTACTAGTTACATTTGGTCGATGATGTCTTGTTTTTTTTCTTGGTTAAAGATATGTTTGAGCTCGTTATTGACATGCCAAGTATCACAACTTAATTCGTTGATATCTTGTTTTTGTTCCTCTTTATTACAGATAATAATCGCCCCTTTCGCTACCGCAGTGTAACTACCCCCTAAAATAGTACAGCCCAAAAGTAGAAAATTCTCTATGATAAAAGTAAAAAAGGATTGAAACATGAAAAAGATGACAGAGCATCAAATCGTATCTATTTTAAAAGAAGTTGAAGCAAGTATTCCTATTAAAGAGTTTTGCCATAAATATGGCATGAAAATTCAATATCTTATAAATGTTTTGTTACCAACCATGATAACAAATCCGCCTTTACCGATACAGGAAACACAAAAAACATTAATAAAATCAATACCTTTTCTGACCGTCTTTGTAAGAAAAATAGGAATAAGTGTATTTTTTATTTTTGAATAGAGGATATATAGCACTCAGTCAAATTCAATTCGTTTTGTGTTATTTAGTCCCTAAGAAGCAACAATTCTATCCGCTATCTTTATGAATTGCAGTGGCTGTATCTTCATAGTCTATTTATGATCTGCAAGATCGCAATTTTCGTTGCAAGTACACTGACTTTTACTGTTGGTATTTTAGCAATTTGCTGGATTCCTAAATCAATTTCTAAATAACGATAAGGGAGTTGTAACTATCCTTTTAACTAGTACAGCAAAAAGTAGTAAATTTGCTTTGGTAAAAATAACAGAGTGCCAAATCGTCTTTATATTAAAAGATAATTTAGGCAGGAATTTTCTGAACCTAATTTACAATCACAATTTCTGCTGTACTATTTGCTTGTTTTTTTACAGTGGGATTTAAACCACGCAAGATTAGTTGATGAATGTTGATATTAAGCGTTTTGGCGATAATTTGTTACTTTGCATCACACCGGCACCAATAAATAGCTGACCTTGATAAATTCGCACTAAGGTTTCAACTTGCGTAGTATTTTCAAGTTCAATGGTTCGTCCTAACAATATATCTTTACCTTGTGCATCAGTCAGCGTGATTTTTGGACGTTCTTGTAACGGGCTATCAACAGGCATTAACAGTTCATCCTTTTCGAACCTATTTTGTAATGCATCTAAACTGATCATTTTATCAATCGGATAATTAGATACTTGTAATCGTCTTAAATAAATAACATGTGCCCCACAACCCAGTAATTCGCCTAAATCATCAATAATTGTGCGAATATAAGTGCCTTTAGAGCAGTGTATTTCTAGGGTTAATTCGTTTTTTATAGCATCAAATTGAATAAATTGATTTTCGTAAACGGTAATAGGTCTAGCTTCACGTTCAATGACGATACCTTGGCGAGCATATTCGTAAAGAGGTTTTCCTTGATGTTTTAAAGCCGAAAACATGGTTGGAACTTGTAAAATATTACCTCGAAAATGCGTTAAAGCTTGGTTAATTTGCGATTCGTTCACTTCCACAGGTTTGGTACAAATAATTTGCCCATCCGCATCAGAGGTATCCGTACGTTCACCAAGTTTGGCAATCACTCGGTAGCGCTTATCTGAATCTAATAAATACTGTGAAAATTTGGTCGCTTCACCAAAACAGATAGGTAGCATACCTGTCGCTAATGGATCAAGTGCCCCTGTGTGCCCCGCTTTTTTAGCATTAAATAGCCATTTAACTTTTTGCAGAGCATCGTTGGATGTCATGCCTTGTGGTTTGTCTAGTAACAAAACGCCGTGAAGATCACGGCGAGTTCTTTTTATATTCATCATTTATTTTATACTGAAATGCATAGTTATCTGAAATTTTTTACAAAATTCAGGACTATTTTTAATATTAATCTTTATGACGCTCGTTATCATGCTTGATAACATCCGCCACCAAGCTCGACATTTGCATACCTTTAACGAGCGACTCATCGTAAAAGAATTTGATCTCAGGAATGATTCGCAAACGCATCGCTTTGCCAATCAAAGTGCGAATATAGCCTTTAGCATCATTAAGTACTGCTAAACCTTGTTCAATCACTTGCGGATCATCGTCATTTAAAAAAGTGACAAACACTTTAGCATAGGCAAGATCGCGCGAAATATCAACACCCGAAACAGTAACCATGCCAAGACGAGGATCTTTAATTTCTCGTTGTAAGATAATTGCAATTTCTTTTTGTAATTCATGCCCAACTCGAGATGAACGATTAAATGCTTTTGCCATATCTATTTTCCTTAAAAAATGAATAAGCAAGGCTAAACCTTGCTTATAACATTAATACGTTGTAATTAGATCGTACGTTTGATTTCGATAGTTTCAAAGACTTCAATCGTATCGCCAACACGAACATCGTTGTAGTTACGCACACCAATACCACATTCGGTTCCGTTACGGACTTCGTTAACATCATCTTTAAAGCGACGTAATGATTCAAGTTCTCCTTCATAGATAACTACATTATCACGTAGAACACGAATTGGGTTGTGACGTTTAACCACACCTTCGGTTACCATACAACCAGCAATTGCACCAAATTTAGGTGATTTAAATACATCACGCACTTCAGCAAGACCAATAATCTCTTGTTTGTACTCAGGTGCAAGCATACCACTCATGGCTTGTTTAACTTCATCAATTAAGTCATAAATAACAGAATAGTAACGTAGATCTAAGTTTTCTGATTCGATCACTTTACGTGCTGATGCATCGGCACGAACGTTGAAACCTAAAATAATCGCATTCGATGCTGCAGCAAGCGATGCATCAGTTTCAGTGATACCACCCACACCTGATCCAATAATTTTAACTTTAACTTCGTCTGTTGACAGTTTAAGTAATGAATCAGAAATTGCTTCAGCCGAACCTTGAACATCCGCTTTTAATACGATATTAAGCTCAGAAACGTCGCCTTCTGTCATATTAGTAAACATGTTTTCAAGTTTCGCTTTTTGTTGACGTGCGAGTTTTACATCACGGAATTTACCTTGTCGATAAAGGGCAACTTCACGTGCTTTCTTTTCATCACGCACAACGGTAGCTTCGTCACCTGCTGATGGCACACCAGACAAACCAAGGATTTCAACTGGTATTGATGGACCCGCTTCTGTCACTTCTTTGCCAAGTTCGTTACGCATTGCACGAATACGTCCATATTCAAATCCACAAAGAACGATGTCGCCTTTACGCAGTGTACCTGATTGCACAAGAACAGTAGCTACCGAACCACGACCTTTGTCAAGGAATGATTCAATAACCACACCACTTGCCATACCGGTTTCGTATGCAGTAAGCTCAAGCACTTCCGCTTGTAATAAAATAGCTTCAAGCAGTTGATCAATACCGGTTCCCGCTTTTGCTGAAACATGAACAAACTGTGTATCTCCACCCCAATCTTCTGACATTACACCATATTGAGCAAGTTCACCTTTTACGCGCTCTGGATCAGCTTCTGGTTTATCAATTTTGTTCACAGCAACCACAATTGGCACATTTGCCGCTTTAGCATGTTGAATTGCTTCAATGGTTTGTGGCATCACACCATCATCGGCAGCGACTACAAGTACCACAATATCTGTTGCTTTAGCACCACGCGCACGCATTGAAGTAAATGCCGCATGACCCGGAGTATCTAAGAATGTAATTTCACCGCTTGCGGTTTTAACATGATAAGCACCGATGTGCTGAGTAATACCACCAGCTTCACCTGATGCCACCTTCGCTTTACGGATATAATCAAGCAATGAGGTTTTACCATGGTCAACATGTCCCATAATGGTGACAACTGGAGCGCGTGCAACTTTTTCTGCACCTGTATCACGGTCGCTCATGAGTGATTCTTCAAGCTCATTTTCACGACGTAATACCACTTTATGTCCCATTTCTTCAGCAACAAGCTGCGCAGTTTCTTGGTCAATAACCTGATTGATGGTTGCCATCGCACCCATTTTCATCATAGTTTTGATAACTTCAGAGCCTTTTACTGCCATTTTGTTAGCAAGTTCAGCAACAGTGATGGTTTCACCAATCACAACGTCACGGTTGACTGCCTGTACTGGTTTGTTAAAGCCCTGCTGTAATGTACTTTTACCTTTCTTTTTATGACCACTACGAGTCACTGCACGTGCTTCTTCACGCTCAGCTTTCCCTTCGGATAATTTGCTACCTTTTTTCTGCTTAGTTTGTTTACCACTCCGACCTCGACCACGCGCGCTTTCAACCTCACGATCGGTGTCGTCTTCAGCTGCACGAGCATATTTAGAAGTTGTGACATGGTAATCTTCGTCTTCGGTAGTGTCTTTTTCGTCGATATTACTATATTGTTCAGCTAATTTGCGCGCTTCTTCAGCCATGCGTTTAGCGTCTTCTTCTAGTTTACGACGATTTTCTTCTTCAGCTTTACGTTTAATTTCGTTCGCTTCTGCTTCTAATCGTGCTTTTTCTTCTTGTGCTTTTTTCACTTTTGGATCGTTGGATTGTTCTTGCACTGCTTTTGCTTTTTCTTCTTGTGCACGTTTTTTAGCTTGTGCTTCTTCGCGTTTTTTCGCCTCTTGTGCGGCTAATTTTTCTTTTTCTTCCGCCTCTTTTTTGGCTTTTTGTTCAGCTTCAAGGCGTGCCTTTTCTTGCTCAGCAGCAATTTCGGCTGGATCACGTTTAACAAAAGTGCGTTTTTTACGCACTTCTACTTTAATTTCTTTACTTTTACCACCACCGCTAGACACATTCAAGGTTGAGTGCGTTTTACGTTGCAATGTCAATTTTGTTGGGCCTTGCTGAGGTTTTAAGTGGGCAAGCAAAGCTTCTTTTTCCTTTTGTGTCACAGTATCAGACGCAGTTTTATTCATACCTGCATCGGCAAACTGTTGCAAAAGTGTTTGCACTGGAGTGTTGATTTCTTGAGCCAGTGTTTCGATTGATACTTTGGTCATGTATTACTTTTCCTCAATTATTCATCTGCAAACCAACAAATATTACGTGCAGCCATAATAAAATCGCCAGCTTGTTTGCTTGTTAAGCCTTCAATATCGGCTAGATCTTCGGTACCTTGTTCTGCTAAATCTTCCAAAGTAATGATGTCATGTTGCACTAATTGATAAGCTAACTCTTGTGTCATACCTGGCAGATTAAGTAAATCTTGAGCAGGTTGTTTGTCGCCACTATTTGCTAGTGCAAGTGTTGTTAATGCATCTTTTGCTCGGTTTCTTAATGCTTCAACTAGTTCTTCATCAAGATCTTCGATTTCAAGTAATTCATCAACAGGTACATAGGCAAGTTCCTCAAGCGAGGTAAAGCCTTCTTCAACTAATAGCTGTGCAAGTCCTTCATCAATATCAAGATGTTTAATTAGATTATTGATTGCTGCAAAAGATTCTGCATGGTGTTTTTCTTGCAAATCTTCGGTACTCATTACATTTAATGTCCAACCAGTAAGTTGAGACGCTAAACGAATATTTTGACCATTTCGACCAATGGCTTGTGGTAAAGTGTCTGCATTTACCGCTACGTCCATGGTATGTTTATCTTCATCAACAACGATCGAAACCACATCGGCAGGTGCCATGGCATTGATTACATATTGTGCAGGGTTATCGTCCCATAAAACAATATCAATACGTTCGCCACCAAATTCATTCGATACAGCTTGTACACGCGCTCCACGCATACCAACGCAAGCACCAACAGGGTCAATACGACGGTCATTACTGCTAACAGCAATTTTAGCACGTGAACCCGGATCACGAGCCGCGCCTTTGATGTCGATCATCTCTTCACCGATTTCAGGCACTTCAATGCGGAATAGTTCTTCCATCATTTCGGGGTTCGAACGGCTAATGCAAAGTTGTGCTGGTTTATTATTCTGTTCTACAAGATATAAAATCCCTCGAACACGATCGCCAATACGGAAATTTTCACGCGGTAACATATCATGGCGTGACATCATGGCATCAGCATTGTTGCCTAAGTCAAGAATGACACTATCGCGATTAGTCTTTTTGACAATACCTGTCACAATATCGCCAATACGATGTCTAAACATGTCAATCACCATGGCACGTTCAGCTTCGCGCACTTTTTGCACAATAACTTGTTTAGCCGTTTGCGTGGTGATACGGTCAAAAGCAACTGACTCAATTTGCTCTTCAACATAATCGCCTAGTTGCACTGATGGATCTTCGTATTGTGCTGCATCTAATGTAATTTCTTTCGTTGGTTGGGTAACTTCGTTAACAACTAGCCAACGACGGAAGGTATCATAATCGCCAGTTTTATGGTCAATTTTTACAACAACATCAATATCAACAGCATGTTTCTTTTTAGTGGCCGTTGCTAATGCAGTTTCTAACGCTTCAAAAATTTTGTCGCGCGTAAGCGCTTTTTCGTTTGATACCGCTTCAACAACAGCTAAAATTTCTTTATTCATCCTTTACATCCGTACTCTATTTAAGGTTAAAATTAGGTACAATGTTTGCTTTTTGTATATTGCTAAAAGCAAACACTTCATCATTATCGTCGACAGTTAATGTAATCATCCCACTATCGATAGACTTAATTCGTCCTTTCCATTTGCGACGGTTAGCAACAGGAATACGCAGACTCACTGTGACCTCTTCACCAACAAAACGCAGGTAATGTTCAAGCGTAAACAAAGGCCTGTCCATTCCTGGCGATGAAACTTCAAGATTGTAAGCATCTTTGATAGGGTCTTCGACATCCAGTACTGCACTAATCTGTCGGCTAACATCAGCACAATCATCAACCGTTATACCATTTTCACTATCGATATAGACTCGTAGTACAGGGTAACGACCACGAATATATTCAACCCCGACTAATTCAAAACCAAGAGCATTAACTGGCTCTTGGATAATGTTGGTTAATTGCTGTTCTATATTAGCCAAACAAACCTCCACTGCAAAAAATAAAAAAGGGCATAAAGCCCAACATTTCTTTTAAACTTACGTTTAAATCATAACACAAAAAAAACCTCGACATGCGAGGCTTACATTTAAATACTAACTATAATGAAGCCACTTCATTCGAACTTTCACACAATAGCAGGATAGATTGGTATGAATGAAAATTTAAGTGGTTGCGGGGGCTGGATTTGAACCAACGACCTTCGGGTTATGAGCCCGACGAGCTACCATGCTGCTCCACCCCGCGATAGATGAGTGAGAATTATACGGTATTTTGAATAAAATGCAACTGCAAATCACTGTAGTTTTATTCATATGCCTAAAATTGTGAAAAAACATTACACGTTAATTCTAGCGTGTTTAATAATAATACAAGGCATAACCGATAAATTTATATCGGCACAATAATTCACGTGTCAATGCAACTATTTGTACCGATAATTCAGTGCGTTAAATTACTTATAAGTTGCCTTTTTCATGGTTTTAACAAAATTTGCTAACTGGCTAAGCATTTGTTCTGGGTTATTAAGATTTTCCTCAATAATTTTAACAGTTGCAGATCCACTAATTGCCCCAGCCGCACCTGATTTAATCGCTTCGCTAACTTGAGTTGGCTCGGAAATACCAAACCCTTGTAGAGCAGGAGGCGCTCCAAACTCAGTTAATTTTTTTAACAAATGAGTAAGTGGTTTATTCGCGCGATTTTCAGCCCCCGTAACACCGGCACGAGATACCAAATAGGTATAACCTTTACCATACTTAGCAATATTTTTAATGACTTCATCATCAGCATTAGGTGGACAAATAAAAATGGGTGCGATATTGTATTTTTCCGCTGCAACTGTAAATTCTTGTGCATATTCAACAGGTAAATCAGCAATCAATACCGAATCAACTCCCGCTTTGGCGCACTTGGCATAAAAATTGTCGATACCATTTTTGAACACTAAATTAGCATAAATAAGTAACCCAATTGGAATATCAGCATGTTGCGCTCTCACATTAGTTAGAATCTCAAAACACTTTTCAACAGTTATTCCGCCTTTAAATGCACGAATATTAGCATTTTGGATAGTTGGACCATCGGCCATCGGGTCTGAAAATGGTATGCCTAACTCTAACGCATCGGCACCAGATTCGATCAATGTTTGAATAATGTTAAAAGACAACTCTGGCGTTGGATCGCCAACCGGCACAAAAGGAACAAAGGCACCTCGTTTTTCGGCTGTTAATGTGGCAAACAGTTTTTTATAACGGCTCATTCGACTTCTCCTTTTGCTTTTAAAATATCATAAACAGTAAAAATATCTTTATCGCCACGACCCGATAGATTAACAATTAATAGCTGTTCTTTCGTTGGATTTTCTTTGATCATTTTCATCGCATAGGCTAATGCATGTGATGACTCTAGCGCAGGAATAATGCCCTCATGTCGCGATAAAGCCTTAAAGGCATCAAGCGCTTCATCATCGGTAATGGAGACATAATCAGCACGACCAATACTATCTAAATACGCATGCTGAGGACCAACTGATGGAAAATCAAGCCCAGCTGATATTGAATAAGACTCTTCAATTTGACCTTCATCTGTTTGCATCATGGGTGATTTCATCCCAAAATAGATACCTAGTTTACCATGTTTAAGCGAAGCTCCATGTTCACCGGATTCAATACCATGACCACCAGGCTCAACCCCAATTAATCTGACCGATTTATCATCAATAAAATTAGCAAACATACCAATAGCATTTGAACCACCACCAACACAAGCAATCACCGCATCTGGCAAACGCCCTTCTTTTTCAAGGATTTGTTGTTTTGCTTCACGGCTGATCATTTGCTGAAATTCACGCACAATGGTTGGGAATGGATGAGGGCCTGCTGCCGTACCAAGCATATAATGGGCTTTTTCATAGCTTCCAGACCAATCACGTAATGCCTCGTTACAGGCATCTTTTAACGTGGCTGAACCTGTTTCAACTGGGATCACCGTTGCCCCCATCAGTCGCATTCTAAACACATTCGGTGCTTGGCGTTTAACATCTTTTGCGCCCATATAAATTCGGCATTTTAAACCAAGTAGTGCACAAGCCAACGCTGAAGCAACACCGTGTTGCCCTGCCCCTGTTTCGGCGATAATTTCGGTTTTGCCCATTCTTTTAGCAAGTAACGCTTGCCCTAAAACTTGGTTCGTTTTGTGTGCACCACCATGGACTAAATCTTCTCGTTTTAAATAAAGCTTGGTTTTTGTGCCAGCAGTTAGATTTTTGCATAAAGTTAATGCCGTTGGTCTGCCTGCATAGTTGACTAATAAATCGTTAAATTCTTTTTGAAAGTTGGGATCGTTGATAGCTGAAATAAAGGCGTCCTCGAGTTGCTCAAGTACAGGCATTAATATTTGGGGAACATATTGCCCACCAAATTCGCCAAAATAAGGGTTTAATTTAGACATAACCATTCCTTTTTTAAATTAAAAATTAAATTTGCTCAAATGCAGCTTGAATTTTCTGTTTATCTTTAATTCCTGGTGAAACTTCAACCCCTGAATTAAGATCAACCCCCATCACACCCGTCGCTAAAGCTGCCTTTATATTTTTTGGATTAATACCACCAGCTAAAATGACATTATTTAAATTGTGATCAGCAAGCATTGTCCAATCAAAACATTCGCCCGTGCCACCCGCCCCGTTGTCGAATAGATAGCGTGAAACTAATGGATTGTCATGTTTGGGGATGGTGCTTCCAATACTTAGTGCTTTCCAAATTTGGCAAGTTTTAGGTAATTCTTGTCGTAATGTTTCGATATAGTTTTCATCTTCATCACCATGCAGTTGGACAGCATACAAAGATAACTGTTTTGCGATTTGGCATACGGTTTCAATCTCTTCATTTCGAAAAACACCAACCCAATTCAGTGGTGCAGAGGCAATAACAGATCGTGCCTTAATTGGCTGTATATAACGCGCTGAATTTGGCACAAAAATCAAACCACCATAGACAGCACCAGCTTGATAAGCATTTACTGCATCTTCGGCGCGTGTTAAGCCACAGACTTTATTTTCACCTAACATTACTTTGCGAATTGCCAACGTTAAGTTTGGTTCAGACATTAACGCACTACCAATTAAAAATCCATGAGCGTAATGGCTTAATTCTTTAACTTGATTATGAGTATAAATACCTGACTCACTAATAATAATGCGATCGTCAGGAATTGACTTAGATAAAACTTTTACCCGATTTAGATCAACGGTTAGATCCCTTAAATTACGATTATTAATACCGATTACTTTTGCACCCAATTGAATGGCTCTTTCAACTTCGCTTTCAGTACTAGCTTCAGTCAGTATCCCCATATTAAGTTGATGAGCAATTTTACTTAGATGACGATATTCATCATCGTTCAATACAGATAACATTAATAGTATCGCATCAGCTTGATAATAACGCGCTAAATAGATTTGATATTCGTCGATAATAAAATCTTTACAAAGCACGGGTTGTGTCACTTCATTACGAACTATCGGTAAAAATTCAAAGCTACCTTGGAAATATTTTTCATCAGTCAGCACCGAAATTACCGAAGCATAATCATTATAAACCTTAGCAATATTAGCGGGATTAAAATCATCCCGAATTAATCCTTTCGACGGTGATGCTTTTTTACACTCTAAAATAAAGACAGTTTCAGGTTGATTTAGCGCTTGATAAAAATTGCGATCACTTGGGGTTACCGCTGATTGAAAAGTCGCAAGTGGCTTTACTGCTTGCTGCTCAGTTAACCAAATTTGCTTATCTTCAATAATCTTTTTTAATACTGTTGCCATTTCAACATTTTTTACTAATGCTGCAATTGCCATGTTATTCTCCATTTATTATCTTGCTGCTAATTGTTGTAATAGCGCATAGGCTTTACCACTACGCATCATATCAATTGCACGTTGCGCATTTTGTTTTAAATCTAGTTCACCAAATAAGCTCATTAACATTGCGACATTGGCTGCAATAGCGGCCTCGTGAGCGGGTTTACCATGACCTTGTAAAATGGCAAGCAACATATCACGATTCTGCTCTGGTGTCCCACCTTCAATATCTTTTAAGGTAAATGTTGGTAAGCCAAAATCATCTGGAGTAATTGTAAAATAACGGATTTCGCCATTTTTAACTTCAGCTACTTGAGTTGCTCCATGAATAGCCACTTCGTCCATTCCTGCACCATGCACCACATAAGCATGGGTATAGTTCAACATTTTTAATGTTTCAGCAATAGGTTTAATTAAATCAGGATGATACACACCCAATAAAATACGTTTAGGACGAGACGGGTTTATCAATGGTCCTAATACATTAAAAATGGTACGTGTTTTTAACTGTTGTCGAATAGGAGCTGCATGACGGAAGCCTGAATGATATTGCTGGGCAAACAAAAAGCAGACTCCTAGTTCGTCTAACGCTTGGCGCGACGCTTCAGCGGACATATTTAATCGAATACCTAAAGACGATAACACATCTGAAGATCCCGATTTACTTGATACTCCACGGTTACCATGTTTAGCCACCTTATACCCCAATGCCGCCGCCACAAAGGCACTAGCAGTTGAGATATTAATACTATTGGTACCATCCCCGCCGGTTCCGACAATATCGGTAAAATCGTAATCGGGAATATCAAAAGCATCTGCATTTTCAAGTAAAGCCTGAGCGGCACCTGCAATCTCATCAGGTTTTTCGCCTCGAACTTTCATACTAATAACTGCACTCGCCAATATCGTTGGTTCAATTTTTCCTTGAATAATTAAATTAAATAATACTTTGCTTTCTTCTTGGCTTAATGTTTGTCCTAAATACAATTTATTTAGTGTTGGTTGAATATTGTACTCTTGCTTATCAACAATAGCTTCTTGTTTTGGTTGTTCTTTCTTTTCTGGTGGATTAAGTGCCCACGCAATTGTTTGCTCTAATAGTTTTACCCCTTGAATGGTTAGAATTGATTCAGGGTGAAACTGAAAGCCACAAACACGATCTTCATCATTACGCACCGCCATAACAACATTGTTGCAAAGCGCATTAATAGTGAGTGTTTTGGGAATATTCTCACCTTTTAAAGAGTGATAACGCGCAACTGGTAGCGGATTGGGCAATTCTTTAAACATCGCCTGCTGATCGTGCTCAATCAACGAGGCTTTACCATGTAATATATCACCGGCTGGCACAATACTACCGCCATAAGATTCAACAATTGCTTGATGTCCAAGGCAAATGCCGATTATTGGCAATTTCCCTTTTAAACGTTTAAGCAGATCAGGCATACAACCGGCTTCACTTGGAGCACCAGGACCTGGAGATAACATTAAAATAGGATTTTGCATTTGTGACAATTTTTCAATAATTACATCAGTCGCAATTGTGTTTCGATAAATAGTCACACAATGTTTGTTATTACGTAATTGATCAACTAAGTTATATGTAAAAGAATCAACATTATCAATAAATAAGATATTAGCCATTAGAATTCACCTTCTACATGATGTGCTGCCATAATCGCATGGATGACGGCTCGCGCTTTATTACGCGATTCATCAGATTCTGATTGTGGTTCTGAATCCAAAACCACACCGGCACCAGCTTGTACTGTTGCAATACCCTCTTCTACGTACGCACTACGAATCACAATACAAGTATCCAAATCACCATTAGCAGTAAAATAACCAACCGCACCGCCATAACTACCACGTTTGACTTTTTCAGACTCAGCAATTAATTGCATTGCTCTAATTTTAGGTGCTCCCGTTAATGTCCCCATATTCATGGTAGCTTGATAAGCATAAAGCGCATCTAAATCATCACGCAATTGTCCAACAACCCGAGAAACTAAATGCATAACAAACGAATAACGGTCCACTTTTAATAACTCTTTGGTGTAACGAGTACCTGGTTTACAAATGCGGGCTAAATCATTACGCGCTAAATCCACTAACATCAAGTGTTCAGCCAGCTCTTTTTTATCTGTACGCATTTCAAGCTCTAACCGGCTATCTAAGTCATAATCAATCTCGCCATTGGTGGTTAACCCACGTGGACGGGTGCCCGCAATAGGGTAGATTTCAACTTGATTGGTTGCTTTAGTGTATTTAAGTGCACTTTCAGGAGATGCGCCAAATAATATAAAATCATTATCTTGCATATAAAACATATACGGGCTTGGGTTGTTATTTTTTAATACCCGATAAGCCGATAACGGTTCTGGACAAGGTAAACTAAAACGCCGTGAAGGCACAGCTTGGAAAATTTCCCCCTGCTGAATTGCATCTTGCATCTTTTTGACAATTGTATTGAAATCATCATCGCTTTTATTACAAGTCACTTCAATATCCGTCAACGACTGAGTACTAATTGGTTTTATCGGCTTATTTAATGTTTTTTGTAAGTTTTCTAATTGTTGAGTTAATCGCGAAATCTCAACAGAATCATCCGTAAAAGCTGTCGCTTTTAAAATTGACTCATGATCTTGATGATTAATTTCTAATAGTGTTTCTGCCAAATAAAAACAGAAATCTTGACAACGCTGATCTGTGGGTAAACTAGGTAAGTTCTCAAATCCAGAAACGAGATCATAACCAAATAAGCCACCGACAAAAACTGCATCTTGACCGTATTGTTCTGGAATATCCACAATAGTTAATAATGTTCGTAAGGAGTCAAAAACAGATAATGACTTTAACCGTGAATCTTCATCTTGCATACTATCAATAGCAGGAAAAACCAATTTAAGTGTTTTTTCATCCATTTGAACATTGACTGGTTTATCCAAAAAAGAGTGTTGCAATAAAGGTAATAGCTTTTCACCATTTGTAGTCAATGCCTTAAAAGTGACTTCATTATTTATTGCCGAAATGCGTAATGCACTATCGACAATCATAACACTTTTAATACCTTGCTTATTATCAATTTCAGCCGATTCAAGCAGTAATGTTGCCGGCCTGTTATTACATAATTGACAAAACACTTGAGTCGGATCTTGATAATAACCAATGGTTTTGGTTATCTGTGTTAATGTTGGCTTATTCATTGTTGACTCTCTACATTCAAAGTTTATTCAAATTTATGTGATATTGGCAAGAAGCTACAAAACCCGCTTTTAGCGGGTTTTGTAAAATAAGACAATCTCATTACATCACCCTAAAGAAATCATACTCCAACAACCAAAACGAGTTATTTTATTTATATTTAAGTGATGTTTTTGATATTGCATAATTTTATTTGTTTTGAGTTATTTATCAATTTTGTACTATTAAACTAGTTCATTGATGCAATGTCAAGTGAATATTTTGTACTCAGTAATAAAATTGATATAGAAGGAGATCGTGCATAATTTATTATCTAATAATATATTGTTATTTCAAATAACATTAATTAAAACTGGTCAAAAAATTCAATAACCTATAAAATAATCAATTCATTTTTATTATAAATAATTATAAGGATTTTTGAACTATGCCAGTATTTTATATCGTCATTGGTGTTATTGTTTTACTCGCTTTAATTACTGTCTTAAAAGCAATTACGATTGTTCCCCAAGGTTACCAATATACCATTGAGCGTTTTGGTAAATATACTCATACTCTTGAGCCCGGTTTAAATATTATTATTCCGTTTATGGATGGTGTTGGTCGTAAAATTAATATGATGGAACAAGTGCTTGATATTCCGTCACAAGAAGTAATTTCAAAAGATAATGCCAATGTACAAATTGATGCGGTATGTTTTATTCAAGTGCAAGAAGCTGCAAGAGCTGCGTACCAAGTTAATCAGCTTGAACGCGCTGTAATTAATTTAATGATGACTAATATCCGTACCGTACTTGGTAGCATGGAGTTGGACGAAATGTTATCACAACGTGATCATATAAACTCTAAATTGTTAAGTATTGTTGATGATGCAACTAGCCCATGGGGAATTAAAATTACTCGTATTGAAATTCGAGACGTTCGCCCACCAGCAGAATTAATCGCAGCAATGAACGCGCAAATGAAAGCAGAACGTAATAAACGTGCTGAAATTCTTGAAGCGGAAGGTGTTCGTCAAGCAGCAATTTTACGTTCAGAAGGTGAAAAACAATCTGAAATTTTAAAAGCAGAAGGTGAAAGACAATCTGCCTTTTTACAAGCCGAAGCGCGTGAACGTGCAGCCGAAGCAGAAGCTAGAGCAACTCAAATGGTTTCTGAAGCAATTGCAGCGGGAAATATCAATGCGATTAACTATTTTGTTGCGCAAAAATATACTGAAGCGCTACAACAAATTGGCTCTGCGGACAACAGTAAAGTTATTATGATGCCACTTGATGCGTCAAGTTTAATGGGCAGCATTGGTGGTATTGCTGAATTGATAAAAAATACTAAATAAAATCGATTCTTATACTTAGATATTTTTATACTTAAACATAGTTTTCCGACAATTTTGATAGGCGTGGTCAATTCTATGTTTAAGTTTTTCCTGAATGGATTTTAAAGGTAATTGATAATGACTGATTTTTTTATGGTTATTTATAATTCTCCCCACTGGGTGTTTATTGCTTTAGGTGGTTTACTGCTGATTGCTGAATTACTTGGCACTGGTGGCTATGGGCTTTGGAGCGGAATTGCTGCTATTATTGTTGGTCTAATTGCTTGGGTTTTACCACTTTGTTGGCCTACTTTGTGGATTTTATTTTCAATCCTAACACTTATATCTGCCTACATTTGGTGGCTTTGGCTTCGGAAAAATGGGAAAGATAAATCTAGTAAAGGCGAAATAAACCAACCCCAACAAGATTTAATTGGAATTAAAACAGTTGTGACAGATGCTATTGTTAATGGTTCAGGCCGTGTAAAAATCAAAGACGGTACATGGTCAGCAAGATGCGATCAAGATCTTCACGTTGGTCAACGTGTTGAAGTTATCTCTGTTGATGGTTTGATTTTAAATGTACTTCCCATAAATCATTAATAACATAAATTAATTCTATTTGATTGTCAGAATAAAAATACGCATTAACAATGCGTATTTTTTTGTTATAAAAGCGAAAAATGAATAACGAAAAAATATTTTTCATTTGGATAAATATCAGAAATCACCTTTTTCAACTCACTTAATGTCATATTCTCTTGTTTTGCATGTTCTTCCGTTAATTGTTCAAGAGTAACTGGTGTAACACTGATTATTTTTATAGTACAAAAATACTCATCAGTTTCAAAAGTGCCAACACGAAGCTTATCGCCAGCTTTAAAATGTGACTCTTTATTATCGCGAATAGTAATAACTTTTAAACCAGCTAAAATATCAGACTTAAAACGTTGATAAAAAGTAATATCATTTTGCATAGTAATTATCCTGCATAAGTAATCAGCCAATTTACTTATTGGCTGATTACTTATAATTATAAATTAACGAATAATGAGTACTAAGGTTCAATGCCTATGACTTTCCAATTATGATTAGACTCATCGGTAATTTTTCCTTTTTTCACTTCGATTATATATTTTATTGTCATATTACGTATAGTACCGTCTTCATCACCAAAAGCAGTACGAGAGTTCCAAATTGGTTCAACTCTGCGTCCTTCTAATGGTCCTCCTTTTTTAACCAGCATTTCATAGCGGTAAGCATTCATACCAAGTTTAATTTTCATATCATCAGTAACAGGTTTACCATTAAGTAAAGTTAAGTCTTTAATTCTTTGCCCAACAGGTTGTCTTAGATCAATGATATACTTTACACCACCAAACATATCATAAGTCATATATTTTGATGCGCCGCGAATAGGATCATATTGGTAATTATTATCCATCGGTTTTACTTGAGCAAAATAAGCCGCAGACCATTCCATATAATCCTTTAGATCTCTACCGGTAACTTCAAAAATACTCGTTTCGCCTGCTGTGTATTGATAATTATTGGCAATATCTTTACGTGCTATTTTCCCCTTATTGAGTATAGCTTTTTTATTATCAACTAATACCGATGTCACATCAGCACCGCTATAATAAAGTTGCACTGAGTTCAATAAATTAGTTAATCCTGACTCTTCTAAATAAACAGCGGGAATACCATGAATCAATTGTTGTGGAACTAAATCACTATCGGTTTCACCAATAACTTGATTAGAAATTTCTCTTAGCTGTTGATGATACGGCGCATATATTTCTTCAATTACTGGATCGGCAGGATAAGTTTTGACCGGCAAAGTTTCTGATTTCTTGTGCTCTAGCGTTTTTCTATCAGCTTGAATATCAAAAGTTAGATCCACAACTGACACCACTGTGCCATAACGATGAGGTTCAGTAATTACAACATTATTAATTACTTCTTCACTAATATTTTGGTGATTATGCCCGGCAATAATTACATCGATATCCGGTACTTGTTTTGCTATATCGGCAACACCAGTACCGGGTTTATTATTTTCATTATCTAATCCCATATGAGCAATTAGAACAATTGCATCAACAGATTGTTGTTTTAGCTGATCAACTTGCTTTTTAATTTCTGGAATAGGCATTGTAAATTCCATCTGATCAACATAACCTGTTTTATTTTCATATTCAGGTACAAATGGCGTAGTAGCACCTATAAACCCAATTTTAATTCCCTCTTTTTCAATAATCGTTGACGCCGGAAGGTAAGGCTTTCCTGAATTTTTGTAAAAAATATTGGCGACTAGCGTTTTACCATTGAACTGCGAAATAATTTTATCAACAATTGGCATCCCAAAATTAAATTCATGATTACCTAAGACCATAATGTCATAGTTCATTGCATTTAGAGCAGCCATGGCAGGGTGTTGTTTAACATTGTAAAAACGTTCGATTTGATTATCTTGAATAATATCCCCCGCATCAACCAAGATAACATTAGCATGAGCATTGCGATACTCTTTAATAAACGATGAAATTTGTGCATAAGAGCCCGAAGTATCAGTTTTATCTGTACCATAATTCCAAGGTACCATTCTACCGTGAACATCGGATGTAGCTAAAATGGATACATTAACTTCTTTAGCCAAAGCTTGAAATGAACAACTTAACACTAAAATGTTACATAACGACAATAATTTTTTAGTAATGGGCATCTTTACCTCCTATAAAAATGACACGAATTTTTTATTTTAATAAATAAACGGAAGTAATAATGTGATTTTTTTCACATTTTTAATCTTAACATTTTAGTTAAGTTACATTATCAAGATAACTGTGAGATATTTACTGTTAAAACAAAGTATCATTTATAAAAATGCCCAACAATATGAATATTGTTGGGCAAGTGATAATTTGATTAAAAGCTGATAAAGATAATAAGATGCTGAACTAACTCAGCAGCCTATTACTTAAAACCTAGTGCGACATTGATGTTTTTACACCGCCCTCAGGAATTGGCACATAAGCGGTTTCTTTATCTGTTCTATGTTTATTATTACGCACTTTTAGTGCCGTTTTAATACCAAAGAAGATAATACCGTAAACAACCAATAAGAATAAGATACTTAAACCAGCATTGGTATAGTTATTAATAACAATATGGTGCATATTACTGATTTGTTGAGCGGTTAAATCGCTCCCTTCTGCAATGCGACGATTATATTCATTCGCTAAATAGAAGAAGCCTTCTAATTGCGGATCTTGGCTAAATAACTTCAATGCTAATGCCCAGGTTGTACAAATTAACAACCATATAGCTGGAATGATAGTTACCCAAACATATTGAGCACGTTTCATTTTAATTAATACCACTGTTGCTAAGACTAACGCAACCGCCGCTAGCATTTGGTTAGAGATACCAAATAATGGCCATAAGCTCTTAACACCACCTAATGGATCAACAACACCTTGATAGAGTAAATAGCCCCATAAACCAACGCAACCAAGTGTACCAATAAAGCCGGCAATGAGTGAATCTGTTTTTTTCAAAAATGGAACAAAATTACCCAATAAATCTTGTAGCATAAAGCGACCAGATCGAGTCCCTGCATCAAGGGCAGTTAAAATAAATAGTGCTTCAAATAAAATACCAAAGTGGTACCAAAAGCCCATATTTGCGCCTGGTAGAATTTGATGGAATACATGTGCAATCCCTACGGCTAATGTTGGTGCACCGCCGGCACGATTGAGCACTGATGGTTCACCAATATCTTTCGCGGTTTGGATAATTTGCTCTGGCGAAATAACAAATCCCCAAGAGCTAACGGTCGCCGCAGCATGTGCTGTCACATCTTGTAATTGAGACATGATCATCGGTGCATCAGCAGTACCAAGCTTATGCAGATCTGGCATAGCAATACCTAATGCCGCTGGCGGGGTATTCATTGCAAAATAAAGACCTGGTTCAATAATTGATGCAGCAACTAAAGCCATCATAGCAACAAATGATTCCATCAGCATTGCACCGTAACCAATAAAACGCGCATCGTTTTCGTTGGCAAGTAATTTAGGTGTAGTACCTGACGAAATTAATGCGTGGAAACCAGAAACAGCACCACAAGCGATGGTGATAAATAAGAATGGGAATAATGCCCCTTTCCAAACAGGCCCTGTACCATCAACGTATTGTGTAATAGCAGGCATTTTTAAATCAGGATTTAAAATAACAATACCAATGGCTAAACCTACAATTACACCAATTTTTAGGAAAGTCGCTAAATAATCCCGTGGTGCTAAAATTAACCATACAGGTAACATTGCAGAAATTAATGCATAACCAACCAATACATAAGTAATCGTTGTTGCTTTAAAGGTTAAAGCTGGACCCCAATATGCATCATGTGCAATAACGCCACCAAACCAGATAGATAAAACAAGTAGTACAATACCAATAACTGACACTTCTGCTACTCTACCCGGTCGAATAAATCGCATGTAGATCCCCATAAATAGGGCAATTGGCACGGTTGAACAAACAGTAAAGACACCCCATGGACTTTCAGCCAAGGCTTTAACTACTATTAGTGCTAATACCGCTAAGATGATTAACATAATTAAGAAACAACCAAATAACGCAATAGTTCCCGGTATTGGCCCCATTTCTTCTTTAACCATTTCTCCTAAAGATGAACCGTTACGGCGAGAGGATAAAAACAGTACCATAAAATCTTGCACTGCACCGGCAAAAACCACACCAGCAAGCAACCAAAGTGTACCCGGTAAATAACCAACTTGTGCTGCAAGTACTGGACCGACTAAAGGGCCTGCACCAGCAATGGCAGCAAAATGGTGCCCAAAAAGTACATATTTATTTGTTGGGACATAATTTAAACCATCATTATTAATGACAGCTGGCGTTGCACGAGTTGGATCTAATTGCATTACTTTTTTAGCAATATACAGACTATAGTATCGATATGCGACTAAATAAATCGAAACTGCCGCCGCAACAATCCAAAGTGCACTAATATGTTCACCTCGCCGTAATGCAACAACGCCTAAACAGCATGCACCAACTAAAGCAAGGATGAACCATGGAATATGCTTAAATACTTTATTATTCATAATGATTCTCTTTGTGATTTATAAGATTAATTAGTTTATTACTTAATACTATGTGCATATTAAAAAACGTCGCGATAACATAAAACGAGTATTTTTTATATAAACAAAGATAGCAAGTAACAGCTAAAGACCTTTTCGTGTTTGAGTGTATAGTAATTTTTTGCTCTTAAGAATGATAACCTTATTTGGGTTACAGGTTAGATTAAGAGTATGAGTGGTTAAAATTAGCAACTTAGCGGTAAAAGAAATAAAGCAAAAGATATCGAGGATTATTACAATCCCAACACCTCTTTAAGCGGTTTTAAATAACGACGGCTCACAGGCACCGAAACATCATTAATAAAAATAACATCAACACCGCCAGTTTGATTGAAACGAATTTCTTTAAGTTTTTTCAGATTAATCAGATATTGCCGATGACACCTAACAAGATCGGTTTTATCTTCGAGCGTTTTTAGTGTTAATTCAGTTAGGTACTCATTATTTTCTTGATTAAACACATAAATACCACTCATTTTAGAAGAGATATAAAACACATCATCAAAATTCAATAAATAAATTCGGTTATGCCCAACACATGGGACATATTTCAGCTTCTGATTAACGCCATCTAATTGATTAATATTCCCAGAAAAACAATGATTATGCAGACGATATAAGGTTTTATTTAACCGTTCTTGTTCAATAGGCTTAAGTAAATAATCAAAAGCTTGTTCTTCAAAAGCTTTAACCGCAAATTCACTGTAAGCTGTTAAAAAGACAATTCTTGGCATGGATTCAGGATCAAGCATTGATAACATTTCAATACCGTTTATTTTAGGCAATTGGATATCCAAAAATACGACATCAGGTTGAAGTCGATGAATATCTCGAATTGCCTCCATGGCATTATTACATTCCGCAACGATGCTAATTTCGGGATCGCTTTCAAGCAAGCAGCGCAAATTTTCACGAGCTGGTAATTCATCATCAACAATAATAACGTTTAACATTGAGTACTTACATCCTCTTGCAAAGGTAGTATCAGCATGACTTTGGTATATTCATCAGGTTTACATGCTATCTTTATACCATACTTTTCACCATAACGAATCTTAATTCTTTTATCAACTAAATTAAGCCCTAAGCCTTTGGTGTCTTTCTTATTTTCACGATAATGGCCTGCGCTATCAATTACCTCTAAAACCAACGATTGTTCAAACTTATAAGCACTGATAGTCACGCTACCATGACCAAGCAATTGAGATGTACCATGTTTAATGGCATTTTCAACAATCGGTTGTAACGAAAAAGCAGGTAGTTGTGCATATTCTAATTTTTGGGGAATATCGATTTTGATAGTCAACTGATCCATAAAACGCATTTTTTCAATTTGCAAATAGGCATTCACGTGCTCTATTTCATCTCTTAGTGTGACGATTTCTTCGGTTCGCTTTAAGTTTTTTCGGAAAAAGGTAGATAAATTTTGCACGAGTTGCGATGCCTGTGTTTTATCACGACGAATAACAGCCAGCAATGTATTTAAGGCATTAAATAAGAAGTGAGGATTAACTTGTGCATGTAATAGTTTTATTTCAGTTTTAGATAACAGTTGCCTATAGTGCTCATTTTGTCCTGCTAAGATCTGTGCAGATAATAAACTAGCAATTCCTTCTCCAAGAGTTCGATTGATTGAACTAAATAATGTGTTTTTTGCTTCATAAAGCTTGATCGTACCCACTACCGTATTGTTTTCTCCTCTTAGAGGAATAACGAGTGTCGATCCTAAACGGCAATTTTTATTTATTGAGCATTGATAAGGCTCATGAGCCCCATCAAGATATTGTACTTCATTCTTTTCGATGGCTTCTAAGGTACTATTAGATGTTATTAGTGTTCCTGGTAAATGATGATCATCACCAATACCTATGAAAGCCAATATCTTTTCCCTATCGGTAATTGCAACAGCGCCAATATCAAGTTCTCGATAAATAATTTCAGCCACTTTAGTACTATTTTGCTGATTAAAACCATCACGCAATAAACCTTCTGTACTGACAGCGATTTTTAGTGCTTTTGCTGAAAAGGCCGAAGTATAACGCTCAAAAATCGCTCGTCTATCAAGCAAAATTCGCATAAACATCGCAGAACCAATGCTATTGGCAACAATCATGGGTGCGGCAATGCTCCTAACAGCATGCAAGACTACGTCAAAAGGTCGTGAGATAAGTAACACCAAAATCATTTCGAGTGATTCAACTAATAAACCTAATACACCAACTAACAAAGGATTATAGATTAGATCAACTCGTCCCTTTTTCATTAACACATAATGTAGTAATCCACTAATTAGCCCAATTAAAATGGTAGATAACATACAACTTTCAGCGGTAATGCCACCTAAAGTATAACGATGAATACCGCCAGTTATCCCAACTAGCAGCCCAACGACGGGACCGCCAAGTAACCCACCTAAAATGGCACCAATAGCTCGTGTGTTGGCAATGGTATCCTCAATATGCAAGCCAAAATAACTCCCCATAATACAAAATAATGAAAAGATGCAATAACAGACTAATTTATGAGGCAAATGTACTGTCACTTGCATAAGGGGAATAACGATCGGCGTTTTACTTAGTAGATAAGCAATAACTAAATAAACGCACATTTGTTGAAGAAGTTGTAGGACAAGATCAAATTCAAACATAATACTTATCACATAATAAAACCGTCGACCAATGCCGACGGAAAATTAAAAATTTATTTATCAAGCAAAGTGAAAGTTTTCTTATCTTGTGTTGTTGAATCGGAACCAATAAACACATTAAATTTGCCAGGCTCTGCAACATATTGCATTTTGTCATTCCAGAATTTCAACATATCATATTTAATAACAAATTTTACTTCGCCTTTTTCATGCGGTTTTAAAGTAATATTTTCAAAACCAATCAACTCTTTAACAGGACGACTCACTGATGCGGTCACATCTTGCAAATAGAGCTGAACCGTCTGCATACCTTCTTTATTGCCAATATTTTCAACATTGACGTTAACAACAATTTCGCTATTTTTGTTCATTTCAACACTAGATAAAGAAAAGTCCAGCGCAAAATTAGTATAACTTAAACCAAAACCAAATGGGAATAATGGTTCATTTGGACTATCAAAATAGGAAGTCGTATATTTGCCCATATTTTCAGTACCACGTGGCCGTCCTGTATTTAAATAGCTGTAATAAACAGGAATTTGTCCGACATTATCAGGGAAAGACATCGGTAGCTTACCTGAAGGGTTATAATCACCAAATAACACATCAGCAATAGCATTACCGCCTTCTGTTCCTAAAAACCAAGTTTCAAGCATAGCATCAGCTTGCGTATATTCTTCAGATAATGTTAATGGACGCCCATTCATTAAGACAATAACCAATGGTTTGCCGGTTTTTTTAAGCGCTTTAAGCAACTTTTTTTGGCTCGCTTGTAAAGAGAGATCTGTTCGACTTGATGACTCATGCGCCATACCTTCGGCCTCACCCACAAACGCAACAACAACATCCGCTTTTTTAGCGATACCAACTGCTTCGGCAATCATTTGATCCGCTGGTCTATGATCAAATTTGGTGGTTTCTTCATATAAATTTAAAAAACGATATAAATTTGCATCATCAGAAAGATTAGCACCAAATGCATAACTAACTGATTTTGGGTTATTAACCGCTCTTTTAATGCCTTCTAATGGCGTTACCGCCAAATTAGCACGACCTGCTCCCGACCAACTGCCTAAAATATCTCGTTTTGAATCAGATAATGGACCAATGACTGCAATTTTCTTATTTTTAGATAAAGGTAGAATTTCATTGGCATTTTTTAATAACACAATGCTACGACGTGCCACATCGCGGGCTTCTTCGCGATGTAAACGATCGTCAGCAAACATGGTTTCAATATCTAATTTTGGATCTAATTTACGATAAGGATCACTAAACAATCCCATATCGTATTTAAGTTCAAGAACATGGCGACAGGCTCGATTAATTTCTTCTTCTGTAATAGCACCCTCTTTAACCAATTCAGGAATAAATTGTAAAAAGTATTCATCATTCATACTAATATCAATGCCCGCTTTAATCGCAACACGCACAGCATCTTTCGGATCACTAGCTACGCCATGATTAATCAGTTCACGAATCGCGCCATGATCGCTCACCACAACACCATCAAAATGCCACTGATTACGTAATACTTCGGTTAACAGCCAATGATTCGCAGTTGCCGGAATACCATTAACACTCACGAGCGAAACCATCACCGAGCGACTACCCGCATCGATTGCCGCTTTATAAGGCACAAGATATTCTTGGAACATTTTACGTTCGCTCATGTCCGTGCTGTTATATTCACGTCCGCCTTCAACAGCACCATAAAGTGCAAAATGCTTAACGGTAGTAACTAATGATTTTTTATCAGAAAGAGATTGTTTTTGCATTTTTTCAACAAAAATACGTCCAGCCTCTGAAGACAGATAAGGATCTTCACCAAATCCTTCTGACACACGCCCCCACCTTGGATCGCGCGTAATATCAACCATCGGTGCCCAAGTAATATTCAATCCATCCGAAGTTGCTTCGTCTGCCGAAACTTCAGCAGCTTTAGCTATCGCACTACGATCCCAAGTTGATGCAATACCTAAATTAATCGGAAACACGGTTCTATGACCATGAATAACATCAAACCCAAAATAAATAGGAATCTTATTAGGGGATTTT
Organism: Gilliamella sp. ESL0254; assembly: GCF_013344985.1. NCBI lineage: Bacteria > Pseudomonadati > Pseudomonadota > Gammaproteobacteria > Orbales > Orbaceae > Gilliamella > Gilliamella sp. ESL0254. The sequence continues at coordinate 1,119,927 of NZ_JAAEDU010000001.1, forward strand.
AAAGCACGTTCTTGCATTTGAGAAAGGTCAGGTTCAACTACAGTATTAAAAATACCGCCAATTTCACCTGCTTCGATTTGATCAAGTGCTTTACTCAATGTTAGATCACCGCCAACACTGACTAAACGCAGTTGCCCCACTTTTTCTTGGAGTGTCATTTTTGATAATAGATTATCAATAAAAACTCTCTTTTCTGCCTTTGTTTCACTATTAGGTTCTTGCGCAAACAAATGCATAGAAAAAATAAGAAAAAATAGAGATAGAGCTAATTTTTTCATCATAATAAGTATTGTTCAAATTAAGAAAACAGACATGTGAATAGCATAGCGTATCCGTACAAAAAAATCTCGCTTTTTACACTACTTATATTTATGTTTTAAAGCATTATAGCCTTTATTTTATAAACAACGATGCAAAAACAAAAAATAAACTTACATCTTCTTAAGATTATTTAAATTTCTTTACAAAATACAGGTGATTAGCTATTTGGAATAGGATAATATTGCCGACAAATATCGGCAATATTACTTGAAAAGAAAATCAATCTCTAAAATTAGTAAACTGGAATGGTTGACCAAATTCACCATTTTTGACTAAAGCCATAGTCGCTTGTAAATCATCGCGTGATTTACCTGTCACTCGAACTTGTTCACCTTGCACTTGAGCTTGTACTTTAATTTTACTGTCCTTAATAGCTTTCACGATTTTTTTAGCTAACTCTTTATCGATACCCTGCTTAAGTTTAACCGTAATACTATAAAACTTACCGCTGTGTTCCATTTCTTCAGGAATTTCAAGTGCACCACCATCAATACCTCGTTTAGCAAGTTTATCACGCAAAATATCAAGTAATTGTTGTACTTGGAAATCAGATTGGCTGGTTGCTTTGATCGTTTCATTCTTTTCATTTAACTCAAACGATGCTTCAACATTTTTAAAATCCCAACGGGTGGCTAGCTCTCGAGTTGCATTTTCAACACCATTTTTAACTTCTGGCATTTGGATTTCTGAAACGATATCAAAAGAAGGCATAAATTCTCCTCTTCTTCTAATGGTTATAAACTTAGTGGTTATAAACAAAAATTAACAAGTTAATAAATAAAATCATAACCGCCTAACAAGCTAGGCGGTTTTAAAACATAAAATTAATCAATCGTACGCAGTAATTCGTTAATGCCTACTTTACCTAAAGTCTTAGCATCTACTTTTTTCACAATAACTGCACAATAAAGGCTATATTTACCATCTTTCGTTGGCAAGTTTCCAGAAACAACCACAGAGCCTGCTGGTACACGGCCATAATGAACTTCGCCAGTTGCACGATCATAAATTTTAGTACTTTGGCCAATAAACACACCCATTGAAATGACGCTACCTTCTTCAACAATAACGCCTTCAACAATTTCACTACGTGCACCAATAAAGCAATTATCTTCAATAATCGTTGGATTAGCTTGTAACGGCTCTAAAACCCCTCCAATCCCCACGCCACCTGATAAATGAACATTTTTACCAATTTGCGCACAAGAACCAACAGTCACCCATGTATCAACCATCGTCCCTTCATCAACATAAGCACCAATATTAACATAAGATGGCATTAACACAGTATTGCGAGCAACATAAGCCCCTTTACGCGCTATAGCAGAAGGAACAACGCGAAAACCTTCTTGTTGGAATCTTGCTTCATCATATTCAGCAAATTTTAATGGTACTTTGTCATAATAGTTAGTCGCGCCACCATTAATCAATTGGTTTTCGTTAATACGGAAAGAGAGCAAAACAGCTTTTTTCAACCATTGGTGAGTCACCCAATCGCCATTGATTTTTTCTGCGACACGCATTTTACCGCTGTCTAATAAAGCGATACATTGGTTGATTGCATCACGAGTTACAGTATCGACATTTGATGGTGTAATTTCAGCACGGCGTTCAAATGCTGCTTCAATAATAGTTTGTAATTGTTGCATCTCTAATTTCCTTTAACTTATAAATCCGTTGGCAAAGAATAAATGAGTAAACAGTATAATATAATATTCCTCGCTTTTTAAGTGGTTTAATCAAAACACCACAATCAATATTTAATCAATCAAAAACAATCGAAATCTTAGTAAAGTCATAGGAAATTTACAAAAAATAGAAAAATAAAAACCTCAATAAAATCAATACCTTTCCTGACCACTTTTTGGATGCAATTTCATTGCTTTTTTACACAAAAACCACTCACAAAAAAAACACCTAAGGTTATGTTGTTTGTCTTATTCCGGCGTCAGAATGTGCCGACAATAGAGCGAGGTTAGCACGCCAAACAGGACGTTTGGCGAGTTTGTGGTGCGTCGGACAAATTTGTCTGGAACAAATTTGAACATCTGAGCACAGCGAAGATGGCCTCGTAGAGGCGAGTATCAGGATGATACGAGTAGTGCCGCAGGCCACATTCTGCAGCCAAGCGTGGGATTGCAAAGGGAATTCGCTTTAATTCCCTTTGCTCGGACGTGGTCACAGTAGCTATTTTATTCACCCAAGGTCAAAACGTCCGAAACCTTGCCGTACTATAAGGACTAAGATATAAAAACTAAGGTGTGGTGCAAACAGCCCAATAGCTGAAGCTAGCAAGGAAGTAGCTGACGCGACCGAAGGCCGGGCCGACATAGAAGCCATTAGCACCGACAGTGTCACTCGTCCAATAGGCGTCGTCGATGAAGCCCAAATCAGCGTAGCGGCTCATGCTGCCCCACTCAGAGAAAAAACCAGCCCCCATGTGACGCATGTAATGATCATCAAATGAGGATGGTAAGGAACCATCTATGCCATTTCGGCATGGGAAAGCAGGAAGCGCACCACACATCGCATTAGTTAAATCCTTAATCTGTGGCAAACGATAACCCAGACTTCCACACCAAGTGGATTGGTTAGACAAGGTATCCCGTTTATTACCCCGATTGACGAACCACTGCTTTAACACAAATCCATACCTCACCTCATGACCTCGACCATCCCTACCGACCAACTCAAATGTCTGTGGCAAAGATGGCACAATTAGAGAACTAGGACTATTTGAACTTATCTGAGCGCTATCAGCCCTAGGACCACTTAACGTTACGCGTGTTACATAACTTGATTTATCAGTAATCCAATTATCGGCTTGTTGTGTATATCCTTTTGGGTCTATGAATGTATCAGAACGCGGCCTTGTCCAACTCACCTCTGCCCTTATACTACCATTCGTGACAACAGACCACGTCAACTGACTTCCATCTGCTCCACCTATGTCCAAATCAAAATACGCCCCATCAGTACCCGTTGTAGGAAAATTTTGGTCATAAGATGATGAACTTATTGACTGAGTTAAAAAACCCTTTGTAGAAGACCATATGTTAGATGGGCCAGCATAGTCGATGTGGCCATAACGAAGATTCGGCCTTGCGTGACAAACAACAGGACCAGTAACACCATATGGATTGATATAATATGTCACCGTCTGACCATTAAAACTGGCTCTATTTGGAACCCCGTACTCTGTTTGTAAATAACCATCAGTACTACTTAAGGTTACCTTATAAGGAGCCTTACATATATCCAATGCATCACTACGATTAACAGTATTGCCATCCTTATCCACAAACGATACCGATATATCCCCTGTAGCAGTAACACCATTTATACCCTGTCCATCTCCATCATCATCTCCCCAATAATTATACCTAGTGATTAAATCACTTAAACTCACTGAATCCACTGATGATGGGATTACCATATCTATATCTCCCAAAGTACTTCCTGCATAAGGTAATCTTATTGGATCTGTAGCACTTGATGGATTAGTTGACGGTGTGTACCTTGTACCATCCCGCAACTTAATAAACAAGAAACTATCCGTTGAAGTTGTCCTTGTTTGACCACCGTCAAACGTTAAATATGGCGCACTACCCTCAATATACCTTGATGTAGACGCCGTTAATGCCATAGAGCACTGTGTATATGGCAACAAAAACAATGGCACGAAAAACAACAATAATTTAGTTAATCTAAATAATCTAAGTAAGTTTGATAATTTAGATAGAAAAAATAAGCACCTCGACCTCGGCGATAACCCTGCCGATAAACACGGAGACCTCGCCAAGCGCGATGAGCTTGATAACTTCGGTGATGAGAATAAGGACTGTATCTGATTTAGACTACAGCGAAATTGAAAAAGATTTAAGGCATAGGTTTGGCAGGCCAGATGCCAGATGCCATGCATGGTAACGCATTTCGATCATCCTGTCAAGTAAATTTTTGTTTTATTTATATTTTTTATAATTGACTGCCCAACTAATGAGCATTCCATTGCTTTTAAAGCGCTTAAATTATAACCGTTTGATTAATAATGCGCCAGTTTTTTGTTAAATATTTGTAAAGTTTTGCTAAGTTGATAAGGTTGAGCTTTTAATGGTGTGTTTTGCGAGGATAGTTTTGGTGGTGGTTTTTGGTAAAAAAAACAAAATAAAAACTTAAATAAAATCAATACCTTTCCTGACCACTTTTTGGCGTAATTTTTAAATAAACCTTTCATCAAAACAAAAAGAAAAGTATTAACGAAAAAAACACGATTTATTTGAGCAATGTATCACAAATCCAGAACAAAAAATAATCAATTGTTTTATTCAAATATACTCTACAACCATTGTGATATATACCAAGACAATATTATGCAAGATTTGGGATTTTCATTACTAGAATTGTTAATAACTATCTGCATTAGCGCTATTTTAGCCGCTATTGGCATTCAACATTGGAAAGAGCAACAACTTCGAAATGAGTTAGCATCCACAACTAAACAGTTGGCTTATTTTATCTACGAAGTTCAAATAAAAGCTTCAAGCAAAAATGAAAATTATATTATCCATCAATTTACATCACCTTGGTGCATCACAATTACTCACGATGAAAAACCCACTTCATGCAGTGAGGGCGTGCTTTATTTTATGAAACCAGACAATTCTGTTGAAATTAGTGAACTATCAAACAATAAAAACGCATTGATTGTAGGTCGCCGTAATTTAGCGCAAACAATGTCTTTTCAATTGCAAAATGAAATAGGCACCAGCAAGGTTCTTGTTTCATTACTTGGGCGAATTCGTTTTTGTGCAGAAAACACTTATATAGCAGGTTTACCACCATGTTAAAAACGTCTGGGTTTTCCTTATTTGAAATGCTTATTAGCGTAATTTTATCTAGCCTGATCGTTATGGGGATGACATCTTTTTATATTCAACTACAAACAAGTATCATGCAATATTACCAAAAAACACGCTTACAGCAGACTATTGACCTTGGATTAGCCGGCATGAAAAAAGATATAAAACGAGCAGGTTTTATTGCTAACGATCCAAAAAAAATGACCGCCAAAGCAATTGAAATTAATGAAAAGATAAAATGTATTATTATTCGATATGACAGTGAAATCCGCAATTCTTGGGTTTGGAACATAGAGACTCCCATGAAGTCAGATGTTTTTACCTACCGTTATAAAGAAAACAATATAGCTTATAGAACAGGGTCATTAAATTGTTTTGGAAACAAGTGGGAGAACTTATTTGATTCAAACGAAATCAAAGTCACCTACTTCGCAATAAAACAGCTACCTGATGCGATTAGATTATCAATTACGGCTGAATTGAGGAAAAACAAACAAATTCAATATCACACAACTGAAATCATCAAAAATGAAAACCGATTTTAACCCGCTCCCAGCACAGTCCGGATTTAGCACAATTATGATGGTGATTATTTTCATGGTTGTGGGATTGGTGCTACTAATTGGTTTCAATCTGCTTATTTGCTCGTGGCAAAAAGCCATCATAATGGAAAGCCAATATTATCAGCAATTTAATCAAGCTAATTCGTCTTTAACTTGGGGAATAACCCAAAATTGGCCAGCACCAAAAGCCCATTGGCATTGTTTAACCGAACCGACTTATCAACTAAAAGCATGCATAAAAAAGTCTTTATTAAAAGTTGATAAATATGTATTAGTCCGCGGCGAAGCCAAAGATGAAGACTTTTATTTATATACACTTGCACATTTTGATAATAATCGATTAATTGTCGAAAAAGGCCATTGGCTCGATTATTGCCCAGAAAAAAGGGCTATTTATTGTGAATAATAAAAATATAGCAGGCTTTAGTTTGATTGAGGTTATGATAGCAATACTTCTATTCTCAATTATTATGCTAGGATTTATTAACTATCAACAAGCATTACTCAATAAACATCGCTACTTTGCAAACTATTTGCGCGCCAATAAAATTGCTTTTCAGCTACTTGATAACTACCCCTATACTACCAATCTCATTATTCCTTCTGGTTGGCGTTATACGATCACCAGTAAAAGATATAATGCTCGGTGCAAAATGATGGAAATAACGGTTAGAGCACCCAACAAGCAGATCACCAAGCAGCAGCGTTTTTTTTGTGATACACATTGATGTTTAAGAATTAAATATCACTTAGTCACCTAACCAGTTATGCAAAAGTTGTAAAACTTGCTGCGTTTTTTCAAAATGAATATTGTGCCCAGCTCCTTCAACCACTTCAATTTTTGCATTAGGAAACTGTTCAAAGATAGCTGTATAAGCCTGATCGGTAATATAAGGTGAATTGCCACCGCGTATAAATAACGTCGGTTTTAACCAAGGTGAAATCGTTTGCCAATCGCAAATATGACCATACTGTTCGTTAATAGCCTGAATATTAAATAACCAATGTTCATTTTTAAACGATTTTAATAAAAAAAGAATAATTGCATCATTAATGCCTTCTTGTCGCATTAAATCCATGATCTGTTTTTTGTCGGTAATCTGGTTTGCAAGGCAATAAGTTAATACTCTTAGAATGATAACATTGGCTGAGCGCTGATATTTTATGGGAGCAATATCAATTACCACTGTGTTTTCGATCAAATCTGGGATCACTTGTGACAATTGCAAAGCAACCTTTCCTCCCATTGAGTGGCCAATTAAGATCAGCTTTTTTAATTGTAAATCATGACAAAGTTCAGCCACATCTTCAGCCATAGCCTGATAGTCCATTTTATCAGACCACGGCGAATTTCCATGGTTACGCAAATCAACCTGCACTGTTTGATGATGTTGTACAAAATCCTTTGCTAACATATTTAAATTATCTAAACTGCCAAATACGCCATGTAAAAACACAATCGGCTGTCCATCGCCCTGCAATTTATAGTTTAATTTCATACTTTAATTAGCCCCATTATTTTAAGTGGCACTATTATACGTCTATTTTCAATGTCATCACCGATTAATTCAATAACCATAATTTGTATAATTATGATAGAATTTAGCACTAATTTTTTAAAAAGTGTTAAGCCATATGTTTCAAAATAACCCATTACTTGCACAATTAAAACAAGAACTTCATGAACAAACTCCTCGCGTTGAAGGCATTGTTCGAGCTCATGAAAAAGGATTTGGTTTTTTAGATACCGATAATAAGAAAAGCTATTTCATCCCTGTTGCTAAAATGAAAACAGTTTGTCATGGCGATAAAGTCTCTGGGTCAATCATCACGAATAACGATAAAGAATCTTTTGATCCCGAATTATTAATCGAAGGTTCATTACAAAAATTCATTGGCAAAATAGGCTTTCAAGATCGTGCAATGGTTATTTACCTTGAAAACATGCCTGCTAATTTTGCTATTCGCTGCAAAATAAACGAGCAAGTGAATGAAAAACTAAAGGAAGGTGACTGGGTTGTTGCAACGCTGGTTTCTCACCCTTTACAAAAAGAAAGTAAACATTTCTTTGCCGAGGTGACTCGTTTTGTTGCTGACGGCAATTCACCCTATCAACTTTGGTTAAAAACCTTAGCACGCTATGATTTAGAAACCCATGCTCCACAAGCCGAAGCATTAACCATTATTGATGCAGAACTTGATAACCGTCAAGATTTAACCGATGTTCACTTTTTTACAATCGATAGTGAAAATACTGAAGATATGGACGATGCCATTGCGGTTTCTAAAGATGAACACGGCGATTATCAATTAATGGTTGCTATTGCTGACCCTACGGCTTATATATTACAAGATAGCGAACTTGATAATATTGCCAAAGCTAGGAATTTCACTACTTATTTACCTGATTTTAATATTCCAATGCTACCCAAAGCGCTTGCCAATGAACTATGCTCATTAAAGGCTAATGAAAAACGCCCTGCAATGATATGTAAAATGCGCATAGACAACGCCGGCAATATTATTGCTGATGATACGACCTTTATGCCTGCTTGGATCGAATCAAAAGCAAAGCTATCTTACAATAATGTTTCTGATTTTTTAGAAAATAATAGCGAATTAGCAACAAATGACTCTACAATTAAACAACAACTTATTTGGTTAGCTGACTTAGCTAAAATCCGCATCACATGGCGACAAACCCATGCATTGGTTTTTAAAGATAATGGTGATTATCGTTTTGAACTGGATGAGAACCGCCAAGTTAAATCCATAATTAAAGAGACTCGTCGAATCGCCAATCATATCGTAGAAGAGGTTATGGTTATCGCTAATCTCGCTTTAACTTTACAATTACAAACTAAAATTGGTTTTGGCATTTTTAATATTCATTCAGGTTTTGATAATAAATATATCGAACAAGCCATAAAATTTTTAAACGATAATGGAATAACTGAGTTTGATAAAGAGTTACTCTTATCTTTTGATGGTTATGTAAAATTGCGACGAATGATCGACAATGAACCATTTCTAGCCGCCAAACTTCGCAAGTTCCAAAGCCCTGCAGATTTTTCGACTGAACCACAACCACATTTTGGTTTAGGATTTGAAGCCTATGCAACATGGACATCACCAATACGCAAATATGGCGATATGGTCAACCACCGATTAATCAAAGCGTATATCCGTTCACAAGAGTTAATCTCGCCAGATAAAGAACAACTAAAAAGCATGAATGAAAGGCGTAAGATGTTACGCTTTGCTGAACGCGATATGGCTGAAAATCTTTATGCTCAATACTTATCAGATAAAATCGATGAAACTTACTCTGCTGAAATTATTGATATTAATCGTGGAGGAGCACGAGTTCGTTTATGTGATATAGGTGCTTTTGCTTTTGTACCACTGTCAATGATTCATTCTGTCAAAGAGGAAATCGCTCCCTTCCCAGAAGAAGGCGTTATCAAAATTAAAGGAGAAAACCGCTATAAACTTGCAGATATAATTTCCGTTGTTATTCACCAAATTAAAATCGAAAATAAATCAATCATTGCCAAATTTGCCGATGAAAATACGGAATGAAACAAGACTATTTTGGCCTGAATTTACTACTTACATCGTCTCTACTTGCCCCATTGTAAATAAGGGGCAAGTCAAACAAAAATTAACAATATTTTTTTAATCTTTCCCCCCTTTTTTTTATTAAAAATATCTGCTATCTTTCACTGCTCAAAATGACAAGTATTGATTTATAAATCAACAACAACTTGGGAGGCCCATAATGTCAATTCATGGACATGAAGTATTGCATATGATGGATGGAAACAATTACACAGAAGCTTCCTTACTTAACGCTATCAACGACAAGTTTGGTGTCGATGCAAAGTTTCATACTTGTTCTCAATCTGACATGAGTGCGGAACAACTCATCGCTTTTTTAAAAGCAAAAGGAAAATTTAAACCTTCTGTTACTCATGGATCTGAATTTACAGTAGATAATAAAAAAATATGTAAACACTAGAAAAAAGAAAACATATGATAGTGTGCTTTTTTATAAATTTAATTTAATCTGCTAGTGTTTTTAAAACAATAAGAGTATATAATTTTGCGTTGCAACAATAATCCATTATTACTAATAGCGCGATTAAATTAGCGGTACAGTTATTCACTTTAAAATACATACACTCAAGAATATGTCTATGGAATTTGATAAATGAAAATAAGTAAGATCCTTATATGCGCCATTGTTTCTATTCTTGTCGCAAGTTGTACTAAAAAAATTTCACCAACGAAAAGTAAAGAAGCGATTTCACAGGCAGAACAGGTATCTTTATTAAAAGAACAAACTGAAGCAAATAACCCTTACGTTATTGCAGCTAAAAATCAATTGCTTCAATTTATTGGTAGTAAAAACTTCGATAACTATATTACTAAACACGGCATTTTAAATTGTGAAGGTGATAATAACCAATCGTCTTGTGTATTGAGTTTTTATTTGAACGAGTATTATAAACTGAATTATGATATGAAACTCAAAAAAGTGATTGAAGAAAACCAAGCGCAACTTGATATTGAATTAAGCAAAATAACAGCAACTGAATCCAATATTAAAAATTATTGTCAATCCTCAGCAGATTTTATTGCAGCAATTTATACAAAAGATACAGCTAAAATAAACCAATATTTTCAACCAAAATTTAGAATGTCTGCGCAAGATATATTATCTTTACAAACAAAAATTTCCAAAGATAACTATTCTCAATTCCTGATCGAAGAAAATCCGAGTATTCTTCAAGAAATAAAAGTAGATTATGTTGAAAAGTGTTTGAATAATCCAAAAGATAATATTATCAATTACTTTAATATTTTTAGATAATAATGCGAGTCTTTATGTACAATTTATTACCCAATAATTCGTTTAATAAAATACTAATTTGCAAGGTGCTTTGTGTGGCTTGCGTTTCTTGCATTAGTTTTTCTTCATGGGCTTTTTCGTTTGATGATGTGGTTGCAAAAGCCGAAAAATTATCCAAAAAAGCTTATGTTCAGCCATCTAAAAACATTCCCAATGAATTGGCATCTTTACAATTTGCTGATTATCAGAAAATTCTATTTAATCATCAAAAAGCCTATTGGAGTGATCAAAAAAGTCGTTTCAAACTTGAGTTCTATCACGAGGGCATGTACTTTGATGTTCCAGTAAAAATCAATGAAATCGTCAATAATCAAGTTAACGAAATAAAATATGATCCAAGTTATTTTGATTTAAGCCCACTCAACCTTGATAAGATTAATAGTAAAGACCTTGGTTTTGCTGGTTTTAAAGTTCATTATCCAATTAATAACCCAACAAAAACTGACGATGAAATATTCTCAGCTCTAGGGGGCAGTTATTTTCGTGCAGTAGGTAAAGAACAGCACTATGGACTTTCCGCCAGAGGTCTTGCCATTGATACTGGCGAAATGTCAGGTGAAGAGTTTCCACGTTTTAAAGAGTATTGGATTGAAAGACCAGAAGCCAACCAAAAACATTTAGTCATCTATGCGTTACTTGACTCACCAAGTGTGGCAGGTGCTTATAAAATAACACTTGTACCAAGTGTTGATACCACAGTCACAGTGCAAGCGAAAGTCTTCTTCCGAGATTCAGTAAAAAAATTAGGCATTGCACCATTAACCAGTATGTTTTTATTTGGCCCAAACCAACCATCTCCTTTATTAAACTACCGCCCTGCAATGCATGATTCTAACGGACTATCTATTTTAGCCAACAATAATGAATGGATCTGGCGTCCATTAAATAATCCTAAGCGTTTATCATTTTCATCATATAGCTTAGAAAATCCGAAAGCTTTCGGTTTAATTCAACGCGATAACGGTTTTGAAGATTATCAAGATCTGGATGATCACTATGAAAAACGACCTAGCGTTTGGACTGAAATTTTAGGTGATTGGCACAAAGGACGCGTTGAATTAGTTGAAATCCCAACTGCTGATGAAACTAACGATAATATTGTTACTTTTTGGGTACCAGAAAAACAATATAAAGCTGGTGATGTGCTCGATATTAAATATCGATTACATTATTCATTAAATGAAAAACAACGCTATCCTAATGATGTAGCAAGAGCAGTGAGCTCTCGTTTATCGCTAGGCGATATAAAACAAGCTAATTTAATTCGTAAACTTGATGGTTCTAATGCATATGTCATCGACTTTGCTGGTCCTGAATTATCAGAAACAGCACCAGTCAAAGTGATTTCAAGCATGAGCAATGGCACTATCTTAAGTTCTGACGTGCAATACAATTCAGAAATTAAAGGCTGGCGAGTTATTGTTCGGTTTAACATTGAAGATAACAAAAAAGCAAGTGACATACGCGTACAACTAGCTTCTCAAGCAACCAATAAAGTCATTTCTGAAACATGGAGTGGGCAATATCCCGCACAATAATTATTATAATAATATGATAAAAATATGAAAAAAGATTACTTTGCAAATCTTTCTGACGCCGAAGTTTGGCGTCAGAAATCTGAAAACAATGCAATACCGCCAGACGATGTTGATTTTTTAAAATATCGTTTAAATCAAGTTGGTGATACCTCCTCTTTTATTGATGACCGAAGGCAACAGCCAAGTTATCCTGAAGTTGATCGTGTTTCGATTCAACCACAAATCTGGAATCAACGTTATACAGCCAAATCAAAACATGGCATAAATATTCTTGCCATCATTCGGCGCTTTATTATGTTTGTACTTATAACCATACAAACATATTATGGAACTACTTATCTTGCATCTTTATTACCTTATCAAAGTTGGCAAAAAATCAATTTTATGACAAATTGGGATATTAATCCTGAATTAGCTATTTACAGCATAATCCCTTATATTATCCAAGGTGCGATTATTATCTTATTTGCTATTTTGTTTTTCTGGATTTCGATTGGTTTTTGGACCAGTATTATGGGGCTAATATTAGCTGTAATGGGGAAAGATCGTTACACAATTCCTATTCCTAATGACCCTGCATCACATATTGATGCTAAGCATCGAACTGCACTTGTTATGCCAATTTGTAATGAAGATGTTGCTCGGGTATTTGCTGGATTACAGGCAACTTATCAGTCCCTCGTTGAAACAGGCCACGCCGCTTGCTGTGATTTCTATATTTTAAGTGATACCAATGATCCCGATCTTTATGTAAATGAACTTAAAGCATGGGCGGAATTTAATGCAGCAAAATCAAACAACGGTTGTAATATTTTTTATCGTCACCGCAAACGTCGAGTGAAACGTAAAAGCGGTAATATTGATGATTTTTGCCGCCGTTGGGGCCATCAATACGAATACATGATGATCCTTGATGCCGACAGTATTATGACCGGTGATTGTATCTTAAAAATGATTGCCATGATGGAAATGACTCCTAAAGCAGGCATTTTACAATCCCCGCCAAAATCCGTCAGAATGACTACGCTTTACGGACGTATTCAACAATTTGCTAACCAAATTTACAGCGATATCTTCTGTTCTGGCACACATTTTTGGCAACTAAGCGAAGCCCAATATTGGGGACACAATGCCATGATTCGCTTAAAACCTTTTATAGAACATTGCATTTTATCGCCACTTCAAAAACGTAAAGGACCAATTCATATTTTATCGCACGACCTAGTCGAAGCAACACTTATGCGTCGTGCCGGCTATGGCGTTTGGATTGCTTATAATATGAACGGCAGTTATGAAGAGCTACCCGGTAATATGATTGAAGATCTAAAACGCGATAATCGTTGGTGTATGGGCAACTTAATTAACCTAAGGTTAATTTTCAAAAGTGGTATCAAATTGACCCATCGCATCATGTTTGCAACTAGTGGTATGGCTTATATATCTTCATTATTGTGGCTGGTATTTTTAATATTCTCAACACTATTATTATTGGTGTTTAATATTTCAGAACCTCAATACTTCTTCCAACCTAACCAATTTTATCCAACTTGGCCAAGGTGGGATGAGCAATTAGCCATACAGCTACTCTCAACCACAATGGTTTTACTATTTGCACCTAAGTTTTTCAGCTATGGCATTATTATAGCCAGAACAGGGGCAAAAGATGTTGGTGGTATATTTAAATTAACCCTATCAATCTTTATTGAAATGATTTGGTCAATGATCTTAGCGCCAATACGCATGATCTTCCATAGTAAATTTGTACTTAGAGCATGGATGGGGAGCAAAATTCAATGGAAATCACCATCACGAAGTGACGATGCGTTAACATGGGGCGAATCATTTTATTTTTGTTGGCCACTATCGCTATTAGGTATTGTATGGCTAGGGATAATAATCTGGCTAAATCCACAATTTACTTACTGGTATATCGCAATATTAATACCTTTAAGCATTTCGCCTTTAGTAATTAGGATATCGGGACTTTCTAGCATCGGTATGAAAGCAAAAAAGGCAGGGTTATTTTTAACACCAGAAGAAACCCACCCTGCAAAAGCAATCACACTTACAGGTGAATATTTAGTTAAAACTGAAGCGGCATTTATTGAAAATGGCTTTATTATGGCGTTGGTCGATCCTGTATATAATGCACTTGCTTGTGCATTATCGACATCACGACATCGAGTAAATACTAAAAACCAACAAAAACGCCATGAGCTTATTGCGCAGTATAAACAAATAGATTTAGAAAAAATGAGTAAAGAAAAGCAGTTAGCGATTTTAGAAGATCCTATTATCCTTTCCGCATTACATCGTCATATATGGCAACAGCAAGAAAAATACGACAATCTATTCACTTTATGGCAAAATGAACGCCAGCAATAAAAATAGGGCTTTAGCCCTATTTTTGTTTTTTTAGTAAATAATCAAATTCCATGGATATTTTTTATGACTTGGCAACCTTCTGCATCTATCAATAATCTACTTAAGCGCGCAAAAATTGTTTCTCAAGTACGTCAATTTTTTGCCGACCGCTGTATTTTAGAGGTTGAAACACCTATATTAAGCCAATATGCAGTAACAGACGTGCATTTAAGCTCTTTCCACACTAAATTTTTAAAACCGGGGGAACTTGAAGGACAACAAGGGCGACAAATGTCATTAATTACTAGCCCTGAATATCACATGAAGCGCTTACTCGCTGCCGGCAGTGGTCCTATTTATCAATTATGTAAATGTTTTCGTAATCATGAAGAAGTTAGTCGTTATCATAACCCTGAATTTACCATGCTCGAATGGTATCGCATCCAATTTGATATGATGCAAATGATCAATGAAGTCGATGACTTACTGCAAACTGTTTTAGATTGTGAACCAGCTGAACGTATCTCTTATCAAAAGGTATTTCAACGTCATCTTAATATTGATCCTTTAGAAGCTGATCACGCAACCTTAGTTAATGCCGCAAACCAACTTGATATTGGGCTTAATACTGACAATTATGATAAAGATGGATTACTCCAATGCTTGTTCACTTTTGGTGTTGAACCGCATATTGGGCAAGATAAACCTATTGCAGTATTCCACTTTCCAGCATCACAAGCCGCATTAGCTGCCATTAGTTCAGAGGATCACCGAGTAGCGAGCCGTTTTGAGTTCTATTACAAAGGCGTTGAACTTGCTAATGGTTTTAAAGAACTTACCAATGCTCAAGAACAACGAATGCGTTTTGAACAAAATAATTTAGATCGCGCAAATCAAAACCTACCAGCTCAAAATATTGACATTGAGTTACTTGCTGCTATGGAAGCAGGCTTACCTGACTGTGCAGGTGTTGCGGTAGGATTAGATCGTTTAATTATGCTTGCTCTAGAGTGCAAAAGTTTAGATGAAGTGATGTCATTTACTTTTGAGAGGGCTTAATTATGTTCAATGATTTAGGATTAGCCGAATGGGTTGCGATTATTATTGGTATTGCCGCCTTAATTTTACTGGTGTTAACGATAAAATCTCAACTGACAATTAATAATTTACATCAACTATTTGATCTGCAACTGCTCCAAAAAAAAGAAGAAAACCAATCTTTAACAATTCAAGTAAGACAGCTGGAGCATGAATTAGATCAGTATCGACAACAAAATCTAGCGCAAAATGTCAAAATTAGTGAACTCAAAACGCGTTTAGAAGAAACGTTAAGTGCTACCCAAGAACGGCAAACGATATTAGAACAAAGTGAACAACGGCTCACGACTCAATTTGAAAACCTTGCCAATCGTATTTTTGAACAAAGTGGTAAAAAAATTGAGCAACAAAATAAACAAAGTCTTGATTTTTTACTTTCGCCGCTCAAAGAACAGCTAGAAGGTTTCAAAAAACAAGTACAAGATAGTTTTGGTCAAGAGGCCAAAGAACGCCACACACTCACGCACGAAATTCGTAACTTGCAACAGCTAAATCAGCAAATGAGCAAAGAAGCAACCAACTTAACCAATGCGCTAAAGGGCAATAACAAAACCCAAGGGAACTGGGGCGAATTTATCCTAAGCCAAATTCTAGATAATTCAGGATTACGTTCAGGTTATGAATATGAAACTCAAGTCAATTTAACGAACGAAAGTAATCAGCGATTACAACCCGATGTTATTGTTCATTTACCGCAGGGCGGGGACGTGGTTATTGATTCAAAAGTAACATTAGTTGCCTATGAGCGTCATTTTAATAGTGATGACGAAACAATTAAAGCGAAAGCGATGACCGAACATTTAGCTGCTGTTCGTAACCACTTAAAGCAACTCAGCCAAAAAGATTATCATAAACTCATTGGCATTAATTCATTAGATTATATTTTGATGTTTATTCCTGTCGAACCTGCATTTTTAAGCGCAATTGATAATGACCCCGCATTAATCAATGATGCCTTGAAAAGTAATATTATGATAGTCAGCCCAACCACATTGCTAGTTGCGTTACGGACAATTCATAATTTATGGCGATTTGAATATCAGAATCGTAATGCCGAGTTGATTGCGGATAGAGCAAGTAAACTGTACGACAAAATGCGCGGCTTTGTTGAAGATATGGAAAACCTAGGCAGTTGTTTAGACAAAGCACAACAGAATTATCAAAATTCCATGAACAAATTATCAAAAGGTCGTGGTAACGTAATTGGACAAATTGAACGATTCCGTGAAATGGGTATCGAAGTAAAAAAACCGATTAATCCAAACATCACCTTACTATCAATGGACGAATCAAATAACGAAGATGAACGTGAATCAACAAATTAGCTTATCGTTAAATCAAAGGTTAATACGCATTAACATCAATTGTTAGATTATAAATAAGCAAATACCATGATTCACGATTATTTGAAATAAGTGTATACTCATCAAACGTAAAGAGGAATTGAAGATGGAAAAAAAACAAGACAAAGAACCGAGTTTCGAAGAAACACTAAAGCAACTCGAAACCATCGTAGCTCAACTAGAAAATGGTGATTTACCATTAGATGAAGCACTAAATGAGTTTGAAAAAGGGATTAAATTAGCAAAAGCAGGACAAAAACAGTTACAACAAGCCGAACAACGTATTCAGATCTTATTGTCTGAAAATAGTGATACCGAATTGTCAGAATTCTTAATTGATGATAATGAATAGCTTAAAACCATTACAAGAACGAATAGACTCATTTTTAACTGCCTGTATTTCACAAATGGAGGCATCCACACTTCAACAAGCAATGGGTTACAGCTTGTTGGCCGGTGGCAAACGGATTCGACCTATTTTAGTCTATTTAACAGGCCAAATGTTTAATTGCCCGCTTTCTAAATTAGACGAAGCCGCCGCCGCAATTGAATGCATTCATACTTATTCATTAATTCATGACGACCTACCCGCCATGGATAATGACGATTTACGTCGAGGTAAACCAACATGCCATATCCAATTTGGTGAAGATCAAGCAATATTGGCTGGTGATGCCTTGCAAACTCTAGCATTTTCATTGCTAGCAAAAAGCGAGTTGATTGATGCTAATACTAAAATTAATATGATAAACGAACTTGCCTATGCTAGCGGCGTTGCCGGCATGTGCCTTGGTCAATCATTAGATTTACAGGCTACACATCAGCAAATAGACCTTGAACATTTGCAAAAAATCCATTGCTATAAAACAGGTGCTTTAATCAAAGCGGCTGTCCGCATGGGGGCTTTTGCTTACGGTGAAAATACAAAACCTTATCGCCTAATGCTTGATCAGTATGCCGAAGCAATTGGTCTAGCATTTCAAATCCAAGATGATATTTTAGATATTATTGGCGAACAATCGATTATGGGTAAACCTAAAGGATCAGACCTTATCCATGAGAAGAGCACATACCCTGCACTAGTTGGACTTGATAACGCAATAAAACTCACTGAGCAACTTTATCAGCAAGCTATCGATAGTCTAAAGCAAATACCCTATAATAGTCAGCCATTGCAAGATCTTGCTGGTTTTATTATTAATCGAAATAGTTAACAACTAACTAAAAGATAACATTATATAATGAATTTAGATAATTACCCTTTGTTAAAACAAATAAACTCGCCCGATGACCTAAGACGTTTTCCTCAGTCACAGTTATCGGCGATTTGCCGTGAACTTAGGCAATATTTGCTAGCATGTGTTAGTCAATCGAGTGGACATTTAGCATCGGGGCTAGGCGTGGTTGAATTAACTACAGCGTTACACTATGTTTATCACACACCGTTTGATAAAATCATATGGGATGTAGGACACCAAGCCTATCCCCACAAGATATTAACTGGTCGTCGCGATCAAATGCTTTCTATCCGCCAAAAAGGTGGGTTACACCCATTTCCTCATCGAAATGAAAGCGAATATGATGTACTAACCACAGGGCATTCTTCGACTTCAATTAGTGCTGCGCTTGGAATTGCAATTAGTGAACAAAAAAAACAATCAGGTAACAAAGTAGCCGCCATTATTGGCGATGGTGCATTAACGGCAGGTATGGCATTTGAAGCGATGAATCACGCTGGTCATGTTAAACCTGATATGCTAGTGATTGTTAACGACAATGACATGTCGATTTCAGCAAATACCGGCGCACTAAACCAACATCTTACTCAAATCTTATCAAGTAGAGCCTATACCTCTTTTCGGGAAAGTGGCAAACGTGTATTAAAAAATATTCCGCCATTAAAAGAACTGATTAAAAAGACTGAAGAACACTTAAAAGGCTTAGTCACACCCGCGATCTTATTTGAAGAGCTTGGTTTTAATTATATAGGTCCTATTGACGGACATGACCTTGATAGTCTAGTCTCAACTTTACAGAAAGTTCGCCAGCTAAAAGGACCTCAGCTACTGCATGTGATTACACAAAAAGGCAAAGGCTATGCGCCAGCTGAAAAAGATCCGACTTTATGGCATGGTGTACCAAAATTTAACCCTAATGATGGCATATTACCTATCGCCAAAAAAGTAACCCCAACATATTCGCAAGTTTTTGGCGATTGGCTATGTGAAATGGCGCAAAATGATAAACGTTTAATGGCAATAACCCCTGCAATGAGCGAAGGCTCAGGTATGACAAAATTTGCCAATCGTTATCCTGACCAATTTTTTGATGTTGCAATAGCTGAACAACATGCTGTTACCCTAGCCGCCGGGTTTGCAATTAGTGACTTAAAACCTGTTGTAGCTATTTACTCAACTTTTTTGCAACGCGCTTACGATCAAGTTATTCATGATGTTGCCATTCAAAACCTACCCGTATTATTTGCCATCGATCGCGCTGGTATTGTCGGTGCTGACGGTGAAACCCACCAAGGTGCATTTGACTTAAGTTATTTGCGCTGTGTGCCCAATATGGTCATCATGACCCCAAGTGATGAAAACGAATGCCGACAGATGCTCTACACCGGCTACTTACATAATGGACCAGCAGCAGTACGTTACCCTCGAGGTGAAGGCTCGGGCACACAACTCATGCCATTAACCGCAATTCCGCTAGGTCAATCTAAATTATGTCGACAAGGCAAAAATATCGCTTTACTTAATTTTGGCACTTTGCTTCCTGAAGTTTTACAAGCTGCAGAGCAAATTAATGCTACAGTCATCGATATGCGGTTTGTTAAACCACTCGATGAAAAAGTCCTTTTGCACATTAGCCAAACTCATAATATACTTGTCACCATTGAAGAAAACAGTATCAAAGGCGGGGCAGGTAGCGGCGTCGGTGAATACTTATTATCGAAAAAAATAAAATGTCATATTTTAAATATTGGACTTCCTGATAAGTTTATTTCGCAAGGTGCTCAAAGCGAAATAAGACAAGAGCTGGGATTAGATCACAAACACATTATCGATAAAATTAATAATTTTATGAATCAATAGGTTAAACATGGAAACTCAAGCTGTCACTATTCAAATTTTTGGACGAACATTAAAGTTCAATTGTCCTGTTGATGAAGTCGAAGCACTTAATCGTGCAGCAAAAGATTTAGATACGCGCTTAACAAATTTACGAGAAAAGTCCCCTCAGGTTGGCAGTGATCAACTTATTATGACTGCGGCGCTAAATATTTCTTACGAACTGACAAAAGAAAAAGAACGAAGTAACGAATTTGGTGATCGGCTAAAAATGTTACAACAATTACTTGATTCTGCCCTAAATACCAACAATTGACTATTTGAATTGTAAATTTAATACAAATGGTATTGTATGATCTGGTAAATTTTGTATTATGTACCCAACTCTGAGATGATCGCGATGTGGGTTAGTCCCCTGAGCCGATAATCTTATCTTAAGAACGGAGTGATTTTTAATTGGTGAGTATGCCTTACTTGTAAGGAAACCTAAAAATTAAAACACGATGTTCACCTTGAACCGTGGGTTCAAGGGTTACGACCCTAACGACATCTTGGAGCTTCCTTTCGACCTTACAACAACAGTGAAAACTGATGAATATTAGGCAAATTATACGTCAAAAAAGACGACAATTATCTCCCAATGAACGTGACACTGCGCAACAAACTATATATCAAAAAATTGCCCGTCACCAAGCGATTAACACTGCAAAAAATATCGCCATATTTTTATCATTCGATGGCGAAGTAGATACAAAACCCATTATCGAATATTTATGGCAGCAAAATAAATCTGTCTATTTACCTATTATCCACCCTTTTGTCTCGACACATTTACTCTTCTTAAAATACACTAGCCAAACCAGACTTATTAAAAATAAATTTGGTATATTAGAACCTGAATTAAACGTATTAAACGTACTACCTAACAACCAACTTGATGTCATCTTTACTCCGCTAGTTGCTTTTGATCAACGTGGTTATCGTATTGGGATGGGCGGTGGATTTTACGACCGATTACTAGCAAATTATCAATCAAAAAAAATCTTACCTATTGGGCTTGCTTTTGCTTGCCAAAAGGTACAACATATTGATAACAAACCTTGGGACGTCAGACTGCCCGAAATTATTTATGCTTAAGTTTATTGATAATAAATTAAACACATTTTTCTAAGTATAAAAATAATCATATAAAACTTTTTTACTATGCACTACTGTTCAATTTCCTAGTACATAATATTCAAAAGCAATTGAGTCTTTCATCTTTAAAAGCTTTTTTAATATCATATAAAGGAGTGTTGCAATGTCAGATAAAAAAGTACTAACCACTAATAATGGCGCACCAATAGCCGATAACCAAAACTCTCGAACTGCCGGTCCTCGTGGTCCAGTTTTGTTAGACGATTTCCAACTTATCGAAAAACTTGCCCATTTTAACCGTGAAAATATCCCTGAACGACGAGTACACGCCAAAGGCTCTGGCGCACATGGTACCTTTACGGTAACAAATGATATCACCCAATATTCTCATGCTAGCCTATTTGCTAAAGTTGGTAAACAAACCCCAGTTTTTGCAAGGTTTTCAACTGTTGGTGGAGAACGAGGCTCATCGGATACAGCGCGTGATCCCCGAGGGTTTTCAGTCAAGTTTTATACCGATCAAGGTAACTGGGATATTGTAGGCAACAATACTCCTGTCTTTTTTATTCGTGATGCGCTCAAATTTCCTGACTTTATTCATACCCAAAAACGTGACCCTAAAACCAATTTAAAAGATCCGCAAATGATGTGGGATTTCTGGTCTTTATCACCAGAATCACTTCATCAAGTCACTATTCTATTTTCTGATCGTGGTATTCCTGATGGTTATCGACATATGCACGGCTATGGCAGCCATACCTATAGCTTAATAAATGAAGATGGCGTTCGCACTTGGGTAAAATGGCATTTTAGGACTGAACAAGGCATCAAAAATATTCATCCCCAAAAAGCGGCAGAGATGGATGGAGCCAATCCAGATTCGGCACAAGAGGATTTATTTAAAGCCATTGAACGTGGCGACTACCCAAAATGGCGTCTTTACATACAAGTCATGACCGAAGAGCAAGCCAATAACCATCCTGAAAATCCGTTTGATGTGACTAAAGTGTGGTCACAAAAACAATATCCATTAATCGAAGTCGGTGTAATGGAACTGAATCGTAATCCTGAAAACTATTTTGCAGAAGTTGAACAAGCGGCCTTTGAACCAAGCAATGTGGTGCCTGGAACAGGTTTATCACCAGATAAGATGCTACAAGGTCGAATTTTTGCTTATGCCGATGCACACCGCTATCGTATTGGTACTAATTATCAACAATTGCCAATCAATGCCCCAAAATGCCCAGTACACAATTATCAACGCGATGGTGCAATGCGTTTTTATAGCCCAGATAATGCCCCTAACTATGAGCCTAATAGCGTCGATAATGCACCAAAACAGCAACCACAATACGCCGAACCACCAATGCATGTACCAGCTGGAACAATGGATAGGCACGATCATCGTGTTGATGACGATTATTACTCACAGCCACGCGCATTATTTAATTTAATGAATCCCGATCAAAAGCAACTGCTTATTGATAATATCGTTGGCTCAATGAAAAATGTAAAGCGTGACATTCAAATTAGACAGCTCAAACACTTCTACAAAGTACATCCTGATTATGGTTCTGGTATTGCGAAAGGATTAGGCATCGATATTGACCTAATAAAAAGCTAGTACTTAAAATAACAATGCCGACTAAAATTGGTCGGCATTATCATTTTGATAATGGCACTATTTATAACTTAACTATTTGCTTCAACTCATTCAATAATCTTGAGTAATCTACTTTAGTAAAGTCAGTGACATCAACTTGAATCAAGTTACCTAAAACAAATTGATCATACTGCCGCATTTGGCAAACTTGATAGAATTGATCCTTAGTGATTAAATCATCAGCAAGATTTCGATTTTCTAACGTATCGCCATAATGATAATGTTGCATAATATGGCATAAATGGCGCTCAGGTGAACGATCACGCAGGTAACGACGTTGCCATATCACATCAAAATCAGCAACTAAGCGAATGGTTATCACTTGATAGTGATATTGCTCAGCAAATTCACTCAGTTGCCTTTTTTGCTTATCACTAAATGGATATTCAGAAATAATCACCCTTTTACCTGCATCCATATACAGTTGTAAAACACCGTAATAAAATTGCCAAACTTTGTGTTCTAACGCTTCCTTTTCAGCTTTACAATTAAAGCCAATAGACTCAGCATATAAAATTTTGGCTTCATCGGGTGTGATAACAAAGCTATCTTTAAATTGCTGTTGCAATTGATTAACTAGATAGGTTTTTCCCGTACATGGACAGCCTGCCAGTAAAATTAAATATTTCTGCATGCTTACATACCTTAGTTAATACGACTATTAACGTTAAGAAACAAACTCATTTTATGTTTGACAATTTCTTTAACTGCTTGATTAGCCGGAATAATATTGTGCCGTAATGATTTATTCACTTCAGTATCAGCAAACTTATCTTTGGCAACTTGCGTCCAATTAACTAATAGTTCGGTACCTACATTAAATTTACGAATACCATTATTAATCAGCTCAGGATAATCTTCTTCTTTAACACCTGTACCACCATGAATAACCAAAGGAATATCTACCATAGCATGAATCTCTTTTAATAGTGGAATATTCACCTCTGTTTTTGATTTAAACTGTCCATGATTAGTACCAATGGCAACAGCTAATGCATCAATACCCGTGGCTTGAACAAACGCTAACGCATCTTTCGGTTTGGTATAAACTCGATCGTTAGGATCAACATGAATACCCTCTTCTGTTCCGCCTATCGTGCCTAATTCACCTTCGACCGATACGCCACGTGCATGCGCATACTCAACCACTGCACGGGTTTTTAAAATATTCTCTTTAAATGGCAAAGAAGAGCCATCAAACATCACCGAGGTAAAACCACTATCGATCGCTTCTTTAATATCATCAAAATTTTTTGCATGATCTAAATGTAATACAGCATCAACAATCTCTTCATCGGCAATGGCTTTTACCGCATTAACCAATACTTTAAAGCCAATATAGCGTGCGGTATCAACGCTAGTTTGTATAATAATTGGTGCACCTACTTCTTTCGCTGCTCGTAGCATATCAGGCAGCATTTCTAAGTTATGCGTGTTAAACGCACCGACAGTAAAATTGAGTTTTTGAGCTAATAATGTGACATCTTTTAGTGTGGTATACATAATAATTTCCTTTAATCTCGTTGAACCGTAACTTGTTTGGCAATGTTGCGCATGGAATCCATCTTATTCATCCAAAAATCAATATCGTCCATTGAACCATGTTTTGCTGCATCGGCACGTTTATGGTTGTACAAATTCATTAATGCTTTATAACCTTCTCCAATTGATTTTTTATGTTGTAAACTCTTTTCTAAATACTCAATTGCAAAATCAACACAATCTAATTGGCAATAAAGAAGTCCTGTTTTTTCATATAATGAGGCTAAAGTTACCGCATCATCTGTATGATCAATTTGTTGTAACAATTGACTAATTGATTGTTCAATTTGTTCAATTTGGTCAATTTGTGTTGATGTCAGGCTACTTGTTATGTCTGGTTTATCAACCAACTCTTTTTTGGGCTTACTTTTTTTAAAAAAGTTAAACATAGCAAACTCCTATCCTAAAAATGCTTTAATAAAGGACTTAAAATCCATGCATAAAGTAACGCCGCTGTAACTGTATCAACATCGGTTGCTGTTGCATTAATAAAGCCCATTTGATTAAAGATAGTCACCAGTAATGCAGGTAATAAAGTAATAAAGAAACCATGCGCAATACCACCAATGAGCGCACCACGGCGACCACCAACAGCATTACCAAATATGCCTGCGGTACCACCAGCAAAAAAGTTGGTTAACATTCCTGGTAAAATCATGGCTAATCCAAAAGCTGGTAACGTCAACATCGCAATCACAGTACCAATTGATGTGGTAATAAAACCTAAAATGACTGCATTTGGGCTATAAGGAAAAAACACAGGACAATCAAGCGCCGGTATAGCATTAGGAACCACTTTCATCGCAATACCTCTAAATGCGGGTACAATTTCACCGAGCAATAACCTAACGCCAGCTAATAACACATAGATCCCCACAACAAAAATAATGGCTTGCGTAAAGGCATACATCACATAATTTTGGCTACCGGATAATGTTGAAGCATACTCCTCACCGGCAAAAAGAACCGTAATAATATAGAGTGGGATCATAACGACCATGACTGACAGATAGGTATCTTGCAAAAATTCAAATGATTTAGGTAATTTCATCTCTTCAATTGAACGTTTGTTTTCACCTTTCTCCCCCACAACATAAGCAACACCCGCTTCAAACAAATACCCAATTGTACAAAAGTGACCAAGCGCAATGTCATTAGATCCCGTCACTTTACGAATAATCGGCTGTGCAATAGCTGGCATAAATACCGCAAAAAGTGCACCAACAAAACCGCCGACTACAATTAACACGACTCCAGAAAGTCCAGCAAAACTACCAAATACCGTGGTCATGGTTGCCATCCAGAGAATAGCCTGACCAGTTAAAAAGATATATTTCCAGCGAGTAAAACGGGCAATTAGAATATTAAAGATAAAAATCATCAAAAAAGTCAAAGCAATATCACGACCTAAACCTAACTGATTCATGGCTTGACCATTAATCGCTTCAATAGACGGGATAATCCCTTGCATATCAAATCCAGCGGTAAAAATGTGCCCGAAATAGGTCAAACTGCCAACAATAATACTTGACCCCGCATTGAGCACTTGAAAGCCCAATAATGTTTTAAGCGATCCCGAAATAATTTGACCTACTGATTTACGTTGCAACATCAAGCCAAACATAGCAATGAGACTAATTGTTATTGAGGCTTGCGTTAAAATATTATCGATAATAAAGTTAATTATGTTCATAGTATTCTCCTATTTGGCAATTTAAAGCAGCCCTTTTTGTTGCAATACTGGACTTAACTTCTCATCTATTTCAGTTTTTGAGACAATATTTTTGAGATAAACAATTGAGGTCTGTTCACGGATATTAAACTTAGCAAACTGTGGACGAAAATTTTCAGCCGTGATAATAATATCGGCGTTCATAGAAGCAGCAGATGAAATATCCGTATGATCCAACTTAGCATCAATTCCTTTGGCTTTTAGCACGTCTTCAGTCGCCATTTGCGCGGCAAAACTACTGCCTAATCCCGCACCACAAACAAATAAAATAGTTAAATTACTCATTTTCAATCCTCCTATAATTTAATGGTTCAATCCGAATTAGGTTCATTAAATAAAATGTTCTTAAATTGCTGTACCGAATGACACATTGTTAAGCTTTCAAGTTTTTGTTCATCATTAATCAACTCAATCAAACTACGCATAATATTGAGATGAGAAAACGAATCGATAGCAGCTAAACAAAATATGATTTTGACAGGTCCCATTTCTGAATTACCAAAATCCACGGGATGGCGGAGAGTCACGACACTCACCCCTAACTGGTTTACACCATCTTCAGGGCGAGCGTGTGCCAGCGCTAAATTTTTGCCTATAACGATATACGGACCATATTGCTCGACCGACGTAATCATGGCATCAATATAAGATGGTAAAATAAATTGTTTTTTTAATAATGGCTCAGCCGCAATTTTGATCGCTTGTTGCCAATTTGAACTATCTTGCTGCAATATAATGTCATTATCGGTAAGAATATCTTTCAACATAGGCTGGATTTTCCTTTTATTGATTTTAAGATTATTAATCGCTAAACATTTTTCGAGTTGGTTATAAATAGGTGCTGACACAATGCCACCACTTTGTTCAATCAAATCAACCAATGAATAGAAAAGATCGGTCGCATCAACCAAATGATTTACAACGCGTTGATTAGCCCTGTGCTTAGCTAAAAAATCAGTGATAATAGGATGATTTTTCTCTTTTAAAATCGGTTCTAACACCAATACTGGATGAGCTAAGTGCGGTAATGGAAAAGTAGAAAATATTAAGTCAAAATCGAGTTGAGCTAATAAATTCTGATCATTACGTCCTAAAATGGCTAGTACATCAATATTAAAAAACTCTTTAAGTGTTTCTGCTAATAAGTTAGAAGTTGCTATACCATGGTCACAAAAGACCACTGCTTTAAAATAGTAGCTTCGCTCTTGATTAATTGCGCTTGCGAAGGTAGAAAAATGAATAGTTAAAAAGGCAATTTCGTCATCAGATACTTTATGAGTTAAGGTCGTTTCAAGTTCTTGCATAAACATAGCAATAACTGAATAAATTGCACCATAGTTTTGTTTGATGTTATCGAGTAATGGATTAATAATATGAATATTATTACTTACTCGCGCAATAAGACCTGCTAAATGTTTACATAAATTTTCGTACAGCTGTTCTTGTTTGGTTGAAAAAGGAATTTGTGTTTTTTCTTCGACATAATTAACTAACTTAATCGCTAATAACTGCGCATTTACCCACTCTATATAGTTATTGATATCCTTGGTATTGAACGCTTCTAGCATATAAATAATGTATTGTTGTTCTTGTCTATTAACTTGCAAAGCAACATGCCGACAAACCAAATGAATAAATTTTGCTATTTCGCCCAAATCATTATTATTAAAATCAGTTCTTATCATGGTGAGATGATGTTGCTGCTGGTTTCTAATTACCCAAATAGCAGTAAAAACAACCAGTTGTTGGATATAAATCTCATCATGAATCTGGCTAATAGTTTGGTGGGCTAATTTTAATAAGTCACAGATAAGAGATTGAGGAATATAATTAAACAATAACTGCTGTATCAAGCTTAATTCATTTAATGGTTTATCAAATTCTAAATTACCTGCGAACTGATTAATCGCTTCATACATCATCAAACGAATAGAGCGTTCTAAACCAACAAACTGCATACCCGATTTAGGCTGGCTACTTAATTCAATATCATATTTTTTCAGCCGAGCTTTGAGTTTTCTAATATCTTCATCTAAAACACTTTTTGAAACAAAAAAAATACTTTCTTTATGACTGAGAATGGTTGGAGAGGCAGAAAACGCAATAGACAGTAACAAATCAAATTGACGTTCATCTTTACTTAAAATTGATGAAGTTGGCACGCCCAACAATGCGTTGTGAATTAACTGTTTTTGATCTTGCGTCGCATTGATTATAAAACCTTTACTACGCACTGTTGAAATTAAAGGAAATTGTCTTTGCGTTAAAAACTCATTAATTTCTTGGATTTCATTGCGAATGGTTCGCGCACTAATCTGAAACTCTTCCGACAACATCTCGGAGGTGATCGGATAGTCGATTGAAATAAATTTTTTAAATAACTCAATGGTTCTTGTTCGCATAAGCTTATTCACCTATTTACTTCATAAATTAAGTATAAGTGAGATAGATTTGCTTACCTAGTTGGTATTTTTGCCAATAAAAATGGCAAAAATTACTAGTAAAAAAAGAAAAAAGATTGAAAGAAGAAAATAGTGTTAAATAACACACACAAAATAATGTTAATAAAATATTGATTATAATTATTTTTTAACAATAACCGCTGAAGATCAGCGACCTGTTCTGCGAACTATTAGTCTATATGAAAAACCGCTTTGCAACCCCGTTTTTATTGTGTATTTTCCCATCTAAAAGGCATTACCATACCCAATAATATTTATAGCCTGAAACGGCTATACAAAAATTTTTAGAATTTATTAATATATAGGGTGAAAGAGTGTTATTTGTCCATCATGTTTAGGTAAAATAATCAAAGGATTAAAGATAAAAAAGGATTAACCAATGAAAATCATTAAGCTAGTTGTTATATTGTTGTTTAATTGTGTCGGAGGATTGCTAAGTTATCAATGGTGCTATCGCTTTATCAAAAAACAATACAATACACCTGAATATTATTATTTAATATATTATGGCTTGTGTTATTTCTGTTTTATTCTTATTTCAATCTTCATTTTAAACAAAATAAAAAAATCATCTGGATTAGTCATTTGTGGTTTACTTATTGGCATTTTAATTAGCCTCATTTTTATGATTATCCGCCAGCTAATTCAAGATCCTTATTTATATCAGCGTTATTTAATTAATTTAATTGGTATTGATTTGCTGATATCATCATGGATTACTCTTAATTTTATAATATATCCAGCAATTTTATTGTGTTGTCATTACTCGATTTTTTTGATTGAAAAAATATATAGCAAAATTAGTTTAAACTGACAGTAAAGTATCAAAACTAATAGATATGCTTTGCTCACTGCGCCGGTATATCAAAAATGTATGCCTGAGTTGTTTTAACATTAACGACGTTTTTTTCGGGCCGTTATCGCCACCAATAACGGACGATGGCATTTATAAATCATGTCTGCAGGTAACATAATTAATTCAGCCAACGGCACCGTCCAATCAGGAATTTCGGTATTTTCAGGGTGTTTATCATCAATAGGAATATCAATAGAATAACGCTGTGCACTGGCAAACAACGCTTGTTTTTTAGCGATATCAGTATCATCGGCATCATTTAGCATTTGGCAGTTATCAAGCACTTTTTGAGCAAAAAGATCAGGCCAATTGGCAGGCTGATCTTTAAGTTCAACAAGCTCGGCGATATGCCGAAGCATATCACGAAATAGCAATAAATAAACCATCTGCAAATTACGACCTGAAAGCTTGGCTAATTGATCGTCAGATAATTTATCATTAATAACACTCGGTCCCCACTTAAAAAACAAAGTATCTTTATAAATTTTGATAATTGGTTTAATTGCTTTAAATTGTGGTTTAATTAGTTTGTCAATTTCACCTGAAAGTTGCATAGTAGGGTAACCAACACGATTACGTCCATTAAGGTCTCGCTCAGTAAGTGGCTTTTGTTTTTTTCGAGATAACAATTTTTTAATTAACCCAAACATATTAATCCCTTACTATCTATTTTTTTGCCGCACAATTTCAAATAAACAAACACCAGTTGCTACCGACACATTAAGCGATGACACAATGCCGGCCATTGGAATGCTGACTAACTCATCGCAGTGCTCTTTAGTTAAACGGCGCATCCCTTCACCTTCCGCCCCCATCACCAAAGCAAGTGGAATCGCTGTTGATGTTTTATAAAAATCGGTTTGATAAAGCGTACAATCAGCTTCGCCAGCAGTACCCACAATCCAAACTTGATATTCATCTTGTAACATTCGCATCGTACGTGCCAAATTGGTCACTCTAACCACCGGTACACTTTCAGCTGCGCCACAGGCAACTTTTTGTGCGGTGGAATTAAGCGGTGCTGAGCGATCTTTTGGCACAATAATAAAATCGACTCCAGCGGCATCAGCGGTACGTATACAGGCACCTAAATTATGCGGATCGGTAACACCATCTAAAATCAAAATAACGGGGGTTGGTTGCTGTTCCATCAATAACGGGATATCATTTTCTTGATATCCTCGGCTCGGTTTTACCATAGCTAAAATACCTTGATGCACACCGTTTTTTGACTTTTCATCTAACCATTGACGATTAGCTATTTTCACTGGCAAGCCAAGTTGCTCTAACTGACGTACAACGGCAATAAGACGCTTATCTTCACGCCCTTTAATAATAAATACTTCAATAATTCTTTCTGGCGAACGCGCTAATAATGCTTCAATGGCATGCAGGCCATAAACTGTTTCACTCATTTATCTGCTACTCTTTTGTTTTATTAACTGATTTGGTTTTATTGACTGATTTTGGTTTCGATTTGTTACGTTTTTTACTTTTAGCTTTC
The DNA here is from genome assembly GCF_013344985.1 of Gilliamella sp. ESL0254. Taxonomy (NCBI): domain Bacteria; kingdom Pseudomonadati; phylum Pseudomonadota; class Gammaproteobacteria; order Orbales; family Orbaceae; genus Gilliamella; species Gilliamella sp. ESL0254. The sequence goes on from NZ_JAAEDU010000001.1 coordinate 1,150,898, forward strand.
GCTTCAATTTTCGTGCTTGATTTCGCACTCGGTTTAGCCTTTTTTTTAGTACTTGGCTTAGCACTACTTTCGCTAGTTGATTTTTTACCTTTTCGCTTAAGCGGCAAATCAGCATACTGATCGGTTTGGGATTGTTTAGACTTCTCTTTTGCTGTTTTACCTTGACGTTTCGGCTTATTATTACTGCCAACCAGTGAAAAATCAATTTTACGTTCTTCTGGATTAACATTATCCACTTTTACTTGCACTTTATCGCCTAAACGATAAGTAAAGCGGGTATTATCACCAATTAAGCGATTACGCGAACCATCAAAAGTATAATAATCATTTTCAAGCGATGACACATGCACTAAACCATCAATAAATAGATCGTCTAACCGCACAAAGAAGCCAAAATTAACTACGCTTGAAATCGTACCGTTAAAAACCTCGCCTACATGATCTTGCATATAATCACATTTTAGCCAATCAACCACATCACGCACAGCTTCGTCGGCACGTCGTTCAGTCATAGAACAGTGCTCGCCAAAATAGAGCATTTCGCTTGTATTATAACGGTACCCGCCAGTCTTACTAGTCTTTTGTTGTTCATCGGCTAAAATCCATTTAATAGCACGGTGCAAAAGTAAATCAGGATAACGACGAATTGGCGAAGTAAAATGTCCATATTCCTCAAGCGCCAAACCAAAATGACCTCGATTTTCAGGATCATAAATGGCTTGCTTCATTGAACGCAAAATAACGGTTTGCAACATATCATGATCAGGACGTGTTTCAACCACGGTCATTAATTCGGCAATATCTTTAGGTTTAACATTAGCTCCACCACCAAGCGACAATCCTAGTTCGCTTAAAATGCTACGCAGATTATTTATGCGATCTTCATCGGGTCTATCATGCACACGGAATAATGAAGGAATATCAGCCTTAATCACTAATTTTGCCGCAGCCACATTGGCTAAAATCATGCACTCCTCGATGATTTTATGAGCCACATTCCGCTGTGCAAGCTCGACGCTTTCAATACGCTTATCGGCATTAAAGATAAATTTAGGCTCTTCTGATTCAAACCCTATTGCCCCACGGGCAACACGGGCTTTATCAAGCACACTATAAAGCCCGTAGAGGTTCTCAAGATGAGGAACCAAATCATGGTAATGCTCACAAAGTTCCTCATCACCCTCTAAAATTTTAGCCACTTTGGTATACGTTAACCGAGCATGCGAATTCATCACCGCTTCGTAAAACTCGTATCCTGTCAAACGGCCTCGATTAGACACCGTCATTTCACAAACCAAACACAAACGATCCACTTGCGGATTTAACGAACATAGTCCATTAGATAAAACCTCGGGCAACATAGGCACAACTCGTGAAGGAAAGTAAACCGACGTACCACGCAAACAAGCCTCTTTATCTAACGCTTTGCCCGGCCGAACATAATAACTCACATCGGCAATAGCCACCCACAAACGATAGCCACCACCACGATTTTTTTGACAATAGACCGCATCATCAAAATCACGCGCATCTTCACCATCGATGGTAACTAAAGGTAAATTGCGTAAGTCTTTACGACCTTTTTTGGCACTTTCGGGCACTTGATCGGTAAATTTACTAACTTCGGCTTCAACCGCTTGAGGTAATTCATAAGGGATTTCGTGATTACGCAGGGCAATATCAATAGCTAAATTCGTCCCCATCATTTCGCCAAGGACTTCTTTAATCACACCCACCGCTTTTTGGCGACGCTCTGGTCGCTGTTGTAGCTCAACTACCACAACCGATCCCATACGTACGGTGCGATCAGGTTTACCCGTTATTAAAATATCAAAGTTCAAACGGCTATCATCAGGCACCACAAAACCAACACCTTGCTCGATAAAATAGCGACCAACAATTTGATTACTACGCGGCTCTAAAATTCGCACTACCCTAGCTTCGGTTTTACCACGATATTGTGTACCGATAGGCTGGGCTAAAATCACATCACCTTGTAACACCTTTTTCATCTGCTCAGGTGCTAAAAAATAGTCCTCAGGGTTCCCCTCTACCCGCAAAAAGCCAAAGCCATCACGGTGGGCAATAACCTTACCTTTGACCATGTCAAACTTTTCGGGCAAGGCATAACATTTGCGACGCGTAAACACCACTTGCCCATCACGCTCCATTGCGCGCAAACGACGGTGCAATGCCACTTTTTGCTCTTCATTTTTAATGTCGACAGCTTGGGCAATTTTTTCTAAACTTGCTGGTTTTGCTTCTTGTTTAAGGTAATCTAAAATAAGCTCACGGCTAGCAATGGGGGAATCGTACTTCTCGGCTTCGCGGTCAAAAAATGGATCTTTTATCATAAGGGATATCCTGTGACTAATATTAGCGCTAGCATAACATAGAGTGCTATAACTTAAAATGAAGATTCAATTTATAAACAAGCGTCAAAGAGTTGTTAATGTTTTGAGGGTTATGATTGACAAGTATTTTACATAAATAAGGATAAAATTAATTTTATCCTTATTTAAATTCAATTAATCATTTCCATTTTTTCTTTTTTCTAAAAGGTCTAGGGCTTTCAAGCCAGCCAATTGCAAATAGATAAATATAGATAAATATTCCAGCGGATAATAGTAATAGGTCAAACTCAGATGAATATCCTCTGATTGTTTTTTTTTCTCCTAAAATAATGATCAGCATTAATATGACAGCATAGTTTAAGATTAATACTATTCTTTTTTTCCACTTTAACCCATTATCGTATCTATAATCTCTGATGGAATATTTTTTAAATCGATAAGAAATAATAAGAGGTATAATAGAAAAAAAATAAAATAAGATATAAATTAAAGCAACCATATTTATTATTCCAATTCTTCCGGATGTTCATCATATTTGCGATATTGCGAACCATCAGGACGAGTACATAAATAATATTCTGAATTTTTTGTTGGATCAGAACTTATTGCCATAATAAACTCACAATTTTCAACTATTTTACCTACATTATCTATTTCTGCTGGCTGAGGTACTTATAAATTTATTTCACTACTTTCTTCGTCTTTAATGAAATAATTTAAATTCTCAGACAAGGCATAACATTTACGGCACGTAATAAACACTTGCTCGTTTTGCTTCTTGTTTAAGGTAATCTAAAATAAGCTCACGGCTAGCAATGGGGGAATCGTACTTCTCGGCTTCGCGGTCAAAAAATGGATCTTTTATCATAAAGGGATATCCTGTGACTAATATTAGCTCTAGCATAACATAGAGTGCTATAACTTAAAATGAAGATTCAATTTATAAACAAGCGTCAAAGAGTTGTTAATGTTTTGAGGGTTATGATTGACAAGTTCTTTGCATAAATAAGGATAAAATTAATTTTATCCTTATTTAAATTTAATTAATCATTTCCATTTTTTCTTTTTTATGTATCTACGTGGGGTTTCAAGAAAACTAATAAAAAATACATACAATATAAAAATTAAAACAGCCGACCAGAAAAAAATAAGTTCTAAAAAAAGCCCTTCTCCTGGCTGACTTATCATAAACAGGCTATATAAAAAAATAAAATAAAAATAAAGAAGAGCTAAACGTCGTTTACGATTTAAAGTTTTATCATTATCATAGTCCATTGCAATATATTCCGAAAAATAGTGCCGAATAAAACACCCAACAATGGAAAAAAAGTAATAGCTAATCCATATTTCAATAGCCATGCAAATATCCTTATTTTATAAATTAAGATTTGTGGCAGTTTTTTTCCCTCTCAATCGCACGATAACCAATATCATGGCGATAAAAACAACCATGCCAATAAATACCTTTGATGTGCTCATAAGCACGCTGTTGCGCTTCAAGTACGGTGTTGCCAAGTGCTGTTACGCACAACACACGTCCGCCATTGGTGTAAACGCGACCTTTTTCTAGACTAGTACCTGCGTGGAAGATTTTGCAATCATCACTTGATTCGGCAGGCAGTCCAAGGATAACGTCTTGGGTATTATACTCACCCGGGTAACCGCCGGCTGCTAGGACTACACCTAATGCAGGTCTTGGATCCCATTTTGATTTGACGGTATCTAATTTCCCATCCACCGCTGCAAGGCAAAGTTCAGCCAGATCCGATTGCATTCGCATCATTATTGGCTGTGTTTCGGGATCGCCAAATCGGCAATTAAACTCAATAACTTTTGGATTACCTTCTTTATCAATCATTACACCCGCATATAAAAAGCCAACATAAACATTGCCTTCTTGTGCCATACCATTGACCGTTGGGTAGATGATTTCATCCATTATTCGTTTAAAAACAACCTCAGTCACCACTGGTGCTGGCGAATATGCCCCCATACCACCAGTATTTAAGCCTGTATCACCGTCGCCAACACGTTTATGGTCTTGGCTAGTTGCCATGGGCTCTACATGTTTGCCATCCACCATGACAATAAAGCTGGCCTCTTCGCCATCTAGAAACTCTTCAATCACGACTCGGTGACCGGCATCACCAAAGGCATTACCGGCTAACATATCACGCACAGCATCTTCAGCTTCTTCCACTGTCATGGCAACAATCACCCCTTTACCAGCGGCTAGCCCATCAGCCTTAATCACAATCGGTGCGCCCTTTTCACGAATATAGGCAATGGCTGGAGCGACTTCGGTAAAGTTTTGATATTCTGCAGTAGGAATTTTGTGGCGAGCTAAGAAGTCTTTAGTAAAGGCTTTTGACCCTTCAAGTTGTGCAGCGGCTTTAGTTGGTCCAAAGATTTTTAATCCCGCTTTTTGGAAGCTATCAACAATACCAATTACTAACGGGGCTTCAGGTCCCACTATAGTTAAATCGATTTGTTCTTGCTGAGCAAAGCTAAGCAGACCACTTACGTCGGTAGCTTTGATGTTGATATTTTCTAAGCTAGGCTCTAGAGAAGTACCGGCATTGCCTGGTGCAACAAAGACTTTAGAAACCAATGGTGATTGTGCGACTTTCCAAGCAAGTGCATGTTCGCGCCCACCATTACCAATGACTAAAACTTTCATAAAAGATCCTTTAATGATGTCTTTTTAATAATAAACAAGGTCGCCCTATTAAGGTCTAAAATTAGTGCCTAAAATGGCGCATATGCGTAAATATCATTGCAATATTGTGTTCATTGGCCGCTTGAATCACTTCGTCATCACGAATCGATCCGCCGGGCTGAATTACACAAGTCACCCCTGCAGCGGCAGCAGCATCGACCCCATCTCTAAATGGGAAAAACGCATCTGATGCAACAACAGAACCTGCAACGTTTAAATTTTCGTCTTGCGCTTTAATGCCGGCTATTTTTGCGGAATAAACTCGGCTCATTTGCCCGGCACCAATACCAATTGTCATGTTATCTTTTGCATAAACAATGGCATTGGATTTAACAAATTTAGCCACTTTCCAACAAAATAGCGCATCAGAAAGCTCTTGGTCGGTTGGCTTACGCTTGGTGACTACCGTTAATGCATCTGGTGATATCATGCCTAAATCACGATCTTGCACTAACAAACCACCATTGACACGTTTAAAATCTAAACTTGCTGACGCTGATGTTGACCACTCGCCACATTCAAGCACGCGCACATTTTTTTTAGCTTGAATGATGATCAGCGCTTCTTGACTAACTGAAGGTGCAATAATCACTTCAACAAATTGTTTATCAACAATCGCTTGGGCGGTTTTAGCATCTAACTCTCTATTAAACGCAATAATGCCACCAAAAGCTGAAGTGGGGTCGGTTTTAAAGGCTTTTTCATAAGCGTTTAAAATGTTATCGCTAACGGCAACACCACAAGGGTTTGCATGTTTTACAATCACACAAGCGGGCTCGTCAAATGATTTTACGCATTCAAGTGCAGCGTCAGTATCAGCAATATTATTATAAGAAAGTGCTTTACCTTGCAGTTGCTTTGCCGTTGCAATCGAGGCTTCTTTGACATCTTGCTCAACATAAAAAGCCGCTTGCTGATGGGCGTTTTCGCCGTAACGCATATTCTGTTTTTTAATAAATTGTAGATTTAACGTTCTAGGAAACTCGCCCGATGGCTCATTGGTTTCGCCCATATAAGGGGGGACTAATTGCCCAAAATAGTTGGCAATCATGCCATCATATTTAGCTGTGTGTTCAAAGGCTTTAATAGCAAGGTTAAAACGATATTCAAAAGAAAGGGAATTTTGGTTATCATCCATCATGTTAATGATATTGGCATAATCATCACAATCAACCACAATGGCAACATCTTTATGATTTTTAGCGGCAGATCGCACCATCGTTGGACCACCAATATCGATGTTTTCAACGGCGTCTTCTAACGTGCAATTGGCGTTAGCAACCGTTTGTGCAAAAGGGTAAAGGTTGACAACCACCATATCGATTGGCGTAATTTGATGTTGTTGCATCACATCATCATCAACTCCTCGTCGCCCTAAAATGGCGCCATGAATTTTGGGATGTAACGTTTTAACTCGCCCATCCATCATTTCAGGAAATCCGGTATAGTCAGATACTTCCGTTACCGGTATCTGGTTTTCCATTAACAATTTTGCCGTCCCCCCTGTTGAAAGAAGTTCCACATTTCGTTCTGATAAGGCTTTGGCAAACTCTAAAATACCGGTTTTATCGGACACACTAAGTAAAGCACGGCGGATGGGACGAAACTGCTGCATGAGGGAAGCTCCGAGGTTGATATCTAAATTCAAATGGTTAAGTCGACATTATATATAAATTAAGGGTAGATGTTTAGTATTAACTTTTTAAAAAATTTTATTAAACAGGGTCAAAACGAGTAAATCATAATATTTGACGTTGATCACAGAATTAACATTTTCATGGAAAATCACGCATTACTAGCTTTCTTTTTTTGTTTTTCCATAATATTGTTACGCGTAACTGTTATGCATAACAATTTAAAATAAAAGGGAGAAAATAATGAAATCTTTATTCGAACTAAAGGGAAAACGCGCTTTAATTACTGGGTCAGCACAAGGTATTGGTAATTTACTTGCTACAGGCTTAGGTCAATACGGGGCAAGTATTGTTATTAATGATATTACCCAAGAACGCGCTGAAAATGCAGCAAACCAATTAAAATCACAGGGCATCAATGCTGTTGGCATCGGTTTTGATGTAACCAATTACGATTCGGTCAAAAATGCCATTGATCGTATCGAAAAAGAGATCGGCCCCATCGATATATTAATCAATAACGCCGGTATTCAACGTCGTCATCCATTTACTGAGTTTCCTGAAGCAGATTGGGACGCGGTGATTAATGTTAACCAAAAAGCGGTTTTTTTAGTTTCACAACAAGTGGCTAAACACATGATCACGCGTAAGCAAGGAAAAATCATTCATATTTGCTCAATGCAAAGTGAACTAGGTCGCGACACCATTACCCCTTATGCCGCATCAAAAGGCGCAGTCAAAATGCTTGTAAAAGGGATGTGCGTTGAGCTTGCTCGTTACAACATTCAAGTTAATGGTATTGGACCTGGCTATTTTGATACTGAAATGTGTAAAGCACTGGTTGAAAACAAAGAGTTCACCCAATGGCTATGTCAAAGAACACCTGCGGCACGCTGGGGTAAACCAGAAGAACTCATTGGCTCTGCCGTGTTTTTATCCTCTGCGGCATCAAACTTTGTCAATGGACACATTCTTTATGTTGATGGCGGAATGTTAGCCGCAGTTTAAAAAAACATATCGCGGCAATTGTATTTTTAGTTCATCAAATTGAAGAAGATTAAATCAATGTTATTAACAAAAAACGTTGATAAAAATTGTCGCCAAAATCACTTTATTATTATTTAAAGCGAGAAGAGCATGAATATAACAAACAAACTGGCGCCATCTCGTTGGTGGCGATTAATGCCAATCATTTTTATTACTTATAGTTTAGCCTATCTAGACCGTGCCAATTATGGCTTTGCCGCAGCTGCGGGGATTAACAAAGACTTAGACATCAGCCCCAGCACATCCTCATTAATTGGCGCACTTTTTTTCCTTGGTTACTTCTTCTTCCAAGTACCTGGATCTATTTATGCAGTTAGGCGAAGCGTTCGCAAACTCATTTTTGTATGTTTAATACTATGGGGATTATGTGCCGCATTGACAGGAATGGTCAGTAATATTCCATCACTTATGGTGATCCGTTTTGTACTCGGTATTGTTGAAGCAGCCGTTATGCCATCAATGCTAATTTACATCAGCACATGGTTTACTAAAGCTGAACGCTCAAAAGCCAACACGTTCTTAGTTTTAGGTAATCCAGTAACCGTATTATGGATGTCAATTGTATCTGCGCACTTAATCGACCTTTATGGTTGGCGCGAAATGTTCATCATTGAAGGGTTACCGGCTGTATTATGGGCAGTGATTTGGTGGATCCTTGTACGCGACAAGCCATCGGAAGTTAAATGGCTAACTGATGTCGAAAAAGCGGATTTCCAAGCCGCTATGGACAAAGAACAACAAAACATCAAACCCATGCGCAACTATGGCGAAGCGTTTCGTTCAGGCAATGTCATTAAACTTTGTGCAGTGCACGCATTGTGGAGTATTGGCGTATATGGATTTATGATGTGGATGCCATCAATCATCAAATCAGCAGGTAAAGTTGACATCATATCTGTTGGCTGGTTTGCTGCCATTCCTTATTTTGTTGCTATTGCTATGATGTTAATGGTCTCTTTCTATTCCGACAAACTACAAAATCGCAAACTGTTTGTTTGGCCATTATTACTTATAGCAACTATCGCATTTTTTACTGCTTATTTGCTTGGAGCTGAACATTTTTGGATCTGTTTTGTGCTTTTATCACTTGCAGCAGGTTGCATGTACGCACCTTATGGACCTTTCTTTGCCTTAATTCCTGAACTATTACCAAGCAATGTATCTGGCGTGTCAATTGGCTTAATTAATAGCTTTGGGGCACTGGGCGCATTTATTGGTGCTTGGTTAGTTGGTGTTATCAATGCAGTAACTGGCAGTGCGGGAGCATCATATATCTTTATGGGGGTATCTTTAGTTTTATCAGTTATTTTAATGGCTAGTGTTAAAGCACCTAAAAATAATTAATAATATAACCAAAATAAGAAGACAATAGACATTGTCTTCTTATTTATTGTAACGAATATTATTTCTTTTCTTGTTTTTGCTGTTAAAATGCCACACATTCAACCGGCATCCCTTCTAAAATAACAGGTTATGAAAGATAAACGCATTAGTTTACAAGATATTGCCAATTTAACTGGCGTGACTAAAATGACCATTAGTCGCTACCTAAGAGATCCAAAACAAGTCTCTGAAAAAAATCAAGAAAAAATAGCAAAAGTACTAAAAGAAATCCAATACATCCCCAATCTTGCCCCCCAAATAATGCTTGGTTCACGCAGCCATTGTATTGGTATTGTTATACCGTCTTTTAAAAATCAAATATTCACCGAAGTGCTTGCTGGAATTGAATCGGTCGCATCAGCTCATCATTACCAAACAATCATCACTAATTACAATTATGACAAACAGCTAGAAGAAGAAAAAATCATTAATCTACTATCATACAACATTGATGCACTTGTCTTGATGGAAAAGGACCACACCGAAGCCACCCTACAATATCTAAAAACAGCCAACATTCCTGTTGTTGAACTTATGGATATCACCCAAAGTTTTTTTGACATCCAAGTCGGCTTTGATAACGAACAAGCTGCCTATGATATGACATTGCAAATGATTGAATCTGGTAAAAAAAATATAATCTATTTTAACTCAGTCGCCAGTGCTCGAGATACTCAACGCTACCATGGCTATCAGCGAGTCATGAAACAAGCAGGACTCACGCCACACCAAATCATACCTGATGCGATATCATCAATAGACTTAGGCAAAAGCCTATTTCACCAAGCCATTCAAAAATACCCTGATATGGATGGTGTTTTATGTACTAACGATGATATGGCAATTGGGGTCCTGCTTGAATGCCTAAATTATAATATCCCCGTACCAGAACAAATTGCCATTGCTGGCTTTCACGGCTTAGAAATCGGCCGAGCTAACCCCCAAAAAATCGCCACCGTCATCACGCCACGATTTGAGATTGGCAAAGTTGCGATCGAGTTATTGTTAAAAAGGTTGAATGGAGAGAAGGTTAAAAGTAGTGTTAAATTAGATTATAAGATTGATAAGGGGCAGACTGTTTAGGGGATGTTTTTTTTTAGAAAAAACAGCAAAATAAAAACTCTAATAAAATCAATACTTTTTCTGACCACTTTTTGGATATAATTGTATTGCTCCAGCTTCGGGTAGCCAAAGCGTGGAATTGCAAAGGTAATTCGCTTTAATTCCCTTTGCTCGGACGTGATCACTGTGGCTATCTTGTTCACCCAAGGTCAAAACGTCCGAAACCACTGCACAATTTATTCTATTCACCAACTCCAAAAATCCTGATTTTACGTAAAAAATCAGTCAGAAAAGATATTGATTTTATTTAAGTTTTTGTTTTTTCATTTGGCTAATCAAAATAGAAAAGTTTTTTTAGGATTTATTTTGATTTAGTAATATGAGTAATAAATGCGCTATTAATATTTGGAGCGGGAAACAAGGTTCGAAAACAGCTTGGTAACCTGTTGGACTAGTTCCTAGTGGACACTTATGGACTTCTATGGATTCACGAAAAATACTTTTTACTAATCCTCATCTTATGGCGCTAAACCATTCATTGACAAGTTATTGAATAAAAGCATCTAACATTTTGTGTGGTTCAGCTTATCTAAATTGATAGTTAATTGTGATAAATATTTCTCATTATGTAATAAATGATTGGAATTATACAGCTATAAAATTATTTGTTAGCATGAATTCATTGTGTATTACTTACCTAATTATTTAGTAAATCTAAGAATATTTTTCCTATACCTGGCACAAGGAGGTTAAGTTATTTAATTGAAAATATTAAAGTTGTAAATATCACATTAAGTCCAAAGGACATTACCTTTATTGATAAAAGCATGGCTAATTTTGTTATTCATGGAGAACCTTATCCTAAGGAGGATATGGTTAGCTATGGCTTTGATGAATAAATTCAATTTAACCCCAAACAAATTTATAATATGAGCGAATTACATGGAAAGAACAAATAATACATTTCCCACATTGAGCCTTCTTACCTTAGCAACAGCACTGTTTATTTCAATTATGACAGAAGCTTTGCCTGCTGGTTTTTTACTGTTAATAAGTGAAGATCTAAGTGTTACAGAAGCTCAAGCGGGTCAATTAGTGACACTTTACGCATTAGGTTCTCTACTATCAGCTATCCCATTAACAATTGCTACACAAAGTTGGAATAGAAAAAAATTATTAGTAACAGTTATACTTGGTTTTGGCATTACTAATTTTATGACTGCATATTTTCTGTCTTTTACTATGATATTAATAGCTAGATTTTTAGCAGGTCTTTTTGCTGGTCTTTTATGGGCAATGGTGGCTGGTTACGCAACAAGAATGGTTAGTGATGATAAAAAAGGAAGAGCAATAACTATAGTTATGCTAGGGGTTCCGATAGCCTTATCTATAGGTATTCCATTGGGCACATTAATAGGTCAGTTAGTCGGTTGGAGATTAACTTTTCATATAATTACAATAATCTCTTTGTTGTTGGTCATTTTGATATGCCTAAAACTACCTAATTTAGAAGCATTAAAAACGAAGAAAAAGAATGCCATGTTTTCTGTACTATCTATACCTTATGTAAAATCGATTTTAGTAATAAATTTTATTTTCGCTTTTGGTCATAATATTTTTTACACCTATATATCACCATATTTACAACTTTCAGGAAATGAAATGAATGTCGATGCTGTTCTATTTATTTTTGGTATTTCATCGATTATCAGTATTGCTATTGTCGGGATATTTATTGACAAATATTTACGTAAGTTGATTATTTTATCTCTCAGTTTTTTTGCTATCTCCGGATTATTATTTTATGCTTTTGATAACATTTATTCGTTAATCTTAGTCTCAATTGTAGTATGGGGATTGGCTTTTGGCGGTGGAGCAACATTATTTCAAACAGCATCAGCAAAAATAACAGGAGAATCTGCTGATATTGCACAGTCTTTACTTGTATCACTTTGGAATTTGGCAATAGCTGGTGGCGGTTTTTGTGGCGGAATGTTGCTAAATGTTTTCGATGCAAGAGTATTACCAATCATGATGTGTATTTTGTTGATATTAGCTATTTTTATAGTTTTATATGCTGGTAAACTTGGTGTTGAAAATGCAAGCGGAGACGATAATGCATCTCATTGATCTGCATGTTCACACTTTAGCAAGCTGTCATGGATATAGTTCAGTATACGAAAATATAATGTTTGCTAAATACAAGTGGAAGCAAAGTAATCGATTTTTTTTAGTATAAAAAATAAATATTTTACCGTGTAAATAAATTTATTTATTTTTCATCTCATTAATAAAAGTAAGAGCATCAGCACCTGCTCTTTCTTCATTCCAAGACATTCCTATTTTCCATTTTGATCCTTTTCCCATGAGTTCATGATATTTAATTTTTGATTTAATATTATGAACTAAACTATTAGGTAATATCGTTACATTTGAATGTAAATTAGACATAGATATACTATTATAAACATTATTTGTGTAATATACCTGTGGAAAATTTAGTGAGTTTCTTGAAAGAAATTTCGAAATTTTTTGAGATAATTCAAAATGCGAATCACAATTTGGTAAACAAAGAGTATTTTTATCTAAAATTTGATTAATATCATTAAAATTATTAATCTGAAAGTTGTCTTTGGGATTGGATATAATTAATAAATGATCTGTACCTATCTCTTCATATTTTATTTGTTTATTGACAGGCTTTTCCATAAAAGCTATATCTAACTCTCCAGATAATAGCCTTTTTTCCTGCTCTGCTGAATCCAACTCATGTATTTGAATTTTTATCATTGGATGGTGTTCTGTATATCGATTTATCATTTCTGGTAATATATTTATAAAAGAAAATGTATGTCCGATATTCAAAACACCCGTTCTACCTGTTTTTATTTTTTTTACTATACATAAGAATTTATCTAATTCATCGGTTAAATTAAGTGCGTATTTATATATTATTTTACCTTCATCAGTCAGGTAACAACCATGATTATCTCTCAGAAATAGTTGAAAACCGAATATTCCTTCAAGAAGTTGAATTTGTTTTGTAAGTGCTGGTTGAGTTATATTAAGTTTCTCAGCGGCATCGCGAAAACTATCACTTGTAGCTAATACAATGAATGATCTTATTTTTTTTACATACACAGGGAAATCCTTCTAGTTAGCTATTAAGTATTATACTTAATTATTAGATTTTGAAGTTCTAATAATTACACTTGTTCTAACAAATAAAGAGCTAACTTGCACAAATAGCTTGCTGATTACTATGAGATATTGATCCTAAATAGTCTTCAGGCCATACGGGTTCTCCATGTTTTAAACTACACCCCAAAAGTTGTACAAAAAATTAAGCTGCTAGAAAATAATACTCCCGATATTGAACAGGACTCTTTTTGTCCAAGTTTAATTTAATTCTTCTATGATTATAATAATGGATATATTCCTCAATATCCGCTTTTAACTACTCAATAGTATCATACTTATTTAAGTAATAGACTTCGGATTTTAACAATCCAAAGAAATTCTCAATAACAGCATTATCTATGCAATTTCCTTTTCGAGACATAGTCTGTACGATATTTCTTTTCCTTAGTTTTTGTTGATAATGACATATATGATAATGTCAACCTTGGTTTGAATGTAAAAGCTGTATGTCGGCGCTTTGCTTAGGTTGTGTAAATGGTTGATTTTCCTTGAAAATACAAAAATAAAAACTTCAATAAAATCAATATCTTTCCTGACCACTTTTTGGATGTAATTGCATTGCTTTTTTACACAAAAACAACTCACAAAAAACACCTAAGATTATGTTATTTGTCTTGTTCCGGCGTCAGAATGTGCCGACAACAGAGCGAGGTTAGCACGCCAAACAGGGATGTTTGGCGAGGCTATTCTCCGTCTGGAACGGATAATAGCCGGTGCGTCAAGACCGAGCGGCGTCGGACAAATTTGTCTGGAACAAATTTGAACACCTGAGCATAGCGAAGGTGGCCTCGAAGAGGCGAGTATCAGGATGATACGAGTAGCGTAGCCGTAGGCCACATTCTGTAGCCAAAGCGTGGGATTGCAAAGGGAATTCGCTTTAATTCCCTTTGCTCGGACGTGGTCACTGTGGCTATTTTGTTCGCTAAAGGTCAAAACGTCCGAAACCTTGCCGTACTATAAATAGACCACAAATTTAAACCGCAACAGCGCAACCCTAAGGGAAATGCCCCAACTTGCGCGGGGGCGTTATTCTTTGTTAGATTGTCCTCTCAGGCACCATAACCGCCCCCGCGGCCCAAGGATTAAGGAATAAGAAATAAAAGCTAAGGTGCGGTGCAAACAGCATAATAGCTGTTGGAAGCAGGGAGGCTGTAAACGTTGCCGAGGCTCAAGCGGACATAATAGCCATTGCCATGTGGTTCGGTGCCCGCCCAGTAGAAGTCGTCGACGAAGCCCGCACCAGCGTAGCTGTACATGCCGCCCCACTCCGCTAAAAGACCAGCACCTATATGACGCATATAATGATTACCAGATGAATGAGGCAAGGCGCCAGAAATAGGAAGATAATCTCTTCTGACTGAATTGGTTAAATCCTTAACCTGTGGCGCACGATAACCCAAACGACTACACCAAGTGGATTGGTTAGCCAAAGTATCCCGTCTATCACCCCGATTGACGAACCACTGCTTTAACACAAATCCATACCTCACCTCATTACCTCGACCATCCCTACCCACCAACTCAAAGGTCTGTGGCAAAGATAGCGACGGAGTAAGCCGACTAGGATTTCTTAAATACATCTGATAACTACTAGCCCTAGGACCGCTTAACTTAACTCGTGCGACAACTTTTCCTTTATCAACACCAGGAATCCAACTATCATTAGCTGCTACACTTGTCACCGTAGCCGTTATTCCACCACGAGTAACTGGAGACCATGTCAACTGACTTGCATCAACTCCAGTAGGCATCTCTAAGTCAAAAAACAACCCATCCATACCCGTTGTAGGAAAATTTTGGCCGTAAGATGATGGACTTGTTGACTGAGTTAAAAAACCCTTATCTGGATTCCATATGTTAGCTGGGCCGGCGTAATTGCCTGTGCCACTAATAAGATTAGGCCTTGCGTGACTCACAAAATAACAAGCAACAGGACCAGTAACACCATACGGATTGATATAATATGTCACCCTTTGACCGCTAAAACTGGTTCTATTAGGAACCCCGTACTGTGTCTGTAAATATCCCCCTGTACTACTTAAGGTTACTCTATAAGGAGCCTTACATATACTTAATTCATCGTCACGACTAACGGTATTGCCATCCTTATCCCTAAACGATACCGATATATTCCCTGATGCGGTAACTCCATTAGCACCCTGTCCATCCCCATCATCATCACGCCAATAATTATACCTAGTGATTAAATCACTTATACTCACTGAACTAACCGATGACGGGACTATCATATCTATATCATCCAAAGTATTCCCTGCATAAGGCAATCCTATTGGATTTGATACACTTGATGTATTAGTAGACGGCGTGATAACCCGACCATTGTGCAACCGAATAGACAACAGACTGTCTGTATCTGTTGCCTTTGTTAGACCACGGTCGAATGTTAAATACGGCGCACTACCCACGATATACTTTGATGTATAAGCCGTTAATGCCGCAGAGCCCTGTGTATACGACAACAACAATACCACGAAGAACAACGCCGATTTAGAAAATCTAAATAATCTAAGTAAACCTAGTAAGCCTGATAAGCTTGGTAAACTTAGTAAACTTGGTAAACTTGGTAAACCTGAAAATTTAAATAGAAGAGGTAAACGCCTTGACCTCGGTGATAACCCTACCGATAACGTCTCCGATTTCGCTACGCGAAATGACCTCGCTGATGAAAATAAGAATTGAGTCTGATTTCGACTACGGTGAAAATTAAAAAGTTTTAGGGCGTAGGTTTGGCAGGCCAGATGCCAGATGCCAGATGCCATAAATGGTAACGCATTTCGATCATCCTGTCAAGTAAATTTTTGTTTTATTTCGATTTTTTATAACTGACTGCTCTAATAATGAGCACTCCCTTGCTTTGAAAGCGATTAAATTATAACCGCTTGACCAATAATGCGCTACCTTTTTTGTTAAAAATTTGTAAAGTTTTGTTAAAGGATGAGTCAGCCTACGTTGGCGGGCTTTTGGGGGAAAAGTTTTTGGTTAAAAACAACTTAGTCACCGACCAAAAAATCGGTCAGGAAAGTAATTGATTTTATTAAAGTTTTTGTTTTTTTATTTAGCTAATCAAAATAGAAAAGTTTTTAGAATTTATTTTGACTTAGTAATATGAGGAATAAATGCATTATTAAGATTTGGAGCGGGAAACGAGGTTCGAACTCGCGACCCCGACCTTGGCAAGGTCGTGCTCTACCAACTGAGCTATTCCCGCTTATTGAGGTGCTTCAAAAGAAGTGGTGAGCATTATACAAAAAAATTTGTATCTAGCAACCACTTTTTGCCATTATTTTTTATCTTTCCAACTAAGTGATTCAAAAACGCCAAATAAGAACAGACGTACTACTTTGAATTTGTCTTGTTGCTTTTCTTGCTTGGTCATGGTTGAGCTTAGGAACCATGCTTGTAAGCCGTGGGTAACCACAAAGGCAATTAAGCCTATATTGGCAACAATATTGGCTGGTTTTGGATAAGGGCAAATTAGGTTAAATAATAAAAATAACCACATTAACGAATATAAGGTTTTGCCAATAAAGATGAACATTAATTATCTTCCCGTATAAAAAGGTAGCTGTGAACTTGGCCGGCGGTTTTTTCGCGATGTAAGTGCCAGTTATTTGGAATATAGGTTGTTAGGTCGTGCTCGATTTCTGCTTCAATATAGATATAAGCCGACGGTTTGAGCCAGTTGTTGTGTTCAAGTAGGCTGACCGTTTTTGCGACTAAGGATTGGTGAAACGGCGGATCGATAAATACAATATCAAACTGTTTGGATGCAGGTTTGTTAAGCCACGCGAGGGTGTCGGTGTGATAAATGTCGATAGCATCGCTCGCAATTAACTGTTTGTTTTTGTTGAGTAAGTGAGCAACTTGTTTGTCTTTTTCCAGTAAGGTGACGCTTGTGGCGCCCCTTGATGCGGCTTCAAAGCCGAGAGATCCGCTACCAGAAAAACAATCCAAGCAATGACTGCCTTGGATAACTGGCATTAACCAGTTATATAAGGTTTCTTTGATGCGGTCTGTGGTTGGACGTAGTCCTTGTTTGTCAAGCACCGATAACTTTCGTCCACGCCACTTTCCGCCAATAATTCTGATTGAACCATTCATGTTAAATCCTTTATCAGAATAGTTCTGATGTATTGCCTTCAGAGTCGATGACTTTGGTGCCTACTTCTTGTGTTGCATAACCCGTTGGCTCAGTGCCCTTTATAAAATATTCTGACATGGTTTTTGAACCTGAGTTTGGTAATAATCCTGTTTTTTGATCAATCGTGACCGAAATAACATTTTCAGGTTTGACATCTTCTTTTACGGGAACATCTTTTAGGGCGACTTTCATATAATCGACCCATACTGGGTTTGCCGTTACGGCACCGGCTTCGGCTCGGAATGTTCGGCCTAAATCACGTCGGTGGTCATCAAACCCCATCCAAACAGTGGTAACAATATTACCACCAAATCCAGAAAACCAGACGTCTTTAGACGCGTTGGTGGTACCTGTTTTACCACCTACGTCTTTTCGACCTAATGCTTTTACGCGCCATGCAGTTCCTTGCCAATCTGAGCCACCAAATACAATAGATCGAAGTCCATCTTTCATGATATACGCAATACCACTATTGACTGTGTGTGGAGCATATTTTGGTGTAACATCTGTATTTTTTTCGTCTGGATTGATGTCAGGTAATACTAAATTGTCGTCAGCTTTAAGGTTAGCTTGTTCTGGCTCTTCGCTATCTGATTCGTTCAATTCATTTTCGACACTGTCTAATGCCACAGATTTAGTACCCGCTGTGCCGATATCGTCATTACAGTCGTGACAAGCAATCACAGGTTGATGTTGATATATGGTGCCTGCACCATTGTTGTATTCTATCTTTTCAATCAAATATGGCGTAATTAGGTAACCGCCATTAGTGATAACAGAATAAGCTCTTGCAACTTGTAGTGGTGTAAACGATGCCGAACCTAACGCTAATGACTCGTTATGCGAGATGTTTTCTTTAGGGAAGCCAAAACGCTCTAAATACTCTGCTGCATAATCGATCCCTATAGCGCGCAATGCCCTGACCATCATTACATTTTTAGACATTCCAAGGCCGATTCTTAACCGTAATGGCCCCGCATAAGTTGGCGGTGAATTTTTGGGGCGCCATGTTTCACTACCCGTTGAGCGGACAATAGGTGCGTCATTGAGTAGTGTCGCCATTGTCAAACCTTGCTCTAAAGTGGCGGTATAAATAAATGGCTTTATGTTCGAGCCTAATTGCCTTAAGGCTTGTGTAGCGCGATTAAATTTGCTTAAGTTAAAATCGTAACCCCCAACAATGGCTTTGATTGCACCATTGTCGGAATCAAGTGATACAAGTGCAGCATTAACCGCTGGAATTTGTGCGAGTCCCCAGTTGTCGTCCGATTTTTTAACCCAAATAAGCTGCCCTACTTTGAGAGTATCCGACACTTTTTTCGGGAATGCGCCTTGTCGTGAGTCACTAATAAATGGACGTGCCCATTTCATATCTTGGTAGCTAATAGTAATATTACTTTTATCGGTTAATACAGCGGTGGCTTCTTGATCTGATACGGCCATGATCACCGCTGGGCACATGCCGCTATAGCATATATATTTGTTAAGTGTTTGTTGGATCTTTTCAGGATCCCATGCCGTTTCATTCGGTTGCCATAGGACTTTTTCAGGACCACGGTAACCATGTCTGATGTCATAATCGATAATATTTTTTTGAACCGCTTCTGTCGCCGCTATTTGGTCAGTTTTTGAGATAGTCGTGTAGACTTTGTAGCCGTCGGTGTAAGCATTTTCGCCAAATTTATCATACATAAATTGTCGCGCCATTTCGGCAACATAAGGCGCTGAAAATTCGATTTGTGGCGAATGATAGCTTGTGCCAAGAGGTTTTTTAATGGCTTCGTTGTATTGAGCTTGGGTGATATAGGATTGATCTAACATGCGTCCTAAAACCCAATTACGTCTAGTTAGTGCACGATCTGGGTGTGCAACTGGATTATATGCCGATGGTGCATTAGGTAAGCCCGCTAATAAAGCTGCTTCGTCAATGGTTAATTGCTCAGGTGTTTTGCCAAAAAAGGTGTAAGATGCTGCTGCAACGCCATATGCTCTTGAGCCAAAGTTGATCATGTTAAGGTATAAAGCCATGATTTCTTCTTTTGATAGCTCTTTTTCCATGCGGATAGCAAGGATGATTTCTTTGGCTTTACGTGCGATGCTCTTTTCAGGCGTTAGGAAGAAGTTTTTCGCGACTTGTTGAGTAATGGTACTACCGCCTTGAGAAAATCCTTTATGCTTCAAACCAATATACATCGCTCGAACAATACCAATCGGGTCAATACCAAAATGTTCGTAAAAACGGGCATCTTCTGTTGCAATAACTGCGTTAACCACCGTTGGAGGAATTTCGTTATATTTTAATGGTGTTCTGCGTCGTTCACCAAAAATAGCAATTAATTCACCGTCTTTGCTTAGCACTTGCATTGGTGTTTGTAAGCGAATATCTTTTAATGTTGCAACGTCGGGAAGTTCCTTTGAATAATAAGCATAACCGGCAATGCCAATAACTAAAGCACAAAGAAATAAACCGATGAATAATTTTAGAATAAATTTCAAAACTCTAACAAATATCACAAATCTTTCCTATATTCATTTTTTAGGCAAAATAGTGGCATCAGAATTTTCTGCGCCAATATTCATCAATCTTTAGATAAGGATCTTCATTTTGGCATTTTAAAAAATGCGAATGTTTGATCTCTCATTGATTAAATCATACAAAATTGTGGGCATTATCTCCCATCTTTTGTTTTATTTTAAGCAATTTTTATCTGGATCATGAAATAATTCTATTTTAACTTAATAGAGCAAGCATTATGTGGAGCACACAACTTAGCATATCAAAGCAACAATTATGCATTGCAACGCTTTTTTATTCAGTGCTAATAATACTTTGTTGCGTTTTGTTTGCTGATACGACTTTAAATTGTTATACCTTTATTATCATTCCATTATTGATAATAGAATGGTGGCGCTGTCTATACTATTTGCAAACAATTAAAGGCGAATTTGCGTTATTTCACTATATCAATCAACTATATTGGCACAAACAGCGCTGGTATTTGATGCATAAACCATTGATATTCCGTTATGTTGTTATTTTAAATTTAAAATCTCGACACGATGGTAAACATGGTACGCTTTGGTTAATGATTGATAACTTTCAGCCTCATGACTGGCGAACATTACGTTATTATCTAAAACAAATTGAATTAAATTGACACAACTCCATATTTTATTAAAAATTTACCTGAAAGAGCCGTTTCACTAATGTGATTTTTTAATCCAGTATTGATATGGTTCAGATTCTATCTGCGATGAGAGTAATTCGTGATCCATATGGCGGCAAAAGCTAGGGACATCGCGAGTTGTGGCAAAGTCATCAGCAATAACATGAAGAACTTGCCCTATGGCAAGTTCTCGAATGGATTTTCTTATTAACATGATCGGTTCAGGACAACGCAATCCAAGCGTATTGAGTTCTTTGTCGATAGTTATATTCATTTTAGTCTATTTGATAATTATAAAAATAGTTTACTTAGATAATGAGGCACAGCGTCTTGTGCATTTGAGCCGATGACCTCTAATTCTGGCAATAATGCCTTTAATTCAGAGCTACCGTTTTCCATTATACATCCTTTACCGGCGGCTTTTAACATTTCGTAGTCATTCATGCCGTCACCAAAAGCAATGCTGTCTTTTAAACTGTAACCCAATTTTTCAACCACTTTTTTTAATGCACTACCTTTAGAGACGTTTTCGGCCATGACTTCAAGGCAGTTTAATGTTGAAAAAGCAACACTAATTTTATTGCCAAATTTTGCCTCTAACCGATTTTTTAACTGAACAAGGTGTGGGTAAAGTGCATCATCGGTCGTCGTAAAATAAATTTTAGCAATATCATCGGTTGAAAAATCAAGTGGATTAAATAATTGATAAGTGAACTGTGTATCTCGAAAAAATTCTAATGAAAATGTATCTTCTTTATTAATTAACCAATCATCACCACGATATACATGTGTATAAATTAGTGGGTCATCCATGCTCATTTGGGCAATTTCACTAGCAAGTGATGGGGTAATACTTTGGCTAAAGACTAAATTACCTTGGCTATCATGCACTCTTGCCCCATTTGAAGTTATCATAAAAGCATCAATTTCCATATTTTCGCGCATTTGGGCAACATCAATATGGTGTCTTCCTGTTGCAAAAACAAAATGAATGTCTTTTTTGCGTAATGCTTGAAGAACTTGTTTGGTATAAGGTGATAAGCTATGTTCAGGAGTTAATAAAGTCCCATCTAAATCAGAAGCAACAACATGCATAATATTCTCTACTTTTATAATAAATTGTAATAATAATGGCTAAAAATAATATACTTTGAACAATAATTACATATCAAAGCAAAGGCTAAAACAAGTTAAAGTATGATACAACTCCGTTAACATTTACTCAACCAATTGTGGCGTAATAAAAATAACTAACTCGCGTTTTTGTTGTTTTTTGCTGTTGTGTTTAAATAAATTGCCAATAACAGGCATATCACCAGCACCAGGAACTTTGCGGTTATTGTTAGTATTAACTTGTTGAAAGATTCCCCCTAAAACGACAGTTTCGCCATTTTTTATTTGCACTTGTGTTTTGATTTCTTGGGTATCAATCGCTAACGCTTCACCACCATCGCTACGTTTTATTGAGCGCCCTGCCGTATTTTGTGTAATATATAAATCTAAAATCATGCGATCATCAGACACTATTTTGGGCGTCACTTCTAGCCCCAATACCGCGGGCTTAAATTCAATTGATGTCGCCCCATTGCTACCACTAGATACCTCGTAAGGAATTTCGGTACCTTGTTTTATTGAAGCCATGTTTTGATTAGCGGTAAGTAAATTAGGACTAGCGATAATTTCAAGTTGATTTTCAGATTCAAGTGCTGATAGTTCTAAATTAAGTAAACTGCCCGATAGTTTTGCTAAATTAAACCCCACCGAGGTAGTAGGATGTGCCACACCAAGGCCAACCTCGAACTTATCGAATAATTGTGATGACTTGCCGGTGTACCCCCATTTAATACCGAGCGCTGACATACTTTCATCACTCATGGTGACAATATGCGCTGATATATGGACTTGAGGCATGGGTTTATCCAGTGTTTTGATTAATTTTTCGATCTGGTTAAATTGTTTGGTTAGATCGGTGACGATGAGCGAATTAGTCCGTTTATCGTGTGTGACCTTTCCCCTTTCTGATAATAGCCCTTGCTGTTGAATTGTTTCGATTAAAGTAGTTGGATCAGCATGGTTAATGGCTATTGATAACGAATTAAGCGGTTGGTTGAGTTCTTGTTCTTTTTGCGCTAATTGTTGTTTTTGCATTAAAATATCTGGATCTGGCGCTTTGGATACGAACAGAATATTATCATCAATTTCAGCTTGTAAATTTGCTGAGTCTAATACAATCTTTAACGCTTTATGCCAATCAACATTATTAAGTTTAATGGTCTGCTTGATTGCTACATCTTCTGACATGACTAAATTCATCTGCTGACTGTCGGCTAATGCCTGTAGGATAATGGCAATATCCGTTTGGTAAAATGTCATTGAGATATTGTTTTTCTGTTCGGCATTTACTGATTGATCAATATTGGCATGACTAGCATTTATACCAATAATAAAAAAAATAGAAATAATTACGTTTGCCAAATTGATTTTGGCTTGAGTAACTCGACTAATATAGTGGTTTAGCCGTTGTTTTTTGGTGTTGTTGTTATTCATTGAGAGGCATTGTCCATGATACAGTCTGATGGCAATAATTAGGTAAATCTGCTTGCCAAATAATTTTGTCGTTAAGTAAAGATTGCATATGCCAAGGAAACAAAATGTTTGGCACTGTGTCATCGGTTATCGCTAGCCACTGATTATTAGATGATAACCAAATTTGCTGATAAGGTTGATCAATCTGTTTCATTACCCCCCTAAAATGCCAAATTTGGATCTGCTCAAGCAATTGTTCGGTTTGTTCACTGCATGAAACAGAATAATAAGGTTGAAACGGATCTCGTTCTAAAGGCATATTAGCCTTAAGGTCAAAACAGATAAAAAAGCATAAACCGATGTATTGATATATATAACGTATCATTCGTTATCCTTTTTGAACAATAACGTAAACATGATCTGTAACTGTTGATCTTGTTTGCTGATTTTTAAATTTTGAAAATCAAGAAAATAGAAATCATCCATCAATGACGCAAGCAAATTCATAAAATCAAAGAATTGACCATTTAACTCAATATCCCAATTAACGGTTTGGGCTGTTTGATAGCGCTTAAAGGAACTCAACACGAGGTGATGTTGTTCAATCATTTGTGCAAGATCTTGTTCTGATATTAAACTATATAAACTATTTTTACTTGTCTGATAACGCTTCACTTTTGCTTGTAGTAACTCCGTTTCAGTGATTTTTTGCTGATATGTGTTGCTTTTTAATTTTGCTTGTTGCTCAATGTCGTGAATAAAAAATAGATAAATCATCACAGAAACCGCTAAACAGCATAAAACAGACACCAAATATTGTTGCCAAATTGGGCGATAAAAAAAATCACTGTTCATCTAAATAAATTTCCATTTCAAAAACTAAGCTCGTTTTATTAGACGAGACGCTATTTATTTGGCTGTTACTGATATTTTTTAGCGTTAACAGATTTTGATTAAATTTAGTCAATTCAACATAACTAAAGCTTTGTCCGTCGATCCTGATTTTTTGTTGTTCATAATAAAAAGAGTCTAGCCAAATGACAGAAGGTAACTGTGCCGAAAGTAACAATAAAACATTTTGAATCTGTTTGTGGCTTAATGATGGGTTAGGTAAATAATGAGATAATTCAGCAGTGAGCTTTTGCACTACCTCTTGCTGTTCTAACAATTTTTGGTCGTAATGTCGTAGCTCATTTCGGGCTTGAATCCAAAGATAACAGAGCAAACAACTGATTATACCAATTAAACCCGCAACCACGTAGGTTAATTGTTGCAGGTGCTTTGTTTGCTTTTCTTGACGCCATGGTAAAAAATTAATTTTAGCATTATCGAATTGATAACCAGCAAATGTTAATAGCAGTTCATGCTTTTTAAAAAGGTTAATCCAACTTTCAATATAATCACGTTCAACGATCATCACAGTAACATGTTTGTTTTGTTTAGTTGGATAAACAAAGTCAAAAAGTACCTTTTTAGCAGGCAATTGAAATAATTTATAAATATTAGCTTCAACATATAAAATCAATTCACTTAATTTTAGCTTTACATCGGGTAAGGTGAGTTGTTGCGTTTGAATTAAATTGATATCTAAATTAAGTTCGTATTGTGTGCGCCTAGTAAATTTTTTTTGTAACTCACCAATAAAAAATTCAATATCTGCGGCATTTTGATAATTAAATGCAATTAGGTCATCATTAATGGTCAATGCAGTGTTTTGCTTAGTTATGCCTACTGCCTTATAGCGTAAAATGGTAGGTTCAACATAAATAATAACGCGTTTTTTATTAAAAACCATGATTGATTAGCTTTTTATTTTTGATAACCGAATCACTTAATCATAATGCTAGTTGACTAAATAAAAATAAACAAAAGTGATTTTTGCGAACTATCACCCAAAAAATGTTTAAAATTAAACCGAACGAAGTGGATTTTAGAGAAATTTAAAAAAAAAGGTTGACTGGAATAAGCCGTGCCTTATAATGCACACCCACACGGTAAGGGTGATTAGCTCAGTTGGGAGAGCACCTCCCTTACAAGGAGGGGGTCACTGGTTCGAACCCGGTATCACCCACCAATCTTTACCGTGACGTTTTAGTAATAAAACACTTGGGGTGATTAGCTCAGTTGGGAGAGCACCTCCCTTACAAGGAGGGGGTCACTGGTTCGAACCCGGTATCACCCACCATCTCTAGATGGGTCGTTAGCTCAGTCGGTAGAGCAGCGGACTTTTAATCCGTTGGTCGAGCGTTCGAATCGCTCACGACCCACCATTTAATTACACAAATTCTAAGTAAATCAAATTAATCTAATTAAAACAAAAAAGCGATGAGAACGCCAGCGTTCGACAAATTTGTCTGGAACAAATTTGAACAACACGTAGTGTTGGCCCCGAAGGGGTGAGGCACACGATGTGCCGAATAATCGCTCACGACCCACCATTTAAATATATAATCCCTAAGTAAATCAAATCAATCTAATTAAAAACAAAAAAGCGATGAGAACGCCAGCGTTCGACAAATTTGTCCGGAACAAATTTAAATAATCGAACTATACTAAAAAAATAAATACGATAAAATAAGTAAGTTATTTATTTTTTAAAGGAATCTTTATGCTAAAGTTTCTTGCTAAATTATTACTAGTTTTGTGTTTTAGCACTGCTACTTATGCTGAGCAACAACCTTTATTTGATTTTAATGAGGAGTATCAAAAAGCAACCAAACAAAATGATGCTGAAGCACAATATCATTTAGGTCTTATGTATGCTGACGGCTCATATACTAAAAGACGTCATTTTAAAGCCGTCGAAAATGGATTTGAACAACAAGAAGCTAAACCCGATTATACACAAGCAAAGCAGTGGTTTGAAAAAGCAGCCAATCAAGGCAATGTTGCTGCTCAACATAGCTTAGCTTTATTGTACTATAATGGACAAGGGACAAAGCAAAGCTATTCAAAAGGAATTGAATGGGATACTAAAGCAGCGAAAAAAGGTGATGCGGTTGCTCAATATACCTTAGCAACGATCTATTACAAAGGCACAGGGGTAAAACAGAACTACTTTAAAGCTAAACAATGGTTTACTAAAGCAGCTGAACAGAACTATTCTGACGCCAAAGAGAATTTAGTTATTGTAACCAAAAAAGTCAATGCTATTGTAGCCAAACAACAAGCTAAGAAAAAACAAGCTAGTAATAATGATTGTGGTTGTTATTAAGAATAAAATAATCCAACGCATCAAAGATCTGAAATCATAACCAAATGTATATATTGTTCTCATAGTTTGGAGAAATTAAATACCAAATAGCAAATAACAGCTTGATAACGTCTTATATACGAATCATCCACAACTAAAATCAATTGGCTCTATTTAATTAAACTAAAAAACAAACAAAACTAATCGATAAGCAATATAAAACATCACGCAACCTACCAAAAAGTCTAATATGATCCACATCTTTTTCTGTTTAAACAGTGGCGTTAATAGTCTTGCACCATAACCTATTCCAAAAAACCAAATAAACGAAACACAAACCGCGCCAATCAAAAATGCCAATTTTTGTTCACTTGTTAATGTGCCTGCAATCCCCCCCACAATAACAACGGTATCTAGATAAACATGAGGATTAAGCAAGGTAACAGCCAAGGTTGCCAGTACTACTTTGAGTAAACGGTTATTTTGCGGATCTTGAGATTCAATTTGCATGTAACTATTACCTTGAATGGCACTTTTAAAAGCTGAAAATCCATACCAGATCAAAAAAACCGCCCCTAAAATGGCAAGAATGCGAGTTATTAATAGATTAGTACTAATAAACGAACCCACCCCCAAAATACCTACTGACATCAAGACGAAGTCACAAATAAAACAGATTGCCGCTACAAAAAAGATATGATTTTTTAATAATCCTTGCTTAAGTACAAATAAATTTTGAGCACCAATGGCAATAATTAAACTTGCCGAAATTAATGCGCCTTGCATTACATCTTCTAACATATTAAGACACCTAAAAAACTAATCATATTTATCTGATTTCAAAATAGTATAGGCGATATTAGTTGGGTGGTCATCTCTTTATCATTTAAGCTGTTATAATAAAATGCGTATATTTCTAAAATTTTTTGGACATAAATAGTGAATATAATTATTGTCACAGATAGCTTATCAGACGCTTACTCAGTATAATCGTTTAAATAACAATCAAACTGCTTTTTCTTATATGATTTTTGAATTTATTATTTTCCTTTCAATAGGTGCCGCTGCTGGATTATTAGCCGGTATGTTTGGTGTTGGCGGTGGAGCATTAATTGTACCGTCTTTAATTTTTACCTTAAATTACTTTAACCTTGGTGATCCTTGGATTAACCATATTGCCATTGCAACATCATTAGCCACCATCATTGGTACTAGTTTGTCATCTAGCTATATTCACAACAAAAACCACAATATTCAGTGGCCAATTCTAAAAAAAATGGTTTTAGGCTGTATGATTGGCACGTTAGGCGGTTCATATATGACTCCCTATATCCCGGGCAGTTGGTTAAAATGGGTATTTATTATCTTTCTTATCTATGTAAGTTTTAAATTTATTTTACAGATAGATAAAAAAAACAAAAATCTAGTCAGTCAAACGGTTCCCTTTAACAATCAAATTTTTATCTTTGCCGGCACGTTAATTGGTATTTTTGCCGCCCTTGTTGGTGTGGGTGGTGGTGTATTAGTAGTACCATTTTTGCAAAGATGTGGCATTGATATGCGTAAAGCCATTGGCACATCGGCAGCTTTTACCGTGCCAGTTGCAATTGGTGGAACCATTGGCTATATAATCGCTGGTTGGAATAATCCACAATTACCACAGTATTGCTTAGGCTTTATTTATCTACCTGCCGCATTCGTCATTATGCTAGCGAGCATACCAATGGCTAAAGTGGGAGTGCAAATTGCGCAAAAATTATCAATTAAAAAGCTAATCAGATTTTTTGGTATCTTTTTATTATTTCTGGCTATAAAGCTAATCATTTCTTAATATGATAAATAGACACAAAAAAGGTCGCAACTGCGACCTTATCTAAAACCGGCTAGAACATAAAACCAATAGGCAGTACTAACAGATTAATACAAACAACTATCTTGCATCTTTAACCGCAAGCCCTAATTGCCAAACTGCCATGGCATAATGCGTGCTATGGTTGTAACGGGTAATAGTATAAAAGTTTGGTAATCCATACCAAAATTGGTAACTGTCGCCCATATCAAGGCGCAACAAACTGACCTGTGTCTGTCCATCTAAAGAGCTTTTTGGTTTTAATCCAGCTTTTGCTAGTGTTTCAATTGAGTATTTTGTGCTAAAGCCTGTATCAAGTGATGGCGCTTGACCATTAGCCATAACCGCTACTTTTTTGCCTCGTTGCCAGCCGTGCGACTTAAAGTAGTTTGCCACACTACCAATAGCATCAACTGGATCCCATAAATCAATATGACCATCATGGTTAAAATCAACAGCATAACGTCTAAATGCAGACGGCATAAATTGACCATATCCCATTGCGCCAGCAAACGATCCATTTAAATCAAAGGGATCAACGCCTTCATCACGACACATAACTAAAAAATCTTCTAATTCTTCAGAAAAATATTGCGCACGTCTTGGATAGTTAAAAGCCAGTGTTGACAGGGCATCAATAATTTTTGTTTTACCCATTACTCTACCCCAACCCGTTTCAACACCAATAATACCAACAATAATTTCGGGAGGCACGCCGTATTCATTATAAGCACGTTGCAATTCTTTTTGGTATTGGTTCCAAAAATCAACGCCTCGAGGAAGATTACTCGGCGTAATAAATTTATTTTTATATCGAAGCCAAGCACCATTCGGCACCGTCGATGAGCCGATTTTTGGTGCTTGTTTATCCATTAAATTAATGACCCAATCCAGTTTATTGGTTTGTGCAAGCACATTGCGCAACTGTTGCCGATTAAAACCATGTTTACTGGCCATTCTATCGATAAACTTTTCTTTATCGATAGCTAATGGCGAGCTAATGGTTTCAGATGGATTGTGATCTTTTTCAAGATAAACACCACCTTTGACATTGGTATGTCCACGATGTTCTTTCATTGGAGATGTTGAAGATCTCTCACTACTACAAGCTGTAAGCAATAAAATTATGCTAATAAAAATGGCAATACGCTGCATACAAAAAAACCGTATCTTAAGTAATTAAAGAATCAACAACATCATAAGATATTTATTATTATTTAACAATATTCGGACATGGTTTACCTTCAGATATTTGTTTAATGTTATTTAAAGTCGTATCCGAAATATTCAATAATGCTTCCTGCGTTAAAAAAGCTTGATGGCCAGTAAAAATAACATTATGGCAAGAAGATAAACGACGGAACACATCATCTAAAATAACATCATTCGATTTGTCTTCAAAAAAGAGATCTCGTTCATTTTCGTAAACATCCATCCCCAAAGCGCCTATTTTTGATTGTTTTAATGAATCAATAGCCGCTGTTGCGTCGAGTAATGCCCCCCGGCTAGTGTTGATAATCATCACACCATCTTTCATTTTTTTGAAAGACTCTTTATTCAATAAATGATAATTCTCAGGTGTCATTGGGCAATGTAGCGTAATCACGTCGGATTTTGCATATAGTTCATCTAACTCAACATATTGCGCGCCTAATTCAACCGCAATATCATTAGGATAAGGATCATAAGCAAGAATATGCATACCAAAACCTTTTAAAATACGGATGACTGCTTGACCAATTTTTCCTGTACCAATTACGCCAGCAGTACGATTGTGCATATTAAATCCTGTCAAACCATCTAACGAAAAGTTAGCATCACGGGTGCGTTGATAGGCTTTATGAGTTCTTCTATTTAGGGTCATCATCAAAGCCACCGCATGTTCTGCAACAGATTCAGGTGAATAAGCTGGGACACGAACAACGGTAATGCCCAATTTTTCGGCTTCGGCTAAATCAACATTATCAAACCCTGCACAGCGAAGTGCTAAAATTTTAATGCCATAGCCTGCTAATTTTTGTAGCACTTTCTTATCTACTTCATCATTAACAAATGCACAAACCGCATTATAACCTTGGGCAGTAACAACTGTTTTATGACTTAATTTATGCTCATAATATTCGATATCAAAACCAAATTTTTTATTCGCGATGTCTAAATGTTCTTTGTCATAATGTTTACTGCTAAAAACAGCAACTTTAATCGAACTTTTCATATTACTTGACCCCTTTTCATGGTAAATAGTTAATTTTTTTAACTAGTTGTTGGCATTAATCTTTATACTAAAATATATAGATTCAGTATCACTTTTGGTATCTTGAAAAAATGACTTTAGGTAATGGTTTATCTTGGCTTGTAGCATTATTTTTTAATGTTGTGTGCTATGATAGCACTTTGTAAAAAAACTAACCAATAAAGTTAAATAATGAATAAAGTATTAGCTCATGCTTTTTTTAATAGAAAAATGTTGTTGTGCATCTATACAGGTTTTTGCTCTGGACTTCCTTTTTTCTTTATCGTCCAATTAATTCCCGCTTGGCTAAAAATTGACGGTGTAGACATAAAAACAATTGGCGCATTCGCATTAACTCAAATTCCTTACTTATGTAAATTTCTCTGGTCACCATTATTAGATAAGTTATCACCTTTCTCACTAGGATGTCGTAAAGGTTGGTTGTTTTTAACTCAGATCGGGCTCTTAATTATCATGCCTATGTATGGTTTTTTAACTCCCAAAAATAACATCGAAATAGTTGTTATTTTAAGCTTATTAACTGCTTTTATTTCTGCAACTCAAGATATCGCAATTGATGCTTATAGAAGAGAAATTTTGAGCGATAACGAACTTGGCAGCGGAAATAGTATACACATTAATATTTATCGAATATCAGGATTCATTCCTGGAGGATTATCGCTTTTTCTTGCTGATTATCTATCATGGATGGAAGTATTCGCATTCACTGCCGCATTTATTGTGCCAATGCTACTCATTACAATAAGCTTAAAAGAGCCGTCACATATCAGTGTAATTCATCCAGATAAATCTATTTTCCAACAATCAATAAATGAATTTGTTCATCGACAATCATTTCGTAATACTTTATTTATTATTGCTTTTATTTCATTTTATAAGCTTGGTGATAGCCTTGCTACATCTTTGGCAACACCTTTTTATTTAGATATGAATTTTGAAATGAAACATATAGGAACTGTAGCTAAAAATGCGATGGTCTGGCCAAGTTTATTTGGAGCTCTTTTGGGTGGTTTTATTATTTCAAAATATGGCATCAACCGTTCATTATGGATATCAGGTTTTGTGCAAATGTTTTCTATTTTAGGTTTTGCTTTTTTATCTTATGAAGGACCTTTTTTAACGATTAATTACACTCAACTTATCATATTGGCGACTGTAATTAGCTTTGAATCTATTGGTGTTGGAATGGGCGCAGCAGCATTAGTCACTTTTATAGCGAAAAAAACTAGCCCATTATTTACCGCAACACAATTTGCGCTATTAACTAGTTTTTCAGCTATACCAAGAACACTAATAAATTCAATGTCCGGTGTTTTAACTTCACATTTAGGATGGACAAACTTTTTTAGTTTATGTTTTATTCTTGCCATTCCTGGTATGTTATTATTATTAAAAGTTGCCCCGTGGAATAGCCAATCTTAGGAGAAAATATGGACAAGCTAACCCAAGCATTCAACTTTAGACATGCATGTAAAAAATTTGATGACACAAAAAAGATTAATAATGATGATATTGAATATATATTAGAAGCGGGACGACAATCTCCTTCATCATTTGGCATGGAGCCATGGCATTTTGTGGTTGTTGATAGCAGCAAAATAAAAGCAGAATTACGTAGTGTTTGCTACAATCAAGAACAAGTCACCAGTTGTTCACATTTTGTGATTGTGCTTTATCGAAAAGCGAATAATTTTACATCACAGAGCGATTATTTACGACGAGCAATTGCGCGTACTTTGCCCGATCCAAATAATCAAACGTCTATTGATATTGCCTGCCAAGCATTTATTAATTTTTGCGAACAAGGGCTTGCAGATGGCTTAACTATCAATCACTGGTCAGAAATGCAAGATTACATTGCTTGTGCCAATATGATGACTGCTGCAGCATTTCGCGGTATTGATTCATGTGCTATTGGTGGATTCGATCACGATAAAGTGATAAAAATACTAGAAAAACATATTCCACAAATTGGTGAAGAATCATTTGGGGTAGGACTTTGTTTAGCTTTTGGTTATCGAATCAATGAACCAGCAACGCATATTCGTTGGCCACTTGCTGATGTAACGACATATCTCACTGATAATCACTAAACAGATTTAACCACTTGCTACCTTCAATCGTCACACGACGAATGGAGGTAGATATAAATAAAAAAACAGACAAAACTATTATTCAATTGATTGATAGAGTGCTTCGGCATCAGCTGAAGCTGAGTCCATAATAAAAGCAATTCCAGATAAAATATTACCAATCTGAGGATCGCTGACATTTTGTTGTACCGAATTTAAAATCTCTTGTGCCCAATTAATTTTTGTAAGTACTGCTTCTACACTTTCTTTTGAAGGATTATTCATAGCATCTCCCCCGTTTTGTTAGGATGTCAAATAAATTGATAAGCAAAAATACATTATCAAATAATAGAAAAAGAAATTTCAGAATAACAAAGGGACGTATTTTAAACGCAATGAAGCAAAAACAAAAAACAATATCGTTTTAAAAATCACAATTAATTTTAAAATAACTGAAAAGGAAAAGATAACCGGATTATTTAACGTTAAAAAAGCCTATTGTCATTACCTATTGCTACAATAACCAATTTTTTTGCACTATAAAGATTGATAATGTTAGACTTACTGCCATAAATTGCACCAGTTTTGTCTAAAATAGGCAAAGTTGAAAATAAATAAGGATTTAAAATGAAAACCAAACATGCACGTTTATTGATACTCGGTTCTGGTCCAGCAGGTTATACTGCTGCGGTTTATGCTGCACGCGCTAACCTTTCGCCTGTGTTAATTACTGGAATGCAACAAGGTGGACAACTGACAACAACAACGGATCTTGAAAACTGGCCAGCTGGTGCACCCGATTTAACGGGACCAGAATTAATGGTCAAAATGAAAGAACATGCTGAAAGATTTAATACTGAAATTATTTTAGATCAGATCGATCGCGTTGATTTTAGTTCTAAGCCTTATAAACTTTTTGGTAGTGAGACTGAATATAGTTGTGATGCCCTTATTATTGCAACTGGTGCATCAGCACAATACCTAGGTTTACCGTCAGAAGAAGCATTCAAAAGCAAAGGCGTATCTGCTTGTGCAACCTGTGATGGTTTTTTCTATCGCAACCAAAAAGTTGCCGTAGTGGGTGGTGGCAATACCGCGGTTGAAGAAACGCTGTATTTAGCCAATATAGCTAGCGAAGTCCATTTAATTCACCGTCGAGATAGCTTTAGAGCTGAAAAAATATTAATGGATCGCTTAGATCAAAAAATTAAGGAAGGCAAAGTTATCTTACATACGCATCGCGTTATCGACGAAGTATTAGGCGATAATATGGGCGTGACTGGCGTTAGGATCCGCAGTACACAAGATCCAAATATGACCGAACAATTATCTGTTTTAGGCGTATTTATCGCAATTGGTCACAAACCAAATACCACTATCTTTGAAGGTCAACTTGAACTAAATGGTGGTTATATCAAAGTACAATCAGGCACGCAAGGCAACGCCACTCAAACCAGTGTCGAAGGGATTTTTGCTGCTGGTGATGTAATGGATCATGTCTATCGTCAAGCAATCACGTCAGCCGGTACGGGCTGTATGGCGGCTTTAGATGCTGAACACTATTTGGATAACTTAAAATAAGTAGTAAAAATCTTTATGTCACTAGATAAAAAACGCCAGACCTATCTACTTGGCTGGTTAAAACAGTATGCAAAAAGGCATAAGGCTAATTTGCGAGCTTCAATTTTAACTGGCTTTATTTTAACGATATTAATCATTATCCAAGCGGGATTGCTTGCAATAATTTTGCAAAGGATCATTGTTGAACAACAACATTTTGTGGATATTTTGCCCTTTTTTGGTGCATTAATTGCAGTACTATTCGGTCGAGCAGGTTTAATCTATCTACGCGAAAAGATCAACTTTGCCATAGGCAAAAAAGTTCGGCAGCAAATTCGGTGCCAATTAATTAACCAACTTGAATTACATGGTCCATCCTATTTAAATCAAAGCACCACTGGTGCATGGAGCACCTTGTTGATTGAACAAGTCGACAAATTACATGACTTTTTTGCCCGCTACTTGCCACAAATGCGACTAGCAAGTATGGCGCCAATATTAATTTGTATTGCGATTTTCCCTTTTAACTGGGTAGCTGCCGCCATTTTGCTTTGCACTGCGCCACTCATTCCTATCTTTATGATCTTAGTCGGGATGGGCGCTGCGGATATTAACCGCCGTCATTTTAAAGCCCTATCCTATTTAAGCGGCCACTTTTTGGATCGTTTAAAGGGGCTTAATACCATTCGACTATTCAATCAAGGCGAAAAACAGACCAACGAAATCGCCCGCGCGTCTGAGGATTTTCGAATTAAAACCATGCAAGTTCTAAAAGTCGCGTTTTTGTCTTCAGCGGTATTGGAGTTTTTTACTTCTATTTCGATCGCTATTGTGGCGGTTTATTTTGGATTTTCGTATTTAGGCGAATTTAACTTTGGCGCATACAATGGCACAGTCACCTTATTTGCTGGTTTTTTTGCGCTTATCTTAGCTCCTGAGTATTTTCAACCCTTACGCGATCTGGGCACTTATTACCACGCCAAAGCTGAAGCCATTGCCGCAGCCGATAATATCGAAACATTCTTAACCCAAAAATCACCACAACAACACACCAACATAACACCAGCCAATACCCCATTTAATCAAGCGATACAAACAATTGAAGCCAACAACTTAATTGTCATATCAAACGAAGGAAAACCTATTGTCGGGCCGTTGTCATTTTCATTACATGCCCCTTTTAAATTGGCACTTATTGGTACAAGTGGCGAGGGAAAAAGCTCGTTAATGCAAGTATTACTGGGTTTTTTACCTTATCAAGGCTCGCTCAGAATTAACGGTATCGAATTCAACCAGATAGATATCAAAACATGGCAACAACAAATTAGCTGGATCGGACAAAACCCGTACTTAATTAATGGCTCAGTGCGCGACAACATTTTACTTGGTAAACAAAATGCCACACAGCAAGAACTTCAAACCGTCATACGTCAAGCACAATTGACCGAAGTTATCGCCAAATTACCCGCGGGTTTAGATACCCCTGTTGGTGAAGATGCCGTCAGATTATCAGTAGGACAAGCCCAGCGAATCGCATTAGCTCGTGCCATGTTAAAACCTTGCCAATTACTCATCCTTGATGAACCAACAGCAAGTTTAGACAAACAAACCATACAAAACTTAGATCAACAAAATATTGCAACCAATAGCATCACCATCACCCATCAAAATGACGATATGCAACATTTTGACCAAATATGGCAACTATCAAAAGGGGAACTATACTGCCATAACAAGGAGAGTTCATGCTAACCACATTACGCCCATATATTGCACTCTATAAACACTATTTTTGGCAGATTATGCTGGGATTATCGCTATCCATCTTAACCCTATTTGCCAGTGTATTTTTACTATCATTATCAGGGTGGTTTTTAGCGTCTACTGCTGTGGCTGGTGCAGCAGGATTATATACATTTAACTATATGTTACCTGCAGCAGGCGTGCGCGCAGCAGCAATAACACGAACCGCTGCGCGTTACATGGAGCGCTTGGTTGATCACAATACCACCTTTAAACTACTTGCTTATTTAAGAACCCTAGCGTTTAAAAAAATACTACCACTTAGCACCAACCAACTGGCCCAATACCAAAAAGCCGACTTGCTTAATCGCTTTATTGTCGATATTGATGCGCTTGATCACTTATATCTAAAGCTGTTTTCGCCTATTGTCACTGCACTTGTAACTATTGGCGTGTTATTTATTGGGTTAGCAAGTATCAACTTACCGATTGCATTAATCATCAGCATTATTCTAACTTCTACCTTACTTGTAGTACCGGTCATCTTTTATCAAGCTGGCAAACAACTAGGAACAACACTAGCACAACAACAAAACGAATATCGATTACAATTAATCAACTACCTACAAGGACAAGCCGAACTCACCCTATTTAATGCACAATCACGCTATCGCGCAAAACTGGATGAACTTGAATCAAATTGGCTTTACAATCAACAACGCCAATCGACATTAATGGCACTATCAAGTGCACTTGTCTTGCTAATTGCAGGTTTTTTAACATTATTAGTGCTATGGCTAATCACACAATACACGCTATCGCCTTTAGTCGCGTTATTTGTCTTTGTTAGCCTTGCCAGTGCCGAAATACTCATGCCTATACCCGGTGCATTTATCTTTTTAGGGCAAGTACTTACATCGGCTACTCGCACTACCGCTATTTTTAATCAAAAGCCTGATGTACAATTTAAAGCACAAGGACAAATTATTGACTTAAAATCGGCTAACTTACAGTTAAATAACATCAATTTTAGCTATCCAAATCAACCTTTTGCAGTATTAACCGATTTTTCTCTAACGGTCAAAGCTGGCGAACACATTGGCCTAATTGGCAAAACAGGTTGCGGTAAATCGACTTTATTAAGTTTGATCAACCGCTGTTGGGACCCCAATTCAGGAGAGATTTTTATTAACGACATCCCAATCAATCAACTTGACGAACCTACACTTCGCCAAGCGATCGCCGTTGTCCCGCAAGTGATTACTATTTTTAGTGATAGTCTACGGCAAAATTTATTAATTGGTAATGAACAAGCAACCGACGAGCAACTCACAGCAGTATTACATCAAGTCGAGCTCGACAAACTACTCAGTACTGAGCACGGGCTAGAGTTACCGCTTGGACAAGGCGGGCGCTCACTATCAGGAGGCGAAATCCGCCGTATTGGCATAGCAAGGGCATTGCTCCACAATTCACCATTAATTTTAATGGACGAACCAACAGAAAGCCTTGACCAGCAAACCGAACAACAAATTATTCAATTAATTAAACAAACTTGTAGAGGTAAAACTCTGTTGATGGTTACGCATCGTTTGACAGATAACCCGTTGTTTGATCGAGTCGTTTCACTAAAGTAATACCCTAACAGTGGGTATTACTTTTTGTAAAAATTGGTTTATTAATACACAATTTTGAATAAAACAGATACAATAACTACCGTAATTGGCAACGCTCAACCAACAAGACGAATAGAACGTCTGTTTACAACACATTGAGCGGATTATAGTCAATAACAACTTACTGTTAGTTATCTAAAAAAATTTGTCATAAAAAGTATCACAAACATCATTAATCACATTGATAATAATGAATTATTGTTCAACAAGCCCCACGCAAAGGAAAATAATATTATGTCACAAAAATTGATTAAAAATGGATCACAATCCTCTATAAAAGGATCAGAAGAGTTTTTTACTGGCAATGTAAGAATTGACCCACTATTTTCTGCTACTGCTCCATCTCGGACTTCGGGCGCTTATGTGACTTTTGAGCCGGGAGCTCGCTCTGCTTGGCATACTCATCCACTTGGGCAAACCCTAGTGGTCACCTCTGGCGTAGGTTACACCCAAGAATGGGGTGGACCAATTATTGAAATTCTTCCCGGAGATGTCATTACCTGCCCTCCTGGCGTTAAGCACTGGCACGGTGCTTCACCACATAATGCTATGACTCATATTTCAGTAGTTGAAGAACTTAACGGTAAAAACGTAGAATGGTTAGAAAAGGTCACAGACGAACAGTACCTTGCAAAAAAACAGTCACCAAAAACTTAAATAAAATCAATGCCTTTTCTGACGACTTTTTGGTTGGGATTGATTGGGTTGTTTGAAGAATTTGTGGTTTTGCTGGTTTATCACTTTTCTAAAAAATTTTCACCTTAAAATAAGGTCTTTTTTCTTGTTCAAATTTCCTTTAACATTTATCTATTTTTATAAAATGAAATAACTGAAAATTACTCAGTTAGATTGCATGTATTATGAAAGCGATATTTTTCTTACTTTTTTTATTTAATACCAATTTTGCAGAGGCAGCAACAGTTAGAATCTATCCGCGTATTAGTCACAATTACAATCCAATATACCCATCTTTATTAGGTTTATTTTTAGGACTTTTATTCTTTGTGGTTATATCGTCGTTAACAGAGGTGCTAGCTGCACTTAGCATATATAGAGAAAAAAAGCCTAAAGCAGAAAATACAGCAAAAAAGGTAATAAAAGATACAGCAAAAGAAGAGGAACGTTTAGCGATAAATAATCAAAAAAAATTGAAAAGAGACCAAATAAAGAAAAACAGAAAAGAACAGATAAAAAAAATGCGTGAAGATAGATTAGCAAAAAAGAAAAGAAAAGAAAAAAACAATCCCAATAATCAATAAAAATATGTGTAAGTTATCATCACCGTTATTTTATAAATTCGTGATATACTAGCGCTTTATTTTTTAAACATAGAGAGTTTATTTTGCAGCAGTCGTTACAAGATTTTATTATTGATAAGATTGATGATCTAAAAGGTAAGGATATTGTTACCCTTGATGTTCGTGGTAAGTCGAGCATTACTGATTATATGATTATTTGCACGGGCACTTCAAACCGTCATGTTTCGTCTATTGCTAATCACCTGCTTGACGAAGCCAAAAAACAGGGTCATTTAGTGTTAGGTAGCGAGGGTAAGACCGATGCCGATTGGGTTGTGGTTGATATGGATTCAGTGATTGTGCATATCATGCAAGAAGAGAGCCGTCAGCTTTACGAACTAGAGAAGCTTTGGAGTTAATGGCGTGAAGATTCAGCTGATTGCTGTTGGTACGAAGATGCCAAGTTGGGTCACCACGGCTTTTGATGATTATCGTGCGCGCTTTCCTAAGGATATGCCGTTAGAGCTTGTTGAAATACCCGCTGGTAAGCGTACTAAAAATGCCGATATTGTGCGAATTTTAGATAAAGAAGGCGAATTGATGTTAAATGCCTGCGGTAAAAGTAATCGTATTGTGACACTTGATATTCCCGGTAAACCTTACACAACCCATAATTTAGCTGAACAATTAGAACGCTGGAAAGTCGACGGACGCGATGTGAGTTTGTTAATTGGTGGACCAGAAGGTTTATCACCTGCTTGCAAAGCGGCGGCTGAGCAGAGTTGGTCACTGTCGCCACTTACTCTTCCCCATCCTTTAGTGCGTGTCATTGTGGCTGAAAGCCTTTACCGCGCGTGGAGTTTAACCACAAATCATCCTTATCACCGTGAATAATAAAGTAAGGTAAACAAAATAAAATGAGCGCAATTATTTTAGATTTACAAATTGCTACAGAAGATAACCAAAATTTGCCAGCCGAAGCGCAAATTTTGCAATGGTTAGAGGTTATTTTGCCGCAATTTGTGGATAATGCTGAACTGACTATCCGTATTGTTGATGAACAAGAAAGTCAGCAATTAAATAATACTTATCGTCATAAAGATAAACCAACCAATGTTTTATCTTTTCCATTTGAATCACCCATTGAGATTGATGTTCCTTTATTGGGCGATCTTATCATTTGTAAACAAGTTGTCGAAGCCGAAGCCAAGCAACAACATAAATCATTAACTTCGCACTGGGCGCATATGATTGTACATGGCTGTTTGCATTTACTCGGTTATGATCATATTCTTGACGAAGAAGCCGAAGAAATGGAAAATATCGAAGTAGATATTATGCAGCAACTGGGGTTTGAAGATCCTTATCAACCCATTGATGAATAAAAGTGTATGATAAACCGTTTGATTTTATGCTATTTTGTAAGATCATTTAGTAGACAAATTTAGTACACTAAGTAAGAAATATTACATTAATAATAAAGCAAGAAAGGAAGAGTACAAATGAGTGATGATAATCACCGGAGACCTAAAAAAGGGTTTGCATTATGGTTAAGTCAATTATTTAATTCAGAGCCAAAAGATAAAGAAGAACTGATCGAAGTGATCCGCGAAGCCGAAGAAAACGAGCTTATCGATCCAGATACGCTTGATATGATTGAAGGCGTCATGGATATTGCCGAGCAACGCATTCGTGATATTATGATCCCCCGCTCTCAAATTGTTACCATTAAAGACAATTACTCTCTTGATCAGTGTTTAGATATTATTTCTGAACATGGACATTCCCGTTATCCTGTTATTAGTGAAGATAGAGATCATATTGAAGGGATTTTGTTAGCAAAAGATCTGTTGATTTTTATTCGCCAAGGTGTGGATAATTTTGATCTTAAAAAAATCCTTAGACCTACTGTTGTTGTGCCTGAAAGTAAGCGCGTCGATCATATGTTAAAAGAGTTTCGCATGCAGCGTTATCATATGGCGATGGCTATTGATGAATTTGGTGGTGTGTCAGGACTTGTAACTATCGAAGATATTTTAGAGCTGATAGTAGGCGATATTGAAGATGAATATGACGAGGTTGAAGATCGCGATATCCGCCGCTTGTCTCCTTCGGTTTATACCGTTCGAGCACTGACACCAGTCGAGGATTTCAATGACATTTTTGCCACTCATTTTAGTGATGACGAAATGGACACTATTGGTGGACTAGTCATGCAACATTTTGGGCGGTTACCTTTACGTGGCGAAAGCATCACCATTGATGGTTATCAATTTAAAGTTACCATTGCCGATCGTCGGCGCATTATTCAACTCCATGTGACAATTCCAGAAGGGGCAACAGTGCCTAATTTAGAGTTACCTGACAATGTTTAAACACATATTATTGAGCCTATTTTTTGGTGGTGTAGCGGTATTTAGCTATGCCCCTTTTCATATTTGGCCTTTAGCCTTTGTGTCGTTTACGGGGCTATTATGGCTTATTGCCGATAAATCAAAAAAACAGGCCATGTTGCTTGGATTAAGTTGGGGCGTTGGCTACTTTTCGGCTGGGATTCACTGGGTCTATATCAGTATTAAGCAGTATGGGGAATTACCGCCTTTTGTAGCTGTGATTATTTTGGGGCTTTTAATTCTCTATTTGTCGCTTTACCCGATGCTATTTGCTTTCTTATTAAGAATGGTCAATCGATTTGCTCCGCAATTTTCATTTAAACAGCTTGTACTTGTGGCGCCAATTTTTTGGCAAATCACCGAGTTTTTACGTGGCTATATTTTAACAGGGTTTGCTTGGTTGCAATTGGGATATAGCCAAATAGATAGCCCTTTACATGCTTATTTTCCTGTAATTGGGATCGATGGTGTTAATCTGCTTTTAGTACTGTTATGTGGTTTATTGATTTATGGTATAAAGGCCACTAGCACAAAAGTGCCCAAAATGTACACTTTTGGTGCATTTTTTGCACTGCTTGCGATCTTTTTTGCACCAATTTCATTCAACGATATCGATTGGACAACGGTAGATAATACCCGTTCAGCTAATTTTGCTTTAATTCAAGGCAATATTTCGCAGTCAGTTCGTTGGACAAGAGAGCAACTGAATAATACGTTACAAACCTATGCTAAACTCACTAAAGATAACCTAGAAGAAAATAAAATCATTATATGGTCAGAAGCTAGCATCACTGATTACGAAATTAATCAGCAATCATTTTTACAATATTTAGACAACGAAGCCAGATCACATAATGCTGAAATTGCTGTCGGTATTATTGATTATCGTTTTGGTGAAAACGGTTATCAATCCAATGGTGATATCTATAATACGCTATTGATATTGGGCGAAAAAGAACCCTATCAATACCCTACAGTGAATCGTTATCAAAAACACCATTTAGTACCTTTTGGTGAATTTACGCCACTAGAATCAGTACTTGAACCAATTGCGGAATTACTTAACGTTCCTATGTCATCAATGAAATCTGGCGAAGCAAAACAACCACAACTTGAAATAAAAGGCTTTAAATTTACGCCTGCTATTTGTTATGAAATTATTTTGTCAGATTTAATGCGACAAAAATTTACTCCTGATAGCGATTTTTTATTGACGGTGTCAAATGATGCATGGTTTGGTAATAGCATTGGTCCTAAACAACATTTACAAATGGCACAAGCAAGAGCGCTCGAGTTTGGTCGGCCTTTAATTCGTAGCACCAATACGGGTATTACCGCAATTATTGATCAGCATGGCAATATTGTTAAACAATTACCTCAATTTGAAACAGGTGTTTTATTGGCTTCTGTTTCACCCACAACTGGGCTAACGCCTTATGCAACATGGGGAAATGTTCCTTATTTTATCATTATGGCATTGATGTTTATCTCACTTTTGATAAAAAGACGTTCATAATTTATGATACTGGCATAATTATTGCTTAAATATAATTGGGCTTAAGAACTTTTAATGGAATCAATTATTAGCAAAAACACGCTAATTGCTGATTTCATATAGCTCCGATATAGATAAATAAACAGTAAAAAGTACTTTTATACCAAAAAATAAGTTATAATATATGCCCTTTGTAAAAA
Source organism: Gilliamella sp. ESL0254 (assembly GCF_013344985.1). Taxonomy (NCBI): domain Bacteria; kingdom Pseudomonadati; phylum Pseudomonadota; class Gammaproteobacteria; order Orbales; family Orbaceae; genus Gilliamella; species Gilliamella sp. ESL0254. The sequence goes on from NZ_JAAEDU010000001.1 coordinate 1,193,826, forward strand.
TATTAAATATATTTAATATGATACAAATTACACAGTAGGAGATGAGTATGAACAAAAAGACAAAATTAACCAAATTAGTACTATCATTTGCAATGTTAGGTCTCATGGCTGGTTCGGCTGTAGCAGAAGAATTAAGCGGAACATTAGCCAAAATTAAAGATACAGGTGTTATTGTTGTTGGTCATCGAGAATCTTCGATTCCATTTTCCTATTATGGTGAAAAACAAGAAGTTATTGGTTATTCACAAGATTATTCTAATTTAATTATCGATGCAGTAAAAAAAGAATTAAATTTACCAAATCTTCAAGTAAAATATTTACCGATTACTTCTAAGACCCGTATTCAGTTATTAAACAACTATACTTATGATTTTGAATGCGGTTCGACAACGAATAACCTTGAACGCCAAAAAACAGTTGATTTTTCAGACAGTATTTTTATTGTTGGTACTCGCTTCCTAGTTAAAGCAGATAGCAATATCAATAGTATTGAAGACTTAAAAGGCAAAAATGTGGTAACAACCGCAGGTACAACTTCTGAAATTCGTTTAAACCAAATCAATAGTAAAGATAACTTAGGAATTCGTATCATTACGCCAAAAGATCATGGCGATGCTTTTAACGCACTTGAAACAGGTCGTGCGGTAGCATTTTTAATGGATGATGCTTTACTTGCTGGTGAACGTTCGCGTGCGATTAACCCAGCTGAATGGAAGATTGTTGGTGAACCTTTATCTTATGAGTCTTATGGCTGTATGTTAAGAAAAGGCGATACACAATTTAAGCAATTAATGGATAAAACCATTGCTGATGCGCAAAAGTCAGGAAAGGCATTAGAATCATATAACAAATGGTTTACTCAACCAGTTCCACCAAAAGGTGCAAATATGGGTCTTGAAATTTCACCAAAAATGGTTGAGCTATTTGCCAATCCTAATGATAAAGCATTAGATTAATACTTTTCTTATTCTTTCTAATCCAATGTACTAAATGCTTTCGCATTTAGTACATAATCTAATTTAGCGAATTAAATATATTATGAGTTTTAATTGGACATTATCTTTTGAACCTATTGCAGCTTTATCGTGGCGTTTTTTAGACTCCATCATGAGTTTTAATTGGATGTTATTTTTTCAACCCACCCCTTACGGTGATGGTATTTACTTAAATTGGCTATTAGATGGAGTTCTTGTGACTGTTTCATTAGCAGTTACTGCGTGGATCATCGCTTTTGTGCTAGGGTCTCTTGTGGGAATATGTAGAACTTTAGACAATAAGTTTTTAAATAACTTTGCAGCAGGTTATATTCAACTATTTCGGAATATTCCATTACTGGTGCAAATGTTCTTGTGGTATATGATACTGCCTGTAATATTAAGTGGCCGTTTAAAAATTTGGTTTATATCTGACTTATCACCTAATGTAAGTGCATTTATCACTGCCGCAATAGCGCTAGGGTTGTTTACTTCAGCTCGTATTGCTGAACAAGTTAGAACTGGCATTCAAACGTTACCCAAAGGTCAGCGCTATGCCGCTATTGCTCTTGGTTTAACTAATCGACAAGCTTATATGTATGTTTTACTACCAAACGCTTATCGACGTATTATTCCTCCATTAACATCAGAAATGACCAACATTATTAAAAACTCATCAGTTGCTTCAACAATTGGCTTAATTGATTTGATCGGTCAAATTGATCGTATCAATGAGTCTACCAATAGCATTGTTGAAATTTTGTTGGGTGTTACTATTGCCTTTATGTTGATTAACTATGTGGTAATTACTGTGATGCGAATTGTTGAAAAATACACTCGCTTACCTAACATGAGTCATGGAGGGTAATATGTATTTAATTGATTGGATTACAAATACACAATTATATAATTGGATTGTAAATATACCTCCATTGGTATCAGATAAAAATAATTATCCTGTACTAATTGATGGTTTATGGTTAACAGTGCAAATCACTTTCACAGCTGTTGTTTTTGGTATTGTGTGGGGTACAGCACTAGCTTTAATGCGTTTATCAAATAATAAATTACTTAACTTTTTTGCTAAATGTTATGTTAATTTATTCCGTTCCATTCCGCTATTATTAGTGTTGTTATGGTTCTATTTAGCATTGCCACAAGTCATTAAATATGTGTTTAATCTGCCGCCTTATGCTGAAGTTCGAGTCGCGTCCGCAATGATTGCTTTCGCGCTTTTTGAAGCGGCTTATTATTCAGAAATTATTCGCGCGGGTATTAATGCTGTTGCTAAAGGGCAATATCATGCAGCTTATGCATTAGGTATGACTAAAACTCAAGCAATGCGTTTAATTATCTTACCGCAAGCTTTTAGATCAATGGTGCCATTATTATTAACCCAAGGTATTATCTTATTCCAAGATACATCTTTAGTTTATGTTATGGGGTTAATAGATCTATTTGGCGCAAGTATTACACGCATTGGTAACACACAAGGTGGTACTGATAAGTACTCAATGATTATTTTTGCGGCAGCAAGTTATTTTGTAATTTGTTTTACTGCTTCACGTTTAGTTAATTATTTTAAGAAAGGGATAAATCGATGATCTCCTTAGAAAATGTATCAAAATGGTATGGACAATTTCAAGTATTAAAAAACTGTACAACAAAAGTCGGTAAAGGCGAAGTTGTAGTTGTTTGTGGTCCTTCAGGTTCAGGAAAATCAACCCTGATAAAAACAGTCAATGGTTTAGAGCCAGTACAAAAAGGCCAAATCATTATTGGAGGAAAAGAAGTAACAAGTAAAGCAACTAGCTTATCTAAATTACGTTCTAAAGTGGGCATGGTGTTTCAACACTTTGAACTATTCCCCCATTTAACTATTTTAAAAAATCTAACACTAGCTCAAATCAAAGTGTTAGGCCGAACAGATGATGAAGCGCGTGAAAAAGCACTTAGCCTTTTAGAGCGTGTTGGTTTACTTGCTCATGCAAATAAATACCCTGCCCAGCTTTCTGGGGGTCAACAACAACGTGTTGCTATTGCGCGCGCATTATGTATGGATCCGATTGTGATGTTGTTTGACGAACCAACCTCAGCACTTGATCCCGAAATGGTTAATGAAGTGTTAGACGTAATGGTTGAGCTAGCTTATGAAGGTATGACAATGATGGTTGTTACTCATGAAATGGGTTTTGCGCGAAAAGTGGCAAATCGTGTTATCTTTATGGATGCAGGCGAAATTATTGAAGATACGTCAAAAGAGCAATTCTTCACAAATCCACAATCCGATCGAGCTAAAGACTTTTTAGCTAAAATTATTCATTAAGTTAATTATTACAGGGCTTATCGCCCTGTTTTATTATTGTTCCTTGTTTTATCACATCATCTTATAAAATAATCAGCTTTAATACTCTTAATGGAATAAACTTAGCCATTATTTTGCAATAAACTGACTAAACCACTATGCCTTTGTGTTTGTGATTTAATAGCTTGTAATAAAATTGGTTCAGTGGCATAAATGGAAACCGTTTTTTTAGCACGAGTAATGGCGGTATAAAGCAATGAACGATTTAGTAACGGGGAATAATCAGTTGGCAGGATAATATTCACATGATCAAACTCTGAACCTTGTGATTTATGGATAGTCATAGCGTAAGCCGTTTCATGCTCAGGTAATCGAAACGGTGAAAATCCTTTAATCGAACCATCAGCAAAAGGGAAATATACACGTAATTTTGAACTATCGTGTTCGGCCATTAATGTAATGCCAATATCACCATTATAAAGCCCTAATGAAGTGCTATTACGCAAAATCATAATAGGCCGCCCTACATACCACGTTTCTTTGTTTCTTACATGAATCAATTGGTTTTTCGCTAATAATAATTCAATTTGTTTGTTTAAACCTTCTATACCAAAATGCCCTTCTCTAACAGCACAAAGCAAGCGATATTCGGCAAATTTAGCTAAGACTGCGGCTATGTTGCTAGTACCTTGTTGCTTAATAACATGTAAGTAATGTTTATAATGGTGAATGCTGTCTTGTAATACACTATAATAAGCTTGTTGAGATGATAGTGGATGATATTGGATATCGTTTAGTGACTCGTCTGTTAATAACTGCTTAACCGTACTAGATCGCCCTTCTTTCACTGCATTAGCTAGCAAACCGATACCTGATGACTCGTTAAAACGGTAACTCTTTTGTAATAAGCAAATACTGTCAGTAATTGTAGCTGTTTGCTCGCAAACGGGCACAATATAACCCGTTAATTGGCTTAGCTCTTTTGCACGCGGTTGACTATAACCATGAGTAATAAAAGTACAAAGGTCACCAAATACAGCCCCAGCTTCAACAGATGAAAGCTGATCTTTATCACCTAATAAGATTAAACGGGCAGATGTTGGTAACGCTTCTATTACTCTTGCCATCATATTTAAATCAACCATTGATGCTTCATCAATAACTAACACATCAATATGTAATGGATTATTTTTGTTATGCGTAAATGAACTGTTATCTGCTTTTGCACCGAGTAAACGGTGTAAGGTGATCGCTTCTGCCTTTAGGTTTAGTGATGTAAAAGCAAGTTGTTCTATTGTTCGGCTCAGTGATTCAGTTAACCTTGATGCGGCTTTTCCCGTCGGGGCGGCCGTCACAATTCGAGCATTAGGATTGGTTAACAAAATTCCTGCTAAGATCTTAGCTACGGTAGTTGTTTTACCCGTACCCGGTCCACCTGAAATAATCGCAACTTTGCGCGTTAATGCCGCAGCAACAGCAACTTTTTGCCAATCAATCTGAGATTGATAATGAGTAAAAAGCTGATTTAATATAGCGTTTAAATCAGAATAATAATATGGTTGATCATCAAAAGTAGTATGATTGAAATATTGGGCAACATTCTTTTCGTCAAGCCACATTCTTTGAAAATAAATTTTATCGTCAATAAAGACAAGGGGAGATAAGTTTGTTCCATCACTCACAACCTGACTCTGGCGTGCTTGTTCAAGTGTGGTGTTCCAATCTTGCTCGCTTGGCGAGCCTAAAGCTAACCAGAGCAATGGTTCAATCGTTGCGTGATTTAAGAATGTCAGATTAAGACAAACATGTCCCGCTCTTACCTCCTTACTTAAAGATAAAACCAAAAAACTAAAACGTTTAACAGTAATATCATCATTTAACATCGCTCTATTGGTTAAAAACGCTGCCAAGTGGATATCAAGCAAACTAACTTGGCTATCTTGTTTAAATTGGTTTAACCACTCGTTTAACATACTCTATTTCTATTATTGATTTATTTATAAGCCAATTATATCGTCAACTTTGTCTTTTAGATAAGCCAATTTGAAACTTAAAGTAAGATTTTTATTTTCACTAGGACTGAGCTTAAATTGTCATGTTAATTCGCCCGTTTCTTTATTATATTTTGTGCCATCATATTAGCATCATTAAGTGAAACAGATTTATTTAAAATCATTAGTAACTAATCATAAACAACAATATCAATAAGCAGTTATTTGGCATTTTACGTCAATGGTGTAAGCATATTTTGGTGAAATATTATTACTAAATAACGAGGTAATATCATGACATTATTAAGTGTTACATTATTATCTGCAAACACAATTAAAAAACTATCTTTTGAATTTTCACACCATTCCTTTCAAACTAAGGATTTTCCATTAACCAATTGAATAAAATTAAATTATAACCAGATTAAAAGTAAAATATTTTTGTTTAATATATTGAACAATAATTAAAAATAATATATATTTTGTTAAAAATAAAAAACAAAAAATAAGGGGGCTTCATGAATAGCTTCAGTTATTTAAAGAAGGCAATAAAACGAAAAAATTTGTCATTACAAACCGTGGCCGATGCTTGCCAAATGACTAAAGGTTACCTAAGTCAACTTATCAATGACAAAATCAAAAACCCAAGTGCGCAAAAGTTACAATCTCTTCATCAATATTTACAAATTGAAGCTCCCGTCAAAGACAAAAAAATCGGTGTTATCTTTGGAAAGTTTTATCCTTTACATACAGGACATATTTATCTTATTCAGCGTGCAATTAGCCAAGTTGATGAACTATATGTCGTACTGTGTTCCGATACAATCCGCGACATGGCACTCTTTGAACAAAGTGCCATGTCTCGTCAACCCACTATCAATGATAGGATTCGCTGGCTACTGCAAACATTTAAATATCAAAAAAATATCCACATTGAATTATTAGAAGAAGATGGCATCCCAACTTACCCAAATGGTTGGCATGAGTGGAGTGAACGCGTTAAAAAACTGTTTCAAGAAAAGGGTATAAAACCTGATTGCGTTTACTCAAGTGAACCACAAGATGTTGCAATGTATAAAGATCTATTTGATTTAAATACCGTACTCATCGATCCAAAACGACAATTTATGCAAGTCAGTGGCACACAAATCCGTCAAGCACCACTAAAGAATTGGCAGTATATTCCAACAGAAGTCAGGCCGTTTTTTGTCCGAACAGTAGCTATTTTGGGCGGCGAATCAAGTGGCAAATCCACCTTAGTCAACAAGCTTGCTAATGTATTTAATACTACCAGTGCTTGGGAATATGGTCGGGATTATGTATTTTCACACCTTGGAGGCGATGAACGAGCTTTGCAATATGCAGATTATGATAAAATTGCTTTAGGTCATGCACAATATATCGATTTTGCAATAAAACATGCCAATAAAGTCTCTTTTATTGATACTGATTTTGTCACGACACAAGCTTTTTGTAAAAAATATGAAGGTAAAGAGCATCCTTTTTTACAAGCGATGATTAATAACTACCGTTTCGATCTAGTCATTTTGCTTGGTAACAATACGCCTTGGGTTGCTGACGGTTTACGCCATTTAGGCAGTCCAAAACAACGTAAAGATTTTCAAAAATTACTAGTCGCAATTTTAGAAAAAAATAACATCAACTATATTCAAATTGACTCACCCGATTACGAAGAGCGCTATTTGCGCTGTATTGAACTAGTTAACCAACTTATTAACGATGAAGAGTATTAATTATGAATAAATTAAGCGACATTACTATTTTAATTGGACGCAATAAATTCTATCCATTTTTTTGTATATTATGTGTAACATTGGCATTTTTATACACAGATCCATTTACTAACTTCAATTTACGCTATACAACTTCCTACATAGGTGCTTTTTGTGGTCTATTATGCGTCATTCTATTAGCTAAACGTAAAAACATGGGTAATGTATTGGGTATGTTTGCCGCAGTTGCAGAATGTTGCGCGAATATCCTTGGTGGCAATATTGGTGCTGGATTACCGCCTTTGTACTACTTTTGTTCGCATATCTATGGCTTATTTACATGGAAACAGAACCTTGATAATGATAAAAATGTTAAGGTTCGTTCACTTAATGAAACTGCATTTTTATATACACTCATCTTTCTGATTGTTACAGCCTTTCTCAATATTTATCTAACCGATAAAATTGGTTCATTCAATACAAGCTACCAACTCATTACTAATTGTTTCATCTTTGGATTAGGTTTAGTTGCTCAGTTATTATTAATGATGAGATACTCTTTTAACTGGTATTTATGGATAATATTAAATGTATTAGTAATCGGGTTAAATATTTATACCAATAATATTATTATCGCAACACAGTACTTAATTTATCTATTTAATGCCATTTATGGAATTTGTGAATGGAAACGTTCTGAACAGAAAAATTAGCTATTAAATAACGCAATAAGAAATTTTAAATCTTAATTTATAATTTTCAGGACGATATTTTACGCTCAATAAATGTGGTATAGTATAAAATTATAGGTTATTTACCAGCAATGAGCACCATAAAAAAATTAATATAATTGAATGGTAATTTTAATCAAAATCAATTAAATATAAATATTATGAAAAATACGACCGCAGACAAACTTCTTAATTCAGCAGAAAGGCTTTTTGCTCAAGCTAGTTACAGTGAAGTATCAATTAGAGATATCACAGAAGATGCAGGCGTAAAATTAGCCTTAGTTCATTACCATTTTGGCTCAAAAGAAGAGCTATTTAAAGCAGTCATTCGACGTAGGATTGGTAAATTAAGTTCAGACCGAATCCGTTTGCTTAATTACTATAAAAATCAGAACGGCGATGAGCCTATGTCGTTAGAAAAAATCGTTGAATCTTTTTTAGCACCTTATCTTTATAACACTCTTTATGGTGGTGAAGGTTGGCGTTACTATGCTATTAATGTTGCACGGCTTTTATCATCAGGCTCAGCACTAGGTTTATCAATTTTATGTGAACAATTTGATCCTTATGCCGAATTCTTTATTGTGGAATTAAAAAGAGCCTATCCCTCAGCAACTAAAGAACAAATTCATTGGGGATTCGATTTTTTAGTTGGACTTATGTGTAACACTTTTGCAGAAGCTGATCGAATAAAGTTCCTTTCACATGATATTTGCTCTATCGAAAATCCAGAAATTGCTTGTCAATATCTTTATCATTATTCAATAGAAGGATTACATGCCGTACTAACAAAACCCAAATACGATTACCAATCCACTTTTGATATTATCAAATCCTTTTCAAATATAGATTCTTCCTTTTAACCATACATTACCCTATCAATTAAACTAAAAAATTAGCACATTTTTACCTCAATAATAATTGAACGTTCACTCAAATTTGTGATCGCTGCCATATTTTTAAATATTCAATTTGAATGATCGTTCAATTAATTTTATATTGTGAATAATTTATTTTCAGGTAATAACCAAAACTTAAATGAAAGGAGAAATGAATGGAAATCATAGATCTAAGTATAGTAATTGAAGATCGCACACCTAATGATCCACCTTCTATGCCAACCGAAATTGATTATTGGGATCATATTAAAGGAGCTGAACATATCAAAACTTTTTTTCCAACAGCTACTAATGACGATTTACCAAAAGGCTTGGGCTGGGCAATTGAATATGTCAAATTAACAACCCATAGTGGGACACACCTCGATGCACCTTGGCACTATCATCCAACAATGAATAATGGAGAAAAAGCCAAGACTATTGATGAGATGCCATTAGAGTGGTGCATTTCTGACGGAGTGATGTTGAATTTTTCTCATTTCCCTGCGGGTTATATTGTTACTGCTAAAGATATTGAAAAAGAATTAGATCGTATTGGTTATAAATTGAAACCGTTAGATATAGTACTAATTCAATCAGGCGCACAAAAATATTATGGCTCAAAAGAATATTTGGTAAAAGGTTGTGGAATGGGAAGAGAAGCCACACTTTTTCTACTCAATCAAGGAATAAAAATTGTAGGTACCGATGCTTGGAGCTGGGACAGTCCATTACCACTTGTAGCAGAGAAGTTCAGAGAAACGCATGACAAATCAATTATTTGGGAAGGACATTTTGCAGGCATTGAAAAAGAATATTACCACTTAGAAAAACTAACTAATCTAGATAAATTACCTGCTTTTGGATTTACTGTGTCATGTTTACCAGTAAAAATCAAAAAAGCAAGTGCAGGTTGGACTCGAACCATTGCAATAATGCCATAATTTACAGGAGTAAACGCAATGAAAACAAAATTACTTAATAAATGGCATGTACTTGTTGGCGGTTTTTTTGGGTACATGTTTGATGCAATGGATATTACTTTATTGGCTGTTTCATTACCTGCAATTATGAAAGACATGGATATGACAATGTCCCAAGGGGGACTACTTGGCACCGCAACGCTACTAGGGGTTGGGTTAAGTAGTGTCATTGTTGGTTGGTTTTCTGACAATCATGGAAGAAGAACATCATTAATCTGGAGTTTAATCATTTTTGGAATATTAACTGCTGCAATATCATTAAGTCCAAATTGGATCGTTTTGTTAATGTTACGTTTTACAGCAGGATTAGCGTTAGGTGGAGTGTGGGGTATTATCGCTGCTTATATAGCTGAATCTTGGCCCGCAAAACAACGTGGGAGAGCTGCTGCTTTTGTTTTAAGCTCATTTCCAGCTGGAGCTGGGATAGCTGCATTTCTTTCTTCACTCATAATACCTGAATTTGGTTGGCGAGCTCTATTTTTAACGGGTGCAGGTTCAATTTTTGCAGCACTTTATATCTTCTTTTTTGTGCCTGAATCAGAAGTTTGGAAAAACCAAAAAGAAGATAGAATCGCAAAAGGCGATATAAGCAATATTTCAATTAAAGAGATTTTTGCTCCAAATCTTTTTAAAAGAACAATTCTTGCCACACTATTATCAAGTTTTGCTTTTGTTGCATATTGGGGATCGACTACATGGATACCAACATTTTTAGTACAAGTCCGAAGATTAGACATAAAAACAATGTCTTTGTTTTTTCTAATATTAAACATAGGAATGTTTGTCGGTTATAACTTATTTGGTTGGTTATCTGACAACATAGGGCGTAAAAAAGCGATTATCTTATCATTCATTGGTACCACAATTACATTACCTATTTATGTAATGGTTGAAGACCCAATGATGATTTTATTGATGGGACCATTTTATGCTTTTTTCATCTCTTTTGTGGGGTTATTTGGCTCTTATTTTGGAGAATTGTTTCCTACACGCATAAGAACTTTAGGTGCAGGATTTTGCTTCAATGCAGGACGCGGAATATCTGCATTTTCACCATTTGTGCTTGGTTTTATAGCAACTAAATATGGGCTTACTGTTGGCATTGGAATTTGTGCAGTATTCTTCTTCTTTTCTGCTATTACTATGCTTTTTTTACCGAATACCAAAATTGAATAATTAGAGGTTAAATTATGAATGATAAAGTAATTATTACTGTTGCAACTACAGGTGCCTTTCCAACTAAAGAACATAATAAAGCAATACCAATGACACCACATGAAATAGCAAAAGATGTTTATGCATGTTGGAAAGCTGGTGCAGCTATTGCCCATCTTCATATGAGAGATGATGATGGGCATGGGACTATGAGCGCTGAAAGATTTGAAGAAACAATTTCATTAATTCGTAAAACTGACTGCGATATTATTATCAATTGCACTACTTCGGGCGATCTCCATGCAACAGATGAAACACGAATGATTCATTTATCGAAAGTAAAACCAGAAATGGCTTCATACGATTGTGGAACAATGAACTGGATGAACTCTACCGTATTTTATAACACCCCTGCTTTTTTAGAAAAATTAGGTTATTACATGCAAGAACAAAATGTAAAACCAGAAATTGAAGTATTTGATGCAAGCTTTATCTATAACGCATTATATTATCTAAAAAAAGGAGTACTAAAAGCACCATTACACTTTCAACTTTGCATGGGGGCCCCTGGAGGTATTGCTGCCACTATTGAAAATCTTGTTTTCCTAAAAAATTTATTACCCAAAGACTGCACATGGTCCGCATTTGGTATTGGTTCGAATCATTTACCTACACTTTTTGCAACCATTTCTATGGGTGGACATATCCGTGTAGGAATGGAAGATAATGTATATTATACGAAAGGAGAACTAGCAAAATCAAATTGTCAATTTGTTGAACGAGCTGTTCGTATTATACAAGAAGCAGGAAAACAACCTGCAACACCAAACGAAGCAAGAAAGATATTAAATATCAAATAACTAGAAAGGTGAAACCATCAGTCTTTCTGGTGGTTTTTACTCTATATCCCCTTTAACCAAAGGCACAAATATCACCTCGCCCATATTTTTGGTTACGAAGTTATCTCCATCACGCTCAATTAACTGCAGAATTTGTTTGTTTTCGCCAACAGGAATCACTAATCGACCTTTATCTGCCAATTGTTCGAGCAAGCATAGTGGCACTTCTGATGCAGCTGCAGTCACGATGATGCCATCAAATGGCCCGCGCTCCGGCCAGCCTAACCAGCCATCTCCATGACGCGTTGAAATGTTGTGAATATCAAGTTGCTTTAAACGGCGTTTAGTGTTCCATTGTAGGCTTTTAATTCGTTCTACAGAACAAACATGATCAACTAATTTAGCCAAAACAGCTGTTTGATACCCCGATCCTGTGCCAATTTCGAGGACTTTGGAATTAGGCGATAATTTCAACAATTCGGTCATCTTTGCAACAATATAAGGTTGAGAAATGGTTTGGCCACTACCAATTGGTAGCGGTCGATTGTCATAAGCTTGATGCGAAAGAGCTTCATCAACAAAATGCTCCCGGGGAATAGAAGCAATGGCATCTAAAACACGATCGTCTTTTATTCCGTGTTGACGCAGGAATTTAATTAAGGACTGCATTTTTAAACTTTGCATTTGGACTATTCATTTCCTATTATTAATTCACGAATCACACTTGTCGCATAACAACCTGATGACAAATAGAAATCAAGCTCAAGCGTACAACTATCCAGCCATAGCCAATTAAGCTTCTCTGCTCGTAACAATAACGATCTTCTTGCAGTCTCCACTCGTTCTTGTTTAAATAGAGCATTAAATTCAGACCAATTTTCTAAACACTTTTGCTCAAATTCTAGCGCTTTATATAATGTACCAAGCGGTGAATCTCCTAACAGTGGAGCTGTAATATTAAGTTCAGCGTTTTCTAGACGCTGCTGTAACACCGTTAATTCATCAGCTTGAGCAACAAACCAGCTACCACGTTGCGCTAATTGTAATATATCACCATCAAGTACCGTTTGATGCAAATTTTGTGCAATTCGTTGACTGATAATATCATTGAAAATCGCACTTCGTGCTGCTGAAAGATAAAAGCCACGCTTTTTACGATCTTTAACCGAAATTTCACCACTGGCCCATTTTATGGCTTGAGTAATATTATTTTCATCACGACCAAAACGCTGCTCGCCAAAATAATTAGGCACACCATGTCGTTTAATTAACGCTAATTTAGAATCAATTTCAGATTGAGCATTTAAATTTCTTAATCTAATTTTAAAATAATTACCCTTTAATGCACCTATTTTTAATTTCTTATTATGCCGAGTGACTGTTAATATTTTACACCCTGCCAAATCAAATGCCGAAAAGTCAGGCGTTTGCTGACCTGGCATATGTAAACTAAACCACTGTTCAGTGACAGCTTGGCGATCTTTCAGTCCAGCATAACTTACGAGCTTTGCTGGAATACCAACATATTTAGCTAACTGTTCAGCGACAAAAACAGTATTACAATCACGTTTTTGCAAAAAAACTAAAACATGTTCACCATCGCCAGTCAGTTCAAAACCGAGATCCTCTGTGACGACAAAATCTTCGTATTGTTGTTTATATTGCCCTGTGGTGGTTGGTTTTCCATATAAATAATTAAGTTGTGCTAACACTTGTATTGCCTATTTTTAAATTTAATCTACTTTAGATTTTTTGCTTAATAACACGACTGCTTGACAAGCAATACCTTCTTTGCGCCCAGTAAAGCCCAATTGCTCTGTCGTTGTTGCTTTGACACTAATTTGATCAAAATGAACATTTAGATCTTCAGCAATATTTACTCGCATTTGATCAATATGTGGTCGCATTTTTGGTTCTTGTGCAATGATAGTGGTATCCAAATTCACTAATTCATAGCCTTTTTGTTGAACAAGGATGTACACTTCTTTCAATAATATTCGACTATCAATACCTTTATATTTTGGATCCGTATCAGGAAATAGCTTACCAATATCCCCTAATGCTAATGCACCAATCAACGCATCAATTATTGCATGCAATACAACATCACCATCAGAATGCGCAATAAGCCCATATTGATAAGGAATTTTTACGCTAGCAAGGATTATCGGACCCTCGCCACCAAATTTATGAACATCAAACCCATGCCCTATTCTCATACTTTTACCTATTTAGACTCTGCTTAGTTAAATAAAAAGTTGCCAACGCTAAATCTTCAGGACGCGTTATTTTTATATTATCTCGGCGACATTCAATCAATAAAGGGTGCCCGCCACAATACTCAATGGCTGAAGCTTCATCCGTGATGGCAACACCATGATCTAACGCTTGTTGCAAACATGATCTTAATTCGCCGGCATTAAACAGTTGAGGCGTTGCTGCCCCCCATAAATAAGTACGATCTTCAGAATAATCAACAACGGTATCATTATCTTGATACGCTCGTTTTATTGTATCACTCACACGGGTAGCTAATAACCCACCTTGTTTTTTATTTATTACCGTTGTGATTAACCGAGTAATATCATCATGATCAACACAAGGTCTTGCGGCATCATGAACTAAAGCCCATTGATCATCATTTAATAATTGCAACCCAGCTAATACCGAATCGGCTCGCGTTTTGCCACCTAAAGTGACATTAATCTTATCGTGTAAAGCGATCGAAAGCGTATTAAATATGTCATCTTCAGGACTAATAACAACAATAACTTTGGTTATTTGCTCATGAGTTAATAATTTATTTAACGTATGTTCTAAGATCGTCTTTGAATCGATTTTTAAATACTGTTTAGGAACTTGGCTATTCATACGGCTACCAATTCCGGCAGCTGGCACAATAGCGGTGATATGATTGGTGTTCACATTATGCATTATCGTTTTTTCGAGTCTGAATCAATTATAATACGATAAAAATATTCATTAGGTTTAACCATACCCAAATGGCTACGCGCACGCTCTTCAATAGCTTCAGAACCACGTTGTAAATCGTTAATTTCAGCAAACATTTGTTCATTACGAGCCTTTAACTTTTCATTGTCAGCACGCAAACTGATTAACATTTCAACATTATCTTGATAATCGTACACATTATTTTTGCCATACCATAAAGAATACTGCAAATAACCAAGCACGACCAATAGTAATAAAGGGAGCTTCCATCTTATCATGAATTGAATATTATCCTTTATCTATATACATTTAACGGGTTTTGGTAAACCAGCAAGTTTAGTCGCTTGTTTAGCAGGACCTTCGGGAAATAACTTATACAAATAACGACTGTTGCCCTTTTCTGCACCAAATTTTTTTTCCATCGCTTTAACTAACGCACGTATAGCTGGTGAAGTTTTATATTCTAAGTAAAAATCACGAACAAATAAAATTACTTCCCAATGCGCATCAGTTAATTCAATGGTCTCTTTGGCTGCCAATTCAGGAACCAAGTCAACACTCCAATCCTGCCAATTTTTTAAATAACCTTTATCATCGGTTTCTATCTGTTCTAACATTTTTCAAAGTACGCTATTTAATTTATGCTGTATTATACCCAATTAATCAAAATCCAACACTAATTTTGCAGGCGAATACCCCATCGTTTGCTTAATTTCCACAAAATTTGATGAAATTTAAAGCAAACGATAAAAAATCTTAAAATAGCTATTTACAAATAAGCAAGTCTCCTTTAATATTCACAGCCATTGCGGAAGTGTGGCTGAGCGGTTGAAAGCACCGGTCTTGAAAACCGGCGAGGGGCGACCCTCCCAGAGTTCGAATCTCTGCGCTTCCGCCATTTTCTCCAAGCATTATTTAGAAACCGATAAACCAACTAATCAATTTTTATCAGCACATCATCTAATATACTATTCTCATTCAAATCAAATCAGCTTAAATAATTTTCTATCTGTATTTTAAAACAGCAAATCAAAAAAACCTCAATAAAATCAATGCCTTTCCTGACCAACTTTTGGTTGAATTTATTTTTAAATAATCAGCTAATATGTTGTTTTTATGGGATAGCTAGAAATTCTAGCTTATTTTGATAATTAATCTTAAATTTATATACTGTTTAATTTATAGTAGCATGCTCTAAAAAAACATAGGAATAAACAACAATGAATAATCTATTAAAATTAGTAACTGCATTATCTTTACTTTTTACAGCAACCACATTTGCTGCCCCAAATATAGAAGAAACCCCTATATTTAAAAAACAGCATGAAGTTCTAAACGATGGTATTGAATATTTAACTTACTCAGCAGATATTGATGATGGGCGTTTTGTCATTATTATTGATGAATATAAAGAAACTAAACAAGCTGTTACAAGATATATTGTTGGCAAAAAAGTATATCGATTACTTTCTGTTAATTATTGTGTTGCTGAAACTGATTTATGTGGTGATATCACTACCCTATTAAAACCGTTAGAAGTATTGGCTGATGATTTATATGGAAGTGAAGCAGCTAAAGACTTAGTTTGGCGTATTACTTATGTTAAGAATGATGACATAGTTTCAACTGACCAATTAGTTCCAATTCCAGAACTAGGTGATTTAAAAGACTTTGTTGGTGTTTATAGCGATGATGAAGATGATATGGATGCCCCATATGATGAAAATAGTCATGTTGAACAATACATACCACATATGTTAGGTTGGAATTATGGTCCTAAAGTTAATCCATAAAAACAGCAAACCAATTTGTTATTGCTAGTAAATGGATACAATGTATAACTCTAAAGTCGTTGATCGAGTTGCCCTCTGAAACTGTAATTTTATTCGGTAAACGGCTTTATTCTTTTACAAAACAAGAAATAAAAAATCAAATAAAATCAATATCTTTCCTGACTGATTTTTATATTGCATTTATTTTTATAATAGATAGTGACGTAACGTTTTATTGAGTAAATAAAAACCCTAGATTAACTAGGGTTTTTATGTGGGTTTATTAGTATAGCTATTTAGCTATTTGTTTTTAGCTTTATACTCATCATAATATTCTTCTGCCAATTTGCGCATTGATAAACCAATTGCGGCATATTGGTACTCATTTAAATTAGCTAACGAAGCTCGAGCAGAAGGATGCTGTACAGCAAAGCCTTTACCTGGTAATAATACAACCCCTGCTTCATCAGCAATTCTAAATAACATTTCAGATGGATTTTTATTTTTTAGGATCCATTTTGCAAAATTATCGTCGTATAATTCTCGACAAATATGTTCAAGATCCACTAGCGTATAGTAATCTACACTGTTTTCATCCGTTTGATGTTTAAGACCTAAATGTTGATAAAGTGATGCTGCACGGCGTCGGATTAGTGATTTTAATGCAGATTTATAACTTTGATCACTATCCATCATTTCGCATAATGCAAATAAAACCATTTGTACTTGTTGTGGTGTTGAAAGACCGGCAGTATGATTTAATGCAACCGCACGGCTGTCAGCCACTAGTCGGTCAATAAATTTTAGGTTTTCTGGATCAGTAACAATTGAGCTATAGCGTTTATTTAAGATCTGTTTAGTTTTGTTTGGTAATGCTTTAATTGTTTTGTCGATAACATTATCGCGAGCTGTGGCAATGACACCTAAACGCCAACCAGTCGCACCAAAATATTTAGAAAATGAATAAACTAAAATGGTATTTTGTGGGCATATTGCAAATAAAGATTGAAAGTCATCCGCAAATGTACCATAAACGTCATCGGTCAGAATAATCAAATCAGGGCGTTTTTTAACAATATCAGCAATAATTTTTAGACTTTTATCATCAATTTTAACTGATGGCGGGTTAGATGGATTAACAACGAAAAAGGCTTTAATTGATGGATCTTCTAATTTACGCAATTCTGACTCAGGGTACTGCCAATTTGCATTAGGATCAGAATTGATTAACACCTCAACTAGTTGATAGTCATTGAGTTCGGGAATCTCAAGATAAGGCGTAAATATTGGCGCACCAATAGCAATTTTATCGCCTTTTTGGATTAAACCGTTTTCTTTCATTGAATTAAAAATATAAGCCATGGCAGCTGTGCCACCTTCAACGGCAAATAAATCGATGTTATCACGATCCAGATATTGAGCGCCCATTTGTTGTAAAATATAGGCTTTAACCACATCTTCACTAAAATGTAGCATTCTGTCAGGTACTGGGTAATTGCATCCCAAAATACCTTCTACCATCTCTTGTAAAAAAGCATTTTCGTCCAACCCAAGTTGATCACGAATATAAGAAAAAGCTTTACCTAAAAAGGCAACCCCAGGAGTGTTATAGTTTTGACAAATAAAATGTTCAAAGCGTCCTGTTAATCCAGCTTTGATTGGCATACCACCAACGCCTTCATTTAAATATGAAAATGACATTTCAGATTCTTGAGTTGCAAACACACCTAATTGAAAAAAGGCTTGTCGAGGCCAAGTCGCAAGGAAGTTAGGATTGCCTCTTCCTGCATTTAACATTACGCGATCAGTATGACTTTGTGCCAGTTTAATTAAGTTATCTTTCAATTCAAAAGGACTTAAATTAGCATATTGGCTGTATTGTGTATTGTTTTTCATACATTTGTATCCTTAATTTGATATATCAATTAAACAAAAGCAACAACTAATGGACCTAATAAAGTTAGGAAGACATTAGCTAAAGCATAAGTAATAGCAAAAGAATTAGTTGGTGTTGAGTTGCCAGCTTTATTAAGCACTTCACCAAAAGCAGGATTAGCACTACGTGCTCCAGCTAACGCACCAGCAAATACTGCTGCATTTTTATAGCCAAGCACATATTTACCAAAATAGATGGCAAGCAGCATCGGTAATAAGGTCACAACCACACCAATTAAAAATAGGGATAAACCTTGTTCTTTAATAGTATTAATCGCTTGAAGACCTGAACTGAGACCCACAACAGCAACAAAACCTGCTAAGCCAAAGTCTTTTAAAAGTTGCACTGCACCAGTTGGAATATTACCAATAGTTTGATGAACAGAACGATACCAACCAAATAATAAACCAGATAAAAGCGCACCACCGCCTGCACCTAAAGTAATTGGAATATTGCTAACACGAATCACAACTAAGCCAATAATAAGACCGACAACAAGCCCTAACCCATGGAATATCCAGTCAGTTTTTTCGCTTTTAGTAATTGGCGCACCGATTTTATCAACCACTCGACGAAGATCACCATCAGCACCATAAATGGTAATAACATCACCTAGTTTTAAATAGATATCATTATTAAGGGGAAGAGATTGACCATCACGATGAATAGCCACAAGATAGATACCATGTTTTAATTTCATGACTTCGTCAGAAGTGAGCACTTGTGTAAGATTTTGTCCTACATACTTGTTGTTACGCATTTCAACATCTAGCTTGTTCATCACAACGTCCATACCTGATGCTGAATTAACTTCGGTACCAAGTAGATCATGCGCTTTAATCATTGCATCACGGTGACCAACAACTAGAATGATATCTTTCGACTTTAATACTGTTTCTGGTGTTGCTTCAATAATGTTATTGCCACGCTTGATACGCTCAATGCTAATACCATTAACAGTTTGCTCCACATGCGCAACGGTTTGATTGATTTTGTTTGAAATACGATATAAACGACCACTAATATCTGATAAAGCTAGATTTTGATCAGCCCCCAATAAAAGTGATCCATGAAGCTGTTCAGCTTGTGCTTTAATTGCATCATCGGCGATATCTTTCCCCATGATTTTTGGCAAAATATTAACGCACACAATAATGGCACCTAGTGAACCAAATATATAAGTTACCGCATAGCCAATGGTGACATTTGCTTGCATTTTTCTTAACTCTTCGACACTTAATCCAAGTTGACTTAAAGCATCAGAAGCCGTACCCATAATAGCAGATTGGGTTAAACCACCTGCCGCTAAACCAGCAGCAAGACCTTTATCTAAATTGAATATTTTAGCTAATACCACAACAGTTATAAAACTTGCAACTGCAATAAATAATGCTAAGAAAATTTCGCGTAATGTTTTAACGCCTAGTGAGCGGAAAAACTGAGGACCACTTTCATAACCTACTGTATAAATAAACAGTGCGAAAAGAATCGCTTTAACGCCTGCGTCAATAGTCACACCAAAAACACTTAACGCAACGGCAACAAGTAATGAACCGGCGACACCACCAAGTTGGAATTTTCCCATCCGAATGCCGCCAATTAAATACCCTAAACTCAATGATAAAAATAATAAAATTTCGGGAGAGTGTTTAAGTCCATCTAAAACCCAGTTTGAAAGCCATTGAAACATAATAATTGTCCTCAAGCGTAATGATATGTGAATAAAAAAAGATATGTAATAGAATGGAATGATATCCATCAATTTGTATGAATATAGGTTTATATTAAATCTCAATTAGATTAATAGATATTCAGCTTTAACAATTAATGCTATCGTCAGAAGATAATATAGAGAGATAATTAATATTGATTAAATAAAGGTACTAAATTGATTAATAAATTGTTTTGGAAAAAATTGAGGCGTCGCCATAATATTGATATAAGATTGCGCGTAAATTATAGATTTAAAAAGGGCTATTACAGCCCATTTCCTTGTCTGAAAAATAATTTTTCGACACTTTTTACGACATTTTTTGAAATTTTTTCTGATAATTTTTGTCTACGTTGATAACTAACAGCGATAATTTTATGTGATTCTAAGTGAGATAAAATAAAATCATCACTGGTACTAATTTCGTCAACTAAGCCTTTATCTTTGGCTTGCGTTGCAAACCAGTGCTCACCAGTGGCAACTTGTTCGATATCCACGTTTGGACGATACTCTTTAACAAAATCTTTAAATAAAATATGAGTTTCTTCTAATTCCTGTTTAAATTTTTGGCGACCTTCTTCAGTGTTTTCTCCAAACATGGTTAACGTACGTTTATACGCACCTGCTGTTTGTAACTCAATATCCACATCATGTTTTTTAAGTAAGCGGTTAAAGTTAGGAATTTGTGCAACTACACCAATTGAGCCCACAATGGCAAATGGCGCAGCGACAATTTTTGAAGCTGTACATGCCATCATATAACCACCACTGGCAGCAACTTTATCAACCACAGCGGTAAAAGGAATATCACGCTGTCTAAACCGTAATAGTTGCGATGCTGCAAGTCCATAACCGTGGACGACACCACCAGGGCTTTCCAGTTTAACGACAACTTTATCTTCTGGTTTAATAACAGCCAATACTGCTGTAATTTCTTGACGTAACTCTTCAACCTCATGCGCATCCATACTGCCGTTAAAAGACAATACAAACAATTTTGGTTTTACTTGCTGGTCTGTATGACTCTCTGCTAGCTTGGTTGTATTAACTGGCGTTGACTGTTCGTCAGATTTTTCTTGCTTTTTAACTTGTTTCTTTTTTTGTTTAGCCGCTAACTTTGCCTGCTTTTTCTCAAGTTTTTTCTGTTTTTTAAGATCTTTCATAAACAGCTTAGCTTCTAGTTCGTCCATACTTGACATTAACATATCATCTTTAACTTGCTCATATTCTTGACTAATGTCTTTGACCGATAAACGCCCTGCCACCGTTGCTGACTTACGGCGTTGGCTTAATATAAAAATAAGTACCGCTAAAATTGCAATAACAACTGTTGCTGTTTCAGCTAAAAAAAGTGAATACTCAGAAAACCAATTCATTTAACTATTTTCCTTTTATTGAATGTATTGAGTTATTATAACAAGATAATGGTGACTTGTGCCGAAAATCAATAAAGATAAAATTGTCGCTTTATTCGGCAATTTAAATTATTTATACTGATAGTCTAATTTATTGTTAGATGAGAACTAATATGCCTTTACGCCCAATTACTGAAATCGCTAAACAATGCAACATCCCAGAAGAATTTGTTCTGCCTTATGGCAAACATGTGGCAAAAATCGATCTATCTATTCTTAAAACCAACCAAAACAAACCTAACGGCAAATTAGTGTTAGTTACCGCTATTACGCCAACCCCACTTGGTGAGGGTAAAACGGTGAATACTATCGGACTAAGTGAAGGCTTAAATTATATTGGGAAAAAAGCCATTGCTTGTATCCGTCAGCCAAGTTTAGGTCCTGTATTTGGTGTAAAAGGTGGTGCTGCTGGCGGTGGTCAGGCTGAAGTATTACCTATGGAAACTTTAAATCTGCATTTAACTGGTGATATTCACGCTATTACTGCCGCCCATGATTTGGCATCAGCCGCATTAGATTCACGGCTTTATCATGAAGAACGCTTGGGCGATGAATTTACCGCACAAACGGGCTTGCCTCGTCTCAATATCGATGTAAATCGCATTGTGTGGAAACGCGTGATAGATCATAACGATCGTGCGCTTCGCAAAATTACTGTTGGTGTCGGTGGTGGAGTTAATGGCATTACACGCCAAGATGGATTTGAAATTACCGCAGCGTCAGAACTTATGGCAATTTTAGCATTAGCCTCAGATTTACACGATATGCGTGCACGCATTGGGCGTATTATTCTTGCTTATAATACTCAAGGTGAAGCGATTACCGCAGAACAACTTGAAGTTGCGGGCGCAATGACAGTGTTACTAAAAAATGCAATTAATCCAAACCTGATGCAAACAGTTGAAAATACCCCGGTACTTATTCATGCAGGACCTTTTGCTAATATTGCCCATGGCAACTCCTCTGTCATTGCAGATCGCATTGCTTTGCAACTTGCCGATTATGTCGTAACCGAAGCTGGTTTTGGCTCAGATATGGGCATGGAAAAATTCTTTAATATTAAATATCGCCAAGCAGGAATAAAAGCCTCATGTGTGGTACTGGTTGCAACGGTTCGTAGCTTAAAATCTAACAGCGGTAAATATAATATCAAACCAGGACAAGCGATTCCAAAAGAAATCTCAGAATCTAATGTGGAGCTGCTTGAAATTGGTGCGGCTAATTTAGCGTGGCATATCAACAATGCTAAAAGTTATGGGCTACAAGTGATTGTTGCCATTAATCGCTTTCCACACGATAGTGAAGAAGAACTGGCATTTTTACAAAAATATGCAGTTGAACATGGGGCATTTGCTTGCGAAGTGAGTGAAGTTTTCACTCAAGGCGGTAAAGGCGCTGAAAAACTGGCAGAGCATGTTATCAAAGCGTGTGATATGCCAAGTGAGATCAAATTACCTTACCCTGACAACATGTCACTTGCTGATAAAATCCAAACTATGGTAAAAAAATACGGCGCCAACAAAGCTAATTTATCAGCACAAGCACTGGAAAATATCAAAGAGATAGAAGCATTAAAACTCGATCATTTGCCGCTTTGTATCGCTAAAACCCCTATGTCAATTAGTGCTGATGCCAATCTAAAAAATGTACCTACCGATTTTGATGTCGACATTAGTCACTTAGCTATATCTGCTGGTGCTGGTTTTATTCGTGTTTATGCTGGTAATGTAATGACCATGCCAGGGCTAGGCACTAATCCAGCTTATAGACAAATTGATATTGACAAAGATGGTAATATTGTAGGTTTAAGTTAATGCAAGAAGTGATTATGCAAACCCAACAACAATATAAAGCATTTATTGACGAAGAAAACTGTATTGGCTGCGGCAAATGCATCCGTGTTTGCCCAACCGATGCCATTGTCGGTAGCAAACAAGTATTGCACACAATACTGCCACAATTATGTACCTCGTGTAGTAATTGTATCAATACCTGCCCAACAGACTGTATTACATTAAGTACGTTAGGTAGCGTATTGAGTGAATCAGAAGAGTTAGTGCTAACTCAGAAAAAGCAACAGCGATTAGGCCATAATCAGTTAGTGCCACCAACGATCTTGTTTCCACGCACCATGCCGACGACAAACAAAATCAGCACTCCCACCGATCGTAAACAGTCAATAGCCGACGCCATTGCTAGAGTAAAAGCCAAAAAAAACCTCGCTAAATAGCGAGGTTTCATATTACGGTAGCACTAATACTACATTAGTCTTTATTACCACTTCTAAACGCACGTTTACGATCATTTTCAGTTAAATGACGTTTACGTAAACGGATCGATAATGGTGTAACTTCCACTAATTCGTCATCGTCAATAAACTCTAATGCTTGTTCTAATGACATTTTAATTGGAGGTGAAAGTGTTGTTGCCTCGTCAGTACCTGATGCTCGCATATTTGTTAATTTTTTACCGGTTAAACAGTTAACGGTTAAGTCGTTTGAGCGAGTATGAATACCAATGATTTGACCTTCATAAACTTCAGCACCATGACCTAGGAATAACTTACCACGGTCTTGTAAGCCATATAGCGCATAAGCCAATGCTTTACCAGTACCGTTTGAAATCATTACGCCATTATTACGTTGACCAATTTCGCCTGGGCGAACGTCATCATAATGACTAAAGGTAGAATAAAGCAAACCGGTACCTGAGGTCATGGTCATAAATTCAGTTCTAAAACCAATAAGACCACGACTTGGAATGATATAGTCTAAACGTACGCGACCTTTACCATCTGGTAGCATGTTTGTTAAGTCACCTTTACGTAAACCAAGTGCTTCCATCACTGAACCTTGATGTTGTTCTTCAATATCAAGCGTAACTTGTTCAAATGGCTCTTGTTTTTTACCGTCAATTTCTCTAAAGATAACTTTAGGACGAGAAACCCCTAACTCATAACCTTCACGGCGCATATTTTCGATGAGTACTGACAAATGCAATTCACCACGACCAGAGACTCTAAAGGCATCTGGATCTGGCGTTTCTTCGACACGAAGAGCAACATTATGGACAAGCTCTTTATTTAAACGCTCAAGAATTTGACGAGAAGTGACATATTTACCCTCTTTACCAGCAAATGGTGAGCTATTGACATTGAAGAACATAGTTACAGTTGGTTCATCAACGGTTAACGCAGGTAATGCTTCAACGCAGCTATTATCACAAATCGTATCAGAGATGCCTAGTTCACCAAGCCCCGTTAATGCAATAATATCGCCAGCTTCAGCAACTTCAGCCTCATAGCGTTGTAGTCCTAAATGACCAAGAACTTGACCTACTTTGCCAGTTCGTTTATTGCCTTCACTATCAACAATAGTCACTTGTTGATTTGGTTTAACGCGACCGCGTTTAATACGACCAATACCAATAACACCAACATAATTATTATAATCAAGTTGAGAAATTTGCATTTGGAATGGACCGTCTAAATCAACCTTTGGTGGTTCAACATATTTAACGATCGCTTCAAATAATGGCGTCATATCTTCAGCCATATTTTCATGATCTAAACCTGCGATCCCCATTAATGCTGAAGCATAAACGATAGGGAAATCTAACTGTTCATCAGTTGCCCCTAAATTAACGAACAGATCAAATACTTGATCAACAACCCAGTCAGGACGTGCACCTGGACGATCGACTTTATTGATAACCACAATTGGTTTTAAACCATAAGCAAACGCTTTTTGCGTTACAAAACGTGTTTGTGGCATTGGTCCATCCATTGCATCAACGAGCAATAGCACAGAATCAACCATCGACATAACACGTTCAACCTCACCACCAAAATCAGCATGGCCTGGGGTGTCAACGATATTAATTCGGTAACCATTCCAATCAATAGCGGTATTTTTAGCTAAAATGGTAATACCACGCTCTTTTTCAAGCGCATTAGAGTCCATGATACGTTCGTTATCGTCACCACGTAGATTATCTAACGTACCTGACTGTTTTAATAACTTGTCAACCAAAGTCGTTTTACCATGGTCAACGTGGGCAATAATGGCAATATTTCTTAAATTTTCAATCACAATTAAAATTCCAATTAGGAGACACATTCTATAGGCGCGGTATTGTACACCTTTTTAGCCGAAATGTTGATCTATATCACAAAGTTTATTTAAAAGAACTCGAAAAGTTGATAAGTTTAAAAAAATATCGATTTGTTTGTGAAAAAGTTTCAGGAAACTATGCGTTTAAGTATAAAACTGATCGGCAAACTCATCTACCTTTGCCCAATCCGTATATTCAATCATCGGTTTTGTTACGTCCGTGTCCCCTTTTCCTAACCACATAATAAAGCGGATCATATTGCGATCAAACCAATTATATTGTGGATAATACAGCGCGCCGGCAAAAACCGCAGTAAAAGTTGGCTTCCATGCTATTTTAGCTAAGAATTTTTTAGTGTATAAATTCGTTTCTGGTGTATTTTTATTCGGTTTTCTCGCCACCAAATTTACCCCAAAAAATCCAGACTTCATATTATTTAATTGCTGATAATGCTTATCGATAAACGCTTTCATCACTTTGCTATAAAATCCATAACGAATTGAACAACCCAATAATGCGGCTTGGTATTGTGTTAGATCAATTTTAGTATCAGGTAGTAGTTCAATAACATCGCAATCACATTTACCATTAAGTTGCGTTTTTATGCGTTGCATAATCTTAAATGTCTGATTTTCATGTGTAGTATAGAGTAATAAAACTTTCATCACGGAATTCATAACATTGCCTCCTTCTTTTGTTAAACTCATTGGTAAATATCAACATTACTTTTTTTATGATAAAAATTAAAAGATTGGGGATGATTTCATTAAAAACTTTGATTATAGTATTAGGCTAATTTAACCAGACCGGAACTGATTATGGCAATTTCACCTCCAAAACTGAGTGCAATTATTTTGGCGGCAGGAAAAGGCACACGGATGTATTCCAACCTACCTAAAGTTTTACATAAAATCGGCGCCAAGCCGATGTTACAACATGTTATTGATACAGTTCAACAACTTAATACTGATCGCATCAATATTGTTTATGGCCATGGCAAAGAACAACTTGAAGAAACACTCAAGGATCAACATGTTCAGCTGGTTTACCAAGCTGAACAACTCGGTACTGGCCATGCTGTTCAACAAGCTATCCCTTATATTCAAGATGATGAAGATATCTTAATTTTATATGGGGATACCCCCCTTATATCGGTTCAAACGCTGCAAACTTTAATTGCTAACAAACCAAAGCAAGGCATCGCATTATTGACCGTAATACTTGATAACCCAACTGGATATGGACGTATTGAACGCCACAATGGCAAAGTCGTTGCCATTGTGGAACAAAAAGATGCTACTCCTGAGCAACAAAAAATCAATGAAATTAACACCGGTATCATGCTCGTTACTGGTAAATTATTGAAAAATTGGTTATCTCGTTTAACCAACAATAATGCGCAACAAGAGTTTTACTTAACCGATATTATTGCTTTTGCACACCAAGATGGTTATGACATATTAACCTCACACCCAACACAACCACTTGAAGTTGAAGGCGTCAATAATCGCCTGCAATTGGCAACGTTAGAACGACAATATCAACATCAGCAAGCTCAACACTTATTACTCGCTGGTGTGACACTGCTTGATCCAAATCGCTTTGACTTACGAGGCACACTCTCGCACGGTAAAGATGTCACTATTGATTGTAATGTAATTATTGAAGGCAATGTCACACTAGGTAATAACGTATTTATTGGGGCGGGCTGTATCTTAAAAAATTGCACGATTGATGATAACTCAAACATCAGCCCGTATAGCATTATTGAAGATTCAACTATCGCTAAACAGTGTACTATCGGACCCTTTGCTCGCCTACGACCTGGCTCACAACTTGACGAACAAGCCCATGTCGGCAATTTTGTTGAATTAAAAAAAGCGCATTTGGGCAAAGCCACCAAAGCTGGGCACTTAAGCTACCTTGGAGACAGCGAAATCGGCAGTAATGTCAACATCGGTGCCGGCACTATCACCTGTAATTATGATGGCGCCAATAAATTTAAAACCATTATTGAAGATGATGTATTTGTCGGCTCTGACACACAATTGATTGCACCGGTAAAAGTGGGTAAAGGTGCAACTATTGCAGCAGGCACAACCGTTACCAATAATGTAAATGATAACGAATTGGTTGTAAGTCGAGTTAAACAAAAACAACTTGCTGGTTGGAAACGACCTACAAAGTTAACTAACGAGGAATAAACTATGTGTGGAATCGTGGGGGCTATCGCCAAACGTGATGTTGCTGAAATATTATTGGAAGGTCTAAAACGATTAGAATATCGTGGTTATGACTCAGCAGGACTGGCAATTATTTCACCAGACGGCGAACTGCAACGCGTTCGCCGTGTTGGCAAAGTGCAAGCACTAAAAGATGCCATTGCAAAACATCCACTACAAGGAGCTACCGGAATTGCGCATACTCGATGGGCAACCCATGGTGAACCCGTTGAACATAACGCCCACCCACATGTATCTGGCTTTATTGCTGTCGTGCATAATGGAATTATTGAAAATTTTGAGCCATTGCGTGAAAAGTTGATCGCCAAAGGCTACCAATTCCGTTCAGAAACCGATACCGAGGTTATTGCCCACTTAATTCATGACATTATATCAACCGAAGATTGTTCCTTATTTGACGCCGTGCAAAAAGCTATCCCGCAACTACGAGGCGCTTATGGCACAGTCATTATGGACACGCGCAACCCAGATATATTAGTTGCAACGCGCTCTGGCAGTCCTTTAGTTATTGGTTGTGGCGTAGGTGAAAACTTTATCGCATCAGATCAATTAGCGCTATTACCCGTCACCCGCCAATTTATCTATTTGGAAGAAGGTGATACCGCACTTATCACACACCGCACAGTGACAATCTTAGACAAGAATCATCATGAAGTAACAAGGCCACGTATAGAATCTGATGCAAAATATGATGCGGGTAGCAAAGCAGGCTATAGCCACTATATGCAAAAAGAGATCTACGAACAACCTAATGCGATTAAAAATACCCTTGAAGGTCGTATGGCGCATGGTAAAGTGGATTTATCAGAACTAGGCGATAATGCAAAAAACATACTAAAGCAGGTTGAGCATGTGCAAATTGTTGCCTGTGGCACCGCTTATAATGCCGGTATGGTAGCACGCTACTGGTTTGAAGCCTTAGCAGGAATTCCTTGCGATGTCGAAATTGCCTCAGAATTTCGTTACCGCAACCCAGCCCGTCGCAAGAACAGTCTATTTATTACTCTTTCACAATCAGGCGAAACTGCAGATACACTCGCAGCCTTACGATTGGCTAAAGAAAACCATTACTTAAGCACCCTTGCCATCTGTAATGTAGCGGCATCCACACTCGTGCGTGAAGCCGATTTCGTTTTATTAACCAAAGCAGGGGTTGAAATTGGTGTTGCATCAACTAAAGCCTTTACCACACAATTAACAGTTTTATTGCTACTAGTTGCAAAATTAGGACGTTTAAATAATATGGCACAAAGCACCGAGCAAGCGATTGTCCACGCCTTACAAACCTTGCCAAACCGCATTGAACAAGTGCTTATGTCTGAACCACAAATTAAAAAATTAGCAGAGCAATTTGTTGATAAACATCATGCGTTATTCTTAGGGAGGGGTGATGAATATCCAATTGCTATGGAAGCTTCGTTAAAACTCAAAGAAATCTCTTACATCCACGCCGAAGCTTATGCTGCAGGTGAACTCAAACATGGCCCTCTTGCATTAATTGATGCGGATATGCCAGTGATTGTGATGGCACCAACCAACGAAATGCTAGAAAAACTAAAATCCAATATCGAAGAAGTACGAGCGCGTGGCGGTCAACTGTATGTCTTTGCTGAGCAAGATGCGGGGTTTGTCAGTGATGACACCATGCACATCATCAATCTACCCCATATAGAAGAACTTACCGCACCAATCTACTACACCGTGCCCACACAGCTACTCGCATATCATGTTGCTTTAATCAAAGGCACTGATGTAGATCAGCCTCGTAATTTAGCAAAATCGGTTACCGTGGAGTAAGTTTGACTGTATTAAATACAATGCCATAATGATTTGTACAACAAATTACGTTACGTTTTTGTTGTACTGTCAGGTGGGAATAACCACAATTAGACTAACGTCAAAGTTTACCTATAAAAACTAGTTAAAAAACCATTAAAAAAAACTGACTAAAGAGCAATTTGAATTCGATGCTAAAGTTAAACTTTTTCACCATGATTTTTTTCCTATGATTTTTATTTATATCATAGAGACAACTTCTATTCACTTTTTTGGCGAGGCTCAGAAGATCAACAGTCATATAAACAAATAAATAAGTTATTATTAATTTTAAAATAATCAGTAATAGTTTATCATTATTTGAATATTTATAACGAAACTAAAAAGATAATGGATAAAGATGATAATAGTGATAACGATAATAGGCCTAATTATTAGCTATGTTAGCATATAGATGGTGCTGAATATTTAAAATATTACGATTATCATATTTAAGAAAAGGAATAGCACATATGATTATATTAATCTATATTGCATATTATTTTTTATCTCTTTTGCCTATTATTATTTCTTATCGATTTAGAAAATATACAATAAGCGATTACCAATATAATAAGCAATTGAATTGGAAAAAACGATGGGCGCTATTTTTTAATTATATCGCTTTAATTTTTCAAGTAATAGTTGCAGGTGAACTAAAAAGTAAATTAGATAGCCTAGATAATTCTATTTTAGGCTATGAGCCTATTTTAGTTTCAGCATACATATTTCTTATTGTTTATACACTCTTTCCTATATCATGGTTAGAGAGTCCTAAATCTCACATAAAAAAAGAAAAAATTTAAATAAAAAATTATTCAAGGTAAAAGGAGAAAGTGTTAAACGTGGTTATTTTGATTTATATTTTATTTTATCTTGTTTCTATTCTACCTATTTTTGTTACTATTCGTTATAGGGGATATAGTAGAGTAGATTATATGGAAAATAAGCGTTTAAGATGGGAAAGGCGAATAATGTTATTTTTGTGTTTTATTATTGGATTGACTCATATTTTTATTCTTTGCGCTCACAAAACTATCATTAGTTATTCCTCTGAATATAAACCATTAGTTTTTTCTGCATTTGCGTTTTTTCTCTTTTATTCATTCTTTCCTTTATCATGGTTAGAAAAACCTAAATCTTATATAAAACAGAAAAAATCTAAATAAAAAATTATTCAAGGCGAAAAGAGTGATTCAAAAATAGGTAAATACACAAATTTATTTACGAGACCATTTTATGATTTGTTCTTCAGTGAATCGTTTTTCATAATGAGTTATCCTTGTTTGATTAATACTAATGGACATATCATTTAAATCATGGCGTTCATTTTTTTGGGGGGGATGTTAACTTTTTAATTTTATTTATCACCAGTATTCTATTATTCTTGTTATATCACCTAAATCAATATTTCCATCTTTAATACAATGGCTTTTTGTCCAATCTCCATTTTCATTATGATCGGTGAAATAACACATTATTGTCTTATCTATTTTTGAGTTATTTTCATCTAAATAATGAGTTTGTATTGTTTTCTTCAGTTTATTATTATCATCATAAATAAACTCTATTTTTCTATTATAAAAAGCTTTAAGGATCTTTTTTTCCTCAGAAATAGATTTCAACATATTA
Organism: Gilliamella sp. ESL0254; assembly: GCF_013344985.1. Taxonomy (NCBI): domain Bacteria; kingdom Pseudomonadati; phylum Pseudomonadota; class Gammaproteobacteria; order Orbales; family Orbaceae; genus Gilliamella; species Gilliamella sp. ESL0254. The sequence goes on from NZ_JAAEDU010000001.1 coordinate 1,225,004, forward strand.
TTGTTTGTATAGAAAAATTGGTTTTTTGCATTAATATTTGCCCCATTTCCCATGGACATTACCAATCTTTTTTGTTCATCATAATCATACTGATAATGGAAATTAAAACTATTTAATGAAGAAGATTCAATAATATTTTCATCTTTATCAAGAGTTAATTTAATTTGAGTAAAAGGTTTATCATTCATATTCCATACAATAATATTTTTAACATAATCATAAAACAGTGTTGATTTGTATTTTTCGTTACCACTAAAAATAATTAAACCTCTATTATTTGATTCTATAACTAATTTTCCGTCTATAAATCTCATTGCATCTGAATAATCAATAGATGTAATAAATATCTTGATGTTTTATTAGTTCGGAATGTGGTGCTATTTCTGGAATGTATAATGAAAGATAATTGTTATACACTTTAGTATCTACTTCAGCATATGAGTAACCACAAATAAAAATGCCTAATATTCCTGATACTAAGCTTTTCATACTTATTAGTTTCCTATATCCATTATTTTCATATTAAAGTACGGTAGCGAATTATATTTAATTATACGATAAATTGATCAAAAAAATTTTTATATTTGAGCTACGTTCTAATTCTTCTGACTAAATTCAGCCTTTATTTCCCACCATTGCAATTAGTCGGTATAATGCCAGCAATTTTATTGTAAAGTGGATTATGCATGAAAACGCTATTTGCCAGCACATCTCGCGGGCTTGAAGAGTTATTAAAAAAAGAGTTAGAACAAATTGGTGCGATTAATTGTAAAATTGCACAAGGCGGTGTCTATTTTGATGCTGACGAAACAACTGTATATCAATCACTATTGTGGTCACGTTTAGCGTCACGCATTTTATTGCCAATAGCCGAATTTGATATCTATAGCGATTTAGATCTGTATTCTTGCGTGTTCAATATTAAATGGACTGATATTTTTGCTGTCGATAACGCTTTTGTGATCAACTTTGTTGGTGTTAATGAGTTTATTCGTAATAGCCAATATGGTGCACTTAAGATCAAAGATGCCATTGTCGATCATTTTTTACGTAATACAAACCAAAGGCCCAATGTAGCAAAGCAAGATCCGGATATTCGGCTTCATGCTTATTTAAATAAAAACCGTGTCACACTGTCTTTAGATTTGAGTGGTAATAGCTTACATGAGCGTGGTTATCGCCAGCAAACAGGGCAAGCACCATTAAAAGAGACCCTTGCTGCTGCCATTATTATGCGTTCAGGTTGGCAAAGTGATGAACCACTGCTTGACCCGATGTGTGGCTCGGGCACGCTGCTGATTGAAGCCGCTATGATTGCATCAAAAATCCCACCGGGATTACAACGCAAACAATGGGGATTTTTTGCTTGGAAAGGCTTTAATCCAACTTTATGGAATGAGCTATTATTTTCAGCCAAACACAATATTTGTAAACCCAATACCCCTTTTATTGGTTACGATAATAACCCAGCAGTACTTGATCGAGCCAAACAAAATGCCATCCAAGCAGGCGTGGGTGATTTAATTACGTTTTCGATGCAAGATGTAACACAATTAAGTAATCCATTACTAGCACAAACAACAGGTATGATTATTAGTAATCCACCTTATGGCGAACGCTTAGAAAGCGAGCCAGCACTTATTGCTTTGCATACCGCACTGGGTCAACAAATTAAACAAAATTTTGGTGGGTGGAAATTATCGCTATTTAGCGGCGCTCCGCAGTTATTAGATTGTTTACAAATGCGAGCAGATAGACAATTCAAAGCCAAAAATGGTCCACTGGACTGTATACAAAAAAATTATGTCATTGCTAAGCGTAACACTGAACATCCAATCAATAATCCAACGTTGCCAGCTACAGACTTTGCTAATCGATTACGCAAAAATAAGCAAAAGTTAGAAAGATGGGCTGCTCAAGAACAGCTAGAGTGCTATCGACTTTATGATGCGGATTTACCTGAATACAACGTTGCTATCGATCGTTATAAAGATAAAATAGTGATGCAAGAATATGCCGCACCTAAAAATATTGATCCACAAAAAACACGCCAGCGACTTTTTGATATTATCAATGCAACCATGTCAGTACTTGAACTTACTGCCGATCAGCTAGTATTAAAAACGCGTGAAAAGCAAAAAGGTAAACAGCAATACCAAAAGCTTGGACAAAAGCAGGACTACTTTTTAGTACATGAATACCCAATTAATCAACGCAAAACCGCATTTTGGGTTAATGTGACCGATTATTTAGATACAGGATTGTTTTTAGATCATCGCTTAGCGCGAAAAATGATAGGTGAAATAAGTGCCGGCAAGGATTTTTTAAATCTATTTGCCTATACAGGTAGTGCAACAGTTTATGCTGGACTTGGCGGAGCAAAATCAACCACCACGGTCGATATGTCTCGCACCTATTTGGAATGGGCTGATCGTAATTTAAAACAAAATGGTTTAACAGGTAAAAAACATCGATTAATTCAGGCAGACTGTTTGCTCTATTTATCTCAGGCTGATGAGCAATTCGATTTAATTTTTATCGATCCGCCGACATTTTCGAATTCAAAACGTATGCACGATACCTTTGATGTTCAGCGTGATCATCTAAAATTAATGACGGATTTAAAACGTCTGTTAAGACCTAATGGTACTATCATTTTCTCCAACAATAAGCGTGGTTTTAAAATGGATAGTCTCGGTATGCAAAATCTGGGGCTCACCTATCAAGAGATTACTAATAAAACCCTTTCGCTTGATTTTAAGCGCAATAAACAAATTCACTGCTGTTTTATTATAAAGCATCAATAAACAAAACCGCCAATAAGGCGGTTAATTTACACAAAAAAGACAAAAAAATTAAATAAAATCAATACCTTTTCTAACTGATTTTTTAATGACTTTATTTCAATAATTTTTTATTAGAAAATACTTTATTATAATAAATACAAATAAATAAAACACAACTAGTCTAATTTATTAAACTATCTTTGCGACTCTATTATTGCTAGTACAACATAACTCACATATTACCAACAATTATTTATAAGGATATAAATGAAAAGAACAATTTTTTACTTGGCGTTGATGTTATTGTCGAATTTTATTCCGAGCACATCATTAGCCGATGAATTTATACTCAACAAATACGATCCCAATGTTATAAAAACTGGCGAATACTCGCATTTCTACACAGATCCACTTACAGATACAAAAATATCCTTGCCAGCAAATAAATATAGTGCAATGAAAGTTGTCTTCCTTGATAGCTTTGTAGCAAATGATTGTTTATTCCATAAATTTAATCTAGAAAATGGTGAAATTTTTTATTTAAAAGAACAGTGTTTTTCAAAAGAAATTGAATTTAATGGACTAAAATACCTAATTCGACCAGATCAATACAGCGAAATAGAGAAAAATGTACAGGATTTGAAAAAAATAAAAATTCCTAATCTAAATGATGTTGTGGTTAAAACAGTAACTGTCACAAAAGATAATATTTATGAAGTTACTTTTTCAAATGGGTTACAAATACAAAAAGAATATCTCAATGATTTTCTCAATTTAAGCAAAAAAATCACAAACCCAGATGATTTAAAATTATTAATTCACTATATGAAAAAACACCAACTATCTTTTACAACAGGTTATGACAATCGATATTTATTTTCAATGGATAATTCAACATCACCTCTAAAAATTGACATATTTATTTCTACAAATCTAGAGGTTGCTCCCGTAGTAGATATTACATATAAAGGCACTAAGGCTTTGATTAAAAAGTTTACTATCAATCAAAATAAGGCAACATATTCTTCTATTAATACGCGTTTTTACACTATCAACTCTAATAAAGAGCTTACAATATATGAGTTGCTTTTCACCAAGCAAGAAGTAATTGAAAAGTATCGTTTCTATTTGGATAAAAAGATAACAGATTATATAAAATGGCTTAATGACAAAAAAAGTGCAAAAATAGTATTTTATGGAGATCTGCAAGACGTCAGCCAAAAAATAACAAGAAAAAATATTGTTCAATTAAAAGATATGATAAATATCAATGAATTATTAACTAAGTACTTTAAACGATCATTAGTAAGCTTAGAAAAAGATAAGGATGAAGAAGAAGATGACGATTAGCGTTAACTTACCAAGTTAGAGCTTAATTTTGTCCTATCATCAATATCGACAAAAAAGATAGAAGTAATTGATTTTGCATCTTTTATAACTTACACATTAAGTGACTAAAATTAAAAGCTCAAATTATTTATCAGGGGGAATTTTTACATTAAATTCCTCCTGCTTACCTAACTATACTGATCAAAAGTAAATTACAACGGTGCCTTCTAAAAAGACATACTTAACATATAATGCTAAACCTACCGAATCACAAGCACCGCCGTTTTAGCTCCACGCACCACTCCTGACGCATTCGATCCTAAAAGATGCGTTGAAATATTAGGACGACGCGAGCCTAAAATTATTAAGTCTGGTTTGATTTCGTCAGCTAATGCAAGGATTTCATCTCTTGGATGACCAAATGCGATAGAAAAAGATAAATGTTCATGCGGTAAATTAATCGAATCCATTAATTGATGAAGGTATTGTTCCGTTTGTACTGTTGCATGATCTTTAAATTCATCAAATCCAAAAGAGTAAGCATTGATAATAGCCGATGAAACAGGCAAGGCATGAAAAAAGATGACTTCAGCATTAGACAATCTGGCTAAGCACTCTACATGTGGAATGACTTTTTTAGTTAATTCATCTTCAAGCACATCGATAGGAACTAAAATTTTTTTGTACATAACTCCCCCTTGCTTTGACTTGCTTTGTTATAGATTTGATTATATATTCAGTGAATATAAAATATACCTTACTTAGTTAATATGATACTAATTTTAAATGTAACTCTTAATTATTTTTATTCGTTTTATGATAGAGATCAACATGAATTGCATTATTTATCGTACTGATGTCAAACCGACACTCGAACAAGCCACCACCCTTTATCGCCACTGCTCCTTAGGCAAGCGTCGTCCACTTACCGATACCGTACGCTTTCAAGCTATGTTAGATAATGCGAATTTGGTGGTAACTGCTTGGCATGATGATAAACTCATTGGCATTGCGCGTTGTTTAACCGATTTTGTTTATATCACTTATTTGGCAGATCTCGCGGTTGATGAAAATTATCAACGACAAGGCATCGGAAAGCAATTGATTAAAGAAGTGAAAAACAATACTGACAAATCATGTTCAATTACTCTACTAGCTGCACCACAGGCAGTTGATTATTATGCTCATATCGGTTTTAATGCGCATCCTTCAGCTTGGATTTTAAGAGATAATTAAAATGAGAATCATATTAGCCTCGACTTCACCATCACGTAAAAAGGTGCTCGAAAAATTAGCTATCCCTTTTGAGTGTGTGCCACCTGTATGCGATGAAACACCGCTAGTCGGCGAATCAGCTCAGCAATTGGTGGTTCGGCTAGCTAAACTTAAAGCACAGTCATTAGCTGCACAATTTACTGATAGTTTAATTATTGGCTCGGATCAAGCCGGCGTATTAGACGATAATATTGTTTGCAAACCGCATACGGTTGATAATGCCCGCAAACAACTTCGACAAAGCAGCGGTAAAGCCTTCTATTTTTATACGGGAATGACAGTAATTAATACCAAAACTCAACAACAAACTACCATTTGCGAACCATTTAAAGTGACCTTTCGGCACTTAACTGATTCAGAAATTGATGCCTACATTAGCAAAGAGATGCCTTTACAATGTGCTGGCAGTTTTAAATGTGATGAACTGGGCATTACCCTGTTTGATAAACTAGAAGGCGATGATATAAATTCATTGGTTGGATTGCCATTACTAAAACTCAATAAAATTATGATCGAAATGGGCTGTAATCCACTTTTAATATAACAATTGAGCTAATAAATAAACCCATTAATCAATAAATCGTCCTGCTGACATTTTCATAACTTTTTGACTATAATGGGCAACATCGTGATCATGAGTAACAATCAATAACGCTGTACCTTGTTGATGAATTTGAGTAAGTAATTGCATAATCTCGGTTGCACTCTCTTCATCAAGATCACTGGTTGGCTCATCGGCAATAATTATTTGAGGTCTACAAATTAGTGCTCGCAGTATCGCAATACGACGCATTTCACCACCAGACATATTAGCTGGATACGCATCTTGTAAGTGGCTTATTTTGGCTTTTTCAAGCAAACTCTTGGCTTCATTTAAGGGATTTTGGTTTTCTCGTTTGGTTAAATAAAAAGGCAGTCGAATATTATCAATTGCCGTTAAATTAGGTAGTAAACTGCTACCTTGAGGAATATAACCAATATGCTGATTGCGAAAGGCAGAAACTTGCTGATCATTAAGCTCAAACAAATTAGTATCATTAATAGTGATTTTGCCTTGTGTTGGCGTCAGTAAACCAGCAATCATATTAAGTAACGTGGTTTTTCCACTGCCCGATTTACCCATAATGCAAATAAAGTCATCTTTTGTCATTGAAAAACTAACATTATTCACTGCTGAAAAGGTTTGTTGTCCTCTTGTGTAATCTTTACGTAGATTTTTAACATTCAGTAACATTATTATTCGCCCTCTCTAAGAGTACTATAAGTATCAAATTTAGTCATTGATAAGGCACCATAAATGCTTGATAAAGGACCAATAATTAGCGTCAAAATAAAAACAACAATTGCATACAACACTGCATCAAATAGCGAAATATTCATACATGGCAAACCAATAGATTGGCAGATTAATAAACTAAATGCATAAAGTAATACTGCCGCAATGAAAATGCCTGCAATTCCACCTAATGCACTGATAATTAATGATTCACGCAACAACATGTTAACTAAATCTCGACGTGAAGCGCCCAGTATTCGTAATAAACTAATTTCACGCTTGCGTTCATTTAAGGTTGAAGAAAATATCACAAAAATCACAATAATGGCTAACACCCAAAAAATAGCCGATAAGCTATAGACAATGGTTGAAAAGCCTGTTAACCATTTAGCGATATTGCTTAGCATTCCTTTGGTCATAACAAAATCGATATTATAGTCCATGGCATATCTGGGCATAATTTGATTAACAATATCTTTAGGTTGATAATCTGAATTGACCTTAATAAAAATCGACGAGGCATAATCAGCAAAATGGTCAACATCCCCTTCCACTAATTTTGCATTTTTCATTAATGATTGTGCTGCAGACATAGTCATAAAGACAGAGGTATCAAATCCCATCCCTGTACTATCCATTTTAGCGGCAATTTTGAAGGGATGATTAAAAAATATGATTTCATCCCCGACTTGTGAGTTAATTTTAGCACCTACAACCACTTGATTGTCGGTTAACGGTTGCGTCAGTTGCGATTGTAGCCAAGGTTTTATCACAAAGTCGCTCTGCTGTTCAAACCCGATTAACTGTACTTTTGTTGTGCAACATCCCGCATTTAATGAAGCTATAAATAGCTGGGGTGAAATAGCATCAATGCCTTTGATACCTTTGATTTTATCAATCAAATCGACTTTTAAATAAAAGCTACTTGGTTCACCACGCAATAGAGCAACTTCCATATTTTTTTCATAACCATAAGGTACAATAAGAATATCAGCCCCCAATCGGTTAGCCATGCCCGAAATACCAAGACTAAGATTTTTCATCAGCACGCTACCACCAAATAGCGTTGCTGCAAAAAGCATAATGATAATAATCAAACAACAACTTCGAAATGGTCGTCGCTGAATGTTTCGCCACGCTAAATTGGCCATGGTGAGCGGTTTTTCTTGCATGATGACTTCCTGCTTGTTTTATTAAAAGGCTATCTTTGCCTATATCAGGCAAAGATGAGTATGGTTGATGTTTGCTAACAATTAGCTATCGATTTTTAGTCTTTTTATTTAAGTAATAAGTGTTAACTACAGCTACAATAAATAATAAGCTAGATAACAACACCAAAGCTGGTTTAGAGCCCATATTGCATCGCATCATCTCGTTTGAGCAGACACCAATTAAAATGGTTGGAATAGCCATAGCTAATAAAGAAATACAGGCAAGAGCCATGCTTAATCCCATTCGAACAAAAACAGTACGACTAATCAGTAGTAATACGCCAATGGCAATGACTAAACAACCGACACCAATTTCAGCTCTTGCTGTCCAAAAACACTTCATGATTTTCCCTGCACCAGCAGCATGCATGTGTCCGCTATGGGCAAGCTCACTACTTGCTCTATCCATAGCATTACTTACCGTGCCACCCATTGAATCATTCATGGTATGACTCATTGTATCAACTGGCATCACAGCATTTTCAGGCGGTGGGCAAACAGGTAAGATATATAATGGAAATAAAATAATTAATACACCAAGGACAATAAAGATACTTGACGAAATAATACGGTTTTTCATATACGACAACCTTTTGTTGGTTAATTATTAATGATACGCGCGACTTTGCCGTGCTCCAGTACTACTGTGGTTTGAGCATGTTTTGATACTTCTGGTGAGTGAGTAACCACAATGATTGTACTGCCTTCTTCGTGCAGTTGATGTAGTAAGTTCATAACCATCGCTTCATTGCTTTCATCTAAATTACCAGTTGGTTCATCGGCTAGTATTAACTTAGGATAATTAATTAATGCCCTAGCAATACAAACTCGTTGCTGTTCTCCCCCCGATAACTGTCGCGGTAAGTGCTTAGCACGGGCGGCAAGCCCTACCCGCTCAAGTGCTTGCATGGCTTCTTTTTCGTCGACCATACTATGATAATACTGGGCGACCATAACATTTTCTAGTGCTGTTAAATACGGTACTAGATGGAATTGTTGAAAAATCAAGCCTATCTTATCTCGGCGAATTTCTGTCAATTGGGATAAGGAAAGCTGAGTAATATCTTGTCCATCGAGAATAACCGAACCAAGTGAAGGTTTATCCATACAACCAATGATATTCATCAAAGTCGTTTTACCACTACCAGATGGTCCCATGATCGATAACCAATTCCCTTCCTCAACCGTTAGATTCACCTCAGACAATGCATGCAGTGAACCATAAATCTTAGACACATTTTTTACTTCGAGTATATTCATACTTTATATCCTATTCACCACGTAAAACTAACGCTGGTTCAACCTCAAGTGCACGTTTTACCGGAATTAAACACGCAATCACCGTAACTATCGCCGAAATAATAATGGTGACCGGGATTAGATAAAACTCAATAATAATTGAACGACCAAATACATTGGTACTGATGATTTGCGCAAAAATAAATCCACAAATAGCCCCAATCATGCCCCCAACGATACCTAAAACTAATCCTTCGGCTAAAAACTCTTTTGCGATACTTTGGTTAGTTGCCCCGATTGCTTTTTTAAGACCAATCTCTTTGCGGCGTTCCATGACCACAGTCATCATGGTGGTGGCCACACAAATCATAGTTAGTATTAATACCACAAAAGTGACTAAATAAAGTAACGATGATAATTTACCAAGTACCAGGGTTTCAGATTTTGTCACCCATTTAATCAAATGTGGATCGATTGTGCTAGATTGTTGTTTGAGTGTCTCAATATACTGCTGTAACTCAAGTTCAGTTGCCGTAATACTCACTTCGACTACTTCGGCTTGTTCTCTTTCTTCAAATAACTGTTCTAAATCATGTAAGTCAATAAAAATAAAACCATCTTCAGAGCGCCCCGTTTTGACAATGCCGGTGACTTTCAGGTCCTCATCAAAACGTGAGTCTTGTTTAGATTTACCCGAAATGGTCACAGGGCTACCAATGGTTAACTTAGCGAAATTAGCAATATCGGTACCAATCATTATTTCATGTGGATTTTGTGGCAACGTACCTTCAATGTGCCAATAAGGACTGGTTTTAGTTACTTGCTTAAAGTCTGTTCCCACAATAGTATAAGGGTGTTGATTACTGCGAATTGACTCATAACGAAACGGGGTCACGCCAAGTAATTTATCTTTTGGCAAAAAACTCACCGCCTTATTAACATCCGTCATTGCCACCGTTGGCTGATTATTAGCAGGTAACAATAGAAGATTAGCACCATAAGAACGGAACTCTTGCCCCATTTGCCGTGGTATATCATAACAAAGCGTAATCATACCAAGGAGCACTGTTGCGCCAATTGCAACACCAAGCAAAGCAATAGCTATACGAGAACGGCGGCGGATAAGTGAACTAAACACCGTTTTAATAATAAAGCGTCTATTTTTATTCATCATGATAGTGACCTTTCACCTTATCGACCATGTAGCACATCTGTTGGACGTAAAAACATCATAATGCGCAATGCCGGTAAGCTACCTAACAAGGTGATCAAGCTAACCATAATTAGGACTAAAGGCACAATGATCATTTTAGGCTGAACAAACGATCCAAATACGGTATGACCAATGATTTGCGCAAAGCCAAGCCCAATAAAGTAACCAAAAAAACCACCAAGTAAGGCAATAATTAAGATCTCAGTTAATATTAACATCGCAACCGCTGTATTGGTTGCGCCAAGCGCTTTTAATAAGCCAATTTCGGTACTACGTTCAATAACATTAGCTGTCACCAAATTTGAAATCGCCAATGCCGAACAAATCAACGATAAGATAGTCAGCAATAACATTAATAATTGTGTTTTTTGTAATATTGCCCCCTCAGATTCAGCCACTTGCATAATAGCTTTGACTCTAACATCAGGCATTAATTCTTCAAGTTGATAAGCTATTGAACTGATATAAGCGGTACAATACCATGTGTCCCACTCGGTTCTAGATAAGCTATTCGGATCTTGCGCCGCTTTGCGCGCTAATTCGTTTTCGGGGGTGGTTAATGCACTCACCTCAACACGCTCAACCAGCCCTTTTTTATTGGCAAGATCTTGTGCAACAGGTAACGATACATAAATTTGAGCATCTTCTACGCCCCCACTATGAAAAATATTATTCACTGTCAGAGTAAGCTTTTTGTTGTTTTGCATTGAGATAATATCTATCGCATCACCTAGCTTTAAATTCCACTGTTTCGCAACAGTTTCACCTACCATCACACCTTGCAAATTGTCATCGGTCATGGGCTTACCGTCAATTGTCCACCACGATTTCATAGCTAACATGCCCGTATCAACCTGATCGCCAGTTGGTATGTTAAGATGTTTATTAAACCAAGTGCCCACCACCGTAATAGGGTTATCATGAAAGGTCGCTTGAGTTGTTAGAAAAGGCGCAAAATCAACGATATTATAGGCCCAAAATATCATCTTAATTTTGACAAGTTCATCTTGCTTAATATACTGCACAGCTTGCCCTTTATCATTGTTATCAAGTTGATACATTTCGCTAATTACAGAACTACCACGAGGAACGATATTGAGATTAGCACCATAGGCTTTTAATTCTTGGTTCACTTTATCCCCCACGTCAAACATCACATTTAACATGGCGGTAGCAAGCGAAACGCCCAAAGCAACCGTTAGGGCAATAAGAAAGAGTTTCTTTTTTTGGTGAACTAATACACTACATAACATTCTGCGAAACATAACCTATTCCTTTTAATACGCTTTATTTGAAACGACTTTTTTCTGCTTCAAGATTCGCAGGGCGAATCACCATATTGCCGTCAATAATTTCGTATTTAAGTGGGACAGGGTTACACCCACCCGAAAATCCAATCGTTGCAATATTCATGACTACATCACACAAACTGCATACCACTTGATTACCGCGTTGGTAGTAACCACTTGCACCACAAATATCACAAGCATCAAATCCAACACCATAAGCATTTTCGCTTTTTTTGATAATAATAAAGCGGACTAAAGTACCATCCGTTGTTTTATAACCATAACGATGTAAATTACCATCGTTCACCTGATCAAGGGGAATAACAATTAAGCCATGGGTATTAGGGGTCACTGGCTCTGCTGGTGTAAGCTCTACCCCTTTATCAAAAATATAACGCGCACGTGTTACAGTATAAGCAGTGATTGCCGTACCAGCCATAATCATTAAGGCACTTCTTCTATTGCTGTGTAATTGCGCTTTTAGTTTGCGAATTTGAGCTGGATTACTACCCACTAACGAGGTTGTTTTAGACTTGATATATAAAGCAATGGCTAAACAAATCACTATAGCCATAAAAATAAAGATAAAAAAGTTAACATGTCCAAGAATGAAAATAACCAACTTCATCATCCAAGGCTGTGTTGAAATAAAACGTCTAACAATTAAAATTTGTAAAATATTAATGCTATTTTGAATAGCAAAAATAATAATCGACAATGCAGTAATGGTAAAAACAAATTTAGTCGACAATCGACCACAAGCACGATAAACAAACAGCCCCGTTAACAAAATAACCAGCAGAGCAAACCCATAGCCTACCCACTTAAATAAGTAGTCATGATTAAAGATAGAATCCATACCAACTGCAAATTCGAACGGGTAAAGCATTAAATTAGGTAAATATTGAGCACTGATCGAGCCAATACCTACTACAAATAGCACTATCAATACAGCATTGCCAACACGTCCAATGCAATTATCAGTAGATTTTTGTAAACAAATACCTATTACAACGGGTATAGCAATAATAACCCAAGGTATAATTACCCCAAGATCATAAAATTCACGAACAGCAAAACCCGTATTGCGTTTTAAAACGACATAGACTAAGGCAGCAACAAATCCCACTATAAAACCGAATAAAATAATTTTTTTACTATGATTAGGTATTGATTTCACAACTACTGCACTAAGTAGTGCCATCATCATGGCCGGAACGAAAGTATTATCGGTAATATTGATAAGGTATTGAAGCATATTCATTGCCTAGTGATTACAAATGTTATTGGTGAGCATAATGCTCACCAATAACTGACTATTAATTATCAAATATAATTATATTTAGTGTTTAAAACACAATTACCATGCACGTGGAATATAATCAAAGTCCCAAGAAACTTCAATCGGTTTAGTCCAGAAGCGACCTTCTACCCCTGTTTCTTTATCAACGTGTAATAAATAACCTTGTTTTTCAGGATTTTCAATCGTAAACGTGACTTTATATTTACCTGCACCATCAAGTTTAATATTATTACCATAGTGAGGGCCATCCGATGCGTTCATTGGCATAAAGTTACCTTCGATCGCTTTATCGCTACCTTCTTTTTGTATTTTATACTTAACGGTCAAATAAGGGACAAAATCACCAACGCCATAACCTAATTTGTTACCTTCTGCAGCAGAGATATCTGCTTCAATATGCATATCTGATTTTGAAGCTGGCAAACCACCCATTCCAGCCGGTTCCATATCAACAGGTTGGAAATAAACTGCGCCAATATGTAATGGACCGACAGTAACTTCATCACCAATTGGGAACTCTTCAAAACCTTTTTGTTCACCTGGCGCTGGCGCTGCTGCGTGAGCAAACGAAGATAACGCAAGTATTGAAGCAATACCCGCAGATAATACTAATTTTTTCATTGAAAACTCCTTCACTTTCTTTTTAACAACTTTTTTAACGAATATTCCTAAAGGCTTGTCTCTATTTTATTGGTGGCAAATCCGTTCACTCTTCAAACCATTCTTTTAAATGAATTATATTATTAACTCTTATAATTTTTATGACTAGGCTTAAATATGTAATATATAACTGCAAACGCCACAATAAACACCATAATGACTTGTGGAATTAATGTCTCTAGTGTTGGATAAATACCTAAAATCTCAACAGAATGAACAAAATCAACAGGAGTAACCGAAATAATATCAGCCTCTTGCAACTCTTTCACTCCACCACCAGCAAAAGCAATTGCCATAACATACATTAATATACTAGTACCAATAAAGAATGGTTTAATAGGCAGTTTCATTGAGCCAAAACGAATCACCATAAAAATCACTGCCAACACAATTGTTCCAACGGCTAGTCCATACCAAACCTTATCCATATGATCTTGAGCATCAACTAACATGGCTTGATAAAATAAGATCGTTTCAGCACCTTCTCGAAAAACAGCTAAAAAAGCAGCAAAACCTAATGCAAAACGACTTCCTGATGAAATTGCTGTTTGCACTTTACCTTGGACATAACTCTTCCACGCTTCAGCTTCGGCTTTAGAAAACATCCAGTTACTAATAAAAAACAACACCACTGTTGCAAGTAACATTGCCGAACCTTCTATAATTTCTTGATTAGCGCCACTGATTGTAATTGCAGATCGAAGTGCTATCGCAGCAAGTACACTGGCAAAAACAGCAGCAAGTGAACTCATATAAACTACTTTCACCATTGGCATATTCCCAGAACGAACAAGATAAGCTGAAATTGCTGCAATGACTAAAATCGCTTCTAAGCCTTCTCGGAATATAATAATAAATGAAGCAAAGAAAACGCCCCAACCACTCTCTTTTTTGCCATCCAATTCGTTAGCGTCTTCATGCAACATTTTTAAAATTGTATCTATCTCAACACGAACAGCTTTATTTGGTGCACCATCACTCATCAACCGCTTAATTTTAGCAAATTGATATTCAGTATCAGTGCCACGCTTACCCGAAATATAAGACATAACAGCACGCTCTACCCCGTGCTTTTCATAAAAGCCAAAATAGGCATTATTAACACGAGCTTTGGCACGCTCAACATCTTTCATAAAATAGATATCATAAGCGTCATTTAAAATGACATCCATTTCACTAATAATGGCATTCCAACTTTCATATTTTTTTTCTACCGCATAAGACGATGGTGCAAAGGCCATTAAGCTTGCAATAAGGAGCAAAGCAAGTGTAATAAATCTTTTCATATCCCGTTATTACCTCTTATTTTCCTAATAAAAGCATACCAAGTGGTTTACTGCCTTCGGGTAATTCTAGCTCTTGGATGATGACGTCTGGTTTAATAGAATGAATATAACGGGCGCTTAATTTCAACGCTGTCGCAGCTAGATAGGCATTTTGACTCATTGCGCCAACAGCTGTGTAACTAAAATTAGCAATTTGTTCTGGATTGATATCCGTAAATGCATGCGCATCTGACACAAAAATCAACGAATAAGCCGCTCGCTTAGTAAAATTTTGTAAACCAATATCAGCACGAATATCTTTATTATTAATTTCTTTTAAATAATGTCCTTCCCACTCATATAAAAAAGTGCCCTTTTCACCGGCAACATAAATTCGTACGTAAGGAGGATTACCATTAGCCATTGGCACTGTCCAACCGTTTTTGCCTCGGTTTAAACCACTTGCCGCCCAAAGCACAGTTGAAAGTTCATCATCAGCCACTTGACCAGCTGGAAAACCGCCTCCAGGCGTTGAAGAGCGTTTTTTCAAACTTTCAAACAAACTCATGCCTTCTCTAGTTTGTGGTGTTGGTAATGTAATATCGGCATAACAAAAAAAGAAGCAAAATAAAGATAAAATGGCAATGACTTTCCGTATAAAACACGGCATAGCAACCCCTGACATCATAATAATGGAATAGGGATATCTTATTGCGAATGACATCAATTATCAACATCAAATAGTAACAATTATCATTTTGCCCCATAGTAACACTATTTTTATTGGTATTTTATAATACGAAATTAACCGATATTTTTATTTTTTTGCGCATTAAGTATATACTTAAGCAAAATTGATTCTTGAATAAATTGAGCAACACATTTTATGCCATTATCGACACTGATTGTTTTACCACTTTTTATTATCGCAATTGTTTTTGCCACATTTTTTAAACAAAAAAAGTGGCAATTTTTAAGCATAACATTATTCACAGTCTTTATCGTAATGGAGCTCACTTCTATCTACTTTAGTGGTGGCTTTATTGATTATCAGTTTTATGTGAATTTAAACGTTAATGACATTATTGAAGGGCTATTTATCTTTAAATTACAAGCTGCTTTGGTTATTGTCGTCTTTTTTACCCTTATTTTTTTACTATCAAAACTAGCGAATTGGTGCAAACGCAAATGCCCTTTAATTGTTCGTTTATTATTAGCCGTTGTAGCAATTGTATCAATTAGTTATCACAATGGACCATTAAGCCGTTTATACGAAATCTATCAAGTGACAAGTGCCCCTCGTAAGCCATTTGATCAAGCGTTACAATCACTCAATATGACTAACTATACTAATAAAAATCAGCTTGTTAGTCATCAGGGTAAAAATATTATTGTGCTATCTTTAGAATCGTTTGAACAAGGCTTTTTTGATTTTGACAACATAACGCCTAATTTACGACAACTTCGCCAAGATTATACTTTTTTTGCCAATATGCCAATGAGCCCTGGTAGCAGTTGGACTACCGCATCAATGTATACTTATATGACCGGTATGCCTTTTTTAATTGGCGGCTATACCACATCACCATTAATGCGTGCAGATAAAACAAACTTAGTTAGTTTGGGGGATGTGCTTAAACAAGCGGGGTATCAAACCCGTTATGTAATGGCAAGCCCTGATTTTGCTGGTATTGGTCATACTGCTGAGCTGTTTGGTATGCAAGTTATTTCAGAAAAAAACTATGTTGGGCAATATCCAGTAGCACCTTTTGGGTTATATGACAAAGATATTTTTGATGTTGCGCAAAAACAAATTAGCGAAATGCGCGAAGCGAACAAACCCTTTGCTTTATTTGTTTCGACTGTTTCAACCCATGCACCAAATGGTTTTGATGATGAAAGAATGCGCTCAGTTATTTCACCAAAAGCAGATAATATGTCGTTTGTTGCAGCATCATTGGATCATAACTTAGGGCTTTTTATCCAACAATTAAAAGATAAAGGATTATTGGAAAACACGGTATTTTACATTTTTCCAGATCACTTAATGATGGGTTCTGGCACACCAACAATCAATCGTCTTTCACAAAAAGAACGCAAACTTTATTTATTAACAAATGCACGCACACAAGATCTACAAAAAACACCTGATCAGACCATTTATCAAATAGATTTGCCGCGTTTAATTTTAAACGGCGCACAAATTGAAAGTAATGCCAAATTTTTGACTGACTATTTAACCAAGCCTAATTTTGATAAAAAACAGTTTATTGAACAAAATAAATCCAATATTGCAACGATCAATAATTCAGCACAAGTGTTCAAATAGGCGTACAAAATGGCATTTGATACATTAATTTTAGTCTCTACGATTAGTTTTCTAGGTATGATATCACCTGGACCTGATTTCTTTTTGGTGTTAAAAAACAGCTTAAGTTATAACCGCAAAATAGCATTACTCACCTGTTTAGGTGTCATTACAGCTATCTTAGTTCATATGAGCTATTGTGTTGCAGGCATTGCAGTGCTTATCACCACCACACCGCTACTTTATAATGCTTTACGTTATGCGGGTGCTGCTTACCTAATATGGCTTGGTATAAAGGCTCTAATTGCCTCAAAACCAAATACGACCTATATAGGTAAACAACAAACAAAACAATCAATTTCAGAAAAATCAGCCTTTATGCAAGGTTTTTTATGTAATTTACTTAATCCTAAAGCAACGTTGTTTTTTTTAGCAACCTTTACTCAAATTCTTAATGCAGAATCATCAACATTTGATAAACTCATCGTTGCCTTGATTATTTGGATTGAAGCTATATTTTGGTGGCCTTTTGTCGTGTTGATTTTTCAAACACAAAGCGTACAACGCCGTTATTTTAAAATTCAATTTATCATTGATAAATTACTGGGTATCATTTTAATAACTTTGGGAATAAAAGTCGCTTTAGGATTTTAGATTATTAAAAGATAATAGGTAGATATTGTTAAAAAAATACACACTTTTTTGAATATTCAACCGTTAATTGTTAAACTGGTAGTAATTGAGCTTTTATCATCGTTTTTCCTTTGTTAACGGTTATAAATTCACTGAACACTTATTTTCATTCGATAGGCTAATTGAAATGAATAAATTATTACAATATGGTCGAGAGCTTCTTGAATTAGAGATACACGAAGCGCAAAAATTACCAGATCGACTAGGTAACGATTTTGTTAACGCATGTCAGCTTATTTTAAGCACCAACGGTAAAGTGGTTGTTTCAGGTATTGGAAAGTCTGGGCATATAGGTAAAAAAATTGCCGCTTCATTAGCAAGTACAGGTAGTCCTGCTTTTTTTATGCATCCATCGGAAGCCTTACATGGCGATTTAGGGATGGTTACACCAAACGATGTAGCCGTTTTAATTTCTTACTCGGGCCGAGCCAAGGAGTTTAATTTAATTTTACCTATTCTTGCCGAAATGAATGTACCGGTTATTGCTATTACTGGAGGATTAGATTCGCCACTAGCAAAATCAGCTCAGGCCATTCTTGATATTTCAATTGAAAAAGAAGCTTGCCCAATGGGACTTGCGCCAACATCAAGTTCAACCAACACATTATTAATGGGTGATGCTCTTGCGATCGCTGTAATGCGCGCACGGGGCTTTAAAGAGGAAGATTTTGCACGCTCTCACCCTGCTGGTAGCTTAGGTGCTAAATTACTTAACCATGTGAGAGATGTAATGCGTACCGGCGATCGAATTCCGAAAATTTCGCAAACTGCAACGGTATTTGATGCTATGCTAGAATTAAGCCGTACAGGTGTGGGGTTAGTTGCAATTTGTCAAGATAACAATAAAATAATTGGCGTATTTACCGATGGTGATTTACGTCGATTATTATTAAAAAATGGTACATTACAAGATAGCATTATGGAAGTTATGACCAGCCCTGGACATCGCATCCCTGAAAATTGGAAAGCGGTTGAAGCACTAAAATCATTTAATGATCATAACATTACCGCAGCTCCCGTTGTTAACAGCGAAGGCGAATTAGTAGGCGCTTTAAACATCCATGATTTGCACCAAGCGGGTATTAACTAAAACTATTGATAAATACCTATTGCCAAAGGGTGCTATCTATTGAGATAATTACCGACCTAAATTTTTGTCGTTAGACGGAGATCCAAGAAAAGTTACACAGTGATAACGCGAATAACACTATAAAGTTATAGCGCATGATATTGTGTTGTATATTTTAACCAAAATTAATAGATGATGAAACTACAATGGCAGAAAAGCGAAATATCTTTCTAATTGGCCCAATGGGGGCAGGAAAAAGCACAATAGGCCGACAAATTGCACAACAGTTAGGCATGGATTTTTTTGACTCAGATCAAGAGATTGAAAAACGTACAGGCGCTGATATCGCATGGATTTTTGATCTAGAAGGGGAAGAAGGATTCCGTGCCAGAGAAGAAAAAGTCATTAATGAGTTGACAGAAAAACAAGGCGTCGTTCTTGCAACGGGTGGAGGTTCAGTCTTATCTAAAGAAACACGCAATAGATTATCCGCTCGTGGAATTGTTGTCTACCTTGAAACAACGATTGAAAAGCAAATGGCAAGAACACAAAAAGATAAACGTCGCCCACTATTACAAGGTAGTAACACCCCGCGTGAACTTTACGAAGAGCTAGCCGATAAACGCGAACCACTTTATGAAGAAATTGCCGATATTACAATTAAGACTGATGAACAAAGTGCCAAAGGTGTTGCTGGTTATATCATTGATCAAATAGAGCAAATTTAGACCATCATTTTCACTTACGATGGCAAGTTATAGCAAGGCAATAAACCTACTAATAGGTTAAGGAGTAGAAATGCGTGTAGATAGAGAAGATCGTTATATATCTGAACAACCTAATAAAGGCGCTATACTCTCATCAAAATTACCAAAATTGCTACAAGATTGTTTTAAGAAAAAGCGAATTCTACTTGGTCTGGCAGTTGTCATTATTCTATTATTGGTTAGTCTAGTTTTGTTTCGCTCTTCAAACAAAAATGAACCAACACCATTAACGCCACCAGAAATTAATGGTGTTGAAGGATCGCAAGTACCAAGTGACTCCGTTACACATGGACAAGATGAGATGCCCATGAGCCCGGAACAAACCAACTCAGAACAAAATGCAGAGCCAAACACACAAGGTAACAAGCAAAGTTCCGAAATACCTAATGATGTAAACCATAATTTAAACTCAAATGGCAATCTAAAAGATAGACCAGAGGTACCAACCAATCCGGTTATACCTCCATCCAATACAAATGGTGTTGAAAATTCAAATAACATTAAAGCAAATCCGGCTAAAACTAGAGAAAATAGAGGCAACATCAATGGAAAAACATCTCATCATAAACCTGATAAAAATGTAACTACGACAAATAATTTAAAGCTAAAAGATAACAGTTATAGCATACAGCTTACTGCATCTAAATCAGCTGATGGGCTAAAAAAATTTATTAACCAACATAAAATAACTAATTACCAAATTTATGAAACTAAACGTAATAATGAAAAATGGTATATTTTAATAAAAGGCAATTACTCATCATCTGAAGAAGCACATAAAGCAATTAAGTCTTTACCAAGTGCACTGCAAAAAGACAAACCATGGGTTAAATCTGGTGCAACGATTAATAAAGAAAAAGCAGCAAAATAATCAAGGATATCGTTTATTTATCCGAGCAAAGACAAACAGGAGTATCCGTTGAAGAAGCGACGAGCCTTTTTAAAATGGGCTGGAGGAAAATATGAGCTTGTAGACACAATTAAACGGTATCTACCAGAAGGCGATCAACTGATTGAACCTTTTGTCGGCGCTGGCTCCGTGTTTTTAAATACTAACTACAAAAGTTATATTTTAGCGGATATCAATCATGACTTAATTTCATTATTTAAATTATTACAATCGAGTCCTGATAAGTTTATTCATGACCTTAGATTGCTATTTACTGCTCAAAATAACCACCCTGATGCATTTTATCAGTTGCGTGATGTATTCAATGGTAGTCAAGACCAATATTTTAGATCACTCTTATTTGTCTATTTAAATCGACATTGTTACAACGGTCTATGCCGTTATAATAATAGGGGGCTATTTAACGTACCATTCGGACGTTATAAAACCATTTATTTTCCAGAAAAAGAACTCTATTTTTTTGCAGAAAAAGCGCAAAGGGCCCAGTTTATTTGTGCACCTTATTACGAAGTAATGAAGCAAGCAAAACAAAATTCAGTAATTTATTGTGATCCGCCCTATATATCCCCAAATGAATCAGCGGGTTTTACAGCTTATTATTCAAATATATTTGGATTTGAAGAGCATAAAAACTTATCAAAATTAGCCGAAAACATGGCATATAAAAAAAATATACCAGTGCTAGTGTCTAATCATTATACTGATTACACAATGACCCTTTACAGCAAAGCAAGTCAACTATATCGAGCAGAAATGCGACGCTCAATTAGTTGCGCAGGTGAAGGTCGCAAAAAAATCGATGAGATTTTAGCATTATATAAAAAGCCATAAACAGGCTTAACTATAATGAAAGTTATTAGAGGTAGGTTATGAAAAAATACATTATTGCGCCATCAATATTATCAGCTAATTTTGCTCGTCTTGGTGAAGACACTCAAAAAGTGCTCGATGCAGGAGCCGATGTTATCCATTTCGATGTCATGGATAACCATTTTGTACCAAACCTCACAATGGGAGCCATGTTTTGTAAAGCACTGCGAGAATATGGCATTACTGCACCTATTGACGTCCATTTAATGGTATCACCGGTTGAAGAACTCATCACCGCTTTTGCCAAAGCAGGCGCAACCAACATATCCATTCACCCAGAAGCTACTGTACATTTGGATCGTTCATTACAGTTAATTAAAGATCATGGTTGCACAGCCGGTATTGTACTCAACCCAGCAACACCGCTTAATTGTCTAGATTATATTATAGAAAAAATTGACATCATTTTACTTATGAGCGTTAATCCAGGCTTTGGTGGGCAATCGTTTATACCTTCCACCATCAAAAAAATACAACAAGTAAAACAGCGTATTATAGAGTCTGGGCGCGATATTCGTTTAGAAGTTGATGGCGGCGTAAAAGTCGAAAATATTGCAGAAATAGCCAAAGCAGGCGCAGACATGTTTGTTGCTGGATCAGCCATATTTAACCAACCGAATTATAAAGCTGTTATTGATGCAATGCGTAAAGAGTTAGCAGGAGTGACACATGCATAAACTAAATGACATTCAAGCAATCGCCTTTGATTTAGACGGTACCCTTGTTGATAGCGTACCCGGGCTTGCACTAGCGGCACAAAAAATGTTGGCCGACTTAACCCTACCGACAATCAGCAACGAACAGATCAAAAACTTTGTAGGTAATGGTATTGATATCATGTTGGAACGGGTATTTAATGCAATTGGCACAACGCCTTCTGGCGAACTTTTTTCAAAAGCAAAAAACCTTTTCAATCAACATTATAATAAAGTAATGGATGCCGAAACCAAGTTATTCCCTCACGTCAAAGCAACCTTAAAAACACTGCATGACAGCCAATACCCATTGGCATTAGTCACCAATAAGCCGGCACAATTTTTGCCAGCCTTACTGACTTCTTTAGGTATAAAAGAGTACTTTTCATTAGTACTTGGTGGGGGCGATGTCATTAAATTAAAGCCACACCCAGCACCTTTATATCAAGTTATGGCAACCTTTGGACTGTTTAGTGATCAACTTCTATTTGTTGGCGATTCTAAAAACGACATCACTGCAGCACAAAATGCCAATTGCCCAACCGTTGCGTTAAGCTATGGCTATAACTATGGCGTTTCGATTGCTACTAGCAATCCTGATTTTTTATTGGATGATTTTAAAGAGATATTAACATTATTACCTCAGCCAAAAGCTGATGCAAAAAAATAATTAGCATAAATTAGGAACAAATTATGAGTAAACCGATTGTATTTAGTGGCGCTCAGCCATCAGGAGAACTAACACTTGGCAACTATTTAGGTGCATTAAAAAATTGGGTGGCTCTGCAAGGTGAATATGATTGCGTTTATTGTATCGTCAATCAACATGCGATCACTGTACGCCAAGATCCCAACAAACTACGCAAAGCCACATTAGATACACTAGCGCTTTATTTAGCTTGCGGTATTGATCCCAAAAAGAGCACTATTTTTGTACAATCACACGTCCCAGCACATGCCGAATTAGGCTGGGCATTAAATTGTTACACCTATTTTGGCGAACTCAGCCGTATGACTCAATTTAAAGATAAATCGTCTCGTCATTCTGAAAACATCAATGCCGGTTTATTTGATTACCCAGTACTGATGGCTGCCGATATTTTGCTTTATCAAGCCAACTTAGTACCTGTGGGCGACGATCAAAAACAACATCTTGAATTATCGCGCGATATTGCTATGCGCTTTAATGCACTTTATGGCGATATTTTTACTGTTCCAGAACCATTTATTGCCAAAGTAGGCGCCCGCGTTATGTCATTGCAAGAACCAACAAAAAAAATGTCCAAATCAGACGAAAACCGCAATAACGTCATTGGCTTACTTGAAAATCCTAAAGAGATCGAAAAGAAAATCAAACGAGCAATGACCGATTCTGACGAACCACCAGCGGTGCGTTACGACATAAAAAATAAAGCTGGCGTTTCAAACCTGCTTGATATTTTGACAGGTGTCACTGGAAAACCGATTGCCGAACTTGAAAAAGAGTTTGAAGGTAAAATGTATGGTCACTTAAAAACCGAAGTAGCAACGCAAGTTATTGACATGCTAACCACCTTGCAAACCAAATATCATGAGTATCGTGATGACGAAAGTTACTTATTTTCAATCATGCAAGAAGGTGCCGAAAAAGCACGTTCAAAAGCCGAACCAACATTGAAAAAGGTCTATGATGCAATCGGTTTTGTATAATTACCAAATCACTAGCGGATTATCACTAAAAATAAAACAGTATGCAATGGCTTTAACAGACTAAAAAAACTGTCAATAATTAAAGCCATGTAAATATACGGATTAGTTATGAAGATTATTATTCTCGGTGCAGGACAAACAGGTAGTGCGCTTGCTGAATATCTCGTTACCGAAAAACAAAACGATGTCACAGTGGTTGATGAAAACCATGATAAATTACAATCACTACAAGAACGTTTTGATTTACAGGTGATTTGTGGTAAATCGTCCTATCCACAAGTACTAAAAGACGCTGGCGCTGAATCAGCCGATATGCTTGTTGCCGTTACTAATTCTGATGAAATCAACATGATAGCCTGCCAGATTGGGCATGTGATGTTTCACATTCCACAAAAAGTAGCACGTATTAGAGAGCCTGAATACAATGACGAAAATTACTCCTGCTTCAACAAAAACTGTATAAACATCGATCATATTATTGCTCCAGAAAACCTTATCACTAATCATATTAGTCAATTAGTACAATATCCGGGGGCGCTACAATTTGCGTCTTTTTATGACAATCGAGTCTGTTTGGTGGCCGTTACCGCCTATTATGGCGGTGCTTTAGTTGGCAGTGAACTGTCTGGACTTAAAGAGCACTTACCCCATGTTGAAGCACGGGTTGTCGCAATTTATCGCAAAAATCGCTTTATACGTCCACTAGCATCAACCCTAATTGAAGCCGGTGATATGGTTTATTTCATTACCCCACCAGTTAATATCAAAGCTGTGACGAGTGAGTTACAACGCTTAGAAAAGCCTTATAAAAGAATCATCATTAGTGGCGGTGGTGGCGTGGCAGTCACTTTAGCAAAGCGTTTAGAAAACGACTATCAAGTAAAATTAATCGAACGCAATGCCGAACGTGCCGAATTAATTGCTGAGCAACTTACTAATACCACAGTTCTGCACGGCGAATCATCGGATCAAGAATTGCTTTCACAAGAACAAGTTGAACTTACTGATCTATTTATTGCTGTCACCAGTGATGATGAATCCAATATCATGTCATCCATGCTAGCCAAAAGGATGGGGGCTAAAAAAGTAATTGTATTGATTCAACGCCAAGCCTACCTTGAACTAATTAATGACAGTGTGATTGATATTGCAATTTCACCACAACATGCTACCATTTCAGAGCTACTAAGCCATGTAAGGCAAACTGGCGTTGTTAAAGTCGTTTCATTAAGACAAGGTGAATCCGAAATTGTCGAAATTGTTGCCAATGGTAATAGTGAAACATCAAGACTGGTTGGCAAAAATATTAACAGTTTAAAAATACCTTCTGGTGCAACCATTGGGGCGGTAGTCCGTGGTGAGGATGTCATTATTGTCAATACCGATCTAACTATTGAAGACAACGATCACCTTATCATCTTCTTACCTGATAGAAAGGCAATTACCGACATCGAAAAATTATTACAATAACTTGTTAAAAATAGATAGTCAGTTCATAATAACCAAATAAATTTTGACTCGGGGTGTTTTTTGTTTCAACAAAAAACTGAGATTTTACCCGTTGAACCTGATCTGGATTATGCCAGCGTAGGGAAGTCTAAGCCATCAAGTCACAAAATTGGCAAATTCTTCCCAAGATGCACAGATAATAAGGAAGAAATAAATATGCCAACAGTCAAATCATTCAAAACCAACCAAGCAACCTCTTTTATCCACCACGTTAAACAACAACGCCCACTAGTGCATTGCATAACTAATGATGTAGTCCAAAATTTTACCGCTAATATACTACTTGCTATTGGCGCATCACCGGCAATGGTTGTTGCCGAGCAAGAAGTTGCTGCATTTGTTTCCATTGCCGATAGTTTATTGATTAATATTGGTACCATTCACAGCAACATAGTCACAAGTATGTTATTAGCAGCAGCTAAAGCGCAGCAAACACAAACACCATGGGTACTCGATCCCGTCGCGGTAGGACCTGCACTTAATTATCGTACTGAAATTGCATATCAATTATTATCATTAAAACCAACGGTAATACGTGGTAATGCCTCAGAAATATTAACACTAAATGGTCAAAACTCATCGGCAAAAGGACCTGATGGTCAAGACTCAACCCAATCAGCTTTAAACGCTGCCAAAGAGCTTGCGCAAAAATATCAAACTATCGTTGCAGTGACAGGTGATATCGACTATGTCACTAACGGTAACAACGTATATAGCATAACTGGGGGCGATATTGCTTTAACGAAAGTGACGGGAACAGGATGTTCATTATCCGCCATGGTAGCAGCTTTTATAGCCAATTCACCTGACCCTTTATCTGCTACCGCCTCGGCATGTTTTATGATGAAAAAATCCGCTGAACTTGCCAACAAACAGCAAGGATTAGGCACCTTTACGGTATCTCTATTAGATCAACTCTCACTATTTAATCCATCACTTTAATAAGGATAGAAGATGAAAAAACAATTGGATTTAACCCTTTATTTAGTGCTCGATCCACTACTCTGTGGTGGTATTAGTGGTATGGTCAATACAACAAAAATTGCTGTCAAAAACGGCGTAACCGCTATACAGTTAAGATCAGAAAAAGAAATGGCAGGTAAAGATTGGTATCAAGCAGCATTAGCATTGAAAGAAGCGTTAAGTGATACAGCTATTCCATTATTTATAAATGATCATGTCGATATTGCTTTAGCAGTTAATGCCGATGGCGTACATATTGGACAAAGTGATTTACCTGCCGATATCACTCGCCAACTTATTGGCAAAGACAAATGGTTAGGGTTTTCAGTATCTAATCGCCAACAACTTGATACCACTCCTTGGCAACTGGTTGATTATATTGGTATTGGTCCTATCTTTCCAACAACAACCAAAAAAGATGCAACGGCCGCACTGGGAACCGAACAGTTAACCAAGTTAGTAGAACTAAAGCAGCGCCCTGCTGTTGCCATTGGTGGTATTGATGAAAACAATGTAACTAATGTCATCCAAACAGGCATTGACGGTATTGCAGTGGTTTCGGCTATTTGTGGCCAAAAAGATATTCAACAAGCAACGTTATCGCTTATTAACAAAATCAAACAAGCTAAATAGGAAATACTATTATGACAACAATTGCATTAACCATTGCTGGATCTGACCCTAGCGGTGGCGCAGGTATTCAAGCCGATTTAAAAACCTTTTCTGCACTCGGCGCCTATGGCATGTCGGTCATCACGGCCTTAACGGCACAAAGCACACAAGGGGTTGATGCGGTATTAGCGATCTCACCCGAATTTATTGAAGCCCAATTTAATACGCTTTATCAAGATATTCAAATTGATAGTGTAAAAATGGGCATGCTCATGAATAAAGAGATTGTCACAACCGTCCACCACCTGCTAAAAACCAATCCAATCCCGATCATCGTCTTAGACACCGTCATGGTCGCCAAAGGGGGACATTCGCTACTAAAACCTGACGCCATCACAGCCATTCGCGAACTTTTACTCCCCCTAGCAACCATCATCACTCCCAATCTACCAGAAGCCGCCGCGCTACTTGATTGTGACGAAGCAAAAAACGAAGATGATATGCAAAAGCAAGGACATGAATTACTCAAGTTAGGCTGTAAAGCGGTATTAATGAAAGGAGGACATTTGCCCAGCAATGAAAGCCCTGATTATTTAATCACTCAAAATAACACAGTTAAAATAACCGCCCCACGTATTCAAACAAAAAACACACACGGCACTGGTTGCACATTATCCGCAGCGATTGCCGCATTATTACCTAACAACAGCTTGCCAGATGCAATAGCCCAAGCCAAAAATTATCTACATGGCGCAATTAGTCATGCTAACGATTTAAATATAGGGAAAGGGATTGGACCAACACACCATTTTTACCGTTGGTGGTAATCGCACAATAAACAAACTAAATGGGATTTAAGTTGTCAACTATTGTATATAACAACCAATCCCATACCTTAACTAATGCAGATTCTTTGCTTCACTTGTGCTACAAGTAAGTGTCCCTTTTTTTCCTTGTTCATTTTTAGAGTAGTCAGCCCAACAACTTTTCATTGATAAATCAATTTTTTTTATTAACTCAATTCTGCTTGTACTGTAAGCGCAACTAACATAATAAGGTTCAACGTCTGTATAGTGATTAACTTCCCATATTAACTCATGTTTCTTACCATCAACCGTTCCTTTTGCTGGTTTTAAAACCGCCATTCTAGAAGGATGATCATAATAAACAATCATGCTATGAAAAGCGCTACTCAGACTATCTTTCTCAAAAACCTCCCATCCTTCGGGCATTTTTTCTACTTTTTCTTTAACGTCGATTTTTTGTGGGCACTCAATCTGATAAGCATTAACAAAAAAAACCGCACCAAACCAAACTACGACAGCTATTGTCATACTCAATATTTTTTCTTTCATATTATATATCCTGCTAATAATAGCAATATAAATAACGAGATAAAAACTCGCTAAGGTGTCACAATCCTAACAAAGTCATAGCCAGCGTTGTTAACAGCATCAATTACGGCTTCTTGAGAGATAGTACTATTTGCAATATCAACTTCGTGCTTGATTAAATCAACAGTCACCTTTGCCTTTGGATCGATATCATTGATCGCTTTTGTTATTGCTTTAACACAATGTTGACAACTCATATTATCGACGATTAATTTCATAGATTCTCGCTACTTTTACTGGTTATAGTCTTAATAAAAATTTACATAAAAAAAACTAAAATTACTACAATTTTATCCATAATATGATAGCATCATATTTCAATCAACACTTATAACAAATCATTATGATGAAGAAAATAAAATATTGTTTATTATTAACTTTAAGCTTAACCCTTGTGGGTTGTTTTGGTGCTAACCAATCTAGTATCAACCGTTGGATTGACAATCCTACTGCTAACGAAATAAAAGTCACTATAGATGGTAAAGAATTAACGATTCCAGCCAAATCAGGTATTAACTATACATTTGAATACGGCAAACATACCTTATCGTATAATAATGACGACTTCAATTTTGTCGTAAAACCGGCTCAATTTGGCGAATTAGGTCTTATTAACCCAACACAAAGTAACTATTACTTATACACAGTCATCTATTCAACCTCTGAGATGAATGATGAACAATACGAAAAGATCTTAAGAGAAAACAGAGAAATAAATAGCATCCCAGTCATTATTGATGGTAAAGAGCAAGAAATAGAAATGCCAGCAAAATTAATCAATGATGTATTTATTGAACACAGCCAATATCATTGGGATTATTCTTATGATCAGCCTTTCCCAAAAGAAATAACTCAAGACCTAAAATTAAAGAAAAACCAATCTTATCAACAACGTTATAGAAAATTATATCGTGAAAGCGACTTTATTGAATTCTTAAAAGAAGATGAACAAGAAGACATTAGCTTCCCTTACAATCCTAAAAAGTTCAGCGAGATAAGCCAATATGTTATTCCTAAGATTGACTTAAATAACATAAAATGCGAAGCCGGTCGCCAATATATGGAAGGCCTGTTAAATGATTGGAATCATCTTATGACATTAAAAGGTAGTGATTTTACAAAACCATACGACAATTTGGCATCAAATGATGCAATGGCTAAAAGCTATGGTTCAGAAGACAAATGTACAGAAGCAAACGATCCTGAGAAAACTTATAGCAAAGAATTGAGGCAATTCGTTGATGCTCTCAGAAATACTCGCGATGTTAACTTTTATGTAGTTAAATAGTATTGGTAATATTATTTTACTGGAAAGAGGCTGCTTTGCAGCCTTTTTTTGTTTTTGGGTAAAGATTGTTAAATTAAAAATTCAATAAAATTAACACCTTTTCTGACCGATTTTTTGATGATTAAATGGATGTTATTAAAACGCTCTATTCGTGATTTTGTTGATTTGTTGTATACCAACCTTTACTTAGGTTGTGTAAGTGATTGATTTAGCTTAAAAACAGCAAAATAAAAACTTCAATAAAATCAATACCTTTCCTGACCACTTTTTTGATGCAATTTCATTGCTTTTTTACACAAAAACAACTCACAAAAAAACACCAAAGGTTATGCTGTTTGTCTTGTTCCGGCGTCAGAATGTGCCGACAATAGAGCGAGGTTAGCACGCCAAACAGGACGTTTGGCGAGTTTGTGGTGCGTCGGACAAATTTGTCTGGAACAAATTTGAACATCTGAGCATAGCGAAGATGGCCTCGTAGAGGCGAGTATCAGGATGATACGAGTAGTGCCGCAGGCCACATTCTGCAGCCAAGCGTGGGATTGTAAAGGGAATTCGCTTTAATTCCCTTTACTCGGACGTGGTCACGGTAGCTATTTTATTCACCAAAGGTCAAAACGTCCGAAACCTTGCCGTACTATAAATAGACCACGAATTTAAACCGCCACAACGTAATCATTAGAATTGCCAACCACGCTTTCAGCGTCGCCGGCGGGGAGTGGCGCGATTGTGGCTTCGCCGCAACAGCGCCATCCTAAGGGAAAATGCTCCCAACTTATGCGGGGGCTTTATTCTTTGTTAGATTGTCCTCTATCTGCACCATAACCGCCCCCCGTAGTCCAAGGATTAAGGACTAGAGATAAAAGCTAAGGTGTAGTGCAAACAGCATAATCTCCCCAAGGGCTACCCTTGCTGAGGATAGAGCCAGTATGCGAGTAGACACTGAACGGGCCATTACTTCCTACGTCGCTAGTCCAGTGGTTCATACCTCCGAAGCCCGCAGTAGAGTAACCTCTCACGTCGCCCCACTCAGAGAAAAGACCTGCACCTATTTGACGATCGTAATAACCGTTACCTGACCGCGGATAAGCACCAACAGCTCCAACACAAGAATAAGTTGGGTGGATGCGATAACAACCGGCATTAGTTAAATCCCTTACCCGAGAAAGACGATAACCCAAACTTCTACACCAAGATAGATGGTTAGACGGGGTATCTAGTTTATTACCCCGATTGACAAACCACTGTTTTAGCACAAATCCATATTTCACTACCACTCGACCACTACTATCTCTCCCCTCCAACTCAAAAGTCTGCGGCAAAGATGGTAATGGAGTAAGCGGACTAGGATTACTTGACTCTCTCAGACTAACACCTGCATGAGGACCGTGTAACTCTATCCGAGTTACGCTTGTCCGCTCATGAATCCAATTATTTTGAGGGTTTGCAGGATATGCTCTAGCGGTTATTCCACCGTGAGAAACTGAAGACCATGTAACCTGCCTAGCTTCGATGCCACCTAAGAGTAAATCAAAATATAATCCATCAGCACCTGTAGTAGGAAAATTACGACCGTAAGATAACGGATTTGTTGACTGAACTAAAAACCCCTTCTTCGGATTCCATACGCTAGCAGGGCCAGCAAAGTGAGGTTCGTCCCTACTAGCAACACTAACCAAATCGCCAGTACCACCATAGTACAAACTCGGCCTTACGAAACAAACACCAACATTATTATACGGACTAATATAATATGTCACGCGTTGACCATTAAAATTGCTTATATTAGGAACTCCGTACTGTGTTTCTATACTTCCACTTCCACTTACTAATACCACCCTATAAGGTGCCTTACAAAAATCTAATGTATCACTACGACTTACAGTATTACTATCCTTATCATAAAAAAGTACAGATAAACTTCCCGTCGCAGTAACACTATTGGCACCCTGACCATCACCATCATCATCTCCCCAATAATGATATCTATTCACTAAGTCATTTAAACTTACTGAATTAGTTGAAGATGGCACCAACATGCCTATATCACCTAAAGTATCCCTTACATTAGGTAACCTTATTGGATTTTGTGCACTTGATGTGTTAGTTGATGGCGTAACCCTTGTACCATCAGACAATGTGATAGTCAATAAATCATCGGTTGTAGTAGCCTTAGTTCGTCCGCCATCAAACGTTAAATACGGCGCACTACCTTCAATTACTCTTGATGTATGCGCCGTTAATGCCACAGAACCCTGTGAATACGACAACAAGAGCAACAAAACGAAAAACAACGCGGATTTAGGGAGTCTAAATAATCTAAGTAAACTTGGCAAGCCTGAAAATTTAGATAGAAAAGACAACCACCTCGACCTCGGCGATAACCCAGCCGATAAAGCTGCCAATTTCGCTGCGCGAAATAACCTTGGTGATGAAAATAAGAACTGTGTCTGATTTAGACTACGGTGAAATTGAAAAAGATTTAGAACATAGGTTTGGCAGGCCATGTGCCATGTGCCATGTGCCATAAATGGTAACGCATTTCGGTCATCCTGTCAAGTAATTTTTTGTTTTATTTCGATTTTTTATAATTGACTGCTCAACTAATGAGCACTCCCTTGCTTTGAAAGCGATTAAATTATAACCGCTTGATTAATTATGCGCTACCTTTTTTGTTAAAAATTTGTAAAGTTTTGTTAAAGACTGAGTCGGCTTATGTTTGTGTGCTTTGAGGAATAGTTTTGGGTGGTGTTTTTAGCTTAAAACAGCAAAATAGAAACTTAAATAAAATCAATAGCTTTTCTGACCACTTTTTGGTTAGTTAGATGGCTGTTATTAGGATACGCTATTCTTGTTTTTACTAGTTTGTTAGTGTTAGCGTTTTGCCTAGGTTGTGTAAGAGTTTTTTTTAACCTGTTAAAAAGTCTTAACTAAACTATGAACAGCTCATGTTTAATTAGTAACAAAAAAAGACGAATAATGAACTCTCTGCTATAATTCTGTTAATTTTTTACCGTTACCACGTATCGTGTTTTAATTAAATAAGTTTTTATTAAAGGGAAATTTTCTTTATGCCACTAAGTAATAATCAAAAATTAGGTCTATTTTGCCTTGTTTTGTTTTCTGTTTTTTTTATTATTTTAATGCAAGTTCATTTAATGCCGGCAGTGATAGCTGGCTTGTTAACCTATACGTTAACACAAAAATTAGATGATTTTTTATCACGAAAAATGGTACGTTTTAGTCATCAATCAAAATTAGTTTCGGTACTAGTACTCACGACACTGATTATGGGCATTTTTATCGGCGGCTTTTGGTATTTATTTGCTTGGTTTGTTGATATGGCCAAGCATCCAACCGAAACGTTAATGAATTTGAAATTAGTGGTCAATAATGTAATAAACAGTCTACCGCCAAGTATTACCCATTATTTACCTGATGATTTAGACGAAGTTAAATCAACTATAATGATTTACCTTAAAGATCATGTCTTTTATCTACAATCTATCATTAAAAAAGTATTTCATGATTTAATTATATTAATTGTGGGAATGATTATTGGATTAATTTTGGGTTATAAAGAAAATCAACGCAACACTGAACATAATAAAATTACACAAAGAGCATTAACCAAAGCCTTAAAATCCAGCTTAAACCGGTTAGTTGTAGTATTTCAATATGTAGCTATGTCTCAAGTTGTGATCGCATTATTTAATACGATGATGACCGCTATTTTGCTATTTATTATTTTGCCTGTATTTGGCATTCATTTGCCATTTAGTAAAAGTTTAGTGTTAGCCACATTTGTTTTTGGTCTTATTCCAATTATTGGTAACTTGATTGTTAATGGATTAATCTTTTTTGTTGCATTTACCATATCATTTACTGTCGCAATGGGGATTATTGTTTATTTAATCTTAATTCATAAAATGGAATATGTACTTAATGCAAAAATAGTCGGGACAAAAATTCATGCAGGTATCTGTGAATTGTTAATTGCGATGCTCTTTTTAGAGACCCTTTTTGGCGTTATTGGTTTAATTTTTGCACCTATTTTTTATGCATTTATTAAATTATCATTAAAAGAGCTAAGAATTATTTAAATTTAATCATTAATTCATCAAGTTACTATTATCATAAGTTGTGCTATTAAGGAATCAATTGTTTATTATTGATCAATTAGCAAGCTAAATGTTGAACAATCGAATACAGCTATAGCACAACTTATAGCACTGATAATACGATGGGCTAGTTTGTTACTTCTTCTTCCACACTTTCCGCGCCTTAGTAGGTGCTATAGCTTTTTTATCACTTTTATGATTACACCCTCCACCTCTTTTACTTTTATGACAAAGTAGTTTTTAACTTTTGACCGTACTATTTTAGGGGGAGTAACAATGGTTGTTCACCCCAAAAAACAACAAAAAAATAAATTGAATAAAATCAATTACTTTTCTGAACGATTTTTATAAAGTATGTTTACTTACCTATGCAAAACGAACTAAATATGCGACCTAACAAATCATCAGAGGTAAATTGCCCTGTGATTTCACTTAATGCTTCTTGCGCTAGCCTTAGTTCTTCGGCAAGCAATTCACCTGCATGGAATGTGATAAGTTGGTGCTTACCATTGTTTAAGTGATCTGCCGCTTTTTCGAGTGCTTGTAAGTGGCGACGTCGGGCTAAGAATCCACCTTCAGTACTACTAGTAAAACCCATGGCCTGTTTTAGATGTTCACGTAGTAAGGCAATACCTTCACCTGTTCGTGCCGAAAGTTGAATAAGTGAGTAGCCGTTTACTTCACTATATCCTAGTGCTTCGCCCGTTAAATCGGCTTTGTTGCGGATGACAGTGACAGGCATCTGTTTTGGTAAACGTTCAATAAATTCTGGCCATAGTTTTTCTGGATTGGTTTCGTTGGTGGTGGTGCTATCGACCATAAATAATACGCGATCAGCTTGTTCAATTTCTTGCCAAGCGCGTTCAATGCCGATTCGTTCCACTTCGTCACTCGCTTCACGTAGTCCGGCTGTGTCGATAATATGTAGTGGCATGCCGTCGATATGGATATGCTCGCGTAAAACATCTCGGGTTGTGCCTGCTATATCAGTCACAATAGCAGCATCACGACCAGCTAAGGCATTAAGTAAGCTTGATTTACCGGCATTAGGGCGCCCAGCGATGACGACTTTCATGCCTTCGCGTAGTAGTGTGCCTTGCTTTGCTTCTTGCCTGACTTCGTTTAAGTGAGTAATAACTTCATTTAGCTGGGCCTCAATTTTGCCATCAGATAAAAAGTCGATTTCTTCTTCAGGAAAGTCAATCGCCGCTTCGGTAAATATCCTTAAGTGAATCAATGATTCAACAAGCGCATGTATTTTTTTGGAAAATACGCCTTGTAGTGATGAGATTGCCGATTTTGCTGCTTGCTCAGAACTAGCATCAATTAAATCAGCAATCGCTTCGGCTTGAGCAAGATCTAATTTATCATTTAAAAATGCACGCTCTGAAAACTCCCCTGGACGAGCAATGCGGACATTGGGGATTTCAAGAATGCGTTTTAAAAGTAAGTCTAAAATAATCGGCCCACCGTGACCTTGTAATTCAAGGACATCTTCACCAGTAAATGAGTGGGGATTAGGGAAAAATAAGGCAATACCTTCATCTAGAGTGGTGCCATTCGATGCTAAAAACGGTAAATAATCGGCATGACGCGGTTTAGGCAATTTACCTAATACAGCTTGGGCAACTGCTTGCGCTTTGGGTCCTGAAATACGTAAAATACCTACCCCTCCACGGCCGGGTGGCGTTGCTTGTGCGACAATAGTATCAGATTTCATCTTTATTCATTTTTAAATTAAAACAGCAATGTTGCCATGATACCATGGACAACAAGTAAAAACAGCTATTGCTTATGGTGATACTTTGATTAGCCGATTGAATTAAAAACAGTGTATCAATAAAAATCTGAGCTCATCGCAACCATCATTCTTGTTTAAGTTGTTCTTTAGGATGATCAAATAACCAAGAGTTTGCTAATGCTAATGGCTCTCTTATCATTGCGATATATTTATCAAAATTAGACCAATTCAACGGCGCAGAGAGACCTGATATTTGCTCGAATCCTGAACGTTTAGCCAACATGACTGAGCGCAATAAATGAAAGTCATTAGTGACGATGACGGTTTTGCCTAAAGGTAAGATATCATTTGCATAAAGAAATTGTTGAGCGGTGCGAGTTGATTTATCTTCTATATAAACTCTTGATGATTCAATGCCTTTTTTAATTAAGTAATCAGCCATTACACTAGCTTCGGTTGCGGATTCGTCTTTACCTTGTCCACCACAGACTATAGCTTTTGTGTTGGGATTATTGTGTAGATAAGTCACCGCAACATCTAAACGCGTTTGTAATGTCAAGGGCGCCTGCGGAGGTGTTCCCACTACTTGGGATCCTAAAATAACCATGGTGTCAGCATTATCTTGTGGTGGTTGCTGGGTATAGACAAAAATAACCACATTGCAAACAATAAAATAACCGAGTATGCCAATAACGGCATACTTTATTAGTTGTATCATGTTCATTCACTTAAATTCCTTTTTAAAGCAATATTCAAAATGGTCATTGACTAACCCCATGGACTGCATAAAAGCATAACAAATCGTTGAACCAACAAAACTAAAACCTTTCTTTTTTAATGCTTTTGACATTTTGTCCGAGGTTTCTGTGCTAACAGGAAGTTCGCTTTTGTCTTTGTAATAATGAGTAATTGGTTTACCATCAACAAAAGACCAAATAAATTGTGAAAAATCTTCGTTATTTTTTTGCATTAATAAATACGCTTGGGCATTTTTGATTATGCTATTTAGCTTTAGTCGATTACGTATTAGTCCTTTGTTTTCCATGAATAATTCAATATCTTTTTCAGTCAATTGAACAATTTTTTCAGGATTAAAATCAAAAAAACAACGGCGATATTCTTGCCGTTTTTTTAGTACTGTGATCCAAGACAAACCCGCTTGTTGACCTTCTAAGCAAATTTTTTCAAATAACTTAAGGCTATCATATTGGGGAATGCCCCATTCGTTGTCATGATAAGCAATATACAGCGGATCGTTTGTCACCCAACTGCAACGCTTTACTTTTGGATCTATCATTTAATCATCCTTTTGAATTAACCACCATGGTATGGTGATATCTTTTTATCCAATATATTAAGATTATAAATCAAATATACAGTTTAATGTCATTCATTAAATTTTTTTATGATGAAAAAAAAGGCTTGTTTTTGTGGCAGAATGGAGACCTTTATAAGGTTAGGTCAAAAAAGACGAGTTTTCTTGATTTTTTATCTCAATTTAACAATAAGAATAAGGTTAGTTCATGAATCAGTCTGAAATCAATGCACAGTGGCAACCCACTGCGCGTCCATTAAATAGTAAGGACTTAAAAACGTTAGTTTTGTCTTCTTTAGGTGGTACGCTCGAGTTTTATGATTTTGTTATTTATGCACTTTATATCGATACCATCGTTAAACCGCTATTTTTACCTCATACATTATCCCCTTTGACGTTAGATCTGTTTGCGTGGGGAATTTTTGCTGCTGGTTATTTAGTTCGTCCTGTGGGCGGTATTATTATGGCACATTTTGGCGATAAAGTGGGCCGTAAAAAGATGTTTACCCTAAGTGTCGCAATGATGGCGCTACCAACTTTCATCATTGGAGTTTTACCCACTTACGAAATGATCGGTATTTTTGCACCACTATTGCTTTTGATTATGCGCATGTTGCAAGGTGCAGCGATCGGTGGCGAAATGCCAGGTGCTTGGGTATTTATTGCAGAGCATGTGCCAAAACAACGTTATGGACTTGGTGTTGGCACATTAACATCAGGAATTACTGGCGGTATTTTACTTGGGTTTATTGTCACAATTATTATTGATCTTTGTTTTACGACACAAAATATTTTAGATTACGCATGGCGTATTCCGTTTATTATTGGCGGTATTTTCGGGGTTATTTCGGTTTATTTGCGCCGTTTTTTATCGGAAACACCTATTTTCAAGGAATTAGCCGCGCGCAAAGCGATTGAAAAAAATATCCCAGTTGTTACCGTACTACAAAAACACAAAACAGCCTGCGTGATTGTTGCATTGTTAACGTGGTCATTGTCTACCGCTATTATGGTGGGGATTTTAATTACCCCGGGTCGTATTGTTGGCGGTATATATCATTTTGCTAACCTTGATTGGCGGATCGGTGGTTGTATTGCCGCTTTAACCTTAACATTAGGTTGTATTATTTTTGGTTGGTTAGATGATAAGCTAGGTTCAACTAAAACCTCGATGATTTGTTGGGGAGGCCTTGCTGTTTCTAGTCTCTATTTTTATAGTTCATTATCGCCTGATATGTCGCTAACTAAGCTTTATTTAATTTGGGCTATTTTTGGGCTTTTCATTGGCTCTGTTGCCATGACACCGATAATTGGGACAAGGACGTTTCCACCTGCAATTCGTTATTCAGGCTTATCGTTTTCTTATAATTTAGCCTATGCGTTATTTAGTGCATTTACACCAACATTAACCATTTATCTATTAAGTCCTGAACATTTATTAGGGGAATATAGTTATTTGGGTGCGGGTATTTATATCTCTTTTGTGGCATTAATTGCAATTGGAGTGGGTTTCTATCCTTTAGCTAAAAAAGGGTTGGAGCAGTAACTCAACTAATTATTAGCCAGTAATGATTTTAGCAATAACAAAGCGGGAGAGTTTCCTGCTTTGTTATTTAACTTTGTACTATATACTAATGTGATATACAAATAGCTATCATATTAACGCATGGTAACAAACTCTTCAGCTGCTGTTGGATGAATAGCAACTGTATTGTCGAAGTCTTTTTTGGTAGCGCCCATTTTCAGTGCGACAGCAAAGCCTTGTAACATTTCGTCCATACCATATCCAATACCATGAATACCCACAATTTTTTCATCTTTACCAGCGCACACTAACTTCATACGACACGGTTGACGATGTTGCGTAACTGCAGTGTACATGGCCGTAAAGGTGGATTTATAGACTTTGACGTTTTCTTCACCATATTGCAGTATCGCTTCTGGCTCAGTTAAGCCTACTGTACCAATTGCTGGGTGTGTAAAGACGACGGTTGGAATATTACTATAATCTAAATGTTCATCAGGTTTATTGTTAAAAAGCCTTTCTGATAAGCGACGACCCGCGGCAACCGCAACCGGCGTTAATGCCATGGCGCCTGTATCATCACCGACTGAATAAATACCCTGTACATTGGTATTTTGATATTTATCCACTATCACAAAGCCTTTATTATCAATATCAATGCCTGCTGCCTGTAAATTCATGTCTTTTGTAGCAGGTTCACGACCAATTGCCCAAATTAAACAATCGACAGTATAACTTTCGCCATTTTCTAATGTTAAAGTTAATGACTTATCACTATTTTTAGTGACGGATTTTGGCACCGCAAAAGTGTGAAGGTGTTGTCCTTCTGTTTTTATCACTTCCATTAAGGTTTCAACAATTAATGGATCAAAAGTGCGTAATGGTGTGGCATTGCGAACAAATTGATGAGTTTGTGCGCCAAGTGCATGTAATACACTTGCGATTTCGCAAGCAATATAACCTGCGCCGACAACTGCAACACGCTTAGGTAAGGCTTTTAGCGCAAAAAATCCATCAGATGTGATACCATATTGCGCACCTGGGATATTCGGAATCGTTGGTTTTCCTCCAACAGCTATCAGAATATGATCGGCACTATAATGCTCATCATTTACCTCAACTGTATGAGAATCAACAAACTTAGCATATCCATGAATCACATCAACGTTGTTATTATTCAAGACCCGATCATAAGATTGATGGATTCGATCAATATAAGCGCTTCGGCTAGCAATTAATTTATTCCAACTGAATTTATTAATAGTAGTATCAAAACCGTAATCGGGACCATAGTGATTAATGGCTTCAGCAATTTGTGCACCATACCACATCACTTTTTTAGGCACACAACCAACATTCACACAGGTTCCACCTAATAATTTCGCTTCAATAATGGCACACTTTTTTCCATAGGACGCAGCTCGGTTGACTGATGCTATCCCACCACTACCGCCACCAATGGCAATATAATCATAATGTTTGGTCATAAAATATCCTTAATACTCTTTTTCATAATTTGGTCATTAGCTTTGCATAAAGCGCGTAATAAAAAAAGTATTAATTTTGAAATTTAATAATAGTTATTAACGATTAATCATTATAATAAATAGCCCATTATTATTTTCTATAATGTAATTTCACAGAATAAATACAATATAATTTTGATTCTATAAATGGAGAGTTGAAACATAAAGGGGGTTATTTATATAACCCCCCTCAATTGGTTTTATGATTTACATCAATCTACCTTATAATCATGATTCAATATAACGGCAGTTCACTACTTTTATATCTTTATTTAGTACATTTATTTTTAATTTTAACCCGCACTGGTTGAGAAGTCTCTTTATCGATAATTTCCAGATCGCAATATTTATTTTCTAGCTTAAAATTAACTTTATAAGTTTTACCCTTTTCAGCTATAAATTGTTTAGTTTCTGCATAACAAGACGCTTGATTACCTACATTATAATGACTTTCTATAGCAACAGGCTTATTAGCGGGGATTTTTGCACTTAATTCTAAATTAGCTTTAGCCAAAACAAAAATGCTACTTTCTGGGTAATAATAACCAATGTCATTAAAATCACTACAATAATTTGCTTCAGGATTATCAATATTTAAACTAAAGTCAACTGGTAAACTAGTTTCATCACCGAAATCAGTCGAGAATTCTAATTGTGGATCATCTTCCATTGCTAAGTAGTGATAGTCCGATTTTGAAGAGCTACAACCTACAACAAAAGAGGCAATTGATAATAATATGAGTTTCTTTTTCATTAGTTATTCTCTTTATCTAATTTAACGTTAAATAATCGATCCAATAATTCGTTAATTTTTGTATCTGTACTAGTGAAGGTTGAAGAGTTAAGATGTATTAACCCCCCTTCAGTAGTATGACTATATTTTAAAGTACCAACGGAATATCCTTCATGATCATCAACTTGTACATGCATAATAGATAAATAAGTGGGTACCGCAATTGCTCTTCTAACGTCATAATATAATGTGTAAGAACAATCATTTAATTTGTCTTTACTCGTTAATTTATTGGTAATATTTAAAGTATTAAGCTTTTCAGCTATGATTTCTCCTGCTTTATTATAAGAGCTAATAGTACTTACATTTTGATAAATACATACATTGTTTAACTTAGTCGTATCTGAGATAGGTTTTATCTTTTCTCCTGGTTTTTCAAATGAAAAACTACAACCGGTTAACAACATTGAAACTATTGCAATTGCAACAAAATTTTTCTTCATTATCTATATTCCTTATAAAAATTAAAATTTATCAGCAGTAATTTCTCATAATAAAATAAAAAAATTTCATTGTAAAATAAGAAAAAATTATAAATTTTTTTAAAAAAGTAAAAAAATAAAATTAGTTAGCCATTAGAAAAAAAGCCACTTAAATAAGTGGCTTTTTTAGCTAAATTTTAGCGATTTTTTATCGCATTAATAATATTGGTCGTTGAACAGCCATCTTCAAAGTTAAGCACTTTAACGCTACCGCCAGCAGCGATAACTTCTTTGCCCCCAGCGATATCTTCGGGTTTATAATCACCACCTTTGACTAAGACATCGGGCAAGACATTAGCAATGAGTCGTTGAGGAGTTTCTTCTTCAAATGGCACAACCCAATCAACCGAATCAAGTGCACCCAGTACAATCATTCGTTGCATGAGTGGATTAATTGGTCTTGATTCGCCTTTTAGTTTTTTTACCGAGGCATCGCTGTTCACAGCAACAATTAGGCGATCGCCAAGTTTCCGAGCATTTGCCAAATAAGAAACATGCCCTGCGTGTAAAATATCAAAACAGCCATTGGTCATGACAATTTTTTCACCACGCATGCGCGCCTTTCGAACCTCTTCTTTTAGCTCATCTTCGCTCATGACACCAAAACCATCATCAGCACGTGCACGTATGGCGTTTTCTAGTTCGACTTGTGAAACAGTCGATGTACCAAGTTTACCAACAACCACACCGGCTGCAGCATTGGCTAAAAAGCAGCTTTCTTCTAAAGATTGCCCGGCAGCTAAAGAGGCTGCTAATGTCGCAATTACGGTATCGCCGGCACCGGTGACATCAAAAACTTCTTTGGCTTGAGTTGGCAGGTGGTAAATTGGTTTGTCCAATTGTAGTAATGTCATACCTTTTTCACTACGCGTGACTAGCAGGGCTTTAAGATCATACTTTTTGATAAGCTGATAACCTTTTTCGACAATGTCTTCTTCGTTTTGACAATGCCCAACCACGGCTTCAAATTCAGTCATATTTGGCGTTAATAATGTTGCTCCACGATAACGCTCAAAATCCGTACCTTTGGGATCAACTAAAATCGGTACATTAGCTTGATTAGCAAGCTTAATCATTGCTTGAACTGCCGATAATGCGCCCTTAGCATAATCCGACAGAACCAACACTTTATGAGTCGTTAATGCTGTTTGAATGCGTTCAAGAATAGGCGTTGCATCAACATTACCAAACCCTTCTTCAAAATCAATACGAATCAATTGTTGATTGCGTGATAGAACTCGCAATTTGGTGATGGTTGGGTGCGTTGAAACGGATACAAAATCACATTGAACGTTATGTTTACTGAGTTGTTCATCAAGAATTTTGGCTGGCTCATCAATGCCTGTTAATCCAATAAGTCGTGCATTACCACAAAGTGAAGTAATATTCATCGCAACATTGGCTGCACCACCAGGTCTTTCTTCTAAAGAGTCAATTTTCACGACGGGTACAGGGGCTTCAGGTGATATGCGATTAGTTCCCCCATACCAGTAGCGATCTAACATAATATCGCCCACAACTAATACATTGGCACAATTAAAATCAGGTAATGATGTTTTCATTATGACTCGTTATCCTTACTTGTTCAGTTTAATTCATTGGTTATCTGTTTATGTCTATTGTTCAGACTCTTGGCTGTCGTTTTCTATATTGTCATGTTGACGCGGTTGGTAAAAACGGGCAAAAAAAGTGCCAATTTCAAACAGTAAACAGATAGGTACAGCTAATAATATTTGTGAAAAAACATCTGGTGGGGTAACAAACATTGCAACGGCAAACACACCAACAATAATATAAGGACGTTTTTTACGTAGGCTTTTGGGTGTGGTGATTCCAGTCCAGCAGAGCAAAATAATTGCCACAGGCACTTCAAAAGCAAAACCAAATACTACAAAAAGGGTCATGACAAAATCGAGGTATTTGGTAATGTCAGTGTTGATTGCAACATCAACCGGTGCCGTATGAATAAAAAAGTAAAACGCTAATGGAAACACCACAAAATAAGCAAACGCTATCCCCATATAAAATAGGATTGTGCTTGATACGATTAAAGGCATCACCAAACGTCTTTCGTGTTGGTAGAGTGCTGGCGCAATAAAGCCCCAAACTTGGTATAGCACATACGGAATAGAGATGAATATCGCTACCACCGCAGTCAGTTTAATCGGTGTAAAAAATGGCGCGGCAATATCGGTTGCTATCATGCTACTACCTTGAGGTAATTGGCTGATGAGCGGATTTGCTACAATATGATAAATATCATTAGAAAAATAAAGTAAACAAATTAATACTAATAAAATACAGATAATACAACGTAAAAGTCGTGTTCTGAGTTCAACAAGATGTCCAATTAATGGTTGAGTAGCATCGTCTGTCATGATTTTTTATCTGAATGTGTTTGTTGATCGATTTGCGTTGCTGAGTCGATTTCGTTTTGTAATGATTCAGTTACACGCTTTAAGTCGTCAATAGATTCTTGAATTTCTGGCGTCAATGTAGTTAGCCCACTTTGTTCGGCCTTTTTTAGACTGTCTTGTAATTCTTGCAGTTTAAGCTCTTTGTTTAACTCTAGCTGTACTGTTGCTGACATTCGGCGCAGTACTTTTATCCACCCTGCAACGGTTTTTATTGCAATAGGTAATCGTTCTGGCCCTAATACCACCAGACCAATAATTAATACTAATAATAATTGCCCAAAGCTGATGTCAAACACAGGTTACTCTTTTTTGTTATTATTGGTATTAGTATCAGATGAGTCGGTATTTTCGATTTTTTGTGAATTATCACTATCTTTTTTACCATCATCATTCATTGCTTTTTTAAAGCCTTTAATTGACTCACCAAGATCTGAACCCAATGAACGTAATTTTTTTGTTCCAAATAATAATACTACTACAGCTATTAATATGAGTAGTTGAGGTAAGCTTGGCATCTGATTGTCTCCAATGGCGGTATTTAACCAAATTATACACGTAAATTATAATATTCCCAATATCACCAATTTAATAGGTAATTATTAGTCTTCAATCGTTAATTTATGACTAATATCGTAATGCATAAAACACAAATTAACCCCAGCATTCCATACAGATTTCGTTCACGTTTTTTGCTACGCTGCAGTTGCTGATCAATTTGTTTTAATTGCGCATTCATCTGTTTGGTAATTCGTTCGTAATCATTTAATTTTTCAGGCAATGTTGGTAACATATTACGCAATTTAGGTAGCGACTCCAATGCTTGTTGTAGTATCTTTTTTGCACTGTATTTTTCTTGATACCAATTTTCTAAAAATGGTTTTGCTGTTTGCCATAAATCGAGTTCAGGATAAAGCTGACGTCCAAGTCCTTCAATATAAAATAGCGTTTTTTCAAGAAGAGTAAGTTGCGGTTGAATATCC
The DNA here is from genome assembly GCF_013344985.1 of Gilliamella sp. ESL0254. NCBI lineage: Bacteria > Pseudomonadati > Pseudomonadota > Gammaproteobacteria > Orbales > Orbaceae > Gilliamella > Gilliamella sp. ESL0254. The sequence goes on from NZ_JAAEDU010000001.1 coordinate 1,269,514, forward strand.
ATCTCAAATTGGCGTGCAACTTGAAATAACTTTAGTAAAATCTGTGAAAATGAGATTTCAGCCAGTGGTTTTTCAAATGCGGGCTCACAGACATTGCGCATGGCCATTTCAAGTGCAATAACATCAGTAGTTTCTGGCACCCAACCAGATGCGATATAAGTTTCGGCTATTTTGCGATAATCTCGATTAAAAAATGCTAAGAAGTTTTCGGCAAGATAATGCTGGTCATCATCACTCAATATGCCAACAATGGCACAATCAATTCCAATATAACGTGGATTTTGTGGATCGGTAATATCAACAAAGATATTGCCTGGGTGCATATCAGCATGGAAGAAATTATCACGGAAAACTTGGGTAAAAAAGGCTTGAACACCCCGCTCTGCAAGCAATTTCATATTGACTTTATGTTGTTTTAACTGGTTAATATCGGCGATGGGTACGCCTTTAATGCGTTCTTCGACTATGATATTTTTTCGACATAAGTCTTGGTATACATAAGGAATATACAAAATATCGCTATTAATAAAATTATCACGTAATCTTGCTGTGTTATAAGCCTCTTTGCGTAAATCTAGCTCTTTTAATAGTGTCATTTCATAATCATGCACTATTTCAACCGCACGTAACCTTTCGCCTGATTTTATCCGCTTCGTACATTGTTTAGCAACCCAATACATTAAACCAATATCGGCTTGGATAACAGGTAAAATATTAGGACGTAAAACCTTGATGATAACCTCGGCTTGGCTAGAGTTTAATAACGCAGTATGCACCTGCGCAATTGATGCTGACGCTAACGAAGTTTCATCAAAGTTGGAAAAATAATAATCAATCGGTTGTTCTAATGCTTGTTCAATCAGTTGTTTCGCTATTTTACCGTCAAAAGGTGGAACTTGGTCTTGTAATTTTGCTAAAGCATCAGCTATGTGTTTAGGTAAAACATCACGCCGAGTTGAGATCATTTGCCCAAACTTGATCCAAACAGGACCTAATTCTTGCAGAGCTTGTCGTAACCGTTCGCCTATTTCTTGATGTTTTGCCTTAGGTCTAACCCAAAAAAAGCAGAATAATAAAATACCAAGCCATTTTGATGAACGATGTTTCGGTAACAATTCATTTAATTGATAGGCTCGAAATACGGTTAAGATTTTAAAAAGTCTAAAAAAGGTCATTATTATTCATCGCATCAAAATTTAAAGCCAATATGTAACGCAACAATCCCACCGGTCATATTGTGATATTTCACATCAACAAATCCTGCATCTTCCATCATTTTTTTCAAGGTGTTTTGATCGGGATGCATACGAATGGATTCGGCTAAATAACGATAACTTTCAGAATCATTTGCCACAATTTTTCCCATTAACGGTAACATGGAAAATGAATACAAATCATATGCTTTATTTAGTATTTGATATTGAGGTTTAGAAAACTCAAGAATTAATAAGCGTCCACCAGGTTTCAGTACCCGCCACATGGATCGTAACGCCTTTTCTTTATCGGTGACATTGCGTAAACCAAATGAGATGGTGATACAATCAAAATAGTTATCAGCAAAAGGTAATTCTTCTGCATTGGCTTGTACATATTCGATATTCTTAAATAAGCCTTTATCACGGAGTTTATCTCGCCCAACTTTTAACATTGATTCGTTAATGTCAGCTAAAACAACTAATCCATCATCACCAACCAGTTGTGAGAATTTTGCCGTTAAGTCACCTGTTCCCCCTGCAAGATCTAGAACTTTTTGGCCTTTACGCACACTGCTATATTCAATAGTGATTTTTTTCCAAATACGATGAATACCAAATGACATGAGATCATTCATAACATCATATTTATCGGCAACAGAGTGAAATACTTCAGCAACACGCTTTACTTTTTCTTGCTTTGGAACTTGCGTGTAACCAAAATCAATTTTTTCTTGATTCGTATTGTCTTTATTATCAAAAGATTGAGACATAAAATTTACCTATCACAAAGATTTACTTTATTTTAGCATAAGCCATAATAAATGTGATGAACTAAATCAATAATGCTTCAACCTTCTTTGAGACTGTTTCAAAATATTCGAGTTGGGAGCGTTGTGGTTTTAAGTCTTTTTCGTGAATGACTAAATCAAACTGATAACTGTTTTTTAGGGCTTGTAAAACATCGTTTTCTTTTTCGAAGATTTGGCGGTAATACTGCGCTAATGTTTCAAAATCAATCGAGGTAAAAATAAGCTTATTTGCAGTTTCTACTGCTTTGGTGAGTCGTTCAACGTGTAACATTGCAATTTTAATATAATCACATTCACTTAAATAGTTATGACGGGTCGAAATTTCTCGCTCGATATAATTAATATAGCCATTAGGCACATATTGCGTATTATAAATATTAGCCAGCTGAATAGGTAATTCACAAAATCTACCTTGACCAATAATAGCCACTTTTTTAACAAAAAAAGGTTTTGCTGCTTGCGCAATAAAAGACCAGTTCTTATAAGGGTTTTCACGGATTTGTGTGGCACTGATGTTCATAAAATGTCGATCAGCATCAACAATGGTAACCGAACAACCGAAATAGTGTTCATGATTTTTGACATCTTGAGGTTCGCTGGTAAACACAACATTTGGGATAATTTTATGCTCAGTAAGGAGTTGCTTAACACGATCACTCCAATCTTGCCAACCGTTAGGATAAAACTCAATACCTGCTTCATCAAGTACATGGATATGAATATTATGGCGATCTTTAAACGTCTCTTTTAACCACGAAAAACGGTCGCTTATTTGAGGTTGTTTTGGTAGATGGCTTTTATCAAATAGTTGCTTATCCCGTGATGCTTCACAACCAAGAAAAATATGTAATTCATCGACTTGGCTTATAGCTTTTTCAATCAAATAAATGTGACCACAATGTAAAGGATAAAACTTCCCGAAAATTAAACCAACTTTATGCTTAGCCATAGCTACTACCGACCATATTTAAATACTTATTAATACTCTACAGAAAAAAATCGCAATTTCTAACCAAATGATGCTATTTGATAGCCATCAATAATTAAAAATAACTTTTATCGTCTCAATAATAGATGAGGCGATGATAAAAGCTAAATTCTTACTGGCTTATTTTTTCAAATTTGATAATAAAATGCCCGTTGCCACTGAAATATTAAGCGCAGGCATATTTTCATTGCCTTGTATATGTAAGGTGACGTCAGCATTATTAATTAACTTCATGTTGATTTGCTGAAAAATAACTAAAGCCACTTTTTTGTTAAACCGGATTTTATGTAATTCACTTGATGCAATAGACTTTGACTGACAAGGTAATAACGCAACAACTTGATAGCCATGTTGTTTCAACATATCAATTGAAGCAATAAAATCATCACTTTTAATTGCGGCAACAGCTTCTATTCCACCTTCAGCTACTCGCATAGCTGAACCACTATCAAGTAAATTGGTTTGGCGTAACATCACGCCATTTACCCCATAAAAAGCGGCACTTCGTATTAGCCCCCCCAGATTATGAGGATTGTTAACATCGTCAATGGCTAAAATACAATCATGATCTTTATCACTGCTTTCTTCTAAATAATCCAATAATGTGAGTGGAACACGCTTTTTAACAATTAGACAGACACCACCATGGTGTTGAGTTTGGGTTATTTTGCTAATTTGCTCACTAGAGACAACATCATAACCCAGCCGCTGTTTGACTAGCCAGTCGATTAAATCCTTAAACTGATAAGTCATCTCTTGAGTAATAAATAGCTTTACAATAGCTATGCGTCGATGTTTAAAAACCGCTTTACAACTATTTTCACTATAAACTAACGTTTCTTCTTTACGCTGACGATAACCATCATAACCAAATGTAGGGGCTTGATCATTATTACGTACTTTTTTTTGCCATGGCGAATCATTTGCAATAGCTGATTGAGATTGATTAAGTTCAACAGTAAAACGCTTTTTGACAAACTCAGATTTATCATTTCGAGGTTTGAACGTTTCAATACGGTCATTATGATCACGTTTAGCATTAAACGGAGATGAATTATCTTTACGCTGACCTTTCCACCCACTAGGCTTTTCTTTAGCTGAACGAGAGTGCTTTTTCGGTTCACTATTTTTAGCATAAAAAATAGTTGGTTTGCTTTTTTCGGTATTGTCGTTCATATCAATCTCACTATTAATCGGTTATCGCGTACGAATGGTTGGGGCAATTTTATCTAATACCCCATTAACAAATTTATGACTGTCAGCAGCACCAAACGTTTTTGTGAGATCAATGGCTTCATTAATCACCACTTTATAAGGTACATCTTGACGTTTCATTAATTCATACAGTGCGATTCGCAGTATCGCTAATTCAACTTGCCCCAATTCATCAACAGTACGTTCAGTGAGGTACGGCGCCATTTTTTCATCTAATTCGATGGTATTCTTTGCCACACCGTTTAATAACTCACGAAAATATTTAGCATCAACGCCTTTCATGTCTTGTTCTGCAATAAAACTGGTCTCAACATCGGCAAGATCGTTTTTAGAAACTTGCCAAGAGTAGATTGCTTGTACCGCACACTCTCTTGCTCGACGACGAGGATTGACTAATGCCACTAAATTACTCCTTAATTGCTTTAATAATATTTAGCATTTCTAGCGCAGTTAATGCCGCTTCAGCACCTTTATTGCCTGCTTTTGTGCCTGCACGCTCAATAGCTTGTTCTATACTTTCGGTAGTTAAAATACCAAATCCAACTGGAATGGTGTTATCTAAACTTGCGCTTAATAAACCTGAGCTTGATTCACCCGCGACAAAATCGAAATGCGCTGTGCTTCCACGAATAACAGTACCTAATGCCACAATTGCATCATATTTTTTTGACTGCGCAGCAACTTTTGCGGCAAGTGGAATTTCATAAGCACCAGGAACCCAGATAACAGTAATATTTTTATCATCGATTTGCCCAATACGTGTTAATGCATCAATTGCACCACTTACTAAACTATCATTAATAAAATGATTAAAACGTGCCACTACAATTGCAACTTTGGCTTTTGGTGCAGCCACTTTACCTTCAATTGTTTGCATATTAATTCCTTATCGATTCTATTTTAAATGCGATTTCAGTTTCTTTTAAATGAAAAAATACTAACTAAATTGTATCACGAATTAAAGACTTATCCTATTGGCAAATAGCGTTACGACCAAGTTATATACAAGGTATTATTTAAAAATAACGCAAATAATTTCACTATTGTAAATATATTATTTGTTAATATTAAAATTAATTTAAATTTTGTTGTTATTTTATTTGTTGCTACCAGTAATGATTTTAATTCGTTTTCATTTTGATGTTCATTTTTATACTTAAACACACTCTTTCTTGACAATATTGGTTAAATATTGGGAATTTTATTTTTATCACTTGCAAGCTATTTGGAACGAATTAAAATGGTATGTAAATTTATTAAGGAGAAATAGTAGTGTACATTGACAATATTCGTGATGAGTTAAATCAAGCTGTTGACGTATTAACCAAATTTGTTTCAGACGATAAAAACCTTGAACGGATTCAACAAGCCGCAATTTTAATTGCCAATTCGTTTAAACAAGGAGGCAAAGTTTTATCATGTGGTAATGGTGGTTCTCATTGTGATGCAATGCATTTTGCTGAAGAGTTAACTGGACGTTATCGTGACAATCGTCCGGCTTACCCTGCAATAGCAATATCTGATGTAAGTCATATTTCTTGTGTTGGTAACGATTATGGATTTGATTATATTTTTTCTCGTTATGTTGAAGGTGTTGGACAAAAAGGCGATGTGCTTTTAGGTATTTCAACTTCAGGCAATTCAGCTAATGTGCTGAAAGCAATTGAAGCAGCAAAACAAAAAGGCATGAAAGTCATTACATTAACAGGTAAAGATGGTGGTAAGATGAATGGACTTGCTGATGTCGATATTCGTGTTCCGCATTTTGGCTATGCAGATCGCGTGCAAGAGATTCATATCAAAGTCATTCATATTCTAATCCTACTTATTGAAAAAGAGATGGCTAAATAATATGTGTGAATTATTGGGTATGAGCGCTAATGTGCCAACCGATATCTGCTTTAGTTTTACTAGCCTAATTAAACGAGGTGGGGACAAAGGTCCCCACAAAGATGGCTGGGGAATTACATTTTATGAAGGCAAAGGCTGCCGTACATTTAAAGATCCCGAGCCATGCAGTTATTCACCTATTGCTAAAATGGTGAAAGAATATCCCATCAAATCTAAAGCCGTAATTGCCCATATTCGACAAGCAAATCGTGGCGGTGTCGCCCTAGAAAATACCCATCCATTTACCCGTGAATTGTGGGGTAAAAACTGGACTTTTGCTCATAATGGACAATTAACAGATTACCAAAATTTAGACACAGGACTATTTCAACCTGTAGGAGAAACCGATAGCGAATATGCTTTCTGCTATTTAATTAATCAATTACAGCAAAAATATTCACAAAAACCTGTCGATGATCTTGAGCTATTTAATTTTATTAAACAATGTGCCAATCAGTTAAGCCAACTTGGTATATTTAATATGCTATTGTCTGATGGGCGATATGTGTTTGCCTACTGCTCAACCAATTTACATTGGATAACCCGTAAAGCGCCTTTTGGCAAAGCAAAATTGCTGGACGAAGATGTCGAAATTGACTTTCAACAACATACAACACCGAATGACGTTGTTACGATTATTTCTACATTACCATTAACTTCAAATGAAACATGGCATAAGCTCAATACGGGCGAGGCAATCTTATTTAAAGATGGTAAGATTAACCAATCTTCCTCATTTTAACACGCTGCATTGGTGGCTCATTTTTAAATTGATATTGCAGATAGCTTAAAGTTAATAGACCAATTGTTGTCAGCGCTATCCATGGCAGATGAGGAAATCCTATTTGTATAGCGATATCATATAACCAACCAGCACCGGTATAACCAATAAATCCACCGAGAGCAAGCCCTAAACGACTAAATCCCATATAACTACCTTTCGCCTTAGGATTACTTAGTACTGTTGATAAGGTTTCACGGGCCGGTTCTGCAATAATTGCTCCTAAATAGAATAACGCAATAAGTGATAATAATAATGTTAATTGTGTTGTAAACCCAATAATGATAAAAGCAAATGACATCAAAAATAAACCAAATTTAAGGCGCTGATCTAATCTGAAATATTTTTCACTCCAACGAGCTAATGGATAAAGCAATATGAGTGAAATACTAGCTTGAATGGCATACATCCATTTTACATAACTTGGGCTACCTGATACGTTTGTGATTGTTAAAGGTAACATCAACATAATTTGCACCCATAGCACATAATAACCAGTCAATGTAAGAACATAGCGTGTAAATTTTTTATCTTTCACAACCATTTTCATACCATTCACAATAGGAACTTTACCAACAGCAATATGGTAAGCCGGTAGGAAGAAAATATTAAAAATCCCACATAAGAAAAAAATAAAAGCCCCGCACCAACATACTAAATGGAAGTCATAATCAATCAAAATTCCACCAATAAGAGCACCTATTACTGCTCCGGCATTATCTTGTATCATTAACAGTGATATGAACTTACCTCGCTCATGTGGACGGGTAAACTTAATAGTTAGTCCCATACGAGGCGGATCAAATAATAGTCCTCCTAACGCTGAAAGTAAGCAAGAAAGTAATAATAACCAAGGCTCACTTGCAATAGCCATGCAGATAAAACCAACACAACGTAGAAACATACCGGCGACAATCATAGGTTTTGCGCCAAATCGGTCGGCAATAGCGCCGCCAATAATACCAAAACCTTGTTGAACAAATTGCCTAAATCCCAACGCAAAACCAACAAAGAGTGCACTCCAGCCCACTTGGCTAACAAAATGGGTGGATACAAGTGGGAAAACGACATAAAAACCTAAGACAATAAACAAATTATCAAGTAGTAATATTTGTCGCCCTGTTTTGCGAATTTGAGAGGGTATTGGCATTTATTTAACTCTGTCAGCTAAATAGCTTTGATAATCAGGAATTTCAATATCAACTTCTTGCGTAAAAATAGCAGACTGAATTAACGCATTGGCTGTTGCTTGATTAGTAGCAACAGGAATATTCCAAACCGTCGATAACCGTAAAAGTGCTTTGACATCGGGATCATGAGGTACTGCATTCAGTGGATCCCAAAAAAAGATTAGGATATCAATTTTACCTTCTGCAATTAATGCACCAATTTGTTGATCCCCCCCCATTGGTCCACTAAGCATTGGATTGATATCTAAACCCGTCTCTTTATTAATTAATGTCCCTGTCGTACCTGTACCGCATAAGTTATGCTGAGAGAGTATTTCGCGATTTTTGTTACACCAATTTAGCAAGGATTCCTTCAAGTGATCGTGAGCAACTAATGCAATGTTTTTTCTAGCTAATAATCTACGTGTGGTATAGAGCATTATTGTTATCCTAATTTATTATTATCTTTATCGATTTTTTAACAGAGTATCAATTAAAGTGCAAGGAGTATTTAATTGGTAACAGATAATAAAAAAGGCACCGAAGTGCCTTTTAAAAAAATCACATATAATCAATTAAAATTGATAAATTAAACCAAGTGCAACTGTATCTTTGGTTGTGCCATTGATTTGCGATTTGGTAAATGAGTGATCTTCATATAAAGCACGGCGTGCACCGATATCATCTTTATCTAACAAGTTGATTTTATAATCGATAATAGCTTGTAAGTTTTTGTTAAAGTCATAAGTTAAACCAACATCAACATATTTAACTAAATCATTACTTTTAAGTCCTGCATCACTTGAATAATTAGATGCATCTTTAACTTTATGTTGGATATAAGCAACAGATGGGGTTAAACGACCCACTTCAAAGTCAATACCATATTGTGCAACAAGTTCATAGCCTTTGGTTTTTAAATCATTTGCACTATGAGTAGTTGATGCATTATCCCAACCATATTTTTGTTTGCCTTGGATATATAATGCTGCTAAATAAAGATTGTCATTATCATATTTAATACCAGCAGACCACGCTTTAGCATCTTTATGACCACCAGTTTGAGCATAACCAGCACCAACAGTTAAACCTGTATCAAGCACATCCCAATCAACAACTGAGCCCCATGCTTCAGCACTATCACGTTTATCGTCGCTAGCATGTTTATCAAAGTGACTAGTTGAGCTATTATCGCCATTATCAGCGTATTGAACCGCAAAACGTAACCCATTAACTAAGCCAAAGAAATCAGCATTACGATAAGTAGCAACCGCTTTTGTACGTGCTGTTAATGCATAAAGATCATTGTCTGAAGCATCACCACCAAATTCAGGTAATACGTCAGTATAAGATGTTAACGTTTTTAACACACCGTCATTACGACCATAGTCGAATGAACCAAAATCACCAAAGTTCAAACCAGCAAATGCATAACGCGTTTCATTGTCAGCATTAGAGCCTGTTTTAGCTTCATATTCCCAACGCCCATAGCCAGTAACACTATCAGTCACTTGGGTTTGACCTGACATACCTAAACGTGCTGTGGTTTTATCACCTTCACCAGTTTGGTTATTGCGATCAGTAATATAGTTTAAAGCATAAACACGGCCATAAAAGTCAACTTTATTACCGTCTTTATTCCACACTTCGATAGAAGCGTTTGCTGTACCTGCAATTAAAAGTGCAGGAATAGCGATTGCTAATAGATTACGTTTCATTTTTTACCCTCGTAGGTGTTTTATATTATTAAAGATGCAAATAGTTTTGCTCTTGGTTTAATAAATAACAGCTAATAAATAGCAATTATATTATAACTGTGATATCTATTTTACTAGATAGCAAATAGATTTTATTGTACACATTCACTATTTAATAATGTTAATTAGATTATTTCTGCGAATTTGCGAATATTTTAATACTTAATATGAATTTTTTTAAGCATAAAATGTGCTTTTAGAGTGAAAAAGATTTAAGAAATAAAAAAAGGCACCTAAGTGCCTTTTTATAAGATATTAAGAGATTAGAATTGGTAAATTAAACCAACACCTAACACATCTTTAGTACCTGGTTTATTCAAGTGACGATCACGTTGAACTTTTGTATTATTTGCTGCACCAATGTCTTTACGATCAAGAAGATTGAATTTGTATTCAACAATTGCACTGAAGTTTTTGTTTAGATCGTAAGTTGCACCTACAGATACGTATTTAGCTAAAGGTGAATTAACGCCACGATAGTGGTAATAATACCAGTCATCTTCAAAATGAGCAGAGTCAACTTTAACTTTATGTTGAACATAAGCGATAGATGGAGTTAAACGTCCTACTTCTAAATCAATACCGTATTGAGCAACTAATTCAAAGCCTCTAACTTTTTGATCAAGAGTCTTCAGAGTATCACCAGTTACTGCGCTTACAAGATCTACTCTACGTTTCAATTTGCTTTGGAAATAGTTAGCACCTAAATATAAATTGTAGTTATCATATTTAAGACCGCCAGTCCAAGTGCTGTGACGATGATCTTTTGAAGTTGATTGAGCATAACCAGCACCAGCAGTTAAGCCAGTATCAAAGATATGCCATTGAGCATTTGCACCATAAGCTTCACGTGAACCACCTCTAATAGAATCAGCACTATTAGAATTATCGCCATTATCAGCATACTGTACTGCAAAACTAACATCGTCAGTTAAACCGAAGAAATTATTGTTACGGTAAGTTGCTACTGCTTTAGTACGAGCTGAAAGCACATTCCAAGCATTATTTGCTGCATCACCACCAAATTGTGGTAATACGTCAGTATAAGCAGTGATTGCTTTTAACACACCGTCATTACGACCATAATCGAATGAACCTGCATCACCAAAATTTAAACCAGCAAACGCATAACGAACTTCGTTATTAGAGTTTTTACCTGCTTTCGCTTCATATTCCCAACGACCGTAACCAGTTACGCTGTCAGTGATTTGAGTTTGACCAGACATACCTAAACGAGCTGAAGTATCATCACCTTCACCATCTTGACCACGGTCAGTGATGTTGTTAGCTGCTTTTACTCGGCCATAAAAGTCAACTTTATTACCATCTTTGTTCCAAACTTCAATAGATGCATTTGCACCTGCTGCTACTAAAAGAGCAGGAATAGCGATTGCTAATAGATTACGTTTCATTTTTTACCCTCATGGTTATTTTTCTAAAAAAGACACACCCCATAAGTTTAGTGTCAATTTTGCTTAAAAATCATTCATTCCAAAAATAATAGTATTACTATTATCTTTATTTACTTTTTACAGTATCGTAAATTATGTATAAATTTTTTTTAAAATCAAGCGAACTTTTCATAAAACCCGCTGTCTAAGCCTAAAATCAGGACTGTTTGATGATTTTTTAATCAAATACAGACTAAAAATTAGTTAACTGGAAATCCCAACCCTATATCAGATCGGGAAATTGAATCAGCTTAAAAATTTGCATTACGCGGTGTTCTCGGAAATGGGATCACATCACGTACATTTTGCACGCCGGTGACATAAACAATCAGCCGTTCAAAGCCAAGACCAAATCCAGAGTGAGGTACTGTACCATAACGGCGTAAATCTCGATACCACCAATAATCTTCTTTTTTCAGTCCCATTTCTTCCATACGTTTATCCAACATATCTAAACGCTCTTCACGCTGAGAACCACCAATAATTTCACCAATCCCCGGCGCTAAAACGTCCATTGCTGCAACTGTTTTACCATCATCATTCATACGCATATAAAACGCTTTAATGTCTTTAGGATAGTTTTTGACAACCACTGGCGCTTTAAAATGTTGTTCGGCTAAGTAACGTTCATGCTCTGAGGCTAAATCGATACCCCAACTGACAGGGTTTTCAAACTGAGCATCACAGTTTTGCAAAATAGTTATAGCATCGGTGTAGTCAACTTGCGCAAAATCAGCATTAATAAAGTTTTCAAGACGTTTAATTGCTTCTTTATCAACATGCTGGGCAAAAAATTGCATATCATCAGCTCGTTTTTCCAATACGGCTTTAAACACATATTTCAACATGTCTTCGGCAAGCTTAGCGTTGTCGTTAAGATCAGCAAACGCCACTTCAGGCTCCATCATCCAAAACTCAGCTAAATGACGAGTTGTATTTGAGTTTTCAGCTCTAAATGTTGGACCAAAAGTATAAACTTTAGAAAGTGCACAAGCATAAGTTTCGGCATTTAATTGCCCAGAAACAGTTAAAAATGCTTCTTTACCAAAAAAGTCTTTATCGAAATCGACCTTACCACTATCCGATTTAGGCAAATTTAACATATCCAGTGTCGAAACACGGAACATTTCGCCCGCTCCTTCGGTATCTGATGCAGTAATAATAGGTGTTGATAACCAATAAAAACCGCGTTCGTCAAAAAATTGGTGAATAGCTTGTGCTAGCGTATGGCGTACACGAGTTATCGCACCAACAATATTGGTTCTTGCTCTTAAATGAGCCACTTCTCGCAAGTATTCAATAGAATGACGTTTAGCTGCCATTGGGTAAGTTTCAGGATCATCAACAAAGCCATATACTTCAACTTGTGTTGCTTGTAATTCATATTTCTGACCTTGACCTGGTGATTCTACCACTTTACCAGTGACTTTAACCGAACAACCAGCCGTTAAACGTAAGATCTCTTGTTCATAATTAGGTAAATTATTTTCAATAACCGCCTGAATTGGATCAAAGCAAGAGCCATCATAAACGGCTAAAAATGAAATGCCGGCTTTAGAATCACGCCGAGTTCTTACCCAACCTTGAACAGAAATTGTGCTACCAACAGCAATTTTGCCTTGTAACACATCAACAATAGGTGCAACTGAAGTCATTTTAATTATCCATCTCTACATTAATTGTTTAAGTAATCTTTAAAGTAATACAGATCTATTCTAACGGTTATTCCATAGCAAAATGGAATTCTTAAATAATAAAATCTTGATTACTGATCTCTATTTTCTAATATGAACGATAGGTTAAATATTAATTATTATCAAATTTTAACACTAAAAGTTCGTTTTAATTCATCAATAAAATCTAAATCTTGAGATATTGTTTTCCCTGGACTATCTGATAGTTTTGCAACAGATTGATTATTGCATTCCGTTAATTTAAGTACAATATTCAATGCTTTAGTATTCGCTTCTTTAGAAGGAATATCGCAAGCCAAAAAACCACCTACGCCAAAAGATAATTTTACGCGATGATTAAAATGTTGATAAATATTAAGTGCCTTATCAAAATTCAAACTGTCTGAAAATACCAATAACTTTGTTTTAGGATCAATGCCTAACTGCTGGTAATGCGCAATCGCCTTTTCTCCCCACTCAATTGAATCACCCGAATCATGACGAAGCCCTTGATAGTGAGACGCAAAGTGCAGGTCAAAATCACGTAAAAACGCATCCATTGTAATACAATCGGTCAATGCCACTCCCAAGTCATGAGGATATTCATCTAACCAAACCTGAAGCGCATTTGTTTGACAATCCTGAAGACTATAGCTTAAACGCTGATGAGCTTGAAACCACTCATGTGCTTGAGTTCCAACTGGAGTAAGTCCTAAACGATAGGCAAGTAAATAATTGCTAGTACTGTGAAAGTTATTAAAATGCGTTTTCAAATAACTAACAACAGCCTCTTGCACCGCAAACGAATAACGCCTACGAGTACCAAAATCCATTAAATTAAAACCCGACATATCCATATTAGCTGTTTTCTCATTAAACAACGCTAATTTATCTTTTAGCCTTGCCAATGCTTCAGGAACGCCAATATTTGGCGAACGATCTTTATGGACAATCTCACTGATAATAGCAAGTAATGGCACTTCCCATAAAATGACATCTAACCATTTTCCTTTAATGGTAATGGAAAGCACCCCATCTTCATTTTTTATAGTAAGCAAATTACTATTGAAACGCCATTTTTTAAGCCAATTTAAATAGTCAGATTTAAAAAAGGAAATATTTGATAAATAGTTAAATTCATCATCAGACAAAGCTAATGATTCCATTAATTTCACTTGATGTATTATTTGATCTGCATATTGCCCAAGTAAATCATCACTACGACAACGAAACTGAGCAACCACGGTTGCTTCAGGATAGCGATGAAATACAGCCTGCTGCATATGCAACTTATAAGCATCAGTATCTAATATTGATGTAATGATTGCTGGTAACATGTAAATTTAATGCTATTACTTTAAAGAAAATTCCGAAGATTATAGCAGAATAATAATGAAGATATAGATTAATTATGTAATAAGATTGTTTTTAATCGGCTATAATATTCACTAGCACAACGTATAAATTGAGTCCAAACCAAAAGGTCATAACAACATGAATACAAAAACACCTGAAGCGCAACCTATTGCAAAAAAACGTCTTGATTATAAAGCGCCTAATTTTACTATTACCGACATTGATCTTGATTTTGATTTAGCGCCCGAAATAACAACAGTAACAGCCCGTAGCCGCGTCGTTCAAAAAAACCAGCAAGCGAGCGATTTAATTTTAGATGGCGAAGACCTTAAATTGATCTCCATTAATATCGACGAGCAACCATGGCATGATTATCAAATCACAAAAACAGGACTAATTATTCACAACGTGCCTACCGAGTTTACTTTAACGATTGTTAACGAAATCAAACCAATTAATAATACCGCACTTGAAGGATTATACGTATCAGGCGAAGCGCTTTGTACGCAATGTGAAGCGGAAGGATTCCGACATATCACCTATTATCTTGACAGACCCGATGTACTTGCACGTTTTTCGACACGCATTACTGCGAATAAACAACGCTATCCTTACCTACTTTCGAATGGTAATCGCATCGCGCAAGGTGAACTTGCTGATGGACGTCATTGGGTACAATGGCAAGATCCTTTTCCTAAACCTGCCTACTTATTTGCCTTAGTTGCTGGTGATTTTGATATTTTAAAAGATCAGTTTATCACGCAATCCAAACGTAAAGTTGATTTAGAAATTTATGTTGATAAAGGTAATTTAGATCGTTCTCACTGGGCAATGACAAGCTTAAAAAATGCCATGCGTTGGGACGAAACACGTTTTGGACTTGAATATGATTTAGATATTTTTATGATCGTTGCAGTCGATTTTTTCAATATGGGAGCAATGGAAAACAAAGGATTAAATATCTTTAATTCAAAATATGTGCTTGCCAAACCACAAACAGCAACAGATGATGACTACCTAGGTATTGAAGGGGTAATTGGTCATGAATATTTTCACAACTGGACAGGTAATAGGGTCACCTGTCGTGACTGGTTCCAACTCAGTTTAAAAGAAGGGTTAACAGTATTCCGTGATCAGGAATTTAGCGCCGATATGGGATCTCGTGCAGTCAAACGGATTGAAGATGTAAAACTTTTGCGTACCGTTCAATTTGCCGAAGATGCCAGCCCAATGTCTCACCCTATTCGCCCAGAACAAGTCATTGAAATGAATAACTTTTATACAGTAACCGTATACGAAAAAGGCGCTGAAGTTATTCGTATGATGCATACCTTGTTAGGTGAAGATAAATTCCAAGCAGGCATGAAACTCTATTTCAAACGCCATGATGGTAGTGCCGCAACATGTGATGATTTTGTTGCTGCCATGCAAGATGCCTCTGGCATCGATTTAACTCAGTTTAAATTATGGTATAGTCAATCAGGTACACCGGAACTAACCGTTACTGATAAGTACGATGCAACAAATCAACAATATACTTTAATAGTGGAACAATATACACCACCGACACAAGATCAAAATCAAAAACAGGCATTACATATTCCGCTTGATATTGAATTATATCAACCTAACGGCGAAGTCATTACACTGCAATACCAAGGCAAAGCTATTCACCATGTTTTAAATTTAACGCAAAGCACACAACAATTTATCTTTGATAAGGTAACTGAAAAGCCGATCATTTCATTATTACGTGATTTTTCAGCCCCCGTTAAGTTAACTTATGATTATCAAGATAATGATCTCATTTTCCTAATGCAACACGCGACTAACGCATTTAGCCGCTACGATGCAGCGCAAATGCTATTGGCAAAATATGTTCGTTTAAATGTAAAAAATCATCAAGAAAATCAAAAGTTAACACTACCTGATTCAGTATTAGATGCATTTAGAGCTGTATTGTTATCAGAAAATACTGATCCTTTCCTTATTGCGCAGATCTTGACCTTGCCATCTGAAAACGAATTAGCTAATTTATTTACTGTGGTTGATCCAATCGCTATTCATGAAGTCCGTCTATTTTTACTAACTCAATTTGCAAACGAACTTTATGATGAATTATTAGCCGTTTATCACCACAATAACACTTCACAATATCAAATTAAACATAATGATATTGCTAAACGATCACTTAAAAACTGCTGTTTAACTTTATTAGCTTATGCTGATGACAATTCGCGCGCCAATACATTAGTGAGCCAACAATATCATCAAGCCAATAATATGACTGATTGTTTAGCCGCCTTGAATGTAGCGGTAAAAGCTGAACTTGATTGTCGAACAGAGCTATTAGTAAACTTTGATGATAAATGGCATCAAGATGGACTTGTTATGGACAAATGGTTAGCATTGAACGCAACAAGCCCAGATAAAAATGTCCTTGCTACAGTGAAAAAATTATTAACTCACCGCTCATTTACGCTCAGTAACCCAAATCGCATCCGTGCATTAATTGGTGCCTTTGTAAATAATAACCCTGTGGCATTTCATGCTAAAGATGGTAGTGGTTATCAATTCTTAGTTGAAATCCTCACTGAGTTAAACCAAAAAAATCCGCAAGTTGCCGCAAGACTCATCGATCCGCTGATTCGATTAAAACGTTATGACGAAAAACGTCAACAACAGATGCGAAAAGCACTTGAAGATTTGTTAAAAATTGACAATTTATCTAAAGATTTATTTGAAAAAATTAGCAAAGCATTAGAAGCATAAATAGCAAAAATATTATCATCCTGTAATATTCTTACAGGATGATAATACATAAATGAAAAATTGAAGCTTGATACTAAAAAACATCTCTAGCTAAAATTTTTTGATAATTATTCTCATGAGTCTTAAATAATGACAATAAAAGAAATCACACCAACAGAACTGGCACAAAAACTAAACCAGTCTGATAATATTTTCTTACTTGATGTACGCGAAGCTAACGAGGTCGCTATTTGCAACATTAATGGTGCAACGCATATTCCAATGAACCTAATTCCCTTGTATTTAGACAAAATCCCTGATGAAATCGATATTATTATTTATTGTCATCACGGCATAAGAAGCCTTAATGTCGCTAACTATTTAGCTGAAAATGGTTTTGATACCGATTACCTTTACAACCTTACAGGGGGAATTGATGCTTGGGCATGCATAATTGATCAACAAATGCCAAGATATTAAAATGCCCGTTATCAACGGGCTTTATTTTTTCTCGTTTATTCTTTAGGCATTACCCAATAACCATTTTGATTATGTGTTTTCATATAATCCTTAAACTGTTGGGACTGATAAATGCGTTTAATATCTTGTGCCCATTGGCTATTTTCGTTTCCCTCATTAACTACCACCATAATCTCTAAGTCTGGAATGATAGTTTCTGAAAGAAGTGCTTTATTTGAATCTATATTGGCAGAATAAACGATACTACCTGGGATTACCGCAAAATCTAACTCATCTAATACACGAGGAATGTTAGCCGAATCCATTTCAATGATTTCAATACCTGCGATATTCTCAGCTATATCATTTTTACTCACAATAATAGGGTTAGTGTTTTCCTTTAATTTTATCCATCCTGCCTTTTCTAATAAATTATATGAGCGAGCTGCATTAGAAGCATCTTGCGGAATAGCCACTTTAGCCCCCGAAAAAACTTGCTTTAATGAGGTATATTTATTCGAAAATACTGCAGCAGGCACCGATGGCACATGAACAACCGACTTTAAATGTGCCTTACGTTGTGCATTAAATACGTCCATATAAGCTGTATGCTGTGCAACGGTTAAATCGATACTACCCTCAGTTAGAGCGATATCCGATTCAAGCAAATGTGGAAAACTAACTAGTTTAACTTTATAACCTTCGGATTCAAGTATTGGCTTAACAGCATCATTAAACAAATCATTATAAGGCCCTGGCGATACTCCCATACTGATCTCTTTTTTAGTTTGATTATTAGCTTGGTTTGATGATTTATCGCAAGCCGTAATCAAACTTATTGAGCTAACCACCAATGCGAAGGCAATATACCTAAAAAATTTGTGTTCAGTAAAAAATGTTTTCATAAAAAATACCCCTATAAGTTGCAAACATAAAACACTGTAGCACAAAAAAAGCGGTTCATTTATTCCAAGTGATTCTATCTTATAACTTTAAGGAATAAGATATAAAAAACGATTATTAGGGCAGAAAACTAACCTATGTTACCGTTAAATAAACATAAATTACATCGTTGAATAATAATCCCAAATTTAAAATTCACCATATCATGATAATGCCTTTGGTTAATTATTTATCCAAATATTCAACTCAAACAAAATAAATGGGTTACAAATAATGATTAGATTTGAAAATGTTTTTAAACAATATGAGCGAAATGGCATCACCACACAAGCATTAAACAATATTAATTTAACCATTCGTAAAGGCGATATTTACGGTATCATTGGTTATAGTGGCGCGGGTAAAAGCACATTAGTTCGGTTAATTAACTTTCTTGAAAAACCGACAAAAGGTAATGTCATTATCCAAAATCAAGTTCTCAACCAATTATCAAATAGTGAATTACGGCAAGTAAGACGAAAAATTGGTATGATTTTTCAGCATTTTAATTTATTAGAATCAAAAACTGTATTTGAAAATATAGCCATACCGCTAATTTTACTTAAAGAAAAAAAACAAACTATACAAAAAAGAGTTCATGAACTTTTAGCTTTTGTTGGATTAAGTGAAAAAGCCAATAGTTATCCTAAAGAGCTATCAGGTGGGCAAAAACAACGGATTGGTATTGCTCGTGCTTTAGCAAATAACCCTGATATCTTATTATGTGATGAAGCCACCTCTGCACTTGACCCACAAACAACTCAAGACATTCTAGATTTAATCAAAAAAATTAACGAAAGATATCAAATAACAGTCGTATTAATCACTCATGAAATGCATGTTATTGAGCAAATTTGTCATAAAGTAGCCGTCATGGAAAAAGGAGAAATCATTGAACATGGCAATGTACTTGATGTTTTTGGTCATCCCAAACACCAAACAACACAAAATTTTGTAAGTACCGTGATTAATGATCAAATCCCTGATGGAGTGGTCAAAAACTTGCTCGCGCTAGAAAAAACAAAAGACAATATTCGATTATTCAAACTTGAATTTTTGGGTAGTTCAGCATCAGAGCCCGTAGTAAATAAGCTAATACTGCAACAAAAGGTCATCGTCAATATTTTATTTGCCCATATGTCCGAGATTCAAAATACCGTGCTAGGCAGCATGTTTGTGCAATTAAAAGGAAATGATAATCATATTAATGATTCAGTGAATTATCTGTGTCAGCATGGTGTACAAGTCACCGAAATTAACCATTGGGAGAGCAACTAAAATGGAACAATTCAATACCATTATTCATTATTTAGCCTCTTACTTTACAACGACAGTCACAACAGAGCAATTTATTCAGGCATTTTATGATACCTTTATTATGGTCTTTTTCTCCTTAAGTGTTGGGGTATTATTAGGTATTCCGCTTGGTATCTGTTTAGTCACAACAAGACCGACAGGGTTATTAGAAAACCCACTGATTTATCGGATATTAAATCCAATCATCAACACACTAAGATCGCTTCCTTTTATTATATTACTTGTCGCCATTCATCCACTAACTAAACTGATCGTTGGTAGTTCATTTGGCACACTAGCCGCTATTGTGCCTTTAACCATTTATGTTGCACCTTATATAGCCCGATTAGTTGAAAACTCCTTACTTGAACTTGATAATGGTATTATTGAAGCTGCGCAATCCATGGGTGCAACAACATTACAAATTATTTGGCATTTTATGTTACCTGAAGCCTTCAGCTCGTTAATTTTAACCATAACAACAGCCACCATTGGCTTAATTGGTGCAACGGCAATGGCTGGTGCAATTGGCGCTGGAGGGATTGGTGATTTGGCTATTTCGTACGGTTATCAACGTTTTGATACGGCCGTCACTATTATTTGCGTGGTAATTTTGGTTATTGTTATACAATTTATTCAAAGTTTTGGAAACTATCTAGCACGAAAAGTCAGGCACGAATAATACATAACACTAAAAGGCAAAATACATTTTGCCTTTTTTGCTCTGATTCATTATTGAATGTGATGTGCATTTTATATCAATTATTAGCATTTTAGTATAAAACAATAACTTTAATACATTTCCTTTATTCTCAATTATCAAGTAAAATAGCTCCAATTTTAGATCAGTAGTGTAGGAAATCACTGTGACAAACACATTACAGAAAAATTTGGTTGAAATTCATGATATGTCTTTTTATCGTGGAACAAGACCTATTTATAAAAATATGAGTCTGAATGTCCCAAAAGGAAAAGTCACGGCAATTATGGGGCCATCTGGCATTGGTAAAACCACCTTATTACGTCTGATTGGTGGTCAATTAAAACCGCAATCAGGAAAAATTTTATTCGATGGTGAAGATATACCAAGCATGTCGCGTTCAAGATTGTATGAAGTACGTAAACGCATGAGCATGTTATTTCAATCAGGAGCCTTATTTACTGATCTGACGGTATTTGACAATGTGGCTTATCCATTACGCGAACACCTAAACTTACCTGAACCTATATTGCACAATTTAGTGCTAATGAAATTACAAGCGGTTGGCTTACGTGGCGCAGCTCAAATGATGCCTTCTGAATTATCTGGTGGTATGGCAAGACGCGCCGCTTTAGCTAGAGCTATAGCGCTGGATCCCGATTTAATCATGTTTGACGAACCGTTTGCTGGGCAAGATCCTATCTCAATGGGCGTGATTGTTAAACTGATATCTGAAATTAACCAATCATTAGGATTAACTTGCATTGTTGTAAGTCATGATGTGAGCGAAGTACTCAGTATTGCAGACTATGCTTATATTGTAGCTGAACAACATATTATTGCAGGTGGTACACCGCAGCAATTGCGTGATAATGACGATTCACGGGTTAAACAGTTCCTTGACGGTTTGGCTGATGGACCAGTCCCTTTTCATTATCCTGCTGATGATTACCGATTAGACCTAAGCAGAGGTATAAAATAATGTTGAATTTACTGGCAAAATTAGGGCAATGGTTTATCAATATCATTGCGATGATTGGCCGTTCCGGTGTTATGCTGTTTGGGGCATTAATTGGTAGGCCACAATTTAACAAACAATTTCCATTACTCATTA
Source organism: Gilliamella sp. ESL0254 (assembly GCF_013344985.1). Lineage (NCBI taxonomy): Bacteria > Pseudomonadati > Pseudomonadota > Gammaproteobacteria > Orbales > Orbaceae > Gilliamella > Gilliamella sp. ESL0254. Next base: position 1,291,061 of record NZ_JAAEDU010000001.1, read on the forward strand.
AGCAATTTTATTTTGTTGGAGTACAATCACTGACCATTATTATTGTCTCTGGTCTTTTTATAGGCATGGTTCTGGCTCTGCAAGGTTATTTTATTCTAACTACTTTTGGAGCCGAAGCAAGCATTGGAATGATGGTTGCTCTAGCCCTACTTCGCGAATTAGGGCCTGTTGTCGCAGGTCTACTGTTTGCTGGCCGTGCAGGCTCTGCTTTAACAGCCGAAATCGGTTTAATGAAAGCAACTGAACAGTTATCAAGTATGGAGATGATGGCAATTGATCCACTACGGCGTATTATCGCTCCGCGTTTTTGGGCTGGATTTTTTAGTATGCCGTTTTTAACTGCAATTTTTGTCACCGTTGGCATTTTAGGTGGCTCGCTTGTTGGTGTTGATTGGAAAGGTATTGATGCGGGCTTTTTTTGGTCATCTATTCAAAGCAATGTTGATTGGTGGCATGATTTAGGAAACTGTTTTGTCAAAAGCTTTGCATTTGCCATCGCTAGCACTTGGATTGCACTTTTTAATGGTTACGATTGTGTACCAACATCAGAAGGAATTAGTCGAGCAACAACAAGCACTGTTGTCTATTCATCATTAGTTATTTTGGGGTTAGATTTTATTTTAACCGCATTAATGTTTAGTCATTGAGGTCATTAAACATGAGTCGTAAAATCGAAATTACAGTAGGATTATTTATGGTACTGGTCATTTGTTCAGTGCTATTTTTATGTTTTAAAGTAACCGATCCAACATCATTTGCAAGCCATAATTCCTATCGAGTTTATGCTGTATTTGAGAATATTGGGGGATTAAAAGCACGTTCTCCTATTAAAATTGGTGGGGTAGTCATTGGTCGCGTCAGTAATATTTCGCTAAATTCGTCAAATGGCAATCAATACAAACCTTATGTAGCCATGGATATTGATGCACAATATAATAAAATTCCAAGTTCAAGTTCACTTGCAATTAAGACATCTGGAATACTTGGAGAACAGTTTATTGATATCAATATAGGCGTTGATAGAGAAACAGAATTTAGTATTGACGCATCAGGCGTTGATCCAGCTATTGTAGCTAAAGCAGAAAAAAATAAAACTCCACCATACTTACTTGAAGGTTTTGTTGTGCAAAACACCACACCTGCTCTCGTTTTAGAAGATCTGATTGGTAAATTCCTTTACAGTATAGGAGGCTCATCAGATAAAGACAAAGCCAACAAAGATAAAAAAGAAGATACAACTGAAAACTAAGGAGTTAGCATGTTAAACAAATTTAAAACAACCATTTTTTTAGTATTAGCTTTATTGTTTAGTTCTACAGCCTTTGCTGAAAACGATCCCTATAAAGAAATGCAAGTTGCTGCTGATAAGATTTTTAGCACTATGAATGCACAATCCGCAGCATTAAAATCAAATCCTAACAAACTCAAAGAGATTGTAAAATCAGATCTGTTACCTTATGTGCAAGTAAAATATGCTGGCGCATTGATTTTAGGTAATTATTATAAAAGTGCAACAGAGGCACAACGCACGGCTTATTTTGAAGCTTTTGAAAACTACCTTGTACAAGCTTTCGCTCAAGCATTATCTATGTATAATGGTCAAACCTATCAAGTTGAATCGCCTAAAGATTTAACTGGCAAAACACTTATTTCTATTCGTGTTTTATTAAATCAACCGGATAAAAATCAACAACCATTGCGTATTGATTTTCAATGGCGTAAAAACTCTATCACAGGCGAATGGAAAGCTTATGATTTAGTTGCTGAAGGTGTAAGCATGATCACCACAAAACAAAATGAGTGGTCAACTATTTTACGTCAAGATGGTATTGATGCATTAACCAAACAATTAACTGAACTTTCAAATCGCAATATTGATCCAAATGCTAAACAAAAAGGTTAGTCGATAATGTCGCGAATCAAAACAGAACAACAACAAGATATATTATGTTTACAGGGTGAACTTGATGTTCACTCCTTAAACGACTTATGGTCAACACAAGACTCTATTTTAAATGGTATAAAATGCATTGATGTAGAGCAACTTACTCGGGTTGACTCTTCAGGGCTCGCGACGTTAATTTATTTTTGCAATAAATATCATGTCAAACTCAAAGGTATTAACCCTCAATTGCAAACGCTCATTACCTTGTATGATTTACAACCTGTAATCAACGTTTAAAATAGATTAGGTTTTGTACTGAGACACTGAGCTAAAAAACGATACTACAACACAGAGTTAACAAAAAATAGTCCTTACATTTATATTAATGATGAGTATTACTAATGAATAAACAAGAAATTATAGATAAATTAAAAAGTTCGCTTGAACTTGATGACGTACATGTCCTAACCGACGATGGTAGCCATTTTCAAGTTATTGCTGTCGGTGAATTATTTGCCGATTTAAGTCGCGTAAAAAAACAACAAGCAATTTATACCCCTTTGGCAGAATTCATCCATGACAACCGTATTCATGCTCTTTCTATAAAAACTTATACCCCTACTGAATGGCAACGCGAACGCAAATTGATGGGATTATAATGCTTCCCAAGTATAACATTCTCTTGAATTAACTGAATTTGCCACCATATTATATTCTATCAATAGACAACCCATGTGTATAAAGGTATCGCTACATGACTAATCCATTATTAACAGATGCACCATTACCACTTTTTTCAAAAATTAAACCCGAGCATGTTTTACCTGCTATACAAGAAACTCTAAAAAACTGCAGAAATACAATTGAAACAGTACTAAAACAAAATAGCCAATACACTTGGGATAACTTAATCCAACCAATTGATGAAGTGGACGAAAAATTTGGTCGAGCTTGGTCGCCAGTTAGCCATCTTAATTCAGTTAAAAATAGCCCTGAATTACGTGAAGCTTATGAAGCTTGTCTGCCATTATTATCTGAATACAGCACATGGGTTGGACAACATAAACCTTTATATCAAGCCTATAAACAACTCAAAGAAAGCGAACAATATGCGACGTTAAGCAAAGCACAGAAAAAAGTTATTGATAATGCATTACGTGATTTTGAATTATCTGGAATTGGCTTACCTGATGATAAACAAAAACGCTACGGTGAAATTGTCGCAAAATTATCAGAATTATCCTCAAAATATAGCAATAATGTACTTGATGCGACCATGGGGTGGTCAAAATTAATTACTGATATCAAAGAACTCTCTGGCATGCCTGAAAGTGCGCTTGCTGCAGCTAAAGAACAAGCAAAAATAAAAGGCGAAGAGGGTTGGTTACTGACTTTAGATATGCCAAGTTACCTTCCTGTTATGACTTATTGTGATAACCGTGATTTACGATTTGAACTTTATCAAGCCTATACGACTCGTGCATCAGATCAAGGCCCTCATGCTGGTAAGTGGGATAATACAGAGATCATTAAACAAATCTTAATGCTACGTCATGAACTTGCACAATTACTAGGCTTCAATACTTATGCTGATAAATCACTTGCAACAAAAATGGCTGAATCTACCTCGCAAGTCATCGAATTTTTAAATGATTTAGCAACTAAAGCTAAACCTCAAGGCGAAAAAGAGCTAGCTGAACTTAAACGTTATGCTTATGAGTTTTTTGGTGCTAGTGATATCAAGCCATGGGATGTGGCTTATTATAGTGAAAAACAAAAGCAATATTTATACAGTATTAACGATGAAGAGTTGCGTCCTTATTTTCCACAGCAAAGAGTAATTAGTGGTTTATTTGAGGTAGTACACCGCATCTTTGGTATTACAGCCAAAGAGCGACAAGGCGTTGAAGTTTGGGATCCTGAAGTAAAATTTTATGATCTGTTTGCCGCTAACGGTGAATTAAAAGGTAGCTTCTATCTTGATTTATATGCACGCGAGCACAAGCGTGGTGGCGCTTGGATGGATGATTGTATTGGTCGTATGCGTTTTGCTGACGGACATGTACAAAAACCGGTTGCCTATTTAACCTGTAACTTTAATCGCCCGGTTGGCGACAAACCAGCGCTATTTACGCACGATGAAGTCACCACCCTATTTCATGAGTTTGGTCATGGTTTACACCACATGTTAACCGAAATTGATACTTCATCTGTCGCAGGTATTAATGGTGTACCTTGGGATGCGGTTGAATTACCTAGTCAATTCTTAGAAAACTGGTGTTGGCAACCCGAAGCGCTTGCATTTATATCAGGACATTATCAAACTGGCGAACCACTGCCAGCAGAAATGTTAGAAAAAATGCTAGATGCTAAAAACTACCAAGCCGCGCTATTTATTTTACGCCAATTGGAATTTGGTCTATTTGACTTTAAATTACATACACAAAAAGATCCTGATATTTTAAACACATTAGCCGAAGTAAGACAGCAAGTCGCCGTTGTGCCTACCGTTGAATGGGGTCGATTCCCACATGCATTTAGTCATATTTTTGCGGGAGGTTATGCTGCTGGTTATTACAGCTATTTATGGGCAGAAGTATTATCTGCTGATGCATTTTCACGTTTTGAAGAAGAAGGCATTTTCAACGCTAAAACGGGAAATGCCTTTCTTGATAACATCTTATCGCAAGGCGGTAGCGATGAACCAATGACACTATTTAAAAACTTCCGAGGTCGCGAACCTCAACTTGAAGCATTACTTCGACATTATGGCATCCACTAGTCCTAACTTAGCTCAGCTAAAATTATTAGCTGAGCAGTGGTTATCGGCAAATGCCGATCTACCGTTCACTCTGGTTACCCAAAACAATCAACTTGAGTTACAAAAGACAGACGAACCCAAATTAGGTTCGATATGTGTTAATTTCGTTTCAGGAACAATGGCTCATCGTCGTCAATTTGGTGGTGGTCGTGGTGAAGCAATTGCTAAAGCAGTCGGGGTAAAAGGTGAGTATTTACCTACCGTTGTTGATATCACAGCAGGGCTTGGTCGAGATGCCTTTGTTTTAGCATCTATCGGTTGTCATGTCACTATGTTTGAGCGGCACCCTGTCGTTGCTGCATTATTAGAAGATGGTTTACAGCGTGCCTATCAAGATCCCCATATTGGTAGTTGGCTTGAGCAGCATTTACGTTTAATTTATCATTCAAGCATTGAGGGATTAAGTACTTACCCAGATAAACCCGATGTGATTTATCTCGACCCCATGTTTCCACATCGTCAAAAAAGTGCACTTGTCAAAAAAGAGATGCGCATTTTCCAACAACTAGTTGGTAGTGATAATGATGCTGATAGTTTATTAGAACCAGCAAGAAAATTAGCAAAAAAACGAGTGGTAGTAAAAAGACCAGATTATGCACCGTTTTTAGCCAATCAAAAACCGACGGCCGAAATTAAAACAAAAAATCACCGTTTTGATATATATACACCTTTAAAGTAATAGAGGAACACGTTTTAAATTATGCGATTAGATAAATTTCTTGCTCATCATTTAGGTGCCAGTCGCACGATTGTCACCAAAGAACTCAAAGCTAAAAAAGTGACTGTCGATGGTGAGATTATAAAATCAGGCGCTTATCAATTATCGCCAAAACAGATTGTTCATTATGATGGTTATCAAATCGAACAAGTTACCAGCCAACGCTATTTCATGCTCAATAAGCCTCAAGGCTATGTTTGTTCAACCGATGATCCTGACCATCCCACTATTCTTTATTTTATTGATGAGCCGATACCTGAAAAATTACATGCAGCTGGCAGGCTTGATCTTGATACGACAGGACTGGTATTGCTGACCGATGATGGAAAATGGTCACACCGAATTACATCACCCAAGCATCATTGTGAAAAAGTCTATGCCGTCACGGTTGAACAACCATTAGGCATTGAACTGATTGATATATTTAAAAATGGCATTCAATTAAAAAGTGAGAAATCACTCACTAAACCCGCTAAATTACATATTATTGATGATTTTCATGCTGAATTAACCATTAGTGAAGGTCGATATCATCAAGTTAAACGCATGTTTGCAGCGGTCAATAATCATGTTGTTGCGTTGCATCGCAAACAGATAGGCAAAGTAATCCTAGATATACCTGAAGGGGAATATCGACCACTTACACAAGATGAAATCGACTCGTTTAATTGATACGTACAATTTACAGAGATCTAAACCACAACTTTTCATTTAGATAATTAAAGATTTTTTAAATAATTTTGTGTCATTGATTGTCGCGCATTTTGTTATGTGCATTTTGAATAAAATTTGAAGGAAGTACGACGTGCCAACCCAAAATACTTTAGTTAATCTTAAAATATCTAAACAAGCACTTATTTTTATTCTTGGATTACTCTCTATGTTAATGCCTTTATCCATAGACATGTATTTACCAAGTATGCCAACTATTGCTCGTGATTTTAATGTAGCTGATTCGGCTGTACAGCTAACAATTAGCTGCTATTTATTAGGATTTTCTGTTGGTCAACTTTTATTTGGACCACTCACAGACAGTTATGGACGACGTAACGTATTAATTTTTGGTCTAATTATTTTTATAGTTGCAGCGTTAAGCTGTGGTATTGCAGTCAATATTAATCAATTAATCACAGCTCGCTTTTTTCATGGCATTGCGGCAGCAGCAACAACAATTGTAATAAATGCGCTAATGAAAGATATTTATCGTGATCGTGATGAATTTTCTAAAATGATGTCGTTTGTGATGCTAATATCTAATGTTGCCCCTTTATTAGCGCCAATTATTGGTGGATTTATTTTATATTGGTTCAATTGGCAAGCCAATTTCTACACTATAAGCCTAATTGCTTTAACCTGCTTTGGTCTAGTCATCACCTTTATTCCGGAAACACTAGCAAAAACAAAACGTGATAAATTTAGCTTAATTCGCATTTTAAATAATTTCATTACGCTATTCCGCCATAAACAAGTATTAATTTATATGATGATAGGTGCATTTTCTGGTGCGGGATTGTTTTCATTTTTAAGCTTAGGGCCTTTTGTTTATATGAACCTGCACGGTGTTGCATCAATTAATTTTGGTTACTACTTTGCTTTCAATATCATAGTTATGGTCCTAATGAATACATTAAATAGCCGTTTTGTAAAACATGTTGGCTCTATTAAAATGATGCGCTTAGGCCTGTCGCTCCAATTTATTATGGCAATAGGACTGATGATCGTCACGTTCTTTAATTTGGGGTTTGCCTATCTTGTTGCTTGTGTTGCTGGTTATATCGGTTGTATGTCAACCATTGGTGGCAATAGCATGGCAATCATTTTAGACTTTTACCCCCATATTGCAGGCACGGCATCTTCTCTTGCCGGTACGATTCGATTTGCCGTTGCAGGGGCAATGGGTATATTATTATCAATATTAGTCTCAACGCATACTGCTGCAACTATAACGATCGACAATACAACAGAATGGCTAATGGTTGGCTCTATGGTGTTATGTAATTTCCTTTCTGTTGGATTATTTTTAAGGATCAAAAACATCAAAAGGTAATAGTAATGATTTATCAACTAGGTAATTTACATCCACAAATTCATCAAAATTGTTTTATCGCAAAATCTGCCGATATTATTGGTGATGTTGTTTTACAAGAAGGTGTCTCTATCTGGTTTAATGCTGTTTTACGGGGTGATATTGCACCGATCAGCATTGGAAAAAATAGTAACGTACAAGATAACTGCACAATACACCTTGAAACCGACATCCCTTGCATTGTTGGCGAAAACGTCACTATCGGTCACAACGTCATTCTTCATAGCTGTACGATTGAAGATAATGTGTTAATTGGCATGGGCAGTACAATTCTCAATAACGCCAAAATCGCAAAAAACTGCTTAGTAGGGGCTAACTCACTAGTTACCCATTCACTCCCTTATGAAGAAGGATGTCTAATTATGGGATCACCAGCGAAAATTATCCGCAAATTGACCGAAGCAGAAATCAACGGCAATATAAAAAATGCACAACATTATGTACAAAATGGAAAACGATTTAACCAAAATCTAACCCCAGTTAATCCATAACGACACTATTGATAATAATAAATGCGGTTTTATCTTTTATTCGCTCTTTGAGAGAGTGCAATTTATGATAAAATGCCCACAATTTTAATAGCGACAATGTTTAGGTACGTGTTTGAAAAAGCCCAAAATTACAAGAAAACAAATTACAACTCAATTTATTCTATTTACAATAATCGGGTTAGCTGTTTGTTTATTTTTATCACAGTACAGTTACGATCCGTCTGATCCTGGTTGGTCTCGTACTGCTTGGCACGATCCTATTAGTAATTTTGGCGGTTATATTGGCGCATATACCTGCGATATTCTTTTTCAATTTTTAGGTTTTATCGCTTATAGCCTACCTTTCATTGTTATTTTTATTTGTTTACAGTCAATTGTCTATTTTTACAAGCATGCTAATGAGCCTATTAACTACTTTAGTCTTTCATTTCGGATTATTGGAGTTTTAGCGTTTATATTTAGTGCTACAGGATTTTTTGCTTTAAATATTCGTGATTCTGAACAGTTTGAAGCTGGTGGTTATTTGGGTGCGATAGTCATCGAAAGCCTTTTACCCATTATAAATAACGTTGCTTTATCATTCATTCTTCTTGGAACTTGCCTAGCCTGTGTCACGTTATTAACTGGATTATCATGGCTCAATCTAATCGAAAAATTAGGTGCTTTTGTCATGCTTCTACTATTACCGATTAGATGGTTAATTAAATCTCGCCCGACAAATAACTATGAACAACCTGACTCACACCATGAAAAACCAATAATAGAGTCTGATGAGGAGACAAAATCACCTCAATTTACCATACCGTTTGAAACAAAAAATGATAATTCCCATATCATTCAAACATCAACCGCAATCCCGAGCAATGAAACCTTCCAAGAGCAGTCTTCAAATACTACGGCATTGACTGACAATGAAGAAATTTTAATCAAAACTACTGCTGAATTAATCGGATCACCGCGCGAAGATGCCCAATTACCACCGTCAAGTACAACCTCACAAACAATTGACAACCCGCCTAGGAAAGAACTTGACCCAGACGAAATTCTATCGCGCCTTGAATCGATTATTCAAAACATAAATGCGGACAAAGCCACACCCGATCAAGAGCAAGCATTGTCTTCATCAATGGAGCAAATAAAACAGGTAATACAAACGCAAAAATCAGCAGAAAAATTGTCTTTTGAAGAGCCAGACAAATACACTATTTCTGATGCTCCAAGTAAACCCTTATTTACTTCGGTACATAATGAGCCTGAAATTAAATTCACTCATGAACAAACACACATTGAACCAGCTATAGACGTTGCAAAGGTTGAAATAATTGAATCTAAGCAACCATTTATCCAAGAACCAGAGGTTAATACTGACCAAGCAAATATTGTTAGCATAGCAGACACAGCAGATACAGAAACTGACACAGAAGTAAAAGCAGAATCAGAAGCCAAACAACTGGAATATATTGATACCGAAGCGCTAAAAAAAGCCAATCCAATCATTGACGACATCTATCCTGAAGAAGATCGTGTTGAAGATGTACAACACTACCATTCCAACGAAAGCGACGAAGAAAGTTTAATTCATCCATTATTACGACGAAATGATAAACCATTACCTAAACCAACTACACCTTTGCCATCGCTAAACTTGTTAACCGCGCCACCGACAGCGCGAATCGAAGTTGATCATGCTGCTTTAAATGCCATGTCTGAACTAATTGAAAAAAGTTTGTCGGATTACCGCGTAAAAGCTAAAGTGGTTGATTATTTACCGGGACCTGTAATTACTCGTTTTGAAATTGAACTGGCACCGGGTATTAAAGCCGCACGAATTTCAACGCTAGACCGTGATTTAGCCCGTTCACTATCCATGCCATCAGTACGTGTAGTCGAAGTCATTCCGGGTAAACCTTATGTTGGCATCGAATTACCTAATAAAAATCGCCAAACGGTCTACTTTAGGGAGGTCTTAGATAGTCCTCAATTTAAAGATGCGCCATCACCGCTAACGATAGTATTAGGGAAAGATATCTCTGGACAATCGGTGGTTGCTGATTTGGCGAAGATGCCACATTTATTAGTTGCCGGTACGACAGGTTCAGGTAAATCAGTCGGCGTTAATGCAATGATTTTAAGTATTTTATATAAATCGCAACCTGAAGATGTCAGGTTTATAATGATTGACCCGAAAATGCTTGAATTATCTATTTACGAAGGGATACCACACTTATTAACCCAAGTAGTAACCGATATGAAAGATGCCGCCAATGCGCTTAATTGGTGTGTTAACGAAATGGAACGACGCTATCGACTCATGTCGGCGTTAGGTGTCCGTAATATTGCCGGTTATAACGAAAAAATCAAACTGGCAGAACAAATGGGCAGGCCTATTCCCGATCCGCTATGGAAACCAACCGATAGCATGGATCTTAACATGCCAACACTAGAAAAATTACCATACATTGTAGTTATGGTTGATGAGTTTGCCGATCTTATTATGGCTGTTGGCAAGAAAGTAGAAGAGTTAATTGCACGCCTTGCTCAAAAAGCACGGGCGGCTGGTATTCACTTGGTATTAGCGACACAGCGCCCGTCAGTTGATGTCATTACCGGCTTAATCAAAGCAAATATTCCAACACGCATTGCCTTTACAGTATCAAGTAAAATTGACTCGCGTACCATTTTAGATCAAATGGGCGCTGAATCACTACTTGGTATGGGGGATATGCTTTATTTAGCCCCTAATAGTTCCATTCCAATTCGCGTTCACGGTGCCTTTGTCCGTGATGAAGAAGTGCACGCCGTTGTACAAGATTGGAAAGCACGTGGCACACCAAAATATATCGAAAATGTCACTGTAGCAACCGACGAAAGTGAAAACGGTAACGCAGATACGTTAGGCGAAGAGCTCGATCCATTATTCGACCAAGTTGTCGCTTTTGTTATTGAAACACGAAGAGCGTCAATTTCTAGCGTACAACGCAAATTTAGAATTGGCTATAACCGAGCTGCCCGCATTGTAGAACAAATGGAAGTAGAAGGCATTATTAGCGCCCCAAGCCACAACGGTAATCGGGAAGTACTTGCGGTATCAACACACAGTGATTATTAATCCTTATAATAAACCAAGCCATTTAAAACAATGGATTGGTTTATTACGCCATTACAGCGCACAACAGAATAACTATCATCGCCAATAGGTAACAAATAATAATGAACGCTTATTATCAGCAAATAGCATTATTAGAACTAAAACTCAATAATGACTCCAATCGATGCTTACCTGCACAATTAGCAACCCAAGCATTAATTAAAGAAATTTGCCTATCACCTAAGCCCGGATTAGTTGACATGAATAACAGTGGTGCCCACCGCGACATGAATTTTCAAACCTTTGTCCACAGCATCAGCGCTATTAGCAACTGGTTTGAACGTTTTTATCAATATGGCAAAGCATCCGCTTTACACGATAACAAACTATTTTTAGCGGGAATTAGACCGATTGGTATTGAGTGTGAACAAGCCATGTTCCAAGCCACCAACCAAGTCAACACCCATAAAGGCGGCATATTTGCTTTTGGATTGCTATTGGGTGCAATTGGACGATTAGAACAACTTGGCTTACCCACCCATGCACAAAGCATCTGTGACCAAGTTTCAGCCATTTGCCAAGGTATAGTTCAAAGCGAACTACAGCAAAATAACCAAGCTAATTCGATAGGCGAAAAGCTATTTAAACGTCATCACTTATCTGGTGCACGTGGCGAAGCAGAATCAGGTTATGCAACAGTTCGAAACGTTTCACTACCTATCTATCAAGAAATGCAAAATCACGGTCACGATGAAGAAACTAGCCTATTGCAAGCAATGTTACATTTGCTTGCATTTAATCAAGATACCAACTTAGTTGCACGGGGTGGACTTGATGGCTTGGCTTTTGTGCAAGAACAAGCGAAAAAACTCATCAAACAAGGTGGCATAACCAATCCCAAAGTACGGGAAAATTTGTATCAACTTGATACCGAATTAATAAAACGCAATTTAAGCCCCGGTGGTTCGGCTGATTTAATTGCGATCACTTGGTTTTTGTCTCAATATAATAAATACCTTTTCTGACCGATTTTTGGCGAAAATCAGGCCTTTTTTTGTTTTGGTGTATAGGATGGATTGGGTGCGGTGGTTTCGGACGTTTTGACCTTTAGCGAACAAAATAGTTACAGTGACCACGTCCGAGTCAGGGAATTAAAGCGAATTCCCTGACAACCCACGCTTTGGCTGCAGAATGTGGCCTACGGCTACGCTACTCGTATCATCCTGATACTCGCCTCTTCGAGGCCATCTTCGCTGTACTCAGATGTTCAAATTTGTTCCAGACGGAGAATAGCCTCGCCAAACATCCCTGTTTGGCGTGCTAACCTCGCTCTGTTGTCGGCACATTCTGACGCCGGAATAGGACAAACAACATAACCATCGTTTTTGGGATGGGTTGTTGTGTTTTTATAAGGTGATTTTTGTTAAAAAAACAGCCAGAAAAAACTTTAATAAAATCAATACCTTTCCTGACCGATTTTTGGGCGGAAAATCAGGTCTTTTTTGTTTTGGTGAATAGGATAAATTGGGTGCGCAAGTTTCGGACGTTTTGACCTATAGTGAACAAAATAGCCTCAGTGACCACGTCCGAGCTAAGGGAATTAGAGCGAATTCCCTTAGCAATCCCGCGCTTTGGCTGCAGAATGTGGCCTGCGGCTACGCTACTCGTATCATCCTGATACTCGCCTCTTCGAGGCCACCTTCGCTATGCTCAGGTGTTCAAATTTGTTCCAGACAAATTTGTCCGCCGTCGCTCGGTCTTGACGCACCGTTTGTGGACGCGCTCCCAGCGCACCACAAACTCGCCAAACATCCCTGTTTGGCGTGCTAACCTCGCTCTGTTGTCGGCACATTCTGACGCCGGAATAAGACAAATAACATAACCATCTTTTTGGGGATGGGTTGTGTGTTTTTGTTAGGCGGTTTTTGTTAAAAAACAGCCAGAAAAAACTTTAATAAAATCAATACATTTTCTGACTGATTTTTGGGCGGAAAATCAGGCCTTTTTTGTTTTGGTGAATGAAATGAATTGAGTGCGGTGGTTTCGGACGTTTTGACCTTAGGTATACAAAATAGCCACAGTGACAACGTCCGAGCTAAGGGAATTAAAGCGAATTCCCTTAGCAATCCCGCGCTTTGGCTGCAGAATGTGGCCTACGGCACTACTCGTATCATCCTGATACTCGCCTCTTCGAGGCCATCTTCGCTGTGCTCAGATGTTCAAATTTGTTCCAGACAAATTTGTCCGCCGCCGCTCGGTCTTAACGCACCGTTTGTGGACGCGCTCCAAGCGCACCACAAACTCGCCAAACATCCCTGTTTGGCGTGCTAACCTCGCTCTGTTGTCGGCACATTCTGACGCCGGAACAAGACAAACAACATAACCATCCTTTTTTGGAAGATATTATGTTTTTATAGTTATATAATTGATTTTATTTGAATTAATCACCTACACGGCGTTAAGGATAAAGGACCAGAAATGTTATTCCGGCATTACTTTCTAAACCGCCTACACGGCGTTAAGGATTTTTAACTTGATTGTGATAGCTTCCTCCAATTTCTAAACCGCCTACACGGCGTTAAGGTAGAGCTCAAGATTTGATAAATCTTGCTATATAAAGATAAACAACAATTTCATCTTTGAAAACCCTTTTTTTGAGGTGTTTTATAATCTATTGATTTTATTTAATTTTAAATTATCGTTAAAAAAAGGGTTTGGAGCGGTTAATTTGCTGTTATTGGGGCGCTATTCGTGGTTTTGTTGATTTGTTGTATGTCGATGCTTTGCTTAGGTGGTGTAAGCGGTTGATTTTCCTTGAAAATACAAAAAATAAAAACTTCAATAAAATCAATACCTTTTCTGACCACTTTTTGGATGCAATTTCATTGCTTTTTTACACAAAAACAACTCACAAAAAACACCTAAGGTTATGTTGTCTGTTTTATTCCGGCGTCAGAATGTGCCGACAACAGAGTGAGGTCAGCACGCCAAACAGGGATGTTTGGCGAGGCTATTCTCCGTCTGGAACGGATAATAGCCGGTGCGTTAAGACCGAGCGCCGGCGTCGGACAAATTTGTCTGGAACAAATTTGAACATCTGAGCACAGCGAAGATGGCCTCGTAGAGGCGAGTATCAGGATGATACGAGTAGCGTAGCCGCAGGCCACATTCTGTAGCCAAAGCGTGGGTTGTCAGGGAATTCGCTTTAATTCCCTTTGCTCGGACGTGGTCACTGTGGCTATTTTATTCACCAAAGGTCAAAACGTCCGAAACCTTGCCGTACTATAAATAGACCACAAATTTAAACCGCCACAGCATTATCCACTAGGATTGCCATCGACACTTTCAGCGTCGCCGGTGGCGGGGCGGCGCGATTGTGGCTTCGCCGCAACAGCGCAACCCTAAGGGAAGTGCCCCAACTTGCGCGGGGGCGTTATTCTTTGTTAGATTGTCCTCTCAGGCACCATAACCGCCCCCGCGGCCCAAGGATTAAGGAATAAACGCTAAAAACTAAGGTGCGGTACAAACAGCGGGATGAGTGTAGGAAACGCTGCGGCTAAAAGCGGTGCCGAGGTACGAGCTGACAGTGAACCCATCGCTACCTGCCGCGTCACTTGTCCAGTAGTCGTAGCCGAAGCCCGCACCAGCGTAGTGGCCCATGGCGCCCCACTCCCCGAAAAATCCGTAATCTATACCACGCCTGTAATTATTACTACTAGGACAAGGCAGACCATCCAGACCAATGCAGCCATACTTAACCAATTCCTTCATCTGTGACAAACGATAACCCAAACGACTACACCAAGTGAATTGGTTAGCCTTAGTATCATCTTTATTACCCCGATTGACGAACCACCGCTTTAACACAAATCCATACCTCACCTCATTACCTCGACTATCCCTACCGACCAACTCAAACTTCTGTGGCAAATCTGGTACATCTAGAGGATTAGGATTATCTGAATTTATCTGAGCACTACTCGCCCTAGGACCATGCAATGTTACCTTACCATTACTATCGACTGTAGCTGTTATATCACCATCCGTGACAACAGACCATGTCAACTGACTTGCATTAACTCCAGTAGGCATCGCTAAGTAAAAATACAAACCATCTGCCCCCGTTGTTGGGAAATTTTGGCCGTAAGAGGATGAATCAGTTGACTGAGTTAGAAAACCAGAACCATAACGCCATAGCCAAGATGGGCCTGCGTATTCGCCTGAGCCCCAGGTGAGATTCGGCTTTGCGGACGTCACAAAGTAACAAACACCAGTATCCTCATACGGATTGATATAATAATCCACCGTAGCTCCACTAAAACTACTACTCCTTGGCACTCCATACTGAGTAGTTAAACTTACTCCTGTACTTCTTAATGTTACCTTATAAGGTGCACGACATTTACTTAATCTATCAATACGACTGACGGTATTGCCATCTTTGTCCGTAAACGATACCGATATATCCCCTGATATACCATTCACAGCCGGCTCATCTCCATCATCATCACGCCAATAATTATACCTAGTGACCAAATCACTTAAACTCACTGTATAGATACCATTGGATTGACTGACTGATGATGGCACCAACATACCTATATCATGCAAAATACTTCCTGCATAAGGTAATCTTATTGGATTTCTTGAACTTGATGGGTTGGTTGACGGTGTGTACCTTGTTCCATCCTGTAACCTAATATACAATAAACTATCTGTATCCGTTACCTTTGTCCGACCGCCATCGAATGTTAAATACGGCGCACTACCTTCAATTGCTCTTGATGTCTGGGCCGTTAATGCCACTGAACCCTGTGAATACGACAACAACAATACCACGAAGAACAACGCCGATTTAGGGAATCTAAATAATCTAAGTAAGCCTGATAAACTTGGTAAACCTGAAAATTTAAATAGAAGAGGTAAACGCCTTGACCTCGGCGATAACCCTGCCGATAACGTCTCCGATTTCGCTACGCGAAATGACCCCGGTGATGAAAATAAGAACTGTGTCTGATTTCGACTACGGTGAAAATTAAAAAGTTTTAGGGCGTAGGTTTGGCAGGCCAGATGCCAGATGCCAGATGCCATAAATGGTAATGCATTTCGATCATCCTGTCAAGTAAATTTTTGTTTTATTTCGATTTTTTATAACTGACTGCTCTAATAATGAGCACTCCCTTGCTTTGTAAGCGATTAAATTATAACCGCTTGACCAATAATGCGCTACCTTTTTTGTTAAAAAATTGTAAAGTTTTGTTAAAGGATGAGTCAGCTTATGCTTGTATGCTTTGGGGAATAGTTTTGGGTGGTGTTTTTTAGCTAAAAACCAATAAATAAAAACTTGAATAAAATCAATACCTTTTCTGACCGATTTTTGTTTAAAAATCGTCCTTTATTTGCACCATCTTCCCCTTAAGCCGAAGGACTAAACTAAGGTGTGGTACAAACAGCAAGTTCTGTATAAGATTGGCTATGGTCATGGGCATAGACGTAGATTCTGCCATCGTACGCACTGGCTCGGCTGACAGGGCCTGATATGTCGCCAGCCCAATAGTAGCTGACAACGAAGCCCGCATCAACGTAATTGTACATGAGTCCCCACTCCGTGAAAAAACCTGCACCAATGTGACGCTGGTAATAATTACCACCTGAAGATGGCGTAGTACCATCTATACCATGTATACATGAGAACCAACTATTATCTACACCACACTTCGCGTTAGTCAAATCATTAACCTTAGGAAGTCGATAACCCAAACGATTACACCAAGATATTTGATTAGATAAAGTCTCCATTTTATTCCTTCTATTGATAAACCACTGCCTCAACACAAATCCGTACTTCACCTCATTACCGCGATTATCCCTACCCACCAACTCAAAGGTCTGTGGTAAAGAGGGTACGGTTAGTGAGCTAGGATTACTTGATTGTATTCGAGAGCTATCCGCCTTAGGACCAATGATCGTCACCCGCGTTACATTCTTGGATTTATCAGTAATCCAACTATCGGCTTCTATGGGCTGTCCACCTGGCGGGATGAATGTGCCTGAATGTGGTCTTGTCCAATTCACTGTAGCTGTTATCCCACCATGAGAAGCAGAAGACCATGTCAACTGACCTCCATCTACTCCCGCTATATCTAAATCAAAATACAAACCATCAGCAGCCGTAGTAGGAAAATTACGACTGTAAGATGACGAACTGGTTGATTGAACTAAAAAACCCTTCTTCCGGTTCCAAATGTTAGCCGGGCCAGCGTAATGAAGGTCATCGCCATAGGAATAAGAGCCAAATTTCAAATCCGGCCTTGCGTAACAAATTTTAGGCTGTTGTGAATTCAGGTTGATATAATACACCGCTGAACTACCTCTAAAAATCCTACTATTCGGCACGCCATACTGTGTAGCTAAGCTGCCTCCAGTACTACTTAATGTTACTTTATAAGGCGCATCACATATATCTAATGTGTCGCTACGACTTACTGTATGGCCATTCTTGTCAGTGAAACTTACCGATATACTCCCCGTCGCCGTTATGCCATTTGCACCCTGTCCATCTCCATCATCATCTCCCCAATAATTATATCTAGTGACCAAATCACTTAGACTCACTGAATTCACTGATGATGGGATTAACATATCTATATCTCCCAAAGTACTTCCTGCATAAGGTAATCTTATTGGATTTGCTGCACTTGATGTATTAGTTGATGGCCTGATAACCCGACCATCCTGCAACTTAATAGACAATAAACTATCTGTGGAAGTCGCTTTAATTCGCCCCCCATCAAACGTTAAATACGGTGCAC
Source organism: Gilliamella sp. ESL0254 (assembly GCF_013344985.1). Lineage (NCBI taxonomy): Bacteria > Pseudomonadati > Pseudomonadota > Gammaproteobacteria > Orbales > Orbaceae > Gilliamella > Gilliamella sp. ESL0254. The sequence goes on from NZ_JAAEDU010000001.1 coordinate 1,308,962, forward strand.
TACCTTCAATAACCTTTGATGTATAAGTCGATAACGCATGTGTACTAAACGAACACGGCAATAACACCAACCCCGCAAAGGCCAATGAAAACTTTGATAAGGGGGATAAAAGCTTGAATCTCGATGATAACCCAGACGATGGCGCCAAGCTAGATGGTTTCGATAATGAGGATGAAGTCTGTTTCAGACTACGGTGATATTGAAAAAGACTTAGGGCGTAGGTTTGGTTCCATCCATGATAGCGCATTTCGATTGCCTTGTTAGGTAGTTTTTGTTTTATTGGTGTTTTTTATAATAGCCAGTTCAATTAACGAACACTTCTTTGCTTTAAAAGCACTTAGACTATAGTCGGTTGAAAAATAATGTACTAGTTTTTTTATTAAAAATTTGTAAGGTTTTTTAAAGAGTTAAGGTTGAGATTTTTTTGGTGTGTTTTAGGGGGGAATAGTTTTGGTAGTTTTTTACTAAAAACCACCAAGAAAAAACTTTAATAAAATCAACTACTTTCCTGACTGATTTTTATAGATATCATTCCTTTCTTTGAAGGATTACTTCCCTAATCGTCTATATAATCTTTCTGGGCGTCCAATTTTTCCGTGATTAAGTTCGACAGTTAATAATTTAATTTGGACACAATATTCTAAATATCGCCTAGCGGTTGTTTTGCTGATATTGGATTTTTCTACGATTTCGTCAACGGTGAGTGCTTTATCGGTTTGCATAAAGAGATCTTTTACTTTTTGTAATGTGATTTCTTCAATACCTTTTGAGCGGCGATTCATGTTGACAAAGTCTTTGGTCTGTAAATTAAAAAGTTCGTCAATTTTGCGTTGATTGACGTGTTTTTGTATGCTTTGTCGATATAAAAAGAGCTCAAAACGTTCAAGCGAGTGCTTTAGCCGTTGGTAAGATACGGGTTTAATTAAATAATCAAATGCACCATAACGGATCGCTTTGCTGCAAGTATCCATGTCGCTCGCTGCAGTAATAAAAATAACATAACTGTTTAGGTGGTTATTGATTATGTATTCAAATAATTCTATTCCCTGTCCATCTGGTAAATAGTTATCAAGTAAAATTAAGGTTGGTTTTAGCTTTTCAACCATTATTTTGGCTTCTTCTAGATTTGATGCGATACCAATGACGTTGACTTTTGTGTCTTTTTGAATAAACTCTGCATTTAATTCGGCTAATATTGGCTCATCTTCTACAATCAGTACTTTGATGATGTTTTCTTGGAATTCGTTCATACAATTACCTTTCGATTATTTAGGAATAAATACAGAAAAAATTGTTCCATATGGGGTATTATCTTCAAATGTAATATAACCATTGGCCTTTTTGATATAGGTTGAAACAAGGTGTAAACCAATGCCATGTTCTTTCCCTTCTTGAGATGTAACGCCGGGTTCAAAAATGGAATCACGAATATTTTCATCAATACCACAACCTTGATCACTGATCTCAAGTACAATTTCATCTGTTACATCACTAAGATATAAATAAATTGTTTTATCGCCATGATCATTTTTTAAACTGGCATTAAAGGCATTATCAAGCAAATTACCTAAAATTGACATAAATTCTGTTTCGGTGATAAGTGAAGGTAATGCACTTAATTGGCATGCAGGATCAAATAGTAGATTTAAACCTATTTCATGTGATTTTGCATATTTACCAATTAGTAATCCACATACAGCTGGTACCTTAAAATGTGCGGAAATAAAATCTAAATTACTTTGATTATCTGCAGAATGTAGCGCGATAAAAGATTGCGCTTCTTCATACCGTTTCATATAAATTAAACCAGATAACGTTGCCAACCAGTTTAAATGCTCATGTCTTAATGCTCGTAAATTATCAACATATTGTGTCACTTGTGTTAATTGCATACTTAATATATTAATATCATCAAAGTTACGAAATGTAATGACCCAACCTTGAGTTTTATCATCAATGACCACACGAACTTTGCTAGCAATGACAATAATGTTGTTGAAATAACAAATATGATCATGTATGTCTTCAGTTTGATTGTCATTTTTATAAATAAAATCGCTTGATTTAACAAATGTCCTTAAATCATGTTCATGTAATTCATCATCACTTATCTGAATATCTAACATTGTACGAGCAGATTGGTTAATATTGATAATTTTATAATTAAGATCAATTGCAATGACCCCTTCAAAAATCGATTCCATGATCGACTTTTGGCTTTTCACCAATAATGCAATTGCTTTAGGCTCTAAATTAAACATCTGTTTTTTAATTGCTTTTGAAAAGCAATATGAAAAAATAAATAATGCTAAAAACAATAAGGAGCAAAAAAAGATAAATGGTATAAATTGCTTTATATGCAATGCATAAATACCATCAATCATGTAACCGACCGAGACTATGCCGATAATTTTACCATGATCGATAATTGGTGCTTTCCCCCTTAATGCTAAGCCAAGAGAGCCTTCACTAATGGAGATGCTACTATTACCGTTAAGAACCTCTTGATTATCGCCACCAACCATTGGCGAGTATAACGGGCTATTAGCCGTATGAAATAAACGATTAGCATTCGCATCGCCAATAACAATATAACTTGCGTCGCTTTGTTCAAATATCTCTGTGATTAAATTAGCAATTTTATTTGTATCTTTTTCTTTGACATATTCAATTAAACTTGGTAAAACAGATAACTCTTTTGCTTGAATTTGCGCCTTTTCGCCCAAACTTCTATATAAGTTCGTTTCGGTGGTGTTCCAAATATAGCTTTGTAACAGCGCAAGAACGATCAATGAAAAAAACAAAAGCGATAAAAAAAGTTTTGTTGCAAACGATACCTGTAATTTTTTTCGCATTCTACATTACTATTCAAATTAAATTGAAATAAGTGTAACACAGCATTAAAAAACATATAGCCTTTAAAACCATAAAAACCACAGTTAATTTATGATTTATATCACAAAAATTTCATTAATTTTTTGTAAAGATACGCACCATTAATTTTGAATAAATCAAATCATTTTGGAGAAAAAAATAATGGTGAATTTTAACTCATCTGAAAAGGACTATAATGGCAAAAAATCAATCAGTAAGCCCTTTGAACAAAAGCTAACTGGTTGGCCATATAATTGGTGGCGACTGATGGATAACTATAAAATCGGTGTTATCCCGCTTCCATTATTCATTATTGCTGGCATTCTTATTTTTGCTGAAGTGGCCGTAACAGGTAAATTACCTAGCGAAATCGTTGTAATGATAGTCGCTTGTGGTTTCTTTGGTTTCTTATGTGGTGAAATTGGTAAACGCTTACCAATTGTAGGTAAAATGGGCGCAGCAGCAATTTGTGCAACATTTATCCCGTCAGCACTTGTTTATTATGGTATTTTGCCAACACCAATTGTTGAAGCAACAACAAAATTCTATAAAGATACACATATTCTTTATTTATACATTTGTTGTATCATCGTTGGTAGTATCATGAACATGGATAAAAAAACACTTATCCAAGGATTCTTAAAAATTTTCGGACCAATGGTGTGCGGTGAAATCGTTGGTATGTTAGTTGGTGTTGGCGTGGGTTATTTACTAGGTTTAACGCCGTTTGATACATTCTTTTTCTTAGTTCTACCTATTATGGCTGGTGGTGTTGGTGAAGGTGCTATTCCACTTTCAATCGGTTATGCGGCAATTTTACATATGAATCAAGGTGAAGCGTTAGGTCGTGTGTTACCAATCGTTATGTTAGGTGGTTTAACTGGTATTATTTGTGGTGGTATTCTTAACCGTATTGGTAAAGCTTATCCACACTTAACAGGTAACGGTCGTTTATTACCTGCATCAGCTGACGATGAGGCGACAGATCAAAAAGCTACTAAAACTGAATCTGTCATTGATGTAACAACATTTGCATCAGGTGTATTATTAGCTGCGATTCTTTATATGATTGGTATGATCGGTCATAAAGCAACCGGTATTCCTGCTCCAGTGGGTATGCTATTTGCAGCAGTTTTTGTTAAACTAATTTCAGGTGTTTCACCTAAAGTATTAAGTGGTTCGCAAGTTGTTTATAAATTTTTCCAAACGTCTGTTACCTATCCAATTTTATTCGCAGTTGGTGTGGCAATCACGCCTTGGGATAAAATTATTTCTGCCTTTACGTTAACAAATTTGACTGTTATCGTTTGTACAGTGGTAAGTTTAGTAACAACTGGTTTCTTTGTTGCTAAAAAATTAGGTATGTATCCAGTTGATGCGGCGGTTATTTCTTGTTGTCAAAGTGGTCAAGGCGGAACAGGTGACGTTGCTATCTTGACTGCAGCTGAACGTATGGAATTAATGCCATTTGCACAAATTGCAACGCGTATTGGTGGTGCAATCAATGTTTCAGTATCATTACTTATTCTCGGCAATTTCTTAGTATAGACTTTACACATTAAAGAACAACCTTAGTTTATACTAAGGTTGTTCATTTTTATTTTATATTTACAATTACACAAACAGCTTTTAAGGAGTTTTCATGAAGCTTGTCAGTTATCTTGTCTCTGGTAGAGCAAGTTTTGGTCTTCTTACTCACAACGGTATTGTTGATTTAAGAAAAAAATTAGACGATAAATACGTTGACTTAAAATCGCTACTTGCCGATGACGAAGGACTAGCTATTGCTAAAACCTATCTTGATGCCGCAAGTGACATTAACGAGCAAGACATTACTTACTTACCTGTAATCCCAAATCCAAACAAAATTTTATGTGTTGGTATGAATTATGCTGAAAAACGAGCAGAATTTAATGAAACCAGTTCAGCGCCAACTCTATTTATTCGCTTTCCTGATTCTCAAACAGGAAATAAGACTAATATTATAAAACCAGCTATCACTAATGAATTAGATTATGAAGGCGAGTTAGCCATTATCATTGGTAAAGCGGGTTTTCGTATTAGCCAAGAAGAAGCTTTATCATATGTGGCAGGATATAGTTGCTATATGGATGGCTCAATCCGCGATTGGCAGTATACTTGGTTTACCGCAGGTAAAAACTGGCCAAATACAGGTGCATTTGGTCCATGTTTAACTACCGCGGATGAAATTCCAGATCCTAAAGTTTTAACATTAGCAACTTATTTAAACGGTCAAGAAATGCAACATGATTCAATCAAAAATCTAGTGCATACTGTTCCCGAATTAATTGCTTATATTAGTACCTTTACCCATTTGTCACCGGGCGATGTGATTTTGACCGGTTCACCTGGTGGTGTAGGTAAAAAACGTAATCCTCCCGTATTTATGAAAGATGGTGATACAATAGAAGTTGAAATTTCTGGAATTGGCCGTTTAACTAATTATGTGGTAGCTGAAAAAAGGTAAATTTATGTACGATTCAGTTGATTATACCGTTGTCGATATTTCTAAATCAGATCAAAACTGTCAAGAAATTAAGCAATTATTATCACAATATGATCTTGATTTAGATTCACAAGTTACCATTTTCATGGTAGCTAAAATGAGCAACAAAATTATTGCTTGTGCAGGAATTGATCGTAACATTATAAAATGTGTTGCTGTTGATTCTGAATATCGAGGTAATCAACTTAATCTAACATTAATGGATCACACCATAAAATATGCTAACGAAAATGGCTATTTTCATCTTTTTTTATATACAAAACCTGAAAATATAGATTTTTTTAAAGGATGTGGTTTTTATCCTCTTGTTGAAATAACAGATCTTGTTGTCCTAATGGAAAATAATCCTGTTGGCATAAAACACTACTGTAAACAACTGCACACACAGCAAAAAGACGGAAAAAAGATTGGTAGTATTGTGATGAATGCCAATCCTTTTACTAAAGGTCATCAATATCTTGTGCAATACGCTGCCAGTCAATGTGACTGGTTGCATGTTTTTGTCGTCAATGAAAATGCATCACTATTTTCATTTGATACACGCTTAAAGTTAGTTAAAGATGGCACGAAGCAGATAAACAATGTTACAGTGCATGCAAGTTCACCTTATATTATATCAAGAGCAACATTTCCTACTTATTTTCTAAAAGATAAGGCAAAAATAGATCGCGCTTATATGGGTATCGATCTCCTTATATTCCGAAATTATATTGCGCCAACGCTTAATATAACCCACAGATTCGTTGGAACTGAGCCTTATGATGAAGTTACTAAGGCTTATAATGAAGCAATGCGTTATTGGCTAGAGGATAATACTGTCAGCCATTATTCGCCTATTACCGTTGTTGAGGTTGAACGAAAAACTGAAGGAGATACTATCATATCAGCTTCACTGGTAAGAAAGTTATTGGCTTCCAAGCAATATGAAGAGATAAAAAAGTTAGTTCCATCAACAACATGGGATTACCTTTCAGCTAATTTAGATAAATTTAAAATTTAATACATTTTAAAAGGTAAAAAAATGAAAATACAAAAAGAAGCCATGGCAGGGACTCTCGAATCAAGCGATTTGTTAGTCAAAGTCATGCCTAATACCGGGGTTGAAATTGTTATTAATAGCGATGTTAATAAACAATTCGGCGATCAAATTCGCGCTGTAGTTGAGCAAACATTACAAGATCTGAACGTAACAGATGGCTTAATTATTATTGATGATAAAGGCGCTCTTGATTGCGCTATCAAAGCAAGAATTCAATGTGCAGTATTACGTGGCGCAGAAGAAGAAAACTTAGATTGGAGTAAATTACTATGAAAAAATTACGTCGAAGTATGTTATTTCTTCCAGGCGCAAACGCGGCAATGTTATCAACATCTTTTGTTTATAAGCCTGATTCAATTATGTTTGACCTTGAAGATGCAGTTTCAATTAAAGAAAAAGACTCCGCACGCTTATTGGTAGCACAAACATTGCTCCTTCCTGTTTATAAAGAGCACGGAATTGAAACAGTAGTGCGAATTAACGCCCTGAATACTCCATTTGGTTTAAAAGACCTTGAAGCAGTGGTAAGAGCTGGTGTTGATGTAGTACGTTTACCGATGACTAACAGTGCTGAAGATATTCATGAGCTAGAGGCACACGTTGCAAGAATTGAAAAAGAGTGTGGCCGTGAAGTAGGTAGTACTAAATTAATGGCCGCAATTGAATCCGCTCAAGGCGTTGTTAATGCCGTTTCTATTGCTCAATCTTCCCCACGTTTAATTGGTATTGCACTAGCTGCATTTGACTATCTTGTTGATATGCAAACTGAACGTGGCGATGGTACCGAGTTATTTTATGCTCGCTGCGCTGTTTTACATGCTGCGCGTGTAGCTGGCATTGATGCCTTCGATGTGGTGTATTCAAATGTTAATGATGATGAAGGTTTCTTAAAAGAAGTTAGCCTAATCAAAAAACTTGGTTATAACGGTAAATCACTTATCAATCCACGACAAATTGAACTGTTACACAATGCTTATGCGCCAACAGCCGCTGAAGTTGAAAATGCCCAAAAAGTGGTTGAAGCAGCTGAAGAAGGTGAAAGAAAAGGCCTTGGCGTGATTTCTCTAAATGGCAAAATGATTGATGCACCGATTATTGCTCGTGCTAGAAAAGTAATTGAGTTAGCAAAATATTCCGGTGTACGTAAAGAAATTTGATAGGATTAAAATGATGACTTCTATAAATAAAAAAATTGATGATTTGCTTAAACAGCATCCAGATCTCAAAAATATCACGCCATTTATTGACGCTAACGCTACGACTCCTTATTTAAAAGATGAGTCTAAATATACGCGTAAATTGTGTGACTCTATCGAACAAGCAATCCATAAATGTGAATTACGTGATGGTATGACTATTTCTTTCCATCATGCATTCCGTGAAGGCGATAAAGTTATCAACAAAGTAGTTGAAACGATTAGCAAATTAGGAATTAAAAACCTAACATTGGCATCAAGTTCCCTATTAAGTTGTAACTCAGCACTTATTCCTCATATTGAATCTGGTGTGATCACTAAAATCTATACATCAGGTTTACGTGGTAAATTGGCTGATGCGATTTCACACGGTTTAATGGATAATCCTGTTCATATCCATTCTCATGGTGGACGTGTAAAACTTATTCAAAGCGGTGAAATTAATATTGATATCGCATTTTTAGCGGTTTCAACTGCCGATGAGCAAGGTAACGCGAATGGTGTATCAGGTAAATCACAATGTGGTGCACTTGGTTATGCTATGGTTGATGCGCAATTTGCGAAGAAAGTAGTATTACTTACTGAAGATATCGTTGGTTACCCTAACCATCCAGCAAGTATCCGTCAAGATCAAGTCGACTATATTGTGAAAGTTGATGAGGTTGGCGATCCAACTAAAATTAGTGTCGGTGCTGCTCGTATTACTAGTAACCCTCGTGAACTGATGATTGCACGTTATGCAGCAGATGTTATTGAGTATTCTGGTTATTTTAAAGATGGTTTTTCTATTCAAACCGGTTCTGGTGCGTCATCAACTGCAGCAACGCGTTTCCTTGAAAATCGTATGCGCGCAAAAAATATTACGGCATCATTTGCATTAGGTGGTATTACCGCAAGTATTGTTGATCTTCATGAAAAAGGTTTGGTTAAACGCTTATTAGATACTCAAAGCTTTGATGGCACCGCCGGACAATCTTTAGGTAAAAATAAAGATCATATTGAAGTGTCAACCAATGTTTATGCAAACCCTGCATCAAAAGGTGCAAGTGTTGATGAACTTGATATCGTTATTTTAAGTGCCTTAGAAATTGACCTTGATTACAATGTGAATGTATTAACGGGTTCTGATGGCGTTATGCGTGGTGCATCTGGTGGTCACTGTGATACTGCCGCTGGTGCAAATTTAACCATTATTGTTGCTCCATTAATCCGTAGCCGAATCCCTACAGTGATTAAGAAAGTCACAACGGTTGTTACACCAGGTGAAAGTGTCGATGTTCTTGTTACTGACCATGGTATAGCAGTTAATCCTGCTCGTCCTGAAATTGCAGAGCGACTAAAAGCAGCTAATTTGCCAGTCATGAGCATTGAAGAACTATATCAACGTGCTGTTTCGTTAACTGGAGAACCAAAACCAATCGAATTTAACGATAAAATCGTTGGTGTTGTCCATTTCCGTGATGGCTCAATCATTGATGTGGTTCGTCAAGTTAAAGACTAATTAACCACAGATAGCATGACATTATCAGATGTCATGCTATTTATATCTTTTACTATGAATAATATATTAATAAAATTCGATGATGGTACGCCAATTACACTTGAACAGATGCTATTGGCTAAAGAAAGGCGGGTGCAAAACCAACAAAATGCAATAAATCTTTACCATTATCCGCTTATTTCGCTAAGTTTAGTTATCCCCGGTCCAATAAAAAACAGTAGTGGTGCAAATCGGTTATTTAAAGAAGCAATCACCGCTATACACAAAGCCTTATCAAAAAATGCAATTCCATTAGTACATGAATCTCATTTTCATAATATCACTGGCTATGAAGCAATTATTTCAGCAAAATGCTCTGCCGATACACTAAAACAATGCTGTATTGATATAGAAGACAACCATCCGTTAGGTCGACTATGGGATATTGATGTGATTGATCCAATTACACAACAAAGTATTTCACGCGCTAAATTTGATCATCCATCAAGACAATGTTTAATCTGCCAAGATATCGCAAAAATATGTAGTCGAAGTAAAAAACATACTATCGATGAGATTTTTTCTGCCATTGAAAATAAGATGAAAGACTATTTTGGCGTATCAGTACGTTAAGTTATATCCAAAATATGGCAAGAAGTAAGATTAATGAAATAATCATATTTCATTAATCCAAACAACCAAGTATAGATGAGACTTAAGTCTAAATTAGACTTGTTCCAATGCTTGTTCCAAATCTGAAAGTAAATCGGTGATATCTTCTAACCCAACAGAAATACGTAATAATTGATCTGAAATCCCCGCCGTTTTTCGTGCTTCAGCACTAATGCCTGAATGTGTCATTGTTGCAGGGTGGCACACAAGGCTTTCAACTCCACCGAGAGATTGGGCTAAAGTGAAAATATTGAGCGCTTTTAAAAAAGCGGGCATGACATTAGCATCGCCAGCTAATTCAAAACTGAGTAACGAACCAAAGCCTTTTTGTTGTTTTTTAGCTATATCATGTCCAAGGTTTGAAAATAAAGATGGATGATAAACGTTGGCGACCTTCGGGTGATTGACTAAAAACTCTACGACTTTTTGCGCATTATCTTGTTGTAACTGTACTCGAGCGGAAAGTGTACGTAATCCTCGTAACAAGAGATAACTATCAAATGATGAAGTCATCGTACCAATATTATTGGCCCACCATAATACATCAGTAAAAAGATTTTGATCTTTAAATACTAAAATACCTGCCAGTAAATCGGAATGACCATTTAAAAATTTGGTACAAGAGTGAGTAACAATATCAGCACCAAGTGCTAAAGGTTGTTGTAAAATAGGCGTCATAAAGGTGTTATCAACTAAAACTAACGCCCCAACTTTATGAGCTTGCTCTGCAATTTTCTTAATATCTACAACTCGCAATAAAGGGTTGCTTGGTGTTTCAATTAGTACCAGTTTTGGACGTAAACTGAGTGCTTCTTTTAATGCCTCAGGATCTGACTGATCTACAAATTTAGCTTTAAAATAGCCTCGTTGACTTAAACTATTAAAAAGGCGATAGCTACCTCCATAGCAATCATGCGGTGCAACGACTAAATCATTAGGCGTCAATAATGCAACACTGATTAAATGAATCGCTGACATACCGCAATTTGTTAAAATAGCATCAACGCCACCTTCTAATTTTGCAATCGTTTGCTCAACCAAACGACGGCTAGGGTTTGCTTTTCGACCGTAATCAAACTCCCTTGGCTTAGCAAACTCTTCATAGCGATAACAAGTAGATGGTGTGATAACAGGCACGACACTTCCATATTGTTTATCGGTATTTAATCCACCACGAACTGCAATAGTCCCCTGACTTAAATTTTTAGTTTGAATAGTCATGATAATGCCCTCAAACAATACTTTTAATATAAAATTAGTCTTGTAAGCATAACACATTAAAAAAAGACGTCAACATGTCTAGACGTCTAACTGTCTTGGTGTATAGATTGCAGTAATATGAAAAAAACGATAAAATTACCCATATTATTTGTGATGTATTTTTTTGGTGAACAATGATGGAATGGAATGGCGAATACATAAGCCCTTATGCAGAGCATGGTAAAAAAAGTGAGCAAGTAAAAAAAATTACAGTGTCAATTCCACTTAAAGTATTGAAAATTTTAACTGATGAGCGTACTCGTAGACAAGTGAATAATTTACGCCATGCCACAAATAGTGAATTATTGTGTGAGGCTTTCCTTCATGCTTATACGGGCCAACCTTTACCTTGTGATGAAGATTTGCAAAAAGACCGTGAAGATGGCATCCCAATGAAAACACAAAAAATGATGCGCAATTTAGGTATCGATCCAGATTTCATTGATGAGTAAAATTATTGTTTTATCAATATTCACATTTTCTAAAAAAACAAAAAGGCGCATTAAGCGCCTTTTTAATTATTGCTTATCGCAATATTATTTTTTACCACCAACCATAGCAAAACGTTGTTTAAATTTATCTACACGTCCGCCAGTTGCAACATCACGTTGTTTACCTGTATAAAATGGGTGACACTCACCACATACGTCAAGATGAATATCATGACCAATAGTTGAATGAGTTTTAATCACGTTACCACAAGAGCAAGTTGCATTAATTGCAGTATATTCTGGATGGATACCTTCTTTCATAATAAACCTCTAAAGTTTGTTCGTATCGCTATATAAATGGCTAAAAGCAAAATCTATACACCATACGAGTGTTAAAAAACATGATAAGGTTGCGAATTATATGCCTTAAAGGTTAAATAATCAAGCCATAAAAAGACAAATTAAACGGGTAATTGCCCTATTGTTACTTGTAATTCAACCTTTTCACCATTCCGCAATACAATAATGGGGACAATCGTACCCGGTTTCAACTCGGCAATTTGATCCATTGTTTCAACAATGGATTTAACTGGCTGATGATTTACCATAATCAAGATATCATTAGCTTGTATACCGGCTTGTAATGACGGACCTTCAGCATTAGTTACTAAAATACCTAATACAATTGGCATATCACTTGGATTTTGAGTTGGCGCAAATTCTAATCCATCAATACCAATATAACCACGAATAATTTTGCCATCCCGAATCAATTTATTCATAATTTTAACAGCTAAAGCTGTAGGAATCGCAAATCCTATTCCTTCAGGAACTTCGTTACCTAGATTTTTTGCAAAGGTAAGAGTGTTAATCCCCATTAGTTCACCTTTGCTATTAACTAATGCTCCCCCTGAATTACCATGATTTATTGATGCGTCAGTTTGAATAAAATTTTGTCTTCTGTATGGACTCAACCCATCACGACCCGTTGCACTAATAATACCTTGTGTAATAGTTTGCCCTATATTGTAAGGATTCCCTATAGCTAAAACAACATCCCCAATCTTTGGTTCACGCCGAGGATTAATAGATATAGTTGGGATGTTAGTTGCTTCAATTTTTAACACAGCAATATCAACTAGCTTATCAGAACCAACCGAAAGCGCCTCAAAAATTCGCCCATCTTGCAAAGCAACAATGATTTGTTCTGCACCATCAACAACATGATAATTAGTGATAATATAACCCTGCTCACTCATAATCACGCCTGATCCTAATGGTGTTATAGCACTATCTTGTGACTGCTTAGAAACAGAATTAATGGAGCGGCTATATATATTAACCACTGCTGGGGCTGCGATTTTAACGGCATCAGAGTAACTCAGCGGATCATCATTGAAAATAGATCTTGGAAAACTAGATTGTGTTCCATTACGCAAAGATGGAAAAATAGTTAATAATACAAAGGCTAACACTGCACCAATCAATATTGGCCACAAAAATTTTTTAAGCATTAGTGTGATTATTCTGGTAGAAAATGATTAGATATGATTTTATCATATCTAATCAAAGGTGAATATGTATGTTTTTCGCCGATAAGGCTATCGGCGAAATTGAAGCTTAATAAGAAATTAGCGTAAAATTAGATAAATTCGGCTATCACCCCTTATAATATTTAAAGCAATAACTGAAGGTTTACTATCAATCATTTTACGCAAGTCAGCAATGTTATTGACTCTTTCTTTGTTAACACCTGTAATAAGATCACCTTCTTGTAAGCTTAAGCGAGATGCTGGCGAATTTTTAGCAATGCTTTCAATTAATACCCCTTTTTGTCCTTTTACTTCTCCATTACTCAAGTTTGCACCATCAAGAGCGGCATGAAGTGATTTGGCCTCAGTAGACGATTCATCACTATTTTTCAATTTCACACTAACGGTCATTTGTTTACCATCTCTAATTAAACCTAACTGTACAGTTCGCCCTGCTCCAGTTGTTGCAATTTTTGCTCGTAATTCAGCAAAACTATCAATGGCCTTACCATCCATCGAAACAATAATATCGCCAGATTTAATTCCTGCAGCTTGTGCGGCTGAATTATCAATAACTTCGCTAACAAAGGCACCTTTTTGAACATCAACATCAAACGCTTTTGCTATATCTGATGTCAACTCATTACCTTTGATACCAAGCACACCACGTTTTACTTCACCAAATTCAATCAGCTGTGAAGTTAAACTTTTTACCATATTACTAGGAATAGCAAAGCCAATCCCAACATTACCACCGCTTGGCGCAATAATCGCTGTATTAATTCCAACGAGTTCACCTTTTAAATTGACAAGTGCTCCACCAGAATTTCCTTGGTTAATTGATGCATCTGTTTGAATAAAATTTTCAAAACCATTCATATTAAGCCCACTGCGAGCCAAAGCTGAAATAATCCCCGAAGTAACAGTTTGACCAATACCAAATGGGTTACCAATAGCAACGGCATAATCCCCAACACGCAAATTATCAGAATCGGCCAATTTAATCGCTGTTAATTTTTTTGCGTCATCAACTTTAAGTAATGCAATATCACTTTGTGGATCTTTACCGATTAGTTTTGCTTTAAATTCATGTCCATCATTTAGAACAACTGTAATTTTATCCGCATTATCAATAACATGATTATTGGTAACAATATAGCCCTTTTCGGAATCAATAATCACACCAGAGCCTTCACCTGTAAACGCTCTTGATTGGTTATCAGGATAACCAAAAAACCGTCTAAATTCTTCCGGCATATTATTTTGCATTTGTGCAGTGCCCTCAACTTTAATACTAACAACTGAAGGCAAGACAGTTTCCAGCATAGGGGCTAAACTTGGTTGCTGTGCATTATTATCGGTTGGAATAGAAGGAAAAGAGGCATAAGCATTCGGAAGTACAGTTAAACTGACACCTACACTTAATGCTAAAATGCTTAACAATTTTTTTTGTTTTTTTAATGAATCAATCATTTTATAACTCTCTCTTTTACAAAAAGTTAATCTATATAAAAATGCTTCGTTATTGATGAGCGAAGAATAACAGTATAATAGTTAAGACTTATTTTCATCTGCTTTAAATAAACCAGAAGGATTATCAGAATAATCTCTAGGTTGCTTATCAAATGTAATTTCTTTTTTTTCGACTAAATTCTCGTTAGAATCAGAATCAAAATCCAAAGTTGGGACGTTCTCTCTATCCATAAATTGATTAGAATTTTCTGCCATATGTTGATAAAGGCGACGAAACTCTTTAGCCATATTATCCAATATCTCAGCACTGTGAGAAAAATGTTTAGCTATCATTTGTTTTTGCGCTATTAATTCATCTTTTGTTTGATCTAGTTCTTGTTTAACTTTGGCATATTTACGAGCCTTAGGGCTAATAACACTTATAAAAATAGAACCAATAATAAAACCAATTATTAATCCGATTACAAGATAAGTAAGCATATCTTTATCCATCATTCACTCCTTATATCCTTTAGATATATAATTTTATAAAATTGAAATCCAATTATCAGCATTTATTTTGCATGGTTAGCAAGTTTTATCAATTGTTTTTTTAACTTATCTGGTGCATTTTCCGCTAATGCATATAAAAACATTGCACTTTTTGGGGTCATAACACTCGAAAGTAAAGATAATTTAGATACCTGACAATGGCACTGTGACAACTTGGTCGAAATATTTGGGTTTATCTGATATTGGATAGAAGATAAGGAGGGTAAAATATTTTTCCGTATCTCAGATATTAAATTGCTTTGTTCATATTTTAATCTAGTTAACCAGCTCGCAGAACTGACTTCAAGAACAAGCACACCTTGACGATAATTAGCAACCCGACATTGTTGTTTCAATAAAGACGGTAACAGCTCATTGACAATATTGCTTAATTTACTTAATGCAAATGTTCTATCTTTTATCTCAGATAAACACGACTCTTGAGATAAGATTGATGATAACATTTTTGGCTCATTATAACGCATATTTTATATTTACTTCCTAATAAAAAATAAGTCAACTAATCCTGTATAAATTAACAACTCAATCTCAATAATTTACCTCATTTCATTAAAAATGTCCTGTTTAAAAAATATATTTACAGTTTGATAAAGATTTCTTTATTAAAAATAATAAAGATTAACTGCTACATTTTGCAGTTAATCTTTTTAAGAAAGGACAATCAAGCAATAATACTTATGATAAGTACAACAGTTAAGCCAACAATTGAATTAACTAATTCTAATAAGCCCCATGTTTTTAAAGTATCTTTAATCGATAAATCAAAGTAACCTTTAAATAACCAAAATGAAGCATCATTGATATGAGTTAACGTATTAGAGCCAGCTGCAGTTGCAAGCACGAGTAGTGCAGGGTTAACTCCATTCATAACGCCTGTTGTTGGATCAATAACTGCAGCGCCAATGATTCCCGCTGCTGTCATTGCAGAAACAACACCTTGCCCTGTAGCTAAACGAATTAACACTGTAATTAACCATGCCATAATATATGGTGATACGCCCCCTGTTGACATTAATTGTCCAATAACATCACCAATTCCAGTATCAATAATAATTTGTTTTAGTGCACCACCAGCCCCGATAATTAATACCACCATTGTAATACCTTTTACCGCATTATCAAAAGAATGCATAACCCATTCCATTGAGTGATTAAGTTTTTTTCCAAATAATATAAATGCGGCGATCATTGCAATAAACATGGCAATTTGAGATGAACCGATAAAATTAAGAACAGAATAAGTAATTGTTCCTTTTTCTAACCATATATTTGCTATTGTCGTTGCAATCATAATGTAAGCTGGGATCAAGGGAACAGTAATTGATGTAAAAAAGGAAGGAAGATTATTTTCATCAACAGGATTTTCAGATTGTAAAAATTGAGGTGTGGGTCTTTCCAGATTACCTAAAAATTTAGGAAGAATCAGTCCAGCAAAAATGACAGAAGGAATCGCAACAATTACCCCATAAATATAGACCATTCCCATATCAGCATTATATGAATTCACTAGTGCAACAGGTCCTGGTTGTGGTGGAAATAAAGAGTGAGCAGTTGTTGCCGCCGCAACGCCAGGTATAGCTAATTTTAAAAATGGGATTTTAGCCTCTTTGGCTAATGCGATCACCAGCGGTGCTAAAATTATGAATGCCGCTTCATAAAACATCGCTAAACCAAATATAAGCCCCATAATAATAATGGCTATTTTTACATATTTAATGCCTAATTTTTTCAATAGCGTTTGAGCAATCTGATGAGCTGCGCCAGAATCAACCATTAATTTACCAATCACAGCACCAAATACGACAATAATAGCTAATTCGCCAAGTGTTCCACCAAACCCTGATTTAATCGTTTTAAGAATGCTCAATAAATCCATCCTAGCCATCAAACCGACGAATATTGCAGCAGCTAATAATGCAACCATTGAGTTTATTTTAAAGCGAATATTTAAAACTAACATTAATCCTATCCCTAGGATAACCCAAAGAATATTTAAAAGTTCCATGAATAAAAACCTCTATTCTTAATTTTATTTTTATTGTTTAAACATTAATTAGATAAAACATAATGATTAACTGTTTGTTTTGCACCATTCTGCATTAAAGAAAGATAATACTCAGTAACCTTTTCTTTAAATAATGAACTGGTCGGTAAATCAGAACCAAATATATCTTGCAACATAAATAATTGATTAATTCTCTCAATTCCATCTGTACTAGAGTTCACTATTTGTTGTAATTGTTCGCGCATTGGATCACGTATATCTATTGGTTGGTTGTTATCATCTATTCCACCGACATAGCGCATCCAACCAGCAACACCCAGTGCAAGTAATGAGAAATCTGATCCATTTTTAATATGCCAACGAATGGAATCCAACATTCTTTGAGGTAATTTTTGAGTACCATCCATCGCAATTTGCCATGTTTTATGTTTTAACGATGGATTACTAAAACGTTCAATAAGTTTGTCTGCATATTCTTGCAAATTAACATGATCAGGAACGTGAAGTGTTGGTGCTTGTTGTTGCATCATCAATGCTAAAGTTGCTTTTTTATAATTAACATCATTCATGCAATCATTAATGTGCTCATAACCGGCTAAATAACCTAAGTAGGCTAAAAAAGAATGGCTACCATTTAGCATACGAAGTTTCATCTCTTCATATGGAACAACATTATCAACAAATTCAGCACCGACTTCATTCCAATTAGGGCGGTTAGTCACAAAATTATCTTCTATAACCCACTGAATAAAAGGTTCACAAGCAATACCACATGGATCAAACATACCGCCTAATGTATCTTCAATTTCAGTTAATGTTTCGGATGTTGCTGCTGGGACAATACGGTCAACCATAGTACATGGGAATGTTGTATTAGACTCAATCCAAGTTGCTAATTGTGGATCTCGAGCGTTAGCTAATCCTAATATTGCTTTTTTTAAGACTAACCCATTTTCAGGAATATTATCGCATGATAAAGCAGTGAAAGATTTTAATCCTCGTTGCATTCTTCTATAAAGCGCCTCCACAATAACACCTGGGGCAGACATAGGCTTTGTTGGATTCGCTAAGTCAGCTTTAATTAATGCATTATTTAAATCTAATCCAGCGCCACTAGGTAACATGCAATAACCCTTTTCTGTTACTGTTAATGAAACAATTTCAACTACTGGATCAGTCATCTTTTCTAAAATTGCATCTATACCATCTGTTGGTGCTAACAATGATTCTTTTACGCTACCAATAATAAATGCTTCTTTTGATGTCACACCTTTTTCTAACACAGTATACAAATGGTCTTGTTTACGAATTTCATTAATTAATTCTTCACCACCAACAATATTAACTTCACAAATACCCCAATCACTGTTTCCCTTGTTAAGGAGACGATCGGTCAATAACGCTTGATGAGCGCGGTGGAAAGCACCGAATCCCAAATGAACAATTCTTGAGGTTATTTTTTGCCGGTCATATAAAGGTCTATGTTTGATTGATTTAGGAAGATTTAATAAATTTAACATTCTATTCACCGTGATTATCTGTTTAACTACCTTATTGGTTAGACATATTTCCATTTGTCGGCAAATTTTTCATCCCAATTTTTCTTTTTTTGTGATACGAATCACTTTTTTTGGTTTATTTTGTATATGATGCTCAAAAAAAATCTATAATACAAAACCATATTGGCATTCCAATTATGAAATTAAATGAATTTATCCCATAATTAACTTATAGTACTTGTAATAATTAGCATATAATTATCCTAATTAGACCAAAATTAGAATGAGGATTATAAATAATGCTAACGGTTAATCGGCTATACCAAAAAATTGGTAATGAGCTGAAATCATTATTAAAAAGTGGCACCTATAAAATTGGTGAGCGGTTACCGCCAGAAAGAGATATTGCAGAAGCGTTCAGTGTAAGTAGAACTGTTGTCCGTGAAGCTCTAATCATGCTGGAGCTTGAAAATTTAGTCACAGTCAAAAAAGGTTCTGGCGTATATGTAATTGGTTTACCAAATGAAATATTATCAGAAACAGATAAAAAAATTGAAGAAGAAGATTTTGGTCCTTTTGAACTATTACAAGCTAGACAATTAATTGAAAGTAATATCGCTGCTTTTGCCGCTTCACAAATTGTAAAATCAGATATTATTGAATTGAGAGCTATCTTAGAGCAAGAACGACAAATTTTAGAACAGGGTATTTTAGACGATTACAGTGCAGATGAAATGTTTCATATTGCAATAGCAAGAGCAACCAAAAACTCAATACTTGAAAGTTTGCTAGATGATTTATGGCAAAAACGTTCTGCTAGCAAAATGTGGAATCAATTACACTGTAGAATTACTGATCATAGTTATCGAAAAAAATGGCTTTATGATCACGAAAAAATTCTACAAGCATTACAAGTGAAGGATGCAATGGCTGCACGCCATGCTATGTGGCAACATTTAGAAAATGTTAAGCAAACATTAATGACAGTTTCTGATAGTGAAGATCCAAATTTTGATGGTTATTTATTTGATTCTATTCCTGTTAACATTGTTAACCAATAGACAACATAAAACTAGCGCTAGTTATAGATCTTTTAATTTCAGAAATAAAATAAATTAAAATTTTTTAAGGAGAATTTAAATGGAACAAACAATGCGTTGGTTTGGTCCTAGCGATCCAGTATCATTAGATGATATTAAGCAGGCTGGGGCAACAGGAATTGTTACAGCTTTGCATCATATTCCAAATGGCGAAGTATGGACAATAGACGAAATTCAAAAACGAAAAAAAATCATAGAAGAAAAAGGTTTAACTTGGTCCGTTGTTGAAAGTATTCCTGTACACGAAGAAATTAAAACCCACTCAGGTAATGTTAAACAACATATCACAAATTATCAGCAGTCAATTAGAAATTTAGCTGTTTGTGGAATTGACACTGTTTGTTACAATTTTATGCCAGTTTTAGATTGGACTCGAACAGATCTTTCTTATGAATTACCTGATGGTTCAAGGGCATTACGGTTTGATCAAGTTGCCTTTGCCGCATTCGATATTTATCTATTAAAACGACCTAATGCAGAAAAAGATTATTCACAGCAAGATGCCATTTTAGCAAAAACATATTTTGAACAAATGACACAAGCAGATAAAGATAAACTTGTTGCAAATATCATTGCAGGTTTGCCCGGAGCAGAGGAAGGTTATTCACTTGATCAATTTCGTGCTCATCTCGCAACTTATGATAATATTGATAAAGAAAAATTACGTGAAAACTATGCCTATTTTTTAAAAGCTATTGTCCCTGTTGCTGAAGAAGTTGGTGTTGTTTTGACGGTTCATCCTGATGATCCTCCGCGCCCAATTTTAGGCTTACCTCGTATTGTTTCAACCATTGAAGATATGCAATGGATTAAAGATACCGTTGATAGCATTCATAATGGTTTTTGTTTTTGTACTGGCTCTTATGGTGTTCGTAGCGATAATGATTTAGCAATCATGGCTGAAAAATTTGCCGATCGTGTCCACTTTATTCACTTGAGAGCAACTGTGCGAGAAGATAATCCATTATCCTTTCATGAAGGGGACCATTTAGCTGGTGATGTCGATATGTATGCAGTAATTAAAGCATTAATCACTGAAGAAGAACGACGCAAAAAAGCAGGAGTTAAACGCTCCATACCTGTTCGACCAGATCATGGGCATCAAATGTTAGATGATCTTAGAAAGAAAACCAATCCAGGTTATTCTGCAATTGGTCGTTTAAGAGGTTTAGCTGAAATTCGCGGGGTTGAATATGCAATAAAGCGTGCTTTTTTCAATAAGTAAAACTAAATTAATCAATTGTAATAAATACATTCCCAAATCCTAACAATTTCAATGCCCTTTTAAGGGCATTTTTATTTAAGACGAAAATAATATAACTCAAAATTTAAAATTACTCATTTATAACCACAATTAATTTAATATTATAAAAGTAGTTAATATGATTAACATTTTTGTAAATACTGTTCAGTAATACATAAAATGCTATTAAATTATAATCACTTTGACATTTCCAATTTCGGGGAGTTATATATAAGTTAGTGTATGCATCTAAATAGTTCAACAATAAAAACAGTGGAGAGTGTAATATGGGTATCTTAAATAACATTTTTTCTAAAGTATTTCCTAGCGCTCAAGCAGCAGTAGATCATGCAGTTGATGTGGTGAAAGATAAAGTTGAGAATCTAACTGGATCAGCCAAAGATACAGTATCAAATGGTTCAGAACAAATTAAAGAAAAGGTAGAACAAAGCGTATCTGCAGCTAATGTTGATGTCACCTCTATCCTTGATAATTTAGCTAAAAAGCATCCAGAAGTACTCAATTGGAAAACGTCTATCGTTGATCTATTGAAATTATTAGGTATGGACAGTAGTTTAGATGCGCGTAAAAAATTAGCACAAGAACTAAATTATACTGGTAACACTGATGACACTGCAGCAATGAATACATGGCTAATTAAAGAAGTCATGAAGAAAATAGCAGAAAAAGGTGGTAATGTCACTCACCTATTTTCTTAACCTAATAGATTAAAGTAATTACAATCCACCCAATTTTGGGTGGATTTTTTATACAAGCCACTGCGTTTTTTATTAGTGTTTTTTGATTCACTAAATAAACTAAGTTTTAAAAGAGTGTAACTGATTCATTGCAGCTTCGACACTTTGCGATAATAAAATATCAGTACAACGCACTGATTCATTAATAACTTGATCAATCAAATCTTGTTCAGGTCTAGAGGGTTTGTTAAGAACATAGCCAACAACTTTATTTTTATCACCAGGATGACCGATACCAATCCTTAACCGATAAAAATTTAAATTATTACCTAATTTGCTAGCAATATCTTTTAACCCATTATGCCCACCATGACTACCACCAAACTTAAGTTTAGCTATACCGGGATTCAAGTCCAGTTCATCATGAGCAATTAATATTTCTTCTGGCTTTATTTGGTAAAATGTTGCCATAGCTTGCACCGCTTTACCACTTAAATTCATAAATGTAGTTGGAACTAATAAACGCACATCATGACCTGCAATATTGATTCGTGATGTGTAACCAAAAAATTTTGGTTCATTTTTTAATGATTGATTATAACGCTGAGCCAATTGTTCAACAAACCATGCACCTGCGTTGTGCCTTGTTGCTGCATATTCATTTCCGGGATTGGCAAGACCTACTATCAGTTTTATCGTTGTCATAATATTTTTATTGTCACTGATTTTATTGTGAAAAATGCCCCAAAAGGGGCATTTAACTCAATGATAAAATAGATTATTGATGGAACATAGCTGAAATCGATTCTTCATTACTGATTCGACGAATTGCTTCAGCAAGCATACCTGACAAAGTTAATTGGCGAACATTTTTCAATGCTTTTACTTCAGTCGTTAATGGAATTGTGTCACAAACAACGATTTCATCAATAGTGCAGTTTTTTATATTACTTACTGCTTTACCTGAAAAAATTGGATGCGTTGCATAAGCAAACACTCTTTTTGCACCTCGTGCTTTTAAGGCATCAGCTGCTTTACAAAGTGTTCCTGCTGTATCAATCATATCATCAACTAAAATACAATCTCTATCAGCAACATCGCCAATTATATTCATCACTTCAGCTTCATTTGCACGTTGACGGCGTTTATCAATAATAGCCATATCAGTATCATTAAGTAGTTTAGCTATCGCGCGAGCACGCACCACACCACCAATATCTGGAGATACCACAATCGGACGTTCAAAATCACGTTGCAACATATCTTCTAAAATTACTGGGCTAGCAAATACATTATCAACAGGCACATCAAAAAAACCTTGGATTTGTTCAGCATGAAGATCAACGGTTAATACCCTATCAACACCAACTGTTGATAAAAAATCAGCGACAACTTTAGCGGTAATAGGTACACGAGCCGAACGAACTCGACGATCTTGTCTTGCATAACCAAAATAAGGAATAACCGCAGTAATACGACCTGCAGATGCACGACGCATTGCATCGATCATGACCAGCAATTCCATTAAATTATCATTGGTTGGAGCACAAGTTGATTGAATAATAAAAACATCTTCACCACGGACATTTTCATTGATTTGGACATTAACTTCACCATCACTAAAACGGCTTACAACAATGTCACCAAGAGAAGTATAAAGACGATTAGCTATACGCTTTGCTAGTTCGGGTGTGGCATTACCAGCAAAAAGCTTCATATCAGGCACGAGAAATCCTCAAGCATGTTATCATGATTACTTATACGTAATCGGTTAAATCGGAGTGACAATTATATAATCATTTACAGATTATGCTCAACCACATTATAAAAATTTATTAAAAATATTTTGTATATATAGTAATAATAGATAAAAAAATAAGTAGATAATATGTTTTTTGAAGTGAATTAAAAATCGGTTAAACTATTACTTATTATTAGTCATAGTGAATAATAAATTTCAACAATTCTTAAACAAAAAGACAACGTAATGAATGAACAATTAATTACCAATCAAATTGAAGATATAAAATCCAAAAGAGCTATTCGCAGCTTTGTTTTAAGGCAAGGTCGCTTAACCAAAGGTCAACAGCAAGCTTTAGTCAACTTATGGCCAGTGTATGGTATTGACTACAATGCAAACTCAAAGGTGAGTTTCGATACAGACAAACCATTAGTATTAGAAATCGGTTTTGGCATGGGCGCTTCATTAGTTGAAATGGCAAAACATACTCAAAATAAAAATTTTCTAGGTATTGAGGTACACAAACCAGGTGTAGGCGCTTGTTTAATGGCGATTGAAGAAAACCAAATAACTAACTTAAAAGTCATGTGCCACGATGCAGTTGAAGTGCTAGTTAATATGATTGCAAATCATTCGTTGGACAAAGTGCAAATTTTTTTCCCTGATCCATGGCATAAAGCAAGACATAATAAACGTAGAATTATTCAACCAGAATTTGTACAGTTAATTCGTCAAAAATTAAAATCCAGCGGCATTTTGCATCTCGCAACAGATTGGCAACACTATGCAGAACATATGCTTGAAGTATTGACCCAAGCTGAAGGGTTCGAAAATTTATCTCCAACGGGTGATTATATCCCTAGACCAGATGATAGACCAATTACTAAATTTGAAAAACGAGGTCAAAATTTAGGTCATGGCGTTTGGGATCTTCAATTTGTAAACAAATAATCATACTAAGAAGCCACTATGAAAAATGAAACCATTAATCTACTTTGTCGACACCGCTCTATTCGTGCTTATAAAACTACTAGTTTAACTCAAGAACAAATAGCGTCTATAGTTCGATCAGCACAGTCAGCTTCTAGTTCTAATTTTATTCAATGCTCGACAATTATTCGTATTACAGATCCTCAAAAACGTGAAAAACTAGCTCATTATGCTGGTGATCAAAAATATGTTAACCAAGCCCCTGAGTTTTGGGTGTTTTGTGCCGATTTTAATCGGCATTTTCAAATTGAGCCAACACTCAATCTTGGCAAAGCAGAGCAGTTATTATTGGGTTGTGTTGATACAGCAATTATGGCTCAAAATGCAGTAACTGCGGCTGAGTCCTTAGGACTTGGTGCTGTGTATATTGGTGGACTACGCAATAATCTTGATAAAGTAACCCAATTACTTGAGTTGCCCAAATATGTTCTTCCTCTTTTTGGGCTTTGCCTTGGTTACCCCGATCATAATCCAGAAATAAAACCAAGATTACCTAAAGAGCTTCTCTTTTTTGAAAACCAATATCAACCACTTGATCATGCAACTTTAGCAAAATATGATACCCAAATAGGTGATTACTATCAAAACCGTAGTACTAATCAAAAAACTGGTGGGTGGAGTGATAAAATTACAAATACAATAAATAATGAACAACGTGATTTTATTTTAGATTATTTACATAAACAAGGATGGATCACAAAATGAAAAACAACCATTACCGATTAGATAAAGTCGTTATACTTAGCCGCCATGGTATTCGTACACCTTTACAAAATACACTCGAATTTCTTGAGCAAGCAACACCTTTTAAATGGCCTACATGGCAACACCCTTATGGCTATTTAACAACACGAGGAGGAGCTTTAGAAGTTTATTTTGGCCACTATCTATCACAATGGCTTGAGAACCACGGCATTAAACCTTCGGTAACTATGCCAGAGGTATTTGTTTATGCTAATAGCTTACAAAGAACGGTGGCAACCGCACAATTTATTATAGCTGGTGCTTATGCTGGTTATGATATTACGGTTAACCACAAATATCCAATCGAAAAAATGGATCCTATTTTTGATCCAAGCCTAAGGGATGATTCCCCAGAACTAAAACAAGCGGTATTAAGTGATATTGAAGAAACAAATAAAGCAGAAGCCATCTTTAAAAATTTAGCACCTGCTTATGAAATTTTATCAGATATTTTAGATTATCGTCACTCAACACTATATGCTCAATATCAATGCCCACTAGCTGATATCCCGATTAAGCTTCATTTTAAGAAAAATGAAGAACCAGCACTGCTTGGTGCATTAGCCATAGGTGCATCTGCGGTTGATGCATTTTTATTACAATATTATTCCGCATTCCCTCAAGAACAAATTGCATGGGGCAGGATAAACGACTTAGCACAGTGGCAACAAATAGTTGAAATTCGGAATCAATACGTTAATTTAATATGCCATACTAAAACATTAGCCAAACATTCTGCTACACTCATCATCAACACCATAAGCGATCTTATGCAACAACAGAATAAAGTCAATCTACTCGTGGGACACGACAGTACAATTGCATCGTTGTTAGGAGCATTAAATTTTGAATCTTACCAACTTCCAAATCAATTTGAAACTACACCAATTGGCGGAAAACTGGCTTTACAGCGTTTTCAACATTCATCCACGGGCGAATATTTCTTTAAAGCCGAATATATTTATCAAAGCTTTGAGCAACTTTATAACGGACAAGTACTTGATGCCAATAACCCACCTGAGCATTTTCAACTTAAATTGAAAGATGCACCATTAAACAGTGATGGATTTTATACTTGGAAAGATTTTGAAAAACGGCTTAACATTTACCAAGCAAAGTGAATACAACCGTAAAAAGTTATTATTTTGCTATTCTATTTACGTCCATATTTTTAAGTCTAATGTATGTTAAAATAGATTTTTGAAGGAGCATATCTAGTTCTTAGCTTGATCGTATTTAATTTTACGCTGATTTATTCCTTCATATTATCAAAGCGTAAGCCATAGGACAGATAGATATATCAAAACAGTGAATATACTGAAAATTAACAGAAGATCACTATAATTATTATAATTAGATGTAGGTTTATTATGAAAATATTAGTAACTGGTGGCTGTGGATATATAGGAAGTCACACCTGTGTACAATTAATTCAATCAGGTTATACCCCAATAGTGATTGATAATTTATTCAATAGCAAAGTATCAGTATTAGATAGAATACAGAAAATCACCGGAAAAAAAGTTGATTTTTATCAAGGTGATGTTTGTGATGCACAATTATTAAAAAAAATATTTGCAGAACATAGCATTAGTGCAGTTATTCATTTCGCAGGACTCAAAGCGGTAGGTGAATCAGTACATAAACCCCTTGAATATTATGAAAATAATGTTTATGGCAGTATTGTACTTATGAAAGCAATGCGCAATGCAGGGGTCAAACAGTTAGTATTTAGCTCATCAGCAACAGTTTATGGTGAACTAGCACCCGTCCCTTATGTGGAAACCTTACCGCAAGGTCTACCAACTAGTCCATATGGTAAAAGTAAGTTAATGGTCGAGCAATGTATCATGGATTTAGCTGTTGCGGAACCTGATTGGTCATTAACGTTACTTCGTTATTTTAATCCTGTTGGTGCTCATCCAAGTGGTTTAATGGGCGAAGATCCGCTCGGAATTCCCAACAATCTTATGCCATATATTACACAAGTTGCAGTCGGCAAACGGGAATCATTAGCCGTTTTTGGTAAAGACTATCCAACGACAGATGGCACATGTGTTCGTGATTTTATACATGTTGTTGATTTAGCCGATGGACATATTGCCGCACTTAAAGCTGATCATAATAAAACTGGCGTACATATTTATAACTTAGGTTCCGGTGTTGGCTACAGTGTGTTACAAGTCATCAATGCTTTTGAAAAAGCCTCAGGAAAACCACTTAATTGGCACTTTGCACCAAGACGCGCTGGCGATTTACCCGCATTTTGGGCTGATGCAAAAAAAGCTGAACAAAAATTAGGGTGGAAAACAAAATTAACACTTGATGACATGGTAAAAGACTCGTGGAATTGGCAATCAAAGAACCCACAAGGTTATCCTGATTAACTGATACCAATCAATAACCTCAACACCCAAAAAGTAAAATGGTTAAGTTTAACCTCGTTATCCCCATTAACTAACCAATGGGGATAGTTTCTTCATATTGAGCGAAATGACTTGGGTAAGGTCAAAAAGAAATGTTTGTATTTGATAACAATTTTACTGTATTAATAAAGATCTTTTAAATACACTAACATATATAGCTAAATAGCTTACTTACAATCTAAACAAATATATAACAACCAAACTACTTACCAATTTATTATAAATTAAGTCATTTAACTCACTACGCTATCGTAGATCAATAAAACCTAGTTTTTTATATTTATATAACCAGTATAATTGAACCAAAGAATTTTGTAGCGTTAAACTAACAATCCAAAGAAAAATTAGGTATGATACAGCCATCATACCTAATGGATAATATGAAATATGAAAAGCAAAGCCTTGACAGCTATTTTTCCGGGCACTTTTGATCCCATTACTAATGGTCATATCGATCTTGTTACTCGTGCGTCGTTATTGTTTCCTCGATTAATCGTTGCTATTGCACAAAACCCTAACAAAAAAACACTGTTTACATTAGAAGAGCGCGTCAACTTAGCTTCAACTGCTGTTGAACATCTACTCAATGTTGAAGTTATCGGTTTTAATAATTTAATGGCCAACTTTGCGCAAACGCACAATGCCACTGTTATCGTTCGTGGAGTACGCACCACACATGATTTTGAATATGAAAGGCAACTTGCTGAAATGAATCGTGCGTTAAAATCTGATTTAGACACTATCTTTTTGATGCCATCTATTGCAATGGGTTTTATTTCATCGACAATCGTAAAAGACGTCGCCTATCATGGTGGTGATATTACAAATTTAGTACCACTGCATGTCAAAACAGAATTATTAAAACGCTTAACATAAATAAACGTCTATGGTTAATTTTTATACTCCACAGAAAAAAAAGTACATACCACAAAAATTGACAGTAACAGTCTCATCCTTAGATGCTTTTGGACAAGGCGTTGCCAATCATAAGGGTAAAACAATTTTTGTTAAATCTGCCTTGCCTGATGAAACCGTTGATATTGAACTAACTGAAAATAAAAAAAATTACGCTAAAGCCAAAGTCATTCGATATCATAATCAAAGCAAAGAGCGTGTAAAACCACAATGTGAATACTATGAAAAATGCGGTGGTTGTGAATTACAACATATGGCGCCTCATCTGCAACAACAAGCAAAGTTTGATTCATTAATCAAACTATTACAAAAAGAAACAGGACAACCCTTAGCCAATATTCTTCAACATTCGGCCCAAATTATTGCTGATCAACCTTACCACTATCGTCGAAGAGCAAGACTTTCGATCAATATTGTTAGAGGTGAGTTAGTCATTGGATTTCGCCAAGCCGAATCAAATCAGATAACTAATATTAAGCATTGCCCAGTATTAGTTGTTGAATTAGATTCCTTGCTAGTGCCTTTACAAGACGTACTAAATCGCATAAAACAAAAAAAAGCACTTGGCCATATTGAATTAATTTCAGTTGATAGTGGTATTATTATCGTTTTAAGACACACCATTCCCTTAACTGATCATGATGTTAAATTGTTAAAAACATTCGCTGAAGATAACAATATTTCACTTTATTTTCACGGAAAAGATTTAGTGCATATTGCCGGTAGCACTGAACATTTTTATTTGCTTAATCATTTAAAATTAACGTTTAGCCCTCTCGATTTTATTCAAGTAAATTGTAAAATTAACCAAAAAATGATAGCGCAAACGCTTGATTGGCTAGCATTAAAGCCAACTGACCAAGTTTTAGATCTCTTTTGTGGCATGGGTAATTTTTCATTACCTATGGCAACATTATGCAAAACTGTAACAGGCGTTGAAGGTATTGATGCACTGGTTGAAAAAGCAAAATTTAACACTATATTAAATAATAATGAGATTTGTGCTGAAACCAATTTTTTAACTAGCAACTTAGACGATAACCAACAATTTTCAATATGGAGCCAATCGCGATTTAATAAAGTACTATTAGATCCAGCAAGAGCTGGTGCGTTAAATGCAACGATAGAAATAGTAAAATTAGCTCCGTCAAAAATCGTTTATATATCGTGTAATCCTGCAACTCTAGCTCGAGATAGCAAACAACTTATCGAAGCTGGATATCAAATTAATAAAGTTGCTATTTTAGATATGTTTCCACAAACCAAACACATTGAATCAATGTTGTTGTTAACGAAATCAGGAACATAAATTATGGTATCGATTAGAGGCGCACACCAACATAGCGAAAAGCATTATTCTCTTACCCAATTTGATGTTGAACAATGGATAAAACAAGAATTATTATTAACCAACCCTGCATCTTATAAAAAATTTAGAGATGTTTTAGATTTTTGTTTTGAAAACAGCGCTGGCGCACCAGAGCAGATCCATTGTTTCCAAAATGCAATAGAAATGGTTGAGATTTTATCGACACTTAATATGGATATTAATAGTTTATGCGCCGCTTTGTTGCTTCCTTTTGTCGATACAAAAATAATTCGTCGAGAAGATATTCCTGAGGATTTCGATCGTGAAATTTCTCATATCATTTCTAGCATTGTCAGAATGAAAGAAATTCGCCAACTACGAGCGATCCGTAACGGCAGTGCCACTACCGAACAAATTGATAGTATTCGTCGCATGTTACTGGCAATGGTCAATGACTTCCGAAGTGTAGTCATTAAATTGGCAGAACGCATTACCTATTTGCGTAATTTAATCAATGCCCCCCAAGAAGAACAAGTACTTGCTGCTAAAGAATGTTTTAATATTTATGCACCTTTAGCCAATCGCTTAGGAATAGGCCAATTAAAATGGGAATTGGAAGATTTTTGCTTCCGCTATCTACATCCTGATGAATACCGCTTTATTGCTAAAAAATTACAAGAAAAGCGATTAGATCGGGAATTATATATCAACCAATTTGTTAGCCATTTGCAAGAGCTAATGGACAAAGATCATGTTCGTGCAGAGGTTTATGGTCGTCCTAAACATATTTACAGCATATGGCGAAAAATGGAACGTAAACACCTTGAGTTTGAAGAGCTATATGATATCCGAGCTGTACGTATTATTAGTGATAGTATTGAAGATTGTTATAATGCATTAGGCATTGTTCACAGCCATTACAAACATATCGCCAAAGAATTTGACGATTATGTTGCTAATCCTAAACCAAATGGTTACCAATCTATCCATACTGTTGTTTATGGACCACAAGATAAAACCATCGAAATTCAAATCCGAACTGAACAAATGCACAATGATGCAGAACTCGGTGTTGCCGCTCATTGGAAGTATAAAGAAGGCAGTACCGACAAAATGACCGCTTACGATCAGCGAATATCTTGGTTGCGCAAATTATTAACATGGCAACAAGAAATGTCCGAAAGTGGCGAAATTCAAGAAGCTGTTCGTAGCCAGATTTTTGATGACCGAGTTTATGTTTTTACACCAAAAGGCGATGTTGTTGATTTACCAGCAGGATCGACGCCTCTTGATTTTGCTTATCATATCCATAGTGATGTTGGGCATCGTTGTATTGGCGCTAAAATAAGCGGGCGAATTGTACCATTTACCTACCATTTAAAAATGGGCGATCAAGTTGAAGTCATTACCCAAAAACAACCTAATCCAAGTCGCGATTGGTTAAATCCTAATACAGGATTTGTTAACAGTAGCCGTGCAAGAGCAAAAATTCAAGCTTGGTTTAAAAAACAAGATCGACATAAAAATATCGCCGCCGGACAACAAATTTTAGAGCACGAGCTGGAATCTTTAAATATTAATATAAAAAGCGTTGAAAAGATCTTAATTAATAAATATAACGCCCATTCGTTTGACGAGGTACTAGCTGGTATTGGGAGTGGTGATGTAAGGATTAATCAATTAGTTAATTTCATAAATGCACAATTTAATAAACCAACAGCAGAAGAAGAAGACGAAGCCGTATTAAAGCAGATTGCCCAAAAATCAAATATACAAACCAAAAATACGAATAAAACCAGCAATAAAAAAGGCTGTGAAATTATTATTGAAGGTGTTGGTAACTTAATGTACACCATTGCAAACTGCTGCCGCCCTATTCCTGGTGATCCCATTACTGGTTTTGTTACCCAAGGACGAGGTATCTCAATTCATCGCTCTGATTGTGAACAATTACAAGAGCTTAAAAATCACGCTCCCGAACGAATTACTCATGCTATTTGGAGCAATAGTACCAACTCAAGCTACACCATGGTTGTACAAATTATTGCCAATGATCGAAGTGGTTTATTGCGAGATATTACTACGATTTTGGCTAATGAAAAGGTTAATGTCCTTGGTCTAATTAGTCGCTCTGATATGAAGCAACAGTTAGCGACTATTGAGGTCGATATGGAAATTTTTGATCAGGACTCGTTAAATCGAGTGCTCAACAAAATAAAACAACTACCTGACGTTATTGAAGCTAAACGTTTTTAAGGTTAATTAACGTATTAAATTGCTACTTTTTAATTTTAGTGGCAAATTTAATCAAAAAAAATTAACCTTTATGGTTTTCTCTCTAAAACTTCAAATTGATATAAATAACCATTTTTATCATCGGGTTGATGGCTTTCCTGATGAATGACTTGCCATTGCTCAGACAAATAATCAGGAAAATAAGTATCACCTTGTAGTTCTGCATCTATATGAGTCAAATAAAGCCGATCAACTAAAGGTAACGCCTGTTGATAAATATTACCACCACCAATAATAAACGCTTCATCAACATGCCGCGTTTGAGCTAACAATATAGCTTCCTCGATCGATTGTACCCAACTTACATGCGGAATTGTGTGAGATCCTATTACTGCTTGTCTTGAAATAATAATATTGTGGCGGTTAGGTAATGGGCGCCCAATAGACTCAAATGTTTTTCGTCCCATAATAACAGGTTTATTAATCGTGTTTTTTTTAAACCAAGCTAAATCCGCAGGTAAATGCCAAGGCATTTGGTTATTTAAACCAATAACACGATTATGCGCCATCGCCACAATAATACTTAAAACCATTTTTGTTCCTTTATACATTTATTTATACATAACCTAAAGATTTAATACGGTTATTTACATTTTCAGGAAACACCGTCTGACTCCAAAGTCGTTCACTTAAAGAAAGTAACGACTCTTTTTGACCTGCAACAATCCAATTAGCTAGTGCTGTCGCCACATCAGGATAAATTATTGTTTTTGGAGAAGGTAAATCAAGCCAATACTTAAGTTTGATACAGTTTAAATTTTCCATAACCGTTGCCATATCAAGAGATTGCAGACATTGTGCATTATAAATTTGCTCAAACTGCCCTGAAACAGGCTTAGTCAAAATCTTTTTACCTAGTGCTAAGGCTTCTGAAATTAAGGCAAAACCTGTATTTGAAATAATACCAGAGCAACTAATTAAAGCGTGGGTAAAACTATCTCGCCCAAGCGGTTGCAAAGATACATTGCTATATTTAGAAGACTGTTTAATATCAGGATGGAAACAAATAAAATCTTGATTCTGAAATTGTTTTAACATAGCAATGATTTCATCTAGGCCTTCAAACGGCAAATAAACCACAACATTACCATCTTCTGTTGGCGTAGTTTGGAATGTATCAACCATTGGTGGTAATAATTTATGCCCAAAATGGAACCAATGTAAACCAATCGGCTTTGTAACAGGTGCATAATATTTCATAATGACATTAGCCATCATTCCATATTCTTTAGGTTTAAGATATTGACACACCGCCTGATTGCTTATCCCTAAGCACTCTCGATGCTGATGATGCGCTGCCCAAGCGCTTACTGGTTCAAAATCACTAATAATGCAATCATACTTTGATAAATCAAGCTCACGTACATCTTTAATTAGCCGAAATGCTCGTATTCGTTGTACAGTCTTACGAAAATTAATTTTACCATTAAGCGTTGCAAAAGAGACTCCTCGATAAGTTTTATAGTCTCCAAAAGCTTGCATATCAAAATAGTCTTTAGGGTCTCGTCCACTAAAAATATAATCAACATCAGCACCAGCTATTTTCAGAGCTTTAGCTAATGTTCTACAACGACTGACATGGCCATTACCAGTTCCTTGAACACCAAAGAGAATTTTCATATCTTTATGATTCGTCAATTTAAGTTATGCAAATATAATAGCAGAACAGCTCATTATTATGTCAATTATTTTGTATGACTAAATAAAGTTATTACATTAATCAATTATCATTATTTAACAAATCAATTTAGCCTTAAACTAACACAAAATAACGTGAGTTTGTTTTTCTAATTCAGCAACTTGAATGGGATCTGCCATATCATTAGTAATGAGCGCTGTTATTTCACACCAATCACAAATCTTATATAAACTTTTACGACTGAATTTAGTATAGTTCGACTAAAGGCATTGTATTTAGGCAAATGGAAAATGCTGACTTAATGGTAACTTGCCATTTAATCTTTAATTTGGCGTTATCAACTAGTAATCAACATTTATCGATCCTTAAAAAACTCTTTACTTCATTTCAGAACGAAACTTTTATTACCCAGTGTCAGCATTTAAGTTGTCAACAAGCCAAAGAATGGATTGCTCAGCAATTAAATACGAAATGAATTTAAATTTTGGTAAAGTTTTATTGGAAAATAAATAACAATAATTTACTAATAAAAATAAAAGCTTAAGTTAAATAATAGCATATTTTTATCTCGGCAATAGTTCAGGCTATTGCCCTTATTAAGGAAAAAAAATGCAATCACAATTAATCATTGACGAATTAAATCGTTCGGTTAAAACATTAACGGAACAAAATATTACGAACTTGATACAAAAAATACAACAACATAATCGTATTTTTGTTTATGGTACAGGGCGATCTGGCCTTATGCTAAAAGCTTTGGCAATGAGGCTTATGCAACTTGGGCTAAATGCCTTTGTCGTAGGTGAAACAACAACACCATCGACACAACAAGGCGATTTATTAATTGTAGCATCGGCGTCGGGAGAAACAAACAGTGTCAATATGATAGCAGAATCTGCACTAAAGCAAGCTATTGATCTTGCTATTATCTGGCATCGCCTAATTCTACACTAGCAAAAATTCAGACTCCTGATATTATTTTGCAATCTGGCAATAAATATTCCACATCACAAATAAGCCAACAACCTCTGGGGAGCCTTTTTGAACAAATGTTACTTGTCATCTTTGACACAGTCATTCTTACCATGAGCAATCAACAAAAAGACAGTAATGATGATATGGCACATCGCCATGCAAGTTTAGAATAATGCCTAACTGATTTGATTTAAAGCCACTTATTTTTTAAAAACAAGTGGCATTTACCAAAAAATCAGATAATCATAACCGTACTAGTTTAATGTCCATATTACTCAGTATTCTCCTAAAAGGTTTATTTTATTCATATGTAAATTAAAATAATAAAAAATTACCATTTGTAATAATTGTTTTTCATTTGAGTAAAAAATGCTAACATAACACCGTTATGACAATGATCAACTATTGGCAAAAACTCAGCAAACGCTTAATTATTAAAACCGCTTTATCACACTTATTATTAGGTGCAATTGCTGCTGGATTCAGTTTATATCAACAAGAAGCGCTACCTTTAGAAGCTTCTGTCTCGCAAATTGGGATTATTGCAATTTCATCCATTGTACAAGACCACCAAGAAGCAGATCAAAAAAAATCACAAACGATACCGCATTCACAAAAACAATGCATTGCAGCGCTCTTTATCACACCTAACGATATTGAACTTTCATCCAGCAAAGTGATTCGACTATCTCCAGATAATGGCATAAGGGCTGGTCCCAAAGCTACCGCTTAATGCATTTATAACTCAAATAAAACTAATTTTTATATAAGGTTAATTCCTTATATCCGCATTGAAAAGAAGAGAAAAGTTATGTTATTAAAATTATTAACAAAAGTATTTGGTAGCCGTAATGAACGCGTTTTAAAAAGCATGCGCAAGCGAGTTGAAAACATTAATGCACTCGAACCAGCCATGGAAGCATTAACCAATGATGAACTAAAAGCAAAAACCACCGAATTTAAACAAAAAATTGCTGCTGGAACCCAATTAGATGATATATTGGAAGAAGCTTTCGCGGTAGTACGTGAAGCGAGTAAGCGTGTATTTGGCATGCGTCATTTTGATGTACAGTTAATTGGTGGTATGGTACTCAATGAACGTTGTATTGCCGAAATGCGTACCGGTGAAGGTAAAACCTTAACAGCAACATTACCAGCCTACTTAAACGCATTAACCGGTAAAGGCGTGCACATTATTACAGTTAATGATTACTTAGCACAGCGAGATGCTGAAAATAACCGCCCTTTATTTGAATTTTTAGGCTTAACCGTTGGGATCAACCTGCCAAATATGCCCGCACATATAAAACGCGAGGCTTACAATGCTGATATAACCTACGGTACGAATAATGAATATGGCTTCGATTATCTACGCGATAATATGGTATTTAACAAAGATGCCCGAGTACAACGTCCATTGCATTACGCTTTAGTCGACGAAGTCGACTCAATTTTAATTGATGAAGCAAGAACACCGCTGATTATTTCAGGTCAAGCCGAAGATAGTTCTGACAGATATATTAGTGTTGATAAGATTATTCCTTATTTAACCAGTCAAGAAAAAGAAGACTCTGAACAATTCCAAGGGGATGGAGACTTCTCCATTGATGAAAAATCACGCCAAGTTAATTTAACTGAACGTGGATTAGTAAAAGTTGAAGAATTACTTATTAAACAAGGCATCATGAAAGGTGATGAATCACTTTACGCACCGAGCAATATCGTATTAATGCATCACGTTAACGCCGCATTGCGAGCTCACCACCTCTTCCATCGTGACGTTGATTATATTGTTAAAGATAATGAAATTATCATCGTTGACGAACATACTGGTAGAACAATGGACGGGCGACGTTGGTCTGATGGTTTACACCAAGCAGTTGAGGCAAAAGAGCACGTTAAAATCCAAAATGAAAACCAAACGCTTGCATCAATCACTTTCCAAAACTATTTCCGTTTATACGAGAAATTAGCAGGCATGACGGGCACAGCCGACACAGAAGCATTTGAATTTAATCAAATTTATGGTTTAGATACGATTGTTATTCCAACTAATCGTCCAATGCAACGAAAAGATCAATCTGACCTTGTCTATATGACCGAAAAAGAAAAGATCAACGCAATTGTGGCGGATGTACAAGAATGTGTAAAACGCGGTCAACCAGTTTTAGTTGGGACAGCATCAATTGAAAAATCAGAGCTTGTTTCGCAAGCATTTAAAAAAGCCGGTATTAAACACAATGTTTTAAACGCCAAATTCCATGCTCAAGAAGCTGAAATTATTGCTAATGCTGGTAGCAAAGGCGCTGTGACTATTGCTACTAATATGGCGGGGCGTGGTACCGATATAATGCTAGGTGGAAACTGGCAAAGCGAAATAGCAAAAATAGAAAACCCAACTCCAGAAGATATCGAAAAAGCAAAACAAGCTTGGCAAGCAAAACACGAAGAAGTGATTGCATTGGGAGGGCTGTACATTTTAGGTACAGAGCGTCATGAATCACGTCGTATCGACAACCAGTTACGTGGTCGTGCAGGTCGTCAAGGTGACCCAGGTGCTTCACGTTTTTACCTATCACTTGAAGATCCATTGATGCGAATCTTCGCCTCTGAACGTGTAGGTAACATGATGCGTAAACTAGGCATGAAAGAAGGTGAAGCTATTGAACATCCATGGGTAACTAAAGCCATTGCCAACGCTCAAAAGAAAGTGGAAAGTCGCAATTTCGATATACGTAAACAACTTCTAGAATATGATGATGTTGCTAACGATCAACGTAAAGTTATTTATCGTGAACGAAACGGCTTACTGGATAATACCGACATAAAAGATACTATTGATTCAATCCGAAACGATGTATTTAATACGCTAATTGACCAATATATCCCACCACAATCAATTGAAGAAATGTGGGATATTCCGGGACTGGAATCGGCGCTAAAAACAGACTTTGACTTAGATTTACCAATAGCAAAATGGTTAGATGAAGAACAAAATCTACATGAAGAAACACTGCGCGAACGTATTTTACAAATGGCACAAGACAGATATTTAGAAAAAGAAAACACTGCTGGTGCTGAAGCATTTAGACACTTTGAAAAAAGTGTCATGCTACAAACACTTGATACGCTTTGGAAAGAACATTTAGCTTCAATGGATTATTTACGTCAGGGTATTCACCTACGTGGTTACGCGCAAAAAGATCCAAAACAAGAATATAAGCGAGAATCATTTAATATGTTTGCCAGCATGTTAGAATCATTAAAATATGATGTTATTGGTATTCTAAGCCGTGTACAAATTCGCTCGCAAGAAGAAGTAGACGAAGCCGAACGCCAACGCCTTGCCGAAATGGAAAAATTAATGGCTAAGCAGCAAGCTAATCATGAATCACTAGCCGGTATGAGTGGTGAAAGTGAAGCGCAGCCAACTGGTGCACCACAACCAATGGTACGCTCACAATCCAAAGTAGGACGCAACGATCCATGTCCTTGTGGTTCAGGTAAAAAATATAAACATTGTCATGGTGCTGTTAATTAAGATAAAAATTTAGTATTATCGAATAAATTAATGTTTAAATCACCGATTAAAGTCGGCGATTAAATAAAAAGGGAAAGCTTCTACTTTCCCTAAATTTACAGATAAACAGACAGGATTATGAAAAAACATACTGAAATTGCTGTAGGTATTATTCGTTCACAAAATTGTCAAATTTTTATCACCCAACGCGGCGAAGATTCCCATCTTGCCGGTTTTTGGGAGTTTCCGGGTGGGAAAATTGAGAACGGTGAAACCCCATATCAAACCTTACTACGCGAAATTGCCGAAGAAGTCGACATTCACATCCATCAAGCCCAATTCTTAAAAGTCTTTAAACACAGTTATGAAGATCGCGACATCACCATCCATGCTTATTTAGTCGAAGAATGGGATGGCGTTCCTTTTGCTAAAGAAGGACAACCAAGTCGTTGGGTTGACCAAGAAGATATCAATGCTGACGAATTCCCAGACGCCAATAGGCCAATTATTGAGATGCTAAAGAACTTAGATAAGCAAATTTAATGCTTTTATTTTTATAAAAAAACAAATAAAATCAATATCTTTTCTGACCACTTTTTAAGTGGCAACTAGTCCTCTTTTAACAAAAAAGCAACTCACAGAAAAAACACCCAAGGTTATTTGGATTGTATCGTCTCAGAGTCAGCATATGCCGACAGCAAAGCAGATTAATACGCCAAACAAATGTTTGGCGTATTATTATTTATCAGGAACAATTTGAACATCATAGCAAAAAGAAAATGGCCTTGAAGAGACAAGCATAAGAATGATACGATTAGCGTAACCGCATACTTACATTACGCAGCCAATGACACCTTCAGCATCGTCTGCCGAGAGGTGCTTTTGGGGCTTTCAGTCATTAAAGCGCAAGGCTGGCAAGCCAGCCCCGCTCGGCTCCGCAACTCAGGAGCTTGTTTCTTTGTTATATTACTCTCTATTGGATTCATAAGCGTCCCCACTTATAAAGATTAGGAACTAAGGCGCAGTAATGCAAACAGCTGGATGTTCACCGCCGTCGTATTTGGCGACGTAACCATTCAACGAGTTGACATCAAAATAATTGTCAGATATCACATCACTCGTCCAATAGCCAGTGAAAAACATGAAGCCAGCATCGGGGTAATTGCTCATTCCGCCCCACTCTGCGAAAAAACCTGCACCTATTCGACGCTGAAAATAGTTAGCACCTGACGACGGCGTGGCGCCATCAATCCCTCCTAAACATGGAAAAGACAGATGCACACCACATTTCGCATTGGTTAAATCCCTTATCCTAGACAGACGATAGCCCAAACTACTACACCATTGCATGTGACCTGGAACTGTATCTATTATATCACTTCGATTGACGAACCACTGCCTCAACTTAAATCCATACTTGACCACCACATTACCTCGACTATCCTTACCCTCTAACTCAAAAATCTGTGGTAAACTAGGTCTACTAAGTGGACTAGGATTATCTGATTGTATTTGAGTGCTATCCGCCCTAGGACCACTTAACTGAACACGAGCGAAAACTTGTCCCCTATCACGGATAGGAATCCAAGTTTCATTAGGAATTACCATTGTTACGGTAGCCGTTATGCCACTACGCGTGACTGGAGCCCACGTCAACTTACTTATATCAGTCCCACCTACAGCTAAATAAAAATACAACCCATCAGCACCGGTAGTAGGAAAATTAAGTCCATAAGATGAAGAACTTGTTGACTGAACCAAAAAACCCTCATCATAATTCCATATACCAGCAACGCTATTACTAAAGCCAAGATACGGCATTGCATAACAAACTCTAGGCTGATTTAAATTGATATAATACGTCTTTTCCTGACCATCAAGATGAGAAGCACGAGGCACCCCATACCGTGTTATTAAATTATGCCTTGTACTACTTAATATTACCTCATAAGGACCCTTACATACATCCACTGTATCACTACGATCTACTGTACGACCATACTTATTACGAATACGCATCGATATACTTCCGGTCGCCGTTACACCATCAGTACCTTGACCATCCCCATCATCATCCCCCCAATTACCTTGAGCAATTAAGTCACTAAAATTCACGGTATTTTTCCCCGATGGCACCAGCGTGTGTATGCCATCAAAAGTACTTATATTCCCTACTAGCATCGGATTTGTTCTACTTGAAGTATCGGACGAAGGAGTGACCCTCGTGCTATCTGGCAACGTGATGGCCAATAAATCATTCATTGTCGCCCTAGTTCGTCCCCCATCAAACGTCAAATACGGTGCACTACCCTCAATAGCACTTGTGGTTTTCGCCGATAAAGCCTGCGAATCAAACGAATACGGCAATAACAACAACGCAAAGGCTAACGGTGATGATGATTTCGCTAAGTTCCGTGATGAAAATAAGTATTGCATCTGTTTTTGACGACATAGATAATTAAGCAAATTTAATATATAGGCTTGGCAAACCTGAGGTTTAATACCAAAAATGATACTGAAACAATTCTTCATAATGTCTTACCTGTCAAGTAGCTTTTGAATTTTATTTTCAATAGTTTTATATTGGTTTTATACTCTATTTGAGTAGTTTTTCTTTCAAAGTATAACTAGTTAAAAACAGATAACCACTTTTTTTTATTAAAGTTTTGTAATGTTTTGTTAGTTTTAGTATTGAAACTTTAGTTGGAAAAACTTTTAGGTGCGTGTAAATAAATATTATACATTAGTTAACAATTGATGGAACAAAAATCGATTAAACGTATCTATTTTTAAACAAACTGATTATGCTCTTGAAAGTAAAAAATTAAAAAGTATATAATGCCGTCCCATTTTTGGAGTGACTTATTATTAAAAATAATGATTTATTAAAAGCTAAGGAATTAATTATATGAAAGAATATAAGGTTATTGTTTTTCAAGAAGGAACTTTGTCTTCGTTACTTTTGGGTAACGCTAATGTTAATGAGGTTAAATTTACTGAAGCCTTAAATAAAAATGCAGAACAAGGTTGGCGAGTTGTTACCATGGAAAAAGACATACGTCGCTTATTTTTATTTTGGAAAAGAGAAGCTTATTTAGTGGTACTTGAACGAGAACGAAACTAAATAAACCTAAATTCGCTTATCTATTTTTACACATAATTTGTCTTACAAAGTAAAAATAGATAAGGGATGTCTGATAGTTAGATTAGGAATCAATGCGGTTATTCACTCTCTCCTAAATAAACTCAACTTCATCTTCATACACAAAGTAATATCGCCTATTTTTTTATAATTAAGTATAAATTTCAATAGAAGAAGCTAAAAACTAGGATTTACGCTGCAATCTTTGCTCGGCCAAGGCAAGGAAAATGATGCCAATAATAATACATAACGCACCTAATAACCGAGTGATGGTAATTTGTTCATTAAAAACAATAACCGATACAAACATAACTGTAACCACTTGTAAATGAGAAGCCGCAAACGCAGGACCTACTGGTGCTTTTTTTAATAATACCATCCAAGTAATAAAAGCCCCTGTATAGCCCAGCATAACTAAGTAAGCCCAACCA
Source organism: Gilliamella sp. ESL0254 (assembly GCF_013344985.1). Lineage (NCBI taxonomy): Bacteria > Pseudomonadati > Pseudomonadota > Gammaproteobacteria > Orbales > Orbaceae > Gilliamella > Gilliamella sp. ESL0254. The sequence goes on from NZ_JAAEDU010000001.1 coordinate 1,350,670, forward strand.
TAAGTAAAAATTCGGACTAACCAATCAAAACTAGCTTCAAAAGGCAAGGCTGATAGTGCGGTTAATTTAAAACTAGTTTGCCCAAAGGTGTCAAAAAATAGCAATAAAATAAAACCGATGATATAAAATTTTTTCATTAAGTTAGCCCCACTAATACTACGCCAGTCGTGATAAAAAATATTCCTATGATTCGGAATAAAGTAAGGTGTTCTTTAAATAAGATCCGCCCAGCTAACATCACTGTGATAATATTAAAGGATCCCAATAAAATGCCTGCTGATAATGGCACTTGACTTAAAAATGCCAACCAAAAAATAAACCCAAGAAAGTAAGCACCAAAGCCGATCCAAAGCCAGAAATTTCCAAATAATTGTTGCCAATAGCATAAGCCTTGCTTTTTTGGAGATGTGATCGCCGCATACTTGAACGCAATTTGCCCAACGGTGTCGCAAACAATATTTATTAACCAAAGAACGATAATTAAGGTTGGCACTGCTGACAAAGTCCATGTATTTCAAGCACGCTGTGCTTTATTAAAAATTGATTTTGGTGCGCAAGTTGTTTTAGCTGTTCTTCGATTTGCTCAGAGTGTTTTTCAATAATTTGTTGGCATTTATCACAAATCAATAAAATTGATATATGCTCCGGGTCTTGAAAATGTGGGCAAATAATATAGCTATTCGAAGATTCCACTTTGTGGATAAAGCCTTGCTCAAGTAGAAATTCAAGCGCACGATAAATTGTTGGCGGTTTAGCTTGTGGTTCGCTGACTTTAAGTAGATCAAGAAGATCATACGCACTCATTGCTCTATTAGCCGTTAACATGATGTCTAAGACAGTTCGACGTTGCGTTGTCAGTTTAATACCACGTTTTTTGCATAAAGTTTCAATTTTTTCAATTAGCATATTATGCATTTGGTTTCCTTTGCCTTTAGTGATGATTTTTTTGTGTCGCTTTTTTTCGTCTTATTTCTTTAGGATCATTGATTAAAGGGCGGTATAGTTCAATACGATCACCATTTTTAACCAATTCATTAAGATTACAACGCTTTCCATAAATGCCAATTAAATGCTCATCTAATTTTATTTGGCATATCGTTAAGATATTGGATTTTGTAATTGCTTGCAAGACATTCGTTTGTTCGTCAACATTGCAATCAATGACTGTGGAGTTATTCGGTAACGCATAAACAACTTGAATATTAATCATCTTGATAAATCTGCCTTGCTCGTTTTGAAAACGCATTAACCATACCCGTCATGACTTCTTTAAAAACGGGGGTAAAAGTCATACCTAATAATTTATTTTTGAACTCAAAATTTAAATTCAAACTAATTTTACTTTTGTTTTCAGCAATTTCAACAAATTGCCATCGCCCTGATAATTGTTTAAATGGACCATCTAAAAGTCTCATATCAATTGAATTAGGTTCATTGATTTGATTTAATGTAGTGAACGATTTTTTAAAACCAAACTTTTCAACCTCAATAAATGCAGCAATAGTATTATCTTGTTTTCTAATAATACCAGTTGCTATACAATCAGGGACAAATTCTGGGTATTTTTCAATATCATTGACTAAAGCAAACATTTGCTCAATTGAATAAGGTTCGATAACTTCGTGAAAAACATGTGCCATAATAATAAAATAAAAAAGTAAAATTAGTAGCATATAATATCACGTAACTCTATAATAACGCACATTATGACTAAGAAAAAATCACACAAGCCAGGTTCGGCAACTATTGCATTAAATAAACGAGCACGCCATGAGTACTTCATTGAAGAAGAAATCGAGGCGGGCTTATCCCTGCAAGGCTGGGAAGTGAAATCACTGCGAGCAGGCAAGGCCAATATTAGTGATAGCTATGTTCTACTCAAAGACGGTGAAGCATGGCTGTTTGGGGCAACCATTACACCACTAAATGTCGCCTCGACGCATGTTATTTGCGAACCAATGCGTAATCGCAAGTTACTACTAAATGAGCGAGAGCTCAATTCATTATTTGGTCAAATTAATCGCCAAGGTTATACCGTTGTTGCCCTTTCTTTATATTGGAAGAACGCATGGGCAAAAGTAAAAATTGGTGTTGCCAAAGGGAAGAAAGAATACGACAAACGCACTGATATTAAAGAACGTCAATGGCAAGTTGATAAAGCACGCATTATGAAAAATGCAAATCGATAGCGGCTTTACTTTATACTGTTTTTTCAATGTGGCTAAAAAGCATCTAACTACTAACAACTATTCATATTTTAATTGTTGCTATAAAAAAATAACCGCTACAAAGCGGTTATTTTTGGCGATAATATTAAACCGTAAGACTTACTAATTTACCATCTTGTTTGACAAATGATTGATTAACATAAACGTTCGTACTGTTTCTAATATTCAGTGGTTCGCTAACGATATTATCAATAATTACATTGTTAAATAAAATGCTATCTGCGTTTTCAATAAAAAATCCTTTTCCTGCTTCAGGTTTGACATCTTTAAACATGTCAACTTCCCCCGCTTGAGCATTAACTTGCATTGATATCCGGATATTATCAAACGAAATATTAGATATTGGTGATTCAGGAATACCATATAAAAATCCGGCATAAGCTCGGACATTTTTCGCAATAATATTAGAAAAACTGATATTATTACATGCTGGTGTTGATTCATTAACTTGTAATGCCTCTTTATTCCAAACAATAGGATCATTACCTTTAGGCCCACAATAGTAATAGTAGTTCATGACAAATGCTGACAGTACTTCGTCCATAACAATATTGCTAAAAGTAATATCCGAAATTATTCCACCTCGACCCCGGCGAGTTTTAAATCTAACTCCACGATCGGTTTTTTGAAACACACAATTAGTAATAGTCACATTCCTAATACAGCCACTCATTTCACTACCTAACACTACGGCTCCGTGACCATGAATCATATTACAATTAGTAATTAAAATGTTTTCACAAGGGCTTTTTTCAGCTGTTTCTTCTGTACCTGCTTTAATCGCAATACAATCATCCCCCACGTCAATATAACAATTTGATATTCTAACATTACGACAAGATTCTGGGTTAATTCCATCTGTATTTGGTGAGTCAGCAGGATTTAAAATCGATACATTATCTATAACCACATTATTTGATTCCATTGGATGTACCGTCCAGCTTGGTGATTGAGTTAAAAATAGTTTTTCAATAGTTACTCGTTCACAAAAATCAAATCCAATCAGATAAGGTCTTGGATATTTAAGGCTACTACGCTCATTACGGAAAATATGCCACCATTTTTGACCATTACCATCGATTGTACCGCCACCAGTGATAATCACATTTTCAATATTTTTTCCATATATACATGGCATGTATATATCTTGTTTTACGCCTTCCCAACGCGAATTAACAATAGGATAATCATTTGAATTATTAGAAAATAGTAAAGTTGCACCTTGCTCAATAACAAAAGTTAAATTGCTACAGAATTGAATTGCCCCTGTATAATAAATGCCTGAAGGAACAACGACTGTTCCTCCACCTAACTTTTTAATATGCTGTATTGCTTTTTCAAAAGCAATGGTATTCATTGATTTCCCATCACCAATAGCGCCAAAATCTATTACTGATACTGTTGTCATTATTTTTCCTTACTGTTTTATAAACGGTAATTAAATAATTTTTATTTACCGTTTATTAATTAACGAATAAATAACAGAATTTGCAATAATTAATCCTGATAATTTATTTAATAAATTCTATTTTGTCGTTACACTTTTTGTTTAAAACCAATATTGTTATTACCAAAGCATTTTTCATAAGCAATACCTGATAATTCTTCGACTACTTTTTTGGTTTCAGGGGTAACATCTTCCATTTTTCCACCTTGTCGAATACGTGCAACTTCATTAATAATGACTGAATGTGTAGCATGATCAAGTTTCATTCTCCACGCAAAGAAACAACCGATCAATGCCATGCCAATAACACCATAAATAATAATGCCATTAATAGCATCAATGGCACTTTGCGGCTGTACATGTGATTTTGATTCAAATCCATAAGCACTTAATATAATACCGAGTATAAATACAATAGATGCGCGAACTAATTTTCCTGCCATTGTCATCGCGCCAGCATAAACACCTTCACGGCGTCGATTCGTCACTACTTCATCAACGTCAGCAAGGAAGACATAAACACTCCACGGAATGTAATAAACACCGCCAGTTCCTAAACCAAACCAAATGGTAATACCAATAACAATCCAAGTCGCCTGAGGAAGATTAAAATAGTAGATGCCGACATAACCAATCATTGATGAAACAACAATCAGTAACGCAATAATGAACGGTTTTTTAAATCCTTTTTTAGCACAATACATCATAAAGAAAGCAGTTGAAAATAATTGACAAATACTACTCAAAGAGTTCATTGAGGCAACAAATGATCGTGGTTCACCTAAGCTAAATACGATAAAATAAGTAAATACAGCAGTAAATAACCATTCGGCACCAAAACCAAACAAATACATTCCTAAATGAGTTCTAAAAGTTTTAATACGGAAGGTCGAAAATATATCAATAAAAAGTTTTTTGATTGCTTCAAAAAAGCTATGTACATGTTCATCTTTAACTTGCTCTTTTGGTTTTTCCCAACTGTTACAATAGAGCAAAATTAACGCCGACATCATAATCGCAGCATAAGTAATACCAGTTAACAAAAACGGAGTTGCTGACTCTTTGCTATAAAAGTAAAAGAAAACCCCCGGTATTGCAGCACCTAAGAAATTAGCTACTTTACCAAACATTGCTTTTGAACCAGTTAAATAAGTACGCTGAGAAAAATTAGAAGTCATTTCAACAGGTAAGGTATTAAATGGGATCATAATACTGGTATAAATGATTTCAAATAGAATATATGTAATAAGGTAATACCAAAATCCCATTCCATTAATCCATAACATTGGGTAAATCGTCATCAATGGAATACCCATTAGGATAAAAAATCGACGCCTCCCAAAACGTTGACCTATTTTAGTTTGATAAAAATTGTCGGTAATAAAGCCCATTAATGGGTTCAAGATTACATCCAAATAAGTCGCAATAGAGAAAATTACTGCGGCTTGAACAACGGTTAACCCACAAAATGTAGTATAAAAATAGAGTAACCATGCACCACTAATTGCAAGCGCACCACTACCAATTAAATTACCACTTCCGTAGGAAAATCTTACTAACCATGTGATTTTTCTATCTTTATTATTTTCCATAATATGATTCCTATATTATTTATAAAAAAAAGCCTCCTGCATTAAGTAAAAGTGACTTAATGACATCATTAACTAATAAATGAATAATTATTTTTAGAGAGTTACGCCACTTTTTAAAATGGCCAAATTTCTGAAATTATTTTTTTCGTTGCATGTTTTCTTTCCGTTAGCAATAAGAACGATATGCTCAATGAATTCTGTTAATAGTGATTGCATTGAAACTCCATGGATAAGTTTTCCTGCATCAAAATCAATCCAATTCACTTTTTTTTCTGCTAATTGACTATTAGTAGAAATTTTGACAGTAGGTACAACTCCACCATAAGGCGTTCCTCTACCTGTTGTAAATAACACCATATGGCACCCTGCTGCAGATAAAGCACCTGTCGCAACCGCATCATTTCCTGGAGCACTGAGCAAATTAAGTCCTTGTTTTGTTAACATTTGCCCATATTTAAGAACATCTATAACTTCACTTCCACCAGCTTTTTGAGTACAGCCGAGTGATTTTTCTTCTAGTGTGGTGATACCGCCAGCTTTATTTCCTGGTGAGGGGTTTTCATAAATAGGTTGATTATTTGAAATAAAATATTGCTTAAAATCATTAATCATATGCACTGTTTTATCAAAGGTCGACTCATCAACACAATGCGACATTAAAATATTTTCAGCCCCAAACATTTCTGGCACTTCAGTGAGTACACTGGTTCCACCATGTGAAATAACGTAATCAGAAAATAACCCAAGCATTGGGTTGGCGGTAATACCAGAAAAACCATCCGAACCACCGCACTCTAAACCAAATTTCAATTCACTTAATCGACCTAATTCACGCTTATCATTTTTCATAATAGCGTAAAGTTCTCTTAGGTGACTTAAAGCTGATTCAACTTCATCTGTTTCTTGTTGCGCAATAAGGAATCTGACTCGAGATTCATCATATTCACCCAAATCATCTTTGAACTCAGATATTTGGTTATTTTCACAACCCAGTCCAATCACTAACACTGCTCCAGCATTAGGATGTTTGACTAAATCTTGTAAAATAATTTTGGTATTTTTATGATCTTGTCCTAATTGAGAACATCCATAAGGATGCTCAAGCACGGTAATACCATCAATTTCTAATTGATTATTTAACTCATCACAAAACTGTTTAACAATTTGTTGTGCTATACCATTAATACATGTCACAGTCGGTATAATCCAAAGTTCATTACGAATACCTACTTGACCATTTTTACGACGGTAAATCTGCACTTCCTTGTCTGGTATTTCGTGTAATGAATCATTTTTAGACAAATGTGGATGATACTGATAATCATCAATATCATTCAAATTGGTTTTCAAATTTTGTGAATGGATATGTTCACCAGCTTTAATTGAGCAAGTTGCATGCCCGATAGGCAAACCATATTTAATAATATTTTCACCTTGCTCAAGATCTTTAAGAGCAAATTTATGCCCTTGTTTGATAGATTGTTGTAGATCAATATGGTGACCATCGACCACAATATTGGCTTCGTGTGCTTCCAAATCTGATAATGCTATACCAACATTATCTTTGTTATTTATTTTTATAAATTTAATCATCACATCGCTCATTCTATTTACCACTAATACCACATTGTTCAATCGCAGAGCGTACACCTTTTTCGATGATGACAGCTAAATACTGAGTTATTGTTTCCGCTAATTGAGGAATACTTAGTAAATTATGCTCCCAATGAGTATCGTCACTTAATATAGTGTTAACTAAATCAGCAAAGGTTCCTCGACCTTCAGCAATTTTCATCCATCCAGAACGAAAACGCTCTAACCAAATGGCATCATCTTGTAATGAGTAATTTTGTTCATTACGAATACCTCGATATAAAGCGATTAAAGCCGCAAAAGAAAAGACTAAATGTTTAGGTAATACACCTTTCTCTTTTTGATAAGCAAGTAATTGTGGAAGAATCCGAGTTTTGAATTTTGTCATGCTATTTAAAGCTATTGACATTAATTGATGTTCAATAAATGGATTTTTAAAACGGCTAATCACGGACTCGGCAAAATCCACCAATTCTTGACGTGGTAAATCTAAAACAGGGATAATCTCATCAAAAATCGTATCTTTAATATAAGATAAGATTTGAGGGTCATTCATTGACTCACCCACTGTGTCAATCCCGGCAAGATAAGCAACAGGTACTAATGCAGTATGTGCACCATTTAAAATAGCTACTTTTCGCTCTTTATATGGTTTAATATCATCAACAATTTTGATATTCATATTGCACTTATCTAGGCAGAGTTTTTCAGCTAACCATTGAGGTCCTTGAATAACAAATAAATAGAAGTACTCAGCAGAATCAATGAAATTATCTTTATACCCTAATTCGGCTTCTAGTTCGGTTATTTGTGCTTTTGGATAACCGGGCACAATTCTGTCGACTAATGTTGAACAAAATAAGTTATCATTTTCGATCCATGAAATAAATTTATCTGATAACTGCCATTGTTGAGCATAGTTAAGTACTAATTTTTTAAGTGCATCGCCATTATAATCAATTAATTCACAAGGAATTATAATTAACCCGCTTTCTTTACTACCAGAAAAATGTAAAAATCTCTCATGTAAAAAAGCAGTTAGTTTAGCGGGATAGCTAATAGCAGGCTTATCAGTGATTTTATCGCTTTCAACATAACTGATGCCTGCTTCGGTAGTGTTAGAAAAAATAAATTGAATATTAGGATCTTTAGCCAATTGAAGATATTGATCATACTGAGTATAAACATTTATCTCACTATTGACTGAACGTATCATTCTAAATTCTTTTACTGCTTCACTATTTCCATTTAAACCACGAATCAGTGTAGTATATAATCCATCTTGAGTATTTAACGATGGTGGAAAGTCTGTGTTTAATGGGCGAACAACGACAACGCCAGCATCAAGATCTGTTTTTTCGTTAAGGATGTCTAATTGCCAATCTAAAAATGCACGTAAAAAATTACCTTCGCCAAACTGAACAACACGTGTAGTATATTTTGCGCCGGGAAAGTCTTTTCTGTTTAATGTCTTCATGAGCATCACTCTTTTTTAACTAGTTAACTTAATTCAATACCAAAATAGTTTTTAGCATTATCAAAACTAATATTTTTGACCATTTGACCTAATAACTCGATATCACGAGGGGCTTCGCCATCTTCAACCCAACGGCCAATCATGCGACATAAAATGCGCCTAAAATATTCGTGCCGAGTATAAGAAAGAAAACTACGGCTATCAGTTAACATACCGATAAAACGACTTAATAAACCAAGTTGCGCAAGTTGAGTCATTTGACGAATCATGCCGTCTTTCTGATCATTAAACCACCATCCTGAACCAAATTGCATTTTTCCTCGAATACCTTCTCCCTGAAAATTACCTATCATCGTACCTAGAATTTCATTATCAGAAGGATTTAAACAATAGAGTATTGTTTTAGGTAATGCATTTTGTTTTGCTTGTGCATCTAACAAACGAGATAGTGGCTGAGCAATTGGTGAATCATTAATCGAATCAAAGCCCACATCAGGTCCCATCAAATTAAACATTTTCGAGTTATTGTTACGCAATGCACCAATATGATACTGCTGTATCCAACCGCGTTTGTGATATTCACCACCTAAAAAGATAAGTACTGCCGTTTTAAATTGTGCTGTTTCTTTAGCACTCAACATAGCACCCGACAATCGTTTAGTTAAGATAGTATCTAACTCTTGTTCTGAGGCTTCTTCATAAACAACAGTATCTAATGCATGGTCAGACACTTTACAACCATGTTGCTCAAAATGATCCATTCTTTTTGATAACGCTTGGCAAAGTACGTGAAAGCTTGATATTGTCATATCTGCAGCCGCAGATAATTTCTCTAAGTAAGCAACAAAAAATTCAGAGTCAATATTAAACGCTTTGTCGGGGCGCCAACTTGGTAACACTTTAATATCAAATGAGCTATCTTGTGCAATCGTTTTATGATGAACTAAATCATCAATCGGATCATCAGTAGTACCGACCATTTTGACGTTCATTTTTTTCATAATGCTACGGGCTGAAAAAGCTTTAGTTTCTAGCATTGCATTACATTTATTCCAAATCACTTCAGCAGTTGATGGAGATAATAAAATATTATCAATACCAAATGGTCGACGAAGCTCTAAATGAGTCCAATGATATAGAGGGTTGCCTATGGTATGTGGTACGGTTTCAGCCCAAGCTTTAAATTTTTCAAAGTCATCTACGTCAGTACCAGTACAAAATTTTTCAGCAACACCATTAGTACGCATCGCACGCCATTTATAATGATCACCTTTTAACCAGATGTCATACAGGTTTTTAAATTGATAATCTTGAGCAATTTGTTCAGGTGGTAAATGACAGTGGTAATCAAAAATCGGCTGTTCAGCAGCATAATTATGATAAAGCTGACGAGAAAATTCTGTGTCTAGTAAAAAATCTTCAGTTAAAAAAAACATTTTCTTCTCCATAATGTAGTATTAACTATTTAATTACATAGGTTAATATCATATGTAATCAAATTAATTATTATTCATTTGTTGTCGGTGTTTTTAAAATTGTCCATACTGCAACAGCAGCTAAAAGATCAAGACAAGTTAAAATGATAAATAGTGGGCTAAAGCCAACAGTATCAGCAAGTGCGCCAACAATTAACGCAAAAATTGTACTTGCTAACCACGCCGCCATACCTGTAAAGCCATTTGCTGTCGCTACTTCATTTCGGCCAAAAACATCTGATGATAAGGTAATTAAAGCACCTGATAATGTCTGATGAGCAAAGCCTCCAATACAGAATAAAAATATAGCGACATAAGGACTTGAGAATAAACCAATTAAACCTGGTGCTATCATCAATACTGCCCCGACAGTAACCACCCATTTACGAGAGTTAATCAAACTAACATTAAAACGTTTTTGAAAAAATGGAGACATATACCCACCAAGCACACACCCAATATCAGCAAATAACATTGGCATCCAAGCAAATATTGCTATTTGTTTTAAGTCAAAACCATAGGCAGTAAACATAAATAAAGGGATCCAAGCGTTAAACGTCCCCCAAGCTGGTTCAGCTAAAAATCTTGGCAATGCAATACCCCAAAAACGTCGACTGGAAAGGATTTTACTAGCTGGTAATTTTTCAGTGTTGGAAGTTTGATGACTAGCCTCTTGACCAGATAAAATATATTTTTTTTCCTCTTCAGATAAATATTTTTGTTTAGTTGGATGACGATAAAGTATGAACCAAAAAATCCCCCAAATAAAACTTAATAAGCCACATAAAACAAATGCCCATTGCCAACTATGGAACCAAATAGCCCATGCAACTAATGGAGGAGCAATCATAGCACCTAATGACGAACCCAAATTAAACCAACCAACCGCAATTGATCTTTCTTTTGCGGGAAACCATTCACTAGTTGCTTTTAAGCCAGCAGGAATCATAGCAGCTTCAGTTGCACCCACCGCACCACGTGCAAATGCTAGCCCAACCCAACTGCCTGAAAATGCAGTGCTAATACAAAATACAGACCATAATAAAGCAAAAACGGCATAACCTAGCCGTGTACCTAATAGATCTAAAATATATCCTGCAACAGGCTGCATGATAGTATAACAAGCTGAATATGCCGCGACGACATACGAATATTGTTGAGTTGTCAGACCCATTACTTCATTCAAAACAGGAGCAGCAACAGCTATAGAATTTCGTGTAAGATAACCTAATATTGTTCCTATGGTTACTAACGCTATCATATACCATCTTAAGTTTTTAATTGTTTTATACATATTAATACTCCAAGTATGCTTATATCTTGGCTCATATTAACATGTATGACAACTAAAAAAGTTGACATACATCACATAATTAAAACTCATAAATTATATGACAAACTTACCATTTGTAAGTTATCTTTGATGAATGGTCTCTTAAATTGAAAAAAATAGAACAATATTATTTAATTCCACACGATTAGATGTTATTTTACAATGATGAGCAATTTAGGAATTATGTAAAAGTTACCATGACTCAGGAACAAAACGAATATCAACGACTTTATCAAATTATTGCAACCGAATTAAAAAAAAGAATTATTAATGGTACTTACCCAGTTGGTAGCAAATTACCGTCAGAAAGATTAATTTGTGAGGAACTAGAAGTTAGTCGCTCAGTTGTAAGAGAAGCAATTATTATGCTTGAAGTTGAAGGTTTTGTTGATGCACGAAAAGGATCTGGTATTCATGTTATTGCCAATAGTTTACAATCCAATATTTTAACATCTTCACCCGGTTTAAATTTTTCTACCACTGGGCCATTTGAACTACTGCAAGCTCGTCAACTAATAGAAAGCAATATTGCAGAATTTGCCGCAACTCAAATTACTAAAGATGATATCGTTAAACTATTAGAAATCCAACATAATGCAAAAAAAGAAGATCACTATCGTGATTCGAATTGGGACTTAAAATTCCATACTCAAATCGCTATGATAACTCGTAATACAGCTTTAACTACCATTGTTCAAGAAACATGGCGACAAAGAACATTAAACCCTTTATGGAAAAAACTTCATGAGCATGTTCAACAACAAGATATTGAAAGTTGGTGGGAAGAACACGACAAAATTTTAGAAGCTCTCATTAATCGAGATCCTAAAGCTGCTAAATTAGCTATGTGGCAACACTTAGAAAATACGAAAAAAATGCTATTTGATGCCATAAGCGAGGATTTTGAGACTAAACGCGATCATTATCTATTCTCTGATAATCCAGTTGTCAGCATTAATGAAGATAACTACGAGTAAATACTTTTTCATCAGACAAGATAAAAAAAACACTAACAATAAAATTGTCAAACTAAATTAATTGGCGTTATTTTATATACCAAATAACGCCAACATAATAATTTTTTACATAAAAAATATTATAAAACTCTAGCGTTGATCATCAATAGTCACACCAGCTGGTGGTGTAAACTTGAACTTGTCTAATGATACTTTACCTAATTTTTGTCGAGACAAATCATAAAAACTACGTTGGCCATCTTCTTCAATGATAGTGAAATTTGAAATCATACCTGTAGGTAATACAGAAATAATAAAATCTTGATTAGACCCATCCGTCGGTTTAAGTGTAAATGAGTCTTGCTTGCGAGTCACTTGATAAACATCCCAAATTGGATTGTGGCTATCAGTAATAAGTAACATTAAACGATTATCAACCGCTTTTTTTAAATCCATTACGCTTACTTGCTCAACCGCTGGCGTATACACCCACATATTTTTTCCATCAGAAATAATTGAAGTTTCATCTGGCTCATTCATTGTCCAATTAAAATAGTAAGGCCTATTAACCCATAAATCTCCTTTACCGTCCTGCACAGGTTGATTGTCTTCAGTTTTCACATTTTGAGAAAAACTGGCATAAAATCCTTCAATTTTATCTAAACGTTGTTGCAATACTTCTTTATCTCCAGCCCATACTGATAAGCTCGCTAATAACCCAATTAACAATAAACACTTCTTCATGCCCAATCCTTACTTTTCATCTAACAATTTAAATAAAGTCTAATAACTAAATTAGTTCAAAATATTACCGTTTTTATGCTAATGGGAAAAGATATTTTCTTTTCTTTTTTCACTTATTAAATAACGAGTATATAATAGATTCAATTTGTCAATTTGGATAATGATCTTCCATGCCAAGTATGTCTTTTGAATTTACCACTGATGAGTTTAAACCGTTAGCAGCAAGAATGCGTCCTAGAACCTTATCTGAATATATAGGGCAAGCGCACTTGCTAGGTAAAAGCAAGCCGTTACCAAAGGCCATTGAAGCTGGTAATTTGCATTCAATGATTCTTTGGGGGCCACCAGGTACCGGTAAAACAACATTAGCAGAAATCATTGCTCACCATGCGAATGCAAAAGTTGAACGAGTATCTGCCGTTACATCCGGTATAAAAGACATTCGCGAAGCGATTGAACGAGCTAAAATTAATCAACAAGCAGGCATTCGCACTATTTTATTTGTTGACGAAGTTCACCGCTTTAACAAAAGCCAACAAGATGCCTTTTTACCCTATGTTGAAAACGGCACCATAACATTTATTGGCGCTACGACCGAAAATCCATCATTTGAACTCAATTCCGCCTTACTATCGCGCGCACGAGTTTATCTGCTTAAATCATTAACCAACTACGACATTGAACAGATTTTACAACAAGCAATGGACGATCCCAACCGTGGTTACGGTAACCGAAATATTCTGCTGCCCGAAGAAACCAAAAAACAGATTGCTGAATTTGTAGGAGGGGATGCAAGGCGTGCGCTTAATACACTTGAGCTATTGGTTGACATGTCCGATGGTCAAGATCTATCCCCTGAACTACTCAAGGAGGTAATGGGTGAACGCAGCGCTAGGTTTGATAACCAAGGTGACCGTTTTTATGATTTAATTTCAGCTGTCCACAAATCGATTCGAGGCTCAGCACCCGATGCTGCACTTTATTGGTATGCTAGGATTATCTCGGCCGGTGGCGATCCCCTTTATGTCGCTCGTCGGTTATTAGCTATCGCCTCAGAAGATGTCGGCAATGCCGATCCAAGAGCGATGCAAGTGGCACTAGCAGCATGGGACTGTTTTACCCGAGTTGGTCCAGCTGAAGGAGAACGAGCAATTGCACAAGCTATTATCTACCTTGCTTGCGCCCCAAAAAGCAATGCGGTTTACCTTGCTTTTAAACAAGCAATGGCCGATGCACAATCTAAACCAGATTATGATGTTCCAGAACACTTACGTAACGCACCAACTAATTTAATGCAAAAACTAGGCTACGGTGCCGAATATCGCTATGCCCACGACGAGCCAAATGCTTTTGCCGCAGGTGAAAATTACTTTCCTCAAGAAATGGCAGACACAAAATACTACCACCCCACAACACGTGGTGCAGAAAAAAATTACACAGATAAATTAGCATGGCTAGATGCACAAAACCAAGCGAGTTTAATTCAACGCTATAAGTCTAAAAAAAATCAAGTTTAATTTCATACTTTTACATATCCATCCAACCAATCAACTAAAATTTGATCAATTAGATATCTTTAAAAAAGATATCATTTGACTAGTTATCATGGCCTAATCTAAAATCGCCAACTTTTAAAAGTAGTCATCATTTTATGATGACTTTTAATTTTTTTAGGATAAAAAAAATAATGAAAAGGAGTTCAAACATGAATCAAGTAATAATAAAAAAACATTTAAAATCGGTGATATACACCACAATATTATCGCAATTTTCCGAAATAAGTCATGCAAGTCTTAGCGTTCACACAACTCAAGCTATTCACGGGATACACCCATCTCTATCTCCAATAATTGAGCAGAGTATCGATGATTTAAATTTATTTGGTTTGAGTGTAAATAACAAAAATTATTATGGAGATGAAGTAAAATATTTACCCATTCAGCATCACTACCCTTTCAAAAATACAATTAATGCAGCGCCAATAAAACAACCGAATAATAATGAGTACTTTGATCTTGATGGCGATGAATTAAAAGCACTTGAACTCATGGGACAACAAAAAGTTAATATGACTTGGTATTATACTAACCGAAATAATGAACTTGTTGAATTTACCCCTAAGGATAACGATACTTTTTGTAGCTTATCCTCAAAAGGAATGCATGCACCTTTTAAAGTCAAATTATCGGCTGATTTAATTTTATCTTCACAGTATGGTATCCCTAATACCAATACCTATCCTAATGAGGATGTCATCACTCATCCATCTAAAACGTATACTATATTAGATGATGCTTTTGTTTGTTATGCTAAACCTTCATTAAATCCATCTACGGTTAAAGGGAGTCACAAGAACCAATGGGATCCAAATTATGGTTTCTTACATCAATCGAGTGTTAATCCAGTAAAGAACTTCCCAACTACAGGTTTTTATGGTGCTAAATTTAATTTGATTTTGTCCAACCCAGGTATCGCCTCAAACTACATTTGGAAAGTTAAGCAAGGCAATGCACTAGTTAATGTCACCAATAATAATAATTATGTCACGGTAACTTTCAATACCCCTGATGCAAGAAATCCAGGTAAAGCTTGGCAACATGTTATGGGCTCTGGCTCTGGGTATACAGTTGTAATTGAAGGAAAAAACAAAACTAAAAATACAACAATTCAATACTCATTTACCCTTACCAAATGGTTTGATGCTTGGAAGCAAAAATATAACAATAAAGGAATACTACAAGCGATGAAAGGTGATCTTGATGAGGTTATTGAGGCATGTTCAAATAAAAGTGGTCGTTATCGCTTAAGTCACGATCGCGAAGTAAGTAATGCGAAGTTAAGTGATAAGAAAAAAGAAATATTATATACACGTGAAATAGGAACATTATTTAGTGAATGGGGCGATCCGGGCCAACAACCTTATCCAGGATCTTTTGGACCAGATGAAGACCAATCAAAGAGTTATAATCGATACTACTTATGGAATACATGGGTAGGAGAGTATTGTGATATACATACTTATGACGGAAAATATCATTGTCGCGATAAAGAAAAAGAAGATAAAAATGGCATATGCGTATCTATACCTAGAAGATAAAGTATTGACGACGCCCCTGTAAATTTTAAGATCTATCTATTCATAGGTAGATCTTATCATATACAATATTTTCATTTTTTCCACTTATACCAATCTTTATGGGGCTGTTAATAAAAACTGACAGTACCTTTTAAAATCAATAAAACCTGATTTTCGTTAATAAAATCAGCATTACCAATTAACAATCCTACTATATATAGTAATTAAATAATTAATAGGTACTATATATTGTATATTTTGATAAATATCAATTACTATAAATATTACAAAAATACATAATTACAGTGAATGAAAAATGAATAAATCAATACTTGTCACAAAGCGAAACGGCAAAAAAGAGCCAATAAATCTTGATAAAATCCATAAAGTCATTACATGGGCAGCCGAAGGATTAGATAATGTTTCGGTATCACAAGTTGAATTGCGTTCTCATATTCAATTTTATGATGGAATCCGCACTTCAGATATCCATGAAACAATTATTCGTGCTGCAGCCGATCTTATATCTCAAGATGCCCCTGATTACCAATACTTGGCCGCACGCTTAGCTATTTTTCATTTACGTAAAAAAGCCTTTAACCAGTTTACACCACCATCTCTTTACGAACATGTTAAGAAGTTAGTAGAAAATAAACGATACGACGAACATCTGCTTGAAGATTATACTCCAGAAGAATTTGCGGAAATGGATAAGTTCATCGATCATTGGCGAGATATGTCTTTTTCATATGCAGCAGTTAAACAACTTGAAGGAAAGTATTTGGTACAAAATCGTGTTACTGGAGAGATTTATGAAAGCGCGCAATTTTTGTATGTTCTCGTCGCAGCCTGTTTATTTGCCAATTATCCAAAAGAAACACGCCTTAGCTATATAAAACGTTTTTATGATGCTGTATCTACCTTTAAGATTTCACTACCAACTCCAATTATGGCAGGTGTTCGTACGCCTACTCGTCAATTTAGTTCCTGTGTATTAATTGAGTGTGATGATAGTTTGGATTCAATCAATGCAACAGCAAGCGCTATTGTAAAATATGTATCGCAACGTGCAGGAATTGGAGTCAATGCAGGAAGAATTCGTGCTTTAGGAAGTTCAATTCGTGGTGGTGAAGCATTTCATACTGGCTGCATTCCCTTTTATAAATATTTTCAAACTGCGGTTAAATCATGTTCACAAGGTGGTGTCCGTGGTGGAGCCGCAACCGTTTTCTATCCTCTTTGGCATTTAGAAGTCGAAAGCTTGTTAGTCTTACGAAATAACCGTGGAGTTGAAGAAAACCGTGTTCGCCATTTAGATTATGGGGTACAAATCAATAAATTAATGTATCAACGGTTAATCAAAAACGAAAATATTACTTTATTCAGCCCATCAGATGTCCCAGGGCTTTATGATGCTTTTTTTGCCGATCAAGATAAGTTTGAAACGCTTTACCACCAATATGAACAAGATGTCAATATTCGCAAACGAGTGGTTAAAGCCGTTGAACTCTTTGCACTATTAATGCAAGAGCGCGCATCAACTGGACGCATTTATATCCAAAATGTTGATCACTGTAATACTCACAGCCCATTTAATGCTCAATTAGCGCCAGTTCATCAATCTAATTTATGTATGGAAATTGCGCTACCAACAAAGCCACTTAATAATGTCAATGATGAAAAAGGTGAAATTGCACTTTGTACGTTATCAGCCTTTAACCTTGGCCAAATCGAATCATTAGATGACTTTGAAGAACTTGCTGACTTAACGGTACGTGCGCTTGATTCGCTACTGGATTACCAAAATTACCCTGTTCCTGCGGCTCGAAACTCTTCAATCAATCGTCGCACATTAGGCGTTGGCGTTATTAACTATGCTTATTATTTAGCCAAAAATGGCGTTAAATATTCTGATGGTAGTGCAAATAATTTAACGCATCGTACTTTTGAAGCCATGCAATATTACTTGTTAAAAGCCTCTAATAATCTTGCTAAAGAAAAGGGTGCATGCCCACTATTTAACGAAACAACTTATGCTCAAGGCATTTTACCAATCGATACTTACAAAAAAGATTTAGATACTATTACAAAAGAACCTTTACATTATGATTGGGAATCATTACGAGAATCTATCAAAGCCCATGGGCTACGTAATTCAACTTTATCGGCATTAATGCCATCAGAAACTTCTTCACAAATATCCAATGCAACAAATGGCATTGAACCACCTCGAGGCTTTATTAGTGTTAAAGCTTCAAAAGATGGTATCTTAAAACAAGTTGTTCCAGATTATAATAATCTGAAAAACTTCTACGAATTACTCTGGCAAATTCCAAATAATACAGGTTATTTACAATTAGTAGGAATTATGCAGAAATTTATTGACCAATCAATTTCGGCTAATACGAATTATGATCCGACTAAATTCCCAAATGATAAAGTACCAATGAAACAGCTATTATCAGACTTATTGACCGCTTATAAATTTGGCGTAAAAACACTCTATTATCATAATACACGCGATGGGGCTGAAGATATTCAAGGTGATATTGTTCCAACAACACACAGTGACGATGGTTGTGAAGGTGGCGCTTGTAAAATTTAGCTATTGTTAAGACCTAAACAGTACATACTAAAATAAAATTTTTATGAGGGGAAAATCATCCCCCCACCATTTACCTTTTACACTGTCGAAAGGTAGCGGTAAAAGCAACGATAAATTAGTAGGAGTTCTTTTATGAGTATGAATTACAGTACCTTTTCGCATGTGCATAACGACCAACTTAAAGAACCTATGTTCCTTGGACAGCCAGTAAATGTTGCGCGTTATGATCAACAAAAGTATGAAATGTTTGAAAAATTAATTGAAAAACAACTCTCTTTCTTTTGGCGCCCTGAAGAAGTCGATATTTCTCAAGATCGTATTGATTACGCCGCATTGCCAGAACATGAAAAACATATTTTTATTAGTAATTTAAAATATCAAACCTTGCTTGATTCAATTCAAGGACGCAGCCCCAATGTTGCATTATTGCCCCTAATTTCTATTCCAGAACTTGAAACATGGGTAGAAACTTGGTCGTTTTCAGAAACCATTCATTCACGTTCATATACGCATATCATTCGTAATATTGTTAACGATCCATCTGTCGTTTTTGACGATATTGTTACCAATAAAGAAATACAAAAACGTGCCGGTGACATTGCAGGTTATTACGATGACCTTATTAGCTACGCAAGTTACTATAATTTATTTCACGAAGGTAACCACAACATCAATAATCGCACTGTTTCTATTAATTTACGCGAACTAAAAAAGAAACTTTATTTGTGCTTAATGAGTGTCAATGCACTTGAAGCTATTCGTTTTTATGTTAGTTTTGCTTGTTCCTTTGCCTTTGCAGAACGTGAGCTCATGGAAGGTAATGCAAAAATCATTAAACTTATTGCCCGTGACGAAGCCCTACATTTAACCGGCACACAATTTATGATTAATACGCTACGAAGTGGCGAAGATGATCCTGAAATGGCAGACATAGCCAAAGAGTGTGAACAAGAGTGTTATGACCTCTTTTTGCAAGCGGCAAATCAAGAAAAAGAGTGGGCAGAATACTTGTTTGAAGGTGGATCAATGATTGGTTTGAATAAAGACATTTTATGCCAATATGTCGAATACATCACTAACATCCGTATGCAAGCGGTTGGACTAAAATTGCCATTTGAAGCTAAATCAAATCCAATTCCATGGATCAATAATTGGCTAGTATCTGATAATGTACAAGTTGCACCACAAGAAGCCGAAATGAGCTCTTACTTAGTTGGGCAAATTGATGCTGAAATGAATGAAGATGATTTAAGCGATTTTACCTTATAGGTTTTATACTAAAACTTATATTTTATTGAAAGTTTTAAAAAAGGAACAAATTATTGTTCCTTTTTTATTATAAAAATCAGTCATAAATAATCATATTATTCTAACGGTAGCTTGACACTCATTGAAAATCGGGTAAGGATATGGCTATTGAATTATCTTGATTTGATAATATGATCATGACTAAAACGCATCTGTTTTACCCTGTATCGCCGCTTGATTTTAGCGATGAACAAATAAATATCCTCTATCTAAAGCAACAACTCGAAGCTTTTCAACAATGGTCTATGATGCAATTTGAGCAACAAATTGATATTGATACGCTAGTGCATTTACGTAGTCAATTTATCGATCGTTTGCTTGAACGATTATGGTCTTTCTACCAAATACCTAAACATGTCTCCTCTTTCTTTAAACGCAACCGCATCGCTTTGGTTGCCGTTGGTGGTTATGGACGGGCTGAATTGCATCCATTGTCAGATATTGATATTTTGATTCTTAGTGATTATCCGTTAACTAAAGAAATTGAAAAACAAATTGGTGATCTTGTTCGCTTATTATGGGATTTACATTTAGATATAGGGCACAGTGTTAGGACATTAAAAATTTGCCTACAAGAAGCGAAAAATGACATCACCATAATGACTAATTTGATTGAGTCAAGACTTATTTCGGGAAATCAATTACTGTTAGATGAACTACATAAACAAATTTTTAGCGATAAAATCTGGCCTTCCCATGCCTTTTATAAAGCAAAAATTCAAGAACAACAAGAACGCCACAAACAATATCACAGTACCTCTTATAATCTAGAACCTGATTTAAAAAATAGTCCAGGTGGTTTGCGAGATATGCAAATCATTCAATGGATCGCAACTCGCCATTTTGGTGGCGAATTTTTGCAAAAAATGTCCGATTTCAACTACTTAACCCCTGAAGATATTGCAGACTTTAAAACGTGTCGTAAATTTTTATGGCGAATGCGTTTTGCCTTGCACTGTGTGATCTCTCGTTATGATAACCGCTTGCTTTTTGATCGACAACTTAGCATTGCCAATATGTTAGGTTACAAAGGTGACGGTAACACACCTGTAGAAAAAATGATGCATGATTATTATCGTGTTGCTCACAATATTACTGAACTCAATCAAATGCTATTACAGCTGTTTTATGAGTCTATTCTTAATCATAGCCCACAAAATAAACCTTATAATATCGATGAATATTTTCAAATTAGAGACAAACTCATTGATGTAAGAGATGATGAGATCTTTAAAAAAGAGCCTATTATGATTATGCAGCTGTTTTATACAATATTGCTTAATCCTCAAGTGATTGGCCTTTATTCTAATACCATTAGACAATTACGCTCAGCAAGACGTTCTCTAACTAATTTACTCTGTGAAAATGCCAAAGCAAGATCGCTTTTCATGTTAATTATCAAACACCCAGATGCAATTGAAAAAGCAATTTTACCCATGCATAAATATGGCATACTTTCGGTCTATATACCGGGCTGGAAACAGATATCTGGCATGATGCAATTTGACCTGTTTCATGCTTACACCGTTGATGAACACACCATCCGCTTATTGCTTGAGCTCGATAGTCTAAAAACAGAAAGCGGCAAGCAAAAACACCCTAATAGCGCAAAAGTCTTTGCTAAATTATCTAAACCTGAATTATTAGTTATTACAGGGTTATTTCATGATATAGGTAAAGGACGACATGGTGATCATTCTGAAATTGGAGCCCATCTAGTTGAAGAATTTTGCCAATTGCATGGATTAGAAACCAAAGATACTGAACTAGTTATTTGGTTAGTACGTTATCACCTACTAATGTCGGTAACAGCACAAAGCCGCGATTTACAAGATCCTGCCGTTATAAACGAGTTTATTCAAATTGTCAAAAGTAAACGTCGTTTACAGTATTTGCTTTGTCTTACAGTAGCGGATGTGTGTGCAACAAACGAAACGCTGTGGAATAGTTGGAAACAAAGTTTAATGCGTGAACTCTACCTTAATGCAAAAAACTCCTTTGATTCAGATATCCGCCAAATTCCTGAGCAACGAAGTATAGCACGTAAAAATAAACAAGAAGCGTTAGCCATTTTACTTAAGCAAAATTATGATGAACAGATCGTTAAAGATCTTTGGCAATGCTATCGTGTTGATTACTTTCTTCGTTATACTAAAGAACAGATTGTATGGCATACACAAATTTTATTACAGCACGATTTGACCAAAATATTGGTAGCCATAAATCCCCACCCATATCATGGTGGCAGTGAAATTTTTATTTATTCGCCAGATAGACCTTACTTATTTGCAACTGTCTGTAATACGCTAAGTATGCACAATTTAACAATTCACGATGCGCTTATCATTACGAATAAAAAAAGCTTTGCGCTTGATACTTTCATTGTATTAGATCCTAATGGACAAACAGTGCAAGAAGATCGAAATCAAGGCCTAGTGAATGCACTTGATAAAGCACTACAGCAACCTGTTTATAAAGGTGTAACCATTAAACCACCTAAACAACGGTTACGATCGTTTTTAGTACCCACTCAAGTTAACTTTCTTTCTGCTTTCAATGACAGCCAAACTTATATGGAGCTCATTGCACTCGATAGGCCGGGGTTGCTTGCTTATGTGGGTGAAATATTTGCTAACTTAGACTTATCATTACGCAGTGCAAAAATTGCAACTATCGGCGAACATATTGAAGATCTGTTTATTCTAACAGATAAACACAACCAAGCGCTTGATGATGATACTTGTCAAAAGCTTCGAGAATCAATCGTTATTGCTCTTGATTCAATGAATTAATAAAATTAACCAAAAAAGATATAACTTATGCAATTTTTTATTATTTTATTCCCTATTTTTTGTATTTTTATTGTGGGCTTCATCGCACAAAAAGCCTTAAATTTTGATGTTGCTAATCTATCAAAAATGTCACTTTATGTACTATCCCCTTTTTTGGCATTTAAAACATTTTATACACATAATTTGACTACCGATTATCTATTTTATATTTGTTATATTTTGGGTCTTTGTTTTTCATTAGTTATTATCATCTCAATTTTGTCTATGATAATGAAATATTCAACCAAAGAGCGCTGCGCCATGATTTTAAGTTCATGTTTTATGAATAATGGTAATTATGGTACACCAGTACTGTTAATTTTTTTTGGCTCAGTAGGGTTTGATCTTGGCGTAATTATGATGGTATTACAACAATTTGTAATGAGCACTGTTGGTATCTATTATGCAGCAAAAGGCAGCGCTCGTAGAGACATTGTCAGTCAAAAGGATGTCATCAATAAAGTTATCCGAATGCCTGTAGCTTATGGCGCTTTTTTAGGTATTCTTTTTCAGTTATGTCATATTCCTTTATCTAAATCAATTATGACATCCATTGGAATGATTGGCGATTCGTCGATCGTTGTGATTATGATTATTTTGGGAATGCAACTTGCCAAAATAAAGATCCAACAACTGGATTATCCCAAGCTTTCACTTTCATTACTGACCCGAATGATCATTTCACCACTAGTCGCATTTTGCATGGTCTATTTTATGCCCATTTTACCAATTTATAAGCAGGTATTAATTGTATTAGCTGCAATGCCAAGTGCAGCCAATACAACACTCATGTCAGTTCAGTTTGATACTCACCCAGAACTGGTATCAAGTGCAACCTTATTAAGCACATTATTAAGTTTAATCACGTTACCTATTGTTCTGTGGCTTGTTGGTGCACCAATACCGTTCTAATTGTAAAAAAACTAAGCGAGCTTGAGATAAATTAAAAACCGTTTTTAAGGTAGCGTACGGCATACTCGCCTAACTCTACTATTCAAAAATTAGGTGATCATATCATGAGTTTTCACCCAACCACTCTTTTTCAAACTGCGCGACAAATTGAACCAAAAAGCGATGCCTCTGCTTAGCCATTTTTTTTGCGGTTTTAGTATTCATCATATCTTTAAGCAAAAAAAGCTTCTCGTAAAAATGATTAATGACGGTATTAGGTTGTTTATAATTCTGTTCTGTCATTGACGTTCTTGGTGGAATTAAAGGATCGTGCATTATATTATGCTTATTTCCTCCATAATAAAAAGTACGCCCAATGCCAATTGCGCCTAGTGCATCTAAACGATCCGCATCCTGCACAATTTGACCTTCAAGCGATAACGTTTTTTTATTTGAAAGATTTTTTCGATATGACATGTTTTCGATAATAGCAAAAATCAACTCAATTTCGTTATTAGTCAAAGCAAGCGATGTTAAATACTGACGTAGTTCAGTAGTAGCTTGGTTGACATCGTCAACTACTTTGTCATCAATAACATCATGTAAATAAGCACTCACAATCACAATAAAGCTATTGGCTTTGGGTTCATGTTGCAAAATCTGCATAGCCAATCTCACCACCCGTTCAATATGCGCCATATCATGACCAGAAAAGTCATTAATAAGTTTTTGTTTCACAAAAAGTTGGATATCCAAAACAATTTTTTGTTGTTGCTGTGTTAATTGTGTATTTGGTAATTTATTCATCCAGTTTTTACTCAAAAAGTTAATTAAGATAAAATGATAAACGTAAAAAATTTAAATAGAATTAATAACAAATAGTTGGCAAATACTTTACTAAACATAGTAAATTAATATTCATTTTGACTAATGATTAACCTTAGCTATTTATATATTATTGCGATAAAATCTTATCACCTTAATGGCATTTATCTATAACGTTTCTCACCACCATTGCATACTAATATTTCGAGTTATATAAATAAACAAACTTCTAACTATCTTTTTAAATATTAAGTAAACTTGATAACGTAAATTAAAAAAATATTTAATGTGAATATTTTTTATGTTTCTATGATTGTTTTAACTAGATTGGGAAGGTAGAATGCGAAAATAAAAATATTATCGAAGCAAGTATTGGAGTTGATTAAGTGAAAATATCAGCGCGTAAAGTTTTGCCTTGGCAGTTCATAGAATACTTCACTCGCTATCGCCAATTTTTAGCTCTACTATTTGGCCTATCTATTTTTTTCATAGCACTTATTGTATGCTGGCACTTACTTAAAGAAATCAATCTTAGTGAGTTAAAACTCGCAATACATAATTTATCTATGCGTACAATTGCATTATCGTGTCTATCTGCGATCGGTAGCTATTTAATGTTAATCTGTTACGAATGGTCAGCCGCACGTTACGCAGGCGTTAATTTAAAACCCTCTACTATTATTGTTGGTGGAATTTGCGCCTCTGCTATTGGTAATGCAATCGGTCTATCGGCATTATCAGGTGGTGCTGTAAGGTGTCGTCTTTACTTTAAACAAGGTTTAACCGCTATAGATGTTGCTAGAATGTCTCTTTTTGTGACATTATCATTAGGTTTTTCATTACCGTTGTTTGCAGCAATCGCAGCCCTCATCCATCCTCATCAAACCATGTTAGCGCTTCATATGACAAAAAACAGCGTATGGTTAACTGCAGGCTCAATATTTAGCATCTATGCCTTGTTGCTCATTTTTTTATGCTATCATCGATTGCCTGAAAGGCCGAATGAAAATACCAGATTATTTAAATTATTTCGTTGGACAATCCGTTTACCTAACATTCAACTGGCAAGTTGTCAGCTTGTTATCACTTTATTTGATGCTGTTTTAGCTGGTGCTATACTTTATTTTTTATTGCCAATACAACCTAATTTCTTCACTTTTATTATGATTTACATTCTCGCATTAGTCGCTGGAGTGTTAAGCCATGTGCCTGGTGGCGTAGGTGTTTTTGAAGCTATTATGCTAGCGTCATTATCATCAGAAATTGGGACCGCATCGTTAACCGTTGCACTTGTTCTCTATCGTATCATTTATATTTTACTCCCCCTAATTCCAGCCAGTATCTTGTTACTTGCCAATGAAGGGAAACACTTTTTAGCTCCTCCACAAGCTAAAGAAGCCAAAACAGGTATTGCTGCATCAGTCATGGCAGCAACAGTTTTTTTTGCTGGCGTTGTTATGATGTTCTCAAGCGTTTTACCTGGTTTTAACCGCAAATTAATCATCTCACTTATTCCTGAAAAAGTGATCAACATTGCGCATTTAAGCGCTAGCTTAATTGGTGTTTTATTCTTATTACTCGCAATGGGATTACGCCGCCGGTTATTTTCGGCTTGGAGTGTTTCGGTCATATTATTACTAATAGGATCTGCACTTTCATTACTACGAGGATTGCATTGGATAGAGGCCAGCGTATTATTATGCGTCGCAATCTTATTAATCCATTTTAGACATGCTTTTTATCGAAAAAGCCGCTTAATCGTCATACCGTTTTCTTTTAATTTTTTTGCAATTTGCTTTTGTACCATAGCCCTTTTTGTTTGGGTAATATTATTCATCTATCAAGACGTACCTTATAGCCACTCATTATGGTGGCAATTTGAGTTAGATAGCAAAGTTCCTCGAGCACTACGCGCAGCTTTGGGAAGCTTTATTTTATTAAGCTGTGTCATGCTATTTTGGATTTTCCGTCCCGCATTACCTATTTTAACCACGCCTAACAATGACCAGCTTAGCAAAGCTTACCAAATTGTTTTAGATTCAAAACAACCAGAAGGTGGGCTTGCGATGAGTGGTGATAAATCATTACTTTTTAATGCCAGCGAAACAGCATTCATCATGTATTCAAGACGAGGGAGAAGCATGGTCGCCCTTTATGACCCAATAGGAGATAACGCCGAAAAAGCCGATTTGATTTGGTCATTCCGTGATTTATGTGACGAACATCACCTACGTCCTGTGTTTTATCAAGTCAAAGCGGCTAATCTGCCTTTCTATATGGATATTGGTTTGCGCACAGTTAAGCTCGGCGAAGAAGCATTAGTTAACTTAAAAATATTTGACTTAACATCAAAAACTTATAAAGATCTTCGTTATACATGGAATCGTGGGCAACGCGATGGACTCTCATTAAAATTCTATCCACCAGGAACTGCTCCACTTGAGCAATTAAAAGCTGTATCGGATGCTTGGCTTAAAAACAAACATTCGAAAGAAAAAAAATTTTCATTAGGATCTTTTTCTAAACAATATTTAGATAATTTTACAATCGCAGCCATCGAATATGAAGGACGCATTATTGCTTTTGTTAATTTGTTAGAAACTAATCAAAACTATTCAGCTAGTATCGATTTAATGCGTGTTGTGCAAGATATTCCCAAATTAACGATGGAATTTTTGATGGTTGGTTTGATTTTACATTATCAAGAAAAAGGATTTAAATACTTCAGCTTAGGTATGGTACCCCTTGCTGGAATGCAAAGGCGTCGGGGAGCTCCTATGATTCAAAGGCTCGGTGCATTAGTTTTTCGTCGTGGTGGGCGTTTTTATAATTTTCAAGGATTACGCCGTTTTAAAGAAAAGTTCGCAACACATTGGGAACCGCGTTATATGGCCGTTCCTGCAGGACTTGATCCTTTAGTTGCAATAATTGACACAACCATGCTCATTTCAGGCGGTATAACAGGGCTAAAAAAGAATAAGAGTTCATAAAATGAAAAAAATAATACGTTATATTTTATTCTTAATTACCGTAATACTCATAACATTACTAGGATTTATTGGTTGGTATTTGATAAAAAACCAAAGTCGTGCATCAGTAAAAACGATAACAATCAGCAATGACCTTTCGATCATATCAGCAAGCCCTAAACAACGAGCTGAAGCTGCTGCTATTATTGTTGCCACCAATAGAAATCATTTTACAGAACAACAGCTATTAGACTTATCTGAAAAAATGGGTGCCAAACTAGTACAGTTTGAATTAAAACCAAAAGAAAAGAGTTGTAGCGAACAACAAAACCGCTTTAATCAAGCCGTCAAGATATTAAATGAATCACAATTTGTCGTTGCAGGAATGCAAGAAGGTGCGGCTTTTGCTTACCGTTGGTTAACAGAGCAAAAAAGTGATGATGCGAAAGCACTATCAATTGAATTTACATTAAATCATAAAGATTGTGACCTCCCTTTGCCAGCACAAGCAAGCCATGGAACATGGCAAGTGATTTGGAATAACCCACCTGAAGAAGAAGTGGCTGTCTTTCCACGTGAACAAAAAAAAATTGCTGTCACAACGTCAATAGGGGAGTATCAAGCCTCGCCAGTTGAACTACTAAGCTTACACCTTGCATCGGTTTTGTTTGGGAAATATGAACAACTACCTGTTATTGAATTACCGGCAACCAATAAAGAAGTTCACCCTAATACAGTAACACTTTATTATTCGGGTGATGGGGGCTGGCGTGATTTAGATAAAGTATCGGCAGAATACATGGCTTCGCACGGTTATTCCGTGGTTGGAGTTGATGCATTAAAACTATTTTGGCAACATCGTTCGGTTGAACGTAGTGCTAAAGATCTGAGCTACTTAATGCAACAATACCGAGAAAAATGGGGAACAACCCGTTTTGTGCTGGCAGGGTATTCATTTGGTGGAGACATCTTACCTTCGCTTTATAATCGTTTATCAATTGCAGATCAAAATAGCATTCAAGCAATTGTTATGATTGCCTTTTCAAAAGATGCCAATTTTGAAATCGAAATCAGTGGCTGGCTTGGCCAATCAGGCAACGAAATGAAAACAGGGCCAGAAGTCAACAAAATTCCAGCAAGCAAACTATTTTGTATTTACGGTGAAGAAGAAAAAGACGAAACAGGATGCTTACAACCAGAAATGAAAGGGGAAGCATTCAAACTACCCGGCGGACACCATTTTGATGAAAATTATGAGCATCTTGGACAAATTATTATGGATGCCATCGACAAAAGAACACAGTAAATTAATTAACGATATCAAAATATAAAAACAGCCTCAGACCCAAGAGACTAATGCGCCTTTTGGGCTTTCGTAGACAAATAAAAAATTAGCTTCTTTTTATACTAACCTTACTTTCTGACAACAGTACACCGCAAAGCGTAAACAATGTACCAATAGCGGCAATCCAAGTAAAAGACTCATTCAAAATAATAACTGCAGCAATAATGGTAAGAATAGGGACTAAATATAAATAAATACTAATCTTGACTGCCCCTACTAATTTAACAGCATAATTCCAAGATGCAAAACAAATTGCCGAAGCACCGACACCTAAAAATAAAATATTGAGTAGATTTACAGGATCGGTAAAACGAGACAAATGCCATTCAAAATCGAAGAAAGACAATACTGGCAACATCAACATCAGACCATAAAAAAAGAATCTTCTTGTTAATAAAATTATATTGTAACCATAATTACTACTCTTTTTTACCAAAATTGAATAACAAGCCCAAAACAAACAAGCTAACATAGTTAGCAGATCACCAAGTGGATTGAGTGAAAGAACAAACTTGCCATTAAAACTAATAAACCCAACGCCAACAACGGCAAATAAGCAACCAATATAAAAACGCTTAGGTGGTGTTTCCGCCTTTAAAAAGAATATCGATAATATCGCAGTAAATATTGGCGCTAAAGTAGTAATAACTCCAACGTTAGACGCTGTTGTATAGGTTAATGCAATATTTTCACACAAAAAATAACAAGTGACACCACACAGCCCAGCACACAAAAACATAAACTCTTTTTTAAAACCCTGCCATGCCAAAAAACGCGGTGCTAAGATCCAAAGGACAACATACCCTAAACTAAATCGAAAAAACAGAATTTCAATCGGCTTAAAATCGATTAATAAAACTTTAGTTGCAATAAAAGTTGTTCCCCAAATAAACACTGTCATAAGTGCAACAAGGTGCCCTTGTATTCTTTTTGTAAATAACATGAAAACTCTCTCAGCTCACATAAATAAAACTATTATTAAAGCGCATTTTATTGCTAGATATTTATTTTTAGAATTAGCAACTCAACATAAAGTGAAAAATATTGAAGGAAGAATTGATAAAATAATGCTATTTAATAACCTAAATAGATACTATATTTCTGTTTAACTAAACGCAAATTATTTTTCACCAAAAACAAGGCAAAAAAAATCCACTCGAATATTCGAGTGGAGGGCAAAAAATGAAAAACATAATCTGTTAATATAGACAATCTAAATAGCAAAAAGTTCAATTTAATTTCACCTATTTTTTAATATTTAATGAAAAAAATCACTAATACAATGATTTTTAATAAATAATTATTTTAATTTTTTTTAAAATTTAAAATAAAGTTATCAATACAATAAAACCTTATCTATTAATTTTAATCAAAGCACAAAATCAGTACACAACCAACATTACTATCTAAACTATTACAAATTTTATTTTTGACTTATACACATGCTTTCTTAAAACTTATTAACATACATAAAATCGGCCAATTTTGATTGAATTACAATTCTAAAAAATAGCGGTATACTTTTACAAAATGATGTAAACAAAATTATATAGGCGAGTATATGAAAAAGAACGTAGTTTTATTCAGTAAAATTCCTGCTGACCAACAAACGAGACTAGAGCAAGCTTTCAATTTAACCGTATTTGATGACAACATAGATTACAATTCAACAAGTTATACTAACGCACTAGCTAATGCCGAAGGTATGATTGGCAACATCTCCACTCGTATTGACGACAACTTTTTAGCCAAAATGCCAAAATTAAAAGCAGCAGCAACCATTTCAGTTGGTTTTGATAACTACGATCTTAATGCCTTAAAAAAACACGGCATCCGATTAATGAATACACCAAAAGTATTAACTGAAAGCACCTCTGATCTAATTTTTACACTAATGATGGCAACCGCACGCCGAACTGTTGAATTATCTAACCTCATTCATAACGGAAAATGGAAAAAAGGGATCACACCAGAATATTATGGAACCGATATTTACGGGAAAACCATCGGTATTTTAGGCATGGGACGAATTGGACAAGCGATTGCCAAACGCGCTCATTGTGGCTTTGATATGAACATTATTTATTACAATCGATCAGCTCGGCATGATATCGAACAAACCTATAATGCTAAACGTCTTGAACTCGACAACGTATTAAAACAAGCCGATTTTATAGTGATCATCCTACCTTTAACCGAAGAAACGACAAAACTAATCACAAAAGAAAAACTCGCCTTAATGAAACCATCAGCCATACTCATTAACGGCGCAAGGGGCAAAATTATTGATCAACAAGCATTATTTGAAGCACTAAAAAATAAAACCATCAAAGCTGCTGGCCTAGACGTATTCGAGATAGAACCGCTCCCGACTAACTCACCATTGCTAGAGCTTGATAACGTATTATTATCGCCTCATGTAGGATCAGCAACGGTAGAAACTCGTTACGCGATGGCAAAATGTGCTGTTGATAATATCATTACGGCATTAAAAGACGAAAAACCAACCGAAAACTGGGTTAATCCCGAAGTCGGCTAACTTGTATTCATACTTGAATTCACCTATAATGGCCCGATATTGTACATAGTTACAAATCACAATTGGGGCTGATTCTGGATTCGACGGGATTTGCGAAACCCAAGGTGCATGCCGAGGTGCGGTAGGCCTCGTAAATAAACCGCAAAAAAATAGTCGCAAACGACGAAAACTACGCACTAGCAGCTTAATAACCTGCATAGAGCCTTCTCTCCCTAGCCTCCGCTCGTAGGACGGGGATCAAGAGGAGTCAAACCCAAACGAGATCGTGTGGAAGCCTTGCTTGGGGCGGAAGCATTAAACTTAATCAAGCTAGTTTATCAGTGGCGTGTTTGTTCGCAGCGGGTAGATGAAATTCAAAAACAAACTACGCATGTAGTACCGAGGATGTAGAGATTTCGGACGCGGGTTCAACTCCCGCCAGCTCCACCACTTAGTCCTTTGCCATCCGCATTAAGTTAAATTTATAAATAAATTTTTACTTAACATACAATTCAGATGTATCTAATTTAACTTCATCATAAATATCAAGTTTTTTCATAATATGCGCTAAAACTTGATTAATAGTACGCATTCCAACTAATAACTCATCCATATAAATATCTGGATGTAATCGCTGTAAATACCCCAAACTTAGTACACAACTCACGTAGAAAATCATGCTGCTTGTTTTAGTGTTTTATACTCAATCGGTGTCATATTATTTAATGCCTCATGCGGTCTTTCGGTATTATAAATCGTTAACCATTCTTCGGTTATTCTCCTTGCTTGCGCTAAATTGTTAAAAAGATATAAATCGAGTACTTCAGTACGATAGGTACGATTAAATCGTTCAATATAGCCATTTTGATAAGGGCTACCGGGCTGGATATAATCAATGGCTATATCAATGGGATTTAGCCCAGTTTATAAAGGTTTTTCCTGTAAATTCTGGCCCATTATCGACCCGTATTTTTAATGGATAGCCATGATATTTGGCCAGTTTATCTAAGTAACGGGTAATTCTCCCTGCCGGTAAGCTTACTGCAATATCAATGCCTAGAGCCTCACGATTAAAGTCATCGATGACATTGAAAGTTCTAAACCGGCGTTGATTGCGACTGTTGTCACTCATAAAATCCATTGATCAACATTCACCTTGTTAATTGGGTGCTGATAGCCTTTCTGGGTTTCGTGGAGGAATGCACTGTTTACGCTTTACCCTGAGATTAAGCTTTAATTCACAATACACCCGATACACCCGTTTATGATTCCATTTATAGCCGAGCTTTTTGATACGATTAAAGCATTTAGGAAAGCCCCAGCGTAAATGCTGGTCTGTAATAGCATTCAACACCGAAACAATCATCGAATCAGCCTGTAACTTAGGTTGATAATAGTAAGCACAACGGCTTAAGCCAACAATGGCACAACTCATAGCAATAGTAACTGAATGATTTTGTTGTAGTTGCTGTGCCCACGTTTTACGTGCCTTTGTGGGCACTAAAGCTTTTTTATGATTTCTTCCTGAAGCTGAGATTTTAAGCTCAGTTCGGCAAACATCTGCTTAAGCTTGCGGTTTTCGGCCTCCAGCTCCTTTAAGCGTTTGATATCCGAAGTTTCCATTCCGCCGTATTTTTCCCGCCATTTATAGAAAGTTGAATTACCCATGCCATATTTACGACAGAGTTCCTTGACAGGAATACCCGCTTCAGCTTCTTTTAAAATAGCGACGATTTGATATTCAGTCATTTTTTTCATAATTAAATCCCCTTTACTTTTATCATGGAGAATTTTCTACTTTTTTGCTGTACTATTTTAGGGGATAGTTACAATCTTTATTAATTTGTTTTGTTGATGAGCTTTATACTTAAGTGAAATTATTTTTTAATATTTCTTGACAAGGAATATGTTTTTTTTATAATCCAGATATAGTTAGATGTCTAACTATTTTTTTGGCAGTTTAGTTAGACATCTAACTATATTAAAAGGAGGTCATAATCGTGAAGTTGGAAAAAAAATATATATCATTAGCTCGTATTATTAAAAAACATAAAGCAGCCAATATATTATCGGTAGAAGCTTGTTTTAGTATACTTTCTACTGGAATGAGAATAGACAAAGAATGTGCTAAACGACTAAGTGATTATCAGTTATCTGAGGGGCGTTTTATGGTGCTCGTACTTCTATTTGAGCATAAGGTGCTATCACCGCAAGAAATTGCTACTCTGAGTGGAGTTACAAAACCAACGATAACCTCTTTCATTCATTCTTTAGTTAAAGAAAAATTGGTCAATAAAACTGAAGACATCACCGATGGAAGAAAAATTGATATTACTCTGACTAAAAAAGGCCAAGATTTGATACACCGAATCTTCAAGGAACATAGTCTTTGGATTGCTAACATTACAAAAAATTTAACAGATTCTGAAATTAAAACGCTCGTTTGTATTTTAAATAAAATGTCTCAGCTTAAAGATGATTAATTATAATTTATGAATTTAGAGATTACTGATATGCTTCAGGAAACAAAGAATCTTAGAATTGTTACGCATCTTAACAAATCATCTTTTATTAAAGATAAGATAACAATAAAATTTGCTTCCACGTATGATGCGTTTTTTGAAGCTATTTGGTTGATAAGTCGAGAATATGTTCTCAAAGGGCTTATTAAAAGTGAACGAAAACTACCTTATTTCTCTCCGTACTTAATAATTATGCCGAATAATCGGCTTTTAATAGTATTACATGTAGATCAGATTATTGATTGTTATTATGAATTGCTGACAATGGGAAGAACCTTCGGTTTTACTCCATATCGACTTCATTCGGTCTTTATGAGTCAGTATTTTATGAGTGATACGATACATGGAAAGTTAACTGAACAGATTAAAAAATCATCTACCCCAACAATATCATATTACCAGGGTGTTACGAATAATGAATCGTATTGACATATTGAATAACGGGCTTGGTGCCACGACTAATCTCAATGAATGCTTACAAATAGATCAAGAGCATTTATTTAGAGTGGTTCTTACCCAAAAGAAACCTCCACTATCGCTACAAGAATTACTTATCCAGATTCAATCTTACGCTAAAGATATCCACTTTAGAGTTTGCAAATGGGTTTGGATGGCCGTTCGAGAAAAATTATCTTCTGATTTAATTGTTTCTATTCAATTACTTTCTACTTGGGTAATAAACCCAAATCCCTACGTTAGGTGGTTTGCCATTCCAGTTGAATGTTTAAGGCCTAGAGGGGGTTGGTCTAAGCATATTAGTGAGTTAAAAACACAACCTGAAATGGCTCTTTCTTTACTTGAACCATTAAAAAACGAACCTGAAAAATATGTCCAAGATTCAGTTGCTAATTGGTTAAATGATGCAAGTAAAACTCGACCAAGTTGGGTATCAGACCTCTATTCACAATGGTTATCAGAAAGTGATTCAGCATTTACACAGCGTATTGTTAAAAAAGCTATACGCACAATAAATAAACCTCTAAAGGAAAATAATCATGAAATTAAATGAAAAACTTGAGCTAATACAAAAAGAAATGGCGCAAACTGTGCCAGTTGATATTTTAAATGCGTTCGGACAATCACTTCATGAACTTATAGAGCTAAATTTAGAAAACCACGCTCTTAAAGTCGGTGATATAGCTCCTGATTTTACGTTGCCAGATGCTGAGGGTCTACCTATTTCGCTCTACGATACATTGCAACATAATCCAGTTATACTTAGCTTTTTTCGTGGTAATTGGTGTCCGTTTTGTATGGCTGAATTAGCACATTACCAAGAAGCTATAAATAACAATCTTATTGATAGTGCAACGGTTATTGCGATTTCTCCTCAAACTATTCATTTTAATCACGATGTAACGGTACGAAATAACCTCGAATTTAGAATACTTTCTGATAAAGGGAACGAAATTGCTGATAAATATGGGCTTGTTTTTACGCTGCAAGAAAATGTTCGTGATATCTATAAAAACATGGGAGCAGATTTAGAATTATTTAATAATGATAAGACGTATAAACTGCCTATCCCTGCAACTTATCTTATTGATAAAAATAAAAAAATTCTATTTTCTTCAGTTTCCACAAATTATATGGAAAGAGCTGATGTATGTGATATTAAACTTTAAAAATCATTTGGATTAATTTATATAGAGTCTAAAGGGCTTATATAAAAAAGAATAAACTAATCATAATTGGTAATGGAATTGCAGGAAATTTAGCAGCACTATTTATTTCACAGAAACTACCTAACTAGCAATAACTATCGTAGGCAAGTCGAATAAACTACGTTCAATTGTGGGAGGAATCTACTGTTGAATTATCCACACTTCAATGTCATCGATGACTTTAATCGTGAGGTGCTAGGCATTGATATTGCGGTCAGTTTGCCGGCTGGCAGGATCACCCGTTATCTGGATAAACTGGCTGAATATCATAATTATCCACTCAAAATACGAGTAGATAATGGACCGGAATTCACTGGAAATACGTTTATTAACTGGGCTAAATCACATGATATAGCCATTGATTATATTGAGCTCGGCAACCCATATCAAAATGGGTATATTGGAACGATTTAATCGTACCTATCGTACTGAAGTACTCGATTTATATCTTTTTAACAACTTAACACAAGCAAGGAGAATAACCGAAGAATGGTTAACGATTTATAATACCGAAAGACCTCATGAAGCACTAAATAATATGACACCGCTCGAATATAAAACATTAAAACAGGCAGCTTAATTTTCTACGTGAGTTGTGTACTAAGTTTGGGGTATTTACAAATGGTAGATTTTAAAAGTTTTATTTTTCTTAACGATTTTATCATTTATATGTTGAATATAATTTTCAACATTAGAAGATATGAAGTCCTGATAACTATATTTACCATGATACATAGAGTTAAAAAGCATTTCTAAACTAAGCTTTTCTTGAGGCATGTCATATTCCTTCAATTCATATTGTAAAACCATTTGATATTAACATAAGTTTTGAAAGAGTAAATAATTGAAAGATAAGTTAAATTGATATAGTAATTTACAATATGCGGTACAAGTTAGTTAATACTAATTTATACCGCATCAGTAAATATATCTGATGGACCGGTAGAGACCAGCTAATCGACTGGAGATACTCCTAGTCACTGGCATGTTTATAGAATAATATATTCTATAATTTTAGTCAAAAGAACAATCAATAACCTAAAAACAAATTGTTGTAGCTAATGCAGTAAACATCCTAAAAAATAATAAATTATTAAGATCATCATTATCATTTTTATTATTATTGATATTTAATCTTAAATAAGATCGAGCCTTTCTATTAAATTTCTAGTTTAGACTATTTACTATAATCTTAGTTAAAACAACATATAGGTACTTTTTTGGATTCGTAATGAATGCCTTTCTTTATTAGTAAAAGAGATTGATTCACAAGCCAAGGTTGCACAGAAAGAAGATCAATCCGAAATCGCCGAAGATATCTGGAGTTAATTGGAAAAAGACTTCTTGCCCTGAATTGAAAATATGGTAACTACTTAGATTAAAGTAGCTCTTGTTGATAACGACACAAATGAAGTAACACGAACCTATAACCACTCAACCTATTTAAAGCAATTCAAAGAATTAATAACTTGATTGGGTGAGAGGGCTTATTAAAAAGACAATTGATTTCAATTAATGATATAATACAAAAACATGGTTTCAATTTTCTCAGCCTATTATTAATCGTTATAAATAGGATTATTTTATTGATGAAGTATGAATTAAAAAGCTGGAATACAAATATCCCTCATGAAGATAAGCGAAAAAAGCTTATTCTTAAAACAATAATATTCATCCTTTTCGGTTTTTTTATGCTTCATGTTCTCTTTTTTATAAAAATTAGCCAAAGAATAATCGTTTCGTTGCCTATACCGGATATTCTAATTTCTCTAGTATTTGCAGTATTCATTGCATTCATATTTTCCTTTCGCCGTAAGTTGCTTATCAATAAACCGATTAGAAAAAGAGTAACACAATATTGTAATCGATTTTATGGTATTACTTGTTTGTGCTTTATTATAATTTTACCTTTATTTGATTATTATGTTTATTTTTTCCCTAAAGAAACAAATACATATTTAACTTATTACGAAATTACTACTCCTGGTCCTCGCATTGGACGATTTAGTAATTGCAATAAAGGAATAAAAATACATGATCAATACACATCAGATATTTTTTTCCTATGTTTTAATGATAAAAAACATTCTGATTATAATATTCAAGCATTAGTTACTGTACAAAGTAATTCTATAGGTTCTTATTTGGTTAATTATAATCTTTCACGACTGAATCAATATTAGGCTTAGTATTTTGTGGTCTTATTAAGATGACCACTATTCCCCCGAAATATCCAAACTAATATTAATTTATTTTGCTTTTTCAGTACTACACACTAATTTATCAAGTGTTCCTTGATGCTGATTTTGGGTGTCAACTGCCCAACAAGTTTTCAGTGATGCATCAATAGGCTTTGTCAATTGTACTTCGTTATTGTAGTTATAATTACAGCTAGCCCAAAAGCTCATTTTATTAGTATCATCACTGCTCTCTAACAACCAAACTGCCTTATATTTTTTCCCATTTATCGTTGCGGGCTTGGGTTTTATTCGTTTTGCTGAATCAGGTGATTTTCCGGAATATACTTCCACTTGATTGAGTCGAATAAGAGAACTGGTGTGAGCGATATCTTCTGGCAAGATTAAACCATTAATTTTATTCTTATCATAGCCTTTTTCAGACACTTCCCAGCCTTCAGGCACAACTTCTAGTTCAGGTTTAGCATATTTTATTTTTACCGATTCGGGACAAACTATTTCTTGATTTGCATTAGCTGAACGGCAAAAACTCCCCCCTATTACGACAATTGCTGCTAGACTTAAAATTTTTCCTTTCATGTTAACTATTCCTTTTTAATTATAAAAAACACAATTTTTATTGTTGAATAATATAACTTCTTTTAATTCATGCTGGGTTTATGTATTGCTGTCATATCGGTGAGCGCTATTGCTCTAAAATTAAGACTACTTTTCTTTGATGATTTGACTTTAATTTGCCAATAATCATGCTTTCATCTCTAAAAGCATATAACGATAGGTGGTTCAGTTAACCTATCCACTCGTATTTATAGAATATGATTGATGACAATCAAGATGCTGAGGCACTAAAGATAAGATAAAGATAAAAAACACCTAAACATAAAATCAATAAAGCAGTCCTGATTATATGACTTTTCATGTTTTGACAGGATGTTAATATTATTTGATGATAGCGTAAAATTTCTATATGGTATTCGTGTAATCTAGGATGCCATTAAAAAATACATTATATATTTTATTGTGTTATAAGTGATAAGTGCACTAATTATTGGCTCTACTCACTCTCACCATAGAGCCAAAAAGTATTAATTAACTATCACTCGTCCATTCAAAGGTTGAACTGGACGGTTGTTATCATGATGTATGATTGAATGGAACTTTTCAATTTGTTCAGCAGATGCACTACTTTCTTGCTCTAACACAATCCATCGAACACCTTCAGAGCAAGGTGGCGTTGTCAAAGATCCACTAAAGCGATAAAAATCTAACCTATTCGGTAATAAAGCCTTAATATCGACAGGCTGATTTAATGCTGCTGTATCCCCTTCTTCTTCTGGCATTTGTTGCCAAGCTTTCGCCAATTCAGGGTTAGCTTTTCCCTTATTAAACATCAGGCCGATAACCGCTAAGTCACCATTTTTGTTTTTATAAACAAAATGAGCCTCCATAGGGAAGTGTTTGCCTTTAATCTTATTTTCGCTTGGTGTATGGAAATGGAATTGTTGTAACGTAAACACTTCGTTGTCAATTTCAAGCGTATTGCCATCATTAACATTAACTTGAATTGTATGACCGTTATTGATGATTTCTTGCTTACTTTGTTTAAATGCTAGTTTAAGCTTGTCATGGTGCGTTTTAAAAACATGCTCAATATTGATAGGTGATTGGTTTTTTCCAGTTTCGCAGGTTGAAAATTCTGGCGAAAGACTTCCCCAATTTTCTGGGCTATTTTCACCTTCGTAGCCCCAATGAGGAGCGGGTTCTGTTGCAGCACAAGATAGACTTGTAACCATTAAGGCCGCAATTATTGCATTAAATTTCATCTTGATTTTACGCTAGAAAGTTGATTAGTGGGAACCAAATTATACGCCACAAAAAATCACCTTACTAGAATCGTACATCATCACTTTTTAATATTTTTATAAAAAAATTGTTTGACATTTATACAAAAAAACAGGCTAGAAAATAGCCTGTTTTATTTGGTGCTAATTTTACTCAATTTTTATGATAATAATGTCCAATTATTGATATTAAGAAACTATTTACTCCTTGAGCATCGTCGGTCGGAAGTGGCACGATTATGGGGCTCAGCCGCCACGGCGCACCCCCTAATAAGCACCCCAACTGGGCGCTGTTCTTTGTCAGATTATCTTTAATTAGCACCATAAGCACTCTCACAGCTTAAGGATTAAAGACTAAAAGTCAAGGTGTTACGCAAATGCCACGACGGTAAAAACTGGAGCGGGAGTTTTCTATGTGGCCGTCAAACGAGTCGACAAATAAATCTGCTACGTCACTCGCCCAGAAGAGTGAGGTTCCGATATTATAAAATCCCAAGCTGCCCCACTCCGAAAAAAATCCTCCCCCTATTCGACGCTCATAATAATTACCTGTTGACGACGGCATGGCGCCAATAACAGGGGTACTACCTGTCTTCACTGCGTTAGTCAAGTCCCTAACCTGTGGCATACGATAACCCAAACTACTACACCAAGATGAATGATTTCTCCGAGCAGCTTCAATAGTTCGGTCCACGAACCACTTCTGCAATACAAAACCATACTTGACCACCACATTGCCACTGCTATCCCTACCCTCTAACTCAAAGGTCTGCGGTAAAATTGGCACCCTTAGACGACTAGGATTATTTGAACCTGTTTGGCTATTATTTGCCTTAGGACCATTTAACGTTACCCGAGTTACATATTGGGATCTATCATGAATCCAAGCATCGTATTGTATGTTGTTTCCCTGTCTGTCAGAGAATGAGCCAGAACGTGGTCTTACCCGATGCACTGCCGCTGTTATTTCCTCATGAGTAACGGGAGACCAAGTCAACTGATTTTCATCTACTCCACCTATATCTAAATCAAAATAAAGACCATCAGCACCTGTTGTCGGAAAATTAAGACCGTAAGAGGATGGGGTTGTAGACTGCATTAAAAAGCCCTTTTCAGGATTCCATATGCTAGATGGGCCTGCATAGCGACTGTCATCACGCGTCGCATTAGAAACAAAATAATCAGCGCTACCCAAATATAAACTCGGTCTTGCGTGACAGACTTTAGCCTGTTTTGGACTGATATAATACACCACGAGCGAACTACGACCAAAAGTACTGCTATTTGGCACGCCATACTGGGTCGTTAAACTTCCACCAGAAGTACGTAATCTCACTTCATAAGGCGCCTTACAGGGATCTAAAATATCACTACGGCTAACAGTAAGATTATTCTTATCAGCAAAATTCACCGATAAATTCCCCGTTGCTGTTAGACCATTAGTACCCTGTCCATCTCCATCGTCATCCCCCCAATAATGATATGTATTCACTAAATCGTTTAAACTCACTGAATAGAAAACACCCGATTGGTTGACTGATGGTGGCACAAAAGTAACTATATCACCCATAGTATCCCCTGCATTAGGTAACTTTATGGGGTTTGTGGCACTTGATGTGTTGGTTGACGGTGTAAAAGTTCTACCATCCGACAACGTAATAG
The DNA here is from genome assembly GCF_013344985.1 of Gilliamella sp. ESL0254. Taxonomy (NCBI): domain Bacteria; kingdom Pseudomonadati; phylum Pseudomonadota; class Gammaproteobacteria; order Orbales; family Orbaceae; genus Gilliamella; species Gilliamella sp. ESL0254. The sequence goes on from NZ_JAAEDU010000001.1 coordinate 1,391,770, forward strand.
ACAATAAACTATCTGTTGAAGTCGCTTTAGTTCGACCTCCATCAAACGTTAAATACGGTGCACTCCCCTCTATTGCCCTTGATGTATATGCCGTCAACGCCTGTGTTCCTTGCGTATATGACAATAAGAGCAGTGGCGCAAAAACCAGCGAGGATTTAGATAATAATGAAGATTTAGATAACAAATTGGAAATCGGCGATCGCCTTGCCAATAAAGTTGTCGATTTCGGTAATGAAAATAAGAATGGTGTCTGTTTTTGACTACCGTGAGATTCTATAAGTTTTAGGGCATAGGTTTGGCATGCCAGATGCCAGATGCCAGATGCCAAGTATGATAGCGCATTTCGTTCATCCTGTCAAGTAAATTTTTGTTTTATTTAGATTTTTTATAATTAACCGCTCAACTAATGAGCTTTTCCTTGCTTTAAAAGCGGTGAAATTATAATCTGTTGAATAATAATGCGCTAGTTTTTTTGTTAAAAATTTGTAAAGCTTTGTTAAGTTAATAGGATTAAGATTTTTGTTGGTGTGTTTTGGAAAATGGTTTTGGTGTTTTTTAAAACAAAAACACCAAATAAAAACTTCAATAAAATCAATATCTTTTCTGACAACTTTTTGACGAAAAATAAATCCTTTTTTGTTTTGGTGGATGGATTGGGTGTATTGGTTTCTGACTTTTGTAGTTTAATTTCAAAATAGCTATAGCGATCACATCCGAGTTAGGGAATTAAAGCGAATTCCCTGAGAATCCATGCTTTGGCTGCAGAATGAATCCTTCGATAACCAATGCCGTCGCTCGGTCTTAACGCATCGACTATGATTACTCATATCATCGTGATACTCGGCTCTTTGAGACCATCTTCTCGATACTCAAATGTTTAAATTTGTTCCAGACAAAACACAGACTCGTCAAACATCCCTGTTTGGCGTGCTGACCGCCTCTATTATCGGCACATTCTGACGCCGAAATAAGGCACACAACATAACCTTGGGTGTTTTTTGTGAGTTGCTTTTTGTTAAAAAAATAACGCAATTAAATCCAAAAATTGGTCAGGAAAGGCATTGATTTTATTAAAGTTTTTATTTTATGTTTTTAACAAAACATTATGACCTTTCTATTATTAAAATAAAATAGCCCACTTTCCATAAAAGTGAAAAGTGGGCTATTTATATTGGTTACTTACTTGTTATCTAAAATTCGGCTTACTTTTACTAAATAATTCCGCGACTCTTGCGAAACATGCGAAGTGACTAGCTTTCGATATACTTGTTGCGGTGTCATTGAGTTGATAATGTTGACGGCTTCGTTGCGATCATTTGAAAACGTACGCAACACACTACCCGCCCCACCGTTGTAAGAAGTAATCATTGCATATCTTAACGAAATTGGGTTGTTAATGCCTGCTAAGTACTTGGTTTTTAATAATGATAAGTACGCTGTTCCCATATCGACATTATTACGCGGATCTAGTAAGAACTTTCTACTTGGTTCACCGGATTTTCCTCGTAATTTAAAAATATCACGACCGGCAGTATGTTGTTGTACTTGCATTAATCCAAGTGCATCTGTACGGCTAACCGCATAGGGGTTAAATGCGGATTCGACCTCCATAATGGCAAGTATCAAGCGTTCGTCGATAAAATAACGATTCGATGCTTCGGTAACAATTGGTAAGAATTTTTTAGCACGTTGGTTAATGTGGTTAGGAACAAGTTTGATTTCAACATAGGCGATTTTATGTGGGCCAGAGGTGCGGAATTTTAGGTTGTTGGCAAGAACATAATCAGCAAAGCTGTTGGCCCGACCGCTCCAACGAATCGGTTGGTGGTCTTGGTCTAATACCTGATTGAATAAAAATGGATCTTTAGATAAGTTTTGGCTAATCTTATCGTGACGAATAATATCAACCGGCTCGGGCATGAGTAATGTTGAAACGATCGCTTCTTTTAAATTTTCTATCGGCGATTCGGCCATGGTTTCAATGGTTATGACACCCGAAACGAAGTTAATATGGACACGGGTTTTGAGATTATCTTCATATTGAACATAGTCTTTAGGACCCGCTATAAGGACTTCTTTTGGCCCCCAAATTTGTTCGATGTTGTTAGCATATTGGCTGATTAAGATATTGAAGGCATTGGTATCTTTGACGTAGTAGTCTTCATCATCTTTGTGCGAATTTTGGCTAGGACAGCCTGTTAGTAGGCTGACAGTAATAATTAATGCAATGAGCTTTTTGCTATTTTTCATTTTTTATCTCAATTTTGAGGTTTATACCCATCAATAACAACATCTTCACCTTCGAATAGGAATTTAACCATTTCGGTTTCAATTTTTTTGCGGTGTTCTGGATTCATCATGTTAAATTTATTTTCGTTAATTAACATGGTTTGCTTTTTGAGCCACTCTTGCCATGCTTGTTTTGATATTTCATTAAAAATTCGTTTGCCTAGCTCTCCTGGATAAAGCTGGAAATCTAAACCATCCGCTTCTTTTTTTAAATAATGGCAATAAATAACACGACTCATTTTTATCTCTTTTTAAGTACAATGAACGAACAGTTGCTGATTATACCTGAAAATAATTAGAGAGCAGAAGAAAATTATTTAACAAGTTTGCAAATTAAAACTGTTTTTCAAATTGAATATTAATTTAAAATAATTGAATAATTATTTACTTTACACTGCAATTAATTCGCTTAAAATAATATGAAATCATTTAATAAAAATAAATAAGGATGAAACAATGCCCGCAAAAATCACTCGTGAACTTTTTGATCAAGTCATTTTACCTGTTTATGCACCGGCTCAATTTATTCCTGTCAAAGGCCAAGGTAGTCGTGTTTGGGATCAAAATGGTGAAGAATATATTGATTTTGCTGGCGGCATTGCAGTTAATGCACTTGGTCATTGTAACCCTCGGTTAGTAAAAGCCTTGCATGAGCAAAGCGAAAAGTTGTGGCATGTTAGTAATGTATTTACTAATGAACCCGCATTAAATCTAGCTCAAAAACTGATTGACAATACTTTTGCTGATCGTGTTTTTTTTGCTAACTCAGGGGCGGAAGCTAATGAGGCCGCATTTAAGCTAGCGCGATATTATGCAGCACAAAGATATAGCCCTTATAAGAGCAAAATCATTGCTTTTTATCACTCTTTTCATGGTCGTACGTTTTTTACTGTTTCGGTAGGCGGACAGGCAAAATATTCTGATGGTTTTGGACCAAAACCAGCTGATATCATTCATGTTCCATTTAATGATCTTGATGCGGTAAAAGCGGTAATCGATGATCATACCTGTGCTATTGTATTAGAGCCTGTTCAGGGCGAAGGTGGATTAACATCAGCAACACCTGAATTTTTGCAAGGTGTTCGCAAACTATGTGATGAATATAAAACATTACTGGTGTTTGATGAGGTGCAGTGCGGCATGGGAAGAACAGGTAGTTTATATACTTATCAGCAATATGGAGTAACGCCTGATATTCTAACCTCTGCTAAGGCATTAGGAGGTGGCTTTCCAATTAGTGCGATGTTAACAACCAATGACATTGCTTCAGTCATGCATCCCGGCGTACATGGTACTACTTATGGTGGCAATCCCCTTGCTTGTGCTGTGGCTTGTGAAGCCTTTGACATCATCAATTCCCCTGAAGTACTTGAAGGCGTACAAAACCGACGCGCACTGTTCATTGAACAACTTGAAGAAATTAATAATAAATTCAAGCTGTTCCGCCAATATCGAGGAAAAGGATTATTGTTAGGTGCAGAACTACAACCTGAGTACCATAATAAAGCTCAAGATTTTTTAAATGCCGCTACTGAGAGTCAAGTGATGATTTTAAATGCAGGCCCAAATGTACTGCGTTTCACCCCATCTTTGCTAATAACCGAGGACGAAATTAAAGAAGGTATGAGACGATTGACAAAAGCCGTCGAAAAAGTTGTCAATGCTTGAGTTTTTCTATACAGTAACAGCATTTTAATCAATTAAGTGCCGTTAGCGCATTTAAAGGATACTTTTTTATGACCGATATTCGACCATTAAACTATGCAAAAACACATTTTATTTTAAGTGCACCTGATATTTCTCATTTACCAAGTGATAGCGGGGTTGAAGTGGCATTTGCCGGTAGATCTAATGCAGGCAAATCCAGCGCACTTAACACGTTGACCAATCAAAAAGCATTAGCAAGAACCAGTAAAACACCAGGCAGAACTCAATTAATCAATCTTTTTGAAGTGGAAGAAAATTGCCGTCTCGTTGATTTACCCGGTTATGGCTATGCGCAAGTTCCTGAAGCAATAAAACGTAAATGGCAGAAATCGTTAGGAGAATACCTTCAAAAACGCGAAAGCTTGAAAGGGTTGATTGTATTAATGGATATAAGACATCCTTTAAAAGATTTAGATCAACAAATGATTGAGTGGGCCGTTTCGGTTGATATTCCCGTGATGTTACTATTAACTAAAGCCGATAAATTGGCTTCTGGCGCACAAAAAAAACAGGTCAACATGGTTAAAGAAGCGATTTTACCTTTTCAGGGCGATATTACTGTTGCACCTTTTTCATCACCTAAACGCATGGGTTTAGAGCCTTTAAAACAGAAGTTAGATGAATGGTTTAGCCAACAATGAAACCTGTAATGGATAATGCTGCTTTTTCATTTCATGCTTTATCGCCTGAATTAATTTTTGATAGTTTGGCATCAATCGGCATTCGCATTGATTCAGGTCTTACCGCTTTAAATAGTTATGAAAATCGAGTTTATCAATTTCATGATGAGGATCGCACTCGCTATGTCGCGAAATTTTATCGACCTCATCGTTGGAGTAGTGAGCAAATCGTTGAAGAGCATCAGTTTACCAAGCAATTAGCTGACGCTGAAATTCCTGTTGTTGCTCCTTTAATATTCAATAATACCACGCTCCATGAGCATCTAGGTTATCGGTTTGCCCTATTTCCAAGTGTTGGCGGACGGCAATATGAAGTAGATAATCTGGAACAGATGGAATCCGTTGCCATGTTACTTGGTCGTATTCATCAAATTGGCACTAGACAACCTTTTTTGCATCGTCCAACCATCGGATTAGAAGAATATCTTTATCATCCCCAAGAGAGGATATTATCTTGCCATTTTATTCCTAGAAAAGTGCAATCCGATCTGAAAACAATTTTGGCACAATTAATAACAACAGTTGAACAATATTGGCATAATGATTGGCAACCTATCCGACTGCACGCCGATTGCCATGCTGGCAATATTTTATGGCGAGATGGTGCAATGTTTGTTGATTTTGATGATGCTCGTAATGGACCTGCTATTCAAGATCTGTGGATGCTACTTTATGGCAACCAACAAGAGCAACGCTTACAGTTAGATATGTTAATTGAAATGTATCAAGAGTTTTGTGACTTTGATAAAGAACAACTTAGATTAATTGAGCCATTAAGAGCGATGAGAATGGTTCACCATTTAGCATGGATTATCGCCCGTTGGCAGGATCCGGCTTTTCCTATCGCTTTTCCATGGATAACTGATGAAGATTTTTGGCGACAACAGTTATTAGAATTTAACAAGCAAATTGAAGCAATCAAAGCGCCATCGATAAAACTAATGTCGATAATGTAAACTTTAACATTTTGATTAATTGATTAATTTTAATAATTCATCAAAATTGGGACGGTTTTTGACTAATGCCTCTTTTTTCTGCTTAGAGAGCTGTTTTATTTTATATTCAAGCTTTAGTGCTATCGATTTGTCACCAATAAAAATCTGATACACAACCGTCAAATCCTGATGGCCTTTTAAACATTTAGCACCTTTGCCACTTTGATGTTGCTGTAAACGTCTAGCAACATCAGTGGTAATACCTGTATATAACAATTGATTTGCTGTTCTAACGATGTATAAAAACCAGTTAGATACTTTATTGGACATAAATAACCGACAAAACAATATGAAGTGGATAATTTAACCATATAATATCATTTTGATCATCTAACTAATATTTTTGATTTTTAGAACGCTATTATTTAACAATACAACCTTATTAACCATTACAGTTTCATTTACTTTAATGCTGATAATGTTTAAGATAAACCAACTTTTTTTGATGTACTCTGGGATAATAAATTTGAATAACTTTGCAAAAATTATTGAAGTCGAACGCGGAGACATGACGTTCGCTTACATACAAAATGATAAAATAAATTATCTAGACCTTTTTGACCAATTTTTGTCCGAAGAAGGACATCATGAGTTGCTCGATCCAAGCGATAAATTAGAACGATATACTTATTTAATTAATCATAATCAAACAAAATTTATTTTTAAAATCGATGGGGGCGTTGAGCACCGTTTAGAACGTAAACTCATTGCCAAAATAACCGGTGATTTTTATTTTAATTTAATTCGAAAGCTGGCAAAAATATCGCTAGATAAATGTGATATAGCTTATGAACTTTATTTGGTCGCTTTTGACAAAAGAACCAAACGTCACTATATGATATTTAATTTTATTGAGGGTCGCAGCCTAAAATGGGAAGAGATGAGAGAGTATGGTGAGCAAGTCAAAAGCTGTATCGAAAAACTTCACAGTTATAACTTAGTATCTAATGATGTGCATGGTGGTAATTTTATCTTAACGCCAGAAGGAAAAATCAAAGCAATTGATTTAACTAACTCAGGTTTTATATGGTTAACTAAAGCTAATGATGCGATAGAGGCACAAGAACGTTTTGGTATCGAAATTAAAGTTCCTTTTTTTGCCATGGCAATTAAGAAATTTACTCATGGGTTTAAACGCTTATCTCGTAAGATCCGCGGTAAAGAAGATTAGCAATCTTCTTATTAAAGGTGCTTTAGTGAAATTGGCATTTGTCATTTTAAAAAATTAACTCATCAGTTACTAAAAAATAAAATTAATTAGACTTAAAAAAGGATGTAGTATGAAAAAGTTAATTGGTTATTTTGCTGTTTTAACTATTCTAACTAGCTGTGCATCTCAAAAAATGATGTCAATTTATCATACAGAAGGCGTTGAAATCACTAAAGATTCGTCAGGTATCGATATATTAAATAAATTTAGCACATCACGACCGATTACCATCCTTCACTCCTCTTTATCGTTATGTATTGCACAAGAATTAGATAACAGCCCCGTTGTGCTAAGTAGTGAAAACTATTTGGGTGCACAATGGTGGCCATATTGGAATATGCCTACCCAACAAGCTATTACAGTTAATGGTGGCGATACCATCAAATTAGTTGAAGGTAATCATGTTGTCGCCAATGCTATCGTAGACTATCAATATCATGCTAAATATTTTGTTAGTTATACTTTAACAGCAACTCGTAACCAACACGATATTAGTTATCTATTCAGCAACATTAAACAAGCCCAACAGTATACAGGGTCTGTTGTTAATGATGGATTTGAAAATGTAAAAACACTTGAAAGATATCACCCTAACTTAGTTATTGAAGCACTTAATAATGAAGTTAGTAAAATTCAGGAATGTTTATTACGCCAATAACCGAACGTAGGGAGGTTTCAGGTAGCACATATATTTTAGTTTATTTTATTTAATAAGGTAAAAAAAATTGTAGATGACTAAAACGTTTATAGCGTTTTAAGACGCCTTAACAAAACTACAATCTGTTTTAATTATACCATTCCTTTGCTTAATAACTTTCTTAATCTTCTAATTTATGCATCTATAGCTCTATACTGATTATGCGTTATAAAAAAATAAGCAGTATAAAAGGTATATTATGAGCATGATGCTTGATTACCTAGACAAGTTAGGCAAACTTGAAAGCTATCTGACCTATCTATCAATAAGTCAAGCTGTTAAGCGTTATATTTATCATAAGTGGAAAAGCTATTTATCCATTGTGATTTCATCTAATGATAAACTAAAGCTAGGAAGAAAAACATCCAAAAAGTAGTTCATTTCAGGGCTATTACGTTCAGACAAAGTCTTTTTTAAACGTTGTTCGGCCAATTTAAATTCATTATTACCTGCACTCAATTCTTCAATAGTTTTAAGATAAGCACATAATGCATCAGCCTGTTTTACGATACTTTTTTCTGCTTCATCATAAAAATCATCATCGATTAATGCTCTAAAGTCATCTTGTAACTCTTTAGGGAGCATATTAATAAGTTTATGTTGTGCTATTTTTTCAATCTTTTTATATTCAACCGTGATTTGCGGATTATAATACTTTGTAGGTGTTGGTAGGTCACCAGTTATGACCTCTGAAACATCATGATACATGGCTAATAATGCGATTCGCTCAGGATTCACCTTACCATTAAATTTTTTGTTTTTAATTATGGCTAAAGCATGTGCAACAAAAGCGACTTGTAAGCTATGCTCCGATACATTTTCCGTTCTTACATTACGCATTAAAGGCCAACGGTTAATTAGTTTTAATCGTGATAAATGAGCAAAAAAATGACTATTATTCATACTATTATCTCTTTAAATATAAAATAAAAACGCTCCCATTAAAAATAGGAGCGTTTATAATATATAACAATATTGCTTATGATTTTACGCTAAAATAAGCTGTTGAGTACCCAACGCAAGTGGTACAGTTTGCTCTTCTGTAAAGGTCACATATTCCCATGCATCTTGTTTAGCAAGCAATGCTTGCAATAATTGATTATTCAATGCATGACCTGATTTATAACAAACTACTTCACCAATCATATTATGACCGCTCATATATAAATCGCCGATAGTATCAAGCATTTTGTGACGTACAAACTCATCTTCAAAACGTAAACCGTCTTCATTAAGTACTTTATAATCATCAACCACAATTGCACAATCTAAACTACCACCTAGACATAAACCTTTAGACTGTAAAGCTTCAATATCACGCATAAAACCAAAAGTTCTTGCACGACTGATCTGACGAATAAACGATTCAGATGAAAAATCCAATTGATAACGTTGAGAACTACTATCGATAGCTGGATGATGAAAATCAATAGTGAAATCTAACCTAAAACCACTATAAGGTCTTACCTCAGCCCATTTATCACCATTTTCAACTCGAACTACTTCTTTTACTCGCAAAAACTTTTTAAGCGCATTTTGTTCAGCAATACCTGCATCAAGCAACAAATAAACAAAAGGACTTGCGCTACCGTCCATAATTGGTATTTCAGGGGCATTAACTTCAATAATAAGATTATCAATACCTAGCCCTGCTAAAGCAGAATTGATATGCTCAACAGTTGAAATACGAACATTGTCTTCGTTTACTAAACAAGTACAAAGCATTGTGTCGCGCACTGATTTTGCATCCACAGGAAAATCCACATATGGATTTAAATCAGTACGACGATAAATAATACCTGTGTTTTCAGGCGCAGGACGTAATGTCAAAGTAACTTTCTTGCCGGTATGTAAACCAACACCAGTTGCTTGAATAGTCTTTTTTAATGTTCTTTGTTTCACTTTGCACCTACTTTTTTACTTGTATTTCCTATTGACTTTGACAATAAAAAATCAAATAAGTTCAACTTTAATTCGCTTGCTTACGGATGAAAGCAGGAATATCTAAAATTTTATGATCTTCAATAGAAGAAACTGTTGGTTCATTAACAACTTTAGCCAATTTTTCTTCTTGTTGCCCCAACGTATTATTTGGAGTAAATAATTCATTGCGTGGTACAGGTTTAGGTATTTTAACTTCAGAACGCTTATCCATACCAATACCGGTTGCAACCACTGTTACTCGAATTTCATCAGACATATCTGGGTCAAAAGTTGTACCAACAACCACTGTCGCATTGTCAGAAGCAAATGCCCTAACTGTACTACCTACTGTTTCAAATTCTTCTAAGCCAAGATCTAACCCTGCGGTTACATTGACTAATACGCCTCGAGCACCAGATAAATCGATATCTTCAAGTAAAGGGCTAGAAATCGCCATTTCAGCAGCTTCTTCCGCTCGATTATCACCACTAGCTCGACCAGAACCCATCATAGCATATCCCATTTCAGACATCACTGTTCTTACATCAGCAAAGTCCACGTTAATATGACCAGGTTTAGTAATAAGTTCGGCAATACCTTGTACCGCACCTTTTAGAACACCATTAGCAGCGGCGAAAGCGTCAAGTAATTTAACACCTCGACCTAATACTTTTAATAGTTTGTCATTTGGAATAGTAATCAAAGAATCAACATGCTTTGCTAATTCAGAAATGCCTTGTTCAGCAAAAGCCATACGCTTTTTACCTTCAAAGCCAAAAGGCTTAGTGACAACAGCAACGGTTAGAATACCTAACTCTTTTGCTATTTCCGCAACGACTGGGGCCGCACCTGTTCCTGTTCCCCCACCCATTCCTGCTGCGATAAAGACCATATCCGCACCTTCAATAGCACTACGAATAACCTCACGATCTTCTTCAGCAGAATTTCTACCGACTTCTGGATTAGCGCCTGCACCAAGCCCTTTAGTGACATTAGTACCGATTTGGATAGTTTGACCTACCTTAATTCGTTTTAATGCCTGCGCATCTGTATTTGCCGCAAAAAACTCAACACCTTCAATATGTTCAGCAATCATATGCTCGACAGCATTACCACCGCCACCACCGACACCAATAACTTTAATGACTGCTGCTGGTTCATCATCTGCAACCATAGGCTCAAACATAACTTATCTCCAAATTTACGATCTTGGAACATTGTACAGATAATCGTCTACAATGTCCACGAAGTTCTTGAAATATACTAGCTAAAATTCTTTTTTAAACCAACCGGTCAATCGTTTAGCTATCCCTTTTAATGATGATTTATTACTGTCTTTTGCATCATCACTTAATAAACTTTGTTTTCCATAATGCAATAGCCCTATAGTTGTTGAACAATAAGGTTTTTGTACATAATCGGTTAAGCCTGATATATTTAATGGTTGCCCGATACGAACTTGATTTTGAAAAACTTTTTCGGCACACTCTACCATTCCTTTTATTTGAGCCGCACCGCCAGTTAAAACAATACCTGCCGCTAATTGATATTTAACATTTTGTTTTTTTAGTTCTTCTTGCAATGCAAGTAACTCTTTTTGTACCAATGAAAGTAGTTCTGAATAACGAGGTTCAATGACATCGGCGAGTGTTTGTCGTTGTAATGAACGAGACGGTCTTCCCCCAACACTTGGTACATCGATGACTTCATCTTTTCCAATTAGTGAACCTACAGCACACCCATAACGAATTTTAATGTTTTCTGCATCCATAGGCGGCGCACCAAACGCATAGGCAATATCACTAGTAACAACATTACCAGCATAAGGAATGACAACAGAATGGCGTAAGGCACCACCAGTATAAACCGTTACATCCATTGTACCGCCACCGATATCAATTACGCAGACACCAAGTTCTTTTTCATCATCTGTTAAAACTGCATAGCTAGAAGCCAATCCAGAAAAAATCAGTTGATCCACTTTCAATCCGCAACGCTCAACAGCCTTCACTATATTTCTAGCCATATCATTATGGCAGGTAACTAAATGCACTTTGGCCTTCATTCTTACTCCAGATAGGCCAATAGGATTTTTAATACCTTCTTGTAAATCGATAGAATATTCTTGCGCAATGACGTGTAAAATACGATGCTCGTCTAAAATTCTGACTGATTTTGCAGTATGAACAACATTGTCTACATCTTCTGCAGTAACTTCTTCATCCGCTATTGGCACCATGCCTATTTCATTTTGACAGCGGATATGTTTACCAGAAAGGCTTAAATATACTGAAGATATTTGGCAATCAGCCATAAGTTCAGCTTGATCAACTGCTCGTTGGATTGATTTAACGACGGACTCTAGATCGTTCACACCACCTTTATCAACCCCTTTTGATGGACAATGTCCCACACCAATAATATTAACTATACCATCAGGAAGAACTTCACCAACAAGGGCAAGTACTTTGGATGTACCAACTTCCAGCCCAACAACCAATTTTTTTTCTGTTGCTTTCATACTCCAGCCTTAATTTATTCCTTACTGCACCATTTTTTCTCTTTGTACTGAAATACCATTTTCGTAACGTAAATCAGCTACCATTATTCTTTCATTTTCTGGAACTCTTGATTGAATTTCTGGAAATAATTTAATAAATTGTTGATATCGCTGTTCAATATTTTCATTACCTAACAACAACTTTATTTCCTGATTTTCAAGACAAAAACCAGATACACACTGTTTTACCATCAATTGCCATGCATTACGCTCATCTGTTATAGCCGCTTTAATATGTAATGCCAACTGATTATTCGCTAATTTTTTAGAAAGATTTTCTAATTTATAATAAGTTTCTAACGCCAATTTAGCTTTACCCTCAGGACCATATAGTCTTGGCAATTGTAACTCGGTAATACGGTCAAGTGGCACGCTAAAAACATTACCATTTTCATCAAGTAAAAATAGGTCATTCCAATAAAAAACTGGTTTATATTCTTCAACATAGACAATTAACCTATCTGGCCACTGTTTACGTACACTCGTTTGCTTAACCCATGGAAATCGCATTACTTCTTGTTGAATATCATTAACATCTTGTCCAATGTAAGTATTAGGCAATCCTAACCCTAAAATAGCTTCCCTAAGATCACCCTCAGTTGTATAAGTGTGTTCGCCACTTAACGTTAATTGCGACAATACCATTTGTTCGGGATCATCCATCCAATTTTTAAAGCTTTTAACAACCCAAATACTAATAAGAATAATCATAATTAAGAACAAAAAGCCTACTAATTGCTCTGTATTACGAAAGATAAGCAGCCGCCTTCTATTTTTATCTTCTCGTCTATGCGCCGCCTGTCTAACTTGTTTCATAACAATAAGGGCCAATTATAGGGTTGCCAAATTTAAAATTCTGACAACAAGCTCATTAAATGACCAGCCATGTTGTTTAGCAGCCATTGGTACCAAGCTATGATCTGTCATACCAGGAGCTGTATTGACTTCCAGTAAGAATGGTTTTTGATTAGCATTAAACATTATATCAACTCTTCCCCATCCTCGACATCCTACAGCTTTATAAGCATCTAAGGCTAAATTACGAATTTCTTGTTCTTTATCATCTGGTAAACCACTTGGACAAAAATACTGAGTCGTATCAGATAAATATTTAGCATCATAATCATAAAATTTGCTTGTAGGTTTAATATGAATTGATGGTAAAACTTCTTCACCTACAATAGCCACTGTAAATTCAGAACCGGCTAAAAATGACTCAACCATCACAACACTGTCATATTTAAAAGCTGCATTAATGGCCTCTTCCAATTCAGATGCTTCATTGACTCTAGCCATCCCTACGCTTGAACCTTCATGACTTGGTTTAACAAACAATGGTAAACCAAGCTGCTTAACAATAGCATTTGTATCAATTGATTGCGATCTTTCTACCATAACATAATCAGCAACAGGTAAATTAAGCGATTTCCAAACTAGTTTAGTTTTCAATTTATCCATTGTTAATGCTGATGACAAAACATCACTACCTGTATAAGGGATATTTTGATAAGTCAAAATTGCTTGCACAATACCGTCTTCCCCACCACGTCCGTGCAGAATAACAAAAGCTTTTGTATATCCTTCTTCTTTTAAATTAGTAATAGGATGATATTTAGTATCAATAAGATGCGCATCAATACCATTTGCCAATAATCCTGCATGTACAGCTTTTCCTGACTTAAGTGATACGTCTCTCTCGGCAGAAGTACCGCCATACAATACAGCTACTTTATCAACCATTTTTATAAAACCTCTTTTGAAGATAATTGAGTTTTGGCTAATTGGCGCGCTATACGACCAACACTACCAGCTCCTTGTGTAATTAATAAATCACCGCCTTGTAATACTTCTTGCATAATTTCAGGCAATAAATCTAAATCAGAAATATAAATTGGATCAACTTTACCTCGATTACGAATTGAACGACACAAAGATCGGCTATCTGCACCTGCAATCGGTTGTTCTCCCGCTGAATAGACATCCAACATAACAAGTGCATCAACTTGAGAAAGCACTTGTGCGAAATCATCAAATAAATCACGAGTACGTGTATATCTATGAGGTTGAAATAACATGACAAGTCTTCGCTCAGGCCAACCATTTCTTGCCGCCTGAATTGTTGCATTAACTTCACTAGGATGATGACCATAATCATCAACCATCATAATATCTGCACCATCGGCATGAGGAAAAACACCTAATAAATCAAAACGTCGACTTGTGCCAGCAAATTTAGCTAATGCATTTATAATTGACTGATCATCAATACCCTCTTCAGTTGCAGCAATAATTGCAGCTGCCGAATTTAAAGCATTATGTTTACCTGGTGCATTTAACTCAATATTTAAATCTTGGCGATCTGGGCGGCAAACGGTGTAATAACTAACCCCTCGTTCTTGACGATAATTTTTAATAACTACATCAGCCTCTTCACTAAACCCATAAGTAATGACTTTACGTCCAACAATCGGCAATAATTCACGATTGATGGAATCGTCATAACACATAATCGCTAAACCATAAAATGGAAGATTACGTAAAAATGAAATAAATGTCTGTTTGAGGTTATCAACACTACCCTGATAAGTATCCATATGGTCTGGTTCGATATTTGTTATAATAGAGACCATTGGCTGCAAATGAAGAAATGATGCATCACTTTCATCGGCTTCAGCAATAAAATAACGACTACTGCCTAATTGCGCATGAGTTCCAGCCGCTTTAACTAAGCCTCCATTGACAAAAGTTGGGTCAAGTTTTGCCTCTGCATAAATAGCTGTAACCATCGCGGTAGTAGTTGTTTTACCATGTGTACCAGCAATAGCGATTCCATAGCGAAAACGCATTAATTCGGCCAACATTTCCGCGCGTTGGATCACTGGTATGCGCGCTTCACGTGCAGCAATTACTTCAATATTATCCTGTGAAATAGCAGAAGATATAACGACCACACTTGAATTAATCACATTTTCAGCCGCATGACCAATAACAATTTTAGCACCTAACATTTCTAAATGTTGAGTCACAGCATTTTCAGCAATATCTGAACCACTAATTTCATAGCCTTCATTGGCTAGAACTTCTGCAATACCGCCCATACCTGCGCCACCAATACCCACAAAGTGGATATGTTTGACTCTTTTCATTTCAGGAATAATGGCTCTTAATTTAGCTAATTCCTTTGTATTCACTATAGAACTCCTAATCATTCTTTGTTATGTAGTGTACCCTGTCATATCAACATTGAACATTTGTATCCTAGTTATTTTTTAGTCCAAACAAATCATTGACTCAAATACCTACATAAACTAAAAATTTTTTACAAAATTATTACACAATAATACCAAAAACTAGTTATTTTATCACTGAGTTAAGGGATTCCGCTACTTTCTCAGTGGAATTTACAATAGATAAACTTTTAGCTTTAATTGCCATTTCTAGTAACTTGTCGCGATTCAAATTTAATAATAACTTTGATAATGATTCAACATTAAAATTTGGTTGTTCTATTATATCCGCAGCACCTATATCCGCTAATGATTTTGCATTCCAAAATTGCTGACGATCTTTATGCATAAACGGAACAAAAATAGCACCAATACCAACAACTTCAATTTCACTAACAGTCAATGCTCCGCTACGACAAATCACAATATCTGCCCAATTGTATGCATTTGTAACATCAGATATAAACTCTGTCACTTTATTATTAGCCATATCACAATTTTGATAAGACTGAATTACCGAATCCAACATTCCTTTACCTGTTTGATGCCATACTACATATTCATCTGATAATTTAGTTATCACCTGGGGCACAATATCATTAATAATCTTCGCACCTTGACTTCCGCCCATGACTAATACTCTGATTGGTCCATTACGATCTTTGAACCTTTCTTCGGGTTTTACAACAGTTAAAAGATCACTACGCACAGGATTACCTACGACTTCAGCGTTAGGAAAAGCACTAGGAAATGCTTGCAAAACTTTAGTCGCAATTTTAGCTAGCCACTTGTTAGTTAAACCAGCTATACCATTTTGTTCATGTAATACAATCGGTATGCCAAGTGTTTTTGCTGCGATCCCTCCAGGACCAGAAACATATCCGCCCATACCTAACACAACATCTGGACGATAGGCTTTCAAAATTTTTCTTGCTTGTAAAACTGCTTTTAGAATTTTATAAGGTGCTTTTAATAATGCCATCACACCTTTTCCTCTTAGCCCTGATATTTCGATAAAGTCGATCTCTATACCATTTTCAGGAACGAGATGTGCTTCCATTCGATCAGCAGTACCTAACCATCTTACTTGCCAACCTTGCTTCATCAAATAATGCGCAACAGCAATACCGGGAAAGACATGTCCGCCTGTTCCCCCTGCCATAACTAATAATTTTTTCATTATTTAACTAACCTTATTCTTGCTTGCGCTTGTTGTTGCCTAAATTCAAAATCTATTCTGAGTAATATTGCAACCGCAATACTCATCACAATAAGGCTTGAACCACCATAACTAATAAATGGTAATGTTAATCCTTTAGTTGGTAACATACCAGATGTAACACCAACATTAACAAATGTTTGAAAACCAAACCATATTCCAATTTCACAGGCTAAATAACCCGAAAATAATACCCCCTCATTCAGTGCTCGATAACCAATTGCGAGAGCTTTAAATGTCAAGAAGAAAAGTAATGACAATAAAACAACTACACCTATATATCCATACTCTTCTGAAATAATCGAAAAAATAAAATCGGTATGACATTCAGGTAAATAACCTAATTTCAGAATAGAATTGCCCATACCTTGTCCCGTAATTCCTCCACTACCAATTGCCATTAATGAGGCAACTAATTGATAACCTGAACCAGTTGCATCTTGCCAAGGGTCAAGAAAGGTTAACAGTCGAGTTAAACGGTAAGCCTCGTATAAAATCAAACAAATCACTGCACCAACACCTGTTAGCAAAATAGCAATAAATTGCCACAATTGGGCACCAGCAATAAATAGGATACCAATAGTTACCATAAATAAAACGATAACAGTACCTAAATCAGGTTGCTTAAGTAATAAAATAGAGAGTACGGCCATAACAACCATTGGTTTAAAAAAACCCCAAAACCCACTTTGTACCTCTTCAGATTTACGCGATAAATAACCAGCTAAAAATAAAAATAGTGCTAATTTTGAAAGCTCTGCAGGCTGAAAATTAAATACCCCTAAAGGTATCCAACGCGATGCACCGTTAATTGAAGAACCTATACCCAATACAACAATTAACATAATAATAGCAATGATTAGTAACACTGAACCGAACTGTTGCCAACGTTGCATCGGAATATACAACGTAATAGACATTAAAAATAACGATATTCCTAACTGAATAAGCTCTCGTTGTGTATAAAAGAATGGATTACTATCATTAAATGACATTGAAGACGATGTTACCATTATTAAGCCAAAAATCATTAAACCAAGCACAGTCCAAAGTAACTGATTGTCAAATGGGATATGTGGATTAACTTGTTTTTTTAACCAAAATAATGTCATATTCCACTCCCTTGAGTATATTGTTCAGCAAGATATGCGAACTGTTTTCCTCGTTCAACGTAACTTTTAAACTGATCTAAACTTGCACAAGCGGGAGAAAGTAGAACCACATCATTTGATACCACTTTTTTAGCAATAATTTGCATTGATTCAGCCATTGTCTCTGTGATTGTTGTTATATTTGGAGCTAATTTACTAAGTAAATAACGATCTCGACCAAAACAAAAAACCTCTATATTCCTATTTTTTAAGTAAGGAATTAATAACGAAAAGTCAGCAGATTTCCCATCTCCACCTAATAATAAATATAATTTTCCTTTGCAAACCACACTGTTTAGAGCGGCTTCAGTGCTACCAACATTGGTTGCTTTGGAATCATTAATCCACTTTACACCATTCTTTTCCAACACTAATTCAAACCGATGTGGTAAACCATGAAATGAAGCAATTGTTGCAATGCTTGATTGTCGTGAAATATTTAATTTATCAGCTATCGCTAAAGCTGCTAGTGCATTAAGATAGTTATGACATCCAGTTAATTTCATCATTTTTGTTACTAGCAAAGGTTGATCTTGTACAATCAGATGCTCATAGTGGTTATCTAAATGATAATTACCTTTATCAACACCAAATGAAACTATATCGCTTTGTTTATCTGTTGGAATGGTTAATTGGTCGTCATTGTTAATCACACAGTATGTTGCATTATGATAAATTCGGTGCTTAGCCTCAACATATTGCATTAAACCAAGAGGATAACGATCCATATGGTCTTCTGAAATATTTAAAATTGTTGCAACTGTTGCTTTTAAGCTGTAAGTCGTTTCTAGCTGAAAGCTCGATAGTTCTAAAACATATACATCGTAATCTTGGTTTAATAAAGATAATGCAGGCTGTCCTATATTACCACCAACACCAACACTAATACCTGCTGACTTAATGATTTCACCAATTAATGTAGTAACAGTAGTTTTACCATTTGCGCCAGTAATAGCAACAATTTTTTTATTAGATTTGGCATTAACTTCACGACAAAAAAGTTCAATATCACCTATAATTTCTACGCCTTTTTCTTTAGCTTTTTGTAATTCAGGGGTTGATAATGGAATGCCTGGGCTAACGATAATTAAATCGGCATTTAGCAACCAATCAATTTTTAAATCTCCCAAGTGATAATTAATTCGGTTATCTAATTGTTCTAATCCTTGCGGCTTTAAACGAGTATCGATTACTTTTGGGATAATATTTTGAGCAAGGAAATAATTCACACAAGAAAGACCAGTGATACCTAATCCGACAATAACAATATTTTTACCTTGATAGCTAACCATGATTCAATCCTGAGCTGTTTTTAAATTAACGTAATTTCAAAGTTAATAAACCGATTAATACCAACATTAATGAAATAATCCAAAAACGTACAATAACACGAGGTTCTGGCCAACCTTTTAATTCATAATGGTGATGAATCGGTGCCATTTTAAATATCCGTTTACCTCTTAATTTATATGAACCAACTTGCAAAATTACGGATAATGTTTCTACAACAAATATGCCACCCATTATCAATAATAGGAATTCTTGTCGTAATAAAACAGCTATAATGCCAAACACCCCCCCCAATGCAAGCGATCCGACATCACCCATAAAAACCATAGCAGGATAAGTATTAAACCATAGAAAACCTAACCCAGCACCAATAATTGCGGTACAGACAATCATCAATTCACCACCAAATTTAATATAAGGAATATGTAAGTAAGCAGCAAAATTAACATTGCCAGTTGCCCAAGATACTAGAGCAAAACCAGCAGCAACAAAGACTGTCGGCATAATAGCTAATCCATCCAGCCCATCGGTTAAATTAACAGCATTGCCAGCCCCCACAATGACAATATAGGTAAAAAGAATAAATAATAATCCTAACTGTGGCATAACATCTTTAAAAAAAGGCACAACTAGTACAGTTACTGAGCTATCTTTTCCATAAACATAAAGACCAAAAGCAACAATTAATGCAATGACCGATTGCCAAAAATACTTCCATCTTGCAATAAGACCCGCTGTATTTTTACGAATAACTTTTAAATAATCATCAGCAAAACCAATAATTCCATAGCCAATCAATACAAATAATGCCAGCCAAACATAAGGGTTACGAAGATCTGCCCATAAAAATACCGAGATCGAAATTGATGCAAGAATTAATGTACCTCCCATTGTTGGTGTACCTTTTTTACTTAAATGAGATTCAGGTCCATCATGGCGAACAACTTGGCCAATTTGTAATTTCTGCAACCAATCAATGACTTTTTGCCCCATTATTAATGAAATTAACAATGAGGTTAACAACGCTAAAATTGCTCTTACGGTTAAATAAGAAATAACATTAAAAAAACTAAAATATTTAACTAAATATTCTGATATCCACACCAACATAATTTTAATCCTGATTCATTTTGAGTTGTTCAATTTGAATTTTTTCGATAAGCTCTTCCATTTTCGCACTACGCGAACCTTTAACTAACATTGTTAAAGAGGGATGTTGATTTAAGAGCATTAACAGAAAATTTACTGCATCTTGTTTATTATTAAAATGATAACCTACACCACTATACTGACTAATATATTGACTTAATTTACCGACACTAACGACACAATCTAGCTTTTCTTGATAAGCAAGCTCGCCGATTTGTCGATGATATTTTTCAGCCTCATTACCAAGTTCCCCCATATCACCAACGACTAAAACTCGATACCCTGGTTGTTTTGCTAATACCTTAACTGCCGCTGACATTGACCCAACGTTGGCGTTATAAGAATCATCCCAAATTAATTGAGTTTGGTTTAATCTTATTGGATATAATCGACCTTTTACTGGTTTTAAAGTTGTTAAACCGTTTCTAATTTGATCCAAATTTGCACCAACAGAAATTGCTAAAGCGGATGCAGCGATCGCATTTGACACATTATGCAATCCAACTAGCGGTAAGAGAATTGAGCATTCACCTTTTGGCGTATGCAATGTAAAGGTCGTACTTTCAGTATGTTGAATATTACTAGCATAAAAATCTGCTGATGAATTTGCTAATGAAAAA
The DNA here is from genome assembly GCF_013344985.1 of Gilliamella sp. ESL0254. NCBI lineage: Bacteria > Pseudomonadati > Pseudomonadota > Gammaproteobacteria > Orbales > Orbaceae > Gilliamella > Gilliamella sp. ESL0254. Next base: position 1,412,487 of record NZ_JAAEDU010000001.1, read on the forward strand.
GTCCAAACTTTTTTGTTTGTTAGCTGAGTAAACCATCTATCAGAGCAACTATCTAAATTAATGATAGCAATGCCATTTTGAGGTAAGCCTGCAAAAATTTCACCTTTAGCCGTTGCCACGCCGTTAAGTGAACCAAAACCTTCAATATGGGCCTCGGCAATATTATTAATTAAAGCGCTTTGCGGTTTAACTATATTAGTTGTATAGGCAATTTCGCCAATATGATTAGCACCTAGCTCTACCACTGCAAATTGGTCTTGCTCGGTTAAGCGAAATAATGTTAATGGTACACCAATATCGTTATTAAAATTACCTTGCGTGTAAAGTGTTTGCCCACAATGTTGTAAAATTGCCGCCGTCATCTCTTTAACGGAAGTCTTTCCTGATGAGCCAGTTAAAGCAACAATTTTAGCTTGGCTCTGTTCTCGAATAAAAGTGGCAATTTGTCCGAGTGATTGCCGAGTATCATCGACGACTATTTGTGGTATTGAAGCATCATCTATTTTATGATTAACAATAGCCAAAATAGCACCATCTTTTATTGCCTGTGAAACAAATTGATGCCCATCAAAATTATCACCAGTTAATGCAATAAACAGTGACAGTGGGGTAATTTTTCTGGAATCTGTACAAATAGAATCAATAACCTTATTTTCATCTTGAATATAATAAGACTGACCATTCACAACTTCTTTTATTTTTTTAATTTTTAATGGAATCATGATCGATTCTCTGCTCCTAAAAACTGTTTCACTATTTCTTGATCAGAATAATGATATTTAGTTTTACCAATTATTTGATAGTCCTCATGACCTTTACCTGCAATTAAAATCACATCATTAATTTTGGCTTGCGATAATGTTTGTGTAATAGCCTGAACTCTATCCGGGATTATTTGTATGTTGTCAGTGCTATGTAAACCTTGTTGAATATCGTGAATAATCTTGATTTCATCTTCGGTTCGGGGGTTATCATTAGTTAGCACAATTTTGTCAGCAAATTGTTCCGCAATTTCTGCCATTAATGGTCTTTTCCCTGTATCTCTATCACCACCACAACCGAAAATAACCCATAACGTTCCTTGGCAGTGGATCCGGCTCGCTTGTAATGCCTTTTGTAATGCATCTGGCGTATGCGCATAATCAACAATGACTGTAGGGCTATTTTTTTCATGTAACACTTCCATCCGACCACAAATCGGCTTAAGAAAGCAAGCCATATTCACTACAGCAAAAAATGGATAATTAAGTGTTAGTAATGTGGCAATAGATATTAATAAGTTAGAAACATTAAATTCACCTAATAACCGACTATTGATAATGGCATTTCCCCAACTTGACTCCATATAAATTTTAGCGCCTTTATCATTATATTCGATCATAGAAACACCAACATAAGGTCTATTTAAAGCTTTTAACCGACATAATGATTTCGGTTGGCATGATACAGCTGTCACATGTGAAAGCTTTTCAATCCATCGTTTACCATATTTATCATCATAATTAATAATCGATTTTCCCGAAGTTTCAACTAACCTTTCTTTTTCATCAGGACTAAATAATGACCATTTTGCTTTTGCATATTTACTCATGGTTTTATGATAATCAAGATGATCACGACTCAAATTGGTGAAGACTGTTGCTGCACAATTTAAACCTTTAACTCGATTCATTACAAGTCCATGAGAAGAAACCTCCATCGCTACAACTTTTACTTGTTCTTTTACAAAATCAGATAATAAAGATTGCACATCTATTGCCGATGCGGTTGTATTTACAGCTGGTTCAAGTTGATTATAAATACCATTACCAATAGTTCCTAAAATTGCCGTTTTATCGTTGAGTAATGTTGTGCATTGAGCAATGAGTTGTGTAACAGTTGTTTTTCCATTTGTTCCGGTTACACCAATAACGGATAATTTTTTAGAAGGAGAATGATAAAAATCATTAGCAATCACAGACAAACGCCGTGAAAGTTGAAAAACACTAATTTGTGGGATTACAAATAAATTATCATGCTCAAGATAATCTATTTTTAAATCACTTAATTTGCTATTTGTTTCGACTAGCACAGCGACTGCACCGGCTGAAATAGCTTGAGGGATGAATGCACGACCATCAACAGAATGCCCCTTTATAGCAACAAAAACATCATTTTTTTTCACATTACGACTATCAATACGCAAATGATTAAGCGGAAAATCGTCCAGTTCTAAATTTTGATTCCCACCTAATAATTCAAATAATGTTTTAAACGTGCTTGTAGCCATCATTTTTTACCTATTAATAAATAATCATTTGTCCATCAACTTGGCGATCAGGCTGAACATTCATGGTTCTTAACACGCCACCCATAATGCGACTAAATACAGGAGCTGAAACTGAACCACCATAATATTGACCAGCTTTAGGGTTATCAATAACAACAACCAATGAATATTTTGGCCCTGTAGCTGGTGCGATACCTGCGGTATAAGCAAGATATTGATTAACATAGCGTCCGCCAGATAATTTCTTAGCTGTACCAGTTTTTACACCTACACTATAACTAGGAACAGATGCCTTGGTCCCACCACCAGTCACTGCAACCGCTTCCATTAATTGAACTACTGTTTTAGCTATTTTTTCTTCTACAACTCGCTCACCTTTAACAGGTTCGGTCACTTTTAAAATAGAAACAGGGCGATAAACTCCATAACTACCAATAGTTGCATAGGCCCTTGCTAATTGTAGAGGAGTCACGCTTAACCCATATCCAAAAGCAAAAGTTGCCCGCTCAATATCTGCCCACTTTCGGGTTCTATCAGCCGCAATTGAACCACTAACTTCACCGCCCAAACCAAGGCCGGTTGGTTGACCTAACCCAAAACGACTATAATATTCAACAAGCTCATTAGACTGCATTTGTAAGGCTAATTTACTCACACCTACATTACTTGATTTTTCTAAAATACCAGCCAAATTCAATGATTTTTGATACGATACATCTTTAATTTCATAACGATTTACTAAAAATGGTCTGGTATCAACAATAGTATTCAAATCCGCAATTTTTTTCTCTAAGGCAGCCATCACAACTAAAGGTTTAACTGTAGAACCTGGCTCAAATGCATCGGTAACAGCTCTATTTCTCAATAAACTATAATCAATTGATGAACGATTATTTGGATTATAAGATGGACTGGTTGCCATCGCTAAAATCTCACCGGTATGCACATCTATTAAAACCGCAGTACCACTATCAGCCTTATTAAACTCAACTGCCTGACTTAGTTCACTATAAACTAAAGATTGTAAACGTTCATCAATACTTAAAGTTAAATCTGATGCTGTTTCACTTTCCGTTCGCTCTAATTCTTCAATAACACGGCCTACTCGGTCACGCCTAACTATTCTTTGCCCAGATTCTCCAATTAACCACTTATTGAAACTTTTTTCGATACCTTCAGACCCCTTTTCAGTGCCATTTTCATCAATATCTGTTAAACCAATTAATTGAGCTATATTTTCTGCCGCTGGGTAATAGCGTTTAGATGTTTTTGCAAATGATATTCCCGGTAATTTCAGTTTTTTTAAATAGTCAGATATTGTTGGTGTTACTTGTTTAGACAAATAAACAAATCGCATTGATGGATTGCCTAGTTTTTGTTCTAATGTTGACATAGGGATATTTAACGTTTTAGCTAACCCTTGCCACCTAATATCATGTGCTTTAACACCACCTTTTTGTACCACAATTTTAGGATCCGCCCAAACATCAAACATCGGCACACTTACTGCTAATGCTCGACCATTACGATCGGTGATCATGGCTCTTGGTGCATCCATTTCTTGGTGACGAATAGAACGCTTATTGCCTTCAGCAATAAGTTTATCAGGCTCAATAATTTGCAATAGTGCCATTCGAATAATAAGACAAATAATCGCAAAAATAATAAAACCATATACAATGTAAAAACGATTCAGTGTAAAAAACTGTTTTTTACTATTCAGCTTATTGGCTTTATTTACCTTTACAATCTTTTTAACTTTATCTTTTTGATGTTTAGTGACAGGTTTCATTATTTACTCTTTATCACAATAACTGTTTCATTTTGTGGTGTCACATAAGACATACCTAATTGGTTCTTAGCTTTTTCTTCAACACGCTTTGGATCAGCAAGTACATTTTCCTCAATAACCAAATTTCTCCATTCACTTTCTAAAACATCTTGTTCTAACAAAAGTTGCTCGCGTTCAAATAGCTGTTTACGAACCTGCTGCGTTGTTATTAATACAGCACCAGCAGAAATAATAATCATTACAAGTAATATCAATGAAATTTTTTGATGAGCAAATAAATCACCAATAATTAAACCAAATAAACTCCTACTCGGTTTTTTTTGAGGATCTTTATCAATGTAGGTTTTATCTGGAAAAGTCTCATTATATTGGTTACTATTCATTTTTCCTTTCTGCCACCCTTAATATTGCACTTCGAGAACGTGGGTTATTATTAATTTCAATCGTATTTGGCTTAATTTTGCCAAGAGATCTGAATTTAGCACCACCATATTGTTTAATTTGTTGTTCTGTCAGTGGTAATCGATCAGGTAAATTCGGACCTTTACTCTGTTTACTAATAAATTGCTTTACAATTCTATCTTCTAGAGAATGAAAGCTAATAACAGCAAGCCTTCCATGATTGGCAAGAACAGATAAACTACTATTTAATACTTGCTCAACTTCTTCCAATTCGCTATTAATATAAATACGAATAGCTTGAAAACTGCGTGTAGCGGGATGCTTGTTTTTATCTTTTCTTGGTGTTGCTTTTTCAATTAAATTAGCCAACTCCAATGTACGGGTGATTGGTGAAACTTTATTCTGTTCCACGATCGCTCGAGCAATGCGTTTGGCAAATTTCTCTTCACCGAATGTCTTTAATACCCATGTAATATTTTCTTCGTCACTGCTGAGTAACCATTCACTTGCTGTCAAACCTTTATGGTTATTCATCCTCATATCAAGCGGCCCATCACGCATAAAAGAAAATCCTCTTTCGGGATCATCAAGTTGTGGTGATGAAACACCGAGGTCTAACAAAACACCATTAATTTTACCCAATAGCTCTAATTCACTAATATATTGATATATATTTGAAAACTCTCCACGAATAAAAGTAAATCTTGAATCCTCTATCTGCAAAGCGGCTTGCTCAGCAAGCTCATCACGATCAATAGCAATCAATCGTCCTTGTGCTCCAAGTTGTTCAAGTATTAAACGAGAATGACCTCCTCGCCCAAAAGTACCATCAACATAAATGCCATCTTTTTTTATATTTAATGCTTCTACAGCTTCGTTTAATAATACTGTTGTATGTTGATAATCCATTAATCTTTTACTCTTATTAAATAGTTAAACTTTTTAAATTATCTGATAAACTTTCAATATCTGTGGGTAACGCAGCAATATCGTCGCTTATTTGTTGATACCAAATTGTCTCATCCCAAATTTCAAATTTATTAGATTGACCAACAAACATTGTATTTTTTTCTAATTTTGCATAAGTACGTAATGTAGGTGGCAATAAAATTCGACCTGAATTGTCCATCAAACACTCAGTTGCATAACCCAATAACAATCGCTTAATTCTACGTTCAGCTTCTACAATCGTTGATAATGTTGCAAGCTGTTGCTCAATACATTTCCATTCAGATAGAGAATAAAGCGTCAAACAAGAATGGTATAAACCAATTGTGCAAACAATACCTTCAGATAAAGGTTCACGGTAACGAGTAGGAATTGCTAACCGTCCTTTATTATCTAAATTGACCGAAATTGCACCACTAAACATAAAAGTACCATTATTTATTAATTTTTCATTAGTTTTTAATCAATAGAAATCAACGTGTTAATAAACAACCCTATTTTTACCACTTAACCCCACTTTTTACCACAAAATTTTATAAAATAATAGGTACTTGGTTAATTATTTATAAAAGATTGATATTTGTCCTAAAAATGAACAAATATCACAAAAAATCATAGAGGGAAACATATTATAGTTAAAAAATTTAAAGGACAGTTTAAAACAACAATTGGTAAATTGTGCCTTAACCAATGCCTATCTTTTTATTGGCGAGTTAGCTAAACATTTTGGAGTAGGCGAAGCAACATTAGATGAGTGAATTAGCTAGTTTTTACGACACAAAAAATTATCTATATCAAAAAAATATTAGGGGCTGTTGATCTTTGCTGTACATAAATTGCTCAACAATACATTGGCAGCCACATTAACATAAATGCCAGTGATACCATACTGGCATAATTCCTTTCTAACTTATCGTATCTAGTTGATATTTGACGATATTGCTTGATTCTAGCAAAGGCATTCTCGACTAAATGACGATAGCGATAAAGGCACCTATCTATACTGCTTTTATCTATATCCTTACCATAATTACGTTTAGCAATCACCGTTCGTCCGCTTTTTTGACGAACAAAGCACCAAAAAGGCTCGCTGTCATAACCTTTATCGGCTATCACTGTATTCACTTCATCGAGTTTTTCAACTAGGGTTTCTGCATAAGTGATATCATGTCGTTGTCCTTCAGATAGCTCAAAACAAATAGGCAAACCACCACTATCAACCGCAAGATGAATTTTAGTTGAATGACCACCACAGCTCTGACCTATTTGCTCGGAATGCTCCGTTGCAGCGCCTGTACTGTGTTGATGAGCCCTGATAATCGAGCCATCTAGGAACACCCATTCAAAATCCGCTAGTTGTGATAAATGTTTGAAAATATCAACTAATATTCCTTTTTTAGACCACAAATTAAATCGTCTATAGACGGTGCTCCATTCACCAAACTCTTCTGGCAAATCTCGCCAAGGAATACCGGTTCTCATTCGGAAAAGGAGCCCTTCAAACGTCATCCGATGCTCGGATTTATTATAAACTCGGCCGGTATTTTTCATTATTTGTAGTAGCTTTTCCCACCGTTTATCTGTTAGCATTGTTCTTGGCATGATGAATCGAGTTATGGTTGTTTTTTGCAGAATTATTATAACTCACATCATGCCGTCTAAAAAATAATCACGAAAGATCAACACGCCCTAATTTATCATTAATATAATTATCATTTTAAATGATAGTGTCATTAAAGTTTCTCCATGGGCGGTTATTTCTCATCGCTTTTTGATAGTTACCTGGAGTTACCCCGAAATTTCGACGGAAAATAGCAATAAAACCACTAATATTATCATAACCTAAATTTAAAGAAATTTCTGTGATAGGTCTGCCCGCAACAAGCAACTCTAAAGCTTTTAACATACGTAGTTTCTGTCGCCATTCTGTGAAATTAAATCCAGTTTCATTTGTAAATCGACGAGTTAATGAGCGTCGAGAAATCCCAGCCCAAACGCTCCATTCATTAATGTTTCTATCATCACTAGGATTATTAGACAAAGCTAAAGCAATTTTTAACAAACGAATATCTTTTGGCATTGGGAGTGCTATATCAACTTGAGGTATTATACTAATCTCGTCGACAATCACTGCCATCAATCGCTTATGCTCGGGTTGCAATTCTGAATTATTCCATGTCATGGTTCGGGTAATTGCTTCACGCAATAGAGTAGATAATTCTAGCATGCAGGATTTATTCGGCAGATTATTACATTCGCTTTTTTGTATATAGATACTCCATCCGTAGAATGGCCCATGTGATCCGAGAAGAGAATGCTGTGTATCTGGAGGTATCCATATACCATGAGTTGCGGGTATTACCCATTGACTACTTTCCACTTCAATTGAAATTAAACCTTGTAATGTACCAGCTAGTTGTCCTCTCGAATGATGATGACGTTCTGTTACTTTCACTGATGGGGATTTGAGTGATGCCGATATAATCATAGGTTCGCTATCAGAAGAAGCGACCTCTGGCGAAATGAGTGAAATATTCATTTATATGGCCTCTAAGTAATATTTTGTGGCTGGAATTAGTTAGTAAATTTTTGTTTTACTAACTATCCTAAATTAGCCCAACTTAATTCAAATAAAATAAATATAACTATATATATTAAAAATAAATTAGCAATAAATCATGAATGATTTAAAAAAATATTATTTAATATAAACAATTGAAATTATTAATGTTATATATATTTTTAGTAACTAGCTGTCTAGAAAGAGGTATAAAATGAAATGAAAGGAAAACATGTTTACTGAAGATATCGCACTATTTGCATCTGAAGAATTGGAAAAAGTGATATTGGATTTAATCGATGAACGTAAAAAGTGTGCTGGAGATGATATTATTTCTTTTATTATTCATAATAGTAATGAAAGTGAAATATTAAGTGATAGTGAGATAGTCGCGCTTTCATTAAACATTTTACTTGCAGCTTCAGAACCAGTTGATAAAGTTTTAGCAAATTGTATCTATCACTTTTATAGAAATGAATCTTATATTGATCTAGTTATCTCCAATGATTGCAGCACTAATAGTATCTTGCAGGAAAGCTTACGTATTACACCACCTGTTCATTTAATTCCACGCCAAGTCGAGGATGATAGTTGTGTTGAAGGTGTTAACTTAAAAAAAGGAGATTTAATATTTTCCTTAATACCATCAGCAAATAGAGATGAAAAATATTTTGAACATCCAAACACATTCAATCCACGAAGAGAATTTAAGGGACATCTTTCATATGGAGTGGGAATTAATGCTTGTATTGGTGCTCAATTTACAAATATACAATTAAATATCGCCCTTCAAAAATTAGTTTCAATACTTAAAAATTACAAAGAAATTACACCACCAACGTTCAGTGAAATATATACACTAGGCGCAACTCAATATAATCTGGAAAGAGTTTAATATGAAACAATCGATTGACCTGACAACCTCAGAAAGAAAGTTAGTGTTTGCTATGACACTATCTAGTATATTGCCATTATTAGATAGCAGTATTGTTAATGTTATTTTACCCTCAATTTCGAATGACATTAATGCCTCTTATGCTTATATGCAATGGGCTGTTACTATATATATGCTTGCTTGCGCAGCTGGCATATTACTATCACCTTATGTACATGAAAATTTTGGACTCAAGAAAGCATGGGTATGCTCAATTTTTGTCTTTCTTGTTGGTTCTATATTAGTTGGATTTTCATATAATCTGGTTTCTTTAATCTTGTATAGATGTTTACAAGGTTTTGGTGCAGGAATTTTAATTCCTATTACTCAATCTACAATAGCAACTTATTTTGGTAAGGAAAGACTAAAGCCGGTTATGGCATTGATTGCTATTCCGTCAGTCTTTGCCCCTGCACTAGGGCCAATTTTTGGAGCAATCATATCAGAACAATTAAATTGGAGAATAGCTTTTTTTATCAACATACCTTTAGTACTTATGGCTTTTTTATTTGGTAGAACGACAATGCCTGATAATAAAACGTCTAAATACAATATGAATATTTATGTATTAATGACATTTTTAATTGCTTTAATAATATTTTTCATCTCTATTAAAAATATCACTTTTGGGCATTTTTTTGATATTTTTAATATTATTATGCTAGTTTTAGGTATTGGTTTGATGATGGTTTCGCTTATTATTAATAACAAGTCAGACAGTAAACTGATCGATTTAAGTTCATTTAGTTGTATTCAATATTCGTTCGCAATAATTATGGGATTTCTGACGTCACTTATCTTTTTTGGTTTCATGATTTTTTTTCCTTTAATACAAGCAATAAATGATAATATATCTATTACATATATTGGTATGTTGCTAGCTCTACAAGGTGTAGGTGCCTGGTTGGCTAGAAAATTTATTTATAAATCTCTAAGTGAGATAAATTCATTTCTAATTATTGGTGTAGGATTAATAATATCAGCAATAAGTATATTAATAATTCAAGTAGGTGGCAACGCCTTTGAAATTATCGGTTTTACTGTTCGAGGTTCCGGATTAGGCGTCGCCACGATTGCTGTTCTCTCTTCTCCATTTGAGTTCTGTGATAAAAATCAAATTAAGGATACGAGCGCTATCACGCGTGTTACACAGCAAATTGGTGGTGCATTTGGAGGCATATTATCAGGAATATTAATCAACCTCACTCAACATCAAATAATTTCAATAAACTGCGCTTATCAGGCAATGTTTTTTGTGTCTCTGGCTTTTGGTTTTCTAGCGGTTATTGTCTATATTTTCTTTGGCCGAGTGAATACAAGGATTTAGTATACAAAAAAACGGAACATGTGAGTTCCGTTTTTTTTCGCTTATTCAGCGATACTGCTAAGCCACTTATTCAGTGTTGAACAATTGCATGTACTATAAAGAGTCTCAACCGCTGACGCAGGTTTCAACTTGAATAAGGTATTTTTTCTGTTTAAACTAATTTTCTAAACCACTTACACTGTGCTTTGGAAGCAAAATTTATTGTAAAAATTCATTACCGACGCAAGTTGGCAAACAAAACTGAAGAAAATTTAAGATGCAGTCCAAAACCCTGTGACATTCACTTTGTCCTGCTGCAAAACAGCTCGAATAGGCATTTGATTAACATTATGATCTTTTTCGGCTTGTTCTAATACCTGCATTTTACTTTCACCAACTAAATGTAGATAGATATTTTTACTATTTAAAATAGTAGGTAACGTTAAAGTAATACGATCAAGTGGCGCTGTTAATGGTGTCATCCCGACAACTTTTCGACCTGATTTCATATCTAAACCGGCCGCTAAATTAGCTGCCCCTGGGAATAATGAAGCTGTATGTCCATCTTCGCCCATACCTAAAACAATTACATCAAATGGCATCGGAATTTTATCTAACATCTTGTCAGTCATTTCGGCGCCATCAAATGGATTATCACAACTGTTTTTTAAACCGACAAAATTAGCCAATTTTGCATTGTTTTGTAATAAATGCGTCATCACTAACTTTTCGTTACTGGCATCATCATTATCATCAACCCATCTATCATCAACTAATGTAATAAAAACTCGGCTCCATTCTATATTTTGTTGACTTAATGAAACAAATAATGGAATAGGTGTTTTACCTCCCGAAACCGCAATAGAAGCATGTCCTTTTTGTACAATTGCCTGTTTTAATTCATTGACAATATGTGAGGTTAGATCTTCGATCAATAACTGACTATTTTGATATTTATTTAACGTAAACATAGTTACTTTTCCTTTATTCAAATTCGTGCCATGAATGCCCATCTTTAGTGATTAAGGCAACCGATGCGACGGGTCCCCAAGTTCCAGCTTGATAAGTTTTTGGTGGTTCTTTTTCTGTTTCCCATGCACTAATAATTGAATCAACCCATTTCCATGCTGCTTCAACTTCATCACGATGAACAAATAACGCTTGGCGCCCCCGCATAACTTCAAGTAATAAACGCTCATAGGCATCAGCGCTTTGTTGGTGAAAAGTTTCGCTGAAACTTAAATCAAGTTTAGTGGTTTGCAGATTATGAGTGCTATCTAACCCAGGTACTTTGTTTAGAATTTCAATATCCATTCCTTCATCAGGTTGTAAACGAATCGTCAATTTATTTTGTGGTAATTGTGGATAAAATTCACTAAATAGATTAAGCGGTAATGGTTTAAAATAAACAACAACTTCAGAACATTTGCTCGGTAAACGTTTACCTGTACGTAAATAAAATGGGACGCCCGCCCAACGCCAGTTATCAATATCAACTCGAATGGCAACAAATGTTTCGGTATTGCTTTTTTGATTTGCACCGTCTTCTTCTAAATAGCCCGGTACATTAACACCATTAACAAATCCTGCTGTATATTGTCCACGAACCACTTTTTCGCGTATATTGGTTTTATCAATTGGTCTAAGGGCATTTAGTACAGCTATCTTTTCACTACGTAAACTATCATCTTTAAGGTCAGCAGGTGGTGACATGGCAATCATAGTTAAGATTTGTAATAGATGATTTTGTACCATATCACGCATTTGACCAGCTTTATCAAAATATCCCCAGCGACCTTCAATACCTACTTGTTCTGCTACCGTAATTTCGACATGATCAATAGAATTACGATCCCAAAATGACGCAAACACTGTATTAGCAAAACGTAAGGCTAAGAGATTTAGTACTGATTCTTTCCCTAAGTAATGATCAATACGATAGACTTGCGATTCGCTAAAAAATTTAGCCACCGAATCATTGATTTCGCGAGATGATTGCAAATCAGTTCCAAGCGGCTTCTCCATCACAATACGGTTTTGCGATTGATTTAATCCAGCAGCAGCTAAACCTTGGCAAATAGTCCCAAAAGTACCTGGGTGCATTGCAAAATAGAAAATAGCGGGATGACCTGAATCCAGTTTATTTTTCAATCGTTCAAAACCAGCGCTATCATTAACATCTAGTTTATGAAAATCCAATCGTTGACTAAATCGTTGCCAAATACTATCGTCTAGCGGCTCCGGCATAAATGAGGTTAACGCATCTTTTGCTACCTCACAATAAGCAGCATGATCCCAATCAGCGCGCCCTACGCCTAAAATTTTGGTCTGTTCAGGTAGTTTTCCATACTTTTCTAATTGATATAAAGACGGTAGTAATTTACGTCTAGTCAAATCCCCTTTAGCACCAAAAATAACTAAATCGCAAGCTGGGATATCAGACATGGTTTTCTCCTAGGATGGTGTAATATAATCATTCTATTATGTTGGATGGTTAGTGTACAGGATAAATCATAACAATAGGCATTAGCCTGCATTAGCTCTAAAACAAAAAGGTCACCTCTGTGGTGACCTTTTGTTTGAAACAAGTATGGATAATATTCCACTACATAAATTACGCGCGTACAAAATCCATATGAACTAATTTTGGTTTAAACGCATGACGTTGAACTGCTTGTACTTTGACTTTAACTGCTTTGCCGTCAACCTCAACAGTTAACACGTCAGAATAAAATTCTGGTTTCTCTTGCATATTAAAGATTTGGTTGTGATCAAGCACAACAGAGATTGCAGGTTCAGTTCCACCATAAATGATGGCTGGGAATTGACCAGCGTGACGCAGGCGGCGGCTCGCACCCTTACCATGCTCTTTTCTAACTTCAGCTTTGAATGTAAACATATTTATTTCTCTTAATTATTAAAAATAAAAGCCAATTACAGGCGACCCAGTAGTTGACTATCAAACTAGCACTTTAAAAAGTGTTGTGGATTATAAAGTGTTATCCCTATAAACGCAATCAATTAATCATATGCAAATTGAGTAAAACATTGATTGCGTATGTGGCATAAAATATGAACGATTAGATCACCTCTATAAGAAAACCATAAGTTGATTTCTTATTGGGAGATGATTTCAATGGTTTTGTAATACAACCGGCTTCAACACAAACCATTGATTTATATTCATCATCACCAAAATCCGCCATTGCTTTAGCTTTATTTATCCATGGATTCCAAGTAACTACATCACTGACATTAGTGTTGGTTAATCGAATTGTTCGGATGCCATCAGTTATCGTTAGTTGTTTACTCGCATCAGTATAAATACGATCGACTTCTTGATTAAAAGTCAATTGACCTACTGTCACTGGTTTGTTTTCAACAGCAAGTCGTTCTTGATAAGTTTCCCCCAAACCTTTGACGACAACATGGTCAATATTATCAATACCAAAATAAGTATGTAGCGCACTAGTTATATCAAAGTCAGCAAAACAGCTTAAAGTAACTTCACAAGTTTTACCTAAATGAAGATTTAATGACACAGTAAAAGGTTGGCGACAATAAGGTTCTGTCTGCTGATTATTCGTGAGTGACAAAATGAGATCAACACCATTGTCATCCTCTTTACAAGAATCTAATTGCCATTCAACAATACGCGCAAAACCATGAGAAGGATTTCCTAACTGACCAAACCATGGCCAGCAAACCGGTATCCCACCTCGAATAGCCACCCCTTGTTTAAAATTTGTTTTGTCGCTTAGCCAAACAACGGGAGTTTGTTCAGTAGCAGGCTGCCAAAATAACAAATGAGCACCTTGTAATGTAACCGCTGCCTTGCAAGTTTTATGGTTAATAACCACAATAGGGAGTTCACCATAAGTCGATTGCTTAACCGATGAGCTTAGTGATACGCCTGATAAGCCACTATCTAAAATCGCTTTATATATACTCATACTTACTCCTAAATAATAAATTTAATCAACAATTAATATCGAAACATATCGATAATTGTACGCTTTTTAACTTAATAATAAAAACACTATAGATGCCAAAAGCTTTTTTTAATAAATTGGAGTAAAATGGCAGGCTATAAAAATAAGATAACACACGGGTTATTTTTGTTAAAAAGTTTCAGGAAAGGCTACGTTTATGTATAAAATCCCAATGAGTTTGTATATTCATATGCCATGGTGTGTACAAAAATGTCCTTATTGTGATTTTAATTCACATACCGTTAAAAGAACGCCAGATTATAAAGCCTATATAGCGCATTTGATTAAAGATTTACAGCATGATGCTGTTTTTTGTTCAAACCGTTCAATTCATTCAATCTTTATTGGCGGAGGTACACCGAGCCTGTTTTCTGCTGAATTGATTGATAAATTATTATTGAATATAAATAAGATTATCCCCATAAATAAGAATGCAGAAATTACCATTGAAGCCAATCCAAATTCTGTAGATATAGAAAGATTTAATGGTTATCAACAAGCAGGTATAAATCGCATATCAATCGGTGTGCAAAGTTTTCAAGCCGATAAGCTGGTTAAATTAGGGCGGATACATGATCCCAAAGAAGCAATCACAGCAGGAAAACTAGCCCAAACATTAAATTTAAGAAGTTTTAATTTAGATTTAATGCATGGCTTGCCAAATCAAAGTATTGATGATGCCATATATGACTTAGAACAAGCCATTGCTATCGCACCACCTCATTTGTCTTGGTATCAATTGACTATTGAACCCAATACACTATTTGGATCAAAGCCTCCCGTTTTGCCTGATGACGATAAACTTTGGGAAATTTATCAACGAGGTCATCAATTATTAACAAAACATGGTTACCAGCAATATGAAACCTCGGCTTATGCTAAAGAGGATTTACAATGCCAACATAATTTAAATTATTGGCGATTTGGAGACTATTTAGGCATTGGATGTGGTGCTCATGGTAAATTAACACAACCTGATGGCAAAGTTATTCGCACCATAAAGACACGTCATCCAAAAGGTTATTTAGAAGGACGTTATTTGGATAAATATTATACGGTACCAAAAGAAGATCTACCCTTTGAATTTTTTATGAATCGTTTTAGGCTTTTTGAACCCACACCTAAACAAGAATTTGAACAACGGACTTATTTACCTTTACAAACAGTAGAGAAACAAATAACAACCGCCATTGAAAGAAATTATTTAATTGAAAACAAACAAAACTGGCAAATAACTGATTATGGGAAGTTATTTCTTAATTCACTATTAGAACTTTTTTTATAGTTAAATTAATGAGTTACTTTTTAAGATAATAAAAAAATCTTTCTTTACGGTTATTTAACAAAATAAGCACTAACTATTTAAGTAATAATTCACTTCCCTTTACACACATTTACCAATAAAAAGTGCATAATACAATCCGACAATGCATTTATTTCATTGTTTTCCTATTCCTTATGTTTTCCCAATAACATTGTTATTGGGATTTTTTTAGGTTAGAAAAATAAATATTGATGAAATTAAACCGATCTAGGTGTATTTTTAGAGATGAATGTTTCAATTTCAATAAGGGATGATATTCCTTCCATCGGACCTTTTTTAGCAGCAGCTAACGCACCACTTGCATTTGCATATTCTAATGCCTTTTCGATAGAAAAACCTGCTAACATTAGACTTACAAATGTTGCGTCAAAACAACAAGTTGCCCCACTAGAATCAACTATATCCCTAAAAAAACCATCAACATGAATCATTTTAAAGTTATTTTGTTCGTCATATCCATAATAATTAGCGCCTTGAACTCCATTTTTGATCACTATATGTTTAATGCCTTTTTTAAACAGACTTAATATAGTTTCCTTTTCGCTTTCATCATTATTATTTGCAAAATAACGCACTTCGCATTTACTAAGTAAAAATATATCAGCATACTCCAAAATATAATCAAAAGATTGCGCCATTTCAGGGATATCTAACATTTCTTTATGTAAATTAGGATCAAAAGAAATTGTTCCTCCATTACTCTTGATAAGATCAAGCGCTTTACGCATCGCATCAATGGCACGAAAAGAATATAATGATGACCCCATAACATGTAAATGATTACAATTATTTAATAAGTTTTCATTAATATGGTGGAATGAAATTAAACCGCAGGCACTATTGGGAATATTAAAAATGAAATCTTTTTCACTAATATTTTTATTAACAACAAAAGTGCTACCTGTATTAGCTTTATTATGAATAGTAATACCATCAATAATAACACCATCCTGTTTTAGTCGATCAATGCACATTTTCCCAAATACATCTCTGCCAACACAACTAAAAAAAACTACAGGAACCCCCAATTTTGCCACCTGATCAGCAAATATTGCTGGAGCACCACTGGGATAAGGACCTGTAAATTCACCAGTTTCATAAAACCGTTGATTGGGCTCTTTTGCAATAAATTCAACAAGCAACTCTCCAATTGTACAAATTTTAACATTCATATTATTTATACCTAAAGTAGATTATGATAAGTTACACAATATTTATTTACTGCAAGCTGCTTAAAATTAGAGTCTATCAATTGTTGATGATATTCCGTAACAGCATGTCTTGATAATATAACGACATCCATGTGTTTTAATTTTCCAATACTGTGACTATCACAAATCTCTTCTTGAGGTGGCAAGATACCAATGGTATGGTCAGCAATTTTTAGTATTTGTTGATAAGTTTTCTGATGTTCAATATTTTCAATCACCAAGTGATTATTCGTATTGATAGCGGAAAATTCGAAAATAAAATGTGAAATGGAAAATTGAGTTAAAGGATTATTATTTTGTAAAACATTTCCCTCAAGTAAAACCCCTCCGATAAGAATTACTTCAGCATCGGAAAATTCTTTAACCAATTGTGCATTATTAATATCATTCATAATCACTTTCAATGACTTTTTATTATGCAAAAAAGGAATTAACTTTCTAATTAAACGTCCATGACTCAAAAAAAGAGTATCGCCATCATTAATATAACTTAAACAAGTTTTTACAAAATTCACGTCACCACTATCAGTTTTAATTCCTGAATAACGCTGACAGGAAAATATATTTGGTGTACTATTAATAAAGTCCTCAGGTGAAATATAACTTGCACCACCAAAAAAACGTTTCAAATAACCTTGTTGTTCTAGATAAGTTAGATCTTGGCGAATTGTTACATTTGAAACCTGAAGCTGCTCAGATAATTCTTCAACTTTAACTTCACCACGTATACGAACAATTTCTGCGATTTCCAATCGACGTTTCAATAAGGCTGAAGATACTCTAGCCAATGTTCACTTCCTATGTTACAGATGACTACTTAATATTAATGATAATAAAATTTATCATACAACTTATCAACCTCAAACAAAAGATTAACATGCGAATTTTTAACATTTATCTTCGTTTTAAGACCAAAAGTAAATAAGTTAACAATTAAATTATCACTCAAGAAACTCAACACTTTTTACAACTGAGATGAGGTTCACTTTTTTAAAATAACTCGTAAATCTTCACCGACCATAGTAGCTGATTTAACTCGAAACTTTGGTGCCATTGACAAATTCTGTAAGTTAGGCAATATACACATGTCTTTCGCATTATGGCCTAGTAATTTAGGCGCATAATAGATAATCAATTCATCAACTAAATCTTGCTCTATCAATGCCCCTGCTAGGTGAGCACCAGCTTCAACCCAAATAGAATTTATTTGATTGTTGTTAGCTAATAAAGAAAATAATTTAGTCAAATTAATATTCTTATTCGCTGATGATTCGATGATTAACTTTGTATTTGGTTTAGTAACAGGCATATCTTGCTTCCGCACGATCCATGTTTCACCTAATTGCTTAAAGATATTTTCATTCCCTGTGAGTTTATTTTGACTATCAATAATAATACGCACTGGTTGCCGAATCTTTTCGGAAGAATAAATTTGCTTGATATCATCAGGTAATTCGGCATCTCGAACTGTAAGACTAGCGTTATCCGATTGTACCGTAGCTCTGGTACTTAAAATACAACAGGATTGTGCTCTAAATTTTTGTACATCCTGCCTTGCAACACTCGAAGTAATCCACTTACTTTCACCTGATGCCATGGCTATTTTACCATCTAATGATGTTGCCAATTTAAGTTGTACGTACGGCATACCTGTTCGCATCCGTTTCAAAAAACCTTTATTAAGTTCTTCGGCCTGTTCAGTTAAAACTCCCACTGTGACTTCAATTCCCGCATCACTTAATCGTTTAATACCATTACCAGCAACAGTTGGATTAGGGTCTTGCATTGCAATAACAACACGTTTAAGTTGCGCTTTAATCAAAGCATCTGCACAAGGAGGAGTTCTACCAAAATGACTACAAGGCTCTAACGTTACATAAGCAGTAGAGTCTTTCGCCTCATCACCAGCCATTTGTAGCGCATATACTTCAGCATGTGGTTGTCCTGCTTTTTTATGATAGCCTTTACCAATAATCTGGTTATCTTTAACAATTATGCAACCAACATTTGGATTTGGGGTTGTGGTGAAACGACCTAACTTAGCAAGTTCTATTGCTTGTTGCATATAAAATCGATCGTTATCACAAGTTATGTTCATATAAATGATTATTTTTGTTGTAATTTCGCAATTTCGTTACTAAATTGCTCAATATCATCAAAGCTAAAATAAACCGAGGCAAAACGAATATAAGCAACTTTATCCAAATGTTTGAGCTCTTCAATCACATAGTCACCAATTAATTTTGCAGGAACTTCACGTTCACCGGTTGCTCTAAGTTTAGACTTTATACGTGTAATTGCATCTTCAATGGCATCAAAACCAACTGGACGCTTTTCAAGAGCCCTTTTGATACCATTACGCAGCTTATCCTCATTAAATGGTTCTCGAATTTTATTACTTTTAATAACATTTGGCATTATTAATTCAGCGACTTCAAATGTCGTAAAACGTTCATTACATTCGACACATTGTCGTCTTCGACGGACTTGAAAGCCTTCTCCAACAAGCCGAGAATCAATCACTTTTGTATCATCTGCATTACAAAACGGGCAGTACATAAAAAAATATCCTAACAATGTTATAATTCATACTAAAATAGCCGAAAATATTAATTTAAACAAGGATTCTTTTATAACAAGTCGGGTTAATATGTTCAATTCAAAATTACTGTTTATACAAATTTTATCGGCCCATAATCTACACTAAGCACTTATTTTAAGGGAGGATAAACTAAAAAAATAAACATCATTGCTAATAGTTATACTAAATATTTATTAAATATTAATAAAATCAACTGATGAATTAAATGGATAAAATTTATTGAAAGCCTATAAAAATGAATCCGTCGCTAAAATAGCGACGGGAAAACAACCTACCAATCTAATTTAATTAAAAAATTCCGCAATTTATCAAAATCATCAGGCATATAATGAGAAAGTAACGTCATATCGGCCCGTTCAGCTAATGCTTTAGGAAGTGATATAGATTTACCTAGAATATCTTCAACCACTTCTTTAAATTTAGCCGGATGGGCGGTACCTAAGAAAAGACCATATTCTCCCTCTTGCAATTGATCACGCAGTGCGCGGTAAGCAATTGCACCATGTGGTTCAGACAAATAACCCATGCTATCAAGTTCACGAACTGTTTGTTTAGAAATTTCATCTGACACGCCTGCATGGCCAAGTGATTTAAGATCCCAACCTTCACGGGCATAAATCTCTTCAATTCGAGGCCAATTATTGGGTTGGCTAACATCCATTGCATTAGATAGCGTTGCAACTGTTGCGTGAGGTTCCCATTTCCCAGTTTCTAAATATCGTGGCACGGTATCATTTGCATTAGTTGCAGCAATAAAACGTTTAATTGGTAAGCCCATTGTTTTTGCTAGTAAACCAGCAGTCAAATCACCAAAATTACCGCTTGGTACTGAAATCACAAGTTGTTCTCGTTGCTTAGGCGTTAGTTGTGCGTAAGCTTCAAAGTAATAACAAATTTGTGCTAGTAATCTGCTAATATTTATAGAATTAGCAGAATTCAAACCAATGTTAATTTTTAATTCTTCATCATCAAATGCCTTTTTAACTAATGCTTGGCAAGCGTCAAAGTCGCTTTGAATCGCAATCGTATGGATGTTATCACCAAGTGTACAAAAAAGTTTTTCTTGTAATGGGCTAATTTTTCCCTCAGGATATAAAATTACAACCCGAATATTAGGTAAATGATAAAATGCATGGGCTACAGCAGCTCCAGTATCACCAGATGTAGCGGTTAAAATAGTAATTTTTTTATCTGCAGCAACTTGCACTAATGCTTGCGCCATAAAACGTCCACCAAAATCTTTAAATGCGAGCGTTGGCCCATGATAGAGTTCTAGTGAACCGATGTCAGCTTCTATCGATTTTACAGGTGCAGGAAATTGGAATGCATTTTTAACTAGCCTGTGCATATCATCAAAGCTGATCTCATCGCCAATAAAAGCAGATAAGATTTTGGCGCTACGAGTAACAAAATCTAGTTTTAATAGTGATTCAATGTCATTTGCAGAAAATTTAGGTAGTGTTTCAGGGAAAAATAAACCTTGCTCTCTTCCCAATCCTTGCTGTACTGCTTGTGCAAAGTTAACTTGCTGTGAATGATCTTTTAAGTTGTACAATTTCATAATATTTTCCGATTATCTTTATGCTTTCATTGTTCACTCTTTCTGATATCAGCTTAATCAGTAAGAAATTGAAGAAAAAATCAAATTAAATAACTTTTGCTCCTTGAGTATCTATTTTACAAATATGAGTAAAACCTTCATCATTTTGTAAATAACAATGCTGAAGTAGTGATTCGATCTGCCTTGCAGTTTCAAGCTTATCTGCCACAACAAACATCGTTGGGCCTGAACCTGAAATCCCCGACGCTAATGCACCTAGCTGTGTGACTCGTTTTTGTGTTTCATCAAAGTTAGGTAATAACTGTTTACGATAAGGTTCGGCAATATTGTCACATAACATTGATGCTGCCAATTCTGATTGGTTGGTATAACAGGCATGAATAAATCCACCAACATATCGACCATGTGCAACACAATCTGCTTTTTGATACAAAGCCGGTAAAATTGCACGAGCCTCAGCGGTTGATACTTTTATACCAGGATATGCCATAACCCAGTACCAATCTTCAAAATGAGGTATAGATTCACTAATTATACCCATTTCATCAAGGATAAGTTGCATACCGCCTAAATAGCAGGGTGCAACATTATCATAATGTACACTACCTGAAATCCGCCCTTCAAGCTCACCCATCATCGAAAGTAATTCAAACTGATTAAATGGTTTATCAAAAAACGCATTTAAAGCAACAAATGATCCGACTACTGAACAGGCACTTGAGCCTAATCCAGATCCAATTGGCATGTTTTTTTCAAGTGTCATACTAACTGGTAACGTTCTACCCATTGCTTGGCAGAAGCGTTGCCAACATTGAAACACAATATTATATTTGGGATCGCGTGGTAATTTTTTAACAAATTGACCTTTGCTAGTAAGAGAAAATTCCTTGGCAGTTTCAACCGTTATACAATCACCAAGCATCACACCACTAATTGGGCTAATTGCTGCACCTAATATATCAAAACCAACACTAATATTGGCCATCGAAGCAGGCGCGTAAACTGTTAATGATTTATGATTCATTTAGCCTCCAATTTTGCCTGATGTTGTGCGCAAAATATCAGCAAAAACCCCCGCAGCGGTGACATCATTCCCAGCCCCATAACCACGTAACACTAGCGGAATTGGTTGGTAATAACGGGTATAAAATGCCAATGCATTTTCACCATTTTTTACTTTATATAGTGGATCATCACTATCAATAGTCTCGATTTTAACGCTACATTGATTATTTTCAATGCTACCAACATAACGTAACACTTTGCCTTCTTTTGCTGCTTGTTCATATTTTATTTTAAACTCTGCATCTAATTGCGGCAATTTAGCCATAAATTCATCAATGCTACCTTGTGCATATTCAGCTGGTAGAACTGATTCGACATTGATTTGATCTAGTTCTAATTGTAATCCTGCTTCTCGCGCTAAAATTAATAATTTTCTAGCGACATCCGTGCCCGATAAGTCATCACGAGGATCGGGTTCAGTAAAACCTTTTTCTTTAGCAAGTTTAGTTGCATCTGACAGCGACACTCCTTCATCAAGTTTACCAAATATAAAAGAAAGAGATCCCGACAAAATTCCTGAAAACTTGATTAGCTCATCACCTGCATTTAATAAATTTTGCAGATTTTCAATGACAGGCAATCCTGCTCCTACGTTAGTATCATATTGAAACTTGCGTTTACTTTTTGCCGCTTCTTGGCGTAAACGCAAATAATAGGCCATTGAACTCGTATTCGCTTTCTTATTTGGCGTAACAACATGAAAACCATTAGCTAAAAAGTCTGCATATTTATCAGATACTTCACTACTAGAAGTGCAGTCCACTAAAATTGGATTGAGTAATCTATTATTTTTTGAAAACTCAATAATACTATCTAATGTGTAGTCATTTTCGCTGTGTTTGATTTGCTCTCGCCAATTATTAAGATCAATACCATCACGATTAAGCAGGCTATGTTTAGAATTAAATAGCCCACAAACATGCAAATCAATCTGTTTGTTTTTTAGCCATTCTTGTTGTCGTCTGATTTGATCAATCAAAGCTCCACCTACGCCACCAACACCAACAACAAATACATCTAACATTTTATCTGTACCAAACAACATTTGATGAGCAACCCGTACGCCCATTACTGCAACATCGTTATCCACAACGACAGAAATCGACCTTTCAGATGAACCTTGCGCAATAGCGACAATATTAATATTAGCCCTAGCTAGAGCTGTAAAAAAGTTTGCTGATAATCCTCGTAATGTACGCATACCATCACCAACAACAGAGATAATTGCCTGTTTTTCTATTATCTCAATTGGCTCAAGTAATCCATCTTTTAATTCTAAGAAAAATTCATCACTTAATGCTTCTTCTGCTCGATAAAGTTCAGTTTGAGGTACACAAAAGCTAATACTGTATTCAGATGATGATTGAGTAATAAGTACAACTGAAATGCCAGCATAAGACATTGCAGAAAAAACTCGAGCCGACATGCCAACCATCCCTTTTAATCCAGGACCTGAGACATTGATCATTGCCATGTTATTTAAATTAGTGATACCTTTTACAGGTGTTGTTGAATCAACCACATTGGCACCAATAAGTGTTCCTGGTGCATCAGGGTTATTAGTATTTTTAATTAAACAAGGAATCTGAAACTGCGCAATAGGTAAAATAGTTCTAGGATGAAGTACTTTTGCACCAAAATATGAAAGTTCCATCGCCTCTTGATAAGACATCGTTTTAAGTAATTTTGCATCTGGAACAATATGTGGATCACAAGTATAAACACCATCGACATCTGTCCATATTTCACAGCTATTAGCACGTAAACACGCTGCTAATACCGAAGCAGAGTAGTCCGAACCATTACGACCAAGTACAACAAGCTCGCCTTTCTCGTTACCTGCAGTAAACCCTGGCATTAAAATAATATGATCTTGTGGAATATGCATTTCACTAATTCGATGTGAAGATTCAGCAATATCAACAGTTGATTCTAAATAGGTACCTTCTGCAACTAACATGGTAACAGGATTAATCACGGTCACTAAATGATTTTTAGCTTTAAGAAGTTCTTGCATAATGGCAATAGAGAGCTTTTCACCTCGGCAAATAATTGATGCATTAATACTGTCTGGACATTGACCAAGTAAACCAATACCTTCAAGCAATTTCTTAATAGTGTTTAATTCATCAAGTGCAAAACGCTTCATTTCATCATAAGCAAAATTAGGTTGTGCTTTTGTAATACCATCCAATAATTCAGCAAAAATTTTCTCTGCATCATAGATATTACTTTGTATATCTTGCTTTGCGACTGTTTTTTCCACCATTGCAACTAAATGATTGGTAATTTTAGCAGGTGCAGATAAAACAGTAGCAGTTTGCTCTTGCTTCGCATTATTTTCAATAATCTCTGCAACGCGCAAAAAACGTTCAGCGTTAGCAACAGATGTTCCTCCAAATTTTAAAACTTTCATATCACACCCTACTTATTATCCTAATTAATGCCCATTATTATTTAATATATTGTTGTAGTACTTATTTATAGATATTAAAAATTTTGTAGTGTTATCACGCTATTTCCATCTTTAATTCTTCACTTTTTACTTTGCTCATATTAACAACTTTACTTTTACACAAAATAAAAACCCGCCTTTAAGGGCGGGTTTTTGAATATTTTTTGGAAAAATCAACCCGCCCTAGATCGCGTAATAGTACCTAAGGTATTAATAATGCCTGTCATATTGGTTGAAATTATCATAATTTTCCTAAAAATATTAAATTAATCTCTAAAAAAAAACAGCCTGACACTTTCATGTCAGGCTGTTACTTTAAAAGACTTTTTTGCTGTTTTCATACTCATTAACAACTTTATTCAATGCTTGATATATGCTCTGAGCATCTTGTTTCTTTAATGCTTCATCTAAAATATTGAGATACGATAACATTAATTTTTGATTATCTTCAGCAAATTGAGGAGATACTTCCTGATCCTCGTATAACATAACATATGTGCGAGCAAATCCAAAAATCAAAAAATAAACCGAAGCATTTTTTGGGTCTTCTTGAATTAGAGTTCTCATTGCCTTTCTTAGTTTTACATAACTATCTGTACCAGGCAAACTTGTCGCAAATGTTTTCGTTACTTCAGAAAATGTCATTGCCATAAACCTCAATCAAAATCACAAGACAAAAGAATAACAACCCATTAACAGAAGTGCAAGTCTATTTTGTTTTACAAACCTATTTTTTTAATTCTCAATAAAAAACACTAGAAATATTCAAAACCAATGGATACATTATTAGTTATTTTTTTTACAAACAGACAACCCTGCCGAAGCCTGTGCAACAGGCATTATTTCAATTGAGTTAACATTAAAATGAGTTGGCGTGTTAATCAACCAAGAAACCGTATTAGCAATATCTTCTGGAGTAATAAATTCAACGCCTTGATAAACCGCAGCTGCTTTCTGCTCATCACCATGAAATCGTACATTCGAAAACTCTGTACCGCCACACAATCCAGGTTCAATATTGGTAACTCTAATATTTTTACCTAATAAATCTGTACGCAAATTAGCACTGAACTGTTTAACAAAGGCCTTAGATGCACCATAAACATTTCCACCTTTATAGGCATAAGTACCCGCAACAGATCCTAGATTAATAATATAACCAAAATTACGCTCAACCATCTCTGGTAAAATTTGGCGAGTTAAATTCACTAATCCAATAATGTTAGTTTCAATCATTGTTTCCCAATCACGACAATCTGCTTCATAAGCAGGTTCTAAACCTAATGCCAAACCTGCATTATTAATCAATATATCAATTGGTTGAAATTCTTTAGGCAATTGTAACAAAATAGAACCTACTGCATCTTTGTGGGTTATATCTAATGGTAATGGTAAAAAATTAACGCCTAACTCATCTGCAAGTTTTTGTAGTTTATCCGCACGTCTAGCTACGCCTACAACTTTATAACCATCAGCAATTAACTTACGACAAATAGCTTGTCCAAATCCAGAGGATGCCCCAGTAACTAAAGCGATATTCATATTAGCTCTCCTTATAGGCTAAATCACAATTTAAGTACATTTCGATAACCAACAATAAGCATAAATAAGCAATAGTAAATAGACTAAAACACACACTTATTTTTCTTAAAATCCAAAATAGTTATACGATACCTATAAAAAACCCGCTAATTAAGCGGGTTGGTATTTAAAACTTCATTTAGCTTGCTCTTCGGCTGGTTCTTCATCCTTTAATGGAACGATCAAAGTATCAATGTGAGTATTATTAATAAGTTGACGAGCAGAAGACATTAATTTACTCCAAAAATCTTGATGGTGACCACACACTACAAGATCAGCACCATATTCATGAATAGCTTCAATTAATACTTGACCAAATTCACCGTTACCAGAAAGAGTATGAGCAATAGGGTAACCGGCATCATCGGCGAGTTTATTTAAAGCAATATGAGCATCTTCGGCAATACGATCTTTCATATCATTCATATTGATATCAACTAAACCCGTGTAAAGGTCTGAATAATTAATACCAACGTGAATCAACGATATTTGAGCATTATATGGCCTAGCCATAGACACGGCTTTTTCGACAAGAACCTCACTTTCAGGTGATAAATCAACTGCGACTAATATATGTTTATAAGCCATAATACTTTACTCCTTCCTATTGTTAATGCCCTAAAAAATTAAAAACCAATACACTAGTTTTACTACTAAATTAATTTTTGAGCAAGCCAAAAAAGTGACCCAGATAACAAAATAGAAATCGGAAGTGTTAAAATCCATGTTAGGGCTATATTTTTAATAGTTTTACTTTGTACACCACCTCCATCAACAATCATCGTCCCGGCAACAGATGAAGAAAGAACTTGAGTTGTCGATACTGGCATGCCGGTGTAACTTGCAATTCCGATGGATAAAGCTGTTGTGATTTGTGCCGATACGCCTTGAGCGTAAGTCATTCCTTTTTTACCAATTTTTTCACCGATAGTAATAGCCACACGACGCCAACCAATCATCGTCCCTACAGCTAATGCCGAGGCAACCGCAACAATAATCCAAATTGGGGCATACTCTACCGTCTTAAGTAAATCATTTTTTAAAGATTTAAGATATTGTTTGTCTTCTGATGATACATTCGGTTGTTTGGCAACATGAGATACCGTATCAGATAGACATAACAATATACGTCTAGTTTGTGACCGTTGTTCAACAGTTAGCGAGTCGTAATCATTTATTTTGTTAAATAAATGATTAGCAATCCCTAATGTGACAAATGAACGTGAATAATCACAATGATATTTATTCAAATCACCTTCTGGAATACTGGTGTCTAACGCAGGTTGAGTACCAATTATCGTATTTAAGTCATCGTTATGAGTAACAAAGTACTCTTGAATATTGTGAATTGCATTGCGCGTATTTGCAATATCATAAGTAGAAGCACTCATGTTAACAATAAAGCCAGCAGGTGCAATCCCCATTAATACTAACATCAATAAGCCGATACCTTTTTGACCATCATTAGCACCATGCGAAAAACTCACACCAGCGGCTGAAATTATAAGCATAATACGAATCCAAAAAGGAGGTTTCTTTTTACCATAGAGTTTTTCACGTTGCTCTGGCGTCATGAAAATACGTTCTCGTTTTTTACTACTTTTTTTACTTTGGCTTTTACGTGTCCAATATTTCCGCAGCAAAAAGATCATCAAGCCCGCAACCACAAGACCAACAATAGGGGACACAATTAATGATAAAAAGATATGAATCATCTTAGGAATATTAAGCGCTTCTATTATTGATGTATCCATAATAAATGCGTTAGTAAGTGCCACACCGATAATTGAACCAATCAGGGTATGGGAACTTGACGCTGGAATACCAAGATACCATGTTCCAAGATTCCAAATGATAGCCGCAAATAAAATAGAAAAGACCATAGCAAGCCCATGTGATGAACCTACATTGAGTAATAAATCAGTAGGTAACAAATGAACGATAGCATAAGCCACACTAAGACCGCCAAGCAAAACGCCAAAAAAGTTAAACATACCAGCCATAAAAACAGCAAGTTGTTCTTTTAATGCTCTTGTATAAATTACTGTTGCAACAGCATTAGCTGTGTCATGAAATCCATTAATTGCTTCATAAAAGAGAACAAAAAACAGCGCCAAAACCAATAGCATAATGGTCGAAAATTCTAATTCAGCAAATAGATGTAACATAACATATCTCTCTGTTGTTAATAGCGTGCCTATTATCCTTGAGAATAGAGCAATGAGCAAAACAAATTTTTACATTTTTCGTTTTGCATAACGGGCTGCTAACACAGCACAAACCATTAATTGAACTTGATGAAAAATCATTAATGGTAAAATAATGACTCCCATTATTGATATTGGGAAGATAACACTAGCCATAGGAATACCGCTTGCTAAACTTTTTTTCGAACCACAAAACACGATAGTAATTTCATCTTCTTTGCTAAAGCCAAATAATCTTGAACCATAAGTTGTTATTAATAAAACAATAGTTAATAACATAATAGAGTACAAAACAATTTCTAGAAGTGATAACAAACTAATTTGAGACCAAATGCCGTTTGCAACGGCATCACTAAAGGCAACATATACAACTAATAGAATCGAAAGTCGATCGGTTTTAGAAATGACACTTTTATATTTATCAACCCATTTACCAATAAAGCGCCTAGATAAATGACCAAGCACAAATGGTAACATTAGCTTTAGCATAATAGATGTAATAGCGTCTAACATATTCATAGCACCAGAAGATTGGGTATTCATTAATAAACCTACTAAAACAGGAGAAATAAACACACCCAATAATGTTGATGCTGAGGCACTACAAATTGCAGCAGCCACATTGCCTTTGGCAATTGAAGTAAACGCTATCGCAGATTGAACTGTTGCAGGTAAAACACATAGATATACAAATCCTAAATAAAGTTCTTGAGATAAAAAAGAGGGTACAAGAAATTTCATCATCAAGCCTAATAGAGGAAAAATCACAAATGTCGTTGCAAAAATTAACAAATGTAATCTCCAATTTTTAATACCTAAAACAATGGATTGCAAGGACAGCTTAGCGCCATGCATAAAGAATAGCAGACCAATGGCAAAAGTAGTAAGGTGTTCAAAAATGATTTTAGCTTGTCCTTCACAAGGAAACAAACTTGCTGTAACCACAACACAAATAAGTACCAACAAAAATGGATCAATTTTAAAACGTTGCAGTATATTCATAGTGTTCGCGTCTTGAATTAAAAAAATCGCCACAAAAGTGGCGATATATTTAGATGTAAAAGTTTATTCCAAAAAGCTACGAAGCACATCGGAACGACTTGGGTGACGTAATTTCCGTAATGCTTTAGCTTCGATTTGACGAATACGTTCACGGGTTACATCAAATTGTTTACCGACTTCTTCTAACGTATGATCTGTATTCATATCAATACCAAATCGCATACGCAACACTTTTGCTTCTCTTGGTGTTAATCCAGATAAAATGTCACGCGTTGCACTACGTAAACTTTCAGAAGTTGCCGCATCTAACGGTTGTTCGAGAGCCGTATCTTCAATAAAGTCACCTAAATGAGAATCCTCATCATCGCCAACAGGTGTTTCCATTGAAATAGGCTCTTTAGCAATCTTAAGTACCTTACGAATTTTATCTTCTGGCATTTGCATACGTTCAGACAATTCTTCAGGCGTTGGTTCACGGCCAATTTCTTGTAACATTTGACGCGAAATACGATTTAACTTATTAATTGTTTCAATCATATGCACAGGAATTCGAATTGTTCTCGCTTGGTCAGCAATAGAGCGGGTAATGGCTTGCCTAATCCACCAAGTTGCATAGGTTGAAAATTTATAGCCACGGCGATATTCAAATTTATCAACCGCTTTCATTAAACCAATATTACCTTCTTGAATAAGATCTAAAAATTGTAATCCGCGGTTGGTATATTTTTTCGCAATAGAGATAACTAATCGTAAATTAGCCTCAACCATTTCTTTCTTAGCACGGCGAGCTTTAGCTTCACCAATAGACATGCGTCGATTAATATCTTTGATTTGCTCAATAGATAGATTGGTTTCGGTTTCTATTTGTTGTAACAAATTTACTTGAGCAGCAACTTGCTCATCAAAATCTTTTAAATTAACCGCAAATGCATTTTTAGAATTTAATGCTTTCTTATACCAATCCATGTTATTTTCGTTGCCGGTAAAATAAGTCATAAATTGTTTTTTCGGCATTTTGCATCGTTCAACACAAATTTTCATAATCGCACGTTCATGAGTTCTAACGCGCTCCATCATGCTTCTCATGTTATTGACAAGAATATCAAACTGCTTAGCAACTAAACGGAATTGTTTGAAGATTTCAGATAAATTCTCGATCTCTTTTTGTGCTTTTTTATGAGCTCGTCCATATTTTTTAATAGCAGCGGAAGTTTTATCATGTTGCTCTTTTAATTCAGCAAATTTAGCTTTTGCAACTTCAGGATCGATAGAAACGTCATCATCAGTTGAAGCATCACTTTCTTCATCCTCGTTTTCATCATCGCTATCATCAATTTCGATTTCGGCTTCACTAACCACTAAATCTTCAGGCAGTTCATCAGCAGCTTCTTCAGCATTTGGATCAACAAAACCTGTAATCAAATCAGATAAACGAACTTGCCCACTTTCGATTAAATTATATTGCTCTAAAAGATAAGTAATGGCTTCCGGATATTCTGATACTGAAGTTTGAACCTGATTAATGCCATCTTCAATACGTTTAGCGATATCGATTTCGCCTTCACGTGTTAACAGTTCAACCGCTCCCATTTCACGCATATACATACGAACTGGATCGGTTGTTCTACCAATTTCTGACTCAACATTAGATAATACTAATGCTGTTGCTGCTTCAACGGCTTCTTCATCGGGGACATTATCTGAAAGTAATAACTCATCAGTATCTGGGGCTTCTTCAAGAACTTGAATCCCCATATCATTAATCATTTGGATAATATCTTCAATCTGATCTGAATCAATAATCTCTTCAGGCAAGTGATCGTTGACATCTGCATAGGTCAGGTATCCTAGCTCCTTACCTCGGATGATCAGGAGTTTTAACTGTGACTGAGAATTTTGCTCCATAAAAGGTATCCACTTTAGTTATTTGGTCATCTATATTATATATGTAAAGTACTAGTTGGGTTCTACATATACCCTATATATTTAGTCTTTTTTTGATAAAACAAGTATTAAGGTCGCCAATTCTTTTTTCTCTGCAGTGCTTAAACCAGAGACTCTCTCTTTTGCGATCAGTTCATCTTGCCTTTGGGCGAGTATATTATCATATAACTCTTTTAAAGTATGTGAAAAAATTGAGTCTATTTCATCATCTTGATAATGGCAATCCCATGTAGACAAGCGACTTAACTGCTTATAAAAAGGCCTATCTATACACTCTGTTAATATTTGTGCTGTC
Organism: Gilliamella sp. ESL0254; assembly: GCF_013344985.1. Lineage (NCBI taxonomy): Bacteria > Pseudomonadati > Pseudomonadota > Gammaproteobacteria > Orbales > Orbaceae > Gilliamella > Gilliamella sp. ESL0254. Next base: position 1,443,937 of record NZ_JAAEDU010000001.1, read on the forward strand.
GTTATATTAGGGTAACGTTGACATAATTCAAGTAATTCAATAAAAATATCAATACCTGCCATTTTAACCTGACGAATCACATTGATATCAGAAACCTGCGTAGCAAGATTAGGATATTGAAGTAATAAACCGATTAACACTCGCATCGTAGTTAATTTGATGCGTGATGCAGGAACGTTTTCATTTACTCTTTCATCGCCTTTAGAACGAATCGTACTCAATAATTGCTCTAGTTGAGAAACATCAAGTAAACCTAAATAATTGCCAAGTTGTTGTAATAAATTTAATCTAAATGCCTTTGCTTTAATTTGATCAAACAACGGTAAAGCTAATGAGCTCAATTTAGCTTTTCCTTCAGGTGTTTTTAAATCAACTTGTTTCAAAAGCTCATCAAATAAAAATTTTGATAAATTTGAAGCTTCACTTAAATAATTTTCAAAACCGTCTTTACCAATTTTACGAACAAGACTATCTGGATCTTCATCTTGCGGTAAAAAAGCAAAAGCAATTTTTTTGCCATCTATCAAGCAAGGCAAGAGAACATTAAGTGCTCGCCAAGCTGCACTTCTTCCAGCGTTATCACCGTCATAACAAAATATTACAGAATCTGTTGCCCTAAATAATAATTTAATATGTTCTTCTGATGTTGCCGTGCCTAACGCGGCAACAGCATAATCAATACCATATTGAGCTAAAGAAACAACATCCATATACCCTTCAACCACTACAAGTTGCTGAGGATTACGATTAATCTCTTGAGCCTCATAAAGGCCATACAACTGATATCCTTTATGAAAAATCGGTGTTTCAGGTGAATTTATATATTTAGCTGAATCATTAACAATGGTTCGCCCACCAAATGCAATCACATTACCTTGTCTATCGCGGATAGGAAACATAATCCGCCCGCGAAAACGATCATATCGATTACCGCTATCGTTGATCACTAACATGCCAGCTCGCTCATAAAGCACTGTTTCAGAATGACTTTTAACCACATTTTGTGATGTTAGCCGCCATTCATTAGGTGCAAAACCGATTTTATACCTGGCTATAATTTCAGCATTCAATCCTCGTTGTTCAAGGTATTTACGGGCTTCTGTCGATGTTGGTAATGTTAATTGTTGTTGATAAAAATTGGTGATTTTAGCCATTAATGCATATAGATCACGACGAACATTTCGAGATTCAATTTGTTTAGATTGATCGATTTGATTATTATCGCTGTCTATATAAGGAACTCGAATCCCCTGCATACTAGCTAATTCTTCAATTGCTTCAGGAAAAGACAAATGCTCATATTGCATTAAAAAATTCACTACTGAGCCAGATACTCCGCAGCCAAAGCAATAATAAATTTGTTTTTTTTCACTTAGCGAAAAAGAAGCGGTTTTTTCATCATGAAAAGGACAACAACCAAAGTAATTATTTCCTTTTTTTTTCATTTTTACGCGTTTGCCGATCACATCAAGAATATTTGTGCGAGCTATCAAATCTAAAGTAAAATCGCGAGGAATATGACCTTTCATTATGAATTTTAACCAATTTTGGCGTTATAGAAAGAAAACAAGCCGTATCAAAAATACGGCTTGTTAGAATTCTTTATATTAAAAATATAGCAAATTGATTTTAATATCAATTCAAGTTTTCAGTATAAATAATCTTAAAATATTAATATAGACGAGTGCGACGAGCGTTTTCTCTTTCTAATTTTTTAGCATGGCGTTTAACAGCGGCCGCTTTTGCGCGTTTACGAACAGTTGTTGGTTTTTCGTAAAATTCACGATTACGAACTTCAGCTAAAACTCCTGCTTTTTCACAAGAACGTTTAAAACGACGTAACGCTACATCGAAAGGTTCATTTTCACGTACTTTAATTACTGGCATGTGCCTCTCACCTCAAATTTGTTTAATATCACAAGGGATTAAAATTAGTGCGCAATTTTACCTCTAATTAATATATTTTGTAAAGTAAAAAATAGAATTATTGTAAGAGAGAAAATTAATTTGCTAATCAACATATAGCATCAGATAATAAATCATATCTATTAAGAATAAACAGGAGTTTTTCATGCCTTCATTAATTACTGGCCTATATCCAAATCGTCGCTTACGCCGTAATCGTGCCCATGATTTTAGTCGACGAATGGTTGCAGAGCATAACTTGACAGTCAATGACTTAATTTATCCAGTTTTTATTGTTGAAGGTAATAATATTACACAGCCGATTACCTCAATGCCAAACGTTAACCGAATGAGTATTGATGTATTATTAAAAGAAGCAGAACAAATCGCAAAATTAGGAATTCCTGTTCTTTCCTTATTTCCAGCTATTGAATCGGAAAAAAAATCATTACTTGCACAAGAGTCATATAATAAAAATGGCTTAGTACCAAAAGCTGTTCGAGCATTAAAAAAAGAATTTCCTGAGCTTGGCATACTTACAGATGTCGCACTTGACCCTTATACAACGCATGGGCAAGACGGTATTATTGACGAGCAAGGGTATGTGCAAAATGATATTTCTGTTGAAACACTGGTGAAGCAAGCTTTAATGCAAGCAGAAGCTGGAGTGGATATTATTGCGCCAAGCGATATGATGGATGGACGCATTGGAGCAATACGTCATGAACTAGAAAAACACGGTTTTGTTAACACCCAAATTATGGCTTATTCAGCCAAATATGCCTCTTGTTTTTACGGTCCTTTCCGTGATGCTGTCGGCTCTGCCAAAAATATTAAAGGTGGCAATAAAAAAACTTATCAGCTCGATCCCGCTAATAGCAATGAAGCATTACAAGAAATCTATCAAGATTTAAGCGAAGGTGCAGATATGGTCATGGTTAAACCAGGCATGCCTTATCTTGATATCGTGCAAAGAGTGAAAGAAACCTTTGCTGTTCCTACTTTTGCCTATCAAGTTTCTGGCGAGTATGCCATGTTAACAGCAGCAATTCAAAACGGTTGGTTAAATGAAAAGTCAGCCATTATGGAATCTTTACTTTGCTTTAAACGTGCTGGAGCCGATGGTGTTTTAACTTATTTTGCCAAACAAGTGGCTGAATGGTTACATCAACAATAACAAAGTTTATTTAAATAATGGAAAAGGCGCTTTTTATGTTAATAAGCTTCACCTAAATAAACGTGCGCCTAAGACTATAAGCAAAAAATAAGTAAGGAGGCAATTTAATTGCTATATAAACGTATTTAGCATTCATGCATTTACCCATTTTTATTAATTTCAAAAATTTAAAAATAGGTTAATATTAAAACAGTTTTAAGAATACGTTTTCCGTAAAACGTGTAGAATAGCATCAAGAAAGCCATATGTTTATAGTAAAGTGTTGATAACATTTGCTAGGATAAGTAATAAGAGAATAAAAATGATTTATGAACTTGTACCAAACGAATTACATGACGAATTAAAAGCATTTCATCATGTCCTAGAAAAAATAATATCACAACATGTAGACGTTTGTCCGTTTTGCAAAAATACAAAGTTTTATTCAATCCGTTCACAACCGACTAAAACATACCGCTGTAAAGACTGTCATAAATATTTTACCGTTTCAACCAATACTCCTTTCAATCGCCTTGCACCATTTAATTGGTTAGAAGTGATTTTCACTAGTCGTATAAAAAATATTAGTTATCCCAATATTGCTAAAAGTCTTGAAATTTCAATCGAAAAAGTAATGCGTCGAGAGCGTGCAATAATTAATTATCTTCAGATCCACTACCCTTCATTACAGAAGTGGTATACTCATCAAAAGCAAACTACATTAATTCCAACTTTAGCAGAACAATATAAAACCATAAAAGAAAAAGTAACCACTTTATTAAATGAGCAAAATCCAATTTGCATACATTGTGGTTCCAATGAAACAACCAAAGTCGGATCTCGAACTTGCTATCGCTGTAAACGCTGCCGACATAGTTTTAACACTTTAAGCAATACTCGTTTGAACCGCATGCCAAAACCTGAATTATGGTTACAATTTATTGAACTTCTGGTTTCTGGTGCTAATAACGTACAAATAGAAAAAACGCTCAATTTTCACAACGATACTATTCGTAAATGGCGTTACATTTGGTGCAACATGATGAAAGATTGGCATTGTGAAGCACTTGCCATTTGGTGTAGGCATAAATAACTACTTAGTTTAACGTTTTATTATTAATATTTTCAAACAATAGGATAAATAGGGATGAGCTTTATGAAAAAGAATAGTCTATTTTTATACATATGCGTTATTAGCAGTACATTATTAATTAGCGGTTGTGACGATAAAAAAAAACCGGATGAAAAAATATCAGAAAAATCATCTCAGCAGTTAGCAACAACTGTCATTAATAGTTATCTTTTTCATACTGAACCCGAGCTATTACCAAATAGCAAATTAATTAAACAACAAAAAATAACGGGAGCCTCATCAAATAAAGTCATTAACTATAACGCACAAGGTTATGTTGCTAATTATGATTTAGACGGACTGTATGGCGAAGTCAATTATGATACAGCTAAATACATTTATGGTAATAACCGAGAGCAATACGATATTATTTTTGATGCACAAAAAAATATTCTTGGAATGAAAAACAATGACGGTGATATTGTCGAAAATTCTGAGTTTGATGAACAAGGCCATTTAGTTGAAACAACTTTGTCCCATTTTGCAGAAAATAACGTCATTTTTAACAACAAAATTATTTATGAAAATGACCATGTAGAGCTTATTTTATATAATGCATATGTTCCAGTCGATGAGAAAACAAAATTCCCAATTTTAGCGCAAGAAAAAGAGATCATTTATAACGAAAACAACCAAATAGAAAAAACCATTCTCAAAACATACAAGTTAACATCAAATGGTGAGATCATCATTAATAATAAAAATGAACAAGAAGTCGAATTAACCGAAACCTGTACTTACACTAACTACAATGAAAATCAAGATTGGACCAAGGCTGTTTGTGTCAAAACAGGGGTTGAATCCGAAACGGTTGAGCTAACTCGTACGATTGAATATCAATAGACCTACGCCTATTGATACTTAAGTGAATATGGTTAATTTTCACCGAATTCATCATATTCACGACATAGAACAATCGTATCTTCAATTAAACGTCTTGCAATGGTGCCATACTCTGGGATTTTAGGTAACTGTGTATAATGGTACCAGTTTGCTTCAATAAGCTCGTTTTTATCTACCACTATGTCACCGCTATCATAATCAGCTAAATAAGCCATCATAAGCGAATTTGGAAAAGGCCAAGGTTGTGAGCCAACATAGCGAATATTTTTAATTTTAATCTTCGACTCTTCAAAGACTTCACGTTCAACTGCCGTTTCCATGGTTTCACCAATTTCAGTAAAACCAGCCAAAACAGTATATAAGTTATCTTGATTATGCCTAACGTGCTTAGCTAACAAAATTCTATTATTATGACGAATTGCCACAATAATCGATGGCGAAATTTGTGGATAATAACGCTCTTTACAATGGTCACACATACAGCACCATTCCGTGTTACTGAGATACATTTCATGCCCACAATATCCACAATATTTATGTGAGCGGTAAAACTCAGCAAGTTGCACAGCCCGACCAGCCATATTAAATAATGAGGGATCAGTGCTATTAAGTAATGGACGAATTGAACTCATCGCATTTTTTATTTCATGACAAATCAGCCAAGCTATTTGCCCATTCCATTCACCGATTGGCTGAGCAAGTTGGTTAGTAAAACCAAATTCTCTAGCACAACCAACAGGCACCTCGCCATTAGGCAACCATAACCGACCATTGGCACTAACAAACCAGTAGCCGGTTTCATTACCCGTTAAATTAAATTGTTGCTGTATATTCATACTATTAACACCCAAAATAAAAAAGGAGGATTTTACCCCTCCTTTATTTATACTATTTCTTTTTCTTCTCGTGAAGTCCCTTTTTTTCAAGTTCCCAGTAGATAATACGTTGCTGAGCAATTGTGAACAAGTTACTAACGATATAATATAAAACCAATCCCGATGGGAACCACAAGAAAAATACCGTAAAGATTAATGGCATATAAGTCATCAATTTTTGTTGTAACGGATCTGTGACTGGTGTTGGTGACATCTTCTGAATTAAGAACATGGTACCACCCATCAATAATGGCAGAATATAATATGGGTCTTGTGCTGACAAGTCATGAATCCAAAGAGCAAATGGAGCATGACGTAGTTCAACTGTATTGCCTAACATATAGAACAATGACAAGAAAATCGGCATTTGAATAATTAAAGGCAAACAGCCACCCAATGGATTCACTTTTTCTTGCTTATAAAGCGCCATTGTTTCCATGCTCATTTTTTGTCTATCATCACCATAACGCTCTTTCAAAGCCTGTAAGCGAGGTTGCAATAGCTTCATCTTAGCCATAGAACGATATTGGGCTCGCGTTAATGGGAACAAAAGGCCACGCACAATAAATGTAATAACAATAATTGAAAAGCCCCAATTACCAATAAAACTATGGATAAAATTCAACAAGTAAAATAACGGTTGAGACAAGAACCATAACCAACCATAATCAACAATTAAATCAAGATGATTAGCGGTTTCTTTCAATTGGCTTTGAACTTCTGGTCCTAACCATAGTTTTGCAGTAATAGACTGATTACCACCAGCTTGAATAACCGTTGGCTCACCTTTAAAGCCAATGGTTGCTTGTGAGTTTTTAGCGGTTGAGCGCGTATAAAACAAGTTATTTTGCTCCTGCGCTGGCACCCATGCCGATGCAAAATAGTGCTGCAACATCGCAACCCAACCTGTTTGCGTTTCAACGGTTAAAGCTTTATCTTTAACTTCATCAAAACTATATTTGCTATAATTAGTACTAGAACTAGAATAAGCAGTACCACGGAATGCACTTTGCCCTAACCCATTACCGCCTTCAGTTGGAATATCATCTGGTAATTTAACGGTTTGTTTTAATTGACCGTACATTGACACTTCAACTGGCGCACCACTTTGGTTATTAATATCATATTGAACATCAACAGCATAATTACCACGATGCAATACATAATATTTAGTATAAGTAACGCCGTTAACTTGATAAGTTAGTGGTACTCGCAATTCATCTTGCCCATCAGCTAAAACATATTCTGTTTGCGCGGTTTGATAGACAGGGCGTTTTGAGCCTTGAGTCGCATTATCAGGACCATCTTTACCGGTTAAACCGCTTTCAGCAATATAAACAAAATCAGGGCGTGATGTTAATAATTGAAAAGGTGTACCTGAGTGAAGTGTTTGCTCATATTTTAGCAATTGAGCAGCTTGCACATCACCACCATAGGTATTAATAGTGAGTGACAATACGTCAGATTTAACGGTAATTGTTTTACCTTGTGCTGAACCATCGGTTGAATCATCTTCACTGACTGATTGTGTCAACTGATTAGCGACGGGGGGTTTTGGCGCATGGTCTTCTTCCCACGCTTTCCAAATAAAAAAAGATAAAAAAAGTAAAACAATGACTAAAATATTACGTTGCGATCCCATTAGTGTTTTTCTCTATTGGTTTTAGTTTTGGGAGGAACAAAATCTTCTCCTCCTTCATGTAAAGGGTGACATTTTAATACACGTTTAGCTGTTAGCCAACCACCTTTTATTAACCCAAAGCGTCTTAGTGCAATTATTGCGTATTGCGAACATGTCGGCGTAAAGCGGCATTTAGGACCCAGTAAAGGACTAATAACACGCTGATATACACGAATCAAAAACACAAAAACATTAACTATCATATCCTTACATGCACAAACATGCAATTTGATAATCAATATAAATTTATTTAACCCTTTTGTTTGGCGATGATCCGTTGGCATAATTGATTAAGTGTCTCAACGATTTGTTGATTATCTAAGTCTACAACAGGCTGTTTAGCCATCAGAATAAAATCGATATTAGGAAACTGATGTTGATGATGCCGAAAATACTCTTTAGCCAGTCGTTTAATACGATTACGCTCATGAGCTCGTTTCACCTGCTTTTTAGCTATAGCAAACCCTAACCGAGGATGATCTAAGGTATTTCTTCGTGTAACTAAGGTAAGAAACGGGGAGCCAACTCGAATAGACTCTTGAAAGACATGATTAAAATCAAAGGGAGTTAACAAGCGCAACTCCCGAGGAAAAGTGAGCTTAATCACCCAACTTTAAATCAGCTAGCAACAGTTAAACGAACACGGCCTTTAGCACGACGGCGAGCAAGAACTTGACGACCGTTTTTAGTTGCCATACGAGCACGGAAACCGTGAGTTCTATTGCGTTTTAATACTGATGGTTGAAATGTGCGTTTCATGACGATTTATATCCAAATCTAATTTATCAACAAGTTGCAGAGTAAAACTCCACAGCATTAATTAAAGAGGTCGGAATTATAGTGCCTATTTTATTTTTCGTCAATGAGATTTTAACAGATAAATACGAATAAATTCGATTAGCTCTTTATTATGATACGACAAAACTAAATAAAGTAAACACATTACAAAACAACCACTTACAAAAACAAACTCAATTCACTTTTCAGTAAAAACAAGTACACGCTTACTTTTTTCGCCACCGATTTCGCGTGCCAACTTAGGCACTAAATAGCCAGATACTTGCTCGGCAAGTTGTTTCATAATAACTTTGGCAGACTCATCATCCACAAAAAAATGAGCTGCACCTTGTACTTTATCTAACAAATGAATGTAATAAGGTAAAATACCTACATCAAAAAGCCGATCACTTAACATCGCCAACACATCGGCATTATCATTAACGTTTTTCAACAAAACACTCTGATTAAGCATCGTCACACCATGTTGTTTCAATGACAAAACCGCCTGAGCGACATCATCATCAATCTCGTTTGGGTGATTAATGTGAGTAATCACTACACATTGCAACCGACTTTTAGCAAACAACTGACATAACGCAGGTGTAATGCGCGACGGAATTACCACCGCTAAACGGGTATGAATCCGCAACCGCTTAACGTGAGGGATTTTTTCTAATTCGTCGATCAAAAAAGCCATTTCATGATCTTTAGCCATTAACGGATCCCCTCCTGACAGAATAATCTCGTCAAGTTCAGGATGATTAGCAATATACTCAAGCGCCACAGCAAGATTCTGTTTACTGCCTTGATTATCATGATAAGGAAAATGCCGCCTAAAACAGTAACGGCAATTAATCGCACAGGCTGTCTTCGTAATTAATAACGCACGGTTATGGTATTTATGCAACAATCCCGGAATGACATTATCCTGCTCTTGCAAGGGATCGTGGCTATAGCCATCCACGTTTAGCATCTCGTCATCATGACAAAGCACTTGTAACAAAAGTGGATCTGATTTATCGCCCTTTTTCATCCGGCGAATAAACGCCATCGGCACTCGAAGAGGAAACTGCTTTCTTGCCTGCAGCATCAGGCTCGAAATCGCATCCGCATCCAACTCTAAATAAGAATATAGAACATTGATATCGGTCACAACATTGGCAAGATCAACAATCCATTTATCTTTATTATTTTGTGGTTCAATTTTTTGCTGTATAATGTGGTTCATTTTTTTGTAATTCAGAATTTTAGTTGGAGCTTTTATGGCATCTTATAGTACTAATGAGTTTAAAGCTGGTCTTAAAATAATGCAAGATGGCGAGCCGTGTGTCATTGTTGAAAATGAATTTTATAAACCGGGTAAAGGACAATCTATTAACCGGGTAAAAATTAAAAAATTACTTTCAGGCAAAACAGTCGACAAAACGTTCAAATCTGGCGAATCAGTTGAAGCGGCTGACGTTATTGACATGAATTTAACGTACCTTTATACCGACGGCGAGTTTTGGCACTTTATGAATAACGACACATTTGAACAACTATCGGCTGATGCCAAAGCAGTTGGTGACAATGCAAAATGGTTAGTTGATCAAGCGGAATGTATTTTAACATTATGGAATGGCCAACCGATTGCAGTTACACCACCGAATTTTGTTGAACTTGAAGTGATCGAAACCGATCCAGGTTTAAAAGGTGACACAGCAGGAACCGGCGGCAAACCAGCAACATTATCAACTGGAGCGGTTGTTCGTGTACCTTTATTTGTGCAAATTGGTGAAGTGCTTAAAGTGGATACTCGTTCAGGTGAATATGTATCACGCGTTAAATAAATAACGCACAGCGTAAGTTAGCATTTATCGTAAAAAAAGAGAGGTTTTTGGCCTCTCTTTTTTTGGCTACTTTTAGCAGTCCAAATACAGCAACTTCATCGGCTTAATGCCCTCCCTACAGATTTAGGGGCTACTTGCCTTAATAGTTTTCCCATTATTTTCGTCATATAAAAGTCCCCCTCATCGCAAGGATTAGTAATGGCTAGGGTAAACACAAACCCCACTAAGACCACCAGGGCCGCCAGGGGGGCGGGCATAGCAATCATTAGGGTGATAACTGGATCTCAACATAGTATTACTTATACTGCCTGAAGGAGAAATATATATCCGAGGCGAGTTGGTTCTATTATAAGTACAATATTTGCCGCTACTAAAGCCTACGCCGTAATGACTTACATTACCCCACTCATTAAATAAACCTCCTATACTACGATAAGAAACCAACCCGAACCTACTGGTGGTTCCTGCCAGTTCACTTGACATTGGAATCCTATATCCAAAAGCATCACACCAAGGTTTAATCTGATTATTACCACCGTAGTTTTCTCTTATATGTCCTCGGTGAACAAACCACCTCCCCAATACAAACCCATATTTGATTACCGCTCTACCACCACTATCTCTACCTACTAACTCAAATGTCGCAGGTAAATTTGGGCGGCCAATTGAGCTATAGCTAACAATATAATTTTGACTTCTTGCCTCTGGACCTGTTAGCGTTACACGCGTGACAACTTCTGAACCATTAGGCAGCCAGCTATCGTTTGCGGTTACCCTTGTCACTGTTGCTGTAATGCCCTCATGAGTGACAGGCGCCCAAGTGAGCTGACTTGCATCAATCCCAGCAATGTCTAAATCAAAATATAAACCATCCGCACCCGTTGTAGGAAAGTTACGATTGTAAGATGCAGGATCGGTAGACCGAGTAAGATGACCTTTTGTTGAGTCCCAAGTTGATGTATTGCCGTATTGTCCATTAAATATCAAATTCGGCCTTGCATAACAGATACGAGGCGATGGTGGTGGAGTGATATAATAGGTTGCCGAGCTACCACTGAATGTACTGCTATTAGGTACACCGTACTGTGTGGTTAAACTCCCCCCGCTACTATTTAACACCACTTTATAAGGGGCATGACAAAGACTTAAAACCGTACCACGTCCTACAGCTTGGTTGTTTTTATCGGTGATAGCAACCGATAAGCTACCTATTGCCGTAACGCCATTTGCTCCCTGCCCATCCCCATCATCATCACCCCAATAATGATAACTTGTCACTAAGTCATTTAAACTAACAGAATTGGTTGATGGTGGCACCATCATATGAATATCAGTAAAACTTTGACCTGCGACGGGTAATACAATGGGGTTGGTCGCACTTGAACCATTGGATGGCGTAAATGTTCGATTATCTGATAATGTAATACTGAGTAAATCAGCGGTTGTTGTCGCTTTGGTTCTGCCATTATCATACGTTAAATACGGTGCAGAGCCTTCAATTGCCCTTGAGGTATAAGCCGATAATGCCTGTGAATCAAACGAATACGGCAATAGCAACAATGGAGCAAAAAGCAACGATGACTTTGATAAGAAAGGTAAAAGCTTCGGCCTTGGCGATTTCGATAACTTCGGTGATAAAAATAAGAATTGAGTCTGATTTAGACTACGGTGAAATTGAAGTAGATTTAAGACATAGGTTTGGCATGCCAGATGCCAGATGCCAGATGCCGATTATGATAGCGCATAACGATTAACTTGTCAAGTGAATTTTTGTTTTATTTCGATTTTTTATAATTATTCGCTCAACTAATGAGCGTTCCCTTGCTTTAAAAGCGGTGAAATTATAACCTGTTGAATAATAATGCGCCAGTTTTTTTGTTAAAAATTTGTAAAGTTTTGTTAATAAGATGGGTTAAGCTTTTGTTGGCGTGTTTTGGGGAATAGTTTTGGTGGTGTTTTTTTGAATAAAAACTACTAAATAAAAAATCTAATAAAATCAATACCTTTTCTGACCGATTTTTGGGTGTTAAATGACTGCTATAGGGCATGCTATTTTCAGTTTTGCTGGTTTGTTAGTTTTCAGCACATTGTCAAAGTAGTATAAGCTGTTGATTTTCTTAAAAACAGCCAAATAAAAACTTCAATAAAATCAATACCTTTCCTGACCGATTTTTGGGTGGTAATTGAGTTGCTTTTAACAAAAAAAGAAACTCAATTATCACCTAATGCTATGTTTATTTGTATTATTCCGGCGTCAGAATGTGCCGACAACTGAAGTAGGTTCGCATATCAATCAGAGATATGTGGTTAGGCGTTATAAGATTTTGCATAAAAATAACATAACTTAGACATTATCACTGATATTATTTATCCCTTCCCCCAAAAAATCTCAAAATATTGGAAACCTTACCGCTCTTAGTAGATATTGAAAAAAAACAAAATATTTAGGCTATTATACGATTAAGTATAAAAATTATAGATTGATTATATTGAATATTCCTTACAAAATATAATCTATACAAAAGACAAAGGAGATGTCAGTGTTATTTTCAATTATAAGATCAGTTACTAGCGGGTGTTTGGTGCTTTTGTGGGCTATTTCTGTTTGTAGCTTTTTCTTCAAAAATTATTATATTGGACTCACATTTATCATTATTGGCGTTTTAGCTTACTATCTGGTATTTATTAAATACACAAATATTATTATTAATAAACATATTACAATTTTTAAAAGTGAGTTTAAGGATGAGTTTGTTCGTTCAAATTTTTATTGCGATAGAGCCTATGAAAATTTTATGTATTTTGATCGAATAAATAAACAAATCTGTTTTACAGATCAAGATACAAATAAAATTGTATCAAGGCTTAATTATGATGATTTATTATCTGCTAAATTTAGTTCTAATCCTTATGTTATCATGAAATTTAAATTAATAAACCAAGAAATTAAAGTTAAATTTGATTATTTTTCAAAAGATTATATTTCATTAAGAACAAGATTTTCTCGATTAACAACTATTTATGAATAATTAAGTTATTTAGACAGTAATAACGTTGCTTTTAGTGTGCCAAGTATTAGTATAGCCTCAAAGGCTCGAGGCTATCACACAACTAATTCAGCAATATTTTAGAGTTTGTTAATATTTATCTGCTTTCTTAGTTTTCTTGGTAAATAACTTTAAAAATAATTACTTTTATTATAAATAAACTATATGAGTGCCTTTTTCTGGTTGAAAGGTAGCTTTACCAAACTCATCTAGGAAATAGGCAATATGATCGGCTTTATCCCCCACTAGGCGCCCTTTGACCTTGTTCCATGTCATAAGGACTATCATGGCATCAGGTTCACAGCAAATTAACATGGGTTGTTCAAACTCTTCGTTCCAATAAAACTCGCCACCATATAATTTATGGGCGGTGAGTAATAAATAACATCCGTATTCTTGCGATATCATGTTGAGTTGTTCTTCTGATATGCTGAAGTTCTTTTCAGCCAGTTCACTGATGATCATTTCAACAACAGTGATGCTCTTTTCAGAGTAATCGAGCTGATTAATACTCCAAGTCGGGCTGTTTAAAATGGCATTTTGTGCCCAAGCTTCGATTTCTTGATACAATTCGTTTTTTTGTTCAGTCATTTTTATTCACTTCGCTATTGAGTTTAATCTGTTCTAATTGTTTAACACTTTGCCACGCGTCTTCCATTTGTTCAAGCGTTGCATCAATTAAAGACAAATTTTTTTGTTTAAGTATCGATTCTACTTGCTGAAATCGCCGAGTAAATTTTTTATTAGCTTGCTGTAAACAGAGTTCTGATTTAATCTTTAAATGCCTAGCTAAATTGACGGTAGCAAACAATAAATCCCCTAACTCTTCTTCAATTTTTTGTGGATCTTGTTTGTTTTGTTCAAGCTCTTGCTCAACTTCACCAATTTCCTCTTTTACCTTATCAAGCACAGGTTTTATATCATGCCAATCAAAACCAACCGAGGCGCAGCGTTTTTGAATTTTTTCAGCTTGCATTAAGGCGGGTATTGCTTGGGGAATATCATCAAGCAATGAGTATTGTGCTTTTTGATCGCGCTCTTTTTGTTTAAGTTGTTCCCAGTTAGGTTTTTCAACCTTATTTTCGGTAAAAATATGGGGATGACGATAAACTAACTTATCAGCAACCGCTAAACATACCTCATCTAAATCAAAGCTTCCCTGTTCTTGGGCTAAATCAGCATAAAAGACAATGTGAAATAGTAAATCACCCAGTTCTTTTTTTAGCTCATCCATATCTTGTTTATCAATGGCATCAAGTACTTCGTACGTTTCTTCTAATGTATATGATTTTAAAGATGCAAAAGTTTGAACTCTATCCCATTCACAACCATTAACAGGATCACGAAGTTGTTTGATAATAGCTTGTAAGCGCTGTAATCCGTTCAAAATATCCCCCCACAAATAAGTCATTGATCAGCGTCATTGTAAAGGTTTCATAACAAAACGGTTATTTTTTTAAAGGTTAATAGCAATATATTTTGATGTTATTGCTAATTATTTCACCAAAAATAATGATAAAAGCGACTAAAATGTAGCTATTTACGGAACCTCTAGCCGATAAAAGCGAATTAAGTATATAATACTCCCCTATTAAATTAACTTTATTGATATATGAATAATTTACGTGAACTTACTTTAAGGGGCACCATTCTTGGTGCTTTTATTACTGTCATTTTTACTGCATCAAATGTTTATCTTGGTTTAAAAGTGGGATTAACGTTTTCATCCGCAATCCCTGCTGCAGTAATTTCAATGGCAATATTGAAACTGTTTTCTGGATCAACTATTTTAGAAAATAATATGGTGCAAACTCAGGCATCGGCAGCAGGCACATTGTCTTCCATTATTTTTGTGCTTCCGGGTTTGTTAATGATTGGTTACTGGCAAAACTTTCCCTTTTGGCTAACCTTTGCAATATGTGCCGCTGGTGGAATGCTTGGGGTTTTATTTTCAATCCCATTACGACATGTCATGGTCGTTAAAAGCAATTTGCCTTATCCTGAGGGAGTGGCTGCTGCTGAAATTTTGAAGGCAGGATCTAAAACCGATAATAAAGAAACTAATGATGGTTTAAAGGATATTTTATTTGGTGGCGTGATTGCATCCACTGTTAGCCTTTTTACTAATGGTTTTCGTGCGTTATCTGAAAGTACTGCTTATTGGTTTACTGCTGGCAAATCCATTTTTCAACTTCCTATGGGATTTTCGTTAGCGCTACTAAGTGCAGGTTATTTGATTGGGATTATGTCTGGCATTGCTATTTTAATTGGAACCATTATTGGTTGGGTATTTGGCGTTCCAATTTTAAGTGCAATTACCGATTATGATACTAGTCTGCCTTTATCTAAAGTTGCAATGGGATTTTGGGCAAAAGATATACGCTTTATTGGAGCGGGAGTCATTGCTATTGCAGCGGTTTGGACACTACTGACATTAATCAAACCGATGATTGAAGGTTTAAAAATATCATTTAAAAGTATACGTTCAGATGTATCTGGCAATGATATTGCATCAACCGAGCGAGATTTATCACCTAAAGCTATTTTATTAATTATGGGTGGTATGTTAGTTATTTTATTAGTGACTTTTTATAGCTTCATTGCCGATAGTGGATTATCAGCAGGCATGGCTTGGACATTAGTTTTTTGCGCTGTATTATTTGCTTTTATTATGGGCTTTTTAGTGGCTGCCGCGTGTGGTTATATGGCTGGACTTGTTGGCTCATCAGCAAGCCCAATATCAGGAATAGCAATTGTTGCCGTAGTTGTCATTTCATTAATATTATTGGGCTTAGGCGAAGCGAATGGTATGCTGTCTTCTATTGAAGGTTCTAATTTTGCAACAGCACTTGCACTCTTTACTACCAGCGCTGTATTAGCAATAGCTTGTATTTCAAATGATAATCTACAAGACTTAAAAACAGGTTATTTAGTTAATGCTACCCCATGGAAGCAACAAGTGGCATTATTACTTGGCTGTATTGTTGGTGCCATTGTTATTGCGCCTATTTTAGAGATTTTATATAACGCTTACGGCTTTACTGGCGCTTTACCTCGTTCTGATATGGATGCAACTCAAGTTTTGGCAGCACCACAAGCAACACTGATGACAACAATTGCTAAAGGTATTTTTGCCCATCAACTTGACTGGACAATGATTTTAATAGGGCTTGCTTTAGGCGCTGTTATTATTATTATTGATTTAATTCTTGCCCAAAATAAATCTAATTTTCGCATACCAGCTCTTGCTGTTGGGTTAGGTATTTATTTACCGCCAAGCATTACAACACCAATTATTATTGGTACTTTTTTATCATGGATACTTAAACGTAATGCATACAAAAAAGCCCTAGCGCAAAATTTAGATCCACAAGAACAATACCAAAAAGTTGATCGTAAAGCGGCGCTAATTGCATCTGGCTTGATTGTTGGTGAGAGCTTAGTTGGCGTGTTGTTGGCTATTGTAATTGTGATTAGCATCACCAATGGCGGAAATGATGCTCCACTCGCAATACCGCTTGATTTAGGTATGTTACCTCAACTTTTAGGTCTCTTTGTTTTTGTTGGTATATGTACGTTCTTTATTCGTCGTGCTTTATCAGCAATTAAAAAATAGGCCTACGAATAATTAAATTTAAGCCCTTTTCGTTTCAACAAAGGGCTTTTTTGTTTAAATTGATTGTTTTATAACGTTCCTGATTTTAGATGATTAAAACAATTTTTATTAACCTACTTTATTTTGAATAATAGACATAAATATCATGATAGTTTTTGATTCAATCCAAGTGCGCCGAGGCGTTAACTTACTTTTAGATAATGCTTCAGCAACCATTAATCCTCAACAAAAAGTGGGATTAGTAGGTAAAAATGGTTGCGGAAAATCGACACTCTTTTCACTAATTAAAGGTGAAATTCAAGCAGATGCTGGCACATTAAGTATACCATCGCAATGGCAACTTGCTTGGGTCAATCAAGAAACACCCGCATTAGATATCCCTGCGATTGAATATGCTATTGATGGCGATCGTGAATATCGTCAATTAGAAAAGCAGTTAAATATTGCCAATGAGCAAAATAATGGTCAACAAATTGCGGTCATTCATGAAAAGCTTGATACCATAGATGCATGGACAATTCGTGCACGAGCTGCAACATTATTACATGGATTGGGGTTTTCTAATGAGCAATTAATGTTACCGGTTAAGTCCTATTCCGGTGGTTGGCGAATGCGATTGAACTTGGCACAAGCGTTAATGTGTCGTTCTGATTTATTATTGCTTGATGAACCAACCAATCACCTTGATTTAGATGCTGTCATTTGGCTTGAAAAATGGCTAAGCAACTATCAAGGAACTTTAATTTTAATTTCTCACGATCGTGATTTTTTAGATCCTTTAGTCAATAAAATTATTCATATTGAACAAAAAAGTTTATTTGAATACACTGGTAACTACTCCTCATTTGAGATTCAACGAGCTACAAAGTTAGCACAACAACAGTCTCTTTATGAAAGCCAACAACTCAAAGTTGCACACTTACAAAATTATATCGATCGCTTTAGAGCCAAAGCAACAAAAGCTAAACAGGCGCAAAGCCGTATAAAAATGTTAGAAAGAATGGAACTGATTGCACCAGCGCATGTTGATAATCCATTTCATTTTAATTTTAAGCCATCAGAATTCTTACCAAGCCCTTTGTTAATGATGGACAAAGTCGTAGCGGGTTACGATGATAAAATTATACTAGAAAAAATTAAGCTTAATTTAGTTCCGGGCTCGCGCATTGGCTTATTAGGGCGTAATGGTGCCGGGAAATCAACGCTTATTAAATTACTCGCCGGAGAACTTGCACCTAAAGAAGGACATATTAATCTCGCTAAAGGTGTTCAATTAGGCTATTTTGCTCAACATCAATTAGAATATCTACGCCCCGATGAGTCACCGCTTTGGCATTTAACGCAACTTGCCGAACCGAAAAATACAGAGCAAGAATTGCGTAATTATTTAGGTGGATTTGATTTTCAAGGCGATAAAGTCACCGAGCCAGTTAAAACTTTCTCAGGTGGTGAAAAGGCGCGACTTGTTTTAGCCTTAATTGTCTGGCAAAAACCGAATCTTCTTTTATTAGACGAGCCAACTAATCATTTAGACTTAGATATGCGACAAGCATTGACTGAAGCGCTAATTGATTTTGATGGTGCATTAGTTGTGGTGTCACATGATCGCCATTTACTACGTTCGACCACCGATGAATTCTATTTAGTCCATGATCATAAAGTTGAACCATTTGACGGCGATCTTGATGATTATCAAAAATGGTTAGCCGAAGCACAAAAAGATGATAACCAATCAAATGACGAAATAAATTCACCCAAAAAAGAAAATACAAGTAATATATCAGCTCAAGATCGTAAAGAGCAAAAACGTAAACAAGCTGAATTACGTGCACAAATGCAGCCAATAAAAAAACAGTTACAAAAAGAAGAACAGATGCTTGATAAATTAACCCATCAATTAAAGCAAATTGAAGAACAACTGTCTGATCCTGCAATCTATGATGCGAGCAAAAAAAACGAACTTACAACTTTGTTACTAGAGCAAAGCCAACTTAAAAATCAATTAGAAGAAACAGAACTACAATGGTTAGAATTACAACAACAGCTGGAATCGTTTAATTTAGATTAAATTGATCATTTCGATTAAGAGGCTTTAGGTAATTGGCTATCCATTGTCTATAAGCCAGCTATTTAAATTCATAGGTTATCCTCGCCAATGTTATCGACGATATCATAGATATACATTTTTGCCTGTTCAAAATCATATCCCTCAATACCAAAAACGGATGTGCAAGATATCATACCTTCAAGTATTAACATAATTAGGCAAGATGCTTGTTCACATGACTTTGTGCCTCCTAGACATTCAAAAATCCTATCTTGAATCCATTTTTTATGTTCACTAACAATAGCGCATATTTCTTCACTTTTATTGTTATATTCAGACTTAGCTCGTACAAACATGCAACCGCGGTAATTATCATTCTTAAACCATTTTATATGCCATGAAATAATTGCATTGATTTTGTCTTTTTTCTCAGAAAAAACAGCGATAACATCTGTAAGTGATTTTTTAAAAAAATCATTCCTCTTAAGTAACACTTTACTTACAAGCCCATTTTTGTCACCAAAATATTTATATAATGTTCTTTTTGATACACCTGCATTTTCTGCAATAAGCTCTAAACTAACAGGATGATAACCATATTCATTAAACAGCGATTCAGCCGCAGCAAGTATCATATCAACAATTTCAGGCTTCAATTTCATTTTTTATTATTTGTAATTGCTAGAATATTTTTGATTCTATCACAACAACTCTAATATAGTTAATTATAAATAATATTTGACCTTTATAGTTAATAAATATACATTAAGTAAACGATACAGTTTACTTAATAGACTTACTAGTTTTATTAAAACCCCACATTAACCAAACAGGAGAGATTTATGCTAGAAAAATTAAAAGGAGGAGAGGTGATGTCACCTAAACCTAACGCAGTAGCTATATTGAGAGGATTTATTGGGGGTGCTTTAGGGATTTTAACTTTGCTCGTAATCACTCAGTGGGGAGGTACATTAGCAATTATGGCTCCATTTGGTGCAACATGCGTCTTGTTATTTGCTGCACCTAAATCTCCATTAGCACAACCAAGAAGTGTTATAGTAGGGCATTTTATTTCGTCTTTTATAGGTGTGTTGTTCATTAATTTATTTAGTAATGGAATTATACCGATAGCATTAGCAGTTGGGACATCTATCGCATTGATGCAGTTACTACGTGTAGTTCACGCTCCAGCTGGTGCAAACCCTATTCTAATCATGATGTCTGGAATTACTAACTATTCATTCTTGATAACACCAGTACTTATAGGTTCAGTTTTATTAGTCATGGTTGCTTTAATAGTTAATAATATAGGAATCGAAGCACGTTGGCCTAACTATTGGTTGGGATATCACTTTGATATGGGTAAAAGAATAAAAAAATCTAAAAAAGAATAGATTGCCTGTATTATATTAATAATAAGTTAAATTATGATCCGATAGTGGTTTTATCTACCTTGGCGACTCACTTTAATTAAATATATTAGAAACAGAACTATTATTCCCAAATTCTCGAAAGGCATTATATTTATTTTATAAAAGAAAAACCACAAGATAGACTCTTGTGGTTTTGTAAAAGATACTGCTAATTCAGTGAAAAAACTATATCAAAAGATTAGCTTTTCTCCACTTGACTAAAATCAAGCTCTACAGGCGTTGAACGTCCAAAAATAGAAACGGATACTTTTAAGCGGCTTTTTTCGTAGTCAACTTCTTCAACAACGCCGTTAAAGTCAGCAAATGGACCTTCGTTAACACGAACAAGTTCACCTGGCTCAAACAAGGTTTTAGGACGCGGTTTATCACCAACTTGTTGCAAACGGTTCATGATAGCATCAACTTCGCGTTGGCTAATAGGTGCTGGTCTATCAGAAGTACCACCAATAAAACCCATTGTTCTTGGCACGCTTTTCACTAAATGCCAAGTTGCATCATTCATCATCATTTCAACTAATACATAACCAGGGAAAAATTTTCGTTCACTTTTACGACGTTGACCACTTTTCATTTCAACGACTTCTTCGGTTGGTACTAATACCTCACCGAATGCATCTTCCATATTATGTAATTTGATATATTCACGTAATGATTGTGCAACACGTCCTTCATAGCCGGAATAAGCCTGAATAACATACCACCGTTTTTGTTGTGATTCGCTCATATTAACGCCCTATTGATGTTAAATAAAAGATTATTGAACGGAATAAAGAATCCATTCCCCAAAGCGCTAAACCAACAATAACTGTGATAGCTGCAATAAGTAAAGTTGTCTGTGTTGTCTCTTTACGAGTTGGCCATACAACTTTTCTTAACTCTTTTCTAGATTCATTTAGAAATGATAAAAATAACTTTCCTTTGTTTGTTGTGACCGCAATAAACAGAGTTAATAGCGAAACAACAACAACTATAATAATCCGAACGATTGTATTAGGTTGATATATATCATTAGGTTGAGAAAAATAAAAATTTCCCCAAACAATAAACGCAATCAATACTAGAACTAAACCCCATTTCAATTTGTCTAGAATAGTATTTGTATTTTGACTCTCGTTACTTACTAGCATATAAAACCTATATTATGTTATTTATAATAATATCTATTTTCCAAAATGCTCTTTTAATAAAAACATTTTGCTAAACAGACTAGATAAGAAAGGGCATCGAATGATACCCTTTCTATTGCCGCTAAGGCTTAATTCAATTATTTAATAACTTTAGCAACCACACCAGCACCAACAGTACGACCACCTTCACGAATCGCAAAACGTAAGCCGTCTGCCATCGCGATTGGGTGAATTAATGATACTGTCATTTTGATGTTATCACCAGGCATTACCATTTCTACGCCTTCTGGTAATTCGATAGTACCAGTTACGTCAGTTGTACGGAAGTAGAACTGTGGACGGTAACCTTTGAAGAATGGAGTGTGACGACCACCTTCATCTTTACTTAAGATATACACTTCTGATTCGAAATCAGTATGTGGAGTGATTGAACCTGGTTTTGCAAGTACTTGACCACGTTCGATTTCTTCACGTTTTGTACCACGTAGTAATACACCAACGTTTTCACCCGCACGACCTTCGTCAAGCAATTTACGGAACATTTCAACACCAGTACAAGTTGTTTTAGCAGTTGGTTTGATACCAACGATTTCAACTTCTTCACCAACTTTGATTACACCGCGTTCAACACGACCAG